>CAVPUZ010000008.1:0-72422 GCA_963709055.1 uncultured Acidobacteriaceae bacterium
CTCCAGCCGACCCAACCCCTTAAAACGCGCAAATCAGCATAGAATCGACTCCGAAATATCTTTTGAACGCCATGCTGACCTTCAACACAATTCTGCGCCACGAAGGAATTGAACCCAGCAATGTGCAGCTTGTTCGCCATCGGGATAACCGCGCTATCGTAAGCTGCACGCCGTACAACTTGTGGAGCAGGAGATGGTCGTCTCGAACTATACCAGCGAATACAGAAGCGCAAGGTATTTGGGGTCGGTAGCATCCTTGCCACCTTTGTCGCAACGCCCGCCGACGAAACTCTTTTCATCGGTCTGTATCACGTACTGCTCGCGCACGCGAATGAGATTCCTGAAACGGTAAAAAGGGTACTTATCCCAGATTCGCCAGCGTCAGAGCCGACGCCTGCACAGCCTGCGGACTCGCGGTAGGAATCGAATGGAACCCAGAAAACATCCTTGCTCTTCTGCAACTATGGCTTGCGCTGCGCCGGCGCGGCATATCGGATTGCGAACCGAAATTCAGATTTCTCCCGTCGAGATCGAATCGCGCCATGGCCACCACCCACTCTGTACATGGATTTTGGCTTTATGACCATTTTTGATTACTTGTGATCTATGCTGCAGGGTCGCTTCATGCGCTCGTCAAGCACGCTCAAATTTGTTCTCATCTTGGGCATTGTGAGTCTATTTGCGGACACGACATCTGAAACCGAAGAACCGGGGCAGAGAAAAACACCCATCGGTTTTGCGGCTGGTGCTCACGAGGCAACGGTGCCGGTCCAGGTATCCGCGCACATTTTTGTGCCCGTTCGAGTGAACAAGGAAACAGCTTGGTTTGTCCTCGACACTGGAGCCAATCAAACCGTCATCAGTAAGCCCTTGGCAGAAAAAAGCGGGCTTGTTTTTCAATGGGAGGCTGGAACCGAAAGGGTGGTTGGCTCGACTACGATTAGCATGGCAAAGAACGTCCTTCTGGAGCTTCCAGGCGTGGAAGTCTCAACGAACAGCGTGGCGGTTGTGGATCTTTCATTCATGCAACAAACCCTCGGCCGTTCAGTCGACGGACTGCTTGGGTATGACGTCATCAGTCGTTTCGTCCTGCAGGTCGATTACGAGCATCAGCGGGTCACATTTCATGATCCAGCGACATTTGTTGCCGATCGAGGCAGATCTGGGTTCGCCTTCGATCTTTTCCGCGACGTGCCGCAAATACGGGCAAGAATGCTGCTTCCTGGACGGGGGCCAATTGAAGTCAAATGCTTGATCGATTCGGGTGCGGGTAGTCTAATCTTGGCCCCATCCTTCGTAAGCGCAAATCGCGTGCTCGAATCAGTCGGCAAGACAATTACAGTGTCCGACCTCCACTTGGGAGGCGAATCGAAAGAGGTGGCTGTACGCATCGGCTGGTTGCAACTCGGGCCTTATGTGCTCCGCCAACCGGTTACCATCCTGCCGCAAGATGCCAGAGGCCTTCTTGCCAGCCCCGACATTGATGCCTTGATTGGTGGCGAAATTCTCAGCCGCTTCACAATTACTTTTGATTATCAAAATCAGCGGATTTTGTTTAAGCCGGTCCGCCACTTCGCAGACCCTTTTCCCGCGGATGCAAGCGGCCTTTCATTACGAGTCAAGAGTGGAGCCTTTGGGGCAGTCGAAATTGACAGCGTCGAGCCCAATTCCCCAGCGGCGACCGCTGGACTGCAGAAAGGTGATGTTATCAGTGCAATGGACGGGCGTTCCGTCAGCGAATCCGACCTCGACAAAGTTAGGAAGACCTTTCAACAGTCGGGCCGAGAGATTCGCCTGACGATCTCACGGGAGGCTAAAACTCTTAGCGTGAATCTCAAACTTCAAACGCGAATCTAGCGAGAGTTTTTGAAGGGTCAAGGTGCTATAGATAAAGAAAATTCTAGCTTGAGTTATGGGTTGATGCGTGACCGCTCCAGAGAGGGCGGAATGCGAATCACCACTTCCGCCGGAAATAGACACGGGTAGACTTCGGATGCCGTTTCGCGAGTCTCGATTATTTTCTTGTTTCGAACCCGTAGATCCCTACGATGAGCCAGGAATGCCGCCGCGTGAAGCGCACATCGTACAAAATCTGGGTGCATCTGGGTGCAATTGGATTGCAACAATGGACGAGGAATCTGTCCCGATAAGGCAGCATTCAAACCTCGGTGCAATTAGGGTGCAATAAGACTTCCCGAGGATTACTTTTGGCGCAAAAACAGCGATCGGCGCCGGATTGGTAGAGCGATACAAAGGACTCATCCTCGCCGACGCACTAAGGGTGACGTTATAGACGTGTTTCTTCTTGCTGAATGATTGGCACGAATGCGCTGCGAGATTGTTCCCGACCGAGACCCCGAAGAGTGCCTTCGAGTTGCCAGTGGCTACCGCCGTTGCAACGCAATCACTCAAGCTCGTGTGCGTCTGTGCGTCGAGGGTAAGCGTCAGAGGAAACACACGGTTGACAGGTTGATTCCGGAGCCGGCGTGACTTCGCCCCTAATTGCGCCATTTCCTTAATTGCTTCCATGCCTGAACTAGTTCTTGCAAAGCCCGTGCTGGAGGGAATTCACGGCTCGTAATGCGACATTCTTGTTACGCTCGCTCGTAAAAATCGCGCACGCCCGCCTGGCTCAGACGGGTAGGTTCTGCGCGAGCGCTTTCAGATTGTCACGGGTGAGGATTTCTTCGGGCCGGAGATCCGGGCGGCGGGCCATGACGGAGGCATCTTATCATCTTCCGCTTTATGTTCCCCTTACGATGCAAGCGAAACTTCCCAACAACTTCCCAACAACTCGCTACAAAACACAGGGTTTTCCACAGGCGGGCGGTTTCTAAGTGATTAAAATATATAGAACGTGGTACTGACAGAATGGCCTTTTAAGGCGTGGGTCGCAGGTTCGATTCCTGCCGCGCTCACCAACATGATCGACCAGTTACAAATTGAGAGTCCTTAAAAACAGTTTGGGGTGAGATTAAGGAAATAGGTTCATGGCGGATTCGCTCTATCTCAGCCTGTGGTTTCCCAACTTCGATTTGCCGGAGATTCTGCCTCGCACCATCAGCGTTCTTCGCCAGCTTCCTTTTTCACCAGCCACGCCGGGCGTTACCTACGCCGCCGTTCATCCCGTTTCCTGGGCCGAGCCCACAATTCTTGAGCGCCGTTTTAATCCTGGCCTTCCGCCTGAAGAAGCTGTGGGAGCCGTTTCTGACTTCCTCCACGAAGATCTGGCTTACGTTTTCGAAGCTTACTGGGATCTCTGGACTCCTCCATTAGGCACTGAGAAATGGGAGCAGGAACCCTCGCTGGTACGCGTCGTCGCGCACGGACTCGAGTTCGAAGAGAACGCGGCCGCCGCCGCCGGCCACATCCAGATTGATTTCGGCCGCGACGCGCCTTTCCTGCACGAAGAACTCGCATTGAGCTTCGAGGCCGAGAATCGCATCCGAAGCAACGTGCAACGTCTGGTCGAGTTCACCGCCAAGGTCGAAGAGAATTCCGGAGCGACCGGCCGCCTGTTGTGGTCGGAATCCGAGGAGAACCTCGCGCAAAAGCTGATTCACCGCCTACAAAAAGTGCAGTAGAAACCGTAGGCAAGCTCTGACCTGCGGTCCTCCGTGGACCTCTGTGAACTCTGTGGTTTAAGCTATCCGCCAACACTTAATCGGATCTTCCTTAGACCGAGCGCGGATGGACCTTACCCCTTGCCTTCCGTCACGATCTCCGAAAAATCCGCAATCGTACTAAATTCCTTCACCAGTGTTTCCAGCAAGGCCAGCCGATTGGCGCGCAGCTTATCGTCCTCCACCATCACCATAACTTTGTCGAAGAACCTGTCGATCGCCGGACGCAGCGTCGAGAGCGTTATTAACGCACCCGTGTAGTCCTTTTCTGCACGGTCCTTTTCGATGCGTGGGAACATTCGCTCGGCCTCGGCCCAAAGCGCCTTGGATTCCTCGACCTCATCCGCCAACAGTTCAAATTGCGGAGCAGGCACCACATCCTTTTCTTTAGCTTGTCTGAGGATGTTTCTTATTCGTTTGCTGGCGGCAGCGATTGGCAAAAAGTCGGGAAGTTCGCGCACTCCGCTAACCGCATCCGCTCGGGCCACCGAGTCCACCACATCATCGGACTCAACCGCCAGCACCGCGCTCACCACGTCATAGGCATAACCGCGCGCATCCTTCAGGTAAAACTCCAGCCGCTCCCTGAAAAAGCTGCGAATCGATCCGGAGTAATCGCTGTTGGAAAATTTCCTCTCAGCAGCGGAGCCATGATAATGACAGCGCGCATCCGCCATAATCTCGGAAAGCCGGAACGGCAGCTTGTGCTCGGCGATCGTCTTCACGATGCCATTCGCCTGCCGCCGCAGCGCAAAAGGATCCTTCGATCCGCTCGGCACCAGGCCCAACGCGAACATGCCTGCAATCGAATCCGCCTTGTCAGCAATCGAAAGCACAGCGCCTTCGACCGTTCGCGGTACCTCATCTTCCATCGATTCTGGCTTGTAGTGGTCGTAGATCGCCTTCGAAATTTCGGCTCGCACATCCGGACGCAAATCCTCGTCGAGCACCTGCACGCCCGCGTAAAGCCCGCCGACGATCCCCTGCAGCTCCGTGAACTCTTTAACCAGTTCGGTCGTAAGATCGGTCTTCGCCAGCAGCGCTGCCTTGTGCACTACTCCCGGACGAATCGTCATGCCATTCTGCCTGATCGTCTCCGCCAGCCAGCTCGCCAGCCGCTGCACGCGCAGGGTCTTATCGTAGTAGCTCCCAAGATCTTTCTGAAACGTGACATGCTTCAGCAATTCAACGCGCTCCCGCAGATTCTGTTTCTGGTCGGTCTGCCAGAAAAAGCGCGCGTCGTTGAAGCGCGCCCGCAACACACGCTCATTGCCATGACGGATCAGCCCATCCGAATCGCCAGCCGTGTTGAGCACAGCCAGAAAATGCGGCAGCAGCTTGCCATTTGCGTCTTCGATGGCGAAATATTTCTGGTGATCGCGCATCACCGTGACCAGCACCTCTTCCGGCAGCGCCAGGAATTCCGCATCGAAGCTGCCGAGGATGACCGAGGGAAACTCCGTTAAATTGACGACAGTCGCAACCAGCGGCTTGTCTTCGCGCCAGCGCGCCCCGGGAATCGTGCGCGTGGCCGCATCCAGCGCCTTGCGGATCACCTGCTCGCGCTCGGCCGCGCCCAGAACTTTCGCTTCCCGCAAAGCGTCTACATAGGAAGAAGGTCGCAAGATGGGGGCGGTTTCATGCCCCAGCAGCCGATGTCCGCGCGAAGTCTTTCCAGCGCGAATCCCGAACAGCTCCATCGGAACCACTTCGCCATCGAGCATTGCGACCAGCCAGCGCACCGGGCGCACGAACACTTCTCCACGCTTGCGCCAGTACATATTCTTCGGCCAGTAGAGCGCGGCGACTTCCTTGGGCAAAGTTTCCGCGAGAATTTCCGCCGCCGCACGCCCCTTGCGCGTTACGGTCGCGCCCAGATATTCGCCCTTGGGAGTAGCAACGCGTTCAAGCTTGTTCACATCCACGCCCACTTTTTTTGCGAAGGCGTGCGCAGCGGCTGTCGGCTGTCCATCCTTGAATGCGATCTGCGCCGACGGCCCGGAAACCCGCTCAGTCAGATCGGGCTGCGCCGACGGAATGCCCGGCGCAATCACCGCCAACCGCCGCGGCGTATCCAGCCAAGTCACCGCGCCGCCCGGCGACAGGCGCTCGCGTTGCAGCAAAGTCTCCACGCGCTCGCGCAACTCACGAACCGCGCCGTCGATCATCCGCGCCGGAATTTCTTCGCAACCGATTTCAAGCAGAAAATCTGGCATGTTCTACGATTTGCTTTCCCTATTAAAACGCTCTTTTCCCGTTTCCTGAAATTAAAACACTGTCTTCCTGAGCGGAGCGACTGCAAGCGCAGCGCGGCAGTCGCGAAGTCGAAGGACCCCTACTCCCGGTATACGTTCGCGGTCTACATCAGGCCACCGAACCTACGATCCCACCGGCGCCAGCTTGCCCTTCTTCTCTTGCGCCGCTGGCTTGGCAGTCTGATCTTTTTTCTCGACTTTTTTCTCCGCCCCGTACTGCTGATCCATCCAGGCCTTCGCCACTCCCACCGCCAGCGCCCGCACGCGGGCGATCACGCCCACCCGCTCGGTCACGGAAATCGCGCCCCGCGCATCCAGAATGTTGAAGTAGTGCGAGCATTTCAGGCACAGATCGTACGCAGCCAACAGTGGATAACGCACAATCTTCGTGCGGCCTGTCTCATCGACCATGTCTTTCAGACCAGTGCGAACCATCTCATCAGCATGGCCTTTTGCTGCCATCCAATACCCATCGATCAGACGCTTACATTCGAGTTCGGCGAGCTCAAAATGCTTCCACGCACTGGCAACGTCTGCCATTTCGAAGTTGTAAGTCGAGAACTGCTGCTCGTCGGTTAAGCGCACGTCACCGTATTTGACTTCCTTACCCGTATCCGGATCGCGCGCCCACACAATATCGTAGATCGAATCCACATCCTGCATGAACGCGCACAAACGCTCCAGCCCATAGGTCAGTTCGACAGAGATCGGGTCCAGATCCAGTCCGCCGCATTGTTGGAAGTACGTAAACTGCGTGACTTCGAGCCCATCGAGCATCACCTGCCAGCCAATTCCCCACGCCCCCAGTGTCGGTGACTCCCAGTTGTCTTCCTCAAACTTTATGTCGTGCTGCCGCAGGTCAATCCCGATCGCCGCGAGCGATTCCAGGTAAAGCTCCTGAACATTTTCCGGCGGAGGCTTCAGAATCACCTGCAGCTGCAAATGCTTGGACAGCCGGTTGGGATTCTCGCCATAACGCCCATCCGCAGGCCGCCGCGAAGGCTGCACATAAGCCACCTTATAAGGATTCGGCCCCAGCACCCGCAAAAACGTCTCGGGAGCCATCGTGCCCGCTCCAACCTCGACGTCATAAGGCTGCTGAATCACAGCCCCGCGCTCGGCATAGAACGCCTGCAGTTTGAGGATGAGCTCCTGAAAGGTAAGCGATTTGGATTTCGATGAATTCATTGACCTTGATTCGTCATCCCGAGTGAAACGAGGGATCTGTATTTGAGCCGCGAGTTGAGAGTCACGAGCCGCGAGCAAGCCATGCCAACCGTCCGCAGCTCACAACTCCGCAGCTCGCAACGATGCCCACCCTAACACCTTCCACCTGGATGCTGCGGTCTTACGATCCTGATATTCGACCCTTCACCTGAGTTGCTCGCTCGTGGCTCGAAGCTCGCAGCTCGAAGCTAGATCCTCTCCAGCATCGCCGCCGTCACCAGCTTCTTCTCGATATGCCGCTCCAGAATCTGGATCAGAAACTTCCGCAAATCCGCGCACAAAACCTTCGGCCACTCGATGCCCGCAAATTCCGACGCCCGCGACCGCAACATCCGCGCCGCAATCTTGCGCGATTCCACCGACATCTCCGACGACGCAATCCGCTTATCGTCGCCGCAAACCAGCCCGTCGGCCAGCGCATGCCAATAAACCCGCGTGCCGTCGCGACTACTATCGAACGACCGCCCGCAGACTGCACACTCGCTGAACTCCGGCAGAAAGCCCATCAGCCGCGTCATCCACAGCTCAAAGTACGTAATCGGCATCCACAACGCCGATCCCCGCAACTCCGCCAGAATCGCCAAACTCAGCCGGAAGACCGCATCGCTCGCCTCCCGATCCGGCATTAGCTGATCGAGCAACTCAGCCACATGCGCCAGCGCTGTCGCCCGCGCATAAGTCACCTCGCCGCTCATTGGCGACTCGATCACCTCGCACGAATCGAGCCGCGCCAACTCCTGCCGCTCGCGGTCGTCGTACAACGCCCGCACATACGTCATCGGCTCAAGCGCGCCGCCAAAGCGGCGTCTGGACTTCATCGCCGCCCGCGCCACGCCTTTCACCTTGCCTTCGAGGCGCGTAAAGAGCGTCACCAGCAGGTCCGACTCGCGCAGCGGATAGGTGCGCAGAACGATCGCCTCCGACTCCTTCAGCGCCATGGCCAAGAGTGAAAGATTGATTGTAATGGATGAAGTGACGAGGCGTCAGCCGCGACGCGTGAACTGGGAGCCAGCTTCGAGCCGCGAGCTATGAGCCACGAGCAAGCAAAATCAGCTTCGAGCCTCGAGCTACGAGCAATCTGTTCCCACATGGATGCGGTAGCCAACAGGCCAACGTGAGGTTTTGCTGAACAATTCCGAATTGGTTGGCCTGCTCGAAGCCCGCGGCTCGAAGCTCGCAACTGCCTTAGCGCCCGAAATACTTCGCGTTGCGCTCGGTGTACTCTTTCCACTTTTCCGGCAGGTCGTCGAGCGCAAAGATCGCCGACACCGGGCAGACCGGAACGCAGGCTCCGCAATCGATACACTCGACCGGATCGATATATAGCATCTCTTCGGTCGCGTACTTGTCGGAATCCTTCTTGGGGTGAATGCAATCGACCGGACAGGCGTCAACGCAAGCAGTGTCTTTCGTACCGATGCAAGGCTCGGCAATTACGTAGGCCATTTTCTTCAGTGCTCCTAGAACCTGTGGAAGGTAACAGAATCTATACAAAAATTGTAGCAGGATTTTTTTTGGCGTGCGGATGGAAAAGCGGTGAACAGAGACAGTGATCATTGGTTGGCGAGATTTGGCTGGCGAAATCTCGAGATAGGGTTGCCGGACCGCTGTTCCACCCGCTCCGTCGCTGGGTGTTCGTCCTTCGTCGATGGCCAACCCGCGCTGTGATCCTCTGGCGAGCCAATCTTCTTAAGACTCTTTAAGACTCTGTTTCCGCCCGACCCGCTGAGCATCTCATTGCGCGAAGAATCGCGCAGAACTCAACATGAACGTTCCAAAACGGGAAGCTCGGCATTGAGAATACTATTTACTATTTAAATAACGGGGGGGGGCCCCCCCCGGACCCGGTCTATTAGAATCAATACTTTGGCGAGATTTTCTTTCCAAAGTCTTGAGCCGCAGAGAGTTAGAGTCAAAGTCTTGATAACGTTGATCTTAGCTATTCATTTCGATGAGCTTGCCTTGACTCCTGCCCTTGCTTGGCGTAGGTGCTTGCGCTTGGGGGGCCCTGACAGATGAACTCATTGTGATCCGCTTCGTCCTTATGTCAAGTGGATTTGCGCGACAGAATCAGGCCTGTTGGGGCGCGTTTGTGCGTCTTCTTAAGTTCCACGGCTCCGCGATATCGCAAGGTTGTTCAGGTCAGGCTTCGACTGCTTCTCGGTTCGCGCTTGGCTGATATTCGACTATATATCCCGCCACCGCGCTTGCCGCGACCGTCAGCGGCGACGCGAGATACATCTGGCCGGGGCCGCTGCGGCCGGGGAAATTTCTGTTTTGGGCGCTGATTACTACCTGATCGGGCCGCGTGGAGACTCCAGGGCCGGCATTGATGCAGGCTCCGCAACTGGGCTCGATGAGACGGGCTCCGACTGCCTCGAAAATTTCTATATAGCCTTTGCGGCGCGAATATTCGCGGGTTTCCTGGGAGCCGAACTGGATCCAGAACTGGACGTGATCCGAAACTCGTAACCCTCGTTTCATGGCATCGGCTAGCACAGCGGCGTACATATCCATGTCTTCGTTTTTGCCGGCGGTGCAGGTGCCTCCGTAGGCGATTTCGATGGGCACGGGCGTTTGGAGATCGCGAATGTATCTGCCGTTGCCGGGGTCGCCGGGGGTGGCGACCATGGGTGTGATGTCGGCCGCGTCGAGTTCAATGATGCGGGAATATTCGGCGCCCGGGTCGCTGTGGAGGGGAGCGATCATTTTACGAAATTTCGCTTTCAATTGGTTGGCTTCACTGACCTGGACAGCCGATGGCGGCTGTCCCTCCGTGGACCCGCGGCGCGGCTGTCCCTCCGTCGGTCCACGGCGCTCCAGCAAAAACTCGACGACTTTTTCGTCGGGGGCGACGATGCCGGTGAAGCCTCCAATTTCGGCGGCCATATTGGTCATGGTGGCGCGCTCGTCTACGCTTAGCGCTTCTACGGCGTCGCCCGCGTACTCCATGACCTTGGCGAGAGCCTGGCCGCTGCGCACGTAGTCGAGCGAGAGAATTTTCAGGATGAAGTCTTTGGCGGTCACATTCGGATGGCGCTTGCCTTTGATGAGGATCTTCACCGACTCGGGAATTTTGACGCGCACGTCTTTGGTGATCCAGGAATTGAAAACGTCCGTGGTGCCGATGCCGAAGGCGATGCAGCCAATGGCGCCGACGTGCGGGGTATGCGAGTCGGAGCCGACGTTGACCTGGCCGGGGAGCGCGTAGGTTTCGAGCATTACAGAGTGGCAGATGCCCTCGGAGCCCTTGCGGTCAGTGAGTTCGCCGTGGAGCTTGATGCCCTGCTGGCGGGCGAAGTCGGCTTGCTTGAGTTTTAGTTGCGTGGCGAGATCGAGCAGGCCCATTTTCTTTTTTTCTTCGGAGATGACCTCGTCGAGGAAAGTGAGGTGGTCGCGAAAGAAGCGGATGCTGGAGGCGTCGTTGACGGGGACATGCTTACCGACGTAGTGCTCGTAGAAGATGGACGCCATCGGCGTGACATATTCGTGGCTGAACCGGAGGTCGACGCGGGTGAAACCGGTGTCGCCGGGCTGGACTGCGGGGACGCCGACTCGGGATGCCTCGCTGCGTTCGACTGTATAGCCGGGGGCGGCTGTGCCTACGTTATTCACCATATGAGTCGCAAAGATTTTTTCCGCTAGCGTCATGGGGCGTTTTGGAGTCGTGACCGGCGGCAGGGAAACTTTTTTCTGCATGCGGGCGACGTTGAACGGGAACAGGCCGCCATACTCGATGACTTGCCTGGTGATTTCGTCTTCGCCAGAGGTGAATTCGCTGAGCGCGATTTCTTCTCCCGCGCGGATGCGATCGATGAGGGAAAAATTCGTCGAGGTGAGCAGGCCGAGGTTCTGGCAATTCTGCTGGTAGATGCGCTCGATGTTTTCGGCGATCACGACCTGAATGCCCGCGCACATTTCGGCGTAGGGAGACTGCTCGCGGCTGGAGCCTTTGCCGCGCCGCTTGCCGCTGACCGAGCACACGAAGCCGCCCTTTTTCACGTCGCCGCGGCCGATGGGCACAACGCCCTGGCACTTCAGGCCGGCGTAAGGGATCTCGCCGAGCGTCTGGTCGAAGTAGAAACAGAAGTGGGCAGGCGTGATTTCGTCGGTCGAGATGTCGTCGCGGAGTTTGGGATTGTTGGCGGGATTCTTCGTGTCCCAGGGCAGATCCCAGCCCGCGAGCTGCTTCTTGATCAGTTCAGGATCTTCGGTCAGGAAAAGGATGCGGCCTTGCAGACGGAGGTGATCCGCGCGCTTTTCGACTTTGCGTGTGAGCAACGAGTTCGACACGATGTACGTCCCGAAAAACCTTTAACCACAGAGGACACAGAGTCACACAGAGGAAACCTTTGCACAAATAAAACTCCCACCCGTCTGCCCCACAGGAGTCCCACGACATTATTGTACCGCTAGGATTTGTGATCTTTGGCGTAGGTGGCGGGATCCGGCAATTCTTCCAGCGCTTTGCCGGAGAAGACGGATTGGAATTCCGCGAGCAGTGCATCGTGCACCAAGCCGTTCGAGGCCAGCGTTTCGCCGCTCGCGATCTCGAATGGACCGCCGGAAAAATCGGTGACACGTCCGCCGGCTTCTTCGACGATGAGCACGCCCGCCGCGGTATCCCAGGGATTGAGGTTGAATTCCCAGAAGCCATCGAAGCGTCCAGCAGCGACATTGCACAGATCGAGAGCCGCTGAACCGGCGCGCCGCACGCCATGCGAGTGCAGCGTCAGATGGTGATAGAAATAAATGTTGGGATTCTTGTGCCGTTTCTGACTCGGGAAGCCGGTGGCCACCAGGCATTCAGCCAGTGTGGCGGTCGATGAAACGCGCATCGGCTGGTCGTTCAGGCGGGCGCCGTTTCCTTTTTCCGCAACGAACATTTCGTCGCGAGTGGGATCGTAGACGACGCCAGCAATGCGTACGCCCCGATATTCAACGGCCAGGGACACGCAAAACACAGGATATCCGTGAGCAAAATTCGTGGTTCCGTCGAGCGGATCGACGTACCACTTGTAGTCGCTGCCGGTTTCAATCCGAGTCCCCTCTTCGCCCATGACATCGTGAGCCGGGAACTCATGGCGAATCCGTTCAAGGATCAGCGCCTCGGACTGGCGATCGGCGATCGTAACCAGGTCGGCGCTGCCTTTATATTCGATCTTTACGTGGCGGCGGAAGTGCTCCATTAGCAGGCTGCCTGCTTCGCGCGCGATGGCCTGCATGGTGGAAAGCAATTTGGGCGATGGACTGGATGTCATGCGGTTTCAGACTGTAAATTTCGGGCGCGAAGCACTGGTGCCTGACTACTTCTTCTTACCTTCTTCGGAGATGTAGACGATTTCATGCTTGAAGATGAAAAGGTTCGGACCATCGTCGCGGGTGACGCGAACCATATTCTTGTCGTAGTACTCGATCCAGCCGCGAACGACTTCTCCGTCTGCGAGTTTGAGGCTGACAATCTTCTGCTTCTCGCCGAGCGCTTTCAGATAGTTTGCCTCTTCAAAGGTTTCGTCGGGAGGTGGCGTGCGCTTTTTACCGAAGTTTGGATTGCCTGACTGCAAAGCCATCTTGCTATTTTACAACGGGCGGCGGCCGGGACCGAGCGGAAGATGGATCAGGGCGGTGCATAAAAAAACCGCATGACAAAAAAAAATCAGGCCGCCTATTTTCGGCGGCCTGTTTTGGCAAAATCCTCCGGGGAGGAGGGAAAAGTTATAGCGACGGTGGATTCGCGCTCGCCGTCGGGGTCTCACTTGGCGTCTGCGTTGGGTTACCTGTGTTGGTCATCAGGCGGATATCAACCCGGCGGTTTTTCGCGCGCCCGCCAGAAGTCTTGTTTGACTCGACGGGTTTATCCTTGCCTAGCCCGATCAGATAGATCTTGTAGGCCGGCACGTCTTTGTCCGCCGCCAGGTACTGAATCACGGCGTTGGCGCGGCGCTGGCTGAGGTCATAGTTGTAATCGGCGCTGCCGACCGAGTCAGTCGCGCCTTCCACGGTGATGATGTATCCCTTGGTGGTGGCGACGCTGGCGGCGAGCTGGTCGATGGCTTCCTTGGCGTCCTTGGTCAAATTGTCCTTGTTGAATCCGAAATGGAC
This sequence comes from uncultured Acidobacteriaceae bacterium, assembly GCA_963709055.1. Classification (GTDB taxonomy): domain Bacteria; phylum Acidobacteriota; class Terriglobia; order Terriglobales; family Acidobacteriaceae; genus Acidiflorens. Next base: position 13,208 of record CAVPUZ010000008.1, read on the forward strand.
CGAGGTCTCCGCCACGGGGCGATAGTTATCCAGATTGACGACCGTGTTGGTCAGAGAGTCCACGCGCTGCGATGCGGTGTTCGCTGCCATTTGCGCTTTGTCAGCGCTGCTGCCCGCGGCCAGTGCTTTCTGGTCGACTTCATTGGCCCGCGCCTGCACGGCCTGGATGCCAGCTTGCGCGCGTTGATCGACGTCCTTGATATCTTTTGAATTCTTTGCGGTCATGTCGTCGAGTTCATTGGTCTTGTTGATCAGCGGGGTCGTCTGTTGGCGAACATAATTCTTGGTGGTACAGCCGATGGATGCGGCGACTGCCAGCGCCAGCATTAGGGTCAAAGAAATTTGTTTCATTCGATTGAGGGCTCCTTCCCCAAATTATTGCCCGACTTATTCTCTAGCGTTGAATGCGGTTTCCCGGTAAAAAGTCGTTCTAGACCTACATTCGATGTCTACTGAAGCACGAAGGATGCCAATTCTCATTGCCGGAAAAGTCCAGTAATCTGCTTATGAATCAATACATTAGAAATTCGTTGTGAGAAACGGATAATTACCACAATCGGGCAATCACGACGTAACCATAGAAATTTTATACGGTTGGCACGCGATTGCGAATAATTGAGGTGAAGTGCGGGGTGTCAAGACTGGTTCGCTAAACAGGTCATGTAATGGCGCCGAAGTTACTGACCATCGCCTTCTCCATAGCGGAGGCTCGGGTACAGCCGGCCCTACATTACTGATGGCGCAGCGATCCCCATCACCGCCAGAAGACGAATCAATTCACGGCGAACGACCGCGGCGGTGGTTAGCAGAAACCGCTTTCGGCTCTCGTCCGGCTCGGCGAGGATGGGATGCTGATGGTAGAAAGTGTTGAAAAGCTGAGCGAGCTGAAAGACGTGCTTGGCCAGATAGGCGGGCTCGGTGGTCGCAATGCACTGGCCGATAATAAAGGAAGTCTTGGCTGCGGCCAGCCAAAGCTCCCAGATGCCGTTGCCGGGTTCGCCGCGAGGTACTTGGCGAAATCCGCGGTAGAGAGCAGTCGGCGTTGCCCGGTCTCGGCCGACAGGAAATGTCTTCAGGATCAAGCCGCCTCTTGCGGAAAATATTGGTGGCGCGCACGACTGCATACTGCGCATAGGGGCCGGTCTCGCCTTCGAAGCTGAGCGCATCTTTGAAATCGAAGGCGATCACCGAGGGCTTGGTGAACTTCAGCATGAAGTAGCGCAGAGCTCCGATGGCAATCTGCGTGGAGATCACACCGCGTTCGGTTTCGCTCAATTCGGGATGGCGCGAGTCGACCTCTTTGCGTGCCGAGGTGATCAGGGCATCCAGCAGATCGTCCGCCTTGACGCCAAAACCCTTGCGGCCGGAGACCTCGATCCAGGGTCGCGCCTTCTCTTCTTCGCTCAGTTCGTAGCCCAGTTCAGCGGCGCAGCGCGGAGTGAGCGCGACCATCTCGTAGGAAAAATGCGTGTAGCGATCGGCGGCTTCACCATGTCCCAGTCCGCGCAGGGCTTCAATGACTGTGTTCTGCGCCTCGGACTGGCGGGCATCGATGACGTTGTAGATTTCGGCGACGTCGCCAAAGTGGGGATGATCTTTCGCGGCTTCAGGATCATCGGGAGTGGTCGAGATCCAGCAGTCGTGGCCGTTCGGGTAGCGATAGAACTTGCGATAGCTGAAATCGCGCCCCAGCAGGCCGAACTTCCACATGTGGTAGGCGATGTCTTTGCCGACATAGCCGACCGTACCGTTGGAGCGGACGATGACTTTCTGGTCTTCCTCGTCGATCTTTCGATCTTCTTTATCTTTCTCTTTATCGCCGTATCCGGCCTCTGATCGCGATCCTTCGTGTATTCTGTGCCCTCCGTGGTTAGGCTCTTCTTGCCGTTCCGGCGCGCCGCATGATCCAGCAGCCTTTGTTCTTGCCCTCGGTTTCATAGGTGAGCACGCCAGCTTCTTTGAGCTTGGTGAAGGCCGCATCCCAGAAATGCAGATGAAGGATCTCGCTCTCGCGCGGCAGGAAATCGTATTCAATGTCGAGGCGATCCATCGTCTCCAGATGGCGGCGCAGAACTGCTACCGATATCAGTTCGGCAATCTGCGCGGTTTCGTTGTTGCCTCTTCAATGGCATGCAGGGTGGCCAGGCGTACGGCGAGGTTCTGCTTATCTTCTTCATACCAGCGTGAGACGCGCGCGTAGAGGTCCCAGCAGTAGAAATCAAACCTGGGAGCGGCCGCCAGCGCTTCAATCTCGGCGCGCGACTTTTTCTCGACGTGCATGAATCCGACCACTACATCGGCAACCTGGACTCCGGTGTTGTCAATGTAGTTCTGAATGTCGACCTCTCTGCCGGCAAAGCGCAGCAGGCGGACGAAGGTATCGCCGAGGATGGCGTTTCGCAGATGTCCGATGTGGGCGGCTTTGTTGGGATTGATGCTGGAATGCTCAACCAGCACTTTACCGGCGGGAACATCGGCAGTGGGTTCTGGTCGGCGGCGAGAGCCGTGGCGACCTCGGCGCGATTCAGGTAAACGTTGATGTAGCCGGCGCCGGCAACTTCAAATTTGTCGATGCCTGCGACCGTGCCGATTCCAGCGACGATCTCCTCGGCAATTTTGCGCGGAGCTTTACGCAGCTTGCGGGCCAGTTCGAATGCAATGGGCAGCGCGTACTCTCCGAACTCGATCTTCGGAGGCTGCTCGACGACGATGCTGGCAACTTCAAGCTGATAATTGTGGCGCAGGAACTCGCGCACATGCCTCGAGTCAAACGGCGTTCCAGTTCTCGGTACAAGAAACTCCTCTAAATGATTGAAGAAACAGTGATTCTAACAAAGTCGCGCGCGCGCGGTGGGTTTGACGCAGTGTGACGGTGAAACCTATGATGAAAATTCAGGGCTCGTCGTTCGCTATTCGTCGTTCGCAATTGCTCTCGGTGCACGCTGCTCTGTGTACCGTCGCCATCGCTTTCGAAGAAATAACTTCCGCACAGGAGGCCGTAGCGAACGGCGAATAGCGAACGACGAACAGCAGGTTTCTATGCGCATCGCTTACCTCGATTGTTTCTCTGGCATCAGCGGCGACATGTTCCTGGGCGCGCTGGTGGACGCAGGAGTGTTGGCGAAGCTGCTTGAGGAAACGGTGGCCGCGCTCAATCTCGGGGCAAGGCTTGAGATTTCACGGGTGGTTCGGGGAGGAATTGCGGCGACCAAGGTGGATGTCTACGCCCATGGCGAGAAGGATCTGCCGCGCGAGGTTTTTTGGGAGTGGCGAGAGCGGGAGCATTCGACCGCGCATTCCCAAGAACATGCGCATCAAGGTGAAGCTGAGACGGATTTGCCCGAGGACGGTCAGCCTGTGTGGTGGCGGGGCTCCGCTCCGCCCAGGACGGGGCAAAGCCCCGTCACCACGCCGACAAGTGCCATCGCACCGACTGCACATGTGCATGGCCGGGGCCTGAGGGAGATCCGCGAAATCATTGGCAAGGCCGCGATCAGCGCGACCGCCAAGGCCACTGCGATCCGCATCTTTGAGGCGCTGGCTGCCGCCGAAGCCGAGATTCACAATACCTCCGTCGAGCAGGTCCATTTCCACGAGGTTGGCGCCGTCGATGCCATGGTCGATATCGTCTGCGCGGCCGTGGGGGCGGAGGCTCTCGGAGTTGATGAATGGGTCTGTTCCCCGCTGAACGTCGGGGGAGGAACCGTCAAGTGCGCTCACGGAACGCTGCCGGTGCCCGCTCCCGCGACGGTGAAGTTGCTGCGCGATGCGCCTGTGTATTCGTCGGGGCCACAGGTTGAACTGGTGACGCCAACAGGCGCGGCAATTGTAAGAACACTGGTGAGCGGGTTCGGGGCGTTCCCTCGCGATGAAGATCGAAAAGGCTGGGTACGGTGCAGGGAGTCGCGAGTTTGCGGATCACCCGAACGTTTTGCGGATGACGATTGGGAGGCGGTCCAAGCTGCGGAAACAGGCGCAGTCGATAGAATCGCGGACGAAACCGACATCGATGGGACTGATAATGATAATGATGGGACTGATAATGACCGGATCGCGGTGCTCGAAGCCAACCTCGATGACCTAAGTCCGCAAGTACTTGCATACGCGATGGAGCGACTCCTGGCCGAAGGCGCACTCGACGTCTTCAGCGTTCCAGTCCAGATGAAGAAGAACCGCCCAGGCGCATTGCTCACCGTGCTGACAAAGTTGGAGGATGCGGATCGCCTGACCAAACTGATATTTGCTGAGACCACAACCCTCGGTGTGCGCCGGCGCGACGAGCAACGGAGAATATTGACCCGGCGATGGGAAACGGTTGACACATCGTGGGGACCGGTGCGAATTAAGATTGCGAATATGAACGGAACGGTTTCGAACTATGCTCCCGAGTTTGAGGACTGCCGGAGGATTGCGGCCGAACATCACGTGCCGCTGAAGACCGTGATGCAGGAGGCGATGCTCGCATACTCGCGGAACGGCCGGCATTGAGCATCGAGTCGAGAATGGAAAACGGTAGCCGGCGCGCACTCATGAGCCGGATTTTGAATTGCGCTCGGTTGATTTCGGTAGCGCAGCCAGATATTACGCGAACACGTACTATGTTCACGATGTAGCCAGGAGGAATGTGAAAGCGATCTCTTCGATGCGCACCATTTTGAAGGTAGTGCCAGACCGCCTCGCGAAGATGTCGGAGGAGACGGTCGAAAGCAAGCCGACACGTCCAACTGGTCTCCCAAGGAAGAATTGGGGCACCTGCTCGATTCAGCGGCGAACAATCATCAACGGATCGTTCGCGCGCAATTCGAAGACAATCCAGCCATGCCCGGCTACGAGCAGAATTGCTGGGTAGCGGTGCATGGGTATCAGCGCCGCGACTGGAAAGAGCTGATCGAAGGGTGGCAAGCGCTCAACCGGCAACTGCTGGCCGCCGCCGAGGCAGTGCCCGACTCACCGTGGTTGCGAACGCTGACAGTGGCCGGTTCTGAGCCGATGACGCTTCAGTTCGTGTTCGAGGATTATCTCGCTCATATGTTGCACCACCTGCAGCATATCGGAATCGAAGTCGACGACATCAAACTGAATCAAACGACTGCCGCTTAACCGCGGAGATAGCAAACGAGTTTGTCTGAACCAGGCAGGGGCAATTCACAAGAATGACCAAGAAGTTTTACATCACGACTCCAATTTATTACGTCAACGCGCATCCGCATATCGGACACGCCTACACCACGATTGCTTGCGACACGATTGCCCGCCGGCACCGCATGCTGGGCGACGACACCTGGTTCCTCACCGGTACCGACGAACATGGCCAGAAAATCGAGCGGGCGGCGCAGGCCGCGGGCAAAACGCCGCAGCAATTTACCGACGAGGTCTCAGCCGAGTTCCGCACGCTTTGGGACCGCATGGGCCTGAGTTACGACGATTACATCCGCACCACTTCGCCGCGCCATAAACAGGGCGTGCAGGCTCTGTGGAAGCGCATCGCGGACAAGGGCTACATCTATAAGAGCCACTACACCGGCCAATACTGCGTGTCGTGTGAGCTGTATGTGGACAGCGAGGAACCGGGAGCGCCCTGTCCAACTTGCGGCCGCCCCACCGAAACGGTGAAAGAAGAGAATTATTTTTTCAAACTCTCGGCCTTTCAGGAATCCCTTATCAAGTTGTACACCGAGCAGCCCAATTTCATCCGTCCCGAGACGCGACGCAACGAAGTGCTCGCATTTGTGAACGGCGGCCTGCGCGATCTCTCCATCAGCCGGAGCACGTTTTCATGGGGCATTCCGGTGCCGGACGATCCCAAGCACGTGATCTACGTCTGGCTCGACGCGCTGGCGAATTACATCACGGCGCTCGGCTACGGCTCGAACGATACCAGCAAGTACGACAAATACTGGCCGGCCGACGTGCACATGATCGGCAAAGAGATTGTGCGTTTCCACTGCGTCTACTGGCCGGCGTTCCTGATGGCGGCGGGATTGCCACTGCCGAAGGGCATCACGGCGCACGGCTGGCTGCTGTTCGAAGAGAACAAGATGTCGAAATCGCGCGGCAATATCGTACGCGCCGAAACCATTGTCGATGTATTGGGCACGGACGCGCTGCGCTATTTCCTGCTGCGCGAAATTGTCTTCGGGCAGGACGGATCGTTCAGCTTCGATGCTCTCGTGCAGCGCTACAACGCCGATCTGGCCAACGGACTCGGCAATTTGGCCAGCCGCACGTTGACCATGATCACGCGTTATTTCAAAGGGGAAATACCCTATCCCTCGCAGACTGCGCACACCTCACAGGATGATGCAATCTGCGAGGCCGCCAGGAAGGCGATCGCCGATTTCGGCTCGTACTTCGACCAGTACCAGTTCTCGCGTGCTCTCGAAGCCGCATGGGGATTGGTTTCGGCCGTCGACAAATACATCGTTGAGAACGAACCCTGGTCTCTTGGCGATAAGCAGGACGAGGAAAGCCGGCAGCGTCTGGCAACGGTTCTCTACACCAGTGCGGAAGCGCTGCGCATCGTGACCGCTCTGGCACATCCGGTCATGCCGGAATCGACGGCGAAGATTTGGGTGCAGATGGGGCTGGGAGACATTAAGAAATTCGATCTGGCGCAACTGCACTGGGGACAGTTGCACCTCGGCACAAAGCTTGGCGAGGTGCAGGCGGTATTTCCCAGAGCAGACAAATCAGCTGTAGAGAGGATGCAAAAAATGGAAGAACAAGGTGGAAGTGTGGGGACGGGCGCCCCGCCCGTCCAGCCGAGTGAACCTCGGCAGCCTGCCGCAACGCAAACCGTACCGGCTAAGCAGGAAGCATCGACTGCACCCAAGCCGGCGGCCACCATTCCCGATGGCAAGATCAGCATCGATGATTTCGCGAAAGTCGAGTTGCGCGTAGCGCAGGTGAAGGCGGCTGAACGTGTGAAGGGGGCGGACAAACTCCTGCGTCTGGAAGTCGATTTAGGAACCGAAGTCCGCCAGTTGGTCGCCGGAATTGCCGAAGCCTATGAGCCGGAGACTCTAATCGGACGCAAGGTCGTCATCGTGGCAAACCTCGCTCCGCGCAAACTTCGGGGGCTCGAATCAAATGGCATGATCGTCGCAGCGTCACCCGAAGGAGGGAAGCCGGTGCTCGCGAGCTTTCTGGAGGATGTACCCTTGGGAACAAGATTGAAGTAGAGACGCAGCTTGCCGCGTCTCCGCCGGCATCGAAAATGACCTACAGGGGGAGACGAGGCAAGCCTCGTCTCTACGAAAATTTATCGCAGACGGGCGAGGCACCCGTTCTTCCGCAAGCATGTTCATCGACTCGCACGCTCATTTGGAAGGCAAACGTTACGACGCCGATCGCGATGAAGTGCTGGCGCGGGCAAAGCAGAACGGAATCGAGGCCTATCTCGCCATCGGCAATGGCGATGGACCCGAGACGGCAGATTGCGGCATCCGCCTCGCGGAAAAGTACATGGGCAACGCGAAATATCCCGAGATCTGGGCGAGCGTCGGCATTCATCCCCACGAGGCAAGCCTTGCCAATGACGCGGCTGATTCCCAACTGCTCGAATGGGCGCGGCATCCGAGAGTCATTGCCTGGGGAGAAATCGGCCTCGACTATTTTTACGATCATTCTCCGCGCGAGGTTCAGAAGGCGGTTTTCCGGCGGCAGATGGAACTGGCTCAAGCGGCGAAATTGCCCATCATTATTCACTGCCGACCCTCCGACAACAGCGAAAATGCCTGGGACGATTGCCTGGCTCTTATCGCTGAGCAGTGGGTTCCGAGCGGACTCGGTGGCGTCCTTCACTGTTTCACCGGAAGCATTGAACATGCGCGGCGCGGGCTCGATCTCGGCTTCATGATTTCGTTCGCCGGAAACATCACCTTCCCCAAGGCGCAGAACATTCGCGATGCCGCTCAGTTCGTGCCGCTCGACCGCATGCTGATTGAGACCGATTCGCCCTACCTCGCGCCGATTCCCCATCGTGGGCAGCGCAACGAACCCGCGTTTGTGACCGAGGTCGCCCGCCAGATCGGTCAACTCCGCGGCTTGACGGCCGAGGCAATCGGAGAGCAAACGGCAGAGAATTTCCGCCGGTTCTTCAAGCCAGATCAGCGCTGATTTCTCGGCTCGCACGGGCGCTGCTGTTGTGCCATCAAGTCCCGGCAGAAGTGTGGAACGCGACCGATCTCAAATGGCCGCGGCCAGCTTTGCATCTTGCGTGCCTACCACGCGCCTCTTCTGTTACCCTCATGGGTACGGCTTGGGTGAGCGACTGCCGCCGCAGTGGCGTCAAGAAAGCTGCTTCGCCTCCTGGCGCCTGACAATCCATAAAGTAGAGCCGTTTCTTAACATTCAATGCCCGATAACAGTTTCGACATCGTCAGCAAAATCGACTTGCAGGAAGTTTCCAATGCCATCCAGCAGGCAATGAAAGAGGTCAGCACGCGCTTCGATCTAAAGGACTCAAAGTCGCAGATCGCGATGGAGGGCCACGAAGCGATCATCCTGCACTCGGCAGACGAATTCAAAATGAAGGCCGTCAATGACGTGTTTCAGCAGAAGCTGGTGAAGCGCGGGGTGCCACTCAAGGGACTGACCTACGGAGCGCTCGAACCGGCTGCCTCCAGCACGGTCAAGCAGAAGATTACGCTGCAGCAGGGCGTCCCGATTGAAAAGGCCCGAGAGATCGTGAAGCTGGTCAAGAATTCGAAGAAAAAAGCGCAGGCTTCGATCCAGGGTGACCTGGTGCGAATCAGCAGTAAAGACCGCGATACGCTGCAGGAGATTATCGCGATGGTCAAAGCGCAGGATTTCGGAATCGATTTGCAGTTTACGAATTACCGTACGAACTAGAGCAAAGTCAGAAGTAAGAAGTCAGATTGCAGAAGTGAAACCCGATTGAGCACAACCAGCGCCATTAACGGGAAAGAAATCTTCGACCTCCTTCGCGACGATATTGTCGCCATCGAGGAGCAGTTCGGCCAGGATACGGTCTCGAACGTTGCGGCCATTACCGAGATCGGCGAATACCTGCGCGTGGGTGGAGGCAAACGAATTCGTCCAGCGCTGCTGCTGCTTTCCGCCAAGTTGTTCGGTTACAAGGGCGCGGGCGCCGTCAAACTCGCATCGGTGGTCGAAATCATTCATACCGCAACCCTGGTTCACGACGACATCATCGATGAGGCGGAGATCCGCCGCGGACGGCCGGCGGCGAATACGCAGTGGGGTAACTCGAAGTGCGTGCTGGCGGGCGATTGGCTCTACATGCAGGCCTTCAAGATCGCGGTGCAGGAGCGCAATTTCCGCATTCTCGACGTGCTCATCGAACTCACCCAGCAGATGGTTGAGGGCGAGCTGCTGCAGATGGAGAAGCTCGGCAAACTGATCTCCACGCAGGAATATCTCGACCTGATTTATCGCAAGACGGCATGCTTGTTTTCCGTGTGCATGCGGGTGGGCGGCATTCTAGGAGGCGCTGACCTGCAACAGGAGCAACGTCTGGGAGAGTACGGACGCGATCTCGGAATGGCATTCCAGATCGTGGATGATGTGCTCGACCTCACCGCTTCCGAGAGTGTGCTCGGTAAGCCGGTGGCCAGCGATCTGCGCGAAGGGAAAGCAACGATCGCCGTAATTCATGCTCTCGATCGCTGCAACGCCGCCGAGCGTCACCAAATCGAAGGGGTCTTGCGCGATCGGGCTTTCAACGGCGTAACCCCCGCCGACATCGTCACCATCCTGCACCGCTATAACTCTCTCGACTATGCCTCCAAGGAGGCGGCCCGCTACGCTGAATCAGCCCGCAGTGCGATCTGCGTTTTCCCCGACTCGGAGATCAAGCGCGCGCTTTTGTGGGCGCCCGAGTACGTGGTGGCGAGGGAAAAGTAGGTGTGAGCCACGAGTCTCGAGCCACGAGTCTCGAGCGAACTAAACCTCATTCTGCAAGATACCTCTCGCCTTTCGCGCATCATTAGTTAGCCTCCCGAAAAGGAACCACGACCCGTAAGTCGATAGTGTGCTTGCTCGTGGCTCGCAACTCGCGGCTCGCGGCTAATCTGACGCATTTGTTTATACTACGTAGACCACTTCTCCCATGAACGACCTCCTCTCACTGATCTCGCACCACGGATACTTGCTACTGGCGGCGATATGTTTTGCGGAGGCGGTTGGTCTTCCATTGCCGGCTGCTCTCGCCATCCTGACCGCGGGCGCGGTCGCTGCCTATGGACAACTGCATTTCCATTTCGTCTTTCTGCTTGGCCTGATGGCGATGCTCTGCGGAGATATTTTTCTTTACTTCATGGGGAGAGTCAGTGGCTGGGCGCTCCTCGGCGTTCTTTGCCGGCTTTCAGCGAATCCGGAAACTTGCATTCTGCGCTCGGCGGAATACTTTTACCGGCGCGGCAAGCAGACTTTGCTATTTGCCAAGTTCATTCCGGGGATTAATACCATGTCTCCGCCTTTGGCCGGCAGCATGAGAATGCGGTTTGGCCAGTTTCTGGCATTCGATACCATCGGCGCCGCGTTGTACGTCGGGGCGTATGCGGCTGCCGGATATATTTTCAGCGACGCTCTGCGCGCCATCACTCGGGGATTACGCTCGGCCGGGTTCGCGGCGGAGGTCGTCCTGGGTATCGGGTTGGCGGTTTATGCCGTCTATCGCGTCGTGATCTACCGCAGGTACCGCATGTTGGACGTTGCTCCGCGCGTGCCCGTGGAAGAGGTGGCGCGCCGACTGGCTATGGCCGCGCCTGGCAGCATCCTGATCGCCGATGTGCGCAGTCACGGATACTACGACGCGGACTCGCAGCGCATCGCAGGCTCGATTCGCATCGAGCCCAATCACCTGGCGGAAGAGATCAAGAACATTTCCAAGGACCGGGAGATTTATCTTTACTGTACTTGAGCGCGCGAAGCCACGAGCGCCCGGGTGGCGCACCTGCTGCAGAAAGAAGGCTTCAAGGTTTTTGTCATCGCGGGCGGACTACGCGCGTGGCGCAAGGCCGGGCATCCCGTAGAGTCGGTGCCGAACGACGACGTGGTAAAACTCCCCATGTTTACGTAAGAAGTCGTGTTGTGACGGAGCTTCGCTCCGCTCGACGGGGCAGAGCCCCGTCACCACACGAGTCAGCCAGAATAACGCGGACTCAAGACCTTGTGACCCGCATCCTTGGCAGGTATGGCGCGGGATGCTATCTTCGCCTCATGGGACGAGCCTCTGCATTGTGCGGCGTGATTCTGGCAGCAGGTGAGTCTTCGCGCATGGGACGCGACAAGGCGCTGTTGCCGTGGCCGCCGCAGCCTGAGGGATCGGTTGCGGCCGGCACGTTTCTTTCGGCGGCGATTGCGCTGTTTGATCCGTTCGTGGACGTGGTGTTGGTGGTGGTTGGAAAAAACGAGCGCGATGTGGCTCCGATTGTCTATGCCGCCGGCGCATCGGTGGTGGTAAATCCCGATCCCGAGCGTGGACAGTTCAGCTCCTTGCAGGCCGGGTTGCAGGAGGTGCTGAATCGAGGCCGCGATGCGGGTATGATCACGCTGGTCGATCGGCCACCGGTGAAACCAGCGACAATTCAGTTGTTGAGCGACGCCTTCGATCAGGCTCTGCTGCACTCGAAATGGGCGGTCGTTCCCGAATGCCAGGGCAAGCACGGGCATCCGATTCTGGCCGGACGCGAGCTGCTCGAAGCCTTCCTGCGAGCGCCCGCGTCGTCGAGTGCGCGCGAGATCGAGCATGCACATCTGGAGAAGATCGTCTATGTTCCAGTCGACGATCCGCAGGTCATTGCCAATGTGGATACGCCGGAACAGTATGCGGCTTTGCCTGCAAGTTCGTTGCATCCGAACCAGATCGTTCCTTAGCAGGCGGAAAAAGTCATTTGCTTGGCGAACGTTCCCGCAGCGGCTAAAGCCGCGTTGATTTTTTTCGTAGCTTACGGTGCGGCTAGAAGCCGCACCCTTTCAAAGCAACGCCAAAATCGAGTTTTTCCGCAGCCTATGAACTCGTGCCCTTCTCCGGGTCAACTCAACGCAGCCGACGCATTTATCCAGTTACAATTAGTCACGAGCATTCATGACGAGTTTGAACGACAAGCAATCCGAATTTATCGTCACTGTTCTCAATCTCAAGCCGCGCATTGCGGCTTTCGATTGCGATGGCACGCTCTGGTCCGGAGACGCCGGAGAAGGATTCTTCTCCTGGGAACTGGAGCAGGGCCTGGTGCCGGAGGAGATCGCGCGCTGGGCGCGTCCTCGCTATGCCGATTACCGGGCGGGCAATGTCGCGGAAGAAATCATGTGCGGAGAGATGGTCACGATGCACCGCGGACTCCGCGAAGAAATCGTGCAGCAGGCGGCGGATAAGTATTTTGCGCTGGGTGTCGCCGGAAATATTTTTCCGGAGATGCGCGAACTGGTGCGGCGGCTGCGCGAGTCGGGGTGCGAGGTCTGGGCCGTCTCCTCTTCGAACCAGTGGATTATCCGCTCCGGAATGAAGCTGTTCGGCATTCCGCAGAATCGAATTCTGGCGGCCGAAGTGGCGATCGAAAACGGCATTATTCTCGACCGTCTGGTGAGAGTGCCAAGCGGGCCGGGCAAGGTGGAGGCGCTCCGGTCTTCAATTAATGATTCGCCGATTAAAAATTCGGTTAGCAAAGATTCGCTGATGGAAGGTTCGCTTGATTGCGCGTTTGGCAATGCGATCTGGGATCGGGAAATGCTGGCTCTTGCCAAGCATCCTTTTGCCATCAACCCAAACCCGAATCTTCGGGAAATTGCCGTTGCCAATGGCTGGACCATCTATCAGCCGGATGTGAATCACGAGAAGCGCTAGCCTGGCCTCGTTTGGCTCGGAGCAGGACAGCTCTTAGCTGTCGGCTCTTAGCTCTTAGCCTGTCAGGCAGCTCCCGGTTTACTTTGTCAGGCATGCTCCCGGTCTGTACCCCCGGGAGGATACCCCTCCCCTTTTGCCGGTCTATTGGAATCATGGAGTTAGCGAAAAAATCCCGCCAAAGTATTGAGCACCAAATAGTTATAGGTAAAGTATTGAGCGCATGTGGGTTAAGGTGAAAAAACACGGTTTTTGCCTTGATTCCATCCCAAAGTATTAACAATAAACCACTTACTGTAAGGTATTCAATAATAAGAAGTTATGGGTATGGAATCTTAGTACTTGAATCCCCATGCTCCGGCTATTTCCCATTATCGTTCGATTGTCAATGATCGAAATTAAAAGCGGCCGCGCCTTGTGCGCTCTCACTGTTAGCTGAGTTTGTTTTTGTAGTTAAGTCAAGTTCCTTTTCTCGAAAAGCGCGGGGAACCAAAGATACAACAGGGCCATGGCATTCGGCTTATCGTCATCTGGGTTGTACCGAAAAATTCTCTGACCTTGTACGCGGCAGTAACCGCGGATAAACCGGTTTCCGAGAAGCCGCATCCGCTGCCATTGCGGAGCTCCGCTCCGCCGGACAGCCGGGGCGGCTGTCCCTACGTGGCACGCGCAGCCTAAATCGTGCGTGATGGATACACTGGCTGCGGAACCACTCTGCGGAACCGCTCTAAAGAGGCTGCGAAGAAAGTCCTTGCGCACGCGATTTCGGCCGCAGGCGCTGAAGCGCGAATCTATTTTCAGCGACTGGGCAGCACGTGTGGAACTCGCGCCCTTCCGGTTCGTGCATGATGCAGAGTTTTTCCGCAACCTCTAAGAGCGCATAATGCCAGAGTTCACACCGGAGGCTGAGATGAGAAATTTCGTAGGGGGAATCCTTGCGACGCTGGTTGTACTTACACTCGGGGGCTGGCTCTACCTGAAGCTCGGCTACGCAGACCTGCGCGCTAAACCTGAGCCTTCGCGGATCGAATCGGAACTTGCTGTCACTGGCCTGGATGCTTCCGCATCGCGGCACGCACCTCGGCTGCAGAATCCGATTCAGCCGACTGAAGCGAACCTGCTGGATGGCGCGCGACTCTACCGCGATAAGTGTGCCGATTGCCACGGCAGGCCCGATAATCCAGTCAGCGATTATGGCGCGTCATTCACTCCGCGGGCTCCCCAGTTTGTGAAGACGCGGCCGCACCTGACCGAGGACGAGGATTTCTACATCATCAAGTATGGAGTGCGATGGTCAGCCATGCCGGCCTGGGGAAATATCATGGCCGATAGCGAAGTGTGGCAGGTGGTGACGCTTCTCAGCCGGCTCGAGAATTTGCCGCCATCGGTCGAGCAGGAACTCCACAGACCTGCCGGGAGTAATCCGTGAGACTGGGGTGATGCGCGAGGCCCACTCATCGCAACGTGCGCGATGAGTGGGGCACCCGCACTCCGTGAGTTTTGGAGTGAACCGGATTCATTCGGCCCGAGAGCGGGCCTGTTGCACCATCTCGACCAGGACCTTGCGAGTGTCTGCCGGGTTGGTTACTTCTCGCAAGAATGCGATGCGAGCGCCCCGCATACCATCTTGCGTTTTTACGCGCACTTGAAAGCCGAGGCGGTCGACGGCCGTCATGGTTGCTTCCTGCGATTCAAGACCCGCAAATTTTCGGGTTAGCAGGACGAGGGCATCCTTGTGATCGGTGTTCATGTGCTGAATGATTTCGGCCGTTGAGTCAGCGAGCGGATCGGGTTGGCTGCGATCATATTCCGGGGCTGAGACCCAGCCCATTACTCCGAACCCGCCGACGTAATACACGTCCTCGACATCCATGCGGTAGAACGAAAAGTCTTCGTAGTCTACCCAGTATTTGCTATTGGGATAGTGTGCCAGGTAGAGCGTGCGAGCCGCGGCAATGTCCGCCTCGGGTATAGGCAGAACGTTGCCTATCAGCGTGACTCGGGCTGCTCCGAGCGGATCGGCGCTGGCGTCATCGCGAGTTACGAGCAAGCTGGCGCGCGGATCGGCCCGCAGGTTCTGGGTGTGCATGGCCATGGTGCTGATCAGGAAGATGGGACGGCCGCGATCGTCCAAACCGTAGGGCATTACCGATCCGAATGGAAACCCGGGCTGTTTTCGGGAGAGAGTCGAAAGGCTACCGATACGGCCCAAGTGCATGAGGGTTCGCGCCCGCTCCGCGAAGGAAGGCTCGGGAGGAGCAGGCTGGCCGGTCGCTGGCCCGGAGCCCGCATGTTTTCCGATGGATGATGAAGATGCAGTCATGAATGATCTCTGCCTGGAGTTTAAATAACGGTGCTGCGCTCTGTACATAGCTTACCGGGATTTGCTGACACGGCACGGAGGGCAGGGAAGAGTGTCCGTCTTGACAACAGTCGTTACAACGGATAATATTGTGTTTGGACATGAAGAAAACGTTGGAATCGGGGAAAAGCGGTCGACGCATCGGCAGTCCGGAGGAGGCGGCATTTTTGGAGCTGCTGCGCACCACCGACATGCTGTCCCGCGGGCTAGTCGGGGTTCTGAAGACTGAAGATGTCTCGCCGACACAGTACAACGTGCTCCGGATCCTGCGGGGCACGCCGGACGGCCTACCGTGTGGGGAAATTGCCAGCCGAATGATTACCCGGGACCCGGATGTGACTCGACTGCTCGACCGACTGGAAAAGCGCGGACTGATTGCGCGGTGCCGCGAAACCAGGGATCGACGAACGGTCATGAGCCGCATCACCAAGGAGGGTCTAGGGGTCCTGGCCCGGCTGGATGAACCGGTGCAGAGCGCTCATCGCAAACAATTAGGCCACCTGGGACGAGAGCGGCTGCGAGCCCTGGCTGAGCTATTGAGCATCGCGCGCCGCCAAGTGGGCTGATTTATTGGGTTTAATAGTTGTTGCAACGAATAGTGTTGTAACGCATCCAATCGTTAGAAAGGACATTTGCCATGAGCACATCCGCTATCCCGCAAACCGCAACTACCACCTGGAACATCGACCCCGTTCACTCGGTCGCCGAGTTCAAGGTCAAACACATGATGATTTCAAACGTAAAAGGTCAGTTCGCCGCATTGGAAGGCGTGCTGGCACTGGACGAAACCGATCTCGCAAGTTCCCATGTCGAGGCGTCGATCGACGCGACTTCTATCAACACTCGAGACGCGCAACGCGATGAACACTTGAAAAGCGCTGACTTTCTCGACGTAGCGAAGTTTCCAAAGCTGTTTTTCAAGTCAACGCACATAAGCCGGGCTGGGGCCGGAGAGCTGGCGGTCGCCGGAGACTTGACGATTCACGGAGTCACCCGCAAGGTAGTGTTCACGGTGGAGGGACCAACGGCACCGGCGAAGGACCCTTGGGGAAATACCCGCAGGGGACTGTCGGCAACCACAAAGATCAACCGCAAGGATTTCGGCCTTACGTGGAACACCGCGCTCGAGACCGGTGGCATCCTGATCGGCGACGAGGTCACCATCACACTGGATATCCAGTTCGTGAAGGCCTGAATATCAGCGACGCAGATTGAAGTGTACTGCGCGACAGGGAAGGAAGAGATTATGTCACTACGACCAGTTCGACAGATTATTCAACCGAAGCCGACGATCGAAGGCGCGGGCGTGAAACTGCAACGCGCCTTCGGGTTTGGCAAGACAAAGGAGTTTGACCCGTTTCTTTTGCTGGATGATTTTCGCAACGATAATCCTCAAGATTACGTGGCGGGATTTCCATGGCATCCGCACCGTGGGATTGAGACGATCACCTACGTGCTTGCCGGCTCGGTCGAGCACGGAGACAGCCTGGGCAACAAAGGGGAGATGACTGCCGGAGACGTGCAATGGATGACGGCGGGCAGCGGAATTCTCCACCAGGAGATGCCGAAAGGCGATACCCACGGGCGTATGCACGGCTTTCAGTTGTGGGCGAACCTGCCTGCGTCGCTGAAGATGACCGATCCGCGTTATCAGGACATTCCGGCGAGCGCGATTCCGGAGGTGACTGACGATGACGGAACTCGCGTGCGCGTCATCTGCGGGGAGTTCTGGGGGAAGAGGGGACCGGTGGAGGGTGTGGCGGCCGATCCGAATTATCTCGATGTTTCGGTTGCGCCGGGGCAGCGGAAGCGGCTCAAAATTGAAACCACGCGCAACGCCTTTGCTTACGTGTTCGCTGGCTCGGGCACGTTTCGTGATTCGTCGAATCCGCGCGCGGTTTTGACGGAGCAGGTCGCAAAGCCCGACGCGCCTCCTGTGTACGACGCCGGGAATCATTCCCTGGTACTGTTTGACCGTGGAGACGAGATCGTCGTGCAGGCGGGCGACGAAGGTATTCGTTTCCTGCTGGTGTCGGGTAAGCCGATTGAGGAGCCGGTGGCATGGTACGGCCCGATCGTGATGAACACGCAAGAAGAGCTGCGGGAGGCGATGGCCGAGCTGCAAACGGGCGCTTTCATCAAACATCGCTGAGCGATGCCGGCTGTGCGATCCAACGACGAAAGCCACTGCGCGGATGAGCTGCGCAGTGCGCTAAAATCCAAAACGTCGTTGCTCTCCGAACACGGAACACATTGGAGCCCGACTATGCCGCACGCTTTTGCGGATCGACCGGAATGCTGGCCCTCGCTGCCGTTGGATTCGTGGAAGGACACATATGCCACGCTCCATATGTGGACGCAGATGGTGGGCAAGGTCCGGTTGCGCCTGACGCCGCTGGTGAACCACTGGTGGAATGTCACGTTGTACGTAACTGCGCGGGGTCTGACTACATCTAGAATCCCCTATGGAGAAAGAGCATTCGAACTCTCGTTTGACTTCATACGGCACCAGCTTGTCCTCGAAACTAATGATGGACTACTGAAGACAATTCCGCTGGTGCCTTGCTCGGTGGCCGAGTTCTACGAGGAATTCAACGGGATGCTTCGATCCGCGGGAATCGACGTGAAAATCTGGCCAATGCCGGTTGAAGTGCCGAATCCGGTACCCTTCGACCAGGATCGCGTGCAGCGTTCGTACGATCCCGTGATGGGGGGGAGATTCTGGCGGATTCTGTTGTCGGTCGACGCTGTCTTCGGCCAATTCAGGTCGGGATTCATTGGCAAATGCAGCCCGGTACATTTTTTCTGGGGAAGCTTCGACCTTGCTGTCTCCCGGTTTTCAGGCCGCCGAGCTCCGGAGCGACCGGGGGCGGACGCGATCACGAGAGAAGCGTATTCCCACGAAGTCAGCAGTGTTGGATTCTGGCCGGGCGGTGGCGATGTGAAAGACGCGGCCTTCTATTCCTACATGGCTCCCGAGCCGGAAGGATTCAAAGAGGCCCGTGTGCGGCCAGGGGGCGCATATTACGACAGGCAGATCGGGGAATTTCTGCTGATGTATGAGGATGTGAGGAAGGCCGAATCGCCGAGCGCGACATTACTTGATTTTTGCAAGACTACCTTTGATGCCGGGGCTAACCTCGGCCATTGGGATCGCAGTGCCCTTGAACGGTAATTGCACGTTTGCTTAAAAGACGATCGAGTTCCTTGAATAGCAGACGCGAATCGATGGGCTTCGACAGGTAGCCGTCGAAGCCTGCATCGTGGATTTGCTTCCGATCTTCGGGCATTGCGTAGGCGGTAACAGCCAGCGCGGGTAAGGCCGCGAGTTGAGAATTCTCCCGGATTCCGCGCAGGACACCAAAACCATCAAGCCTGGGCATGCCGATGTCGAGCAGAAGTATGTCAGGCTGCGTCTGCTCGGTCAGTTGGAGCGCTTCCTCTCCATCGCACGCTTCGACGACTTCATAACCGTGTGCCTCGAGCAACTCCCGGAGCAATTCGCGGTTGACGGCATTGTCCTCGGCGATGAGAGCTTTGATCATGATTGTCCGGCTGACTTTGCCAGCTTGCGGCTTTCGAGCACTTTTGCGACCTCGACCGTGAGCTGTTGCTGCCAGGATCCATCTTTTCGAAAAAGAGCTTGAGTCTGCTGGCTGAGAACAGCAATCTCTTCGGCGGTTAACGTTTTGGCAGTCATGACGAGGATCGGCAATTCCTTCAAAGTGGGCTGCTGTCGAAGATGCTGGATGACTTGAAAACCATCCATGCCGGGCATGAGCAGATCGAGCACGACCGCGCCCACAAGCTTCGAGGAGAGCACTTCGAGAGCCCGGACGCCGGATCTTACGCTTTGCGTCTCATATCCGGATGAACGCAGGCTCTCCTCCAGCAATTCGAGTGCTCCGGGGTCGTCGTCGACGAGCAGGATGGCGGCATCCTCATCGCCATGGGGCGAAACATGTTTGCGAATCGCTTCCAAAAGCGCGGGCTTGCGAATTGGTTTGATGAGATAGTCGGCAGCGCCCAAGGCAAAGCCCACTCGTTTCTGGTCAACAATGGAGACGATAATGATCGGGATGTTCGCCGTCTCGGGTGTTTTTCTCAGCGCGATCAGGGTTTCGAAGCCGCTGCCGCCCGGCATCAACACATCCAGGGTGATCGCGTCAGGCCGCAGTTGTTGGGCTTTGGTGAGAGCCTCAGGTCCTGAGCCAGCCATGGCAATCTGATAGTCCGATTCCAGATAACTGGCCAGAAGCTCGCGAGCGGGAACCTCGTCGTCCACCAGCAGCACGAGCGGCTTGGCCCGAGCGGCGACCGCGCCCACGCCAATCGACGGCTGCTGTGCGGAGTGAACGGCAGTGGCTCCAGATGCCGCGGGAAGGGTGAAGGTGAATCGGCTACCTTTGCCGAGCGTGCTCTCCAGAGAAATCTTTCCGCCTTGTTGTTCGACGAGG
Source organism: uncultured Acidobacteriaceae bacterium (assembly GCA_963709055.1). Lineage (GTDB taxonomy): Bacteria > Acidobacteriota > Terriglobia > Terriglobales > Acidobacteriaceae > Acidiflorens. Next base: position 32,856 of record CAVPUZ010000008.1, read on the forward strand.
CGTTTCGTGATCGCCAGACCCAGTCCCGTGCCTTCGCTGACGGTATTGTCGCTGCCGCCGGCTTGCCGGAACTCCTCGAAGATGATCGTTTGCTCCTCAGGCCGGATGCCGATACCGGTATCGGTCACGGAGATCGCGATGAAGTTACCTTGCTCGGCACAATCGATGGCGATGCGGCCTTCCTTCGGGGTGAATTTGACGGCATTACTCAGAAGGTTGTAGAGGATCTGCTTAAAGCGAACGCGGTCAGCATAGATTGGACGATGTGCATCGGCCGTACGTTCGATCTGAATGTTCTTGGCCATCGCCAGCGGACGGATGATGGAGAGGACCTCAGGCAGAGCATCCTCGACCTGGAAATCTTCGCATCGGATCTCGAGTTGGCCCGCTTCGATTTTTGAAAGATCCAGGATGTCGTTGATGAGCTGCAGTAGATGCCCGGACCCTTTCTTGATGTGGTGGACGAAGCGCTTCTGCTTCTCGTTGAGCTGGCCTGCAGTCTCCTCGGCCAGCAGATCGGAAAAGCCCACAATCGCATTCAATGGCGTTCGCAACTCGTGGCTCATGCTGGCTAGAAAACGGCTCTTTAGTTGGGTCGCGCGTTCGACTTCGCGATTTCTGAGTTCCAGTTCGCGATTTGCCGTTTCCAGACTCGCTGTAAATCGCTGGCGTTCCTCTTCGGCTCGCTTCCGCTCTGTGATGTCGGACGCGATAACAAAGTCGGCGGGCCGGCCGGCGAACGTGAGCGAATAAGAGGTGATTTCAACGTAAAGGACGCTGCCATCTTTTTTGCGGTGCCGCCAAACTCCAAATTTCTGGGTTCCGTCGCGGAGACCGGAGATATTCTGGAGCAGCGCTGGAATGTCTTCGGTTGGCCGAATGTCGCGGATGGTCATGGCCAGGAACTCGTCCCGGGAATATCCATACTTCTGAACCGCTGCCTGGTTCACAGCAAGAAAGCCCAGGGTGTCACGGTCGTAGATCCAGGCTGGCTGAGGATTGAGTTCGAACAACATCCGATAGCGGTCCTCGCTGGCACGCAACTCGTCTTCGGCGCGCTTCCGCTCGGTGATATCGCGCGCGACCGCATAGATAAGACCCTGCTCCGGCACGGCAATGGCATTCCACAACAGCCATTTATAGCCGTCGTCTTTGCACAAATAGCGGTTTTCGAAAGCGAACGTCACTTCGCGATTCTCAAGCCGCGCAGCCTCGGAAAGGGTCTTCTGACGATCGTCCGGATGAATGAACTCCAGATAGGGCTTTGCCATGAGCGCTTCGGTTGTAAAGCCCAGGGTCTTTTCGAAGGAAGGATTCAGGCTTTTGAAGAATCCGTCAAAACCCGCGATGCAAAACATGTCGATCGAGAGATCGAGGAATCGATTGCCGGTTTCCAGCCGGGAATACAGAGATACCATGAAAATGCTTAATCCCAGACCGACACACAAAAATATCAAGCCAAGAAACCAGACACGCCTTTCTATAGCCCAGATTCCTTGCCGCAGGGCGGAGGCGGGCCGTTCCACCAGGATCCCCCATCCATATTTAGGCACGGGTTCGTAGCGAGTAAAGAAAGTCTTGCCGGAACGCGCAAACGTTCCGTTGCCGGCGCTGCCGGCTTGCAATCGCTTCACGGGTTCGTAGTCTCCGAGCGCGATCGGTTGAGCAAGAGGATCGATATTTGGGCGGGCAGAGAGGTGCCCGTTGCGATCCACTACAGAGATCGTCCACGCCCCATCGAGGTTGGTTCCGACCAGCCATTGACTGATTGAGTCGAGCGCATAGGGCGCCATGATGATTCCGACAGGGTTGCCGGCTTCGTCTGTGATGGGAACCGCGATCGCCACCACGGTCTGATGTGGCGGGACGGCGCTTTGGTAGACCTCGGAAACGTAAGGACGCCACTGACGCGTCACTCCCTTGTACCAGTCGCGAAATGCGAAATTCTGGCCCAGCAAAGCTGGTTGGGAAGGATAGATGGCACGCATTGTGCCATCGGGATCGTACACACTCACGAAGGAAAAGTCGCGACGCAAAGCGCTCGCTTGCCCGAGCCGGGTCTCGACCAGAGCCAGATTTCTTTGCCGCCACGCCTGAAGCAGCGAAGGCCGTTCTGCAATAGATTCCAGAAATGCCGTGCTCTGACGAAAATGCTCCTCGACAAGAGTGGCTGACAGGCGCGCGATCTGCGTGCTTTCGGTGACTGCCTGCCGTTCTATGCTATGTCTGAGCAACTGGCCCGCGGAGTAGGCGAAGAAGGCGAGCGGCAAGACCGTCAGCAGAGGAAACAACAAATACAAGCGCCACCGGCCTCTGGATACCCATTGCCCGAGTTTGCCTGCCATCATCCCGCGCTCCTCGATAGCGTTCGTCACGGTAATTCGGCTCGGCCGCTCCCGGTGGCGAGCTTACGTTCGCAAGGTCACAATCTGCTTACTGCCATCTTTATTACTGCCATCGTCGTCGACTGCGTTTAATGACCCGCGGCTGCTCCTCGAAACAAAAAATCCGCGGTCCCGCTCCTGACCAGTTGCTCGAACTGATCAAAGATGTCCGGATCCCACCAGCCCTGGGCCACTTCGTTTTTCATGGTTTGAAGCGCGTCGGTGATAGAGAAAGCGGGCTTGTAGGGTCTTTCTGTGGTCAGCGCGTCGTAAATGTCGACGATCTGCAGCGCCCGCGCAGTAACAGGGATGTCATGCTTCCGCAATCCGTCGGGATAACCGGAGCCGTCGAACTTTTCATGATGGTGACGAATGATCGGGAGCACCAGGCGAAACGACTTCAAAGGCGCGCAGATACGCTCTCCAACCACGGGGTGTTCACGGATGAGTGTCCATTCTTCCGCGGAAAGCTTGCCGGGTTTGAGCAGAATAGCGTCGGGCACGGCGATCTTTCCGATGTCATGCACGACCCCGGCGCGGCGGAGGGCAATAATTTGATCCTCCGGCAGCCCGAGCTGGTCGCCTAATCGAATGGAGTATTCGGACAGGCGCTCACAGTGCCCATGGGTGTAAGGATCCTTGCCCTCGATGCTCCGCGCGAGAGAAAACAGTACAGACTCGGCCCGTTCCAGTTCGTCTGTACGCTGCTTAAGCTTCAGGAGTGAACGCACGCGAGCGAGCAACTCAGTTCGATCAACAGGGCGGCTCAGGAAATCATCCGCGCCGGCTTTGATACCTTCTATCCGGTCTTGCTTGTCGGATAGGGCAGTAATCAGAATTACGGGGGTCAGGTAAGTCTCAGGATTGGTTTTAATGTGCGCACACACTGCAAAGCCATCCATGTGCGGCATCATTACGTCGAGAAGCACCAGCTCTGGCTGGAGTTTGTTTACTTGTTCAAGAGCAGCGGCCCCGTCCGCTACGGTAATTACTTTGAAGCCCTGTGTTGTGAGGAGTTCCTCTAGCAGCTCGCGATTTGCGGGTTGGTCATCGGCGACCAAAATGGTGCCGGTGATGGACTGACTGGACTGATACAACATGCCTCACCCACGTATTACTGCCGTTGAGTAAGCGTGGCACGTCCAAATGAGCAATGCTAGTTACCGAAGTGTGACGAGGCGACAGCTGTTAATGAGTTTGCCTGGCAGGCATGGACGCGGTTTCCGGTTCGAGTGTCCGCACCAGCCAGGGGATGATGACTTGTTTGAAAATGCGGGGATCAGGCCAGACGCCAACTTGCCGCCCGAGGTGACCGCCCTCGGGGTTGATCCATGCTGTCTTGGGCACGTCGCCGTTGTCGAGGAGCAGGTAAATGTCGGAGAGGGGAACCTGAGTGTCGCGCACTCCGGCAAGAATGAGCATGGGGGCCATGGGCTTGCCGAGTAGACCCTGCTTCACGAGCGACATTTTCGGCAGGCTCTCCTGCAATTCATTAAAGGTTTTCACGTTGTCGAAGATCGCCATCAGGGCTGGTATCTGATCGAAGAGATATTCGCGATTGCCGACCAGGGAATTCGTCAGAAAATCTTTTTGGAAGAATTTGTCGATGGGCGGCGACTGCGCGCTGGTTCCTTTCAGGCGCGCGCGCTCCACGATCGCCATCTTCGTTGCCCAATACGCTCCCCAACTTACACCGTGCATGGCAACTCTGTTCTTGTCGATCTCGGGCCGGGTTGCAATGTAATCGAGGACGCGGGAGAGCACGCGCTCCGCATTCTCACTGACCTTGATGGGATTCTGGCCCGTCCCCGGGCCGTCTACAGCAAGATAGCCGACGCCAAAGGGGAGAATCGCGCCGAAGCTTTCGGCGAGATCTTCTTTGCGGCTGTCGAGTCCATTCACTGCGAGCACCAGTGGAACCGGGCCGCTCGCATTTTTTGGGAGGCGGAGATAGCCGATGATCTCTTTTCCTTCGAAGGGAATCCTTACGATTTCCATTGGGGGATCCCAGAACTTTGCATGCGCCCGGAAGGCCTCAATCGCTTTTTCATAGGAGCGCTGCTTTCCGGGAGAAGCGGGAATCGGCCAGCGTCCGAACGAATAGAGCCGCCAGGCGCGGATGTAGTCGGCATTCGCTTTCGTGGGATCGGTCTTCTCCAGCGATTTCGCTTCGTTCATGTAGCGGTCGGCAACTCCCATAAACGCGGCGGCCCACTCGTCTTTATCCTTCGTATGGATCGATGCGAAGGCTTCTCTAATGTCGCCCGGATCGAGCCCGATTAGCGGATATTGGCCTACCTCGGCGCGATGGATGGCTTCGGTTCTAATTTCGTCGATGGTGCGCTCTCGCTTCTCGATTTCCTTCTCGTTCTTGTCGTTTTGCGCGAACGTTTCTTGCACGAGAAACAGGCTACCGAGCATTCCGAGCAGAAACAAGGTCAAAGCCAGCTTGATGAATTGAGAGCGATGAGTTGTAAGCGTTGTCACAGGGGTGATTTCCTTTCAAGAAAAATGTGGGGCCGGATGAAACCCCGGCCCCGCCGTGGGGAGGGCGGCGCACTCAAAAAGTTAGTTTCAGTCCCAGTTGAACCGAGCGCGGGCCTCCCGAACCCACAGCCGGATTGGCGGCAGCAACATCGGGGGTGGCGCAGGCGCAACCGAACGGCTGAACGGAGGGATCGTTAAATCCGAAGCCGTTCTGCCCGCCGTACGGGTTGGCAAGGTTGGGGTGATTGAAAATGTTGAAGAATTCAGCCCGGAACTGGGCATGCATACGCTCGGTGAAATGCCAGTTCTTCGCGACAGAAAAATCGACATTGCGGAAACCGAGGTCGGGGAAGGTATTGCGAGTCATGTTGCCGAAGCTCCCCAATGCCGGGGGAATCATGACGGAATTGCCTTCGGCATAGCAACCGAACAGGTTGAGAGCGGTACTCGCAGGTCCCGCCGTGTTACCCGCGTCAAGAGCCAGCGCCTGGGCATTGCATTCTGCATTGTTGGTCGGATCGCCCTGAACCTTATTGCCAGGTATGTGAGGAATCCCAGCAGCGGACGGCTTGAAATCGCTTGGGTTCCCAAAGAAGTTCCACCGGATCGGACTGCTGGCTGGAGGGCTGACGGGGAGCGGACCGATGCCGGCAGCATCCGTTCCCTCATCCATCGGTCCCCAGGGCTGCGGACTCTGCAGCGTGATAATGGTGTTGACTTCCCAACCTTCCAGCGTCTGCGCGTAACCTTTCTTGCCGGGGATAGCATAGGTGGCCGAAAGGGTGAAGCGGTTGCGAACATCGAAATCGCTGTTACCGTATTCGGCACCCGGATTGTGAGCGTTCTGGGGCAGTCCCGATCCGTAACCGAAATCCCAGTTGGCGCCGACGTCATCAAGAGCATGGGACCAGGTGTAGCCAGCTACCAGGTTCAGGCCGTGGAAATTCCTGGAGTTCAGAGTTGCTTGCAACCCGTTGTAATTTGATCGATAGACGTTCCCCATCTGAAAGATGTTGCCGAGGTAGGGGAATTTGGTAGCGAAAGGCTGAGCTGCTGCCTCGGCTCCGCCGTTCGCAGCGCAGTTGTTTGGATCGGTATACCCGGAGGCAACGCAGGCGGCGATTTGCGGCGCCGACCATCCTGAGCCCACCGGCGGCTGGTTAATGTCGCGAATGCCGGTTAAATTCTGGCCGTGATTGCCGACATAGGCAATCTCCATCGTGAGGTTTGGAGTAAACGAATGCTGCAGACTGAGGGTCCAGTTCCAGACATAGGGCGTGGTCAGATTACGGTCGACCGTCATGATCGGGCAGGGACTCGCGAAGCAGTTCACTGTGCTCAGGTTGCCGTAGACCGGGCCGTTGTCCCAGGGAACACTCGGACCGACGGTGATGTTTGCGGTCGTGATCGTTCCGCCAGACGTATCTCCGCTGCCATCAATGATGGCGCCCGTGGGGACGCTGCCCAGGCCGAAGGCATTGTTGAAGGCGATGAACGACTGCCAGTTCACGGTTTCGTAGGTAAGCCCACCGCCACCGCGGAGCACGGTTTGGCCCCTACCAGACAGGTCCCAGGCAAATCCCATGCGCGGACCGAAGTTGGAGTGATCGGGATTGTAGGCGTTGCTGATCCGATTCGGGCCGACATTCACTTGCACCAAGCCCACGTTCGGGTCAAAGTTGCCGAGGAGATTGTGATCCTCCTGCAGAACCGTGCTGTACTCGTAGCGCAAACCAAGGTTCAGAGTCAGGTTGCGGGCGATGCGCCAGTCGTCTTGCGCGAAGAACGAATAGGCCCAGTTGTGGAGGTGAAGAGTCGGATTGCCAACTTCCACGGATGCAACCGTGGGCGCGCCGGCGAAGAAGTCCTCCAGCGTAGTCGACGCCGAACCTAGAATCGCGGGGTTGGTGTAGGTGCCACCGAGGAACTTGATGGTGCCCCTCGAATTGCCAAAGGCGGCGTTGGTCACGAGATCATGATGCACTTCCACGCCGAATTTCAGCGCGTGCTTGCCAGTGACGTAAGAAATGTGATCCACGAACTGGGTGATCGAGTCGGGGCCCTGGAACTTAGGCCATTTGAATCCTCCCAGTCCGGTAAAGGTCGGTCCAAAACTGATGCGGGGCAGACCACCGGTTTCCGGGCCGGAGACGCCGGTGTCCAATCCATAGGCGGACGCGGGCGTACTGAGATCGCCCGGCAATGTCGGCTGGTAAAGCCGGTTGTATCCGAAGCGCGCTTCGTTCACCCACCGCGCATTGGGAGTCCAGACCCAGCTTCCGCCGACTACCTGGGCGCGGGTATGAATATCCGACCGCCATTTCGACTGCAACTCGGGAAAGTCTTCGACTGTCCCCGTGTTGTTCCCGAAGAAGTACATTCCGTTGAAGTGGTGATTCTGGTTCAGATTGAAATCGACCTTGCCGAGGGCGTTGCGAACGGTAACGTTGTTGGGGAAGCCATTCGGAATAGTGGTGCTTTGAGTGTTGTTTGTAGGGAAGCCGGTTCCGTTGCAGGTAACCGCGGAGCCCGAAACGGTGCAGCCCGACATTAGCTGGCTGGCATTGCTGATCGTGATGCCCTGGGCAATCGCGCCCGGCGATGTTAAATCCGCGATTGCGTCCGGGATGCTGCTGCCGCAATCGCCGGTGGCGAGGAAGAGGCAGTTGTTGGCGTTGGTCAGGGACGGAACCATAAAGGGGCTGGTGACGCCCCCGTAGGAGTTTCCTACGTCATACATCTGTCCCTCATATGCGCCAAAGAAGAAAACTCTGTCTTTAACAATCGGGCCACCAACGCTGCCGCCGTATTGTTCCAGGGTGCGGCCGAGCTTGGGATTGGGGGCTGCGTTGAAAAAGTTCCGGGCATCCATCACGCCGTCGCGGCCAAATGCAAAGGCTGTCCCGTGGATGCCATTGGTGCCCGATTTGAGCCCGACGTTCACCACGGCTCCCGGTTTCCATCCATATTCAGCGGGAGGATTCTGCTGTACGTTGAACTCCTGAATGGCATCAATCGGCAGGATAGTCGCTGAATCGCCCGCGATGCCCGCGCCGTTGATGATCGCCTGGCCGGAATAGGGTTCGCTGTTGAACAATCCTTCGACAAAATAAGCATTATCTTCGGCGCGCAGTCCGTTGGCGCTGGTGGTGGAAAATCCGCCGCCGGGATAACGCGTGACGCCGGGGCGCAACTGCAGAAGGTTTTCGTAATTCCGGCCGTTGAGGGGGAGATCGTTGATCTCCTTATTGCTGAGCGTTCCGCCTAGAGTCGAAGAGACGGTATTGACGAGCGGAACCTCGCTGGTGACGACCACGATTTCTTTGACATTGCCCGGGGAAAGGCCGAGATCCACCGCTACGTCGGTTGCAACCTCGATTTGGATGTCGTCACGCTCCACCGTTCTGAAGCCCTTGGCCTCGGCGCGCACAGTGTAGATTCCGGGGATGAGGTTGGAGACCACATAACCTCCGGAGTCGTCAGTGGTGGCTTTGCGCACCGTGCCGCGCTGGACATCGGTGACGGTCAAATTGGCTCCAGCTATGGCCGCGCCGGTCTGATCATGGACATTGCCGATGATGCGGCCGGTGGTGGTCTGGGAACTCAAGGGAACCGAGATGGCGAACACCAGGCACGCCAAGGCGAGCGCCCGAGCGCCTTTTACTCGAAAGTGCATGACGACCTCCAAAAGAGGATGCAACGTCGCTTGTTTGAAACCCCCCATTTGGTGGCAAAAATGGGCGAAGGAAGATATAGCCTTGACGTGGGCTACCCGTCAAGTAGTATTGTGGTCCGACCGCAAGACAGGGTAGTATCCAGTCTGCCACCCAGGTGCGGTCTGCCTCCATGGTCCAAGGTGCCGTCATGTTCCGGGCTGCCGCCATGCGGGGGCCGGCCAGGGTGCGGGGTACAACTTCAGTTTCACTGTCTCCAGTGAGGGCGAAGGGAAGTATTTTCAATATGGCGATTGCGACCATTAATCCGGCGACGGGCGAAGTGGTGAAAACTTTCGACCCGCTCACGGCTGCGCAGATTGAGGGCAAATTGCAGCGGGCCGCTTCGGCATTCCGGACACATCGGCGGACTTCGTTTGCGGACCGAAAAGCCAAGATGATGCGAGCCGCAGAAATTCTGGAGAAGGAAAAAGACGAGTGCGCTCACCTGATGACGCTCGAGATGGGTAAGCCGATCAAGGCGGCGGTTGCGGAAGCTCTCAAGTGTGCGACCGGATGCCGCTTTTACGCGGAGAATGCCGAGAAATTCCTGGCCGACGAAGTCATCGAAACGGGCGCGCGCCGCAGCTTCATCCGCTACCTGCCGATCGGGCCGATCCTCGCTATTATGCCGTGGAATTTTCCGTTCTGGCAGGTCATGCGTTTCGCTGCGCCTGCGCTCATGGCGGGCAATGTCGGCTTGCTGAAACATGCGTCGAATGTGCCACAGTGCGCGCTGAAGATTGAAGATATTCTGCACCGCGCCGGTTTTGCGGAAGGCGTTTTCCAGACGCTGCTGATCGGTTCCGGGCCGGTTGATGGCATCCTGAACGATCCTCGCGTCGTTGCCGCGACGCTTACGGGGAGCGAGCAGGCGGGCATTCAGGTGGGAGTTTCCGCCGCCAAGCGCATCAAGAAAGTCGTGCTGGAGCTGGGTGGGAGCGATCCGTTCGTCGTGATGCCGAGTGCCGACCTAGAGGCGGCTGTGGCCACGGCGGTGGAAGCGCGGGTTCAGAACAACGGCCAGTCGTGCATTGCCGCCAAGCGGTTTATCGTCTCCGAAAAAATTGCCGACGAGTTCGAAAAGAAGTTTGTGCGCCGGATGGAGGCGCTGCGTATTGGCGATCCGTTTGACGAGAGCACACAACTGGGGCCGCTTGCCAACGCGGATGCGGTTACGTCTCTGGATGCGGACGTGAAAAAAACCGTCTCGGCGGGCGCTCGCGTACTTACCGGCGGAAAACCGCTGGACCGGCCCGGCAACTTCTACGCCCCGACTGTGCTGACGGACATACCGAAGGACTCGCCCGCCTACAAGGAAGAATTCTTTGGGCCGGTCGCCTCGATTTTTCGCGTCAAGGATATCGATGAAGCGATTCGGGTTGCCAATGACAGCCGGTTTGGGCTGGGGGCGAGCGCGTGGACGAACGATCCCGGAGAGACTGAGCGGTTCATCAATGAACTGGAGGCGGGGATGGTTTTCCTGAACAAAATGGTGGCGTCGGACCCCCGGGTGCCCTTTGGGGGTGTGAAGAGTTCGGGGCACGGGCGCGAACTCTCGGTGCAGGGGATTCGGGAGTTTGTGAATATCAAGACGGTTTGGATTCAGTGAGCGGAGTGTGGCAAAGGCGACAGTCAAAGGCATAAACCACAGAGTTCACAGAGGTGCACAGAGACCCCTTACGTCGTTCACCACAGAGTCACAGAGGCACAGAGAAAAGCTGGAACTTGTAGGTACCATGGGGCGGAAATAAGCAACGTATTGGAAGAACGAGGAAGAAGTCGAAGGCAATGAAACACAAGGTCCCTCCACTCCGCTTCGCTCCGGTCGGGATGACAAAGTTATGTGACGAATTTGGGGACACGACGCGACACCAGCAGGGGGGGGACGGGCGTGAATGAGTGTAAGGTCTAGCGGCATGACCAACTGGTATGCTGGTATGACCGCTTGGCCAAAGTATTGACAAGGTGTGATATATGGCAAATCCGGACTCCGACCCCATAAATCCGAAGCCCATCTACCGCACGGTGCGAACTTCACGACTGTTCGAACAGATTGTGAAGCAGGTGGAGGAGTCGATTGTGAAAGGCCAGCTCCAGCCCGGGGACCAACTGCCGGCCGAACGGGATCTGGCGCAGCGCTTTGGGGTGAGCCGAACGGCGGTGCGCGAGGCCGTGAAGACGCTGCGCGAGAAGGGTTTGGTTGAGGCGTATTCCGGGCGTGGGACGTTCGTCACGAGCGGAACCGGGCAAGGCATGCGGCAGTCGCTGGATTGGATGGTCCGGATCAACCAGCAAGAGGGGTCGCTGCATCTGGCGGAATTGCGGCAGGTGCTGGAGCCGGAGATCGCGGCGCGGGCCGCGACACGGATCGACGAGCCATTGCTGGCCACGATGCGGGAAGCGGTGGCGATCATGGATCGGAGTCTGGAGGATCCGGAGGCGTACGTCGAGGCCGATCTCGACTTTCACCTGGCGCTGGCGGAAGCGATGGGCAATCCCATGATTCTTTCGCTTCTGGACTCGATCGTGGCCGTGTTGCGGGAGCAGCGCAGCCGCATTTTCAATGTTGAGGGCGGGCCCGAGCGGGGCCAGTTCCATCACAAACGCATTCTGGCGGCGATCGAAAAGCGGGATCCGGATAGGGCGCGGGAAGCGATGCGCGCTCATTTGAAGCAGGTGCTCGCGGATTCGTCAGGGACGAAAAAGGGTCCGGCGCGGGCGCACTCGGACGTTTAGGTCTCGTTCAGTGGCGGCGAAGAGCGTTTCACCACAGAGTGCACGGAGGTCACGGAGGAACCCGGCGGCTTGATGGGAGCGTGCCACGGGAACTCCGATGCGGTGGCGGCGAAGAGCGTTTCACCACCGAGGACACGGAGGTCACGGAGGAACCCGGCGGCTTGATGGGAGCGTGCCACGGGAACTCCGATGCGGTGGCGGCGAAGAGCGTTTCACCACAGAGGACACGGAGGTCACGGAGGAACCCGGCTTGATGGGAGCTTGCCAAGGGAACTCTGACTGGTGTCGTGGCCGCATGATGTTTACTAAGTCAGCGTTCTTGGACAGCCGAGGGCGGCTGTCGCTAGCGGGGGACGAGGGCGGGGCGCCCTCGTAACTGCCGGCAAGGTGCCGGCGCTACGCTCTTGAACGGGGCCAAGCTTAATCGGAACTCTGAGGCGGTGTCATTGCGGTGGCATAGTTGCATAAAGGGAAGGGAAATTTTCGATGGCGAAGCTTGGATTTGTCGGTCTGGGGGTGATGGGCGGCAACATGGTGGGCCGTCTGCTGGAAAAAGGGCACACCGTGACCGGCTACAACCGGACGCGCTCCAAAGCGCAGTGGTTGATCGATCGCGGGATGAAGTTCGCGGATTCCCCGAAGGCCGTGGCATTGGCTTCGGACATAACTTTTACGATGGTCACGAACGCCGCAGCGCTCTCCGCTGTTACTGATGGAGCGGACGGGTTGCTGGCCGGGATTTCGTCCGGCAAGTTCCACATCGATATGAGCACGGTCAGCCCGGAGGTGAGCCGGGCGCTGGCCGCGAAGGTTCGCGAAAAGGGTGCGGACATGATCGACGCGCCGGTTTCGGGAAGCGTGATCACGCTGCAACAAGGCAAGCTTTCGGTGATGGTGGGCGGGCGCGACGAAACTTTTGAGCGGCTCAAGCCGCTGCTTCTTGACATTGGACCGAAGGTGACGCACGTGGGCGGCAATGGCCTGGCATTGGCGATGAAGATCGCGGTGAACCTGAGCCTGGCTTCGCAGATGCTGGCATTTTCGGAAGGCGTGCTGCTGGCGGAGAAAAGTGGAATTCCGCGCGCGGTTGCGGTGGACGTGCTGGTTCATAGCGCGATTGCTTCGCCGATGATTCAGTACCGTGGACCGTTCGTTCTGCAGCAACCGGAAGAGGCGTGGTTCGACGTCAACATGATGCAGAAGGATCTGCTGCTGGCGATGGATATGGGCCGCAAGTTGAACGTTCCCGTCCCGACTACTGCTATCAGCAACGAGTTCCTCACGGCGGCGCGCGGCATGGGTTGGGAGAAACTCGACTTTGCCGTCATGTTCGACGTGCTGGCGCGGATGTCGGGAGTCGAGAAATGAGTTCAGCGGTTTTGTACGGATCGATTGCTGAGGTCAGAGGTTAGAGGTCAGATTGCAGAGGTACGGCGGGGGTAATTAGGGAGACGTTATCTCCTGAGGCCACTCCGATTAAGTGTCGAAGAAAAGCGTAAACCACAGAGGTCACAGATAAGGGCACTCTGATTAAGTGTCCAAGAAAAGCATAAACCACAGAGGTCACAGAGGCGCACAGAGGACACGAGGCGCACGGAGTCTCAGGGTCTTAATCGAAGGTTCCCTGAGTCGCTATCGCTTGTGCCGGAGGATTCGCAGAGGACACAGATAAGGGCACTCTGATTAAGTGTCCAAGAAAAGCATAAACCACAGAGGTCACAGAGGCGCACAGAGGACACGAGGCGCACGGAGTCTCAGGGTCTTAATCGAAGGTTCCCTGAGTCGCTATCGCTTGTGCCGGAGGATTCGGGCGTGCCTCTTCTTTTACGACTCGAAAAGTGAAAGGCGTTGTTTGGGAGTGGGACTAGCGAAATGATGGCGACTCCACAATCCGACGAGATTCGGGAAAAAGCCGATTTGTGGATTCGCATGTACCGGCAGATGCTGGCGATCCGATTGTTCGAAGGACAGGTCAACGAACTCTACACCCGCGCTCTGATGCCGGGCCTGGCTCATCTTTATATTGGCGAGGAAGCGGTTGCGGTCGGAGTATGCGAAGCGCTCGAACGTACGGACTACATCACGAGCACGCATCGCGGTCACGGACATTGTTTGGCGAAGGGTGCCTCCCCCCACCTCATGTTCGCCGAACTGCTGGGGAAAGAGGCCGGGTACTGCAAGGGCAAGGGTGGCTCCATGCATATTGCAGACCCGGCGACCGGCAACCTGGGAGCAAATGCCATTGTTTGCGGAAGCGCCGGCATTGCCACGGGCGCGGCGTTTTCGGCAAAGCGGTTGGGGACGAATCAAGTGTCGGTCTGTTTCTTCGGGGAAGGCGCGCTCGGGCAGGGCGTTCTGTATGAAGAGATGAACCTCGCTGAACTTTTCAAGCTTCCTGTGATCTACGTTTGCGAGAACAATCTGTATACCGAATACACGCACTATTCGGAAACGACTGCGGGCGATATTCTGGCGCGGGCGACGGCGTTTGGGTTGGAAGCGGTCTCAGTCGACGGACAAAACGTGCGCGCCGTATACGAGTTTGCGACGATGCTGGTCGAGCGCGCGCGGCGCGGAGCGGGTCCAGCGTTTCTGCTGTGCGATACCTACCGCTATCACGGACATCACGTGGGGGACATCAACCGCGAGTATTACCGCTCCAAGCAGGAAGAACAGACCTGGAAGACGGAGCGCGATCCGATTGTGAATTTCGGGAGATGGCTGATCGATCAGAAGGTGGCGGACAAGGGCAGGCTGGACGCGATCGCGAGCGAACTGGAAGCCGAGATGCAGAAAGCGGTGGAGTTCGCGATCGCCGCGCCTTATCCGGCTCCGAGTGAAGTGGCCGAGGACGTGTATGCCTGAGAATAGCCGCCAGCCATCAGCCATCAGCCGTCAGGAAGAACAGGTGGAGCAACGCGAATTGACCTTTGCGCAGGCCATTCGGGAAGCGCTTGCGGAAGAGATGCGGCGGGACTCGACGGTCTGCATCATGGGCGAGGACGTGGCTGAGGCGGGAACTCCATTCAAGGTTCTGGCTGGGCTGCTGGAAGAATTCGGCAAGGATCGCGTGGTCGATACGCCCATCTCGGAAGCTGGTTTTACGGGGCTTGCGGTGGGCGCGGCGATGACGGGAATGCGTCCGATTGTCGACATTATGTTTGGCGACTTCATCACGCTGACCATGGACCAGATGGTGAACCAGGCGGCCAAGGTGCACTACATGTCCGGTGGGAAGTGGAAGGTGCCGATGGTGATGCGGACGACGATGGGAGCGACGCGGCGCTCGGCCGCGCAGCACTCGCAATCGCTGCATGCGTGGTTCTGCCATGCTCCGGGGCTGAAGGTGGTGATGCCGTCGACTCCGTATGACGCGAAGGGATTGCTGAAGACGGCGATTCGAGATGACAATCCGGTGGTGTTCTTCGAAGACAAGATGATGTACAAGCTCAAGGGCAACGTGCCGGCGGGGGATTACACGATTCCGCTGGGGGTGGCGGACATCAAGCGGGTGGGGGAAGATATCACGCTGGTCGCGACCAGCAGCATGGTGCAGGTGGCGCTGAGCGCGGCGGCGATGCTGGAAGAGATTGGAGTGAGCGCTGAGGTGGTGGATCCGCGGACTTTGTGGCCGCTGGATGAGAAGACGCTGATTGAATCGGCGAGGAAGACGTCGCGGGCTATTATTCTCGACGAAGGGTATGAGCGATACGGCGCTACGGCCGAGCTTGCGTCGGTGATTGCGACGGGAGCATTCTACGATTTGGACGCGCCGGTGAAGCGGATGGGGGCGATGCATGTGCCGATTCCGTTCTCGCCTCCGCTGGAAGATGTGACGGTGCCGACGGAGCAGACCGTGTTTGAGGCGGCTCGTGCGATGTGCGGAAAGTAGCTATCAGCTGTCAGTAAAACCGTGCCGGGCGTAGAGCGTTTGTTAGGGAGTAGGGGTCCTTCGACTCCGCGCGTTGTTCGCTTTGCGAACATCGTGCTCCGCTCAGGATGACAGGCTTCTGGAACTGACGGCTGAACGCTGAACGCTGATAGCTGGGAAGGAGAGACTTATGGCTTTGCCAACTTATGGAACGATGGCGGTCGATTGGGAGAACCGCGTCGATTTCGATCGGCTGCGGCGCGAGCGGTTGCAGAAGGCGAAGGATCTTCTGGCCAAGTCCGAGATGGGGGCGCTGCTTTGCTTCGACATGAACAATGTGCGCTACCTGACTGCAACGCACATTGGCACCTGGGCGCAGGATAAGGCGAACCGCTTCACGCTGCTGCCACAAAATGACGAGCCCATCCTGTGGGACTTTGGATCGGCTGCCAAGCATCATCAGTTGCATTGTCCGTGGCTGGGGGAACGGTCTCGGGCCGGGATTTCGATGCTGCGGGGCGCGATGACTCCTGAGATGGGGCGGGCTGAGGATGTTGCCAAGAAAATTCGCATCGAGCTTGAAATGCGGGGGCTGCACAAGGAGCCGCTGGGGATCGACATCATCGAACTGCCGGTGCTTTTCGCGTTGCAGAAAGAAGGAATCAAAGTTGTGGATGGGCAGGCGCTGATGTCGGAAGCGCGGCTGATCAAAACGCGCGACGAAATTACTTTGCTGAATACGTCCGCGATGATGGTGGATGCGGCTTACGACGAACTCTACCGCGCGATGAAGCCGGGCATGAGCGAGAACCAGGCGGTGGGGCTGGTCAGCAAAGTTCTCTATGATCTTGGCTCGGAATATGTGGAAGCGGTCAATGCGATTTCCGGGGAGCGCTGCAACCCGCATCCGCATGTGTTTTCCGATCGCGTGCTGCGTCCCGGCGATCCGGTGTATTACGACATTCTCCATTCGTACATGGGATACCGAACCTGCTATTACCGCTGCTTCACGATTGGCTACGCGTCCCATGCTATGAATGACGCTTACAAACGGTGCAGGGAATACCTCGATGCGGCGATTGAGCTGGTGCGTCCGGGCCGGACGACCGCTGAGATCGCGGCCGTGTGGCCGAAGGCGCAGGAGTTCGGTTTCCCTAACGAGGAAGCATGCTTCGCTTTGCAGTATGGGCACGGGATCGGGCTGGCGATCTGGGAGAAGCCGGTGATCAGCCGGCTGGTTTCGTTTGAGCACCCGACTGAGATCAAGCCTGGCATGGTGTTTGCGCTGGAGACTTTCTGGCCGTCAACGGATGGCTGGAGCGCCGCACGCATCGAAGAAGAAATTGTGGTGACTGAAAAGGGGCATGAGGTGATCACACGCTTCCCGGCCGAAGAGCTGTTGGTTGCGGGCCGGCACTACTTCACCGTGGATGGTCCACTGCCCGCAATCCGCGAAAATGAATCGGCGCCCAGCAAGCGGGTGCGCGAGATGATCGAGGCCAGCTCGCGCCAGGAGCGCGTTGGGGTGGGGGATTAGAGAATTAACGCGGTTTGCGGCTTCAACTGGCAACTCTGATCCCGTTGGCCGCAAAAAGCGTTTAACCACAGAGGTCGCAGAGGTACACAGAGGAACCCGGCGAGTTGATCAAAGCTTCCCTAAGGTAAATCCGGTGAGAATACTCTGTGGTTGCGTGACAGCTCTTGTGTGGAGTAGGGGTCCTTCGACTTGTAGCCGCGGCGCTTCGCTTGCGGCTCCTTCGCTCAGGATGACAACGTTTATTGGGTTTGCATGGTCAGGCTTTCGGGGTAGAGAGTAGCCGGACGTACGCCCGGCGGTCCACCAATTAATTATGGCGATTAGTGTTGTTATGCCCGCGCTTGAAATGGCTCAGGAAACTGGCAAGCTGATTTCCTGGCTGAAGAAGGAAGGCGAGCCTGTCGCCAAGGGCGAGCCCTTGCTCGAAATTGAAACGGATAAGGCGGTGATGGAGGTAGAATCGCCGGCCGACGGCGTCCTTGCTGGCGTCAAAGCGCAAGCTGGCACGGAAATACCCGTTGGGCGCACGATCGCATGGATCGTGAAGCCCGGCGAGACTGCGCCCACCGACGAAGTTCACCTGGAATCCGGAAGAAAGGGCGTCGTATCCGCCCTCCTCTCTTCTTCTTCTTCTTCTTCTTCTTCTTCTGCTGCTGCATCGGCGGTTGCTGCAACGCAGTCGTCGCCTGGATCCGCAAAGCACGAAATAAAGATTTCACCCAAGGCTCGCCGTCTCGCTTCCGAGAAGGGAGTTGATCTCACTCGCGTGCATGGCTCGGGTCCCGGCGGAGAGATTCTGGCTGCGGATATTCTGGGCGCTGAATCGAAACGGGCTGGGCACGGCGCCGGTATCGCTGTCGATGCCGAAAGCATGAGTCCGATCGCGCGCTTGATGGCCGAGCGCACGACCCATAGCTGGACCACCGTCCCACATTTTTTTGTTGTTCGCGAGTTGGATGCCGGCGCGCTCGACCAGACACGGCAACAGTTGGCGGGCGAGATTGACAAGTCGCACGGCGTGAAACTTACGCACACTGACCTATTGGTAGCCCTAGTGGCTCGCGTTCTGAAGAAGCATCCCAAGATCAATGCAAGCTGGACGGGCGAGGCCATTCGCCTGAACGGCGATGTCAACATCAGCCTTGCAATGGCGGTGAATGAAGGCGTGGTTGCCCCGGTCATTCCTCATGCCGACAGGACAAGCCTGGGCGCGATTGCGGTGCAGCGGCGGGAACTCGGCGAACGTGCCCGCGCCAATAAGCTTCGTCCGGCTGATCTCGCAGGCGGCACGTTTACGATCAGCAATCTCGGCATGTTCGACGTGGACGCTTTTACCGCGATCATCACGCCGCCGCAGGCTGCAGTTCTCGCGGTAGGCCGCATCGAGGATCGCGTTGTCGCGGTTGCGGGCCAACCTGCCGTTCGCCCCATGGTGACGCTTACGCTTTCAAGCGATCATCGCGTGATTGATGGCGCGCGGGCGGCGGAATTCATGCGGGACGTTGCCAATGCCCTCAGCGAGCCGCATCAGTGGCTCGGCGAAAGGTGAAGGCGCGGTTTTTTGATGCGGATTTCTTCAGTAGATGCGTTGCCTCAGTCACTTACGGTGCGGCTAAAAGCCGCACCCTTTCAAAGCATTCTTCGTACTTCTTTCCTTTGCACCGTTTTCACAACTCCTTGCAAGGCCTGCACATTCCGCAGGTCGTCGCCGGGGTCGTCGATTGGCGTCTCCGCAATGTACGCGGCGTGCCTTAACCGCGGGTCGTTCAGCAAAGCGCGGAACACTTCGAGTCCTAGCCGGCCGCGCCCAATATGCTCATGACGATCGAGCCGCGATCCTCGTTCGGCCTTGGCATCATTGCAATGCCACACGGGAACGTTCTTGAAGCCGACCGTTTGCCCGAGATGCCGGAGCGTCAAGGCTCGTCCCTCTTCGCTGACGATGTCGTATCCGGCGACGTGCGTGTGGCAGGTGTCGATGCACGCGCCGATTGGAACGTGCGGGCGCAACCTCTCGAGCAGGTCTGCGACCTGTTCAAACGTTCCTCCCAGCGAAAACTCCGCGCCGGCGGTATTTTCGATCAGGACGGTCAGACCTCCGAGATCGAGGCCGCGTGCTGCCTGTTCGATGGCGGCTGCCGCTCGCTCCAGACCTTGGTCACGGCTGGAGCCGCGAAACGATCCCGGATGAAGGACCAGATATTCCGCGCACAGCGCGCGCGCGCGCTCCAGCTCTCCGCGAAAAGCCGCGATTGATTTCTGACGAAAATGGTCGTTCGCTCCGGCCAGATTAATTAGGTAATTCGAGTGGATGACGAGGGGCTTCAAATTAAATTTCTGGCGTAGCTGGGTCATTCGATCACATTGCGGGCGTCCGAGTTCGTAGGGCTGCCATTGGCGGGGACTCGACGAGAAGATTTGAAAGGCGGTGCAGCCGAGGCGATAGGCGCGCTCGGCGGCATTCTCGACTCCACCGGCGATGGAGGTGTGGATGCCGATGCGGCGCCCCCGAACTGTTTTGTTCGATGGCGCAGGCCACTTGAGCGGATCTTTTTCTGTGGGACGAAATTCAGGCATTGATTCGAGATTAATACTTCTCTGAGGTTAGTGAGTGCCGTCACCGCGGAATTGGTTACGCTGCCGAGACGCGGCAAGCCGCGCCTCTACGCAAAAGCGTTTTCCGATAGTCCGACTGCCATAGTTCGCTGCCATTGCCCTTGCCTGTCCTGAACGTTACACTCTTACCTTCGGAGTTAACTATGCTGGTTGTGATGCAGGCGCAGGCCACCGAAGAGCAGGTGCGCGCTGTTTGCCAGAAAATCGAATCGCTGGGATACCGCGCCCATTCCATCCCGGGCGCGCAGCGTACCGCGATCGGGATCACGGGCAATAAGGGCGAGGTCGATGCCGGCTCGCTCGACGAGATGCCGGGCGTGCAGGAGGTCATCCGCGTCTCCAAGCCGTATAAACTTGTCAGCCGCGATACCAAACCGGACAATACGATCGTAAAGTTTCCGGCTTCTCGTGCGAACGATTCGGCAGTTACGATTGGCGCTAAGGATCTGGTGGTGATGGCTGGGCCGTGCGGCATTGAAAGCCGCGAGCAGGCCTTTGCAATTGCGGAGCGCGTGGCTCGCGCGGGAGCGCAGTTTTTCCGCGGCGGCGCTTATAAGCCGCGCACGTCTCCCTATTCTTTTCAGGGTTTGGGGGAAGACGGCCTCAAAATCATGGCGGAGGTTCGCGAGCGCTTCGGTTTGCTGATCGTGACCGAGGCGGTCGACTATGAATCGCTCGAGTTGGTCGACCAGTATGCGGATATGATCCAGATCGGGGCGCGCAACATGCAGAATTTTTCGCTGCTCAAGCGTGCCGGACGCGCCCGCAAGCCTGTGCTGCTGAAGCGCGGCATTTCGGCGACGCTCGAAGAGTTCCTGATGGCCGCCGAATATATTATGAGCGAAGGCAACTACAATATCGTGCTGTGCGAGCGCGGCGTGCGGACTTTCGCGGATCACACGCGGAATACGCTCGACCTGAGCGTCGTGCCTGCTGTGCAGCGGTTGAGTCACCTGCCGATCATCGTCGATCCCAGCCACGGGACGGGCAAGCGCAATAAGGTTACGCCGCTGTCGCGCGCCGCGATTGCTGTGGGAGCCGATGGCCTGATCATCGAAGTGCATAACGATCCGGACCGCGCGCTGTCGGACGGGATGCAGTCGCTTTATCCTGATCAGTTCGATGCGCTGATGGTGCAGGTGCGGCAGATTGGGGCGGTGCTGGAGAGAAGTGTTCCGGTGTCAAACCACGTCCCAGTAACCGCCGCAATTCCGGCAGACTGATTGTTAGGCTAGCTCGTCCTTGAGAAAATTCCTTCTACTTGCCGTCTGCGTTCCTCTCGTGCTTGCCGGCGGATGGTACTACTTCCACGAGCGCGCGCTGCCTGCGTATGGGCCGCTCTATCGTGAGTACGCTTACGTCTCCAACGGAAAAAGCAATAACGTTACTGTGATTGACCTGCGTTCTTACGCGCCGGTGCGCACGCTGACTGTGGGTTCGGAGCCTACGGGCTTGGCGGCGAATCCGAAGCGCAATGAGGTTTATGTCGTCAACAGCGGGTCGTCGAATGTGAGTGTGATTGACGCCGAGCAGAATAAAGTTGTTGCCACGATTGGAGTGGGGGGACGGCCTTACTTTATCGATGTGTCGCCGGATGGACGGCGCGCCTGGGTGGCGAACTCGGGGTCGGCCACGGTTTCGGTGATCGATCTGGACCGGCGTGTTGTCGCGGCCACGCTTCGGGTAGGTGGAGATCCGGGCCTGGCGCGGGTTTCGCCGGATGGGTCGACGGTGGTGGTCAGCAACCGCGCCGACAATACGGTTTCGATCATCGACGCGACGCGGCTGGCGGTACGGTCGGCGATCAACATCTGCATTCAGCCGGAAGATATTGCGATCCTGCCGGATTCGACGAAGGCGTTCGTTTCGTGTTCGGGATCGGGGCAGGTGGCGAGCATCGCGCTTAAAAATGAACCTCGGGAAGATGAAGCGCGGGAGAGTGACGCGCGGAAGAATGAAGTTCAGAAAAATGAAATCGGGGAGAATGACGGGGAGAAAAATGAAAGCCAGAACGACAGGTTGCTGGCGCTGCTGGATGTGGGGAAGGCTCCGGTCAGCCTGACGTTAAAGCCGGATGGCGGGGAACTGGCGGCGTTCAATTTTGATGCGGGCAGCATCTCGATCATCGAGACGACGCCGAACGAGGTGCTGGGGAGCTATCTGGTGGGCGCCCAGCCGACACGCGGCGTGTTTTCGCTCGATAACACGCGGCTTTACATTTCCAACTTCGGGGGGAATAACGTCGCGGTCTACGATATCGATCTGGGCAAGGTGGTTGCGTATTTGCCGGTGGGAACGCACCCGGACGCGCTGGCGCTGTCGCAGAATCAGGATTACCTGCTGGTGGTCGATTCCGGTTCGTCGGACGTGGCGGTGATCCAGAAGCGCACGCCGAGGAAAAAATTCGAGCCTTCGGAGTATTCGCTGCTGACGATTATTCCGGTTGGAATGCAGCCGAACCAGATTGTGGTGAAATCGTTTCTGGCGACCAGGGCTGCGGGTGGGCGTTAGGAGCGAGACACGGAAACGCCGATTCTGGATGGCGCGGCCGAGTGGAGAGCTGACCTAATTATTTTGGGATCCCATGGACGAACGAGCGGAGCAAAACATGGATTCCACCGCGAATCCAGAGCCGAAGCAGAATGTTCAACGCCGCGGGCTGACCAGCGAGGAGGCCAAAACTCGATTACGGCAGTTCGGCCCAAATGCCGTTCGGGAAGCGAAGCCACATATCTTTTTCGCAATCGCCAGAAAGTTCTGGGCGCCCGTGCCGTGGATGCTCGAAGTCACAATCGTACTGGAATTGATTTTAGGCAAGCGTCCTGAAGCTATCATCATCGGTTTTCTGCTTGTCTTCAACGCAGGCCTGGGCTTCGTGCAGGAGAGGCGGGCTCAGAACGCGCTTACCCTGCTGCGGAAAAGGCTGCCGGTAACAGCGCGGGTGCTGCGCGAGGGCCAATGGCAGTTGCTTCCGGCTGAAGACTTGGTCCCTGGCGACTTCGTTCACGTCCGTATGGGAGACGTCATGCCCGCGGATGTGCGGCTCGCCGACGGACATATCCAAGTTGACCAATCCACGCTCACGGGGGAATCTCTGCCTCTCGAAGCAGGATCCGGCCAAGCCACATTTGCCGGATCGGTGGTCATCCGCGGGGAAGCAAGTGGAGAAGTCACCGCGACCGGCACCCGCACCTATTTCGGCAAGACGGCGGAGTTGGTGCGCACGGCCAAGACGGTAAGCCACCTCCAGGCAACCATTTTCACCATCGTCAAGTACCTGGTTGCGCTGGATGCCGTGCTCGTGGTCATCCTTCTGCTCTATGCTGAGCTCGCGCACTTGCCCATGATGGAAATGCTGCCGTTCGCTCTCATATTGCTGGTGGCCTCGGTTCCTGTGGCGCTGCCGGCTACTTTCACCTTGGCGACGGCGCTCGGCGCCATTGAACTGGCCAGCAATGGCGTACTCGTGACCCGTCTCTCCGCCATTGAGGAAGCTGCCGCCATGGAAGTGCTGTGCAGCGACAAAACCGGAACCATCACCCAAAACCACCTCGCAGTGGCGGCGCTCCAGCCGTATGCGCCTTACAGCGAGGCCGACCTCTTACGGTTTGCCATGCTGGCGAGCAACGCGGCCAGCCAGGATCCAATCGACCTGGCGATCCTGGCCGCAGCCGGCACTCACCATATCGACCCAGCAGGTTGGCAGACGCTCGAATTGATTCCTTTCGAACCGGCAACCAAGCTTTCGGAGGCCATCCTCAGCAAAAGCAGCCAGCGCGGCCGTGCCATCAAAGGTGCTCCGGAAGCAGTTGCAAAACGCGTGAAACATGTGCCTGATTATTCGCCGGATATGGATCGGTTGGCGAAGCAGGGATATCGTGTGCTCGCGGTGGCTGGTGGGCCGGATGACGACTTGAACTTTGTGGGGCTACTGGCGCTCGAGGATCCGCCGCGCGAGGACTCGAAAACACTAATCCAGAGCCTGCATGATCTGGGAGTTCGCGTGATTATGATCACCGGGGACGGCTTGGCTACCGCCCGCGCAGTCGCCACGCGTGTCGGCATCGGCGGTCGCGCGGTCGAGCCCAAAGACCTGGAAAAGGAGACCGCAGCCGAGGTGCTCCAGAGCGATGTCTTCGCCGGCGTATACCCAGAGGACAAGTTTCACATCGTCCAGGCTCTGCAGCGAGCTGGCACGGTCACTGGAATGACTGGGGACGGTGTGAACGACGCTCCCGCTTTGAAGCAGGCAGAGGTTGGCATTGCGGTAGCGAATGCCACCGATGTGGCGAAGGCCGCCGCGAGCCTGGTGCTCACCAATCCCGGCCTCACAGATATTGTGGCTGCAGTGAAGACGAGCCGCCGCATTTATCAGCGCATGCTCACCTATACATTGAACAAAATCATCAAGACCATCGAAATTGCCTTGCTTTTGAGTGTGGGTGTGATGCTGACGGGGAGCTTCGTTATCACGCCGCTGCTGATCGTTATTCTGTTATTCACCAACGATTTTGTGACCATGTCGATTGCAACCGACACCGTGTCCTACTCGAAACAGCCGAATCATTGGCAGATCCGCTCGCTTGTCTTGATTGGCCTGGCGCTGGGAGGGTTGGTGCTTATGTTCTCGTTCGGGATCCTGCTGGCAGGGCGCGATTGGCTGCACCTACCGCTGCCCCAGTTGCAGACCCTGGTCTTTATCACGCTCGTTTTCACCGGCCAGGGCATGGTTTACCTGGTTCGCCAGCGCGGACATTTCTGGAATTCGAGACCCAGCAAGTGGCTGCTTCTGAGCTCGGCGGCCGATATTGCGGTCGTGAGTGTGCTGGCAACTCGCGGCATTCTGATGGAAGCGATCCGTCCGCAGTTAGTATTCAGAATCCTGATCGCATGCGCCGGTTACCTGGCGGCCACCGATTTTGTGAAGGTGAGCCTTCTGCGACGGCTGCCAACCGGATTGTAAGTTACCATCTTTTTTCCCAGGGAACCAGCGAGGTGACGGCAAACGAAGCGCCACCGCTCTTTGTCCTGGACGCTCTTGTCTGGGATTGGACATTTGGGCACAGAGTGGTGCATGCTTATTTGCGGGGCGACGCACGATATCCTGTGGGGGGATATGCCATGAAGAGTACAACTGCTCCTATCCCTTTTGCCAGTTCCCAGCTCGATGAAACTCGTCATGTATGCGCTTTCTTCAACAGCGATGACGAAGAGTACCGGGTCTTGCTGCCTTTCATAAAAGATGGGTTCCCGTGCGGCCATAAAGCGATTCATGTGGTTAATCCCGATCAGCGTGAGGACCATCTGCAACGTTTGGCTGGCGCAGGAATCGACGCGCCTGCCGCGGAACAGAGCGGACAACTGGAGGTTCGCATCAACACAGACGTCTACCTTCCAGATGGCCGCTTCGATCCGGATCGTATGATCGCGGTGTTTGAGGAGCTGGCCAGCGGCAACGCCGGCGGACAATTCCCTCTGAGTCGAATTTGTTGCCGCATGGACTGGGCGATGGAAGATCAATCGCACGTCGACGACGTAATTGAGTTTGAGTCCCGTGTAAACGAGGTGTGGCGCCGCCACGACGACGCGGTCATTTGCACATATCATCTCGGGCAATTTGGCGGTGACGCCGTGATGGACATTATGCGGACGCACCCCATGGTCGTCATCGGCGGCATTCTCCATCACAACCCCTTCTATATTCCGCCGGAGGAATTTCTGCAGGAGTTTCGTCAACGCCGGGCTCATCGGAGCACCTCGCGCGTGGCGGCTTAGCGGTCCGTGGTGGAAGTCGTCAATCCATATCCAGCGCCTGAAGGCGCGTTGATTTTGAGCCTCTTACGGCACGCATAAATGCGTGCCCTGATACGAATCGCACTTGCACCACGGACTGCTAGCATGGATCGGCAAGAGATGGATCGGCAAGAGAAAGACCCGGCTGAGGAGATCAAGCGCCTTCAGCGCTGCGTTAACGATCTGATCAGCTTGCTTGCTCTGCCTGCCATCTGGAGCGGCAATGAGCCGACGCAGATGGTTCATATGCTGCTCGATGCGCTCCTCCGTATGCTCCGCCTTGACTTCGCTTATGCCCGGTTGAAAGATCCAGTCACCACAGCGCCCGTGGAGGTCCTCCGCATCGCTGATCCAAGCAAACTAACAATGTTGTCGCAGGACGTTCGTGGGATGCTCAGCAAGTGGCTGAAAGGCGAAAACGATAGTTCGCCCCCGCCAATGCGGAACCAGTTCGAAGAACAGGACATTTCGATCGTTCCCGTACCACTAGGCATACGCGGCGAAATCGGCATAGTGGTCGTCGGTTCTGAACGAGCGGACTTTCCGGGCCAGACCGAGAGCCTTCTCCTGAGCGTAGCCGCGAATCAGGTGTCAATCGGGTTGCGTGAGGCAGGACTCCTGAGTGAACAGAAGCGGATCGCCAATGAACTCGATCAGCGAGTCGCTGAGCGAACCGCGGAACTTGCAGCGGCCAACGAAGAACTGCGGAAAGAAGTCGCGGAGCGCAAACTGGCGGAAGAACGGCTCCGCCACGAAGAGCAGGAATTGAAGCGCAGTGAAGTGCATAAAGCAGCGATCCTGGACTCATCACCGGATTGTGTGATAGCCATTGACCACGAAGGGCGCATTACGGAGTTCAACCCGTCGGCGGAACAAACCTTCGGCCATCGACGGAGTGAAGTGCTGGGCTGGCATCTTGCCGATGTCATCATCCCGCCTGCGCTCCGCGAGAAACACCGCAAGGGGTTCGCCCGCTATCTGGCCACCGGCGACTCGAAAGTGTTGGGCCGGCGACTTGAGATGACTGCGCTCTGCGCCGATGGGAGAGAAATCCCGGTCGAACTTACAATCACGCGCATCCCGCAAGACGGCCCCCCGGCCTTCACCGGCCACCTTCGCGATATCACCCAGCGCAAACGAAGCGAAGACGCCTTGCGTGCGGCTCATGCACAAATCGTGCGCAGCGAGGAACGATGGCGGTCTGTTTTTGAGAACTCCGCCGTGGGTGTAGCTCTCACAGATTTGAATGGCCGCTTTATCGCCACAAATCCCGTCTATCAGAAGATGCTGGGGTACACCGAGCAGGAGTTACAGTCGCTTGCTTTTCCCGATATCACGCATGAGCAGGACCTCGACTATAACGGGATGTTGATGGCTGAGCTGCTCGCGGGAGAACGCCAACAATTTCAGATCGAGAAGCAGTACCGGCGCAAAGACGGGACGTCAGTCTGGGTACGGAACAACGTTTCTATCGTGCCAGGCACAGAACGAGTTCCTCGATTCCTGATGGAGCTTTCCGAAGACATTACACAACGGAAACTGTCGGAGGAGGCTCTCGCCAAAGCGAGATCGGAACTTACAAATGTGGCAAGAATCACAAGCCTGGGAGTGCTGACCGCGTCCATCGCGCACGAAATCAACCAACCTCTATCGGGAATCATCACGAATGCCAGCACCTGCCTGCGGATGCTTTCGGCCGATCCCCCAAATATCGATGGCGCCCGGGAAACTGTCCGGCGCACGATTCGCGATGGCAACCGGGCCTCTGACGTGATCACGCGATTGCGAACGCTTTATAGCAAGAAAGAACCCTCTCCGGAATCGATGGACCTGAACGAGGCGACGCGAGAGGTGACCGCATTATGGTTAAGTGAACTTCAGAGAACTGGTGTGATGCTGCGTTATGAGCTGGCCGATGACCTGCCCGCAGTGGTCGGGGACCGCATTCAGCTTCAGCAGGTCATCCTGAACTTGCTTCGAAACGCAGCCGACGCAATGCGCACGGTTGACGATCGACCGAGAGAGTTGCTCATCAGAACCGAACGGGATGAGGGGAAGCAGGTCCGGCTGAGTGTAAAAGATTCGGGGGTTGGTTTAACGGCTCAAGCCGCGGAGAAGATATTCGAGGCATTCTATACCACCAAAACCGACGGCATGGGAATCGGACTTTCCATCAGCCGCTCCATTATTGAGGCTCATCAGGGGCGTCTTTGGGCGACGCCGAATGGTGGGCCCGGATCTACATTTTCGTTTGCCATCCCCTGCGCACTCGAGGGTTTGGCTGACGCCGAAACTGCCATCAATCGCGCCGATGCGGCAGAGGACGCTGCATGACGTCGGTCCGAAGCCGTGGTCCGACGCTCGGGCCCGACTCTCGTAATCGAAACAAAACCAATACCAAAGTACAATGGACGCCCCTGATGGAATGCTGCATTGTCTTGTCATGGAGTCCCCTGAGGGCAGGAGCGGGAGCGAACGTCCGCTTCTATCCGTAGTTGATGATGATGAGTCCGTGCGCGAGTCGTTGCCTGACCTGCTTAGGGAGTTTGGCTTTGCGTCTCGAGCTTTTTCGTCAGCGGAAGAGTTTCTCTCGTCCGGTTGTGTCGATGAGACGAGCTGTCTGATCCTCGACATCGCTATGCCGGGCATGACTGGACCCGAACTTCACCAGGAACTGAAGCGTCGCGGACAAAGGATCCCGACGATATTCATCACCGGTCAAAGAGACGAGACTATTCGTGATCGAATGCTCAAGCAAGGCGCGGCGGGGTTTCTGCTCAAACCATTCAGTGACACGGCTCTGCTTGCGGCCATCAAGACGTCGCTCGAACCCACACAGCCATTAGTCTAATTCAGCGCTATGATTAGCGCCGCAAGGTCGAGACTTGCTACCTAACGCTTATCTCTCCCGACAATACAAACCCGGCGATGTAAATTAGATAAGATGACCGAGATTCGCTGCCGGGCTATGCTCTTTGACTTGGACGGCGTACTGATCGATTCGACTCCCGCAGTGGCGCGAGTGTGGCATCAGTGGGCGCTTGCGCGTGGCCTTGATCCGGACGTGGTTGTACGGATGGCGCACGGACGGCCAAGCAGAACGACGATTCGCGAGCTTCTGCCAAACGCGGACATTGCAGCGGAAGACCGCGAGGTAGAGCGCAGGGAAATGGAAGATCTGGATGGGGTCGTCTTGTTGCCGGGGGCGCGGCAGTTGCTGGATAGCTTGCCTTTGGATCGCTGGACGATCGCGACCTCTTGCACGCGGCCGTTGGCCGAACTCCGCTTGCGCGCCGCTGGACTGCTGGTTCCGACGACGATGGTTACGTCGAGCGATGTGAAAATTGGGAAACCGGATCCCGAGCCCTATTTGAAAGCGGCGGCGATTCTCGATGTTGCCGCGCGGGATTGCCTGGTGGTGGAAGATGCACCGGCAGGAGTTCGCGCCGGGAAGGCCGCGGGCTGCCGGGTGATCGCGTTTCCCACGACCATGGAGCGAGGCGAACTGGTAGCGGCAGGAGCCGATTGGATCGTGCGAAACTGTGCTGACATCGCCGCCCGCAGCGAAGGGGACAGTTTGCTACTGAACCTCGCACCTTGAACGATGCGGTGTACTCGAGATCATATTTGCGCCGCTCCGTGCGCTCGACTAGAATCCTTCGTTCGCGGGTAGTTGGGCTGGACGCTCGATGGGAAGGCATCTCTGCCGATCGTGAAGCATGTGAGTTTTGAGTCTACTGTGCAAGAGATTTGCGTGCAGATAGTAAAGTTGCAGAACCGTTTTCCGATATTGAAACAACAAGGCTGAAGATCAGGCGGGATCACGTGATCATTGGAGTTCCGAAAGAGATTTATCCAGGGGAGCGGCGGGTTGCGATGGTCCCGGCCGTTCTTCCGATGCTGGCCAAAGCGGGTTTTGAAATTCACATTCAATCGGGCGCCGGAATTGATGCCGGCTATCCGGACGCGCTCTATGTCGAAAAGGGCGGCAAGATCGTGCCGGATCGAGCCGCAGTGTTTGGCGCGGCCGACATTATTGTGCAGGTACTTTGCTACGGCTCCAACGATGTAAATGGCGAGCTGGACGTGCCTTTATATCGACGGAGTCAGATTCTCGTCGGATTTATGCGTCCCTTTGGGTCCCTGGAAGTCCTCCAGCATATCGCGCAAGCGGGTGTGACCTCATTTGCGGTGGAACTGATGCCGCGCATTACCCGCGCGCAGAGCATGGATGCGCTTTCATCGATGGCGACAGTTAGCGGCTACAAGGCGGTGCTCACGGCTGCCGACTCGCATCCACGAATCTTCCCCATGCTGACCACCGCCGCCGGCACGGTTACTCCTGCCCGTGTGTTTGTGATCGGGTGCGGTGTCGCCGGACTGCAGGCGATCGCGACGGCGCGCCGCCTGGGCGCAGTCGTTTCGGCGTATGACCTGAGGCCTGCGGTCAAGGAGCAGGTGCAGAGCCTGGGCGGCCGTTTTGTCGAGCTTCCGATTGAGGCGAAAGACGCGCAGGATGCCGGGGGATATGCCCGCGCGCAGGATGAAGATTTCTATCGCCGGCAGCGCGAGTTGCTGGGCAAAGTGGTTCAGGAAAGCGATGTGGTCATCGCGGCGGCGGTAATTCCCGGGAAAAAATCGCCTGTGCTTGTCACCGAAGAGATGGTGAAGGGAATGGCGCTCGGGTCGGTCATCTTCGATCTGGCTTCGGAACGGGGTGGGAACTGCGAGCTTACCGAAGCCAATAAGACCGTCGTCAAGCAGGGCGTCACCATCATCGGGACCGTCAATGTCGCTTCAAGTGTGCCCTATCACGCGAGCATGATGTACGCCCGCAATCTCACTGCGTTTCTCACGCACCTTATTAAGGATCAGAAGTTGAATTTGAATCTCGCCGATGACATTGTGCGCGAGACTCTGCTTACGAACGCCGGTGAGATCGCGCAGGCGCGGGTGCGGGAATTTCACAAGCTGCCGGCGCTGGCGACTCAGTGAGCGGATCGCAGTTATCTCCGATGGTGTGACGGCTGGCCGCCAAACCTGTAACGAACCGCTCTGTCCGCGTTTCCGCTACTATGTTTTGGAGCCAATCGAAATACGAGTGTAAGGAGGCAAAGCAGTGCCAGCAGATTTTATTTCCAATCTTTACGTGTTCATCCTGGCGGGCTTCGTGGGGTTTGAAGTCATCAAGCGGGTTTCGCCGCTGCTCCATACCCCACTGATGTCGTTGACCAACGCCCTGGATGCGATCGTGGTCGTGGCGGCCATCATCATCGCAGGACGCCATGAGACGCGGCTCACCACGGTACTCGGCGCAATTGCCGTGGCGGCATCTTTCAGCAATATGGTGGGCGGATTCGTCATCACCGACCGCATGCTGCGCATGTTCAAGTCCGGCAGGTCGAAACAACCATGACCGCGCTGGAGCTTCAGCAGTATCTCGATTTCGCTTACATTGTCGCAGTCGTTCTCTTCATTCTTTCCCTCAGGTTCCTGAGTTCGCCTGCCCACGCGCGCTGGGGAGTGCTCGCCGGAGAAGTGGGCGCGGCGCTGGCGGTCGGCGCCACCCTGTTCAACCCCGAGTTAGTGCAGTACAGGTGGATCGTCATCACCCTGATCCTGGGCGCTGGCGTCGGCATCCCGCTGGGCTTGGTGCAGATGACAGCCGTGCCGCAACGAACCGCCCTGAGCCATGCCTTCGGTGCGCTTTCGGCGGCCTTGATCGGCATCGCGGAGTTTTATGTCGGCACGGCGCCGGTCACGCGATTTCAAATGGGCGAGATCGCGCTGGAAGTCATTATCGGATCGCTCACCTTTACCGGGAGCCTGATCGCCGCGGGAAAGTTGCAGGAGATACTGCCGCAGCGGCCTGTTGTTTATCGCGGGCAAAATATCGTCAGCCTCTCGGTTCTGGCCGGAGCTCTCGGGCTGGCGGTTGCCTTGGTCGTGAATCCCGCAAACGCCATGTTGTTTCCGATCATGGTGATGGTGGCGCTGATCTTTGGCGTGCTGCTGGTGACGCCCATCGGCGGTGCGGACATGCCCACCGTGATCTCGTTATTGAATTCCTACGCCGGCTTTTCTGCCGCCCTGCTGGGATTTGTTCTGAATAGTAAAGTGTTGGTTGTAGCGGGCGCGCTCGATGGGTCGTCAGGCTTCATTCTATCCGTGATCATGTGTAAGGCCATGAATCGCTCCTTCGCCAACGTAATGTTCGGGGCGTTTGGCCAAGTACAGGTTTCCGCTGCGACCGTGGAGGAAGCCAAACCCGTGCGCAGCGCCACTCCAGAAGAAGCGGCGTCGATTCTTTCAGCGGCCAATCGAGTCATCATTGTTCCTGGCTACGGCATGGCGGTGGCGCAGGCTCAGCATAAGGTGCGCGAACTCTATGACGTTCTGACCAAGCGAGGAGTGGACGTGCGCTTCGCGATCCATCCAGTGGCAGGCCGTATGCCGGGCCACATGAACGTGCTGCTCGCCGAAGCCGATATCCCCTATGACCGGCTGGTTGAGATGGACGAGATCAACGGCGATTTTCCGCAAACGGATGTCGCTCTGGTGATCGGCGCCAACGACGTTACCAATCCAGCGGCTCGCACCGATGCTTCCAGCCCGATTTACGGGATGCCGATTCTGGACGTCGATAAAGCGCACACCGTAATGGTGATCAAGCGCAGCATGAATCCCGGGTTCGCCGGCATCGATAACCCGCTCTATTATCTGGATAACACCCTGATGTTGTTTGGGGACGCCAAGGCGTTTGTAGGCAACATTGTGCGTGAACTTGGTGGCGGACACGGCTAGCTTGATTAGCTGGTGTGCTTTTTCTAGCGTGTCGAAGGAATGGACCGGGGCAGGGAAGAGTAAGACGAATTCTCGGGCATAAATGTGGCGGACTTCAGTCTCGCGAAACAAGTATCGCGAGACTGTGGCCCGCCCAACTTTCAGGCGGCTTTCTTCATCTGCCTGAGCTTTGCCCACCGCGCCTTTTGGGCGAGGGAAATCCTCCGGCGTCCGGCGGCGGAGAGTATGCGCTTGGCTCGATGGGGAGAGCCCGCGCTCATGGTTATGCCAGAACCTCGGGTAAGCTTTTCGAGAACTGCAATCGCTTCCCCCAGCTTCTGGACTTGGTTCTGTGCATCCCGGCGTTCCTCGCGGAGCCGGGCTAGCGCCTTAGCAATGTTTGTCATCAAAGAGTACCCCCTCGGGTAACTACGTCGGACATTGTATTACTAGGTTGGCTATCTGGCCAGATTTATTACTTGCAGAGCGCAATTACTTGAGCAATGTTTCCCTGGGATGGTGACCGGCGGATAAACAAACCCTCGTTGGAAATGCTTCTCTGCAGCCTCATCCCAGGGGTGGCAGGAGACTGGACGATCCGAAAAGAAAGAAGGCGCCGACGGCCAGGCTGTAAATGGCCGTCAAGGCTGTAACCACAAACTGAAAGCGGGGTAGCCGCGAACTGACGCCGAAAAGACCTACCGAAACAGCGGTCATAATGGTGTTCATTACCAGCAGTCCGGCAATAAACATTGCCAGGCCGAGAAAGCCTTTGCCGACGCCGCCAAGGTTTGCCGCCAGGAGGAAAATCATCAGCTGGCTGGGTGTCTCCGCGCCCAGTCCGTGCACCACGCCGATGATGGCCACTGATTTGGGGTTGTAATTCCAGGTCTTGTCTTCGGGCGCCGGAATGGCGTGGTCGTGCCAATAACTTTTCATTTTCCAGTGCAGCCAGCGCAACGCTTTGGCCATAATGTGAAACCGGCTGCGGGGTGCAGGGTTTCCTTTAAAGAGCGAGCCCAGAACGTAAATTCCCAGCAGCAGGAGAGTGATCCCCACCAGGCGTTCTGCGATGCGGTCCATGCCACGCGGCAATGAGAGCTGAAACATAATGACTGCACTGCCCAGGACGGCTAGCGTTGCGGCATGGCCCAGAGCGTACACTAATCCCAACCGCATGCCGCGCCAGCGATCGAACTGCACACTGGTGATATCCGTTATGGCGGCAATATGGTCGTAATCGAACCCGTGATGAAAGCCAAGAATCGCCGCCGAGAGGAGAGCAAGTTGAAGGCTGTTCGGCGTAAGGGTCATGAATCCTGCGGGCTGCCCCAAAGCTCCTCATTGTTCCATAAGCTGCCTTGAATCGGAAATGCCGGGTCTACCTTTCCAGGCAGTCGCGCTACGAATATCTCGGCCTGCGAGGAACATGATGCCGATTCGCTCGACTAGATTCGAAACGACTGGTTCGCTCGATAACCATGGATTGCGCTTGCAGTCGGTACGAAGTGCGGATTACTTTCGTGTTCTCGCCGGTTACCCTTCGATAGCGGCGTCCGGGGGGCCTTGAACCGCCGACTCCACCGTCTAAAATCAGTTAACCCCGTTCGGGTTCAAAGCGGCTACAATAACAAAAAATCAATTGTCACCGGAGGTAGATGTGAAGGCGAATCGTCCCTGTGGTGTGATGGCAGCGTGTTGGTGCGTGGGCTTTTTGCTTCTTACGCCGTGTCTCTGGGCTCAGGAAGCGGCCGTTTCCGGGCACGTCGGAGTTCCACAAGACTGGTCCGAGCACAGTATTGTGTTCAGCCTCAGCAAACTCGCTGAACATCCGAACTTGATCTACCAGGAGCCGCGCGTGCGGCACCAGCTGATGCAGCGTCTTCAGCGCCCAGGTTTAGATTTTTCCGCTGGCGGCGAGGCGGGAGTTGCCGCTGCTGCCCCTGCCCAGGACTGGACTTTCAACCTGGTCAGAGGGCACGTCCCCGCCAACATGTATCCGGCCAAGTTCTCCTTCGATCCCGGCGCCGCGCCTAGTTGCGCCAACGATTATGTAGTGTACGGATTGAATATTGCCGGGACCACCGGCAAACAAGCCAACCTGGTGGCGTTCAACAATCTGTATTCCGGTCCGGGCGGGCTCTGCGGCTCGACGCCGACCGTGAAGTTTGCGTATAACGTCACCACCGTTACGGGCAGCAAGATCGATCTGTCCCCCATAATTTCCCTGGACGGAACCAAGATTGCCTTCGTGGAGTCGGCGTCGAAATCGGCGATTTTCCATGTTTTGACCTGGACCGCGGGTCAGGGGACGATTTCTGCGGCCGCTGCCCCTACCATGACTTCTCTTACCTTTTCCACGACCACAAGCAGCGCGAATCGGCACCCTGGATTGACTACACCCACGACACCGTATACGTGGGCGCAGACGGGGGGATGATGTACAAAATCACGGGGGTCTTCCATGGAACGCCGACGCTTGCCGGAGTCCCATGGCCGGTCACTGTTACTACTGGCCACCATCTCACTCCTCCCGTTCTGGATAGTGAGCGGGGCTTGCTGATGGTGGGGAGCGCAATCGGGAATCTCTACCAGATCAACACCACTACCGGCGCGCTTAGCGTGGTACCCATCGGAGTCAAAACGGCTATCGTGGCCCCACCTATCGTCGATCTGACCAACGGCACCACATTCGTCACGACCGCCAGTGACGGCACTTCCGCTGTTCTTGCGGAGGTGAACACGTCCACCCTTGCTGTGATGGCGAAAGCCCGGATCGGAGAAGGATCATCCACCGGGGTCACGACGGTGACGATTCCACAGCCTGCATTCAGCAACGAGTACTACTTGGGTAAGCCGGATGGAATAATTCGTCTCTGTGGAACGGGCGCAGCGGACACGACCCCGTGGCAGTATGCCTTCGGTTTCACGGGGACTACCATGAACATTTCGCCCGTGTTCTCCCAGCAAATCGTCAACGCTGCCGCCTTGTGCACGCCATGGACGGAATTCTATAACCCCAACATCGGTGGAGGAACCGACTTCTTTTTGTTTGGATTGACAGCAAATTGCGTGGGTACGGCGGGATGTGTGGTCGAGCGCACCACCGACCTCGCGCCTCTCATCACCGCCGCAGTCGCTGGAGGGCCCAGCGGGATTGTGGTCGACAATTACAGCACGGCAGGGCAAGCATCGAGCCTTTATTTGTGCGCTGAGGGAGCGACCACAGCTTATAAATTCACGCAGAATGGATTGCAATAAGACTTTCAGGAATTGAAAGGCCCTGCGCCATGCTTACGAATAAGCCTGGTGCAGGGCCTTTTATTTTTCCCGGATGGCGGGATCGTCTCCGCCGCTATCGGCTAGTCGCCGTTTGAAATCTCCCAACCTTTCGGATCCTTCGCCAGCAGAACAGTAACCTTGGTCGGGGCCACGTGATAGAAGTTGGCTCCATACTTGTCGATCAAAGTCGAGCGCTCCCAGGTGTTGAATCCCTTCACCGCCGGACCAGTTGCGTCGAACAGATCCCCAGCCTTGGTGGTTTGCCATTTCCAGGAATACTCCACCGTCGCTTTCGACGGGCTCAGCATTGTAATCTTGCCGATCTCCGCCAGCTTCCGTTCCGCCATGGGCACGGAATACTCATCGTTGTTGTCTTTATTCCTGGACTTCTTGACGCCCGCAATTTCCGCCAACCATGCTTCTCCTTTGGGAGTCAGGGAAACCGGCGTTTTCCAGTTCGAGTCCTTGCCGATCTTTAGATAGCCTTCTTTTTCAAGCAGGCGATAGTGCGGATCGTGCGGCTTCTGATCGACTTCGGTCTTCAGCAAGCCCGTCGCGAAATGCAGTGTCACAGGCGTTTGCCCTCGATGCTGGCCAGCAAAACCGGGCTCACTTCGGCATTCGTGAGGACTCTACGGCTCTCCATGACAAAATAAAGCGAAACGCCGGCAATCGCTACGATCAAGGTCACAATCAGAAGTAGCGGAACAATCGATGAATTTCTTTTTTCTAACTCAAGTTCCTGCTCGAACATGACGTCCTCCAAAGATCCCTTCGCGCCCACCAACTGCCCAAATTCATCTCAATTTTGCTCCCCGGAATTGCCTTCACCCTGTGACGTGGCTCACACTGCTTTGTGGAAAGATCACCGAATGTTGGCGTTCAAAGCACGTCGGTCCACTTCAAGTCATTTGCAATCAATTGCAGCCCTGATGGAAGTTCCAGACGGAAGCAATATGTAACCACAGTAAAATCAATCAGTTGTAAAGGCCATCCGACTGGAGGTTGAATTGCCACGAGAACCATGGATCTGATGATTATGGCGGCGCGTAAAGGACCCTATAGTGACCTCCCCAGGCTCGGACGAACGGAAGGATTCGAGCATAAGAAGGTCGCCAATAAGAAAGTCGCATTCTTCGCTTCGCTCCTTATCCTGACTGCCATCGTTGCCTGGTGTTCAGTTGCCTGGTGTTCGGCCGCAAGGCCGTTGCAGGTCAATCCAAATCGCCGTTCGCTTCCGCAAGCGGAAGCCGCTCTGCGCCGTGTGCCCGCGCACATCTCCGAATTCACGCCATTCTCTGAGCCACTGGCCCTGCCGAAATGCGGAAGCGTGCGCCCCCCGAGCCGCTGCTTACTCCCGATCCCATACTGCCGGTTGAAGACCAGGATCTGCTGGTGCGTGTCAGCTTCATCGTGGGTTCGGACGGATATGTACACAGTGCGTTCATCCTTGACGGCGCGGGGTCCGGCGATGATGAGGCCGTGCTGCGCGCGGTTCGCCAGTGGCGTTATCGTCCCGCGCTCTGCAATGGAGTTCCTACCGATTCCGAGGCGCGAGTGCGATTCCGCCTCCGCTAGGCCGCGAATTCTCCTACAATAATTCGCGTGAGGTTGCAGTGAGCGACAATCCCAAGCGTCCCAATCCGCCTCCCGGTCCGACCGACGACAAGCCTGCTGACAACCAAATTGCCGAAAATCCGGAGCTGGAAGAGTTTTTCCACCGCTTGCCTGCCAATTTTCGCTGGCCGAAACCCAGTGCGGATGCCGTTGCGGCCGCCGCGGAAGCTATCCATCGTCTGGCGGACAGTTCGGCAAGCGCGCAAGAAGGAGCAGGCGATTTCACGCCCGGTACTTGCGCGGGATGTGGCGGTGCTCTGCCGGCAGTGGCGCGATTCTGCATCTGGTGCGGATTGCCCGAGAGAATGCTGAGAATGCCGGCGGTGGAACCAATATTAAGCAGGCTGGTACAGTCGCGCAACAACACATTCACCATCATTACCATCATGTCTTTGCAGCCTCGGGCGCGCCATCGGTAGCATCGGCAAGCGAGCCCGAGAGCTCCGCTCCGCGCGGCCGCGCTCCCGGTTCTGCTGGCCCGGCGCCGGGAGGCCGGGCCGAAATTGCCGCCCGCCAGGTCGTGCAGGATTGGGCGCAGGCCTGCAACATACGCCATATCGACGATCTGGTGGAACTGTATGCGGCCGACGCGACTCTGATCCGATCGAGCGTTCCGCCGGTGCGCAGCCTGCCCGCCATTCGGGAATTTCTGGTGTCGATGCTGGAAGCTGGCTTGGGCGACGTCGAGATGGAATCGCTGCGGCTGGAAATGATGGGTGAGATCGCGATGGACATCGGCCGTTGCAAGATGCTGGTTCCGGTCGCCATGGGCAAGCGCCGCGAAGAGCGTGGAAAATATCTGGTGGTTCTGGTGCGCCAAGCCGCAGGCACGTGGAAGATTCTCGCCGATTGCTGGTCGCTCGATTTGGCTCTGACTCCGCCGCCCGTTCCTAAAGTACAAAAAGGGAAGTGACGCGTTGGTGTCTGACCGCGATGCCTTCCGCGTGAGCGATTCACCAGGTACGCGATCGCATCAGCAGATGACAGCGCTCCCAGCCCCCATGCATAATCCATACTGACCTGCATGGCCAAGCTCAAGACTCAATTTGCGATCATCTCCATCCTCGGCCTGCCTATTTTTATTGCCGCTGCCGTCTTCGGGCCCACTGCCTTTGATCTCGCATTCCGCCACCGTCCCCCCGAGCGCTATTTGATTCCGGATGGCTTCACCGGCTGGGTCCGTGTCGATTACCGCCAGAAAAACGCTCCGCCGCTGCCCACCGAGAACGGACACCGCCTGCTCACACTCGACGCGCACGGAGCGGCCGCGACCTCTTCCAACCCGCCCATCGGCCATGGCAAAGACGATTTCTTTTACTACGCTGCCGGCCGCCGTACGCCACTCTCAAACGCAGGCGTTTGCAAAGGAGGAATGATCTGGGAAGTACAAACCATGGTCGACGAGCGCAGCTCGATACCCTACACGCGCTTCTTCGTCGGCACCGAGGACGAGTACCGCCATGTCGTCGATCCCTTGCAGAAGTTTGTGCCCAGCTGCGATTAAAGAGACCATGCCTGTTCAAAGACCACAATTTGCCGTTCGAGAACCTGTTAACCTAAAAAAACGAGCTAAGAGCTAAGAGCTAAGAGCTAAAGACCAGGAGCTACCCTCATGCTTTTATCCGGAATCTTCCCGCCCATCACCACGCCCTTCTATCCCGACGGACAGGTCTATTACAAAAAGCTCGAGTCGAACGTCGAGCGCTATTCCCGCACACCCGTCGCGGGCATCGTCGTCCAGGGCTCAACCGGAGAAGCCATTCTGCTCTCCGATCAGGAGCGCCGCGACGTCTTCAAGTGCGCGATCGCCGCCGCCGCGCCCCACAAAGTCATGATTGCCGGCACCGGCATCGAATCCGCCATTGAGACTCTGCGCCTCACCGAATACGCGGCCAGGCTCGGCTACGATGCTGCCATGGTCCGCACTCCGCATTACTACAAAAAGCAGATGCATCCCGCCAACCTGCTCGCGTTCTATCGCACGGTCGCCGACCAGTCTCCGCTGCCCATCGTCATCTACAACTTCCCGCAGGCCACCGGATACGACATTCCCGCCGAAGTCGTGATCGAGCTCGCTAATCACCCAAACATCGTCGCGATTAAAGAATCAAGCGGCAATCTCGACAAAGTGAAAGCCATGGTCGATGGCACACGCCACGTAAAGCGCGCAGCCACCGTCACCGAAACTTTCATGGCCGTAACTCCGCGCATGATCAAAGCCGCCGAAGCGGATGCAGACAAAAGCAGGAAAAAGAGAGCCGGGAACTGGTGAGCGTAGCCTCGTTGGCGGGCTCAGCCAGCTCGGACCATGTGGGGACGGGCGCTCCCGCCCGTCCGGCGGAGCGAAGCTCCCACCGCCTTCTTCCTCCGCCGTCTCGATGGTCGGCAATCTCAAGACCCGCCAGAAGGAAGTCGGATTCCAGGTCATGGTAGGAGCCGCGCACCAGCTCGAACCCTCCCTCGCACTCGGAGCCGTAGGCGCCATCCTCGCCTTCGCCTGTCCCGCCCCGACCGCCTGCTACGAAATCTACGCCGCCCTGAAAGAGGAGACCAAGCCCTCGCGCGTGAAAAGCAGGAGCGCGTCAAACCGCCTGCCCAGCGCGTCGTTGCCGAGCTCGGTGTTCCCGGAGTCAAGTACGCGATGGACCTCAACGGCTACTACGGAGGTCCCGCCCGCCTGCCATTCCTGCCGCTTACCGGCGAGCAGAAGGCGGACGTCGAACGACTGATGGCGAATACCCGGAA
>CAVPUZ010000009.1:0-25311 GCA_963709055.1 uncultured Acidobacteriaceae bacterium
ATGTAAATTAGATAAGATGACCGAGATTCGCTGCCGGGCTATGCTCTTTGACTTGGACGGCGTACTGATCGATTCGACTCCCGCAGTGGCGCGAGTGTGGCATCAGTGGGCGCTTGCGCGTGGCCTTGATCCGGACGTGGTTGTACGGATGGCGCACGGACGGCCAAGCAGAACGACGATTCGCGAGCTTCTGCCAAACGCGGACATTGCAGCGGAAGACCGCGAGGTAGAGCGCAGGGAAATGGAAGATCTGGATGGGCTCGCTTTGTTGCCGGGGGCGCGGGCAGTTGCTGGATAGCTTGCCTTTGGATCGCCTGACTATCGCGACCTCTTGGACGTGGCCTGTTGGCCGAACTCCGCTTGCGCGCTGCTTGATCTGCCGGTTCCGACGACGATGGTTACGTCGAGTGATGTGAAAATTGGGAAACCGGATCCCGAGCCCTATTTGCAAAGGCGGCGGTGATTCTCGATGTTGCCGCGCGGGATTGCCTGGTGGTGGAAGATGCACCGGCAGGAATTCGCGCCCTGGAAGGCCGCGGACTCTGCCGGGCTATTCGGGTTTTCGTATCACCTGAGAGTGACGCGAACTGGTAGCGGCAGGAGCCGATCTGGATCGTGCGAAACTGTGCTGACATCGCCGCCCCCAGCGAAGGGGACAGTTTGTTAGTGAACCTCGCAACTTCAACCATGCGGTGTACTCGATAATACTATTCGTTACCTGCGTGCGAAACGATGAGTATCCTTTGTTCGCGGGTAGTCGGGCTGGACGCTCGATGGGGAAGGCATCTCTGCCGATCGTGAAGCATGTGAGTTTTGAAGTCTACTCGTGAAAGAGATTGGGCGCGGACAAGAAAGTTGCAGAACCGTTTATCTCAAATTGAAACAATAAGGCTGAAGATCAGGCGGGATCACGTGATCATTGGAGTTCCGAAAGAGATTTATCCAGGGGAGCGGCGGGTTGCGATGGTCCCTGCTGTTCTTCCGATGCTGGCCAAAGCGGGTTTTGAAATTCACATTCAATCGGGCGCCGGAATTGATGCCGGCTATCCGGATGCGCTCTATGTCGAAAAGGGCGGCAAGATCGTGCCGGATCCAGCCGCAGTGTTTGGCGCGGCCGACATTATTGTGCAGGTACTTTGCTACGGCTCCAACGATGTAAATGGCGAGCTGGACGTGCCTTTATTCGACGGAGTCAGATTCTCGTCGGATTTATGCGTCCCTTTGGCCTGGCAGTCCTCAGCATATCGCGCAAGCGGGTGTGACCTCATTTGCGGTGGAACTGATGCCGCGCATTACCCGCGCGCAGAGCATGGATGCGCTTTCATCGATGGCGACAGTTAGCGGCTACAAGGCGGTGCTCACGGCTGCCGACTCGCATCCACGAATCTTCCCCATGCTGACCACCGCCGCCGGCACGGTTACTCCTGCCCGTGTGTTTGTGATCGGGTGCGGTGTCGCCGGACTGCAGGCGATCGCGACGGCGCGCCGCCTGGGCGCAGTCGTTTCGGCGTATGACCTGAGGCCTGCGGTCAAGGAGCAGGTGCAGAGCCTGGGCGGCCGTTTTGTCGAGCTTCCGATTGAGGCGAAAGACGCGCAGGATGCCGGGGGATATGCCCGCGCGCAGGATGAAGATTTCTATCGCCGTCAGCGCGAGTTGCTGGGCAAAGTGGTTCAGGAAAGCGATGTGGTCATCGCGGCGGCGGTAATTCCCGGGAAAAAATCGCCTGTGCTTGTCACCGAAGAGATGGTGAAGGGAATGGCGCTCGGGTCGGTCATCTTCGATCTGGCTTCGGAACGGGGTGGAAACTGCGAGCTTACCGAAGCCAATAAGACCGTCGTCAAGCAGGGCGTCACCATCATCGGGACCGTCAATGTCGCTTCGAGTGTGCCCTATCACGCAAGCATGATGTACGCCCGCAATCTCACCGCGTTTCTCACGCACCTTATTAAGGATCAGAGGTTAAATTTGAATCTCGCCGATGACATTGTGCGCGAGACTCTGCTTACAAACTCCGGTGAGATCGCGCAGGCGCGGGTGCGGGAATTTCACAAGCTGCCGGCGCTGGCGACCCAGTGAGCGGATCGCAGTTATCTCCGATGGTGTGACGGCTGGCCGCCAAACCTGTAACGAACCGCTCTGTCCGCGTTTCCGCTACTATGTTTTGGAGCCAATCGAAATACGAGTGTAAGGAGGCAAAGCAGTGCCAGCAGATTTTATTTCCAATCTTTACGTGTTCATCCTGGCGGGCTTCGTGGGGTTCGAAGTCATCAAGCGGGTTTCGCCGCTGCTCCACACCCCACTGATGTCGTTGACCAACGCCCTGGATGCGATCGTGGTCGTGGCGGCCATCATCATCGCAGGACGCCATGAGACGCGGCTCACCACGGTACTCGGCGCAATTGCCGTGGCGGCATCTTTCAGCAATATGGTGGGCGGATTCGTCATCACCGACCGCATGCTGCGCATGTTCAAGTCCGGCAGGTCGAAACAACCATGACCGCGCTGGAGCTTCAGCAGTATCTCGATTTCGCTTACATTGTCGCAGTCGTTCTCTTCATTCTTTCCCTCAGGTTCCTGAGTTCGCCTGCCCACGCGCGCTGGGGAGTGCTCGCCGGAGAAGTGGGCGCGGCGCTGGCGGTCGGCGCCACCCTGTTCAACCCCGAGTTAGTGCAGTACAGGTGGATCGTCATCACCCTGATCCTGGGCGCTGGCGTCGGCATCCCGCTGGGCTTGGTGCAGATGACAGCCGTGCCGCAACGAACCGCCCTGAGCCATGCCTTCGGTGCGCTTTCGGCGGCCTTGATCGGCATCGCGGAGTTTTATGTCGGCACGGCGCCGGTCACGCGATTTCAAATGGGCGAGATCGCGCTGGAAGTCATTATCGGATCGCTCACCTTTACCGGGAGCCTGATCGCCGCGGGAAAGTTGCAGGAGATACTGCCGCAGCGGCCTGTTGTTTATCGCGGGCAAAATATCGTCAGCCTCTCGGTTCTGGCCGGAGCTCTCGGGCTGGCGGTTGCCTTGGTCGTGAATCCCGCAAACGCCATGTTGTTTCCGATCATGGTGATGGTGGCGCTGATCTTTGGCGTGCTGCTGGTGACGCCCATCGGCGGTGCGGACATGCCCACCGTGATCTCGTTATTGAATTCCTACGCCGGCTTTTCTGCCGCCCTGCTGGGATTTGTTCTGAATAGTAAAGTGTTGGTTGTAGCGGGCGCGCTCGATGGGTCGTCAGGCTTCATTCTATCCGTGATCATGTGTAAGGCCATGAATCGCTCCTTCGCCAACGTAATGTTCGGGGCGTTTGGCCAAGTACAAGTTTCCGCTGCGACCGTGGAGGAAGCCAAACCCGTGCGCAGCGCCACTCCAGAAGAAGCGGCGTCGATTCTTTCAGCGGCCAATCGAGTCATCATTGTTCCTGGCTACGGCATGGCGGTGGCGCAGGCTCAGCATAAGGTGCGCGAACTCTATGACGTTCTGACCAAGCGAGGAGTGGACGTGCGCTTCGCGATCCATCCAGTGGCAGGCCGTATGCCGGGCCACATGAACGTGCTGCTCGCCGAAGCCGATATCCCCTATGACCGGCTGGTTGAGATGGACGAGATCAACGGCGATTTTCCGCAAACGGATGTCGCTCTGGTGATCGGCGCCAACGACGTTACCAATCCAGCGGCTCGCACCGATGCTTCCAGCCCGATTTACGGGATGCCGATTCTGGACGTCGATAAAGCGCACACCGTAATGGTGATCAAGCGCAGCATGAATCCCGGGTTCGCCGGCATCGATAACCCGCTCTATTATCTGGATAACACCCTGATGTTGTTTGGGGACGCCAAGGCGTTTGTAGGCAACATTGTGCGTGAACTTGGTGGCGGACACGGCTAGCTTGATTAGCTGGTGTGCTTTTTCTAGCGTGTCGAAGGAATGGACCGGGGCAGGGAAGAGTAAGACGAATTCTCGGGCATAAATGTGGCGGACTTCAGTCTCGCGAAACAAGTATCGCGAGACTGTGGCCCGCCCAACTTTCAGGCGGCTTTCTTCATCTGCCTGAGCTTTGCCCACCGCGCCTTTTGGGCGAGGGAAATCCTCCGGCGTCCGGCGGCGGAGAGTATGCGCTTGGCTCGATGGGGAGAGCCCGCGCTCATGGTTATGCCAGAACCTCGGGTAAGCTTTTCGAGAACTGCAATCGCTTCCCCCAGCTTCTGGACTTGGTTCTGTGCATCCCGGCGTTCCTCGCGGAGCCGGGCTAGCGCCTTAGCAATGTTTGTCATCAAAGAGTACCCCCTCGGGTAACTACGTCGGACATTGTATTACTAGGTTGGCTATCTGGCCAGATTTATTACTTGCAGAGCGCAATTACTTGAGCAATGTTTCCCTGGGATGGTGACCGGCGGATAAACAAACCCTCGTTGGAAATGCTTCTCTGCAGCCTCATCCCAGGGGTGGCAGGAGACTGGACGATCCGAAAAGAAAGAAGGCGCCGACGGCCAGGCTGTAAATGGCCGTCAAGGCTGTAACCACAAACTGAAAGCGGGGTAGCCGCGAACTGACGCCGAAAAGACCTACCGAAACAGCGGTCATAATG
Source organism: uncultured Acidobacteriaceae bacterium (assembly GCA_963709055.1). Classification (GTDB taxonomy): domain Bacteria; phylum Acidobacteriota; class Terriglobia; order Terriglobales; family Acidobacteriaceae; genus Acidiflorens. Next base: position 4,587 of record CAVPUZ010000009.1, read on the forward strand.
GTGTTCATTACCAGCAGTCCGGCAATAAACATTGCCAGGCCGAGAAAGCCTTTGCCGACGCCGCCAAGGTTTGCCGCCAGGAGGAAAATCATCAGCTGGCTGGGTGTCTCCGCGCCCAGTCCGTGCACCACGCCGATGATGGCCACTGATTTGGGGTTGTAATTCCAGGTCTTGTCTTCGGGCGCCGGAATGGCGTGGTCGTGCCAATAACTTTTCATTTTCCAGTGCAGCCAGCGCAACGCTTTGGCCATAATGTGAAACCGGCTGCGGGGTGCAGGGTTTCCTTTAAAGAGCGAGCCCAGAACGTAAATTCCCAGCAGCAGGAGAGTGATCCCCACCAGGCGTTCTGCGATGCGGTCCATGCCACGCGGCAATGAGAGCTGAAACATAATGACTGCACTGCCCAGGACGGCTAGCGTTGCGGCATGGCCCAGAGCGTACACTAATCCCAACCGCATGCCGCGCCAGCGATCGAACTGCACACTGGTGATATCCGTTATGGCGGCAATATGGTCGTAATCGAACCCGTGATGAAAGCCAAGAATCGCCGCCGAGAGGAGAGCAAGTTGAAGGCTGTTCGGCGTAAGGGTCATGAATCCTGCGGGCTGCCCCAAAGCTCCTCATTGTTCCATAAGCTGCCTTGAATCGGAAATGCCGGGTCTACCTTTCCAGGCAGTCGCGCTACGAATACTCGGCCTGCGAGGAACATGATGCCGATTCGCTCGACTAGATTCGAAACGACTGGTTCGCTCGACAACCATGGATTGCGCTTGCAGTCGGTACGAAGTGCGGATTACTTTCGTGTTCTCGCCGGTTACCCTTCGATAGCGGCGTCCGGGGGGCCTTGAACCGCCGACTCCACCGTCTAAAATCAGTTAACCCCGTTCGGGTTCAAAGCGGCTACAATAACAAAAAATCAATTGTCACCGGAGGTAGATGTGAAGGCGAATCGTCCCTGTGGTGTGATGGCAGCGTGTTGGTGCGTGGGCTTTTTGCTTCTTACGCCGTGTCTCTGGGCTCAGGAAGCGGCCGTTTCCGGGCACGTCGGAGTTCCACAAGACTGGTCCGAGCACAGTATTGTGTTCAGCCTCAGCAAACTCGCTGAACATCCGAACTTGATCTACCAGGAGCCGCGCGTGCGGCAGCAGCTGATGCAGCGTCTTCAGCGCCCAGGTTTAGATTTTTCCGCGGGCGGCGAGGCGGGAGTTGCCGCTGCTGCCCCTGCCCAGGACTGGACTTTCAACCTGGTCAGAGGGCACGTCCCCGCCAACATGTATCCGGCCAAGTTCTCCTTCGATCCCGGCGCCGCGCCTAGTTGCGCCAACGATTATGTAGTGTACGGATTGAATATTGCCGGGACCACCGGCAAACAAGCCAACCTGGTGGCGTTCAACAATCTGTATTCCGGTCCGGGCGGGCTCTGCGGCTCGACGCCGACCGTGAAGTTTGCGTATAACGTCACCACCGTTACGGGCAGCAAGATCGATCTGTCCCCCATAATTTCCCTGGACGGAACCAAGATTGCCTTCGTGGAGTCGGCGTCGAAATCGGCGATTTTCCATGTTTTGACCTGGACCGCGGGTCAGGGGACGATTTCTGCGGCCGCTGCCCCTACCATGACTTCTCTTACCTTTTCCACGACCACAAGCAGCGCGACATCGGCACCCTGGATTGACTACACCCACGACACGGTATACGTGGGCGCAGACGGGGGGATGATGTACAAAATCACGGGGGTCTTCCATGGAACGCCGACGCTTGCCGGAGTCCCATGGCCGGTCACTGTTACTACTGGCCACCATCTCACTCCTCCCGTTCTGGATAGTGAGCGGGGCTTGCTGATGGTGGGGAGCGCAATCGGGAATCTCTACCAGATCAACACCACTACCGGCGCGCTTAGCGTGGTACCCATCGGAGTCAAAACGGCTATCGTGGCCCCACCTATCGTCGATCTGACCAACGGCACCACATTCGTCACGACCGCCAGTGACGGCACTTCCGCTGTTCTTGCGGAGGTGAACACGTCCACCCTTGCTGTGATGGCGAAAGCCCGGATCGGAGAAGGATCATCCACCGGGGTCACGACGGTGACGATTCCACAGCCTGCCTTCAGCAACGAGTACTACTTGGGTAAGCCGGATGGAATAATTCGTCTCTGTGGAACGGGCGCAGCGGACACGACCCCGTGGCAGTATGCCTTCGGTTTCACGGGGACTACCATGAACATTTCGCCCGTGTTCTCCCAGCAAATCGTCAACGCTGCCGCCTTGTGCACGCCGTGGACGGAATTCTATAACCCCAACATCGGTGGAGGAACCGACTTCTTTTTGTTTGGATTGACGGCAAATTGCGTGGGTACGGCGGGATGTGTGGTCGAGCGCACCACCGACCTCGCGCCTCTCATCACCGCCGCAGTCGCTGGAGGGCCCAGCGGGATTGTGGTCGACAATTACAGCACGGCAGGGCAAGCATCGAGCCTTTATTTGTGCGCTGAGGGGGCGACCACAGCTTATAAATTCACGCAGAATGGATTGCAATAAGACTTTCAGGAATTGAAAGGCCCTGCGCCATGCTTACGAATAAGCCTGGTGCAGGGCCTTTTCCTTTTCGTGGACCGGCAGGATCGTCTCCGCCGCTATCGGCTAGTCGCCGTTGGAAATCTCCCAGCCTTTCGGGCTCTTCGCAAGCAGAACAGTGACCTTGGCCGGAGCCACGTGATAGAAGTTGGCTCCATACTTGTCGATCAAAGTCGAGCGCTCCCAGGTGTTGAATGCCTTCACCGCCGGACCAGTTGCGTCGAACAGGTCCCCGGCCTTGGTGGTTTGCCATTTCCAGGAATACTCCACAGTCGCTTTCGACGGGCTCAGCATTGTAATCTTGCCAATCTCCGCCAGCTTCCGTTCCGCCATGGGCACGGAATACTCATCGTTGTTGTCCTTATTCCTGGACTTCTTCACGCCCGCAATTTCCGCCAACCATGCTTCTCCTTTTGGAGTCAGGGAAACCGGCGTTTTCCAGTTCGAATCCTTGCCGATCTTTAGATAGCCTTCTTTTTCAAGCAGGCGATAGTCTGGATCGTGCGGCTTCTGATCGACTTCGGTCTTCAGCAAGCCCGTCGCGAAATGCAGCGTCACGGGCGTTTGCCCCTCGATGCTGGCGAGCAGAACGGGGCTCACTTCAGCGTTCGTGAGGACTCTACGGCTCTCCATGACAAAATAAAGCGACACGCCGGCGATCGCCACGATTAAGGTGACAATCAGAAGTAGCGGAATAATCGATGAATTCCTTTTTTCTAACTCAAGTTCCTGCTCGAACATGACATCCTCCCAAGCTCTCTTCGCGCCCACCAACTGCCCAAATTCATCTCAATTTTGCTCCCGGAATAGCCTTCACCCTGTGACGTGGCTCACACTGCTTTGTGGAAAGATCACCGAATATTGGCGTTCAAGGCACGTCGTTCCACTTCAAGTCATTTGCAATCAATTGCAGCCCTGATTGAAGTTCCACACGGAAGCAATCCGTAACAGCTTTACAATCAATCAGTTAAAAAGGCCACGCAACTGGATGTTGAATTGCCATGAGGAGGATGGATCGGATGATTATGGCGGCGCGCAAAGGACCCTATAGTGACCTCCCCCAGGCTCGGAAGAACGGAAGGAATCGAGCATAAGAAGGCCGCGTATAAGAAGGCCGCGTTCGCTGTTTCGCTGCTCGTTCTGACCGCTATCGTTGCCTGCTGTTCGGTTGCCTGGTGTTCGGCCGCGAGGCCGCTGCGGGTTTATCCAAAAGGCCACTCACTCTCGCAAGCGGAAAGCTTATTGCGCCGTGTGCCTGCGCACATCTCCGAATTCACACCATTCTCCGAGCCCCTGGCACTGCCGAAGTGCGGAAGCGTGCGCCCGCCGGAACCGCTGCTTACTCCCGATCCCATGCTGCCGGTTGAAGACCAGGACCTGCTGGTACGCGTCAGCTTCATTGTGGGTTCGGACGGATACGTACATAGCGCATTCATACTTGACGGCGCGGGGTCCGGCGATGATGAGGCCGTGCTGCGCGCGGTTCGCCAGTGGCGTTATCGTCCCGCGCTCTGCAATGGAGTTCCCACCGACTCCGAAGCGCGAGTGCGATTCAGCCTCCGCTAGGCCGCGAATTCTCCTACAATAATTTGCGTGAGGTTGCAGTGAACGACAATCCCAAGCGTTCCAGTCTGCCCGACGACAAGCCTGCCGAAAATCAGGAGCTTGACGAGTTTTTCCACCGCTTGCCTGCCAATTTTCGCTGGCCGAAACCCAGTGCGGATGCCGTTGCGGCCGCCGCCGAAGCTATCCATCGCCTGGCGGACGGTTCCGCAACCGCGCAAGAAGGGGCAGGCGATTTCACGCCCGGTACTTGTGCGGGATGCGGCGGTGCTCTGCCGGCAGTGGCGCGATTCTGCATCTGGTGCGGGTTGCCTAGAGAGAATGCTGAGAATACTGGAGGTGGAAACAAAGCTCAGCAGGCTGGTACGGTCGCGCAACAACACATTCACCATCATTACCATCATGTCGTTGCAGCCTCGGGCGTGCCATCGACAACGCCGGCTAGCGAGCCCGAGAGCTCCGCGGCGCGCGGCCGCGCTCCCGGTCCTGCTGGCCCGGTGCCGGGAGGCCGGGCCGAAATTGCCGCCCGCCAGGTTGTGCAGGATTGGGCGCAAGCCTGCAACATTCGGCACATCGACGATCTGGTGGAACTGTATGCGGCCGACGCGACTCTGATTCGATCCAGCGTTCCTCCGGTGCGCAGCCTGCCCGCCATTCGGGAATTTCTGGTGTCGATGCTGGAAGCTGGTTTGGGCGACGTCGAGATGGAATCACTGCGGCTGGAAATGATGGGTGAGATCGCGATGGACATCGGCCGTTGCAAGATGCTGGTTCCGGTCGCCATGGGCAAGCGCCGCGAAGAGCGCGGAAAATATCTGATGGTTCTGGTGCGCCAACCCGCCGGCACTTGGAAGATTCTCGCCGATTGCTGGTCTCTCGATTTGGCGCTGACTCCGCCGCCCGTTCCTAAAGTACAAAAAGGGAAGTGACGCGTTGGTGTCTGATCGCGATGCCTTCGGCGTGAACGATTCCCCAGGGACGCGATCGCGTCACCAGATGACAGCGCTCCCAGCCCCCGTGCATAATGCGTACTGACCCGCATGGCCAAGCTCAAGACTCAATTCGCGATCATCTCCATCCTCGGCCTGCCCATTTTTATTGCCGCAGTTATTTTCGGGCCCACTGCCTTTGATCTCGCGTTCCACCACCGTCCGCCTGAGCGTTATTTGATTCCGGCTGGCTTCACGGGCTGGGTCCGTGTCGAGTACCGTCAGAAAAACGCGCCGCCGCTGCCCACCGAGAACGGGCACCGCCTGCTCACACTCGACGCGCACGGAGCGGCCGCGACCTCTTCCAACCCGCCCATCGGCCATGGCAAAGACGATTTCTTTTACTTCGCTGCCGGCCGCCGTACGCCGCTCTCAAACGCAGGTGTTTGCAAAGGAGGCATGATCTGGGAAACGCAAACCATGGTGGACGAGCGCACCTCCATACCCTACACGCGCTTCTTCGTCGGCACCGAGGACGAGTATCGCCATGTCGTCGATCCCCTGCAAAAGTTTGTGCCCAGCTGCGATTAAAGAGACCATGTTTGTTGAGAGACCATAATTTGCTGTTCGAGAACCTGTTAACCTAGGAGCTAAGAGCTAAGAGCTAAGAGCTTAAAGACCAGGAGCTACCCTCATGCTTTTATCCGGAATCTTCCCGCCCATCACCACGCCCTTCTATCCCGACGGACAGGTCTATTACAAAAAGCTCGAGTCGAACGTCGAGCGCTATTCGCGCACACCCGTAGCGGGCATCGTCGTCCAGGGCTCAACCGGAGAAGCCATTTTGCTCTCCGATCAAGAGCGCCGTGACGTCTTCAAGTGTGCGATCGCCGCGGCCGCGCCCCACAAAGTCATGATCGCCGGCACCGGCATCGAATCCGCCATTGAGACTCTGCGCCTCAACGAATACGCGGCCACGCTCGGCTACGATGCCGCCATGGTCCGCACGCCGCATTACTACAAAAAGCAGATGCATCCTGCCAACCTGCTCGCGTTCTATCGCACGGTCGCCGACCAGTCTCCGCTGCCCATCGTCATCTATAACTTCCCGCAAGCCACCGGGTACGACATTCCCGCCGAAGTCGTTATCGAGCTCGCCAATCACCCAAACATCATTGCGATTAAAGAATCGAGCGGCAATCTCGACAAAGTGAAAGCCATGGTCGATGGCACACGGCACGTAAAGCGCGCAGCCACCGTCACTGAAACTTTCATGGCCGCAACTCCGCGCATGATCAAAGCCGCCGAAGCGGATGCAAGACAAAAGCAGGAAAAAGAGAGCCGGGAACTGGTCAGCGTAGCGTCGTTGACGGGCGCAGCCACCTCGGACCATGTGGGGACGGGCGCTCTCGCCCGTCCGGCGCAGCAAAGCTCCGCACCGCCATCGTCCGCCGCCGTCACCGTCGTCGGCAATCTCAAGACCCGCCAGAAGGAAGTCGGCTTCCAGGTCATGGTGGGAGCGGCGCACCAACTGGAACCGTCCCTCGCCCTCGGAGCCGTCGGCGCCATACTCGCCTTCGCCTGTCCCGCACCGACCGCGTGCTACGAAATCTACGCCGCCCTCAAAGACGGAGACCAGGCCCTGGCACGCGAAAAGCAGGAGCGCGTCAAACCGCCTGCCCAGCGCGTCGTTGCCGAGTTCGGCGTTCCCGGCGTCAAGTACGCGATGGACCTCAACGGCTACTACGGAGGCCCCGCGCGCCTCCCGTTCCTGCCGCTAACCGGCGAGCAGAAGGCGGAGGTCGAACGCCTGATGGCCAATACACGGAACTAGGTCAATCGTAGTTCTTTTCGTTGCCGCGGACAGTTCGCTGTGTTACAAATCAGACCGAGATGAAGACTCGCCGTTGCTACCTGGCTCTCGTCTGCCTGATAACGAGTGTGTTGTTTGCGAAAGATGCAACCGTAACTCTCGTATGGCCGCAGGATAAGCCCGCCATTAAGCTCACGTTCGGTAAGTTTCAACAGGTTGGCAGTCTGGCTGGCCAGAATACTTATGTCTGCGATGTACTCGTCGAAAACCTTACCGACAAGGTGGTGCCGCGAGCATCATTTACAGTCTACGGGAATGACAAGAACAACATCCGCGTCGGCGACGGCATGCTCTTTGTTTCCGATCTCAACCCTCAACAGCAGGCTAGAGTACGCCTGCAATTTAACTCCGTTGGGGTCCCGGTTAGTCTGAGCGTTTCGGCCAAGAAAGACATGCTGACTCCTCCTGGCGTAAAGACAATTCCGCTGCGAGTTATCTCCGTTCCGCCGGGAGCCAGGCTCAAAGTCGACGGCCAGGATGCCGGTGTTACACCCGTGATGGTTAAGCTCACGGTCGGGGAACACACGCTCGAGGCAGCCAAAGAAGGCTACGCTCCCGGGAATACTCCGCTCGAAGTTACTCCCGAGGAACTTCCGGGCGGGAGCATCACGATCAAGCTAGGTGGGCTTTCGCGGGATACCGTTGAATTGCGCGATGGCACTACACTGCTCGGTGACATTCTTTCGATGTCGATGACTTCCGTTGTGATCAGCGTGGATGGCAAGAAACGGGCGTTGGACCGTAATCAGGTTAAGAAAATGATCCTCGTTGAGCGGCAGATACTACAACAGCCAGTCATCATGCAACCGGCAACGCCGCAGCCCCAGTCGAAGCAATAACCGTTAGGAGATTCGCCACGCGATGTCGAAAGTCACAGTGATTATTTTCTTTCTAGCGGCTGCTCTTGGTTCATCGGCGGCGAAGGACGCCCCAACTCAGGTGATCGACTGGCCGGCGACGGGAGTGCCTGTCGTCCACGTGACCTTGGGCAAGTTCAAGGAAATCAGCTCGCTTTCTTCCCAGCGAAATTATTTCACTGAGACCACCGTCAAGAATATGTGGAGCAAGAAGATTTCGCACATGGGCTTCAATCTGTACCTTTACGACAAAAACAAGGTCCGCATTGGCGACGGTTGGATTACCTTCGAAAACGTCGGCCCGGGGCAGGAAGTCAAGTTTGAAACTACTCTTCATACTGTGGGCGTTCCGGTATCCGTCGAACTTGTACCTAACTCGGTTCCGGTCGAACTGCAGCCGCTTGCTCCGCCGCGCAAAGTCACGATCACAGTGAATTCAGTTCCACAAGGTGCGACGTTGACTGTGGACGGGGACTCCGCTGGTACCACCCCGAAGCTTGTGCAACTGACGGTCGGGAAACACAGTCTCGGATTCGCCAAGGAGGGTTTCAATCCCGGCAAATATCCCGTTGAGGTTGGCCCGGATGACGCTTCCGGCGGCAGTGTCAGCTATGAACTCGGCAGCGCCGCTCATGACACTATCGAATTGCGCGACGGCTCGGTTCTCTCATGCGACCTTGTTTCAGTCAGCGGCATGCAGGTACAAGTGCGCATCGGCGGCAACACTCAGACCTTCGACCGGAATCTGGTCAAGCGCATTTTCCTGACCGAGCGCGACCCTGCAGACTGAAACGCAAGAGCCAGCCGAGATAATCGCCTGTGGATCACACGGTCTTGTGATATAGATCACGTTGCGTTATTCTGATCATTAGAACGAACGTTCGAACCATATCGCCTGTGACCATGTCAACCTCTCTGACCATTCGCGGCCGTCGTGCTAATCAGGAGCCCGCGCCCGAATCGCGTTTCGATCGCCGTCTGGGCGAAATCCTGAGCCATGCCACGGACGTTTTTTGCGACAAGGGATACGAAGGTGCCTCCATGCGCGATCTTTCTCGCGCCACCGGCATGTCTCTCGCCGGCCTCTATCACTACTTCGGATCCAAAGAGCGCCTGCTGTACCTGATTCAGAAACATACCTTCTCAACCATCGTCGAAAAATTGAAAGCACGCCTCGAAGGCATCATTGACCCGGGCGAGCGGCTTCGCATCTTTATCCAGAATCATCTCGAATATTTCGTCACCAATCAGAGCGGCCTCAAGGTCCTCGCCCATGAAGACGAAGCGCTGAAGAATGGCTTCGGCTCCGAGATCGCCGCCATCAAGCGCGAATATTATCGAATCTGCCTCGGGCTCATCGATGAACTGAAGCGCCAGCACCATCTCGATTTCAATTCCCGCACCGCCGTAATGAGCCTGTTCGGCATGATCAACTGGATTTACACCTGGTACAACCCGCGCCTCGACGGCAGCGCCGAACAGCTCGCTGACCAGATGAGCGCGATACTCTTGTCGGGGGTGGGATGCGGCGTTATTCGGAAGCCACCACTAAAACGCAAACCATTGTCGCCGCGATCAGGTAACAGGCGAAGCCTAAAACAAATTCAACCTTTGTCATCCCGAACCGTTCGCAGGCAGAGCCGAGAACGAGCGAGGGATCTGCAGTTCGCCGGCGTCACCACGCGTCCGGCTAAACGAATATTCTAAGGAGCAACTATGGCAACCACCATGCACCCCGCTACCGGCGAAACCACGAAACAACTCGTCAATTATCGTGTCGACAGCGGCGTCGCCGTGATCGAGATGAACGATCCGCCCGCCAACACCTACACCTACGAGATGAATCGCCAGTTCGACGACGCCATTCTCAGAGCCCGCATGCAGAACGATGTCTACGTGATCGTGCTCACCGGTGCAGGCGACAAGTTTTTCTCCGCCGGCGCGAACATCAAGATGCTTGCCTCAGTCGATCCCACGTTCAAGTATTACTTCTGCCTCCACGCGAACGAAATGCTGCTGCGTCTCGAACACACGCCGAAGCTCGTGATCGCAGCCATCAACGGCCACTGCGTCGGTGGAGGCCTCGAGATCGCCATGGCGGCCGACATCCGCATCGCAAGAAAAGACGCCGGCAAAATCGGCCTGCCGGAAGTCAATCTCGGCGTGCTCCCAGGGACTGGCGGCACGCAGCGTCTTTCGCGCCTGGTGGGCAAGAGTAAAGCGATTGAGTTGATGGTCACCGGCAACACCTTCTCGTTCGAGGAGGCAAAAGACCTAGGGATCGTCAACGACATCTTCGACCGCGAAGGGTTCATGGAAAACATCATGGAATACGCGCGCCAGTTCACGCCGCCGAACAAGGCCGCCAAGGCTGTAGGCCGCATCAAGCGCGCCGTGCAAACCGGCTGGGAGATTCCGATGGAGTCGGCATTGGCGGTGGAGCGCGAAAACCAGCAGATCCTCTTCCAAAGCGAGGACGCAAAAGAAGGCCTGGCGGCGTATGTGGAAAAGCGTCCCGCCGAATTTAAAGCAAAATGAAATTGTTCTCCATTCACGCGCTACTGATTGTTGTTTTGGTGATGCCCGTCAGCGCGCAAACCAAAGACGGCGGGTTGTGGATTCCCGTTGACGTGAAGTGGAGTCGAATCCAAGGCGCTCCTCGAAATGTTCATACAAGAACCGCATCGACTACGGTCCTATATTTTGGAAAAGATGGAGAGTTCGTGCGAGATGACTGTTGGTTGATCCGAGATGGCAAATCCATCTCGATTAGCAACGGCGATCCACACGATGAGTATGTTGGTCGAATCACCGAGCCGATGCTTGACGGTGCGAAATACTCTTACCGTCTTGTCGTGCGAACTGTGGCAAGGCAAGGTGAAGTTCTACCGGGCCCAGAGATTTCGGAGTTTGCGAGTTCGATGGCGAAATCAGGGCTGGCATTGGGAGGCCGATTTTTCCGCCGTGTCAAACTCGCGAACGAAAGTGAGTACGTTGAAATTTACAGCCAACTAGCTAAGCAATACGCGCAGGGAGTAGGACACTAATTGTGACACTCAAGTCGCAAAAGAAGTTCTCGGCGCAATCGGCGTCCCGGCGGTGAAAGGGGTTTAGAACCATGCCAGGAAAAGTACCCAAAATCGGAAGCTTCAGCGAATGGGAAGGACTCTTCAACGAGTGGCGCAAGGAAGTCGGCGTCAATAAAGATGACGTCGAGGCCTTCCACTTCGACACGCTCTACGGTGCCATCGAAACCGACGACATCCAGTTCGGCTCCTATAAGGGTCGCCGCAAGTGGGAGAACGTGCGGCAGGTGCCGACCCAGCAGATGCGCGACGCCCTCATGAACATGATCGTCTACCAGGGCGACACGGAATTTGCCAGCGTCGAGCAGCAGCGCAACCTCTTCGAGACCGCGCCCACCGACTGGGATCGCCGCGCCCTCACGCGCGTCATGATCGAGGAGATGCGCCACGGCTGGCAGATGTGCGCGCTCCTCATTGACTTCTTCGGCTACTCGGGCAAAGTTGAAGCGCAGAAGATGCTCGAGCGCCGCGCCTTCGAAAACCAGCGCCTGCTCGGCACCTTCAACGTCGATATCGACAACTGGCTCGACTTCTTCACCTACACCGATTTCGTCGATCGCGACGGAAAGTTCCAGCTCCAGATGCTGAAGTACTCGTCGTTCGCGCCGCTCGGCCGCTCGACCTCCTACATGCTGCGCGAGGAGGCCTTCCACATGGGCACAGGCAACGATGGCCTGCGCCGCGTGGTCGAGGCGGGAGTGATTCCGCAGTGGCTGATGCAGAAGTATCTCAACAAGTGGATCTCGAGTTCGTACGATCTGTTCGGTACCGATCACTCATCGTCGGCCCACTGGGCGTACGTGTGGGGAATCAAGGGCCGCTACAACGAGCCGCAGAATGACAGGTCCGCCGATCTCGACGATCTCAACGATTACAACCGCCATCTCTATCGCCAGGAAGTGTCGGGTTTGATCGAACGCCTGAACACCTTCCTGAGGCCGGGGGAGAAGAACGTTCTATACACCCGACATCAAGTTCAATCGCAGCATCGGCCGATGGACAGGGAAGCGATTCCACTCGCAGACCGGAGAAGAGTTGGATGAAAGGGCGTACCAGGAGCATATTGCCGAGTGCCTCCCCAGCGCCGAAGATAAGAAGTTGCTGCTGGATATTATTCGAAACGAGAAAAAGTGGATCAAGGAGAAGGAAGGCGCGCGCGACCCGTTCGCAACCATAGGCGAGCCGCGTCGGTCGGCGATCAATCTGTAGCGGCCGGAGGTCCTTGGAAGCCGTTCGGTTTCCTCTGTAGTTCTCTGTGTACTCTGTGGTTGCGATTTTGATTCGGCTCCTGTAAGCACAAAGAGTGAGAAATGCCCATCGCTTCGACAACTCGCATAAAGGTCGACTTCTCACCGCCGATTGTCCGTATTGCCCTGCATAATCCTCCTCTGAATGTGATCGATCTCCCCATGATGCGGGAGATGCAAGCAGGCGCTCACGGAGATCGAAGCGCGTTCCGATATCGCGGTCACGGTGTTCGAGGGCGATGCGCGAGCGTTTTCTGCCGGGGTCGATATCAAGGCACACCTGCCCGATCAGGTGCATGAGATGCTCACCAGCTTTCACGCCGTGATCCGGGCGATTGTCGGCTCGCGCAAGGTGACGATTGCGGCGGTGCGAGGGGCGTGCCTGGGCGGAGGGGCCGAACTGGCGGCGGTTTGCGACATGGTCTACACGGCCGCCGATGCTACGTGGGGATTTCCGGAAATTAAATTGGGATGTTATCCGCCGGTGGCGGCGGTGGCGCTGCCTGCGCTGGTCGGCCAGAAGCGTGCCAGCGAGCTGATTCTGACGGGACGCCAAATCAGCGGCGGGGAAGCGGTCGCCATCGGCCTGGCAAACCGTGCGATCCGGTACGAAGAGCTGGATGGGATCGTTGCGGAAACTTTGGCCCAGCTGTGCGAGTTGAGCCCGGCGGCGCTGGCACACGCCAAAAAGGCGATGTATGCCTGGGATGCGATCCACTTCGACAAGGGCCTGGCGCGGGCCGAGAAGATTTATTTTGAAGAACTGATCTCGACGGCGGACGCGCGCGAGGGTATCATGGCTTTCCTCGAAAAACGGCCGCCCAAATGGATAGGCAAATAGAAGTTCCCGCCAACAATACCGATGCCAAGCGGCCCTACCGCTCCGGCCACCTGATGTGCCGCACTCCACTTTGGGGCATCGCAGGTTTTGTCGCCTGCGCTTACTTCACATGGGTTTCGTTCAGCCGGGTGCTACGCAATGAATTTGATTGGCCGCACGATGCCTGGACGGCCGCGACTTACCTGGTGTGGGTAGTCCTGTTGCTCGCTCTTGCGGTGGATACGCGCTGCCTCCGGGAGCGGCTGTTCTTCAGCGTGCTGGTGGTCAATTTCCTGGTTGGGTTTGGTCTTACCTTGTGGCGAACGATTCCAGTCGCGGATGTGCGGACGGCGCGGGTCGCGACCGGAACGCTTTGGGCGCTAGCCGCGCTGTTAAGCTTGACGACTCTTGGAAGGGCGAAATTGGCCGGTGGCGGGGAACAGTCCTAAGCTTTTGCGGCAGTCGTTTCAGTATGGCTGGGATGATAGGACTGGGGTGTAACTTATGGACTTCGAGATTTCAGCGGGGCAACTGAAGGCCCTCCAGAAGAGCGGGGAAGCGTTCACGTTGCTCGATGTGCGCGAGCCGTGGGAGTTCGAGACCGCTCGTATCGAAGGGGCGAAGAATATTCCCATGGGCGACGTTCCGGCGCGGGCGCACCAGGAACTGGATCCGGACGATCACATTGTGGTCGTCTGCCACCATGGCGTGCGCTCGCTGACGGTAACGAACTGGCTGCGGCAGCAGGGATTCGACAAGTCGCAATCCATGCGCGGCGGAATCGATGGCTGGGCGCGGACGGTGGATCCGAAGGTGCCGTTGTATTGAGCTTCGAGCCGTGAGCGACGAGCTTCGAACAACTTTTCACGGCCGTCGCTGCGAACCTTTAAAGCGCTGAGCCTCGCAAGTTTCGCGTTCCGGCTGCGACTGGGTCCGGGTGAGATTGCTCGAAGCTCGAGGCTCGTGGCTATTTCTCGAAATCACCTCTGACCCAAGAGCACACGTGATCACCGACTGCCACGTTCATATCGAGCCCTACGAATTGTTCAAGCCGGCGGCGCTTGCGCTGGTGAAGGCGAAGCGCGCGAATTTTGAGGAGATCGAATCTTATGGCCGGTCGCCGTCGGCCTTCCTCAAGTATCTCGATCGCTGCGGGGTGGAGCGGGCGGCGCTCATCAATTACGTTGCGCCGGAGGTGATTGGCTTTGGGCCGGAGGTCAATCAGTTTGTCGCCGATTATGTGAAAGAGAATCCGCGGCGGCTGATTGCCTGCGGGTCGGTGCATCCGCGCCACACGAAAAATATTCTCGCCGACGTGGAGCATATTCTGCGGCTCGGGATCAGGATGATGAAAATTCATCCGCCGCATCAGTTGCTCTATCCAAACGACTATTTGCGCGGCGTGAAAGAGCTGGAAATTATTTATCGCGCTGCGGAGGCGAACGGCATTCCGGTGATGTTTCATACCGGAACCTCGGTGTTTCCGGGGGCGCGAAACAAATACGGTGATCCGATCCATGTCGACGACGTGGCCGTCGATTTTCCGAAACTGAAAATTTTGCTGGCGCATGGCGGAAGGCCATTATGGATGGAGACGGCGTTTTTTCTGATCCGCCGGCATCCCAATGTTTACCTGGATGTCAGCGGCATTCCTCCCCGAAAGCTGCTGGAGTATTTTCCGCGGCTCGCGGAGATTGCGCATAAGACGCTGTTTGGGACGGATTGGCCGGGGCCGGGCGTGCCGGACATCAAGCAGAATGTGGAGGATTTTCGCGCGCTGGCGATTCCAGAGCAGATGCGCGAGCAGATATTCTGGGGAACGGCGGCATCGATTTGGCCGGAGTAGGGTGAGGTTAGAGGGTTCAGATTGCGGAGGTTAAGAGCCCGTGGCACGGGCGGCTCGGTTGGCGTATAAAAGAGGGTTGGGTGCCGTTTCGTGGAGAGTGGCGACATGGAGCGCCATGGGGGAAGTAGGGGTGCTTCGACTCCGAAGTAAATCGCTTCGCGCCGTGTTTTTCTCCGCTCAGAATGACTGTAGTGCGGGTGAGGAATCATGGCTACTGTTACTGGTCTGCATGCGCCCAAGGGGCTCGAAGGGGTGGTCGCTACCACCTCGGGGATTTGCTACATCGACGGTGAGCGGGGAGTGCTCGCCTATCGCGGGTACGACATCCACGAACTTGCCGACCACTCGACGTTTGAGGAGGTCTGCTATCTGCTGTGGTTCGGGCGGCTGCCGAACGCGGAGGAACTGAAGCAGCTGAAGTGGCGGATGGCGGAAGAGCGCAAGCTCGATGCATCCATTATTTACCGGCTGCAACTGGTGCCCAAGCACGTGCCGCCGATGGATGTGCTGCGCACGCTGACCTCGACCCTGTCGTACTACGATCCGGAGAACACGCGCAACGATCACGACGCGAACGTGAACAAGGCGATCCGGCTGACCTCGCAGATCTCCATGCTGGTGGCGAACTACGATCGCATCCGCAAAGGAAAGCCGCTGGTCGAGCCCGACCGCTCGCTTTCGCATGCGGCGAATTTCCTTTTGATGTTGAATGGCACGGCGCCTTCGCCGACAGCGGAGCGCGCTCTGGATATCGCGCTGATTCTGCATGCGGATCATGAACTGAATGCCTCGACGTTTGCGGCGCGGGTGGTGGCGGCCACGCTCTCGGACATGCATTCGGCGGTTACGGCTGCGATTGGCGCGCTAAAAGGTCCGCTGCACGGGGGCGCGAACGAGGCGGTGTTCAAGATCCTGATGGAGATCGACTCGGCCGGGGCGGACCCGGTGGAGTACGTGAAGGGCTTGCTCGCCCAGAAAAAGAAAATGCCGGGCTTCGGGCATCGCGTCTATCACACGGAGGATCCGCGGGCGACACACCTGCGGCAGATGTCGCACGATTTGGGAGCGTCCAGCGGCAGTCCGAAGTGGTTTGAATATTCGGACAAGATCGAGCAGTTCATCAAGGCTGACAAGAAGCTGAACGCGAATGTGGATTTCTATTCGGCTTCGACCTATCACACGCTCGGAATCGCAGTGGATCTGTTTACGCCGATTTTTGCCGTGTCGCGGGTGAGCGGGTGGACGGCACACGTGATCGAGCAACTGGACGACAACCGGCTGATAAGGCCGCGGGCGGATTACATCGGTCCGGAGTATCCGCAGAAGTACGTGGCAGTGGAGAAGCGTTAGAAGGTGTGGGGGGACGGGGCTCTACCCCGTTTCGTGCGGGGCGAAGCCCCGCCACCACGCAACCAACTGCAGACAATAGTCACGAGGCTAGCATCGCTCGACATGACATCGAACGATCCTCATACTCCCACAAGTGGAATGGAAGCGCCGACGGGCGCGGGTCGGCATGGGTCTCGCTGGACGAGCGATCTTGCCATTCTGATTTACCTGGCCACGGCGACCGTGCTGGTGCATCTTGTGACCGGCCGCCAATACGGATTTCATCGCGACGAACTGGCCACGCTCGACGATGCCCGCCATCTGGCCTGGGGATTTGTTGCCTATCCACCCATCACTCCTTTCTTTGCGCGCTTGTCGCTGATTCTGTTTGGCACTTCGCTGACGGGGTTCCGATTCTTTGCCGCGGTGGCGGAAGCCGTGGCTGTGGTGTTGACGGGCCTGATGGCGCGCGATCTGGGCGGGCAGCGCGGCGCGCAGTTGGTGGCGGCAGCGGCGGCCATTCCATTTTGCCTGGCTGGCGGCTCGCTCATGCAATACGTTTCGTTCGATTACCTGTTCTGGGTGCTGGCCGCCTACTTTGTAATTCGGCTGCTGAAGACCGATGACGCGCGCTGGTGGCTGGCGATCGGCACGACCCTCGGCCTGGGCATGATGACGAAGTACACCATGGGATTTCTCGTCATCGGCATTGTGGTGGGAGTGGTGGCGACCCGGGCGCGCCGCGATCTGGCCAGCAAATGGCTGTGGTTGGGCGTTGCGTTATCGATCGTGGTCTTCCTGCCGAATCTGATCTGGCAGGCGCAGCACCATTTCGTATCCCTCGATTTTCTGAAACACATTCACGAGCGGGACGTGAGCATCGGGCGCACCAAGGGCTTTCTGCCCGATCAGATCCGGATCACGCTTTTTGCCTTGCCCCTTTGGCTTGCCGGCCTGTACTTCTATTTTGTTGCTAGCACCGGGCGGCGTTTTCGGATGTTGGGCTGGATGTACATTGTGCCACTGGTCCTGTTCGTGGTCGCCAAGGGGCGCGGATATTACCTGGCAGCCGCCTATCCCATGCTGTACGCAGCGGGCGCGGTGTGGGGAGAACAGTCGCTGAAGTCGTTTCGCCATTCATGGGCAACAGTGGCGCGAGGACTCGTCTGGATCGCACTGGCCGCCGACGTTGCGATCATAAGCGTCTTTATGCTTCCGATCTTTCCAGTCAAGTCGCCTTTGTGGAAGCGCGCAGTCAAGATTCAGGGTGACTTCCGGGAAGAAGTTGGGTGGCCGGAACTGACTGAGACGGTGGCACGCATTCGCGACTCGCTGCCTGCGAAGGACCGGGCACACCTGGGGATTCTTGCCGGGAACTATGGGGAAGCGGGAGCGATCAACCTGTACGGTCCGAGCTATAGATTGCCGCAGGCGATCAGCGGAATCAACTCGTTCTGGGAGCGGGGATATGGCAATCCGCCGCCAGAAACCCTGATCGTGATTGGCATCTCGCGCGAGTTTCTCGATCGCAACTTTTCCTCGTGCGAAATTGCGGGACATACCTGGAACACCTACAGCATCGAAAACGAAGAGACGCGCGATCATCCTGACATCTACGTCTGCCGCGGCCTGCGGCAGAGTTGGCCGGATTTCTGGAAGGACTTTCAGTATTTCGGGTGAAGAGCTTTAGGCTCCCGGCATCGGTACAATGGAAATAACATGATGCGGCGGGTCTATCTCGACAATAACGCGACCACCCCCATGCTGCCCGAGGTGCTGGAGGCCATGCGGCCATACTTCGGCGAGCATTTTGGGAATGCCTCGTCCATTCACCACCATGGGCAGGAGACGCGGGCGGCAGTGGAACGGGCGCGCGAGGCGGTCGCGACCCTGCTGGGTTGCCGTGTGTCGGAGATCGTCTTCACGAGCGGAGGGACGGAAGCCGACAATCTAGCAATATTTGGGCTCATGAACAGCGGCGGGATTGCGCCCGCCGGCGGTCAGGTCAAAGCATCACGTCATCACTTCAACCATCGAGCATCATGCGGTGATGAATGCTTGCCGCCATCTTGAAGAGCAAGGGTGCGAGGTCACCTACGTCCCCGTGGATGGGCGCGGGGTGGTTGATCCCGGCGGATGTGAAGCGGGCTCTGCGCCCGAACACGAAGTTGATCTCGATCATGTTCGCGAACAACGAGACGGGCATCGTCCAACCTGTTCACGAGATTGGCCGGATTGCCGCCGAGGCCGACGTTTACTTTCATACCGACGCGGTGCAGGCGGCGGGGAAGATTCCGGTGCGCGTGGATGAGATCGGATGCGACCTGCTGACGATCTCCGGCCATAAGCTGCACGGGCCGCAGGGCGTGGGCGCGCTCTACGTTCGAAAGGGAACTAAGCTTGAGCCGATGCTCTATGGTGGGCGGCACGAGCGCTCGCGGCGCGCGGGGACGGAGAATGTTCCCGGCATCGTGGGCTTGGGGAAGGCGGCGGAATTGGCGCGGGCGGGCTGGAGCGCGGAGATGATTCGAAGATGGCGGCGCTGCGAGATCGGCTGGAGAGGGAGCTGCTGGAGATTGAGGCTGTCGGGGTGAATGGTGCTGTCGCGCCGCGCGTGCCTAATACCAGCAATATTTATTTTGATGGGATCGACGGCGAGGCTTTGGTCATCGCGCTCGATTTGAAGGGGCTGGCGGTCTCGACCGGGCGCGGCTTGTTCTTCCGGCGCGATCGAGCCTTCGCATGTTTTGATGGCGATGGGGATGCCGGCAGAGCGAGCGCGAGCCAGCATTCGATTCAGTTTGGGGAAGATGAATTCGGCTGAGGATGTGGAGTTTGCGCTGTCGCTGGTGCCGGAGACGGTGGCGCGGTTGCGGGAGTTATCGCCGGTGTTGCAAAGGAGCTGCGACGAGGTAACTCGCGCTGCTCATCCGCTGGAAGCAGGGAGCTATGGCTAACGACGTGCTCGAAGCCATCTCAGGAGCTGAGAGTTTGAATCCTGATACAGAGACCATCGCCGTGGCCATGTCGGGAGGAGTCGACTCCTCGACCGTTGCGGCCATGCTGCGCGCCGAGGGACACAACGTCATCGGCCTCACCATGCAGCTCTGGAACCAGCGTCGTCTAGCTGGCCATGAGGGGATGCCGGAATCGGTTACAGGGCCGCTGCTGTTCACTCGATGACGTTTACGATGCGCGCCGGGTTGCAGAGACGATTGGCATTCCTTACTACGTCGTCAATCACGAAGACCGCTTTGAGCGCGACGTGGTGCGGCCCTTCGTCGAAGAGTACCTCGCGGGGCGGACGCCCATCCCGTGCAGTCTCTGCAACAATCACTTGAAGTTCGACCAGCTTCTGATTGTGGCCCGGCAAATTGGCGCTGACCGCGTGGCCACCGGCCACTACGCCCAGGTCGCCTTCGACGATCTTAGCGGACGCTGGCTGCTGAAGCGACCGGCAGACCGGTCGAAGGACCAGACATATTTTCTGTTTGGGCTGACCCAGGAGCAACTGAGTCGCACCCTTTTCCCGCTCGGTGGAATGACCAAGCCGGAGGTGCGGGAGCTAGCTCGTAAGTACAATCTTGTGATAGCAGAAAAGCCGGACTCGCAGGAGATTTGCTTTGTGCCGGGGGGCGACTACAAGAGGTTTCTCGACGCGTATCTCTCTGAACAAGGAGACGCGGCGCGCCTCGACCGGGAGGTGAGATGGTCACGAGCGATGGCAAGGTGATCGGCGAGCACGCCGGGGTACACAATTTACGGTCGGACAGCGCAAGGGACTGGGCGTCGCGACCGGGTCTCCCCTATACGTGATTCAGATCAAGAACGACACACGGCGCGTGGTAGTGGGCAAGGACGAAGAACTTTATTCGCAAACGCTGCGGGCGCGCCGCGTGAATTTGATTTCGCAGGCTGAGATCGCAGAGCCGATGCGCGTGCTCGTGAAGATTCGCCATAAGCATGCAGGCGCCCCGGCAACCATCGAAGCCGCCGGTCCCGCCGAGGTTCTGGTGACATTTGATGAGCCGCAGCGCGCGATCACGCCCGGGCAGGCCGCAGTTTTCTACGACGGCGATGTGGTCGTCGGCGGCGGGTGGATCGAGTAGGCGTCGCAGTAATTCTGCTTGCAGGGATCCCCAAAAACCTTAACGACGCGGACACGGGGAAGCACTGGGTAACTTCCGCGATAGATGCGGCCTGATTACTCCATATGACCTTTTGGCGCCACAAGTGGCACCTTCGTGGCCTAGACCTGCCGATAGAGCAGGGTTAGGGTTGTTTCACGACGGGACCTGGTGACTCCCCAAGTTCGATTCCGGCGTGGGAGCGAATCATGAAAATCTGACCATCTGTGCTATGGGAGACTGGAATTGCGGTGGCGCGCTGGGTTTTTAAGCGTCAACCTGTGCCGGCCGATCCGATTCACCGTCTTCGCAGTTCTGGCCTGCTGTAGGTTCCAAATGGCTTGAAGGGCATGGGCGCGCCCCGTTGCGCGTCGCTTCGATCTGAGCGCGTCCGGCCCTTCTTTTCTCCGTTTTTCCCGCCATCTTTTTTGCCGCCAACCCGCCCTTCTTTGCCGTCCCGTTACCGGAAGTC
>CAVPUZ010000010.1:0-597172 GCA_963709055.1 uncultured Acidobacteriaceae bacterium
GGCGGGTTGTGGATTCCCGTTGACGTGAAGTGGAGTCGAATCCAAGGCGCTCCTCGAAATGTTCATACAAGAACCGCATCGACTACGGTCCTATATTTTGGAAAGGATGGAGAGTTCGTGCGAGATGACTGTTGGTTGATCCGAGATGGCAAATCCATCTCGATTAGCAACGGCGATCCACACGATGAGTATGTTGGTCGAATCACCGAGCCGATGCTTGACGGTGCGAAATACTCTTACCGTCTTGTCGTGCGAACTGTGGCAAGGCAAGGTGAAGTTCTACCGGGCCCAGAGATTTCGGAGTTTGCGAGTTCGATGGCGAAATCAGGGCTGGCATTGGGAGGCCGATTTTTCCGCCGTGTCAAACTCGCGAACGAAAGTGAGTACGTTGAAATTTACAGCCAACTAGCTAAGCAATACGCGCAGGGAGTAGGACACTAATTGTGACACTCAAGTCGCAAAAGAAGTTCTCGGCGCAATCGGCGTCCCGGCGGTGAAAGGGGTTTAGAACCATGCCAGGAAAAGTACCCAAAATCGGAAGCTTCAGCGAATGGGAAGGACTCTTCAACGAGTGGCGCAAGGAAGTCGGCGTCAATAAAGATGACGTCGAGGCCTTCCACTTCGACACGCTCTACGGTGCCATCGAAACCGACGACATCCAGTTCGGCTCCTATAAGGGTCGCCGCAAGTGGGAGAACGTGCGGCAGGTGCCGACCCAGCAGATGCGCGACGCCCTCATGAACATGATCGTCTACCAGGGCGACACGGAATTTGCCAGCGTCGAGCAGCAGCGCAACCTGTTTGAGACCGCGCCCACCGACTGGGATCGCCGCGCCCTCACGCGCGTCATGATCGAGGAGATGCGCCACGGCTGGCAGATGTGCGCGCTCCTCATTGACTTCTTCGGCTACTCGGGCAAAGTTGAAGCGCAGAAGATGCTCGAGCGCCGCGCCTTCGAAAACCAGCGCCTGCTCGGCACGTTCAACGTCGATATCGACAACTGGCTCGACTTCTTCACCTACACTGATTTCGTTGATCGCGACGGAAAGTTCCAGCTCCAAATGTTGAAGTACTCATCGTTCGCGCCGCTCGGCCGCTCGACCTCCTACATGCTGCGCGAAGAGGCCTTCCACATGGGTACAGGTAACGACGGCCTGCGCCGCGTGGTCGAGGCGGGCGTGATCCCGCAGTGGCTGATGCAGAAATATCTCAACAAGTGGATATCGAGTTCGTACGACCTATTCGGCACCGATCACTCATCATCGGCCCACTGGGCTTATGTCTGGGGGATCAAGGGCCGCTACAACGAGCCGGAGAATGACAAATCCGCCGATCTCGACGATCTCAACGATTACAACCGCCATCTCTACCGCCAGGAAGTGTCGGGTTTGATCGAACGCCTGAACACCTTCTTGCGGCCTGGAGAGAAAAACTTCTATACCCCGGACATCAAGTTCAACCGCAGCATCGGCCGATGGACGGGGAAGAGGTTCCACTCGCAGACCGGAGAAGAGTTGGACGATAGGCCATACCAGGAGCACATTGCCGAGTGCCTGCCCAGCGCCGAAGACAAGAAGTTGCTCCTCGACATCATTCGCAACGAGAAGAAGTGGATCAAGGAGAAGGAAGGCGCGCGCGACCCGTTCGCCACCATCGGCGAGCCGCGTAAGTCGGCGATCAACCTGTAGCGGCCGGAGGTCCTTGGAAGCCGTTCGGTTTCCTCTGTTGTTCTCTGTCTACTCTGTGGTTGCGATTTTGATTAGACTCCTATAAGTACAAAGAGTAAGAAATGCCCATCGCTTCGACAACTCGCATAAAGGTCGACTTCTCACCGCCGATTGTCCGTATTGCCCTGCATAATCCTCCTCTGAATGTGATCGATCTCCCCATGATGCGGGAAATGCAAGAGGCACTCACCGAGATCGAAGTGCGTTCCGATATCGCGGTCACGGTGTTCGAAGGCGATGCGCGAGCCTTTTCTGCCGGGGTCGATATCAAGGCACACCTGCCCGAACAGGTGCACGAGATGCTCACCAGCTTTCACGCCGTGATCCGGGCGATTGTCGGCTCGCGCAAGGTGACGATTGCGGCGGTGCGAGGGGCGTGCCTGGGCGGAGGGGCCGAACTGGCGGCGGTTTGCGACATGGTCTACACGGCCGCCGATGCTACGTGGGGATTTCCGGAAATTAAATTGGGATGTTATCCGCCGGTGGCGGCGGTGGCGCTGCCTGCGCTGGTCGGCCAGAAGCGTGCCAGCGAGCTGATTCTGACGGGACGCCAAATCAGCGGCGGGGAAGCGGTCGCCATCGGCCTGGCAAACCGTGCGATCCGGTACGAAGAGCTGGATGGGATCGTTGCGGAAACTTTGGCCCAGCTGTGCGAGTTGAGCCCGGCGGCGCTGGCACACGCCAAAAAGGCGATGTATGCCTGGGATGCGATCCACTTCGACAAGGGCCTGGCGCGGGCCGAGAAGATTTATTTTGAAGAACTGATCTCGACGGCGGACGCGCGCGAGGGTATCATGGCTTTCCTCGAAAAACGGCCGCCCAAATGGATAGGCAAATAGAAGTTCCCGCCAACAATACCGATGCCAAGCGGCCCTACCGCTCCGGCCACCTGATGTGCCGCACTCCACTTTGGGGCATCGCAGGTTTTGTCGCCTGCGCTTACTTCACATGGGTTTCGTTCAGCCGGGTGCTACGCAATGAATTTGATTGGCCGCACGATGCCTGGACGGCCGCGACTTACCTGGTGTGGGTAGTCCTGTTGCTCGCTCTTGCGGTGGATACGCGCTGCCTCCGGGAGCGGCTGTTCTTCAGCGTGCTGGTGGTCAATTTCCTGGTTGGGTTTGGTCTTACCTTGTGGCGAACGATTCCAGTCGCGGATGTGCGGACGGCGCGGGTCGCGACCGGAACGCTTTGGGCGCTAGCCGCGCTGTTAAGCTTGACGACTCTTGGAAGGGCGAAATTGGCCGGTGGCGGGGAACAGTCCTAAGCTTTTGCGGCAGTCGTTTCAGTATGGCTGGGATGATAGGACTGGGGTGTAACTTATGGACTTCGAGATTTCAGCGGGGCAACTGAAGGCCCTCCAGAAGAGCGGGGAAGCGTTCACGTTGCTCGATGTGCGCGAGCCGTGGGAGTTCGAGACCGCTCGTATCGAAGGGGCGAAGAATATTCCCATGGGCGACGTTCCGGCGCGGGCGCACCAGGAACTGGATCCGGACGATCACATTGTGGTCGTCTGCCACCATGGCGTGCGCTCGCTGACGGTAACGAACTGGCTGCGGCAGCAGGGATTCGACAAGTCGCAATCCATGCGCGGCGGAATCGATGGCTGGGCGCGGACGGTGGATCCGAAGGTACCGTTGTATTGAGCTTCGAGCCGCGAGCGACGAGCTTCGAACAACTTTTCACGGCCGTCGCTGCGAACCTTTAAAGCGCTGAGCCTCGCAAGTTTCGCGTTCCGGCTGCGACTGGGTCCGGGTGAGATTGCTCGAAGCTCGAGGCTCGTGGCTATTTCTCGAAATCACCTCTGACCCAAGAGCACACGTGATCACCGACTGCCACGTTCATATCGAGCCCTACGAATTGTTCAAGCCGGCGGCGCTTGCGCTGGTGAAGGCGAAGCGCGCGAATTTTGAGGAGATCGAATCTTATGGCCGGTCGCCTTCGGCCTTCCTTAAGTATCTCGATCGCTGCGGGGTGGAGCGGGCGGCGCTCATCAATTACGTTGCGCCGGAGGTGATTGGCTTTGGGCCGGAGGTCAATCAGTTTGTCGCCGATTATGTGAAAGAGAATCCGCGGCGGCTGATTGCGTGCGGGTCGGTGCATCCGCGCCACACGAAAAATATTCTCGCCGACGTGGAGCATATTCTGCGGCTCGGGATCAGGATGATGAAAGTTCATCCGCCGCATCAGTTGCTCTATCCAAACGACTATTTGCGCGGCGTGAAAGAGCTGGAAATTATTTATCGCGCTGCGGAGGCGAACGGCATTCCGGTGATGTTTCATACCGGAACCTCGGTGTTTCCGGGGGCGCGAAACAAATACGGTGATCCGATTCATGTCGACGACGTGGCCGTCGATTTTCCGAAATTGAAAATTCTGCTGGCGCATGGCGGTCGGCCATTATGGATGGAGACGGCGTTTTTTCTGATCCGCCGGCATCCCAATGTTTATCTGGATGTCAGCGGGATTCCTCCCCGGAAGCTGCTGGAGTATTTTCCGCGGCTCGCGGAGATTGCGCATAAAACGCTGTTTGGGACTGATTGGCCGGGGCCGGGCGTGCCGGACATCAAGCAGAATGTGGAAGATTTTCGCGCGCTGGCGATTCCAGAGCAGATGCGCGAGCAGATATTCTGGGGCACAGCGGCATCGATTTGGCCGGAGTAGGGTGAGGTTAGAGGCGTCTGATCAGAGCTTTCCTGGAGGGTAAGAGCCCGTGGCACGTGGGGCTCGGTTGGCGTATAAAAGAGGGTTGGCTGCTGTCTTCTGCGAGAGTGGCAACATGGAGCGCCGTGGGGGAAGTAGGGGTGCTTCGACTCCGAAGAACGATCGCTTCGCGCATTGTTTTTCTCCGCTCAGCATGACAGAAGTCGGGTGAGGAATCATGGCTAGTGTTACTGGTCTGCATGCGCCCAAGGGGCTCGAAGGGGTGGTCGCTACCACCTCGGGGATTTGCTACATCGACGGTGAGCGGGGAGTGCTCGCCTATCGCGGGTACGACATCCACGAACTGGCCGACCACTCGACGTTTGAGGAGGTCTGCTATCTGCTGTGGTTCGGGCGGCTGCCGAACGCGGAGGAACTCAAACAGCTGAAATGGCGGATGGCGGAAGAGCGCAAGCTCGATGCATCGATTATTTACCGGCTGCAACTGGTCCCCAAGCACGTGCCGCCGATGGATGTGCTACGCACGCTGACCTCGACCCTGTCGTACTACGATCCGGAGAACACGCGCAACGATCACGACGCGAACGTGAACAAGGCGATTCGGCTGACCTCGCAGATCTCCATGCTGGTGGCGAACTACGATCGCATCCGCAAAGGGAAGCCGCTGGTCGAGCCCGACCGCTCGCTTTCGCATGCGGCGAATTTCCTTTTGATGTTGAATGGCACGGCGCCGTCGCCGACTGCGGAGCGCGCACTGGATATCGCGCTCATTCTGCATGCGGATCACGAGCTGAATGCCTCGACGTTTGCGGCGCGGGTGGTGGCGGCGACGCTGTCGGACATGCATTCGGCGGTTACGGCCGCGATTGGCGCGCTAAAAGGTCCGTTGCACGGAGGCGCGAACGAGGCGGTGTTCAAGATCCTGATGGAGATCGACTCGGTCGGGGCCGACCCGGTGGAGTACGTGAAGGGCTTGCTCGCCCAGAAAAAGAAAATGCCGGGCTTCGGGCATCGCGTCTATCACACGGAGGATCCCCGGGCGACACACCTGCGGCAGATGTCGCACGATTTGGGGGCGTCCAGCGGCAGTCCGAAGTGGTTTGAATATTCGGACAAGATCGAGCAGTTCATTAAGGCTGACAAGAAGCTGAACGCGAATGTGGATTTCTATTCGGCTTCGACCTATCACACGCTCGGCATCGCAGTGGATCTGTTTACGCCGATTTTTGCCGTATCGCGCGTGAGCGGATGGACGGCACATGTGATCGAGCAACTGGACGACAACCGGCTGATAAGGCCGCGGGCGGATTACGTCGGTCCGGAGTATCCGCAGAAGTACGTGGCAGTGGAGAAGCGCTAGAAGGTGTGGGGGGGACGGGGCTCTACCCCGTTTCAAGCGGGGCGAAGCCCCGCCACCACACAACCAACTGCAGACAATAGTCACGAGGCTAGCATCGCTCGACATGACATCGAACGATCCTCATGCTCCCACAAGTGAAATGGAAGCGCCGACGGGCGCGGGTAGGCATGGGTCGCGCTGGACGAGCGATCTTGCCATTCTGATTTACCTGGCCACCGCGACCGTGCTGGTGCATCTTGTGACCGGTCGCCAATACGGATTTCATCGCGACGAACTGGCCACGCTCGACGATGCCCGACATCTGGCCTGGGGATTCGTTGCGTACCCGCCAATCACTCCTTTCTTTGCGCGCTTGTCGCTGATTCTGTTTGGCACTTCGCTGACGGGGTTCCGATTCTTCGCGGCGGTGGCGGAAGCCGTGGCTGTGGTTTTGACGGGCCTGATGGCGCGCGATCTGGGCGGGCAGCGTGGCGCGCAGTTGGTGGCGGCAGCGGCAGCCATTCCATTTTGCCTGGCTGGCGGCGCGCTCATGCAATACGTTTCGTTCGATTACCTGTTCTGGGTGCTGGCCGCCTACTTTGTAATTCGGCTGCTGAAGACCGATGACGCGCGCTGGTGGTTGGCGATCGGCACGACCCTCGGCCTGGGCATGATGACGAAGTACACCATGGGATTTCTCGTCATCGGCATTGTGGTGGGAGTGGCGGCGACCCGAGCGCGCCGCGATCTGGCCAGCAAATGGCTGTGGCTAGGCGTTGCGTTATCCATCGTGGTTTTCCTGCCGAACCTGGTCTGGCAGGCGCAGCACCATTTCGTATCCCTCGATTTTCTGAAACACATTCACGAGCGGGACGTGAGCATCGGGCGCACCAAGGGCTTTCTGCCCGATCAGATCAGGATCACGCTTTTTGCCTTACCTCTTTGGGTTGCCGGCCTGTACTTCTATTTTGTAGCTCGCACCGGCCGCCGTTTTCGAATGTTGGGCTGGATGTACATTGTGCCACTGATCCTGTTCGTGGTCGCCAAGGGGCGGGGATATTACCTGGCGGCCGCGTATCCCATGCTGTATGCGGCGGGCGCGGTGTGGGGAGAACAGTCGCTGAAGTCGTTGCGCCGTTCATGGGCAACGGCAGCGCGAGGACTCGTCTGGATCGCGCTGGCCGCCGACATTGCGATTGCGAGCGTCTTTATGCTTCCGATCTTTCCGGTCAAGTCGCCCATGTGGAAGCGCGCAGTCCGGATTCAGGGGGACTTCCGGGAAGAAGTTGGGTGGCCGGAACTGACTGAGACGGTGGCGCGGATTCGCGACTCGCTGCCTGGGAAAGAGCGGGCGCGGCTAGGGATTCTTGCCGGGAACTATGGAGAGGCGGGAGCTATCAACCTGTACGGTCCCAGTTACGGGTTGCCGCAGGCAATCAGCGGAATCAACTCGTTCTGGGAGCGCGGATATGGCGATCCGCCGCCGGAAACCCTGATCGTGATTGGCATTTCGCGCGAGTTTCTCGAGCGCAACTTTTCCTCGTGCGAAATTGCGGGACATACCTGGAACACCTATAGCATCGAGAACGAAGAGACGCGCGATCATCCCGAAATCTATGTGTGCCGCGGCCTGCGCCAGAGTTGGCTGGAGTTCTGGAAGGACTTTCAGTATTTTGGGTGAAGAGCTTTCGGAACCCGGCATCGGTACAATGGAAATAGCATGACGCGGCGGGTCTACCTCGACAATAACGCGACGACTCCGGTGCTCCCCGAGGTGCAGAAGGCCATGCAACCTTACTTCGGCGAGCATTTTGGGAATGCCTCGTCCATTCACCACCATGGGCAGGAGACGCGGGCGGCGGTGGAGCGGTCGCGCGATGCGGTCGCCACGCTGCTCGGCTGCCGTGCGTCGGAGATCGTCTTCACGAGCGGAGGTACGGAAGCCGACAACCTCGCGATATTTGGGGTCATGAACGGCGGCGGGGTTGAGCACGCCGGAGGTCAGGTCAAAGCTCACGTCATCACTTCAACCATCGAGCATCACGCGGTGTTGAATGCTTGCCGCCACCTGGAAGAGCAAGGGTGCGAGGCCACATACGTGCCCGTGGATGGGCGCGGCGTGGTTGATCCCGAGGATGTGAAGCGGGCTCTGCGCCCGAACACGAAGTTGATCTCGATCATGCTCGCGAACAATGAGACTGGCGTCGTCCAACCCGTTCGCGAGATTGGCCGGATTGCGGCGGAGGCCGACGTTTACTTTCACACCGACGCCGTCCAGGCGGCGGGGAAGATTCCGGTGGGCGTGGATGAGATTGGGTGCGACTTGCTGACAATTTCCGGCCACAAGCTGCACGGACCGCAGGGCGTGGGCGCGCTCTACGTTCGCAAGGGAATTAAGCTTGAGCCGATGCTCTACGGCGGGCGGCACGAGCGCTCGCGGCGCGCGGGGACGGAGAATGTTCCCGGAATTGTCGGGTTGGGGAAGGCCGCGGAATTGGCACGGGCGGGACTCGAGCGCGGAGATGATTCGAAGGTGGCGGCTCTTCGGGATCGGCTGGAAAGCGAACTGCTGGGGATTGAGGCTTGCGGGGTGAATGGTGCTGTCGCGACGCGCGTGCCGAATACCAGCAACGTTTATTTTGACGGGATCGACGGGGAGGCTTTGGTCATCGCGCTCGATTTGAAAGGCCTGGCGGTCTCGACCGGGCGCAGCGTGTTCTTCCGGCGCGATCGAGCCTTCGCATGTTCTGATGGCGATGGGGATGCCCGCAGAGCGGGCTCGGGCCAGCATTCGGTTTAGTTTGGGGAAGATGAATACGGCGGAGGATGTCGAGTTTGCGTTGGCTCTGGTGCCGGAGACGGTGGGGCGGCTGCGGGAGTTATCGCCGGTGTGGAGAAAAGCAGCTGTGAGCATCGAGCATTGAACTACGAGCTAACGAAGATGAAATCGCTTCACGAATTAATTAGCAAGAAACAGTGGTTCATCTTTTTTAACATGGGGACACTTGTTGCACTGGTTCTGACTGGACGCCTCCGGTGGTCCGTCGAATCGATAGTGACGACCCTAATAGCTCTGCTCGTGGTCAATGGAGCAGCGGCGATCTCGGCTAGGAATTATCCAGAGTGGAAATGAGACCGGTAATGAGGATCGGTTGGCTCGAGGCTCGTAGCTCGAAACTGAGATTTATCGAATGCTGAACGCAGAAACCATCGCCGTCGCCATGTCGGGAGGAGTCGACTCCTCGACCGTTGCGGCCATGCTGCGCGCCGAGGGACACAACGTCATCGGCCTCACCATGCAGCTCTGGAACCAGCGGCGGCTGGCTGGCCATGAGGGGATGCCGGAATCGGTTACCGGGCGTTGCTGTTCGCTCGATGATGTTTACGATGCGCGCCGGGTCGCCGAGACGATTGGCATTCCTTACTACGTCGTCAATCACGAAGACCGCTTTGAGCGCGACGTGGTGCGGCCGTTTGTCGAG
Source organism: uncultured Acidobacteriaceae bacterium (assembly GCA_963709055.1). Taxonomy (GTDB): domain Bacteria; phylum Acidobacteriota; class Terriglobia; order Terriglobales; family Acidobacteriaceae; genus Acidiflorens. The sequence goes on from CAVPUZ010000010.1 coordinate 9,213, forward strand.
GAGTACCTCGCGGGGCGGACGCCTATCCCGTGCAGTCTCTGCAACAATCACTTGAAGTTCGACCAGCTTCTGATCGTGGCGCGGCAGATTGGCGCTGACCGCGTGGCGACCGGCCATTACGCCCAGGTCGCCTTCGACGAACTTAGCGGACGCTGGCTGCTGAAGCGTCCGCGCAGACCGGTCGAAGGACCAGACATATTTTCTGTTTGGGCTGACCCAGGAGCAGCTGAGTCGCACGCTGTTTCCGCTGGGCGGAATGACCAAGCCGGAGGTGCGGGAACTGGCGCGTAAGTGCAATCTTGTAATTGCAGAAAAGCCAGACTCGCAGGAGATTTGCTTTGTGCCGGGCGGCGACTACAAGAAGTTTCTCGACGCGTATCTCTCCGAGCAGGGAGACGCGGCGCGGCTCGACCTGGGCGGTGAGATGGTCACGAGCGATGGCAAGGTGATCGGCGAGCACGCCGGCGTACACAATTTTACGGTCGGCCAGCGCAAGGGCCTGGGCGTCGCGACCGGGTCTCCCCTCTATGTGATTCAGATCGAGAACGACACGCGGCGCGTGGTCGTGGGCAAGGACGAAGATCTTTATTCGCAGACGCTGCGGGCAAATCGCGTGAATTTGATTTCGCAGCCTGACATCACAGAGCCAATGCGCGTGCTGGTGAAGATTCGACACAAGCATTCCGGCGCCCCGGCAATGATCGAAGCGGCCGGTCCCGCCGAGGTTCTGGTGACATTCGATGAGCCGCAGCGCGCGATCACGCCCGGGCAGGCCGCAGTTTTCTATGACTGGCGATGTGGTCGTCGGCGGCGGCTGGATCGAGTAGCTCCTGCTCCTTTCATCAGCCCAAAAGTTCAGGCAGCAGGCCAACCTTGGGGTGGGCCAGTTTTGTCCGCCTTGGTCTGGCGCGGTGGACCTGGCTGGCCGGAATCAAGCTCTCTTCCTCACTCGTCCCCTGACTTCCGTGCTGGACCTGGCACCTTCGTGGGCTGGACCTTGCCAGCACATGGCGCTACTGTGAGCGTACGACGGGACCCCGTATTTACTCCCCAAGGTCGGTTCCGGCGTGGGGAGCGAATTATGAGAATCTGGCACCTATGCTATGCGGCGCTGGGAATTGCCGTGGCACGCTGGGTTTTTAAGCGGCAATCGATAACGGCCGATCCGGTTCACCGTCTGCGCAGTTCTGGCCTGCTGTAGGTTTCGATGGAATAGAAGGGCGGTACGCGCGCCCGTTGCGCGTCCGCTTCGATCTGAGCGCGTCCCGCCCTTCTTTTCCCTCCAGCTTTTTCCCGCCCATCTTTTTTGCCGCCAACCGCCTTTTTTGCCGTCCCGTTACCGGAAGTCGTAGCACCATGGTGTGCCTTCGGTAACTTCCTTCCTGTTACTTCTCGCCTAAAATTCTAGCTAGCAATGCGTGAGACGAGGCTCTGCCCCGTCCATGCGGGGCGGAGCCCCGCCACCACACGAACCGATCTGGCGTAAAAGGATGAGGCGAGCGAAAATCCCGGGGTCTCATATTGATTGTGCTCACCGCCCTGGCCTGGCCGCTGATGGCCCAGGCGCAGGACGATAGCCCCTCATTGGGCGATCTCGCGCGCACTCTGCGCAAAGAAAAGGTACAGCAGCCACCGCCCCAAAAGGCGATCGAACCGGCGCGCGTGGTGATCGATAACGATAATCTGTCCGAGGTGATGGAGCAGACCAAGCGCACTAAGGCGGTCACCCAGGACAAAACAGTCTTCTCGCTGGATTCCTCGGGCAACATGCTCAAGGTCTCGTCGCCCGACGTCACCTGCAGCATGTCATTCAACGCTCGGGCAAGTTCGCTGCTCGTCCGGCCGGTAATGATTGAAAGCTTACCGATGAATGAGTTAGTGAAGCTGGACGGGCCGGGTTCGATTCAGGATGACAACCTGCAATTGCAAGTATTCAACGGCACGGACTGGGCGCTGCGCGAGGTCACCATCGGATTGACGCTCGAACGCCGGCCGGGAGCAGACGCCGAACTGGCCGCCCGAGCGCGCGTAATTCCGGCCTCGGGAGGCTCCGCGGCGGCGACCGTCGAGCGCCATTCGGACGTGACGCTGCTTTATCACCTGAAGACTGAAGCAAAGCCATTCAGCAAAACGACGTTGCGTGAAAATATCGGGATCACGCCCGGTCCCGACGAAGATTGGCGTTGGTCCATTGTCGAAGCCAAGGGAATCCGGCCCGCGGGAGCGCGGGTGGCTCCCGAATCGCTAACGACTCCTCTCTACGGAAATACTGTGCCCGCCGTGCCGCTCACCAATGATCCGCCGAGGGCAGTATCCCCCAATAGAACCGCGCCGTCCGCTGCAGAGAAAAAATAGAGGCTGTCCGATCCGGCGCAGAAAGCCGCGTTTGAGCGATCGAACGGGCTTGGTTTCTGTCGTTTCTGCCATCATGATTTTTTATGGCCGTGTCTTCGCTGCCGGGTGAGACTCCAGGTCCTGATAGTCGAAGCTGAAGTCGGCCAAAGGCGAAACTGGCAGCATCGTAAAGCGGTCGATCGATCCATCGGGCCTCAGCGAAAAGGTCACAAAAGCGTCGGCAATGATGCGATCACGCCAGTGCGTATGGAACGTGTCGTACTGCCAGTGTTCCAGTTCTCCGACCAGTTTTCTCCCTTCACCCAGCCTTAAAGTTTGCTATTCTTGCTCGAGTCCCAGGCTATTGTCATCGGTTGTTTAGCGGGCTGGCCGTACTTCGCCGCCCGGCTGGCGGAGGAACGATTGAGCACACACGATGAGGGAAGGGAACTGATGTATAATGACTAGCTTGCCGCGCAATGAGCGGGAGTAGTTCAGCGGTAGAACGTCGGCTTCCCAAGCCGGATGTCGCGGGTTCGATCCCCGTCTCCCGCTCCATCTCTTCTAGTACCGATCCGCCGCCCAGGGACTGATACCACATGACTGAAAGCCCGAAGTAAGGCAGTCGCGTAGCAGCCCTTCGCACGTGTAGAGACGCAGCACGCCGCTTCTCAGGGACGGGGCAAGCCCCCGTCCCTACCTAAACCTTTGTCGCCGCTCTCAGTGGCCGGTCCCCGTCAGCGCCACCGTGCTCTGTCCGGCCGCCACATTGTCCGCGACGATCAACATCCCACTGCGTACTCCCTTCACCGCCGGATCAAACGTGACCGAGATCGTGCAACTCGTCCCAGCCGCCATAATCGCCGGACAGTTGTTCGTCTGCGAGAAATCTCCCGCATCCGCTCCGCCGATTGAAATCCCGCTGATGTCGAGCGGCGTTTGACCGCTGTTCGTCAGTTGCACCGTCAAGGTCGTGCTGCTGTGCACGGCCTGCGTCCCAAACGCCAATTTGGTCGGACTGAATTTCGCCACCGGATCGATCACATTGCCGGTCAGCCCGACGTGTTGCGGCATGCCGACCGCATTATCCATGAGGTTCAGCGTCGCCGTCAGCGTACCCTCGGCTTTGGCCTTGAAGGTTACATCGATGATGCAGCTCTTGCCAGCCAGCAGCGGGCTTCCGCAGTGGTTAACGAACGTGTAGGCACCCGCAGGCGCTGTGCCCGGCGTAATGCTGACGCCGCTGATACTGACGGTCATCGAACCCACGTTCGTGACCGTTACCGGCAGCGTGTGCGAGCTGTTCAGATACACGAAGCCGAAACTCAGATTCGGGGGCGACAGCTTAAGCCCCGACACGACGAGCGTAAAGTTTTGGGTAGCGGTCGTCACCACATTGGTGGCGGTTAGAACAAGTGGGAAGGTTCCCGAGTCGTAGCTCGGTGTCCCGGAGAGGGTAGCCGTGCCATTCCCATTATCGACGAAGGTCAGCCACGGCGGCAGAGTGCCCGCTTCGTGGATACTCGGTGCCGGGAAGCCCACGGTTGTTACCGTAAACGAGTTCGGCACTCCATAAACGAAGACCGCATTATTCGCGCTCGTAAAGGCTGGCGCCTGCTGCAGAATGATCGTAAATGGCTGGGTTGCGGGCGAGCCGATGCCATTCGTCGCGGTGAAGCTGATGCTGAAGTCGCCGCCATCGAACACCAGCGGGGTCCCATGGAGCGTCCCGGTACCGTTGCCGTTGTCAACAAAGGTGATGCCGGTCGGAAGATGACCTTTCTCCGTGATGCTGGGTTTCGGGAATCCGAGCGTGGTTACCGTGAACGAACCATAGACGCCAATGGTAAAGGTCGCGTGATTCGGGCTGGTGAAAGACGCGGGCTCATCCACTGTTAGTGTGAAGGACTGCACCGCGGGTGAGCCGACTCCGTTCGATGCGGTGAAGGTGATGTTGTAGACGCCGCCGGTGCCCGGCGCTGGAGTACCGCTGAGCGTGCCCGTGCCGTTCCCGTTATCCATGAACGTGACGCCGCTTGGCAGAGCGCCCGTCTCCATGATGCTGGGAGGGGGATAGCCGGTCGTGGTCACGGTAAACGAACCTAAAGTACCCACGAGGAAGGTGGTGGCATTCGCGCTGGTGATCGCTGGTGGCTGATCTACCGTCAACGTGAACGACTGCGTTGCTGGCGAGCCGACTCCATTCGATGCCGTGAACGTGATTGGGTAGACGCCGCCGGTACCTGGCGCTGGAGTACCGCTGAGCGTGCCGGTGCCGTTCCCGTTATCGAGGAACGTGACGCCGGTCGGCAAGGTGCCGCTCTCCGTGATGCTGGGAGTGGGTGTGCCCGTCGTAGTTACGGTGAACGTACCGGCCACGCCTACGGTGAACGTCGTGTTATTGGCGCTGGTGATCGCAGGAGCCACACCCCCACCGGGCGCGGTGGAGAAATACCAGGCGCCCCGGCCATGCGTGGCCAGAGCCAGGAGCTGCAAGCTCGAGTTCAATTCGAGATGCACACCCTGCGCATTCGGCAGACCGCTTCCCACCGCAGTCCAAGTGCCTCCCGGACTCGGCGCAGAATAAACACCGGTCTCATTGGACACGTAAATCGTGTGATTGGTATCGGTGTCGATCTTGGCCGACCAGGCCGGTACCGTCGGAAGGTTCCCGGTGATGTCGCTCCAGGTCCCTCCGCTATTGGTCGTTCTGTAAACCTGGGCGCTCGCGGTGTTAAAGGTGTTGATGACGGCAATCACCGTTGCGCCGGTATTGTCGTTGGGGTCGATATCGAGTTCCTGCACCCTGCCCGCGCCAGCCGGCAGGCTGTGCTGCGTCCAGGTAGATCCGTCGTCAGTGGAGAGCCAGATCTGGCTGGAGCTTGCGAATGTTCCGCCGGTGGAGATGTAAATCGAATTGCCGCCCGGAAGCACCGCGATCGCATCGATCGCATTTGTGCTGGGGCTGGTGTGAGTACTCCAAGTGCTGGCCGCATCGGCTGACTCATAGAGCGCGTCGCCGCCCAGAAAGACGCGGTTCCCGTTGCTGGGATCGACAAAGATCGGCGCATAGAAATCGAATTTGCTGGAATCACTTATCGAAGGCGTTTGGGCCGTCCAGGTGTTGCACCCGTCCGTCGAGACTCGGAAAAAGGAGGTCGGGCCAAAGCTGCCGATGGGATGATTGCTGTAGCAGATGTTCGCGTTGGTCTGGCTGATCTGGGAATAGCCGCCATCTCCGCCATCGACCGCGTTCCACACCGTGCTGCCCGTGGTCAATTCGGTTCCATTGTCCTGGCTGCCGCCGAGCACCGTCTGATTGCTGGTGGGGTGCAGGCCAATTCCGGTGAACTGGATGGTATTGAGATCGCCATTAAGGTCGGTCCAGCTTGGTCCGGTCGGATCGAATCGCCAGATTCCGCCATCGTTGCCGAGCAACAACCGGCTGGAGGAATCGAAAGCCATGGCGTGGGAGTCGGTGTGGGGCTGCACACCGCTCACGTTTGTAATATCGGTCCAGGTCGCGCCGCTGTCGGTCGATCGGATGACGTGATGGCTGTTCGTGTTGTAATCTAACGCGCCCGCGCAGTAAATGTTGGCCGAATTGGCGGGGTCGACGGCAATAATCCAGTCGTACCATCCCTGCCCGCCGCTTCCCCCGAAGTTGGGCGTGCCCGCAGTCAGGTCGGTGAACGTGGGAGTCGCAGCGTCCGCATTGTCGGACCGCATCATATATTGCAACACGCTGCTGGTGGGTAAGGGGTAGGCGATGGCGACGTAGAGCACGTGGTGATTCATGGCGTTAGCCGAAGGTGCAACCGTCAACGCGATTCTGCCGATTCCGGTACCATTCGGGGCGTTGGTCAGAAGGGACCAAGTCAATCCGCCGTCGGTCGACCGGTACACTCCGTTGTTCGCGTCGCCGCTGAATATGTTTCCGTGAGCGGCGTAGATAATATTAGTACTGTTCGGATCCACGACTACGTCCGACCACGGGCGACTGGAGTCTATTGCAGTGGTGGCGTTCGTCCAGGTGGAACCACCATCCGTCGAGTGATAAATGCCCGTATTTGAACAGCAAAGTCCGTTTTCCGCGTAATCGTTCACAGCGGCATACGCGTTATTGGGATTGGTGGGATCAACCGAAATCTTCGCAATGGCCAGCCGGTTGAAGACACCGCCCGGTCCGGTCGAAAGGGTCCAAGTGGCCCCGCCGTCATTCGACACCAGAATGCCCTGACCGAAATTCGAGTCGCCGGAGTTGTTGGCCTCGCCCGTGCCGGCATAGATTTTTGAGTGGTTCGAGGGAGCAATGGCGATCGCGCCCATGGCGAGTGTATTCTGCGTGTCAGTAAGAGGATTATATGTAGAGCCTCCGTCGGTGCTCTGCCAGACTCCGCCGCCAGCCGCCGCGATGTAGATATTACTGGAGTTGGTCGGATCGACCGCTATGCCCGTAATTCGGCCGCTGGTAGGCACGCCTGCGTTCAGCGACGCCGGGCCGAGGGCGGTCCAGGTGGTGTTGTTCGGAGCGGGGAGACTAACGGTAGGAGACAACAACCTCCCAGATCTTCCGGTGATTGGTGTGGCGGGGCGAGCGGGCGGATTGATCGGTCCGTGGCGTGTCGGTTGGGTTTGCGCGATGGCGGCCCCGGCCAATGTCAAAACTACAATCAGACAGAGTGCTGTGCACGATGTTCCACGGCATTTCATAACCGCTCTCCTTGAATGCGCAAGCCATGCTTGCTCGATAGGGAAAAAATGAGGATGCGTTTGCATCGCTGCAATCCGCAATCCAAGTTGTCAGGGGGGCCCAACGCGAACGGCAGGAATCCTAGCATGCGTCTGATTTGGTGTCAATCAAAACAATCGTGCCTCAAAAACAATTTCGCGGCGTACCGCATCGAACCGAATTCAGGTATTAGTCAAGTAGCGTAGCCGTGAATCTGGAGGCGGGCGGCCGCCAATATTTCTAAGGTTAGCACTGCGGCCGCACCGCTTTCTGCACATAAGCAGCAATTGTTTGCCACAGCGATGCTCTCTTTGCCCGTTTCTCCGCAAGAGCATCTTTTTTTCTGTTGACAACGCGCACGACTGCCACGATGATTCCCCCGCACTGGCACTGGCGGCGACGTATTGGAGAGCAGCTTAGTCTATTCGCTGTAGTCCATGTCGGACCCGTGCTCTGAGAGACGATTTTGTCCAGCTGTGTTCCTGTGGTGAGAATGAGAAGAGATGGATCCGTGTAAACCGGTCCAGCGGCATTAGCTTCACCGACAAAGCTCAAGCTACCGGGAAGCCCCCATTCGGGGAAAGGAGAACCTCGCGATGAAACGTGCAACATGTTTGGCGGTAACTGTTCTTTTGGTGCTGGGATGCAGCGCTGCGTTTGCCCAGGTAACATTGGGGTTATTGAGTAGCGACGGCGTCACCCAGTATTGCGATTACGAAACATTCGCTATTTCGGCGCCCTATGCGGCTGGTATTCACGTTGCTTCCCTCTGCGGCTTTTCTGACGGCGCTCTGGTTGGCTTCAGGGGGAGTGTTCTCCCCGTGGCCAACCTGCCCGTTACTGGCGGACAGACCTACTTGCTGGCGGACAGCATTATTGATTCAGCCTGCAACTGTTTCAGCGGCGAGCAGGGAATATTGGTGACCGCCGCCACCGCTGTTAACCCGAGGAAACCAAAATTCGGATGGGAGTTTCTTTTTAACGTTTACGAGTCCTTTGACTCATACCTCGGCTCCTGGGGTTATCTGACAACGATTCCGGCGGATGGTCCGGTTGCGGACGGAACGGCGAACAGGCCAGTAGTGAGTTCGTTCCACGCCGCGATCCGAAATATCGACATGATGAAGCGATAGCTTCGATGCGGGTGAAGGGCCACGCCTTGTTGTGTGGCCTGTTTGCGGCAACATTGGACTCAACTCAAGCGTCAAGTTATCGGAACCCCCATTCGGGAAAAGGAGAAATTAGCGATGAAACGTTTAACAAGTTTGGTAGTAATTACGCTCTTTGTTCTGGGATGTAGCGCTGCCTTTGGACAAAACACCAAAGGCGGGGTAGTTCTGGGCTTCCTGGCCAATGATGGGGTTACTCAGTATTGCGATTACGAAGCCTACCTTGATGTTCCGCTACCCTATGCGGCCGGCATCCACGTTTTGAGGTTCTGCGACCTTCCCTACGATGGCACTACGATTGGCTTCAAGGGAAATCTTCCCGCATCGACCGGGCTGCCCGTTACCGGCGGGGAAATCTACATGCTCGCGGACAATGTTCTGGATGCCAGTTGCCAATGTAACAGTGGGGAGCAAATAATTTGGGTCACGCGGACGAGTGAAGTCAACCCGAAAGTCCCCACGTTCGGCTGGGAGTACTTTTTTAACACGCACGATGCGTTTGACGAATACCTTGGCAACTTCGGTTATCTGACGACGAATATCCCGACGTACGGGCTACCCAATAACGGACCCACCGGTAAGCGGCTGAGTTCATTCCAGGGCGCGACCCGTAATAACAACATGATGACGAGATAGCGTAGCCCCGCGTTTAGGAAAGGCCACACCTTCAAGGTGTGGCCTTTTTGTTTGCGATGAGAAATGAAATGATCACTTAGGGCGTGAGATAGCTGTCTGCGATGCCTCGCGTGGAATTCTGGAACTCCGCTCGCCATGCCATTACCCCCGTAACTTGGTGGTCACCGCCTAGCGCGTGATTATGAAGCAGCATGGCGATGTACGCAGGCACTCAAAGAGCGTTAGTCTCCGAGCCCACTGGGCTGCTGGCGCCCCTCGCGTTGCTCGACGACAAGGTACTGGCGATGATCATTGGCCAGAACCCGCTCGCCGGCATACTCGACGCCTTATGTGCCGGGATCGAGCGGCACCACCCCGGGCTGCTCTGTTCTGTTCTTCTTCTTGAAGCGGATGGACAGACTCTAAGAAATGCGGCGGCTCCCAGTCTTCCTAAAGAATATTGTCTCGCGGTTGACGGCTTTCAAGCCGGACCCTGTGCGGGTTCCTGTGGCACGGCCATCTACCGGAAACAGCCGGTCGTCGTGTCGGACATTGCGACCGACCCGCTATGGATGCAGTTCCGGGATCTTGCCCTGCAGCATGGATTGCGCGCCTGCTGGTCCACGCCCATCAACTCCCAGGATGGCGCCGCGCTCGGGACCTTCGCAATCTACTATCGTGAACCGCGGATCCCCGACGCCCAGCACCTGAAGTTGATTGCGCATGCCACCCATCTCGCGGCACTGGCGATTGAACGCGACCGGGAAAAAACTCAACTTCGCGCCGCCGAAGACCGGTACCGGACGCTGGTGGAGAGTCTGCCAGCCATCACCTACGTCGCCGAACTTGGATCGCTTGGGCCATGGCATTATGTGAGTCCTCAAATCCAGTCGATCCTTGGCTTCTCAGCCAAAGACTGGCTCAAGGACCCGGGCAACTGGATGAACAACATCCATCCCGAGGACCGCGAGATTGCGCTCGCCGCTGAAACGGAATTTCAGCAAACCAAAAAATTGTTCAAGGCCGAATACCGCATGTTTGCCTCGGACGGCAGAGTCCTATGGTTCCGCGATGAGGCCGTCCTGCTGCGGACGGCGGACGACCGGGCACTTCTGATGCAGGGCGTGCTGTATGACATCACCGAGCACAAGCGCCTGGAGGAGCAGCTCCGCCACTCGCAGAAGATGGAGGCAGTCGGGCAGTTGGCCGGCGGAGTTGCCCACGACTTCAACAACCTGCTAATGCTGATTCAGGCTCATACCGAACACTTACGCGGCCAGCTGACTTCGGGCGATGCCGCTTACCAGGACACGTTTGAAATCGAGCAAGCTGTTACTCAGGCCGCGACTCTGACGCACCGGCTACTGGCATTCAGCCGCCGGCAGCGGCTCCAGCTTCAAGTGTTGGATTTGAACTTAGTCCTCACCGAAACGGGCCGCATGCTCGAGCGCCTGATCGTGCCAAATATAGAGCTCCGTGTTCTGCCCGACGCGACGCCCCAGTTCATCAAAGCTGATCCCGGTCAATTGGGGCAGGTCATTCTGAATCTTGCCGTCAATGCCCGCGACGCCATGCCCGACGGCGGCACGCTCACGATCCAGACCCGACGCGTCGAGCTTTCAGAAGCGCGAGCCGCCAGCCATAGCGCAATCCCCCCCGGCACCTACACCGTCCTCGCCGTGAGCGATACTGGCAGCGGGATGTGCAGCGAGGTCCAGTGCCACATCTTCGAGCCTTTCTTCACGACCAAGGAACCAGGGAAGGGGACAGGGCTTGGTCTGGCCATTGTTTACGGGGTGGTGAAGCAGACCGGTGGCTGGATTGCGGTAACCAGCCAACCTCAGCAAGGGACGACATTCGAAATCTATTTCCCGCAGGCGGAGCGCGGCATGGAGAATGCAGGTTCAATGCCAGAGGTTGCTCTGCCGTTGGCTGCACGGGGAACCAAGACGATTCTGCTGGTCGAAGACCAGCAGGGTATCCGCGAACTTGTCCACGAATTTCTAACCGGAAAAGGGTATTCGGTCTTCTGCGCGGCGGACGGCAATGAAGCCCTCAAGATTGCAGGCGAGCGCGCAAGAAACCCACGCGCAAATAAGATTGACCTTCTGGTAACAGACATCATTATGCCAAACATGGGCGGGAAGGAATTAGCGCAATCGCCTGACCCAGGAATGGCCGCGGACCGAAGGTATTGTTCATGTCCGGCAATCCCGAGCAGGCCTCCCTGAGCGGCCGTTTGGGAGACTCCACCGTGACTGTCTTGCAGAAACCGTTCCCCCTCGAAACCCTCCTGCAAAAAATCCACGACATTCTCGACCGCTGAAATCCGGTTGTCTTTCTCCATCCCCGCGTCCCGAGCCCGATTCTGAACATTGGGCTGTGATGTAGATCACTGCGCGACGTATCCTTCCGGATGAGAATCGCCGCATTTGCCGGCTCGCATCGGCACATCGTGATAGCCAAGGAGCTCCTCATGGCGGCGACGTTGACCCCTACCAATATTTCCAACCTCCTTTCCGTGGAAGAAGAATATCCCGCACCAAAGATCGTGGTGGATCAGGTTCAGAACAAGAATTGGAAGGCCGACTACGAACGGTCCATTAAGGATCCGGAAGGCTTTTGGGCCGACGAAGCGAAGAAGTTTACCTGGACACAGCCATGGTCGAAGGTTCTGGAATTCGACGGCGTGCATCACAAATGGTTTCTCGGGGCGAAGACGAACATCACCATCAACGCCCTCGACCGCCATGTCAATTCCGACCGCAAGAACCGTGCCGCTTTTATCTGGCTCGGCGAAGATGGCAGCGAGCGCACCGTGACCTATGGCCAGCTCTACCGGCAGGTTTGCCGCTTTGCCAATGGCTTGAAATCACTCGGCGTGGGCAAGGGCGACCGGGTCATTATCTATATGCCGCTCACGCTGGAAGGCGTGATCTCCATGCTGGCGTGCGCGCGCATCGGCGCGATCCACTCGGTGGTGTACGCCGGCTTGGGCCATACATCGCTGCGGGATCGAATTAACGACGCGCAGGCGAAGGTCGTCATTGCGGGCGATGTGGGATACCGCCGCGGCAAGGTCGTGCCCCTGAAGCCAATTGTGGATGAGGCGCTCGACGGCATCGAATTCGTGGAGAAGGTAGTCGTATTTTCCCGGCAGCCCGCCGAACTAAGAGGCCGTGAGATCGACTTCGCCGACCTGATGAAGTTTCCGCCCGAATGCCCCGCCGAAGAAATGGATTCGGAAGACCCGCTCTATCTCCTCTATACCTCGGGCTCGACCGGCAAGCCGAAAGGTGTGCTGCATGTCCACGGCGGCTACATGGTGGGCATAACCTATCACTTGCAGAGTTACTTCGATGTCGGTGACCGCGATATCTTCTGGTGCACGTCCGATATCGGCTGGGTGGTCGGGCATTCCTACATTGTCTATGGACCGCTCTGCGCCGGCGCGACCACGCTGTTTCGCGAAGGCGCGATTGACTATCCAAACCCCGGCATCGCCTGGGAGATCGTCGAGCGCTACGCCGTCAGCAAAATATTCACGGCGCCCACGGCCTTGCGTATGTTCATGCGCTTTGGCGAGCAGTATCCGCAGAAATACGATCTCACCTCGCTGCGCTTGATTGCCTGCGCCGGCGAACCCTTGAACCCCGAAGCATGGCGCTGGGCGCAGACCTATCTGGCCGGCGACGGCAAATGGGGATACGTGGTGGACAACTGGTGGCAGACCGAACTGGGCGGTCCAGCCATCGGCACTCCCGCGACCTATCCCATGCGGCCGGGAAAGTGCGGCGTTTCCGTGCCCGGGTCCGAAGCGGACGTGGTCGACGCGGAAGGGAAGTCGGTGCCTCCCGGGGTTGGTGGCCGGTTGGTGCTCAAGCGTCCATTCCCTTACATGCTGCGTACCGTCTGGGGAGACGCGTCCCGCTACGAGCGCGACTGGCAGGTAATTCCGGGCTGCTACATCACCGGAGACGTCGCCCTGAAGGACAAAGACGGATACATCACCGTGCTCGGACGGGCCGACGATGTACTGAACGTTGCGGGACATCGCATCGGAACCGCGGAAGTGGAAAGCGCGCTGGTTTCGCATCCTGCGGTGGCGGAAGCTGCGGCCATCGGAATTCCCGATGCGCTGAAGGGCGAAACCATCAAGTGCTTCGTGCAATGTCGCGCCGGTCATACTCCATCGGAGGCGCTGGCGGCCACACTCACCGAGCATGTCCGGCGTGAACTCGGACCCATAGCCACGCCTTCGGCAATTGAATTCGTGGCCGGGTTGCCGAAGACGCGCTCCGGCAAAATTCTGCGGAGATTCCTGAAGGCGAAAGAACTGGGAGTCGACGCAGGCGATATTTCGACGATGGAAGGCTAGCTCTCTCCGCCGAGACGCAGAGAGCGCAGAGTTGCTGCCGCAGGCTCGGGTTGCTCATACCCTATTCCCGGTCTGCGTTTTCAGAGCTCAGTGCGTTCTCTGCGGCTCGGCGGATGATTCTCAAAAGATGATCGTCAAAAGAAAAATGATCGCCAGAGAATGACCACTCCTCGCTCGCCGCGCCGCCCATCATTACACATTCGTTACCCGGCGATTAGCTGAACCATTGTAGAGATCGGTGCGAACCGCTAGCTCTCCGCCCGCGCCGCCCGCGTCATCAGATCTTCGATCGCCTGCTGCGGCGATTTTCCTTTTTCGAGGATGGCGAAAATCTGCTCCGTAATCGGCATTTCAACTTTCTTCGCGCTGGCCAGGCCAATGGCCGCTTTGGTAGTGAACACGCCTTCGGCGACCGCGCCATGCATTCCGGCAATGATGTCGGAAAGGGCGCGCCCCTTGCCAAGTTCGACGCCCACGCTTCGGTTGCGGGAGAGGTCGCCGGTGCAAGTCAGCACCAGATCGCCCAAACCGGCCAGTCCAGCCATCGTATCAAGGCGTCCGCCGCAGGCCACGACCAGCCGCGCCATCTCGGCCAGACCGCGCGTGATCAGCGCTGCCACGGAATTGTGGCCAAGTTCCAGTCCGTCGCAAACTCCGGCGGCGATGGCGATGATGTTCTTCAGCGCCCCGCCCAATTCCACGCCAATCACGTCGTCGTTGGTATAAACGCGAAGGCGGGAGCCGTTGAACGCCTGTTGCACGGCGCGCGCTAACTCGCTATCGGCCGAGGCTACCGTAACGGCAGTTGGATCGCCGCGCGCCACCTCTTTGGCGAACGACGGTCCACTCAACGCTCCCACCCGAGGCGTGAACTTGCGCGCCCGCAAAACATCGGCGATCACTTCCGTCATGCGCAGCAGCGTTGCGTTCTCCAGACCCTTTGTGCAGCTCACAACCAGTGTGTCTGGATGAAGCGAGCGCGCCATCTTTTCAAACAGCGCACGGCAATGCTGCGAGGGCATGACGCTGACCACGATCTCCGCTCCCGCGAGGGCAGCGCTCAGATCGTTCGTCGCTTCTATCGACGCTGGCAGTTCGAATCCCGGCAGAAAGCGTTCGTTGATGCGTACTCTCGCAATGCTCTCCGCGACCTCGGTTTCGTTGGCCCACAGCCGGATGCTGTGTGTGCCCTTGCGTCCGAGCGCGATCGCCAATGCGGTTCCCCACGCGCCTGCGCCGATCACGGCCATTCGGCTCATTGATTTAGTGCTCCCGGTTTTTGTCCAAGTTTGGATTCTGTCCCTGCGGCCAGACGGCCGATATTTTGCCGGTGTTTCCAGATCACCAGCACCGATACGAGGGCAATGATCAGCAGTTCAAGCGGGTCGCGGTATTCACCGAGCGCCCATGCCAGCAGAGGAAAAGCCGCAGCCACCGCAATCGACCCCAGCGATACGTAACGAAAAGCGATCGCCAGCACAACAAAAAGTCCCACCATGCACAAAATTGTTTTCGGAGTGAGCAAGGCGAACGCCCCCAGGCTGGTGGCAACCCCCTTGCCGCCGTGAAACCTGAGCCAGACCGGAAACAGGTGGCCGCAAACCGCAAACAGCGCGGCGGTCGTCATCAGGAGATGCCGGTGCGATCCGCCAAATGCCATGCGCGCAAACAGCACCGCCGCCAGGCCTTTCGCAGCGTCCAGAACAAGCGTCGCGATCCCGAGCACCGGCGATTTGCGCGCCACGTTGGTCGCCCCGATGTTGCCGCTCCCACTGGCCCGCACATCGTCGCCGGTGACAATCCGCACCAGCAGGTAGCCAAAGGGAATCGATCCCAGCAGGTAACTCAGGACAGCGACGATGAAGTAAGGATTCATATAGCCATTTGTAGCTAAGGAGTCACCGTTATCTTGAGCGTGTTTGAGTTCACGACCATGTCTCCAAAGTTCTTTCGATGGTTTGCGTGTTACGAACACGGAGTACTCTCCGGGCTCTGACATGTCGAAAAATTGGCTTATCGGCGATTTCTTCGGTCGTCGACTCATGTGGCTTCAGCCACTCAAACGCATTGCGCCCTAACACCCCACACTTGATAGCGAGTTTGTAGTTTGTGTCGGATGCCAGTTTGCCTTCGCGGTCGCGAAGCTCCACGGAATAGTCGCAGATCCCGCTGGTAACGCCAATCATGATTTGTCGGTTCGAAGTATTCGTGAGTGTGACCTTTACCGTAATCTCAGATCCTGTCTTAATCTCCGTCCGTGGGGTCATGATTGTAAGTGAGAACGGCGCCTGCACTGATTGCGCAACTCCGGTCGAAAGCAAGAAGAGAATTGCCCCAAGATGAATGAGCATATTGGCGGACCTCATAATTCCTATACGAGAACATCCTAATTCGGCCCCATCGCGAACCGTTCCAGCTTCGTGTACTTCGATCCCTTCGGCGAAAGCTGGCTCTGGTAAAGAATAAACTTGTCGGCTGTCATACTGCCGAAACCAAGTGTACCGGACTCAATCCCGCCCATCGCCGCCAGCCGCTTCTGCAACACCACGAATACAGAATTCGGCCCGTCGCTCTTGCGCCATTTGGGATCGCCCGACCTGCCCCCACCGCGAGCTAGCGTCAGATGTGGACTGAAAGCCCGTTCTTCGCGAGGAATGCCCAACTCGGCGACAGCCGCATCGATCTGCGCCGCCAATTCTGCCAGGGCTGGCCCCGCCTGAATGCCAATCCAAAACACGCGCGGCGCTTTCGCGGTCGGAAAGAATCCGTATCCTGACACGCGAATTTCAAATGCGACTGCCTCGCACCTGCCGTAGCCGATGGGTGATCGCTTCAACCTGTTCCGGCTTTTGCTCGCCAATAAACTTCAGCGTGATGTGCAGCGACTCGGGGCGCACCCACCGAGCCTCCGGCGCAAAGCCGCTGACGCCTTCAAGGAAGCGCGCAATCTTCCCACGGATCTCCTCGTCGAGATCGATGCCGATAAAAATTCGCATAGGGCCTCTGAACAACCATAGGCACTGCGAACGCAAAGAATACTTTTGCGGGCACGTCATCCTGAGCGGAGCGGTTGCTGCGCGAAGCGCAGTAGCCGCGCTTTAGCGCCTGAAGGACTCCTATTCCCTCCGCACATGTAGACGTCGAGGGCAGGACAGCGCCAGTCATAGCAAGGCCCGCCGGATCATCTCCAGCGCCTGCTCAGTAGCAAACTGTCGAATTCTCTTCCGGTCGCCGGGAAAATTCCGCTCCACCACCTGCGTCCCCTCCTCGCCCGCGAGCGCAATATAGAGGAGCCCAACCGGTTTCTGCTCGGTGCCTCCAGTCGGACCGGCGACGCCGGTGATGCCGACTCCATAGCTCGAAAGGCACCGCTTGCGAATGCCTTCCGCCAGGGCCACCGCGACTTCGCGGCTCACCGCGCCGTGCTTGTCGATCAGCGCCTTTGGGACGTTGGCAAATTGCGTCTTCAGTTCGTTCGAGTAGACGACGGCGCCGCCAAGAAAGTAGCGCGAGCTTCCGCTCAGCGAGGTTATTCGTTCGGCAAGCAGGCCGCCGGTGCATGACTCGGCCGTCGCCAGCGTCATGTTGCGCATCTGCAGCAGGTAGCTGACAATCTGCTCGATCGTCTCCCCTTTGCGCGAGAAGATCGCATCGCCCATTTCGTCTTCGATCTTCTCGGCCAGTTCTTCCACTCGCGCTTCGGCTTCAGCCTGAGAATCCTTGCGGCATCGCAGGTGAAGTTGAATTTCTCCACCGCCGGCCAGAATCGTGGTTTCGACATCGGTATAGGTTTTGTAGATCGGCGATACGCGCGCATCTACCTGCGATTCCGGGATCATCGCCATCTTGAGCGTGCGCGTGGCAATGTGCTGCTCCGGGAACTTTCGCGCGGAGGCGCGCAATGCATTCCCCTTCGAAGAGCGCCTTGAGTTCGTAGGGCGGGCCAGGCAGCAGAATCAGAATCCGCTCCTGTCCATCGTACTTGCCGCTGATCCACTGGCCGGGCGCGGTTCCCATCGTGTTCGGCAAGGCGATGGCGCCGGAGATCACGTCCGCCTGCTTGGCATTGTTGGGAGAAAACTTGTAGCCGCGCTTGGCGAACCGTTCTTCGAGCCTGGCGATGATCTCGGGATCGCGACGAAGCGTCAGTCCCAGAGCTTCAGCCACCGCTTCGCGGGTGAGGTCGTCTTCGGTGGGGCCCAGGCCGCCAGAAAAAATAATGATGTCGGAGCGCCGCATAGCCAGCTTGGTTGCAGCGACCAGGCTCTCGCGGTCGTCGCCGACGATCGACTTGGACCGCACCTCAACGCCCAAGTCGTTGAGCTTCCCGGTGAGGTAGAGCGAATTGGTGTCCTGCCGGTGAGGGGTGAGCAACTCCGACCCGACGGCAATGATCTCGGCATTCACGGGTACGAGTGTAATCGAATGTTCCGTAGTGTTCCACGTGGAACATTTTGTTCATGTATTATTGTCAGTACAGTTATATATGACAAAGGGCCGCAAGTGAAACGACGCAAGAGAGTTAGGAGTCGGCGAAAGACCGCGAGCGGAGAAATCGCCAGCCCGAAGATTGCGGGCTTGCAGGGCTCCGGTGATGAGGAACTGCATTCTGGGGCCTACCGGCCGTGGCGGCGACCACGTAAGAAGCGGGTCACGCTGTTTCTGGATGCCGACGTGCTTGCGTGGTTCAAGGAGGGGCCAAAATACCAGACGAGTATCAACCGGGCGTTGTGGGAAGTGATGAAAAGGGAGAAAGAAGAGGCTGGGGAGTGAGGCGAAGGCCGGGTTCCCAAAATGGGAATGGGCTTGAAAATATTCTTGGGAAAGTTGGCGGTGTTTGCCTCGAAATATGATATATGGCGCGCGGCGGGGAAGTGCCGGGTCTCGGAAATTCCTGGGCCTGGAAAAACCCTATGTCTGGTGCTGTGACCGCAGATTTTTTCTAACTTTCCATCCGCTTTCTTGGACAGCCTTGGACAGCCGGGGGCGGCTGTCGTACGCGGGGGCGAGGCGCCCCTTCGACAAGCTCAGGGCAGGCTCCCGGAACCGCCGGCAAGGTGCCGGCGCTACGGTCCCGGCCTTGTGGTAATAATCTCTCGGTCTGGGGACTAGTCGCGGAGTGTCGGAGTGCGGAGAGGGATTGAAGGCGCCCACTCAATCGCAAAAAGCGCGATTGAATGGGGCACCCGCGCGATTGAAATGGGCATTCAGAATCTCCATCCGAATCCCGTCATCAGCTGAATGCCGTTATCCCGGAAGGCGTAATCCCGAAAATTGCCATAGTAAGGAGGGCCCGGTGGCGCCTGGAATGTCTGCGGTCCGTAGAATGCCAATAGGTGGCCGAGATCAAACCGAAGTATCGTGCGCCGAGAAGGGTAGTATTCCAGAACGCCTCCAACCTCCAACGCGAAGTGAGTCAAGCGCTGCGTAGGGAAGGGAGGGAAGAGGTCATCGTGCACTGCGCTATAGCTCAGGAACCCGGGACGCGCCTTCGCAAAGACGCCGTAGCGCCGGGTGCGAACGCCGGCCTTGGGGCCGAACACACCTTCGAGTATTTTGCCGCCTCTTTGAGCATCGCCGACATGGGGGGCGGTGTAGTAATAGGTCAGGGCTGCATCCACGGCGAGCCAACGGTTAAAGTTATAGCTCAGGCGGCCACCGATGCCCCTGTAGTCCGCCAAGAACGCGGGGATATCTCCGAAGGCGGGATTGCGGAGATCGTCAATCACCTTCGCGGAGCCGAGGCTGAGCAGCCCGAATTGGCCTCCTATCTCCCACGTTCTCGTTGTCTCGAGGGAAACGGAGTGCTCTGCCAAGTGCCCGAGGCGGTAGCTCACACCTGCTGTGACGAGGAGTGACCTCGCGATCATGCCATTTGCCAAAACGAGGTTTCCTGGATCACCGGTGTTGTGATACGACCGATCGCCATAGCGAAGAAGCAGTTCCCCCACGTCGATCCGGAAAAACATTCTACGGCTCGCGTTAATCTCGACCCCGCCTCCCAGTTCCAGAGCGAAGTGCGTAACGTGTCCCCCGGGGAATTCATAAATACACGGCATGCCGTTGCAGAGGACAGTTTTATCTCTCACTATGTTGCTGAAGTTCATAATCCCTGGCTGGGCTTTAACGAATAGCCCGATTCTGTGCCAGCGCCAGGTGGCTTTCGGGCCGGCTAGCAAGGCGAAGGCTCGCCCGCCACGCTGCGTGTCGAGCTCCGATGGGACCGGGAAGAAATCGCTTTCAGCTTCCCACGCGAATAGGGAAGAGGAATTATAGCTAATTCTCGTGCCGTATCCCCCTTGTTCGACGGTGGATTCAACTGGATCCCTCAGGGTCAACGCAGCACCTTGTATCCCCACTTCGAGAGGTGAGTAGGCCTGGGCAAAGAGCACGTTGCTGCAGAAGATAAGTTGGAGGATGACGAGCGCACAAAGTGTGCGCAAAACCGCACAAACGTTTGTCTTCATACGCAGTTCGATGCCTCACTCTAAGTGGGGCCGGAGAAATTTACCCCGGCCCCGATGAAAGGTTTGTTAAGGTTGCGGAAGTGGTACCACGATATACTCGTTGCTGTCTGGCACAGTGAAATAGGCTACAGGCTGGCCGGGTCTGCTGCAATTCCACGTACCGGAGTCGGGGTAGTGCCGGTCATGATCTGGTGGTGGCTAACGAGATCGTAGATCACGAAGCCGGTTGGGGTGGATGAAGCCGCCATTCCGTTTCCGAATTGCGCGCTCACGGTGGTGGCCTGCGGAAGAACAGCCGCGCTCGGCAGCGTTCCATTCATAGTGTACGGCGCGAAGGGACTGGCCGTCGCAGCCGCGTAATTACCCTTCGTCGACATGTTGCGGGGCAAAAGGGGCAGGCAGGCACTTCATCACCCAGAGAGCCATAAAGCTCCTCCAGATACCTTTACTTATCCCCCTCGGTTCAGGTGCAAAACTAAGTGAGCTATGCTCTCTTGTCAAGCGTGATATCTAGGTATCACAGTGATGCGTGATGGAGAGCACAATGTGAGATACGAACGTGTTATTTGAGCAACTTATTGTGAAAGGTTCCTGGATCTCTCTATATCTAGCAGTTTGCTGAAAAAGTCGATCTGCGGCCGTGATCAGTCCCCCAG
The DNA here is from genome assembly GCA_963709055.1 of uncultured Acidobacteriaceae bacterium. GTDB lineage: Bacteria > Acidobacteriota > Terriglobia > Terriglobales > Acidobacteriaceae > Acidiflorens. Next base: position 29,564 of record CAVPUZ010000010.1, read on the forward strand.
GCGCTAAAGCGCAGATTCACTTTGAACGACTTAGTGGCACGACTAAACGTCGTGCCCTTCCCTTTATTTGTGCAATTCGAGTCTTTCAGCAAACTGCTAGAGATAATGCCAGGTCTTTGGCCGCGTGACGATTACCATCCGTTGACAAGGGTAGGGGTCCTTCGACTCACGCTTGGTCGCTTTGCTCCCGCGCATTCGCTCAGGATGACAAAAGAACACTTCATGTGGTCAGGCACGAGAACGAGAAATTCAGCGAGGGGGAGGATCAGCCTTTCGGCGGGCTGCGGATTACTCTATCGCCGGTTCCTGCTGCGTCATGCAGTGCAGCGCGCCGAATCCCCAGATGAGGTCGCCGGAATAAATTGGCACGATCTCGCGGCTGGGGAACAGTTGGGCTAGCGTGTTGAGCGCGATGCGGTCGTTGGGATCGTTGAAGACCGGAACCAGCACGACTCCATTCGCGATATAGAAATTCGCATAGCTGGCGGGCAGGCGTCGGCCTTCGAAGACGACTGGGCGCGGCATCGGAATTTCTACCACGTTCAGGCGCTGGCCATCCTGATCGCGCGCGGCTCGCAGGCGTCCCAGATTGTGGTGGAGCGCGGAATAATTTTCGTCTTGTGCACTTGGCTCGATCATGGTGACTACCGTGCCGGGGGCTACGAAGCGGGTTAGGTCATCGACGTGGCCGTGGGTGTCGTCTCCCTCGATACCTTCGCCTAGCCAGATGACTGACTGGATTCCGAAATAGTCGGCAAACAATTGCTCGTAGGCGGCGCGGTCCATGCGCGGATTGCGCTGCTGCGTGGTGGAGAGCAGACATTCTTCGGTGGTGATCAGCGTGCCTTGGCCGTTGACATCGATGGAGCCGCCTTCGAGCACGATGGGCTCTTCGCTGTGAAGCGGATGAATCACGCGGGCGCGGGAAGCTTTTGCCATGCGCGCGCCGAGTTTGGCATCGAGCTTGTAGTTGTCGTATTTGGCCCAGGCGTTGAATTGGAAGTGCAGGGCGGCGAGCTTCGAGCTTCGAGCCACGAGCTTCGAGCGATCACTTGGATCGAGCTCGTGCTGGAGCGAGTAGGGGTCCCTCGGCTAGCTCGGGGCAGGCTCTTCGACTCCGCGTGGCTCGCTTCGCTCACCCCGCTCCGCTCAGGATGACACTTCGAGAGGGATGAAATCGCGTCATGGGACGAGATCGCGTCATAGGTAAGGAAGATGCAGCCGGAATCGCGCGTCCATACGCGATCGGTGCGCCAGCGATGAAAGACGATGTTGCCGGAGAGCGCGTCTGCCTTCTCCAGAACTGCCTTCGCGCCATTCTCTGCGCGTTCGCTGTTGACGATCAGATCGACGCGCTCGTGGCGAGTCAGGTTGCGGATGATCTCGGCATAGACCCACGGAATCGGCTCGAACTTTCCCGGCCAGTCGCTGCGCAGGTGCGGCCAAGCTAGCCACGTGGATGCGTGTGGCTCCCACTCGGCCGGCATGCGGTAGCCGTGGGCGGTGGGGAGCGCGGCGGTCGTCAGGCGTTGTGGTGTCATGAGCGGTCCGGGAAATTCGGCTGATGGGGAGGGGTAGGGGTCCTTCGACTGCGCAGAACATCGCTTCGCGATATTTTGCTCCGCTCAGGATGACACTTGCGGGAGAAATGAGGGTTCCTTCGACTGCGCGGGACGAGTCGCTTCGCGGCTCGTCCGGCTCCGCTCAGGATGACATCCCGTTGGAATCTTGTGGAGTTCAGTCTGGCACTTTCATTTTCCATCGATCATGCGGCTGGTGATTGGGGCGTAGCTGTCGATGCGGCGGTCGCGCAGGAAAGGCCAGTTGCGGCGAACTTCTTCCAGGTGCTTCAAATCGACTTCGCCGAGGAGAATTTCTTCTTTATCATGGGACGCTTCCGCCAGCACGCGGCCGAAGGGATCGCAGAAAAACGATCCACCCCAGAATTCGAGACCCTTGCCGGGCGCGGAGTTGCCGCGAATGTTGCCGGTTTCGAAACCGACGCGGTTGACGACGCCCACATAGACGCCATTGGCGATCGCATGGGCGCGCTGAATGGTGCGCCAGGCATCATGTTGCGAGACTCCGAACTCAGCCTTCTCCGCCGGATGCCAGCCGATCGCCGTCGGGTAAAAAAGAATGCTTGCGCCCTGCAGCGCCGTCAGGCGCGCGCCCTCCGGATACCACTGGTCCCAGCAGACCAGGGTGCCGATTTTTCCGGCCTCGGTATCGAAAGCCTTGAAGCCGAGATCGCCCGGAGTGAAGTAGAACTTTTCGTAGTAGAGCGGATCGTCGGGGATGTGCATCTTGCGGTAGATGCCGCGCAGAGCGCCGTCGGAATCGAAGATTGCCGCCGTGTTGTGGTAGACGCCGGGTGCGCGCTTCTCGAACAGCGACGCCACCAGGACAACTTTATTTTGCTGTGCCGCCGCGGCGAGTTTTTCCGTGCTCGCGCCGGGAATGGGCTCGGCCAAGTCAAACGAGATTCGCGTCTTCTCGCTGGCAGAAGTATTGCGTCTGGAAGAGTTCGGGCAGGCAGACGACGTGCGCGCCCTGGCGTGGCGGCCTGCGCGATGCGCTCGAGCGCCTTCGCCATGTTATCGGCAGGTTCGGGGCCGCATGACATCTGGATGAGAGCGACTGTGAATTTGTCGGGCAAGCGCCTTCCTTCTGGCGGCGGGAGACGCGGCAAGCCGCGTCTCTACCAATGGATTTGGTGCGCGCCTAGGATATCAAACGCCGATGCAAGCTCGCTGTCGTGGCCGCACGATCTTTTCTAACTTTCCATCAGCTTTCTTGGACAGCCGAGGGGCGGCTGTCGCTACGCGAGCTTTCTTGGACAGCGTCGCTACGGGGGGCCCGAGGGCGGGCGCCCTCGTAACCGCCGGCAAGGTGCCGGCGCTACGCTCTGCTGACTCCGGTAATTTTATGGCGGTCGCGGCAGTAGCTGTCACAGTTTCTTAACAAAGCGGTCGTTTCCTAGCGTCGTTTCTAAAGCTCGGCCTCCGCAGTTCTCTCACTTCTAGTAAATTGGTTCTTCGCTCAAACGTATTTATACCTGGAGGCGGATTGCTTGGCTCAGAAGAACGCACAGAAGAATGTTCGGAAGAAGGCTCGGAAAGGGACGCCGCATGGCGATCCTCGGGGAAACGCGCAGCAGGAAGGCGCGGGGCACGAAGGCGCAGGGATCGATCGCAAGCTTCACGATCCGGTTGCCGACCGGCTGATTCCGCTGGCTCCGCTCGATCCGGCGAAGATTGGCTCGATTGACGATCTGGTGCGCGCGATGGCGAAGACGGCCTTCACTGGACGACAACTGGGCGAGGCTGCCGATGTGCTGGAAGCGATGGCGCGGGATCGAGATGCGTTCATCGTGATGACGCTGGCCGGCGCGATGACCGTGGCCAAGCAGGGATTGATTATCGGCGAGTTGATCGAGCGCGGCATCGTGAATGCGATCGTCTCGACTGGAGCGCTCATGGCCCATGGGTTGGTTGAAGCCACCGGGCGCGCGCATTTCCGGCACAATCCCGAGCTTAGCGATGAAGAGCTTTATGAGGCTGGGTACAACCGCGTCTATGACACGCTTGAGCCCGAGCAGAATCTCGATGACGTGGAGCGAGTGATGCACGCCGTTTTCTCGGCCTGGGACGCGGATGAAGTGATGTGCTCCTACAAACTGAACCGGGCCATCGGAAAGCATCTTTCGAAGACCGCCAAGGGGCAGCGGGGGATTCTCAAGTCGGCGTATGAAAATGATGTTCCGGTGTTTGTTCCGGCGTTTTCCGATTCCGAACTTGGGCTGGACTTTGCGCTCACCAATCGCGAGCGCGACAAGCAGGGGAAGGCGCGTTTCCGCTTTGACCCGTTCGAAGACTTGGAATACTTTGCGGCGACGCTGCTCGCGCAAAAGCGGCTGGGGATTTTCACGATTGGCGGAGGTGTGCCGCGAAACTGGTCGCAGCAGTTTGGCCCATTCATCGAGTTGCGGCATCGGCGGGGCGGGGAAGACCTGCCGCTGAAGCGCTATCACTACGGGCTGCGGATTTGTCCGGAACCGGTGTATTGGGGAGGGTTGTCGGGTTCGCCCTACAGTGAGGCGGTGTCGTGGGGGAAGTTTGTGCCTCCGGCGGAAGGCGGGAAGTTTGGCGAGGTGTTTGTGGATGCGACCGTGGGATTGCCGCTGATTGTGGCGGCGGTGCTGGAGCGGTTGAAGAAGAAGCCGGCGGGGAAGAAGGTGGTGGCGACGGCGGAATAAATGGGGGAAAGAGAGACGCAGCAAGCCGCGTCTCTACGCGGATCTAATCGAAGATCGTCACGGCTGAGGCAATTACCGTTGTCCACAGGCCTCGCTTATCGCCTACTGCGGACTGGGTGACATTGGCTGTGCGGACGATCTTATTTGAGATGCGGTAAATTTCTTTTTTTTCGTCCCAGGAGCGGTCGGGGTCGAACTCCACGTCGAGCGTTGTGGCAAGCATCTCCGCCGCCAGTTCTTCCGCGTAGTCTCCGGCGGCGTCTTCGGTCTCGCCGAATGAATGGTGCTCGCTTAGGTACCCATAGGTATTGCGGTCGGCCGGGATGGCGACGCCGATCGAGGAGGCGAGCAGGCGATGCGGTTCATGGGTCGAATTTTCAGCGACGACCGCGAACACGACTTCGCCGGGGTGCAAGTACTTAAGGCCCTGGGAGCGGGGAATGAGCTTGCACTGGGGCGGAAAGATGGATGAAACGCGCACCAGATTTTGTGCCGCGATGCCAGCATCGCGGAGGGCAAGCTCGAATGAAGTCAGGCGCTCGCGATGTTTTCCCACACCCTTGGTGAAGAAGATCTTCTTCGGGACCATGTCCTTGCCCAATTCATTTTCCTCCGCAGACTTTTAAGTTGACCATGGATGGGCCAAATCTAACACAGCGATTTGTGAACATTGCATGAAAAATGACAGGAACATCCCTGAGTACCTCGAACATGGCCACTCGCGCCGTGGCCGCGCGATACTTTTTAGCTTTCCATCAGCTTGGACAGCCGAGGGCGGCTGTCACTACGTTAGCGGTCAGGGCGGCTGTCGCTACGCTTGCGGTCAGGCTGCGTGCGCCCGGCCTTGTCCCGCCGCCAGCGGAATGAGCATCGGCTTCGCCAGCCTTTCAAAGTCGGCAAAGGTCATGCGAACCAGTTCGCGGTGCGTCCCGGCGTTGAAGGCAATTTCGTTGTCGTCGGCCAGATTCTCGTCGGCGAAAACGTCCATGCCATAGAGATTGCCGAAGGGCGGCATGGAACCGGTTTCACAGTCGGGAAAGCGTCCGCGAAATTCCTGCTCGCTGGCCAGTTCCACGGTTTTCGCGCCCAGATACTTTCTCAGGCGGTAGAGGTCGACGCGGTACGACGCTGGCACTACGGTCATCACCAGGCGTCCGTCGACCATGACCATGACGGTTTTGGCCAGCTCTTTTCCCTTGATGTGAGTAAGCGCGGCAATCCCCTGGGCCGTGTAGGCCACGGAGTGCGAGATCACCAGGTATTTAATTTGATTGCGATCCAGAAACTCGCGCAGCTTGGAAAGTGGCATAGACACCTCCCGGCAGAACCGCGGGCAGGAGCGCCTGCGCTTGCGGCCCCAAGTGGGCCGATCCTGGCAGACCGGCCCAAAACTGACCGCGCGAAGGTATACCCGCGGACACTACCCTCTCCCATTATCCGCCTTTCGGAATAAAAAGGTGAGTGAAATTTGGGGCAGTGGGTCCGTTTGCAGGAGGCAGTCCCCCAGCGGCTGAAGCCGCATTCATTTTGCGGTATTTAGGGCACGGCTAAAGCCGTGCCCTGCCTGTTCTGCTCGACCATAGTTCATCGGCACCCCAGAGACGTGGCAAGCCCCGTCTCTACGCGGCATTTTTTCGCAAGCTGTGAAGCCGTGCCTTTCAAAACAAATTCAAACTGACCCACCACCGAAATTTACAGCTGGAATACCACTGGAAGGGAAGTGCGAGAAAAAAATCCCAGGCAGCCTTTTTGACGGCACAGTCAGCCTGCAAGTTCTCCAGACTCACCCAGCAGTGCCGCCGCTTTATTTACGAGGCTTCCTTTGTGACCAGGGAACGGGCAGTGTTCTTCGAATGTAGATCGGCGACCCGCATTTCCTGCCAGTCGTAAGCGAACTCGCGGCCGCAATCGAGGCAGACCACGTAGGTGCCGATTCGTGACACCGGCGAGGCGCGCCGGGAACCAGCCCGAATCGTGAGCGGAAAACTGTAACGGGAATGCCGACAGCCGAACATCGCATCCATCATCTTCCCAAGCATCGCGTCACCTCCCACAGAATAAGAGCGAACTAACCATCAGTATCCTTCGCGTGGTTAGTGCTTCGTATATCAAGTTAGATTCATTTTGTGTGGAAAAGGTTCGCGGTTCCTTCGTGGCGGGCGTTGGATTCGGTCTCTGCGGGAAAGGTTGCCGATAGGTTGCTAGACCAAAGTTGACAACAGGGGGAGGGGGCTTAACTTAGGGAGACTCTGGTTAAGTGTCGACAGAAAGCGCAAACCACAGAGAACACAGAGGTCACAGAGATGCACGGGTCACAGAAGTGCACAGAGGGATCAGGGTTTTAACTTAGAGCTTCCTTAGACTTTCTGTGGGCCAGACTTTTTTTGCGATGAGCACTTGCTCATAATGGCTGTTTGCAGGCGTCCGCGCAGGTCGTCGGGCAATTCGTAGAGTTCCTGGTTACGGTAGATCTCGATGGTCTTGCGGGTCGTGTCGCAAACTACGTAGCAGTTGTGGCACCACGCCAAGTGATCTTCGAGTTCGGCTTTGGTGCGCTCGTCCAGCGCCTTGTCGAGGTAGTTCGTTAACTCGTTGAGAAACTCAGAACACTTCACTGGTCGCCATCTCCACTCGGTTTGTCGCCATCTCCATTGGCCCGTTTCTGAAAGTAGCGGCTGAGCCGTTCACGCAATTGCAGACGCGCCCGCAGCAAACGCGACTTCACGGCCGGAATGCTCAATTCCAATGCCTGAGCCGTTTCTTCGGTCGAGAGGCCTTCCACATCCCGCAACACGAATACGGTACGGAACCCGGTCGGCAGTCCTTGAATCGTGCGAGTCAAAATTTCCCGCAACTCCCCCTGGTTAAACATCTGTTCGGGATTGGGGCTCCAATCCGCAACCTCTCGAGGCAGCGAGTCGTCTTCAGTTTTGACATCTTCGTCCAGAGAGACCATGCGTTCCGGCCGTCTCCGGCGCAACCTCATCAGCGCTTCGTTAACAGCAATCCGCACCAACCAGGTGTAAAACTTGGATTGCTCCTGGAACTGAGCCAGGTTTCCATACGCCTTGAGGAACGCATCCTGAACTACATCTTCCGCGTCTTCGCGATTTTGTGTAATGTGCTGCGCGATGCGGAAAACATTTCGATCGTACCGCCGCACCAACTCCTCAAACGCGGAATCGTCGCCGCGCTTGGCGCGCCGGACCAGCTCCATTTCTTCGCTGACCGGTTGCTGTACGTTTGGTTGGATGGCACTCATTCGTAAATTGATGCAGATTTTTCGGAGCGCGCTGCCGATACCCCACTGCTATTGTAACGGCTGGAGCGGATTTGCGCTGGCTGGTTTTCAGGGTTGTTGCCAAGGGTGCTTTGGACCCGATGGAAACGCCTGGCTGTCAGAGCGTGTTTCGAGAATTTCTTTCATGTCTGGCGGCGCATCCCACAGGGCTAAGCCCGAATTTTGGTTGGCCGATGGGGCCCGGCTGAAGACGCGCCCTGCCTGTTCTGCTCGACCATAATTCATCGGCACCCCGGAATTCATCGGCACCCCGGAGACGGGGCAAGCCCCGTCTCTACACGGCATTTTTCGCAAGCCGTGAACCGTGCGCTACCCAAAACCTAGACCGGCAGGGCACGTACCAAGGTGTCGGGAGGACGCATCCAAGTAGCCATATAATCGGGGCTAGAAGGTAACGTTCCTTCACTCCCCGCATTTTTGCCCTGGGATACGAATGTCTGACCGCGATCGGATTCAATCAATTTTAGAACGGGTGGTTGGTGAAGTTCTGGACAACCATGTGGCTGTGCTGCGCTCCGAGATTGTTCGCCGTGTCGTGGAGGAAATTGCCGTCCAGCCCGCAGATTCGGTTACTGCTCCAGTGCAGTCGGCCTCCAATCTTGCCCGCGGTATCTCGGAAATTCAGGCGGGCACCTCGCAAAAGGAGATCCTGCGCGCATTGCTTGATTCCAGCTCTCATTTTGCGGCGCGAGTCGCTCTTTTTGTGGTCAAGAGCGGGCACGCCACGGGATGGCAAGCCCGCGGTTTTCAAGGCAATGAGGCTCTCAAAGACTTCGCTCTCGACTCCAGCGCCCCGGCGGTAGTTCGAGCTCTGGCGGGCCGCACGGCGGCCAGCGTTGCCGCGGACGAGTTCGATGCGCGTTTCCTGGAAAGGTTCGGAACTCCAGCTAACGCCGAGGCCCGGCTTCTGCCCCTGATCCTGAAGGACAAGATTGCCGCTCTGGTATATGCCGATGCCGGGACCGATGGCACGTTGCTGGACGTGGACTCTCTTGGAGTGCTCGTGCTCGCTACGGGGGCGTGGCTCGAAGTGAATGCGCTACGCAAACAGGCGCACAAAGAACCGTCCGCCGCGGCCGGCGACGGGCAGAGCCTAACAGCGCCGGCGCCGACTCCAGGCAATTTCAACGATCCCTTTGCGGCTCATGCTCCCGCGTATGCGATGGCGGCTGCTGCCTCGGGCGGTTCTCAATCGACAGTTGTCGTCTCTCCGCCCGAGTCTTTGCTTGGCAACTTTGAGCAAACACCTGTGGCCGATGCCCAAAGCGCGGGAGTAGAGGTCCAGTCAGCGGGGGCGGTACCGTGCGCGCCTGCAGGGGCGGTATCGATTCCCTGGATCGAAACTGACGTTCAAAGTAACGTTCAAACTAGCGTTCAGACCGACGTTCAGACCGATGTCCAAAGCGAGGTCCGGACAGACCTTCAAACAGAGCTCGCTCCCGAAGCGACTTCATCATCGCAGGCTTCGGGAATCTCGGCCGAAGATGAAGAGGTCCATCGCAAGGCGCGGCGTTTTGCCCGGCTGCTAGTCGAAGAGATCAAACTTTATAATCAGGACAAGGTTCTGGAAGGCCGAAAGAATAATGACCTTTGCGAGCGCTTGAAGGATGCGATCGACAAAAGCCGCTCCACGTACCAAAAGCGTTACGGGAATACGGTTGCAGCTTCCGGCAATTACTTTGAAGATGAAGTGAAACGAAGTCTCGCAGAAGACGATCGGCAGGGTTCGGGTTCCAATTTCAGGATGTAGGTAGGATTTGAAGTGCGCCGTTTTGCAGTCTTAGTTCTCGCGGGAGCGTTCTTCCTCTTCGAGCCCGGCTGGTTAAACCCGGCCGTCGCCCAGTCGACTCCGCCGTCATCTTCTCAACCGTCGCCAAAGTCAAAAGCGAAGTCATCGAAGGCCGCCCGGCATAAGACTTCAACTGCCAATCCCTCTGCGAAGAAAACCAGCCAGAAGAAGCGCCACAAGCCGATTTCGCCGCGTGTGCGGCGTGTGCGGCAGGCGTTTGCAGCCTCGGCCAACCTCCGTCCAATGGCGCAGCAACTGCTGCAGGATCGCACTCCGGCGGCGTATGCCGGAGTCGAGGCTTATGCTCGGCGTCATGCCAAGGAGGATGCTGGAGCGCTGGCGTGGCTGGTCATTGGATATGCGCGCACGCTCGATCACGAATACGCCAAGGCGATTGACCCGCTCAACCGCGCCAAGGCCGGAGCGAGCGAAGTGGGTGACTATGTCACTTACTACCTGGGTGATGCCTATCTGAAAACGGGTCACAATGCAGAGGCTTTGGCTGCCCTTGCCGATTTCAGCAAGAACTTTCCGGATTCGCTGCTGATCCGCGACGCGCATTTGGTGTATGCGACCGTGCTGCTTGAAGAGGGACGGGCGCAGGATGCCGCCAGCCTGCTCGAAAAGGACCGTGCGCCGCTGCGCAGCGACATCGAATTGGCGATCGGGCGTGCCTTCGAGGCCGCTGGCGAAAAACAGAAAGCTGCCGATGCCTTCCGCAACCTCTACTTCAATTTGCCGAATAGTTTTGAAGCGGATGCGGCGGGAGCGGAATTGCGTAAACTGGGCATTAACGGTTCTATGGGCGAGCGGCGTACCCGCGCCGATCTGTTATTCAAAGCTCGCCATTACAACGAAGCCGCCGATGATTATCGCCAACTTGTGAACCAAGGTCCTCCAGAAAACCGCACTGAATTGCAGTTGGCGCTGGCCACGGCACTGGAAAAGAGCGGCAGCAGCCATGATGCGCGGCACCTTCTCTCGTCGATTGGGGCGCTCGAAGGCGATGAGGAAGCGGAGCGCCTCTATTTGTTGAGCGAGACCGCCCGCTCGTCGAGCGACGAGAACGCTGTGCTTGAAACTGTGAACAAGTTGCGGCAGTTTGGTCCCACGAGTCCATGGCTCGAGCAGGCGCTGCTCTCGGCCGGAAACATGTATCTGTTGAAGCGGGACTACGATCACGCCATCGACTACTTTCGCGAATTGCAGGAGCGGTTTCCAAAGGGCGCACGCGCCTCCTATGCGCATTGGAAGGCTGCCTGGCTGAACTTTCGCCAGGGAAGAACCGAGGATGCGCGTAAAGGCTTTGAAAACCAGATTGCGCTTTATCCCGATTCCGCGGAAGTTCCGGCCGCCCTCTATTGGCGCGGACGGATAGCCGAAGAAGAGAACAATCCCGGGATGGCGCGCGCTTTCTATCAGAAACTCGGCAGACCGTTATCGTAACTACTACTATGCGGAGTTTGCCCGCCAACGGCTGAAGACTCTGCACCTCAAGGGCGACGATGCCGCGCAAGATGTGGTGCACTACACGCTGCTCGATCACGTTGCGCCTCTGTCAACGGCAACGAAGATTACCGAGGCCGAACCTCCAGACGATAACTTGCGCGTGGCGCGGGCACGGCTGCTTTCGAACGGCGCGCTGGCCGATATGGCAGTGCGGGAACTGCAGGCGGCGGCCAGCCAGGAGGGCGGAAGCTGGGCTCCACCCGAGATGGCGCGTGTGTATCAGGATGGCGGCCGGTACGATCGCGGCATCGAGATCATGAAGCGCACGACGCCCAACTATTTCGCGGTCGACATTCCCGACCTGCCGCGTCCGTACTGGGAGGCGCTGTTTCCGCGGGCTTACTGGAGCGATCTGCGCAAGTATTCGGTGGCCAATGGGCTTGATCCGTTCTTGGTTGCGTCCTTGATTCGCCAGGAGTCGGAGTTCAACGCGGGCGCACTCTCCCGCGCGAATGCGGTTGGCCTGATGCAGCTTCTGCCAAAAACCGGGAAGACGGTGGCGAAGCAAGTGAAGTTGAAGGGCTACCACGCGCCGTTACTGTTCACTCCTGCCGTGAATCTGCAACTGGGAACCCGCTACTTTAAGGACATGGTCGACAAGTACAACGGTCAATTCGAGTATGCGCTCGCCGCCTACAATGCGGGCAGCGACCGCGTCTCAGACTGGCTGGGCGAGGGCCATTACCGCGATCCGCAGGAGTTCGTGGAATCCATTCCATTCACCGAGACGCGCGAGTATGTGCAGGCCATTCTGCGCAATGCGAATGTGTACCGGCGGTTGTACCAGACACCGTGAACGAATTGAGGCCCGGTTGTGATGACGCCGGATGGCTCCCATAATCGGGTGCCGGGTCAATTTGCAAGACGCAGTCCCGCAGCGGCTGAAGCCGGATTCATTTTGTGGCATTTACGGCACGGCTAAAGCCGTGCCCTTTCAAAACAATTCAAACTGACCCGCTACTCCATAATTTTTCAAGGACACGGACTTCGTGTTACACTGTATTCGTGTCGAGCACTCGCCGTTTACGCAACGTAACCGTAACCCTCGAAGAAGACGTCGCCCGGTGGGCGCGGATCGAGGCAGCGCGTCGTGATACCAGCGTTTCGCGGCTGCTGGGAGCGATATTGAAGGAACGGATTTCGGCGCATGGCGTCCCTGCATCCGAGGCGGCAGAGCGGTTGGCAAATTTCGGCCAGCGGCACAGGCTCTCGCTGCGGGGTCTCAAAATCAAAGACCTGATCAACGAAGGACGCCGGTGAGCCGGTTTGTCCTCGACGCTTCCGTTGTCCTCACCTGGTGCTTTCCCGACGAGAATGCCGCCCTTGCGCAGCATGTGGCGGATATGTTCAAGCGTGGCGATACCGGCGTCGTGCCCTCATTCTGGCCGCACGAGGTCCTGAACGCCTTGCTGATGGGAGAGAAACGCAAGCACATCTCCAAAGAGTTGGTGCGAAGCTTTCTCGATGATCTGGCAGCGCTTCCCATCATGCTGGAACCGGTTCCCGCCGACATTGTTTTCGACAGGATTCAGCGTCTCAGCCGCGAGCACAGCCTAATTGCCTACGACGCCGCTTACCTTGATCTGGCTGTGAACAGTGGGTTGTCGCTTGCCACGTTGGACGATGATTTGGCACGGGCATCCAAGAAGGCGCGAGTGCGGCTGGTTTAATGGCCGCATGATTTTTTCTAAGTTTCCATTGGCTTTCTTGGACAGCCGAGGGCGGGGCGCCCTCGGAACCGCCGGCAAGGTGCCGGCGCTACGCTCTTCTACCTCCGGCACTCTTCTCGCGGTCACGGTACTAATACGGACGAAGTCAGGCTGATTGTTCGCTCGGCGATTTTGTGAACACGATCTCAAAAACCAGCAGGCACGCTCCGACGACGATGGCGCTATCGGCCATATTGAAGGCGGGCCACTGGTAGCGGCCGACGTAAAAGAGCAGGAAGTCCACCACGTGCCGGCTCACGATGCGATCCCAGAGATTTCCGAGCGCGCCTCCCAGAATCAATGACAGGCCGATGCCGGTGGAAGTCAACCGGTGGCTGTTTTTCCAGAGCAGGAGCGAGACGATCCCGAGAGCAATGAGCGAAAAGACGATCAGCAGCGCGACCTTCCATTGGGAAGGAGAGTCGGCAAAGAGACCGAAGGCCGCACCGGGATTCTCGGTGTGAATGATGCGAAAAAAACCAGGAATGACCGTGATGCTGTCGTGCATGGAAAGGCGATGGGTGATCCACCACTTGGTGTAGCGGTCGAGAGCGACGACGCAGAATGAGATCAGAAAAAAGTATTTGCGCATTTCAGGCAATGGGTTTGAAGTTCGTTTCTAGAGTAGCGCGTTTTGAAGGTTCTCGGGGTGAATTGCAGAGGAGCGCGTGGCGGAATCGAAAAACACATATTGAAAAACGATAGCCTCCGCAGCCAGGCCGGGAAGATTAGTTGCCCGCATTTTTCTTATTGGTTTCGTCGGTCTTCACGAGTTCGGCCACGTGGTGAAACTCTTCGCTATCCTTCTTGAGTTTTGAATAATCCACGTTGGAGTAGTTGTTCTTCAGTTCGGCCATAAGGTAGGAGCGGCGCATGGTGTGATTGTCATGATTGTCCCAAAAGGGATTCATGGGCCGGTCTCCCTTCTTTATGGAGACCGCTTTCCACGTTGCCGGTGCCTCGCGAATATCGTAGCCCGCCGCGAGCATCAATTCCAACCCGACTCGATCGGCCTGGTTCTCTAGGGAGCGCGCAAACTGGTTCTGAATGCCGGAAGCGGCCAGAGAAGTGACGAGGCCGCCGCCGATCGGAATAAAGGCACCCCCGGCCCGAAGCGCGGTCAATTCCGCGCGGTGATAGTGAAGGGCCTGCCACTCATGTTTCTCGACGGCATGGGAAATCTCGTGCGCGAGAATAAAGGCGAGTTGAGCTTCATTTTGCAGGAAATCGAAAACGCTCGAGTGCACGATCACGACGCCATTGGGATAGGCGGCGGCGTTGAAACTTTTGTCCTGCACCAGATAAAACCGGAACGGAATCTTCAGCGGATCGTTTGCCGCTAGATCCTTCTGGTGCGCAGGGATCAGGCTTTCACCGACCCTGGCAATATAGTCCTGCGCTTCGCGGTCGGGAACGATGTGGTATTTCTTCCAGTGCATCTTGAGTTCGCCGGGAGCGAAGGACGAATAGTCCGGCTCCTTGACTTTCGGCTCAAGGCGCTTCCACATTTTTGCCTCGCCAGGTTCCAGTTCGGCGTGTCGAAACTCGATCTTCTGTGCCTTGATAGCGCCATCCGGTTCGCGTATGCCTTCGTATCGAACGAAGGTGTCGAGGTTCAATGCATCGAGCGAGGTCAACGGCGCGCTTTTGGGGTCCTCTTCATCCTTGCCTTTGCTGTCGGGAGAATTCTTCCACTCCGACTTGTTGGGCATGATGGTGAGGGATGTCTGCGGTGACACGGTGATTCTCTGCCCGTCGGCGTGAATCTCGCCTTCCCATCCAGAATCCTTCCTGGTGAGAGAGGGGAGTTGTTCGAGCAGGGCGGTGCGCTTAAGCTTCCGCATATTCTCGAAAAGCACCTTGATCGACTTGGCTTTCAGCTGTCCCGAGGACTCGTCGTAGTCTCCCTTGATCTCCAACTCCGTCCCTATGCGAATATCTTCCGGTTTAAAGGCGGCCTCAGACTTGTCGCCTTCCTGGGCACTGGTGTCGAATTCGGCGGAGCGGTCGCGGGTGACCTTGTAGTCATCGATCTCAAACACGGTGGATGATTTCACGTCGGTGACGAACCCATGAATTGTTACCTGCTTCGCGAAAAGCAATCCCGCGAAGAACAAATAGACACTCGCCACGGCAAGGAATCGGCGCATCGGATACCTGGTTTCTGACGAAGTTCTTATGGGCGCCAAATCGTAGCACAGGAGGTGACGAGAAGTCGGTGAGCGCATCTCGCGAAGCGGTGACCGGACAGGAGTCTCCGCGTCCCACGAACTGAACCAAACGGTCAGAGTTCCTTGAGCACGGCGCTGCAACGTTCGCAAACGGTCGGATAAGTTTTGTCTTCGCCAACATGCGTCGAGTAGTTCCAGCAGCGGTCGCACTTCTGGCCGTCCGCTTTCTTGACCTCAACCTTGATGCTCCCGGTTCCGTTTCCCGAGCCTTGGGTCAGCGAAACAGCGGACACGATGAACAGGTAACGCAGTTGCGGCTCATAGCGCTTCAAGAGTGAGTACACCGGATCGGGCGCGGTCAGGTGGACTTGAGCTTCGAGTCCAGTGCCGATCAGTTTGCTGTTGCGGGCCTCTTCCAGAGCTTTCAGGACTTCGTCGCGGATCGAGCGCAGTTCGTTCCAGTCACGTTTCTGCGCGTCTCCTCGTTGATTGGATTCCTGATCCGTCGACAGCCTTCCGACGACGTCTTCGTTCCCATAAAACTTTGCCAGATGGACGCTTTCTTCGCGGCTCGCAACGCCCGGCAGGTATCGCCAAACTTCCTCGGCGGTAAAGCTCATGATCGGTGCAACCAGGCGAACCAGCGCCTCGCCAATTTTCCAGATGACGGTCTGCGCACTGCGTCGGCCGGACGAATTTGGCGCGGAGATGTAGAGCCGATCCTTCAATACGTCGAAATAAAACGCGCTCAGATCCACGATGCAGAAGTTATTCACGCGGTGATAGATCTTGTGGAAGGCAAATTCGTCGTATGCGTTCTTTACGTCTGTCGCGAACGCGCAAGTCTGCCGGAGCATGTACTGGTCGAGTTGTTCCATCTTCTCGAACGGTACAGAATCCGTCATCGGATCGAAATCGTAGAGGTTGCTCAGAATGTAGCGGAAGGTGTTGCGAATCTTCTTGTAATTCTCGCCTACACGCTGCATTAGCGCCTCGGAGCCGACGACGTCTTCGCGAAAGTCGACCGACGCCGTCCAGAGGCGGACAACCTCTCCCCCGAGGCGGCTGGCGATGTCGACGGGATCGACGTCGTTGCCGCGCGACTTCGACATGGCCTGGCCCTTTTCGTCCAAAGTCCAGCCGGGCGTGACAACGTTCTTATATGGCGGCGTGGCATGCGTGCCCATGGCGCAGAGCAGGGAAGACTGGAACCATCCGCGATATTGGTCGCCGCCTTCGAGATATAGGTCGGAGGGCCACGGGTATTCTGGTTCGGCAGCCACCAAGGCGAGATAGCTGGCGCCGGATTCCAGCCAGACATCGAAGATGTCGGTTTCTTTTTCGAACTTCGTGCCGCCACAATGCGGACACTTTGTTCCCGCGGGAACGAGGTTGTCGGATTCGGGCGTGAACCAGGCGTCGGCGCCGGAACGCGCGAAGAGTTCGACGACCTTGCGGTTGATGGCGTGGTCGTTGAGCGGCTTGCCGCAGCTCTCGCAAAGGAAGACGGCGATTGGGACTCCCCAAACGCGCTGCCGCGAGATGCACCAGTCGGGACGGGTCTGGATCATATTGGAGAGGCGTTCTTCGCCCCATGCCGGGTCCCATTTCACTTTCTTGATCTCGCTGAGAGTGCGGGAGCGGAGAGTGTCATTTTCCGAACCTCGACCCCCTTCTGAGCCTTCGACGGCGAGGTTTGGATCCGATGCCGAGGAAGAGCTTGAACCACGGAGGTCACGGAGGTCCACAGAGGAATGCTTTGGATTGTTAAGTTCGCCGGTGGGCAGATTCGCCGGCATGGGCGTTTCCATTGAGATGAACCACTGTTCGGTGGCGCGGAAGATCACGGGATTGTGGCAACGCCAGCAGTGTGGATAGGAGTGCACGGTCTTCTCGGTGTGCAGCAGGGCGCCGCGGCTCTTTACGAGGTCGAGGATGGGCTGATTCGCATCCCACACGCGCTTGCCCTCGTATTCAGGCAGGCCGTTGCGCAGAATGCCTTTTTCGTCTACGTTGCTGGTGGCGTCGAGTCCGTACTTGACGCCAGTCATAAAGTCTTCGGCGCCATGCGACGGCGCGGTGTGAACAACACCGGTTCCGGTATCCATGGTGACGTAGTCGGCGAGTACGCCGAGGACTTTGCGATCGAGGAACGGATGCTGAAAGTTCAGGCGCTCGAGTTTGCGGCCGGGGAAATGGGCGAGCGGCCGCGGATCGGATAGATTGCACTTGGCGACGACGTCGGCCGCTAGCTTTGCGGCTACGAGATAGACTTCCGCGCCCGTGTCGCCCAGGTTAGCGCCCAACGAACGGGCGCGAACCTGGGGCACCGTCTCGGTTGCTTCCAGTGCGACGTATTCTTCATCGGGATGGAACGCGACTGCCATGGAAGCCGGCAACGTCCAGGGCGTGGTCGTCCAGATGATGGTGTTGAGTTTCTTCCCGGCGAGTGCGGGATCGATTCTTGCCGGATCATCGAGCAGCGCATACTTCACCCAGACGGTGGGGCTGGTGTGGTCTTCGTATTCGACCTCCGCTTCGGCGAGAGCAGTCTCGTCGTGCATGCACCAGTAGACGGCGCGCAGGCCTTTGTAGACGAAGTCGTGCTCGTAAAAAGAGAAGAATGTTTCTAGCACGACCGACTCATACTGCGGAGTCATCGTAGCGTAGGGTTGGTCGAAGCGTCCGAATACCCCGATGCGCTTGAATTGCTGGCGCTGCAGGTCGAGAAATTTCTGGGCGTACTTGCGGCACTCGGCGCGGACGGCGGTCGGATGCATCTGGAGCTTTTTTCCACCGAGTTCCTTGTCGACCTTGATCTCGATGGGCAGGCCGTGGCAGTCCCAGCCGGGGACGTAGGGGGCGTCGAATCCGGACATGGTTTTCGACTTGACGATGAAATCCTTGAGGCACTTGTTCATCGCCGTGCCCAGGTGGATGGGGCCGCTGGTGTAGGGCGGGCCATCGTGCAGAATGTAGACAGGCGAACCCTTGCGTGCTTCCCGAATGCGGTCGTAGAGTTTCTCCTGCTCCCAGCGAGCCAAGGTTTTGGGCTCGTTCACGGGCAGGTTGGCCTTCATGGGAAAGCCGGTTTTCGGTAGATTGATCGTGGATTTCAGCTCCAAGGGCACTCGCAGGGTTCTCCCAAATGATTGAATCTTTTCATTATAGGGAGGGCGAGAGGACACGTCTATTAGACGCAATTACGTTCGGGCACGAACTCAAAAAGTACCTGTCTTGGCCGGGGCAAAAACGTGTACAATTTTCTGCAGATTGGCTGCTTGCGCGGCATCTAACCCTCACAAGAGGAATGGGGTAGCTTTTGGGTGACCGGGTAGTGCAACTTGGAAGCGACCGTTGAGGAACGTGTGAGCATCTAAATCAGCGGCTTCCGGATTCGGTGAACTGTTCGGTTCGCGAATCTGAAGCTCTCGGAAAATATGCCAGAAATTGAAACACTGCCGGATAAGCCAGTGGTCGGCCCAGAGCCCGAACTGAACCTTCTGCTGCACAACGAGACTCTTGACGAACCGATCTGGAGATCGTTGTTCCGCAACATCGACGAATTTTTCTTCCCGAAGAAACTTCCACCTCTGGTACTGACTTCGAAGCCGGTCCCGGTGCGGGACATCTGGGGCTTCTACGACTACAAGCGCAAAGGCGCCTTGGGTTCGACGATCGTGCACCTCGTCGCATTGGCGCTCATTATTGTCGGTACGATTTTGGGTGAGCGTGCGGTGAAGGAAATTGTCAAGCCAAAGGAGACGGTGGAATTGATCGCACCCTCGGATATGCCGACGCTGGAACCGTCGAAGACGGTGTCGGGCGGAGGCGGCGGAGGTGGAGATCGCGACAAGTTGCAGGCATCGCAAGGTCGCCTACCCAGGCAGTCGATGCAACAGTTCACACCTCCTGTGGTGGTGGTGCGGAACCTGGCGCCGAAGCTTCCGATGGAACCGACGGTAGTGATTCCGCCACAGGTTCACATCCAGCAACCAAACCTGCCCAACCTGGGCGATCCGCTGTCGCACATGCCGGCGTCGCTTCCATCGAATGGAACGGGTTCGGGCGGAGGAATTGGATCGGGTAGCGGTGGCGGAGTGGGCAGCGGGGAAGGTCCGGGGTTTGGTCCCGGCCACGGTGGCGGCACGGGCGGCGGCGCGTTCCGAGTGGGCGGCGGCGTTTCGGCGCCGAAGGTTGTTTTCTCGCCTGATCCGGAGTACTCGGAAGAGGCGCGCAAGGCAAAGTATCAGGGGACATGCGTACTGTGGCTGATCGTCGGCCCGGACGGAAGGCCGCGCGACATCAAAGTGCAGCGCACGCTGGGACTGGGCCTGGACGAGAAGGCCATCGAGGCAGTGAAGACCTGGCGGTTTGAGCCCGCGCTGAAAGACGGTAAGCCGGTAGCGGTACAGATCAATGTGGAAGTAAGCTTCCGGCTGTATTAGTTCAGTAGGACTGCAGATATGGTGACACCTCTTGGAGAACGGCCGCGCGAGCGGCCGTTTTTTATTCCTCGGAACGTGCCAGAGCCTGAAGCCGAAAGGCTATTCCCTCAAGTCGACATGCACGACATCTTCCACGGGTAATCCCAGAAATCGGCTCCCCATCTTTCTGAATTTTTCCGCGGAATCGGTAGCGAAGAACTTGAGCCGAGGCGCAGACCGTCGCTCAGGTTCAGCGGACGATGCCAGCGGCTCGATCTGGAGTTGCCGCGCAACCTCATGTGCGGTGGATTCTGCCGAATCGACGATGGAGACGTGAGCGGGAGCAATCCGGCCGAGCAGCGGGCGAATGAGCGGGTAATGGGTGCAGCCGAGCACGAGAACATCGGCTTCGCGGGCGTCTTCTTTGCGCAAATCGTTTTTACGCGAATCATTGTCGAGTAAATCGACGTCACGCAGATCGGTGTTACGCAAATCGTGGGAAAAAGCTTCGTCCAGATAAATCCGGGCGACCTGCTCGGTGACGGGATGATCGATCCATCCTTCTTCTACGAGCGGCACAAAAAGAGGGCAGGCCTTTTCTTTGACAGCGACGTTGCGGGCTTCGAGCGCGCGGCGGTAGGCGTGGCTGGCGATGGTGGCTTCGGTGCCGATAACCACGACTTTTCGGTTGCGGCTGGCGGCGGCGGCGGCGTGAGCTCCAGGTTCGACTACGCCGACAACTGCAATCTGTGATGCCGCCTGAATCTGGTCGAAGGCGAGGGCGGTGGCGGTGTTGCAGGCGATGACGAGCAGTTCGGCTCCGTGGGCTTGCAGGTGGCGGATCGCTCCGACGGCGTAGTGTGCGACGGTGGCGGCGGATTTCGATCCGTAGGGCAGGCGCGCGGTGTCGCCGAAATAGAGATAGTCGGCGGCGGGAATGCGATCGATGAGCGCGCGTAAGACGGTCAAGCCGCCGACGCCGGAATCGAAGACGCCGATGGTTGGCCTACGAGTTGTTGGCCGATCATTGGCTGGCCCTGGGTCTGACCCAGGCCCGTTTGGCCCAGGACCTTCCGGCCTGCGAGTGTCGCTCATCGTTCACGCCGACCTGAACTCAGCCTTCCGCCGTGGTGGGTCCGATGATTGAGCGAACGGCAGAAATGCGGTTGGCCGGGAAGCCTCCCTGGCGCGCGTGCTCCCGGATGCTTTCTTCACTTGGGGCGATGTAGATGCAGTAGATCTTGTCGTCGGTGACGAAGCTTTCCAGCCACTGGATTTGCGGCCCGAGATTCCGCAGAACTCCGCAGGATTTCTGCGAGATACCCTGCAGTTCCTGGGCAGTCAATTTACCGGCATTGGGGATCTCACGCTCGATTACATATTTTGGCATCCTGCCTCCTTGATAAATCTCTGACTCGCTGGCTGCGCAGAGATTCTAGCATTAGCCCTCTGGAACGCAGGATAAAGGTCGCGAACCCTCACCTGATTGCTCTTGCAATAGTTGACTTCGCATTTACGTCCGCAAAGGAGAATGCGATGGACACATTTGGATGGTCTTTTCCGTCCACTTCCACGTAGGGATAGACAAAGTAATTCAGGGGCGGGCCATCCTGCGCAGGGGTGAGCTTCAAGTCGCGGCCCTCAGTGAACTGCATGCGGTTTACGTCATGCGCGCCAAAGAAGTAATCATGCTTTTCCTGGTGCTTCCAGGCCTCCGAGATGTCGACGGGAATCCAGCCGATGGAGTCGATGTAGAACTCGGCCCAGCAGTGATAGCCGGAGATTTCGGCGGAAGTCTTGTCGGCGGGCAGGGGAAAGCCGATCTGGAAGCGCGCCGGAATTTTCTGGGAGCGCGCCATCGAAATAAAAACCGAGTGAAAGTCAGTGCAGTTGCCGTGCTTGGAATCGCAGGCCCAGAGCGTGTCGCCGTGGCCCCAGCCGGAGCCGGTTTTGTCGTAACGCATGGTGCGGAAGACATAATCGTAAATGTCTCTGGCCTTTTCGAGCTGAGTCGTCGCACCTCTGGTTTGTTCGACCGCAAGTTGGGCGGGGACGCCGGTGACGGGGACAAGGCGGTCGGCCTCGAGAAAGTGTGCGAGTTCGAGCTTGGGCGCGGGACGAGCTACTGCCCGATCGCGCACGGGCTTCCCGTTAACCAGCACGACGTGCTCCCGCCGTACAACGTCATAGTCGACAGAGAATTTGTATTCGTCTTTGTCGGCCCTGGGAGCTTCGGCATAAAGCACCTCGTTTCCGTACTCCGCCTGGCGGACTTGTTTGAGAGCAAGGTCGCCCGATTTCGCCGTGACCTTTACATCCTGAAACGCGTCAGAGTGAGCAAGCGGGATCCAGACGCGGACACGCTCGCCATGAGTCACGTTTTTTACGGTGAAGGCGTAGTGGAAGGTGAAGTGGCGGACCGCTTTTTCGGGGGCGGATTCCGCGCTCGCGTTCAGTGCTATGAGTGGAAGCGCAGACAACAGCAGGCATGAAATAACGCATGAAACAAAAGATCGACGCAGCATGACAGCATCCCTTCGATGTAGTTGTGAACAGGGAACGGCCGACGGACGTTTCAGGCGGAATTACAGTCAGGTAAAGCCACGGTGAGAGAGGCGGGGAGTGGGTCGCATGATTTTGGCAGTGTGCCTGTTTTGACAAAAGCTTGTCAAATCGGTTGGGAGTTCGGTTGGGCCTACGGACTTTGTGCTCGAAAGCGCTGGCGCAACCGTTGAAACGCTGGGCGGCGCAACCGGCTTCTCCTTACGCAAGCTTGCGGGAGTTAGCATCGCCCTTTATCCTTCTCGCGTATGCCAAGCACTCTGGTGGAATGCGTTCCTAATTTTTCCGAGGGCCGCGACAAGTCGAAAGTTGATGCCATTGTCGAGGCGATGAAGATTCCCGGGGTTTTTCTGCTCGATCGCGAGATGGACTCGGATCACAACCGCTGCGTGATCACGCTGGTCGGCGAGCGCGAACCGATTCAGGAAGCGGCGATCCGCGGGGTAGGGAAGGCCGCGGAGTTGATCGATCTCACCAAGCATCAGGGGGCGCATCCGCGGATGGGCGCGGCCGATGTGGTGCCGTTTATCCCGATCGACGGTGTGACTATCGAAGACTGCGTGGCGATGGCGCGCCACGTCGGCGCGGAAATTTCGAAGCGATTTCAGATTCCCGTCTACTTGTATGAGGCGGCCGCCGCGACGCCCGAGCGGCAGAATCTGGAGAACATTCGGCGCGGTCAGTTCGAAGGCATTCGCGCCGAGATCGCGACCAATCCGGCTCGCAAGCCAGATTTTGGCGAGGCGCGAGTGCATCCAACGGCAGGTGCGACCGTGGTTGGGGCGCGCAAGTTTCTCATCGCTTACAACGTTTTTCTGAATACTCCGGATGTTGGAATCGCGAAGAAGATTGCGAAGGCGGTGCGCTTTTCGAGCGGCGGATTGCGCTTTGTAAAAGGGGCTGGATTCCTGGTGCGCGGCCTGGCGCAGGTTTCAATGAACCTCACGGACTTTGAGCAAACGCCAGTCCACCGCGCGTTTGAGGCTGTCAGGCGCGAGGCGGCGCGCTACGGGGTGATGCCGGTGTCGAGCGAGATTGTCGGGCTGATTCCGAAGAAGGCTTTGGAGCAGGCCGCGGAATGGTTCCTGCAGGTCGAGAATTTCGATTCGTCGCTGATTCTGGAAAACCGTCTGGCCGCCGTGATGGGCGGGAAAATGGCGGTGGGAGGGCTGCGGGCGGGGGTGGAGCCGTTCATCGAGCAACTGGCCGCGCCGACCGCAACTCCCGGAGGCGGAAGCGCGGCAGCCGCGAGTGGGGCGATGGCTGCGGGCCTCGCCAATATGGTAGCGGCGATGTCGCGTGGGAAGAAAGCTTACGTGCAGCATGAGGGCGCGCTGAGCGGGGCAATTGCGCGACTTGGTCAGCTTCGCGAGGAGCTGAAAGCGGCGATCGACGCAGACGCGGAGTCGTACAACCTTGTAATGAAGGCATACAAAGCGGCCAAGGAATCGTCGAACGGAGACGCCGGGATCACCGCCGCGCTCAAGCAGGCGACCAGCATTCCCCTCGGAGTGGCCGAGCGCGTCGCCGAAGTGGCGCGCATTGCGGAGGAGCTGGGCCCGATTACGAATCCGAATATGAAGTCGGATTTGACTACGTCGGTGGCGCTGGCTCAGGCTGCGCTGACGGGGGCGCTGGCGAACGTGGAGATTAATCTGGAGTCGTTGAAGGACGAGGCATTCGTGGCCCAGACGAGAAGTAAGGCGGCAGCGTTGCGCGAGTAAATTTGGAGGTAAACTGTTTTCATGACGCCAGACGTCTCCAATCTGTTGAAACAAGCTCTTGCTCTCCCCGCGGAAGCACGTGCGGCGCTGGCCGGATCGCTTCTTGAAAGTCTCGACGACACGGTGGACGAATCTGCGGAAGAGGAATGGAATAAAGAGATCGCTCGCCGCATCGCGGAACTGGATTCTGGCAAAGTAAAGGCCGTTCCGTGGGAGGAGGCTCGACGCCAGATATCAGCGCTCCTTCATGGCCGGTAAAGCTCTCGTAATCCACCCCGCTGCACTGGAGGAAATCCGGTCGGCTGTGAATTGGTATCTGACTCGAAGCGAAACCTCCGCGGTGAAGTTTGTGGAAGCGCTGGATCGGGGCATCGACTCTATAAAGAAGTCACCATCACGCTGGCCGCTCGGTGATCATGCCACGCGGAAGTTCGTGGTGCGGATTTCCGTTTGCGATCATTTACCGCGAGACCCACGATTCGGTACAAATCCTGGCAGTTGCCCATGGCCATAGAAGGCCGGGATACTGGCAAGGACGTCACTAAGGACCAGATTTTGATGCAAGTGCGGCCCTGATTGCTCGTTCTATGAGTGGGCCGGAGGAATGCACTTTAGTACCCTGCTGCTCGCGAAATCCGGACTAAAATAGAGGTCACCCATTAATTTGGCGGGTTGACTTGCATCTAAGGATGCAGATCCCCCTTGTCGAGGAGTTCTATGAAGAAATTGTGTTTGGCTTTTTTGCTTCTTTGCACAACGGCTGGCTTGGCAATGCCGATTGCGTCGTCGGCGCGTTCGATGGTACCGGCTGAAATTCAGCAGCTGATTGGCGTGGACTACCGGGCTCTGAAGGATTCGCCGACCGCGCAGCAACTGAAAGATCAGGTGCTGCCGCCGGACCTGAAAAACTTCGAGGCGTCGCTGAAAGGGATCGGTATCGATTCCGATCACGATCTTGACCAGCTTAACTTCGTCTCGTTTCGCACTCCGAAGGTTGGCCTGCAAATCGTTTGCGTGGCGCAGGGATCGTTTTCGGCGAAGGCTGTGCTGAAGAAGCTGAGGCTGAAGAAAATCTCGGCCGTCAAGTATGGCACGGCCAAAATTTATCCGATGGACAGCGGGTTCGTAATGACGTTCATGGACGACAACACGCTGGCTTTTGGTACCGAAGAGGCTTTGCACAGCGCGCTGGATGCACGCGACGGCAAGCGCGCGTCGCTCGATTCGAATCCGCAGATGGCCAACCAGATGGCGGCCGTGGATGGATCTCCCGTATGGAGCATTCTGGACCAGGAGGGAACCCAAGCCATGATGCACTCGGCGTTGGGCGATGCCGCGAAGGTGACCGACTACGAGACCATCAAGAAACGGATTCTGGCCTCGCGCTATACCATGAGCTTTCAGACGGGCGTGAATTTTGACCTGAGCGTCCTGACATCCGATTCCATGACCGCGGGCACGCTTTCGTCGCTCGTGAAAGCGGGAATCCTCTACAAGAAACTGAATGCGACGCCGTCGGAAAAAACGGCGCTCGATGCCACCACGGTCGACTCGGACAATGCTACTTTGTTGCTGCATTTCAAGACTGACGATCAGAAGTTCCAGGCGCTGATGAAGTCACCACTGTTCGCAGCGGTTTCGCATTAAAGAACGCTGTTCGCTTTTCGTCGTTCGTCGTTTGCTGTTCGCCAGATCGCTTGGCTTTGAATGAGTCCCGGAGGTTTCCTTCGGGACTTTTTATTTGCTCGTTATTTGGTGGCTGATTTCTTTGCGGCACGCTTCGCGCTGGCCCAGCCTTCTTTCGTGATTTGCCGCGCCCGGCCGAGAGCGAGCGCATCGGCGGGAACGTCCTCGGTGATGCAACTGGCGGCAGCAACATAGGAACCGCGGCCAATTTTCACCGGCGCAACCAGCGTGGAGTCGCTGCCGATAAAGACGCCATCTTCAATGATCGTCTTGTGCTTCTGGACGCCGTCGTAATTGCAGGTAATCGTTCCGGCGCCAACGTTGACGCCTTCTCCGATCTCGGCGTCGCCCAGATAGCTCAGGTGATTTGCCTTGGACCCCTTGCCCAGCTTGATCTTCTTGGTTTCCACAAAATTGCCGATGTGGGCATCCTCGCCAATGTCGCTACCGGGGCGGAGGCGTGAATAAGGGCCAATGATGGCGGCGCGACCAATGCGAGCCTCGTCGAGGACGGTCAAGGGGTTGATGGTCACATGGTCGCCAAGTTCAGAGTTCCTGATCACGCTGTAGGAACGGATGCGGCAATCGCCGCCGACTTTCGTCTGCCCTAATAACTGGACGAAGGGTTCGATGACTGTGTCGGCGCCAATCTGCACATCGCTGTCGATCACGCAGGTTTGCGGATAGAAAATGGTGACGCCTTCGGCCATTAACTGCTGGCACTTTGCCAGACGCAGGCGAGCATCCAGGTCGACGATTTCTGCGCGCGTGTTGCTGCCGAGCACCTCGCCCGCGTCAGCGGTCTTCATGGCAACGACTTTCTTGCGGCCCGCTGATAATAGACCGCCGCCATGTCAGTGAGGTAATACTCGCCGTGAGGGTTGTCGGTGGAAAGCTGCCCGATATGCTGGTAGAGCGCGGGAACGGAGAATACGTAGAATCCGGAGTTGATTTCGCGGATCTTCTTTTGTGCGGCGCTCGCGGCTTTTTCTTCGACGATAGCGCGCACTTCGGAGCTCTTGGGACTCTTGCGCAACACCCGCCCGTATCCAGTGGGGTTCGCGAGGTCGGCGCTGAGCAGGGTCATCGCGGCTCTTCTGGGCCGCATGAAACGCGTTCAGATTCTGGATCGTCTCGGCGGTAATGAGGGGCGCGTCGCCCGAGAGCACAATGACTTGGTCATAAGGGGAAAGCGCATCGCGAGCGACCATGAGGGCGTGGCCAGTGCCACTCTGTTCGGCCTGCAAGACAAAGTTGACGCCCGTGTCGCGAACCGCTTCCCGGACCCGCTCCGCTTCATGGCCGATGATGACGAAGATGTCGGCAGGCGAGACGACTCGGCTTGCGGTGGCGATGACATGCGACAGGATGGGCTTGCCGGCGATCTCATGCAGAACTTTGGGGTGCCTGGATTTGAGACGCGTGCCCTTTCCGGCCGCCATGATTGCGATGGCCACGCGGGGTGTTGGAACAGCGGACGATCTCGGATTCTTCCCGGAGGTCTTTGGCATGTTTTCCCAATATAACGCGAATCGGGTCCGCAGATTCGTTGACGGAATTGAGACCGGCTTGGAAGCCTCCGATCAGGTTGCTTCCTGTATCAGTTTACGGCCGCCAGTTTTCGCGGGCGGGGGCGCCCGCGCCACACTTAATCGGAAAATTCTTTACCTCGAGGCAGCATGATGATCGGGCGTCTGGGACATCAGGATCATCAGATCTTCGGCTACGCGCTCGGTGGCATGGCGCGCGACGGCGCCTTCATCCAGATAGTCTCCAAGAATGGGGCAGACGCCGAGCGCTTCGATGGCTTCGAGATCGACTACGATTTGCGAAGCTCCTTCGAGTGCGTACTTGGCCTTCATCTCCGGTGATGCGGGCTTCTGGTTGATCAGAGCATAGTCGAATAGTTGTGCGTGGGCATGGCGGTTGAGCGCGCGGATGTGATCGGCAGCGGTTAAACCAAGACTTTCATTGGCCTGCGTCATCAGGTTGCAAACATATACCTTGACCGCATGAGAATCGAGGATCGCGTCGGCAATGCCACGTACTAGAAGATTGGGGATGAGGCTGGTGAACAATGAACCGGGGCCGATCGTGATGAGGTCGGCGGACGCAATGGCCTCGAGCGTCTGGGGCAGTGGCTGAACATCGGGAGGAACCAGAAATAGCTCGCGAATCTTGCCGTTGGTGGCGGTGATGCGGGTTTCGCCGCGTACGCGCGTTCCGTCTTCAAACTCGGCCTCCAGTTCGACGGATGATGTCGTCGCGGGGTAGATGTGGCCCCGCGTGAGCAGGATTTCGGAAGAAAGGCGAACTGCCTCGGCGAAATCCCCGGTAATGGAAGTGAGCGCGGCCAGGAAAAGATTGCCGAAGCTGTGGCCCTCCAGGCCGGAGCCTTTCTGGAAGCGATGCTGGAAGAGTCGAGACAGCAACGCCTCATCTTCGGAAAGCGCGACGATGCAATTGCGCACGTCGCCCGGCGGCAGCATGTTGAACTCTTTGCGCAGGCGCCCGCTCGAACCGCCATCGTCGCTGACCGTAACCACGCCACACAATTCGGAGATGGTGCTCTGCCCGGATGCGGCCAGCGCTGGCGTAAGAACATAGCGCTTTAGCCCCTTCAGCAGGGTGGAGAGACCGGTGCCGCCTCCAATTGCGACCACGCGGAAATCAAGCTCGGCCTTTTTTCCTTCGGATACCTTCATGCGCTGGTGGGGGACCATACCGCCTCAATACGGCAGCTAGTAGGCGCTGGTTTCTTCCCTTTGAGATTCCGCTTCTTCCGCACCCGGATCCGGATAGAGCAACTCGGTGAAGCGCGGATCCTCGGCCAGATTTTGAAAGTCGGTATCGTTGCGGGCCTGGAAGCGCAGCGCGGGACTCACCTGAACCGCCTCGCCGAGGGTTTTGAGCGATTCTTCGGCGTGACCGGTCAGACAATATAACGCGGCCATACCGTAGAGTACGTAGTCAGTCTTGGGCTGCTGCTTCAGGAGCTTGTCGAGGTGCTCGCTGGCCGTGACGTAGTCTCCGGTATTCATCAGCGACATTGCGTAATCGAAGTGCTCCTCCGGCGTCTTGAAATGCAAAGCCGGTTTTTCGACATGCTGCTCGCAAGTAGCGAGGTGGACCTGGGCGCGGTCGACGAGCGCTTTGTCCGGACCGGTCAATGCTTTCTGGAGACAGGCTTTCGCCTTGTCAAATTTGTGCTCCTGCAGGGCACGAAGTCCCGCCTCATAGTTCTGGAGCGCCTGGGTGTGCCGCGGGTCCTCAGCGACTTTTTTCTTGGGGGTAACCTTCAATGCCATCAAAAGCCCTCATTTCGGATCGGTATAGAAATGCTGTCACAAAATGCGTTAAGAAAGAAACTCATACCGCGCGACGCTCACTCCATGGTAGCTGCCTTCTCCAGATCCAACGTCTTCCAGTCGCCGCGGATGATTCCTTCCCGGATCTCGCGTGCGCTCTTGCCCTGCTTGTTCATCGCGTAAGTGTAGTAAAGCTCCTTCAGGCAGGTGCTGCACTCTGCGCCGTGCGTGCCTGCAAAGCAGCTGTGCAGGCTGGTGTGTCCCATACCGCGGTCACAATAGCAGTAGCAGGGCTGCTGGTAAATCACCTTGGGAATCTTGGCGGCAAGCTCATAAGCGTGGACCTGATAGGGATGCTGTGCATTCGGTCCCCATAACTGATCCTTGGTCAGGATCGGCGGCAGCTCTTCGCCTTTCGCGGGAGCCGAATTGAAATGTGGCACTCCCCGGTCCGACTCGGATTCGAGCCAAGGCGCGGACACCAGCGCGACCATCACAAACAGCACCACCGATGCGGCAACCCGTATGCGCATACAAGAAACCCCCGACTTTGTATTTTAACCGAACTGGGGAGTTTGGCGGGTACTGAGGAGGTGCCGGGGGTGGGGTCGAGTTCTTGGTGGATCCCCACTATAGCGGTTTCGGAGAAACCGTATCTGCTGCCATTGCGGAGTTCCGCTCCGCCGGACAGCCGGGGGCGGCTGTCCCTACGTGGCACGCGCAGCCTACAGCGTGCGTGGTGGATACACCAGCCGCGGAACCGCTCTAGATTCGGAGGACGAGAGAATGGGAGAGCATCTACTCTGCGATCTTAATATCTTTTGGATGCAGTCGGTCGAGTAGTAACCAATGAGGACATCTGCTATCGAGGTATATGCGGTCCATCACTCCGTGGCGCGAGAGCGAACAACCTTCTTCTGCTCGAACGTCTTGACAGCCCTGAATGAGACTGTCTGCCCCGACTTCGTCTTGAAACTGACCGTCGCGGGTTTTCTCACGGTCTTCGTGGCAATAGATCTACACGTTATTTCCGGGCCATGACGGGATCGATAGCACTGTTGAGCAAGGGAACATGGCTCGCGCGAGCGCCATCCATACGCAGGCACGGCGCTCGCGCGCGGATGGTGAGCTCTACCCGCCCAGCTTCTCAAAGAACAGGCAGATCGTCTCAATCCCGTGATGGAAGTTCGGGATATGGAATTTCTCATTCGGGGCGTGGAGATTGTCGTCGGGAAGGCCAAAGCCCATCATGACGGATGGAATCTTCAGCACATCCTGAAAATCCGTGACGATCGGAATCGAACCGCCGGAGCGGATGAAGACCGTTTCTTTCTTGAAGGTGTCGTGCAACGATTCGGTCGCCGCCTTGATGAAGCGGTTGTCCGTACCAACGACGCAGGCCGGGCCCTTGCTCCAGACTTTGATTTTGGTCTCGATGCCCTTCGGCGTGAGCTTCTTCACAAACGCGGTGTAGCGTTTGAGAATGTCGTCCGGATCCTGATTCGGCACCAGCCGCATGGAAACCTTCGCGGATCCCTTGGCCGGGATAACAGTTTTTGCGCCGACCGCCGTGAACCCTCCGGGCATGCCGTGCACTTCGAGTGTCGGCCGCGCCCACGTGCGATACAGCACCGAGAAGCCCGGTTCGCCGGTCAGCACCTTCGACCCGACTTCGGTCTTGCGGTAGTGCTCTTCATTAAACGGCAGGCGCTTCCAGGCTTTCAGTTCATCTTTGCTCGGCGCTTTGACCTTGCTGTAAAAGCCGGGGATCAGCACCTTGCCCTTGGAGTCTTTCAGCTTGCTGACGATCTCAATCAGCGCGAAGAAGGGATTGGGGGCTGCGCCTCCGTAGATGCCGGAGTGCAAGTCGGTCTTCGCGCCATAGGCCTCGATTTCGGTATAGACCAGGCCGCGCAGGCCAACGCACAGCGTCGGAAGATTGGGCGCGAACAGTTCGGTGTCGCAAACCAGAGCGAAATCGGCTTTCAGCTTAGCTTTCTGCTTGCGGACATATTCGGCGATCGACTCGCCGCCGACTTCTTCTTCTCCTTCAAAAATCACTTTGACGTTGATCGGCAGCTTGCCGTCGTGCGCCTGAAACAGCGATTCGAGCGCCTTGACTTCCATCCAGAGCTGGCCTTTGTCGTCGACCGCGCCGCGCGCATAGATATTGTTATTGCGCTCGGTCGGCTCGAAGGGAGGCGTGTGCCATTCGTCCATCGGGTCGGGCGGCTGAACATCGTAATGCGCATACATGAGCACGGTCGGCTTGCCGGGAGCATGCAGCCAATCCGCATAAAGAAGAGGATGCCCCTTGGTGGGAATGATCTCGACGTTGTTCATGCCGATGCGCTGCAATTCGGAGGCGACAAATTCCGCCGCTTTTTGTACGTCGTTTTTATGTTCTTCAAGAGTGCTGATGCTCGGGATGCGGAGCAGGTTCTTCAGTTCATCGACAAAACGGGGTTGATTCGAGCGGGCAAAATCTACTGCTGGGGAGGCCATAGGTAGCCTTTCTGGCGCTGCTGCAGGCTAATGATTGACGGAAGAGCGCCGAAAACGTTTCAGTATATACCCGAATCGCGCCGTGGACTCTTGCGACAATCGTGTAGTAGCGGGCATTTTCGGCGTAACCTTATGATGCCTTCTTGCCCGAAGGACGGGTATGGCGCTTACGCTGCGAGCAATGCCTTTAACGAAATGAGAAGTTTCTCTGCGCCGGCGGACTTCGATACTACATCCCTGATTCCGGCCGCTTTGGCTTCCCGTGAAAGGCTTACGCACTCCTGCATGGTAAACAACACCGTAATCGTACTCGGCGCGATCGCGGTAATTTGGCGTGCTGCCTCCAGTCCATTCATCACCGGCATGGCCAGATCCAGGATGACGACGTCCGGACTCAAGTTACGCACTTTTTCTATCGCAACCAGGCCGTTCTCGGCTTCGCCACACACCTCCCAGGCACTGTCTTGCTCCAGGTAAACGCGGAGAAGCCTGCGTAGAAGGGCACTGTCGTCGACAATGAGGACTTTAGCCATTACATCTTCACCGGGAGATGGGCTATAGGGAGGCGGCGGACCGGTGCGGTCAATTGGCGGGCGGTCGCGAGGCTAGAGTGATCTCGAGTTGATCCTATTGATCCTGCGGGCAGAAGCAATCAGGTAAACACTGTACTATACCGTACAATACGCTGTTCGACACCGCATCCCACTCTGGACGGAAAGAGAGTAGTCTTAGGGTGTCTCTTCTAGCAACCCTCCGCCGCGCCTAGATCAAGGTGACGGTTCCTTGCGAAAAACAGACAGCGTCTTACGCTGCACGCAGAGGAGCCGTTATGGCGAAAAATACTCGTGTCTCTATCTCCGCAAAGCCACCTACCGCTCTCTCCGCAAAGCCACCAACCGGCAAGCATAGGATCGACGACGATGGAAATGGCGTCAGCAACAAGATCCTGCTCGGTCTCTCGCCTCAGGAATACGATCAGATCCTGCCGAAGCTCGAACTGGTCCGGCTTAAGCTTCATCAACTCATCTACGAAGCAGGGGAAACTATTAAGTCCATATACTTCGTAAACTCGGGATTAATTTCGGTGCTGTCCGTTCAGCCCGACGGAAAGAGCGTCGAGGTCGGCCTTATTGGCCGGGAGGGTTTCACGGGGTTGCCGATACTGGTGGGATACCATAGCAGCCCGACCCGGCTTATGACGCAAGGGGATGGGACCGCCTTCCGTTGCGACGCAGAGACCCTCCGGCAACTTGCCCGTCAATTGCCCGGCCTGGAACAGCGGTTGCATCGCTTTGGTCATCAATTGGCGATGCAGACAACGCAAATCGCCGCGTGCAATCGGCTGCATGAGGTAGAAGAGCGCCTGGCGCGCTGGATATTAATGAGCCAGGATCGCATCGGATCCGACAGTCTTCCCCTGACCCAGGAGTTCCTGGCGCAAATGCTTGGAACGCGTCGCGCGAGCGTGACGGTCGCAGCCGGCATCCTGCAGAAGAAGGGAATGATCGCCTACACCCGGGGAAGCGTCAGGATCTTGAACCGGGAAAAGCTTGAACGAGCTGCCTGTGATTGCTATGGCATTGTGCAGCGGCAGTTGACCGAGTGGGAAGCAGAAACGAACTAGGCCTCGGTTCGGAATCGAACATATTCAGGTTTTCCACCGGACCGACAATTGCATTTATCTTGTGCCATCTTCCTGCCAATCTGTTTCCCCTCAGGTATTTCTCTCAGGAGACGTGATGGCGGTTTGCGGAGTGCCTCCAACTCGGGATCGGGGTGAGGATTGGAGGGAACTCTATAGACTCGCCATCACCGAGACCGACTCGCGGGTTCTGCCCATGAGGATTGCCGCCGCGCACCACGCGATCATGGATCGCATTCAGGCAACTGCCGGGGAACACGGTCACAATAAAGATGAAACACACGATGGACAGCTTGACGAACAACAGAAGATCAGCGATGCCCTCAGTGGTTTGCGTGTGCTTCAAAAGGAATGTGAGAGACTCCGGCCGCAAAACGAAAATCTCCCCAAAGATCCCAAGCCAGGGCTGGCTGAAGCAGGATTGGTGAGGCAGGGTTGGTAGCGTAGCGCCGCCGACCCGGCGGCGGTTATGGCGGCGCCTCGCCGCCACCCTTGGGCGGGGATGCCTCGATGTAGCACGTCAGCGTCAATGTAAGAAGGTCAACGTAGAAATCTGTCAGCCCCAAACGCCGTGCAAGTCGAACTCTGGACTTCTCTCCCGTAATTACCTGTCCCATGACACGCGCCGTGACCGGCGCGAGCAGAATGCCGTCGCGAAAATGTCCGTTCGCGACAAAATAGCCGGGCGCAGCGGTCGCGC
The DNA here is from genome assembly GCA_963709055.1 of uncultured Acidobacteriaceae bacterium. Classification (GTDB taxonomy): domain Bacteria; phylum Acidobacteriota; class Terriglobia; order Terriglobales; family Acidobacteriaceae; genus Acidiflorens. The sequence continues at coordinate 62,855 of CAVPUZ010000010.1, forward strand.
CCAGAATCGGCAGCCCATCCGGAGTTCCAGGCCTAAGTCCGGCCCATGCCTCCAGAAAACGGGCGTCGGCCAGTTGTGGTGCCAGATCCAGAGCGGACTGCCGTAATTCTTGGATGGTCTCGGGGACGGTTCGCTTGTCGAATCCAGCCTCTTCCTGAGTCGCGCCGATCAGCATGCGGCCATCGCTGCGCGGGATCAAATAAACGTCAGGCGTGCGGATGACGTGACGAATGAATTCTTTCTGTGGCATCACCACGCACAGCATCTGACCTTTGACGGGGCGAGTCGGCAAAGCATAGGGCGTGATTTGCCCCGCCCAGGCTCCCGCACAGTTAATGACGATGCCGGCGGCATAATTGCGTTTTGCTAGTGCGCACGCCGGCGGCTTTGCCATCCGTCAACTCGACCGACAGCACCGGGTTGCCAGAGGAAAAATCGATCCCGCGATGCTTGGCAGCAGCGATAGCCGCCGCGGTTAAATGCCGCGGATCGACGCTACGCTCGTCTACGAATAACGCCATGAAGCGCGATACCGAACCGGCCGAAAGCGCCGGCTCCAGTTCTTCAAGTGGCTGTGGCAGAGCACAGGCTCGTGTGGTGGCCGCGGTGTGTTCCGCCTGATCGGTGAGAACCTGATCGCTGAGAATCAGCGTTCCAACCGAACGCAAGTCGATCTTCATCCGCGATTCGTCTTCCAGTTCATGGACGAATTCGGGATACATCCGCGCGCTGGCCGCAGCGAGTCCAGCCAGCGCCGCCGGCATTTCCAGAGGGAAGTCGGCCAGCATGCCGCCCGCGGCCCAGGAAGCTTCCCGGCCCGGCTCGCCTTTATCGACAACGAGCACGCGCATGCCCCGCTTATTGAGCTCGATGGCCAGCGAAAGCCCGATGATCCCCGCCCCAATGACGATGGCATCCCAGCTTTTCACGGCTCCATTTTAGCCGCAAGTCGACGCGCGCAAAGAAACCCGAGACGCAGTTGACAGCAATCTGCATCTCACAAACAATAGGTTTACAGTCGATAGTTTTACGGTCAATTCCTTGGAGAAAACGCACATGCCCGAACCAGGCGAGCAGCCCAACGTGTATCAGCCCGAAACCGGGAGCAATGCCGGCAAATGGATCCTCATCGTCGTGGCCATCCTTTATGTGGGCGCAACGCTGTTTTTCGGCTATGACACGCACAGCAAGCTGACTCAGCTCACCGACGATCAGGCTACTAGCCAGAAGCAGATTGCCGATCTGACCAAGCGCATGCAATCCGCCGAGGCGGATGCCGAGACACTAGGCGCCAGGATCGGCATGACCAAGAAGGAACTGGCGGCGCGCGCCGACGAATTGCAGCATCAGCAACAAGCCGCCGCGGCACGCATCGCCGCCGAGGCGGAAGAAGAGAAAAAAGATGTAAGCGCCGTTTCGGGCGAAGTCGGCACCGTCAAAACGGACGTCGGAGGCGTGAAGACCGATGTCGCTGCCACCAAGGCCTCGCTTGAATCCACCATCGCGAAGCTGCAGTCCACCGATCGGCGATCTCGGCCAGCAGAGCGGCTTGATCGCCAACACCCGCGCCGATCTCGAAGCCCTCAAACACAAGGGCGACCGCCAGTATTATGAATTCAACCTGGTGAAAGGGGCCAAGCCGCAAGCTATTTCGACCGTCAAGCTGCAGCTCAAGAAGACCGATCCCAAACATGGGAAATACACTCTGAATGTTACCGCCGACGATAAGACGATCGAAAAGAAAGACCGCAACCAGAACGAACCGGTCCAGTTCTACACCGGCCGCGACCACATGCTCTACGAACTGGTGGTCTGGACAGTCGACAAGAAGAAAATTACCGGCTACCTGAGTACGCCGAAGAACGCGCCCGTGCCGATCACAGCGACGGCGCAGTAAGCTCGAAGCGGCTAAAAGCTCGAACATCTGCTTGTCAAAAGACAGCGTCGCAATTCGGAGTGTTTCCGCAGCCTGTTTCTAACCGTGGCACGGCGAGCTGATTATTCGATCGCGACTGTGAAATCGCGGCCCTCCCATTGGCCGCTGTTTTTCCAGAGGAAGGTGAAGACGATCTGGCGGCCGACGACGAGCGTCTCTGTCGGCAGATCGAGATGCTGGAGGCCCCATCCGCTGTCTTCCGAGTTGCCGTCGCAGAAGGTTTGCCAATTGTCGAAGCTCCAGTGGACCAGAGCGGGGTCCATGGTCAGAATGCGAAGTTTTTTTCCGCACGGCATGGTGCGCGGCTTGTTGTTGTAGCGCCAGTTGAAGTACGTCGCAGATACTTTCTTTACCAGGTATCGTTCTACCGTCTGCGGCGGCTGATCGAAAATTCTGCCGTCGGCGAGCGAGCGGCGGAGCTTGATGTATTCGGAATGCGCCCACACCAGCGGGCACGCCGAGCCCGACGCTTTTCCCGTGAACAGTTCGCGCTCCGGGATGTCTTTTTTGTCCCAGACTTGCTCGGGAATCAGGCGGGTCTCGCCGGTCGAGTTTTCCATGACCCCCAACAACGCTTCTGCGGAGGCGAACGTGGCCAGCGGCTAGTTCATAGTGGGCGCGTTCGCCGGCCAGCAGCGGCCAGGGACGTCCAATGCCGTTTCCGTCGAAGGGAGAACCGTCCTCGTGCTCGCCGTAGCCGTCGCCGTTATAGCGATACCAGGCCGGGCCTTGAGGAAGTTTCACGCGCAGCAGCTCATCGACCACTTTGATGGTGTTGAGAATTCGCGGGTCGTCGGGTGCGCGCAAACCAAAGCGCACCAGGGCCAGCGCATCGGGGCTGACAATCTCGACCGCTGGCGCGTCCGAACTCCCCGGCGCACGATTTTTGATGGGAACGTATCCCTGCAATGGCGAAGCGGCTCCGTCTTCGGGAGGCGGCGCGATGCGGACGTAATAGCCTTCGACGCCAACTTGCCGGGCAAGGTCGGTGTTTACGGCATAGGTGCGCCGTTCCATATTAAAGTTCCAGGTGTCGGCCATATCGCGCAGAAATTCGGCGGGTTGCGACTGGCCCATTTCTTCCGCCATGTCAGCCGCAATCAGCAGGGCAGCGATTTCCGCGGCCATGGTGAAGGGCGAATAGCCGCCGTCTTCCTCCCATCGATCCTGCTGCGTGACCGGGCCGTTGGCCGCGATAAAGGCTGCGGCTTTGCGGACCATTGGCCACCAGCGCGCGCAATTCTCGTAAGAGCGCGGCGCTTCACGGCGCAGCAGGTCGACCAACAGAATGGGAAAGGCAGTCTCATCCATCTGCAGGCCGTTCCAGTAAGGACGCCCATCGAGCCACATGTTCTGCGCCCAATGTCCATCGGCTTCCTGCGTTGCCTCGAGGTAATGCAGCACGCGCAGGGCATCCTCGTGAGCGCCCGGCGGCGAGTAAACCGCCCGCATTCTCCACCAGGTCGCGAGGCCAGACCAGGTGGTAGCCGCCGAGGTCTTCGTCGCCTTTATTAAATCCCCAGGGAATGGAGAGGCTGGCGATGATTCCGCCCAGAAAATCCTTGGACTCATGCGTGCGCAGAACCGCGACGCTGGTGCGATACAAATCTTTCTCGCGGGGCTGCGCATCCAGCTTTTTAAGCGTCTTCTGCCAGTTATGCCAGTGAAAAATATAGTCCTGGCGGATCGATTCGTAAGAACTGAGCAGGGAAGAGAGAGCTTGCTGGCCGGCCTCCGCCCAAATCTCGCCAAAGCCGAGCGCGAGCAGGAATTCGCCGTTGCAGGCCTCCAGGTCAATCTCCGCAGTGAGCGCAATGTTCCCGTTTTCCGCGCGCTCATACTCCCACGTCATCTGGAAATGTTTGCGAGAGATCCTGCCATCCGTCCGACATGCCCGCAAATCCGACCGAACGCTTCAGCAAGGGTGCCGAGCCGGCGAGGGCGAGCGCGCAGGAATCGCGCTGGGCGAAGAGCATCGGCCTGCCTTTGTAGTCGCCCACCCAGCCGGTATTGCCGTATCCGAAATTGGCCAGGTGCGAAGCCAGCAGCGCGTACAGCCGGTAGTCGCGTAGACTTCCCTGAAGCGGGATAAACCGGATTTTCTGCAGCACCACGTTGCGCCAGGGATTGGTCAGAACTTCTTTTTCGATCCGGTAGCGTCCGTCGGTCGAGGTATTCGTCAGTTGGTACACCGGCACTCCCGGTTCGACCGGCAGGTTCTGGAAGGTGCAATGGCGTTTCTCTTCGGAGAACCAGCCATGGCCGTCGGTGACAATCAAGCCGAAGTCGCGCGTGCAGGCCTGGTCGACGCGAGGGAAGTAGATTTCGTTGAGAATTCCGTGGCTGAGCGTAAACCAAACGCGGCTATGAAGGTTCAGGGCAGTGCCGATGCCGGTCTTGGCGCTCGAAGTCCAGCGCGGTTCGATTCCGGGCCAGCCCGGCGCATAACGGATTTGATCGCTCACAGGATGGCGTCCTCACCGTTTAGCAGTTTGCCAGAAGATAGAGAATCGTGCTCGCGCTCCACTCATACTGCGTTAAAATGCATCCAAGTCCGTTATATGTGGGGTAAGCAGCTGGACAATTCCGGAAGCGGATCGCATTGGCTACGGCGCGCCTGCGAGACGTGGGTGGGTGGCATCGATGGCGATAAACAGGGCGGCATCGCCGAACTGCAGACTACGGCTGAACACGGCCAGCTGCTGGCTCCCTTCGCGCGCATCCTGCTGGCCATTGCCTATGTTCGCGAAAAAAACACTGTGCGCGCCAAGGAGATGCTAGTCGGACTGCAACGGGAATTTCCCGAAAACTCTCTCTTCGCCAAAGAACTGGCGCGAATCGATAAAAATCTTTCTCGCTAAGTGCTTGGAAAGCTAGGGCGTTCATCAGAAATTCACTCGGCTGTAACCTTCCTTTAATACTCCGCCGCTAGAACCAGTTTGTATACCGAAACATACTTGAGGAGGATTTATCCAGTGATCCGACGCATCGTGCTGCTGTGTGCGGTTGTTGCGTTCTGTCTTCCTGCGTTCGCAGAGACAATGCTAAATGGAGCGGGCGCCACCTTCCCGTATCCGATGTATTCGAAATGGTTCAACGAATACAACAAACTACATCCGGATGTGCAGATCAACTATCAGTCGATTGGAAGCGGAGGCGGTATCCGCCAGGTCTTGAACGGAACGGTGGACTTTGGAGCCAGCGACGGCCCGATGACCGATGCGCAACTGAAAGAAGCCAAGATCAAGATTCTGCACATTCCGACCGTACTGGGTGCCGACGTCCCGGCCTACAATGTTACCGGCGTGAGCGGTGAAATCAAGTTTACTCCCGAAGCGCTCGCCAACATCTTTCTCGGGAAAATTACGAACTGGACCGACCCGGCGATTGCGAAGGCGAATCCGGGAGTGAAATTTCCGAACCAGTCGATCATCGTGGTACACCGCTCCGATGGAAGCGGCACGACCTACATCTGGACGGACTATCTGTCCAAGGTAAGCAAGGAATGGGAGTCGACGGTAGGGAAGGGAACTTCGGTGAAGTGGCCTGTGGGCTTGGGCGGTAAAGGCAACGAAGGCGTAGCCGGACAGATTCGCCAGTTGGAGGGCTCCATTGGCTACGTTGAACTAATTTATGCGGTCGAGAACAAGATCACCTATGGGGATGTGCAGAACGCGGCGGGCACCTTTGTCAAGGCTTCGCTCGACTGGAGTGACCGAGGCGGCAGGGTCGGTAAAGAACATGCCTGCGGATTTTCGCGTTTCGATCACCAATGCGCCGGGCAAGACCGCGTACCCGATCTCAAGTTTCACCTGGCTGTTGATTCCGACGCAGTCCAAAGACGCAGCGAAGGGGAAGATCATTACCGACTTCCTGAACTGGATGGTCACGGACGGCCAGAAGATGACAGCCCAGCTCAGCTATGCCCCATTGCCCACCAGCGTGGCGGAAAAAGTAAAGGCGGCTATCAAGCAGGTTCACTAGACCGGGGATGTAGACCGGGGATGGGGCTGCGCAGCCTTGCGCAGTCCCGCCGTCTCCAGGAAAAGTGCCGGGAATGAACCGAAAACATTTGCATGATGACCGCCGCCCGGCGGGGCAAGAACCGTAATTTTCCTTATTAATCAATGATTTATCCGAGATACTAGACTTTCCCTGCCTGGAAGGACAATTGCTATATTGTCCATGTAGTCTACTATTATGATAGACATTATGTAAGTCTACTAGTATTATCGGGATTATGGAAACCAGAGTTGGCTTCCTGATCTTCAAAATCACCTCCCCCCTCGAAATGGCAAGCGAAAACCACAAAATCAACTGGAGAGGACTGTAGCGTCATGAAATCCACCAAATATTTGTTTCTCATTGTCTTTATAATGACTGCAGTTACGGCTGGCAGGGCACAAACGAAACCGCGTCGACCCCAACTCAAACAAAAAGCATGCCTCCGCCGCCGCAGCCACCGGGCAGCCGGCGGTTACCGCCGCGGACCTCCAGAAGCTGCAAGACGGTCTGGCCGCGGCACAGCAGCAGATTCAGGCGCTGCAAGAGGAGTTGCGCCGCGAGGATCAGGCAGTACAGCAAGCGCAAACGACGGCCACCTCCGCTGCCGCCAAAGCCGATGCCGCGCAAGTTCAGACTACGCAGCAGGAGCAGACCGTGGGTGAATTGCAGAATGATGTCGCCGGTCTCAAATCAGTGAGCGCCACGCCGTCGAATGCTGCGGTCCTGAGGAACGCAGTGCTGAACATGCAGGAACCTTCGCCGGGGCATCCCACACCGGATGCGGAACAGGTATTCAACAAGCAAATGGAGAGCGCGATCACCATCCATTTCCGTGGCATCAATATCACGCCCGGTGGATATGCCGCTGCCGAATTTGTGCGGCGCTCGCGTGCATTGAGCGCGGACCTGCCCACTCCGTTTAACTCGCTCACCATGCCGGGCGCTTCCCAGAGCCAGCTGTCGGAGTTTTTCGGCTCAGGCCGTCAGTCGAAGACGACCGTCTTCGTTGATGGGCGTCTTGGGAATGTGGATCTTTCCAGCTACGTCTCGGCTGACTTCCTCTCGGCCGGCGTAACCTCCACCTCTACAGAAACCAACAGCTACACCCTCCGTCTCCGGCAGGCGTGGGCGCAGGCCAAGTTTAATAATGGCTGGAGTTTCCTGGGCGGCCAATCGTGGAGCCTGGTGACAGAAGATGCGAAGGGAATCTCCCCCGACGACGACATGGGCAAAACCAACGACGTTCGGCCCAAGACCATCGACCCGTCCTATAACGTCGGCTTCGTTTTCGCGCGCCAGTATGGCAGTTCGCGCTGACCAAGAGCTTCGGCGACAAAGTTGCGGTCGCATTCGCGCTGGAAAATCCCCAGGCGACGCTGACCACGCACGGCAACGCGAGTAATTTCCTGGTCGGCCAAGCTGGCGCCAGCAACAGCTACAATACGACCACAAATTACTGCGTTCAATCCCTCACCCGATATCATCGCCAAGGTCGCTTTCGATCCGGGCTTCGGACACTACGAGGTGTTCGGCCTGCTCGACCGGTTCACCGACCGCGTCTTCCCCTGCGTCGAATTTGCTTCCGGTTCGGCGCTCTGTACTGCCACAGGCGCCACTTCCGCAACCGGAGCCTACAACGCCTCGAAAGAGGGCGGAGGCTTCGGGGCGAGCGCCCGTTGGACCTTCCACAAGCGGGTCGTTTTCGGCTTGAAAGGCACCGGCGGCAGCGGAATTGGCCGCTATGCACCGGGAGGGCTTTCCGATGCTTCGATCAACGCCGATGGCACCCTTCATTTGATCAAGAACTTGCAGGGGCTAGGCACCCTTGAGTGGCACGGCAAGAAGCTCGACATCTACAGTTATGGCGGCGCCGAATACGCCGCCCGGACGTATGATTTCGATCCGTTGGCGAGCAAGGGTAAAGGAGCGAATGTTGGCTACGGCGCGCCCACCTTCGCCAACACAGGTTGCTACACGGAAATCGCGCCCGGCTCGGGTGGTTTTTCTCCGGGCAGCCTTGGCGAGTTGCACGGGCGACACTCGCGCTGTGATCGAGGGAACCGCTCGGCTTCTGGTACCGCTTCTACGCCGGGCCGAGGGGCAGGTTCCAGTACGGCACGCAGTACTCCTACGTGACACGGAATGCCTGGTCGGGTGTGGGTGGATCGCCGAACGGGCTGGACTCGATGGTGTTCACTTCGTTCCGCTACTACTTGCCGTAAGACAATAGACCGGTGCCCGCAGCTGACAGCGGGCGGCACCGGACCAAAGTTGATGCGATCCAAAGTTGGGATCATAATCAGGGCGCCGGACGGCTTACCGGCGCCTTTTCCTGTCTTGATATACTGTTGCGAGCGATATGTGCCTCCGGGCTCTGTTTATGCTGTTGCTCGGGCATCCCGGGGCATATTAGTCTGACGGACCAGACCGGTTTGTGACCATCCGTAAAAGCACACCCCTAAGAAGGAGAAGTCGACGGTTCTTACGTTGATCCTATGGCACGCAAGACTTCAAGCAGCCGCGCCCTTTTCCTGAATCGCGAAGAATCGTGGCTGAAATTCAACTGGCGCGTGCTCGAAGAAGCCGAAGATGCCAGCAACCCGCTACTGGAGCGCGTGAAGTTCCTGGCCATCACGGCCAGCAATCTGGACGAATTTTTTGAGGTCAGAGTGGGTGGCTTGCTCCAACAACTCGAAGACGGCCATAACTCGATCACCGCCGATGGACTCTCCATGGTGGAGGAGCGGGAACTGATCAGCCGCGCCACCCACAAATTTGTGGAGGAACAGTACTCGTGCTGGAACGAGCGCCTGCGGCCGGAACTGGCGGAGCAGGGCATTCGTGTCCTGGGAATCGGCGAACTGGATGACGAGGCCATGGCCTTCGTCGACGACTACTGCGAACGGGAACTTGATCCCCTGCTCACCCCGGTGACGGTTGACCCGTCACATCCTTTTCCCCGCGTCATCAACAAGGCGCTTTGTGTGGCCCTCTTATTACGCCGCCGGCGCCGCTCTTCGCTTACCTACACTGGCGTGGTAACCGTACCGCGCGCGCTTCCTCGACTGGTTCGCCTGCCGTCCCAAGGCACCACCGATTTTATTTTTCTGGCCGATCTGGTCGTCCACCACGCCGTGCGCATGTACAAGGGTTATGACATTGTTTCGTCCGCGGCATTTCGCGTGACGCGCAACAGCAATCTTTATCTACAGGAAGAAGAGTCGCGCAATCTGCTGGAGTCGGTGCGCGCCGAATTGCACAACCGGCGCAAGGGCGATGCCGTGCGGATGGAGATCGACTCCGCGGCCGACCCTGAGATCGTCGAGCGCCTGGGGACGGTGTTTGAACTGGATCCCTGGCAGATTTTCCCGGTCGATGGCCCGGTGAATCTTTCGCGGCTTTTCAATGTGTACGAAGAAGCGGCGCGGCCGGACTTGAAGTTTCCACCGTTTGTGCCGCGTGAGCTGCGCCTGACGGCCAAGTCTCGCGATCTGTTCGAGGAATTGCGACGCCATGACATTCTGCTGCACCATCCCTTCGACTCCTACGATGCGGTGGTGTCGTTCATTCAGTCGGCCGCAGAAGACGACAATGTGCTGTCGATCAAGCAGACGCTCTATCGCACGAGCGAGCACTCGCTGATTGTTCCGTCTCTCATCTCCGCCGCTTCCCGGAAAGAAGTGACGGCGGTGGTGGAACTGAAAGCGCGCTTCGATGAGGCGTCGAACATCCGCTGGGCGCGCGATCTGGAGGATGCCGGGGTCCAGGTTTTTCACGGACTGGTTGGATTGAAAACACACTGCAAGCTTTCGCTGCTGGTGCGCCGTGATCCCGATGGCGTGACGCGGCGCTACGCGCACCTGGGCACCGGGAAACTATAACGCCACGACGGCCCGGTTCTATACCGATTTGAGCCTGCTGACGGCCGACCCGGAGATTACCGCGGCGGTTCAGGATGTTTTCAGTTTTCTGACGGCATATGCCGAGCATCCAAACTACGGGCCGTTGATGGTAGCTCCGCTTGATTTGGCAGAGAAATGCCTGTCATTGATTGAACGCGAGGCGGAACATGCCCGCCAGGGGCTTCCGGCCCGCATTGTTGCCAAGATCAACTCGCTCGATCGATAAGGACATGATTCAGGCCCTCTATCGCGCGTCGCAGGCCGGCGTGGAGATCGATCTTCTGGTGCGCGGAATCTGCTCCTTGCGGCCGGGAATGCGCGGCATCAGTCACCGAATCCGCGTGCGCAGCATCGTCGGCCGTTTCCTGGAGCATAGCCGAATCTTCTGCTTCGAAAACGGCGGCGAGCCGGAGGTTTTTATTGGGAGCGCCGATTGGATGTCGCGCAATCTGCGCGAGCGCGTGGAAGTCCTGTTCCCACTCAAAGACAGACTTCTTCGCGAACGAGTGATCCACGAAATTCTGGCGGCCTATCTCGCCGACAATTTGAAAGTGAGATTTCTTCAAAAAGATGGCCGATACTTGCGCTCCTGGCAATCGCCCGCCGGACGCAGCAAGCGGCCACCGCACGGCAAAGGGGCGTTCAGCGCCCAGGATTTTCTTATTGCGTTGGCGGAAGGGAACAAGTCTCCCGAAGACATTCCCGCTCCCGTTCAGCGCGGCGGGTCTAAAATGTCGAGCACAAGCGTTTTGATGGGAAAGGAATAACACCTCACGATGTTCCTTTATTTCTTACGCCACGCCAGTGCCGGGCAACGAAAGCTGGGCAGCGCAAAGAGTGACGAGAAGCGCGCACTGGATAAAGACGGCATTGAGCAATGCGGATACATCGGCCGCGCTCTCGCCGCGCTCGGCGTGCAGGTGGAAATCATCGTTTCCAGCCCGTTAAAGCGCGCCACGCAAACGGCTGCGTTAGTCGGAAATGAAATGGGTCATGAAGGCAAGCTGGTGACTGGAGAATGCGCTGCGTCCCGAGGCCGTTTTCCCGGATTTTCAGAAGATGCTGGAAAAGTATGCCCGCCAGGATTCCATCCTGCTGGTGGGTCATAACCCGAACCTGCGCGAATTTCTCGGACGGGTGATCAGCGATGGCGGAGGCGAGGCCGTCGTTGAACTGAAGAAGGGAGCGGTAGCCAAAGTCGAAATGCGGCGCAACGCCGGTTCTCTCAGTTGGTGTATCACGCCGCGCATCCTGCGCACGCTTCATACCGCAGCTACCGAGAGTTCCCGCCCGAAGACCTCGCGAAAATAAGCTCGATCTTTTTCGACCGCCCATACCTCCAGATCCACGCTGGCCTTGCCGCGCGCGGACAGCTTCATCGAAACACGCCCGTTGCGGGCAGATACTCCAACACGCGCTACCGACTGGCTGCGGCCAATATTCAAAGCTCGTGCGATACGGAGCAGAACCGACGCTTTCTTGACCGCTTCCTGCTCTTCCGCGGCAAGATCGTTCATCGGACCATCACCCGGCGTGGGCCGCGACTTTCCCAGATAGCGTGCGATCGACCCGATGATCCGCCGCTGCTGGGGCGTGTATCCCAGAATTTCAGAGTTCGCAATGATGTAGTAAGTGTGACGATGGTGGCCGTTGCGATTCACGTAATCGCCAACTTCATAGAGCATGGCGGCCGCCGACAACCACTCCCGATACTCGGGTGGAAGCTGGTGCACAGACTTCAATGCGGAAAAAAGAAGAAGGGCATCTTCCCGAACATGCAACGCATGATGCAAATCGACGCGGTAGTGCTCCACGGCGCGCTTGATCGACTCCCATCGTTCCGATTCGATCGCCCGTCCTGAACGGGTATTGCGATCGTGCTCCGCCGCCATCTGTGCCAGGATGCCATCCCGCAACCCAAGCGACGAATACCGAAAACCGCCCAGGTGACAGCGCTCGAGTAATTCTTCGTAGACCACCGCGCCCGCACAAATGATTTCAGCGCGGCGCAGGCCGATTCCGGGCACTTTCCGGCGCTGTTCCAGGGTCATACGGGTGATTTGTTTGACAATGCGGCGCATCATGGCACACGTGACCGAACTCGCACGCCGCCGCTCGCCCGGACGTGTGAGGTGGCTTGCCATGCTGACCAGGGCGGCTGCGGTTCCTGAGGTCGCGATCACACCTCCAACCCGGGCTCTTCGAATACGGTCCTGGATGCGGCCGACTTCGCGCGTCACAAATCCTTGAAGCTGCTTCAATTCGCCCTTGCGCGGCGGATCATGCTTCAGGAATTCACCCGTCAGGCGCACCGCCCCAAGCGGCAGACTCACCGTGTCGCGAATCTGTTTTTCGCGGGAAAGAGTCAGTTCGCAACTGCCTCCGCCCAGGTCCACCAGCAGAACGTTGGAGGAGCCCAGGCGAGCGTTGGAGATAATTCCGAGGTGAATGAGTCGCGCCTCTTCCAAGCCCCGAAATAATTTCGATCGTCCATCCCGTCGTCGAGCGGACCCATTCGAGAAAGGCGCGCGAGTTGCGGGCATCGCGGAGCGCGGCTGTGGCCACCACCTTCACCGAATCGGTTCCGCACTCCTGGATCGCGCGATTGAAACGCCGCAACACGCGGACCGTTTCCGACATCGCCTCAGGCAAGAGCAGTCCACCGCCGAACACGCCCTGACCGAGGCGAGTGACCTCGCGGTCTTCGTGGATTTCCTTCAGGCGGCCGCCTTGCAGGCGAGCGATCTTCAGCCGGACCGAGTTCGATCCAATGTCGATGGCGGCAAATGTTGGCATGGACTCGTCGATCAGTATTCTCACAATTGGCCGACGGAAGCAAGACGTGCGGCAAGAGAGCACGAGTTCCGAGCCTCGATCAAACGCTTGCTGTAGCTCGCGGCTCGAGGCTCGCAACCAGTAGCGTCTGAAATGTGCATTTCAGCCACAACCTCGCAGCGTTTTTAATCTATTTGTAACAACCCTCTGGTAGCCTCAGACGGAAATGTCCAATCAAGCCCTGCCCCGGCCGCGTTTTGATGGTCCCGAACCTGGGCGGGGAGCAAAGGCTGAACTGAAAATCGAAACCAGTACGGCGCCGCTGTTGCCGGGGAAGGTAAGTGGGATCCCGGACGCTCTCTTTGGTGGGGCGATGCGTCTCTGCGGCTTGGCCGTGGTTGCGCTTCTCGGCTTGATCGTCTACCAACTGATCGTCGGCTCACAACTCTCCTGGCATGCGTTTGGATGGAAGTTCTTCTGGCAGTCGGACTGGAATCCGGTCGAGGATCAGTTTGGAGCGCTGCCCTTCATCTATGGCACGCTGGTTTCGTCGCTGCTTTCGTTGGTGATTGCCATACCGTTGTCGGTGGGAGTAGCGGTCTTTATCACCGAGATGTGTCCAGTCAAACTGCGCGGGACCTTGTCGTTTACTACGGAATTGCTGGCCGCGATCCCGAGCGTGGTCTACGGACTTTGGGCGATTTTCGTGCTCGTGCCGTTGCTGCGTCAGTATGTCCAGCCGTTTCTCGGCAAAACGCTGGGTTGGACGGGCTTGTTCACCGGGCCGCCCTACGGTATCGGCATGCTGGCTGCGGGCGTGATTCTGGCGATTATGGTCATTCCCATCATTTCGTCCATTACGCGCGAGGTGCTGACCGTCGTTCCACAGCACCAGCGGGAAGCGGTGCTCGCACTGGGTGCAACGCGCTGGGAGATGATCCGGGTGGGAGTTCTGCGCAATGCCCGTGCCGGCATCGTGGGCGCCATCATTCTTGGGCCTGGGCCGCGCGCTCGGCGAAACCATGGCGGTCACCATGGTGATTGGCAACCGTCCTGAAATCGCCAAGTCGCTTTTTGCTCCGGGATACACGATGGCGAGCGTACTCGCCAATGAATTTACCGAGGCTACGGGCGACGTTTACCTATCTGCCTTGATCGAGATCGGCCTGGCGCTATTCCTGGTTACGATCGTCGTCAACGCGCTCGCACGCCTTATGGTGTGGAGCGTAACCCGAGGCCAACCGTCGAAAAGTATGGTTTAGAGTCGCTCGCGTTAAGCGAAGAGTGTTTGATGTCGAAACGTTTTGATCCGAAGAATGTTTGGACATGAACTTTGCCTGACACAGATATCCAATTCGGAAGCCCTTGTCATTCCGCCCATCAGTTGGCGGCGTCGCGCGGTCGACCACTTAATGACTGGCGTTTCCGTGCTGACCGTTGTCCTTGTGCTTTTGCCGCTCTTCGCCATCTTCGCGTACCTGGTCTTTAAAGGCATCGGCTCAATCAACATCGCCTTCCTGACCCAGACGCCGAAGCCGGTCGGCGAGCCTGGTGGAGGCATGGCCAATGCGATCGTCGGTTCCTGTGTCATTCTCGCCATCGCCAGTTTGCTGGGCGTACCGCTGGGAATCGGCGCGGGTGTTTTTCTGTCCGAATACGGCCGCAACCGCTACGGCGATGCTGTCCGCTTTATCTCGGATGTGTTGAACGGCGTGCCCTCCATCGTGATTGGCATCGTGGCCTATGGACTGGTGGTGATGCGCCAGAAGCATTTCTCCGCGCTGGCCGGCGGTGTTGCGCTCGCCATCATGATGGTGCCTACGATCGCGCGTACTACCGAACAGATGCTGTTGCTGGTTCCGCAAGCCGTCCGCGAGGCTGCCTACGGATTGGGCGTTTCTCGTTGGCGGACGACGCTCTCGATTACGCTGCGAACGGCGACCTCGGGCATAATCACCGGCGTTATGCTGGCCTTTGCCCGTGTAGCAGGAGAGACAGCGCCTCTGCTCTTCACTGCCTTTGGAAACCAGTTCTGGAACTGGAGGACTGATCAGCCCACAGCGGCGCTGTCGCTGCAAATTTTCACTTATGCCATTTCACCGTTCGATGAATGGCATCGCCAGGCGTGGGCCGGATGCGTTGGTTTTGATTGTCCTCATCGTCAGCGCCGTCGCGGCCGTTCGCTTCGTGGTGCGGCACGGAACATTCGCAGGAGCTTAACGCGTTATGGGAGTCGGAATCACAGTCGAGCGCTTGAATGCCTTCTACGGCAAGACTCAGGCCCTGTTCGACATCAACATTATCGTGCAGGCCAATCATGCCACCGCGCTGATCGGCCCCTCGGGTTGCGGTAAATCCACGTTTATCCGCTGCCTGAACCGCATGCACGAAACCATTCCCGAGGCGCGCGTCGAAGGTGCCGTTCGCATCGGGGAATTCAGCGTCTATAACGGGACGTCGGCGACCCAGCTGCGCCGTCGCGTGGGAATGGTCTTTCAGAAGCCGAACCCGTTCCCGACCATGTCCATTTATGACAACGTGGCGGCGGGACTTAAATTGAACGGCTTTCGCAACCGCAAGAAGCTCGACGAAATCGTGGAGAAGTCCCTGCGGAATTCGGCGCTCTTCGAGGAAGTCAAAGATTCACTGCATAAGAAATCCGGCGCCAGCCTCTCCGGTGGCCAGCAGCAACGGCTCTGCATCGCCCGCGCCCTTGCCGTCCAACCGGAGGTGCTGCTCATGGATGAGCCTTGCTCGGCGCTGGACCCCATCTCGACGGGCAAGATTGAGGAACTGATTTTTCAATTAAAAGAGCAATACACGATCGTGATTGTGACGCATAATATGCAGCAAGCGGCTCGCGTCGCTGAGTTCACGGGCTTCTTCTTGCTGGGCAAGATGATTGAGTTCGATAAGACGGAAAAGATATTCACCAATCCCTCCGACAAACGGACGGAAGACTACGTTACAGGCAGATTCGGATAAAAGAGGTTCGGATAAATGCGCACGCGCTTTCAACAACAGATGGAGGAGCTCCGGGAGAAATTGCTCCGCATGGGCGGTCTTGCGGAACTGGCGGTGGATCGCTCCACCCAGGCCTATACGGAACGCGATCTCACCCGCTGCCAGTTGGTCCTCGAAAACGAAAGCCTCATCAACGCCGCCGAGCGCGAAATTGATGAGATGGCTTTCGACATCCTTGCGACCCAGCAACCCGCAGCCGTCGATCTGCGTTTCATTCTTGCGGTGACCAAGATCAATGCCGATCTGGAGCGCGTCGGCGATCAGGCCGTCAACATCGCCGAGCGGGTCATGGACATGATCGAGTTACCGGCAGTCGAACTGCCGGTCGATATCGCCCGCATGGCGACCGCCGTGAGTGCCATGGTGCGCCGGTCGTTGGAGTCATTCGTTGAAGGCAAAGCGGAACTCGCCCAGGCCGTTCTTGAAATGGATCACGTCGTCGACCGCATGCGGGACGAGGCTTTCATTGTGCTCGTGCGAACTATGAACGAGCAGCCGCAAAGTACGCAACAGGCTCTGGACGCGCTTCTGGTTGCGCGCAACCTGGAACGCGTCGCCGACCACGCCACCAACATTTCCGAGGATGTGATCTTCTGGGTTCTGGGAGCCGATGTTCGTCACCACGCCCAAGCTGCCTCGGCGGCTCCGCGGCCGGAATCAACTGGCACGTAGCTTCGTACCCATTCCCTGTTATCACCCATTCTCTGTCATCCTGAACGGAGTCGAAGGGCCCGGCCCTCGCAAAGACATGAGAACGTCCTTTATCTTGCGCTCAAGCCCAAATAAGGTGCCTTCATAGTCAGCTTCCTCAATAATCCCTGAGACCAAGAGTCCTTTGCTTCACGGATGTTATGATTTTTGAGACCGTCTATGACATCGCTCACTCACGTAGTTCCTTCTCCCTCCGAG
Organism: uncultured Acidobacteriaceae bacterium; assembly: GCA_963709055.1. Classification (GTDB taxonomy): domain Bacteria; phylum Acidobacteriota; class Terriglobia; order Terriglobales; family Acidobacteriaceae; genus Acidiflorens. The sequence continues at coordinate 79,406 of CAVPUZ010000010.1, forward strand.
CAACAAGCTTTGGCGTACGATCCGTTACTCGACGACGTTGGATACATGACCTGCATGACCCTGGTGCTGCTGGGAAATTACGCGCAGACCGGGCATCTGGGCGGACCGCTCGCATACACACCGTACAATGTGGCGGCGCATTTGGTCGGTCCTGAAAACGGCGGCCTCCGTTACGATTACCGCCGGCCAAAGCATCCTTACTGCGACAAATTCATGCTCGCGGCCGGCCACTCGATTCCCACGTGCTACGCGCTGTGGATGATCATGGGCCAGGCGTTGTATCGCAAGTATCAGCAGAGCGGCGATCCGCGTTATCACGTCGATCCGCACGCCGCGATGCTTCCGATCGACGCGTTGGGATTCCGGCGCAGCGCGGGGGCGCTGAAGACGCTGCTGCAGCGAAACGGGGTTGGAAGACGATCCGCTGTTCGCGCAAGCCAAAGGCCGCGGCATTCGTGCGCTCTCGGGACATGCCGAAAGCACCGACTGCACCAATGACGTGAATGGCGGACCTTCAGGCATCGGCATCGCAACTGCCGCCGGCAAAGCGGCGTTCTGGGATGTGGCGGGCGCGCCCGACTCGCCCAAAGTGATCGCGCTGGAAGGCGAATTCGCGCTCACCGAAGGTCACGCGCAGGAATTGAAGACGCAGGCGCTCGCGCTGCAGGTGGGAAAGCGTTTGCGCGTGATGATTTCCGACAACAACGCGGGCATCGATGATCGCCTGATTGGTGGCGTGATCGCCGCGCAGTTCGACGGCTACGATCTCGTGAGCCAATGGACGTCGTACGGATGGAACGTCTTCACACTGGCGAACGGAAACGACTACGGCCAAGTGGCCGCGGTGCTGAAAGCAATGGACGCAGTGGATCCGCACGACCGTCGTCCCATCGCCGCCATCGGCAAAACGATCAAGGGCTATTGGCCCGCCGCGGTTGACGGAAAAATTCCCGGCTATGGCGGCGTTCAATTGGTGAGTTACCCAAGCCATCCCTATGCGCTGAAGATGAACTCGGAGTATTTTCTCGCGCTGGCGCAGACCTTCGAGAAACACTTCGGCGTGGAGTTCGAAGGAATTCGCAAGGGTCCGGTCGGCAACCATCGTGACCGATTGATCCAGTTCAAGACAAACATCGACATCGTAATGTCGCTGCTTGACCGCAACGGATTGGGCGATCGCCTCGCCAATCGCCTCGTGGAAATAGGCGATACCGTGCGCGACGACGTAAAGTTGCGCATCTCGGCCTCGAACGACCCTTTCCTAGACGATCGCCTGCGCGTCGCCGCGCTGCCCGAAGAGCCCCAGAAGCTCTCGATTCATAATGCGATTTCCGGTGCGGAGAAGCAAGTCAGCATTGCGCTGTTCAAGAAGCCGGGCGAGGTGGCCGGAGCGCGGCGCGCAATTTCCGAAATCATCAAGTGGATGAATTACGTCACGGATGGACGATTCTTCACGGTAGCCGCCGACCTTTCCGAGTCGATCAACGTGGAGCACGGCAGTTTGTGGGGGCACTACAGTCCCACGGACAATCCGCTGGGCACGCGCTTGAAAGCGCCCATACAAGAAGCGGGCAATGTTTCCACCGCCATCGGGCTGGTGAGTCAAAGCGCTTCCGTCGATCCCGAAAAATTCGCCGGCGTTTGGGCTTTGAGCGGCACCTACGGAGCGTTCACGCCGCTGATGTACACTCCCGCACGGGTCTGGAGTCAACAAAATCAGGACAGCAAATTCCGCGTCGGCGTACTGCATATTCTCGCCGCGCACTCCGGTCCTGAAACCGCGGCCGATGCGCGCACCCACTTCGGCATCTTCGCGCCGCAAGTTTGGAAGCTGTTCCCGCGCGGCCAGGTGATCAATTTGAGCTTTTGGGATTACAACGATGTCGCGCCCGGCTATTTCGCAGCGGCGGAGATCGCAGCGCGCGATCCGCGCGTGGGCATCATCACGCTGGAAGTGGCGCGTCCCGACTTCCCGGTCGCGGACCGCAACCATTTCGCCGACTCCGATCTGCGGGCTGCGGCAAAAGGCCTGTACGTGATCCGCGATTTCGTGCCCGGCAAACCGCGCCACGGTTATGTGATCGCGCAAGGATCGAGTTCGACCGTGAATCTCGTGAAAGTGCTGCCGAAACTCGAAGCCGCCGGTGTGAACGTGAAGGTGATCGCGGCGATCAGCGAGGAGTTGTTCGATCGCCAGCCAGCAAGCATATCGCGATTCCGTGCTGCCGCCCGAGGCCCGCTACGATTTGATGGTGGTATCCACAGGCACGCGACGCGTGTGGCCGCTGCGCAATCTCGGTCCTTTGACAGATGAGTATTCACTCACCTCCGACTTCGACAATTCCTGGAGAAGCGGCGGCCTCGAAGCGGACGTGATCGCGGAAGCGCATCTCGACCCCGATTCGATTTTCGCAGGCGTGGAGCGATTCGCAAACGAACGCGAGCGCCGCATCGGCGATCAACGCAAAATGATCGGTTAGTCGCCGGCAAACCATAACTCATGACTAAGAAATTCCGCGTCTTTGCCACCTGCGACATTGGAGATGCGCTCAACATTCTTCGCAACCAGGGATACGATCTCGAGGTCTATCCCGAACCCGAAGCTCCACCGAAGAGGTTGCTCATTGAGAAAGTAAAGTCAGGTGTAGATGGACTAATCACGACGATCCGCGATCAGATCGATGCCGAAGTATTTGCCGCCGGCGCAGGCACGCTGAAAGTCGTTGCGCAATATGCCGTCGGATTTGACAACATCAACCGCGCCGACGCCAATCGGTACAAGATTCCATTCACCAACACGCCGGATGTGTTGACGGAAGCGACCGCGGAATTTGCTTTTTTCCTGATGGGTGCTCTTGCGCGCAAGCTCTGGCCCGCCGAACACCTGACACGGGAGAACAAATGGGACTACTGGCATCCTTATCTGCCGTTTCTCGGCGATGAAGTGACTGGAAAGACGGTTGCCGTCATTGGCACGGGACGCATCGGTCTCGCTTTCATCAAGAAGTGCGCCGGGTTTGACATGAACATTCTGTGCTTCGATCCGGCCTATGAAAATCACGACTATATTAAAGCGATTCAAGAAGTAAAAGATCTGCGCTTTCAGCGCGGGATCAGCCGCGAGCGAGCCACCATTCGTTACACCACGTTACATGAGGCCTTGAGTACCGCTGACTTCATCAGCATCCATGTGCCGCTGCTGCGCGAAGGCGAGAGCAAGACGCCGACCTATCACCTGATCAACGAAACGACGCTGCACATGATGAAGCCGACGGCCATGATCATCAATACGTCACGCGGTCCGGTGGTGGATGAAAACGCGTTGGCCAAGGCGCTGCGCGAAAACTGGATCGCCGGAGCCGCTCTCGACGTGTACGAAAAAGAGCCGCTGCCCGCCGACTCGCCGCTGCGCGATCCTGCCATCGCCGACCGCTGCCGCCTGTTGCCGCACTTCGCCAGCGCGGCCCGCATCACTCGCTTGTCCTCCGATCCCGACAAAGGCATGGCCGGACGCTGCGTCCAAGGCCTGCGCGACGTGCTGGAAGGGAACTACGGCGGCGATATCGCGAAGATGCCGTATGTCGTGAATAAGGAGGCGTTCGCAAGGTAGAGGCCAGGCCGTGTGGAGCATAGCAACCCTTGCCACAACCGAGCGACTTTTTACAGGTGGCTTCGTTGCGATGCCGCGCTCTCGAATAGAGCCAAAAGATCACGGCCTCCATATACGACACGTTCAATCCTGACAGCTTTTCCGATCACACGAAACAAAACCACGTACCGTCCCAAAATTGCGATTCGGGCACCCTCGCCGATTTCGGGCCGCAACTGGTATAGCAGAGGATTTCGTCCAATCGCACGAATTTGCGCGGCGATTTCCCGAATAAAGCTTTCCGCCCGCTTTGGATTGTCTTGCGCGATGTAGTCGGCGATCGCTTCAAGATCGCCCTCCACAAACCTGGAGAGTTCAACCCGCATTACTTGCCCGGCTTCGCCGAAGGTCGGTACTTCCCTTCAAGTCGGTTCAAGACTTGTTTGACGGGGACTGCCGGGACTCTTGTCCTCCACTGCTTGCCGCCAAAGCCGACGCAGTTCGTTGATGCCCTGTTGCTGCCGCGCGCTTCGCTTCTCCGTCCAATCCCGCAGCGCGTCGCGCACCACCTCGCTGCTGGAGGCGTATTCTCCGGTCTCGACTGCCTGGCGCACCACCGCTACCATTTCGGCCGGCAACGCGATGCTGATCTTCTCGACATTCGGCATAGAATTCACCCCTCCCATCTTGCGGTAGGAATAATTCATACCATAAGATAGTCTGAATACAAAAAGCAAGGCGCTATGATAGGAGGTTCACGATCTGAGTCCCCTGGCCCATGTTCTCCAACCGCACAAACTGGCATCTCGCTCCGAACGACCTCACGCCGCGTTCTCAAAGAGGTCCGTGCGTCCGGACAGGAAATTTTCGACCTCACCATCTCGAACCCAACCGAAGCCGGTGTGCTTCCTGATCCCGAAGTTGTGCTGGGCGCGCTGGTAGATCCTGATGCGCTTCGTTATGATCCTCAGCCGCGAGGACTGCTTGAAGCACGCAACGCAGTTTGTCGTTACTATCACGATTCTCATCGCGTCTTTGATCTTGATCCCGAACGACTGGTTTTGACTACCAGCACCAGCGAAGCCTACTCGTACGTTTTTCGTCTGCTCTGCAATCCGGACGATGAGATTCTTGTGCCGAAGCCGAGCTATCCGCTGTTTGAATTTCTTGCCGATCTTTGCGATGTCAAACTCGTGCCCTACCCGCTTCTCTACGATCATGGTTGGCAGATCGACTTCGACTCGCTTTACAAAGCGGCCACTCTGCGATCGCGCGCTGTGATCATTGTCCATCCCAACAATCCGACTGGGTCCTACGTTTCGGTTACAGAGACCGCTGCCCTCAATGACTTCTGCCGCGATTACAACACGGCCTTGATCGTCGACGAGGTTTTTCTCGACTATGCGCACGATGGCGAAGCGCGTCCCAGCTTTGCCGCGAACACCGATGCGCTCACGTTTACTTTGAGCGGAATCTCCAAGATCTCCGCGCTGCCGCAGATGAAATTCGCCTGGCTGGTTACCAGCGGGCCAGAGAATATTGTCTCTGAGGCGGGAGCGCGGCTCGAAGTCATTTCGGATACTTATCTCTCGCTGAATGCCCCCGTGCAACTTGCCGCCGAGACGTTTCTCGATCTGCGCAAACAGATCCAGCCGATTTTGCTGGACCGTTTGCGTGCGAACCTCGTGGAGCTTGATCGTCAACTTGTTCATCATCCTGCCTGCACCAGGTTGCAGGTCGAGGGCGGATGGTATGCCGTGCTCCGCGTGCCCGTGTTCGGGAGTGACGAAGATCTCGCCATCCGCTTGTTGCGCCACGCACAGGTCAGCGTGCATCCTGGACATTTCTATGATTTCGCGGGTGATGGACATCTTGTGCTGAGCCTGATTACGGAACCGGAAATGTTTCGTACTGGAATCACGCGTCTGCTCGATTTTCTGGGGACGTAGTATGTGTCTCAATTCAGTCGCCATCGCTTAAACAAAAACCAATCACCACGGAGGACACAGAGGGACACGGAGAAAATCGATCTCTTCGTGTTCCTCTGTGTCTTCTGGATTCGCCTGCCTTTTTGACCGAGTTTCGATCGTCACGCGTGATATTCTTTTTGCGTCTTACCTGCACGGAGCCCTCATGTCCATCACTCGCCGGGGATTCATCGAGTCCGCAGTCGTTGCTTCGCTAGCCAGTTCTCTGAACGCATCCAATGAAAACGCCCAAGATGCGGGTAAGGCTGAGGGATCACCTGCGAAGCGGCCGATCATCATCTGCGCCAACAACGGACGCAATTATCTCGACGATGCATTCGCATTCCTGAAGAACGGCGGCGACACGCTCGACGCCGCTATCCAGGTGGTGAAGGGTCCGGAAAACGATCCGAACGATGACAGCGTCGGCCTCGGCGGCCTTCCCAACGAAGAAGGTGTGGTCGAGCTTGATGCCTGCTGCATGCATGGGCCGACGCGGCGCGCAGGTTCGGTGGGCGGAGTTCGCAACATCAAGAATGTTTCGATGGTGTCGAAGGCCGTCATGGAGCATACAGGACACGTGATGCTGGTGGGCGAAGGCGCGGAGCGGTTTGCGGTCGCGATGGGTTTCCCGCGAGAAAATCTGCTGACCGAGCGCTCCCGCAAAATCTGGCTGCTGTGGAAGGAGTATCACTCGACCGACGATTGGTGGGGTCCCGGCCTGGCCGATCCCAACTGGAAGCCGCCTTCGACGCCTTCGGATGACAAACCGCATGCTCAAAATTGGGAGGAGCGCATTCGGCGTCTCGATGAACGGGCGGCCGCGCTTGGCATCGAGCCGGAGTTCCGCATGGCCGCGATTCGCCGCGTTATTTTCCCGCCGACCGGAACCATTCACTGCTCTGTGCTCAACGACAAAGGAGAAATTTCGGGCATCACGACTACCAGCGGTCTTTCATACAAGCTTCCCGGGAGAGTTGGCGACTCGCCGATCATCGGAGCGGGCTGCTACACCGATCAGGATGTGGGCTCGGCGGGCGCAACCGGCAGCGGCGAAGAGAATATAAAGGTTGCCGGAGCCCATACGATCGTCGAAAACATGCGCCATGGCATGTCGCCTCATGAAGCCGGAGTGGATGCGTTGAAACGCATTGTGCGCAACTACAACGGGGACATGGCGAAGCTCAAGTTCGTCGACATGACTTATTACATCCTGCGCAAAGATGGCGCCTATGCGGGCGTTTCGTTGTGGGAGGGCTACTCGGAAGGTAACCCGCACAAAATTGCCGTTCACGATGGCACCCGGCGTTCGGAAGTTACGGTTCCTTTGTTCAAAGGCTTCTCGGAGGATTTTCCGCCGTTCCCGGTACCGATGCCGAAGGAATTGATGAAGTGACTCGGAGCTAGGGAAGCAGGGAATCAGCGCTTCATCGTACGACGCATGGGCTCTGATGTACTCCGCCTGCCATCCGTCGCGGTGTCAGGTATGCCCGGTTTAATTTGTCAGGGATGCTCCCGGTCTGTACCCCACCCCCCCTACCCCCCTCTACCACGGTATATTAGAATCAGACACTTAGAATAAGTTGGCTCGCAAAGTATTCAAACATTTAGACTTGAACTTAGTTCCAGCAAGTCTTTTGCTGAGTTTTAGTTAGATCCGATTCTCGGCAATTTTGCGATTTTATGCCGGTCAAAGTATTGAAAGATTGAGACTTATTGGCAAAGTCTTGATGCCGTTGGAGTTAGCGGTCTAAAATCGGCGTCTCCCCCGTGTCGGGCTGCAAAGTATTCAGCAATAAGTGGTTAATCGTAAAGTATTCCGAAAGGTAATTATCCCTTGACATCACGTTTGGAATAGGGTAATTCTGTGGTCATCATGAACCGCAGACAGACGATTCCAAAGGAATTACGGTATACCATCGAGGATTTCCACCGTCAGTTTCCGACCGATGATGCTTGCTTTGAGCATCTTCGCGAGTAGCGTTTCCCCGATGGGATCGCGTACTGCCACACGTGCAAACAGGAGCGCCAGCACCATCGGATTAAAGGGCGTCCGGTCTATGCCTGCGATGAATGCTTGACCCAGATTTCCCCGATGGCCGGGACGATTTTTGAGCACAGCAGCACATCACTTCGACTCTGGTATTACGCCATGTACTTGATGGCCTCGACTCGTTGCGGCATCTCGGCAAAACAGATTCAGCGTGAAACCGGAGTGACCTACAAAACCGCTTGGCGGATGTTCCGCCAAATTCGCTCGTTGCTGTCCGAAACTGACATGCAACTGGAGGGATCGGCGGTGGAGATGGACGAAAGGTATTACGGCGGAACTCGCAAAGGAAAGTCATGGGCGTCCGATGCGCGGCGACAAGAAAGAAGACTCCAGTAATCGGCATTGTCGAGCGCAGCAGGAAACGCGGCATCGGAAGAGTGAAGGCTTTGGCAACTCCAGATGTCACCGCAGAACGCGTGCTGGGCATTGTGCATGAGCATGTTCTGCCCAAGAGCACCGTATTCACCGATGAGTACCGAATTTATGATCGTGTTGGTGGGACGGGTGAAAGAACATCAAGCGCGTCAATCACACCGCCAAGGTCTACGTCCTTGGCGACGTTCACACGAACACGATTGAAGGCTTTTGGTCGCTAGTGAAACGCGGGATCGGCGGCGTCTACCACGCCGTTTCACAGAAATATTTGCAGAGCTTATTTAGACGAGTATTCGTTTCGGTACAACCGCCGCGATCAGGGTAATCTGATTTTCACTTCGCTTTTGAAGCGCGTCGCTGAGATGGCCGCGCCGCACGCCGCAGTAGATCGTGGAATGACTCCCGCGATAGAGGAGCCATTTTAGCGGCTACTTCTTGGGCTGGTTTCAAAATCTTGCGTTGCGCGTGGGGTAGATCGCTCTTGTCAGCTTCCCGGCTCACTAGCGTATGCCCTCTCCCGTCGTCACCAGTCTAGCACGGTGACGGAAACGACGGGAGTGTGTCACTCGAAGATGGGATTCTGTTAGCAAAGGAACTTCTTCAACTCAATACCGATGCGAAAGACGAACGTTGGAAGCGCGTGGGTCAGCTCCTCGATAGCTGGCCATCTGGGGCGGACCAAACTCCGGTTCATCGAACGCTATCACCAAGGCATACTCATCTTCCACCTTCACGGGATTCTTCGCCCACGGATAAGGGTTGGGGATTTCGTCATAAAGTTTTGCGCCATGGTCCAGCATCGGAATGACAGTAGTATGCCGGATTCCGCCCCCGGCACTCGTTGTCGAGTAAGTCCGGGTAATTTTGAGCACGGTGGGCACAAGGTATCTGTGTTTGTCGATGTTCGAGAATTTAGTCAACATCCTCAGCAATGTGTGCCCGTGATGGATTCGATTGTATGGTTGCAACCCCTCGATCAATGTAAATGCTTCATCGGGGATTCTCATTTGATAGCTGAGCAGCAAGTCTCCCTTGCTGACCGATCCCGGTACTGGTCGCTCGGTCCTCAGCGGGAAGATGCAGCTATGAATTTGCTTGGAAGTGAGGGGCGCCCCATTCCTCTCGATGAGATCGAAGAAAAAGTGATCCAAGGCAGAACGCAGTTGATAGATGATTTCGCCAGAGAACACGGAGATTTCGATAGGCGGCTGCTCGGTGATCTCCAGTGTTGGTGGACCATTCGGTTGGGCAACTTTTCGGTACGGCTTTCTGCGGGCATAGTCGGCGATGCAGTCTTCGACAGGCTTGTAATGCTCCAGTGCCCTGACGATTTTTGCCATCCCGGATTCCCATCCGTGGATCATGTCTAACATCGTAAGTTTTTACTATACGTGATGTCAAGGGATAATTACCTTCCGAAATAAGAACTTGGATGTGCCATTTGTTTGAGAATGCGGCCATGATCGCCTTGGAGGAATCACATCCACGGCGGAGTCCCACGGGTTTCTCTTTGTCAAAGACCGAGTGATTGGCAGCACCGTGCGTGCCTTCATCCAGTTGAAGACAGGACTGGGCTTAAGTCAAGGGCTTTCCGCGCGGATCGGGGAGTATCTCCCGTCTGTCCCTTTCCCCACCCACAATGTTACGCTTGGGACACTTTACTGACTTTATTGTACGTACATTGTTGTGATTACTTTAGCGAAAACACTGCGAACAAAATAAAGTTGGTTTTCGGGCGTTGTGAAACTGGGGGAATCGGGGATTTTCGCTAGGCGGGATGTTCACTGTCTGGTTATGTGTCTGCCTGCTTTTAGGTTTATATGATGTATGAAAATGCTGGGGTTAGCGCGGAGTGGTGGTTCGCGGTTTTAAAGTGAGGTGCTTACAGCGAAGTATCCGGCAGTAAGGGAGTTATTCGTTTTAGTTCGCTCGGCTGTCCGTGTTTGATGGGGTTTCTGCGGAGGGGTTTTGTCAAGTTGACAGGGCATGATATTGGAATTGAGTTACGGAGAGGGTCGCGCGAAGGTGGGATGAAGTGAAGATCGTGCATGCCATAAGGACGATGCAGGCGCTTGGTCATCCAGTCGGAATATTTATCAGGTTCGGAGGTTATGGGTGATCCTGGATACGGTCGGGTGATGACGAAACCCACACATCGCAAAGTGCGCGATGTGTGGGGCACCCTCATTGTCTCGGGCACCCGGCCGGCACAGCGTTGTCGCTCACTCCGCAGTCTACCCACGCCGGCTAATTTCGCAATGGCGTTGTTGGCTCGGGAGGCAATTTCTTCACAGCTTCCTGTCCCCGGGTTTGTCCAAAGTGGGGCACTTACGCTGTGGTTGGACAAATAGGCTTGACACCTTACGTCTGCCGACTTACAGTCTGCGAGATTCTTTTCTCCGTCCTTGGAGACCGTAAATGGGAATTATCAGGCCGGCGAGCTCCTGCCATAGAAGGGTCACAATGAACATTTCTCGGTTGTTGAGTTGCACATTCGCATTCAAAACGCGTCACACTCTAATAGTCCTGCTATTGACCGCGGGTGGTTTGCAGGGCGTAGCCGCAGACTTGCTTGTCGGCAGCACCGACAATAGTATCCGGCGCTATGACGGGACCACGGGAGCACTGAAGGGTTATTTTGTTACTCCCGGCGCCGGTGGACTAAACACCCCGACGAATGCCATCTTTGGGCCTGATGGGAACCTGTATGTTGGCAGCCTTTATACTCACAGCGTGAAGCGCTACAAGGGCACGACTGGGGCGTATATTGACGACTTCGTGCCTCCTGGCAGCGGCGGTGGCATCTCTCCATATGATTTAACGTTTGGACCTGACGGCAATCTTTACGTCGCGAGCGGTTGGGATTACTCGCCAGGTAGCGGCCATGTCAAACGGTTCAACGGCACGACTGGGGTGTATATTGACGACTTTGTCCCTAGTGGTAGCGGCGGCCTTGACTACGCCCAGGGACTGGTCTTTGGTCCCGACGGAAACCTTTACGTTGCCGATAACGCAGCCTCCGCTATCCTCCGCTACAACGGAGCGACCGGTGCATTTATTGACGTTTTTGCGCCAGTCTCCGGCGACCCGACTTCCCTGAAGTTCGGGTCCGACGGCAATTTGTACGTAAGCCTATTCTACGGTCACGTGATCGAGCGTTATGACGGTGCAACCGGCGCGGACATGGGACCATTCGTCCCAACTGGGAGCGGTGGCCTTTACTGGGATTATGATATAGCGTTCGGCCCGGACGGGAATCTTTACGAGACGGAACGCTATTCCAACAGCGTCAAACGGTTCAACGGCACGACTGGGGCCTATATCAATGACTTCGTTACCGGTATTCCAGGTGAGGTCCTTTACCTTACACTGACCGTCGATCAGGCGCCTGCCATCACGAGCGCGAACTATACGACGTTCATCCAAGGAACGCCGGGTTCGTTCACTATAACCGCCACTGGGTTCCCGGTTCCTGCCCTCACCTACACCCCGATCAGCACGGGACTGCCCAGCGGCGTGTCATTCGTCGACAACCACAACAGAACCGCCACGCTGAGCGGCACACCCACGGTCAGTGGAGTGTTTTCCTTCTGGGTCATTGCCAAGAATATTGTGAAGCCGCCCGCCCAACAGAGCTTCTCGCTTACCGTGTTAGCACCGGTCACGCCTATTCCGACCAACCTCTCCTTCAGCAGCGTTAAGGTCGGTCAATCTGCAAAGAAGCTTGTGGCCCTGAAAAACAACAGTAGCAACACGGTGGGGATTGGTCCCGTCACGTTCTCTGTCACTAGCGGAGATAAATCCCAGTTCAGCTTGGGCCCGGTCTGTCCAGCGATGCTTACGGCCGGGAACAGTTGCACCATCGGGGTCGTCTTTACTCCCGATGCGGTACGTACGGACGCAGCTACGCTCAACATCGTGACCAACGCTCCCGGCAGTCCGATCCAAGTTCCGATTACGGCCGCGGGAAAGTGAAATCAACAACTATGAGAAAGATGACGTGCGTGTCGACTGTTGCGAACTAACTACAGGATTCCGACGGATGTAACGGAGCTTCTCCCCCCCGCTTCTTGTTCGTCCAAACGATTTTCGGCGACTTGGCGGCACGAGTGGAACTCGTGCCCTTCCCGTTCGTGCACAATGCCGAGTTTTTCCGCAACATCTGAAGCCGTGCCCTTTCAAGCCAATTTCAAAGTGACCCACTCCCGATAATTTGCTCTGTTCTGCGCCCTTCCCGGCGGGTGTACAATTGTTTTGTCAGGACCGCAGCTTCACGGGATCTGCTTCCCGCGTTCGAGGCTTCGAAAAATGAACGTTCACGTCAGTTACAAGGTCCAGAAAACTCCCGACATCGAAAAAGAAGTTAACCACCAGATTGAAAAAATCCAGAAGCGCCTGCAGGTCTTCCGGCCGGAACTGGTCCATCTGAAGGCGGTTCTGGAGCAGAATTCTGCGCGCGAGGGAACCGAGGTCTCCCTGAACCTGCGCTTGCCCTCTGGGCAGTTGACTGCCGACAAGAAAGCTTCCAGCCCTACTGCGGCCATCAAGACGGCCTTCGATGACCTGATGCAGCAGATTAACCGGCACAAGGAAGTGCTGCGCTCGAGTCATCGCTGGCATCGCTGGCGGGGAGGGGCGCGGCAAACGCCTGAACCCGGCGTGCCGTTCGAAGAGACGCTGGCTTCGGTACATGCGCCGACTATCTCATCGGACGATATCGGGTCCTACGTGAACGCCAACCTTGGGCGGCTGGAGCGCTTTGTGGAGCGCGAACTTTATTTTCGGCAATCTGAGGAAGAGCAACCCGACGGCCGTCTGGCTAGCTCCGGAGGTGGTGAATGAGGTGATCGCGCGCGCCTTGGGAGACCATGATCGCCCGGAGAAGATGGCGCTTGAGCCTTGGCTCTACCGGCTGGCGCTGGAAGCGATCGGCGAGATGACGGCGCGTCTTCACGAGTTGGAGTCGCCGGTTCGTCTGGAGGACAGCCGCCGTCCGCAAAACGTGCGGGCGTCGGATGAGCCCGCATTGCAATTCCACCAGGCCGACGAGGGTTGGACGCGGGAGAGTGCGATCGCGGATCGCCGGGTGGCGAATCCCGAGCAGAATGCGTATTCCGATGAGATGGTTGCGCTGGTGCAAGTCGCGCTCAATGGCGTTGACCGCACCGACCGCGAAGCTTTTCTTCTTTATGGAATTGAAGGCTTCTCGCTCAATGAGATTGCTTCGATCACTGGCCGGCATGCCGAGGCGGTTCGCGAATCCGTGCAACGCGCTCGCGACTGTGTGCGCAACGCGCCTTCCGTAGCAAAAGAGTTCCACCAAGAGCCCTTCGTCAAAACTCGCGCTTCAGTAACCAAATAACAAGGAGAAATCGAGATGATGACACGGGAAGAAATCCGTGAGTTGGCCGCATTTCAGGCAGACGAATCGAAGGGCGGTTGCGCCCTGAGTTTTTACTTTCAGCCCGATCCTCCCCAGGACCGGTCGCATCGCAGCGAGGCCATCGTAGCGAAAGATGTGGTGAAACAGGCGCTCAAGAGCGCGGGAGCGCAGGGGAAGAACGGATCTCTGCATGCCGATCTTGATCGCGTGCTTGACTTCGCGGCCAACCTGCGCGGCCAGGCTCGGGGGAGAGCAGTGTTTGCCTGCTCCGCTCAGAACTTCTGGAAGGAATATGAACTGCCTCCGCGTCTGGGAACGACCCGCATTTATCTACAGTCACGTTTTCAACTGAGGCCGCTGGCCGCACTGCTTGGCGCGCAGCCGACTTTATGTGTTGCGGTGGTCGATCGGCAGCGCGCACGCTTTTTCGATCTGCGCCTCGATGACTTGCGGGAGGGGGCATCGATCGTTCACCTGCTCTCACGAAGCGGCGCGAGCTATGGCTACAACGGTTACGAGGGGGGACACGCGGAACGGCGCGTGTCGGAAGAAGCGTTGCAGCATTTCAAGGCGGTTTCCGAGCGGCTGCGCACCGATTTCGAAAGAGGAGCATGGGAGCGGCTCATTATTGGCTGCCACGACGTCAATTGGCCGGAGTTCGAGACTCACCTGCACCCCTATGTCAAACAGCGGGTGATCGGGCGCTTTTCCGCCGATGTTGCCAGCGTTTCGAACGAGGAGATTCGGGACCGAGCGAACGGAGTCCTGGGGAAATGGATCGGCGAGCGCGGTTTATCAAAGGTGAGGGAGACGATCGACTTTGCCAAAGCCAACGGACGTGGCGTTACGGGATTGCGGCGCGTGTTGCAGGCGCTCGAAGCCGGAGAAGTCCAGAGCATGTTTCTCAGCGAAAACTATTCGGCACACGCGGTTGAATGCACGCACTGTGGACACCTTAACGCCCATGTGGTGCCGACGTGCGTTGTTTGTGGACACCCTACGCGTGAACTTGCCGATGTTTGCGATGCCATTATTCCCATGGCCATCCGGCGCGATATTGAGTTGTTCTATCTTAAGGATGTTGACGACCTGGATCGCGCCGGAAATATCGCGGCGCTGCTGCGCTTTCGTTCCGATCAGAGCCGGACTGGGAAGATGGTGGCGGCTGGGTAGGGGAGCAAGTCAGAAGTTAGAAGTCAAATTGAAGAAGTTAAAACCTCTGGGTCCAAGCACGATGGTTCGAGGCACGATTATTCGAGGCTTGGGCTTTAACTTCTTCAATTTGACTTCTGACTTTTGACTTTTGCTTTTGACTTCCCACCACAACGCCAGCTTCATGTGAGAATTAAAGAATGATCCACAGAGTCATTCCCGTCGGCCCGCTGCAGTGCAACTGCTCGATTATTGGCGATGAGACTACGCACGAGGCCATGGTCATTGATCCGGGCGACGATATCGAAGACATCGTCGCCATCATCGAGCAGAATAAATTGCAGGTGAAGCAAATCGTCATCACTCATGCCCACATCGATCACGTGGGCGGAGCGATGAAGTTGCGCGCGCGAACCGGAGCGCCCATCCTGCTCAACCAGAATGACTATGCGCTTTTGAAGATGCTTGATGTGCAGGCGAGTTGGCTCGGAATGAAGGCTCCCGGCGAGGTTGAAATTGAAGCGGGGCTGGCACACGATCAAACGCTGCGGGCGGGGAATCTCTCGGCCAATGTTCTGCACACGCCCGGCCACACTGAAGGGAGCATCTGCCTGTATTTTCCCGCCGAGAAGATGCTGATCGCAGGCGACACGCTCTTTGCTCGCAGCATCGGACGCACCGATCTTCCTGGCGGATCTTTCGAAAAGATCATGCGATCCCTGCACGACCGGGTTTTGACCCTGCCTGACGATACCGCCGTGATTCCGGGACACGGACCGAGCACGACGATCGGAGAGGAACGGGAAGAGAATCCGTTTCTTAGATAGCTGTCAGCTCTCAGCTGTCGGCTCTCAGTTAGAGCAAACCCCACGCCCCAGCTCTCAGTTGTCAGCTCTCAGTTAAACCAAATCCATTTAGCTCGCCGATCTACAATACGATTTCACTGACAGCTGAGAACTGACGGCTGAGAGCTTTATTTCTGCGTTGGCGCCTGATTTTGTGGAACGGTGGGCGGCGTCGATGGAGCCACGGGCACGGTCTGCGACTTTGTCTGTGAAGGTTTCACTCCGGACAACACAGAGGTGGGACCACTTCGCCGCGCCGCATAAATGGAGAGGACGATCGACGTGAACATAAAGATGATGGCCGACCAGGTTGTCGCTCTCGAGAGTGCCGAGGCCGCGCCCCTGGGACCAAATGCGGTTTGGCTGCCCTGTCCGCCGAAAGCTGCGGCCAAATCTCCGCTGGCGCCGCTCTGCAGGAGCACCACCGCAATCAGAAAAAAGCAGACGACGATATGAATCACTGTGATCAAAATGGTCATGAAAACAACTCTCCGTTTGGGCTAGTGCGTGCTTTGAATTCCAGCAATTTTTTTTGTGAATTTGGGGAATCCTGCGATGGCGCGAAACGTGCAGGTTCCGTCAAGTTGATAGTGTTGCATCTGATCCCGGTGGAGGTCAAGGCTATTCAAAACACTGGTGGTAGGCGGAGTTTCCAGAAAATGGAAGGTCGGAGCGCCATTTTCAAGGTGAACAAGGTCTACCCAATAGATGCAAGAGATTGCAACTTAAGCTTTTCTTTAGCTCTATATTGCTAACTTGTACAAAACTTTAGCTTGACAAGCGGTAACGTTGTAGCTAGTTTTCCGTGTGGAATAACAGGTAGTCACCACTCCCCCCGTCCAAAATTTAGAGGAGCCACTTCGATGAAGCTCATTTCCCGATGCGCGGTCGTAACTCTGCTTGCGATCCTTTGTCTGACCTTCCTGACCTCTCTCGGCGCGGCCCAAGCCTTGACGGTGAGCTGCGCGTCCGCCATCGCGGAGCAGGGAGTTCCGTATAGTTCTGCCGTTGTCGCCAGTGGAGGAGTCGCACCTTATACCTTCTCCCTTGCCACAGGTTCGTTGGATCCGGGCTTAACGCTCGATCCGTCATCGGGTAACATCACGGGAACGCCAACTACCCAGAAGGCATTCAACTACAAGGCCAAAGTGGTGGATTCTGCGGGCAGTAAGGCGATCACGGCGTGCAAACTCAAGGTCTACGTTCACGTATCGATTGACTGCCCGAAGCTCAATATCGGTGCGATTGGAGAACCGTACAGCGTACTTATACCCGTTTATGGCGGGGTGGCGCCGTTTAGTTTCGCGATCGTCGCCGGCTCGCTGCCTCCAGGTCTGACGCTCGATTCATCGACAGGCCTTATCAGCGGCATTCCAACCACGGCAGGCAATTTCTTTTACACCGCGCAAGTAACGGATTCGCTAGGCGCCACCTTTGACCTGAAATGCGAGATCAAGATTGGGCAGCCGATAACTTTGAAGTGTCCAAAGAGCACCGGCCAGGTAGGAGTGGCTTATGCCTCCAGTCTGGTCGCCACCGGTGGAGTGAAGCCCTACACGTTCTCGATCATTGCCGGCACACTGCCTCCGGGCTTGACGCTGAATCCTTCGACGGGCGCCATCACCGGTACACCGACCACGTACGGAACATTTAACTTCACCGCCCAGGTGATGGATTCGACCGGCTCGACCGCCGGCACCACCACCTCAAATTGCACGATCGTGATTGTACCGGGACCGATCAGCCTGGCTTGCGCAAGTTCGACGGGTCAGGTGGGCGTTGCCTACAGTTCAGCACTGGTAGCCACCGGCGGAGCGCCGCCATATACGTTCTCGATCATCAGCGGGTCGTTGCCGACGGGATTGACGCTGAATCCAGCGACGGGCGCCATCACGGGCACGCCGACCACTTACGGATCGTTTTCCTTCACGGCCAAGGTTGTCGACTCCACCGGGACGTCAGCGGGCACGACGACGGCGAATTGCGTCATCGTGATTTCGCCGCCGGCAATCAGTCTGGCTTGCCCGACGAGCACAGGTCAGGTGGGCGTTGCCTACAGTTCGGCACTGGTTGCCACGGGCGGGGTGTCGCCCTACACGTTCTCGATCACGGCCGGCTCGTTGCCGACGGGATTGACCCTGAACCCCACGACGGGCGCCATCACGGGCACGCCGACGGCAGCCGGGTCGTTCACCTTTACGGCCCAGGTTGTGGATTCTACTGGTACGTCGGCGGGCACGACGTCGACCAGTTGCACGATCGTCATTGCGCCCGCGCCACCGACACTGACTTGCCCGGCATCGACGGGTCAGGTTGGCGTTGCCTATAGTTCGGCGCTGGTTGCCAGCGGTGGAGTACCGCCCTACACGTACTCGATTACGGCCGGCTCGTTGCCGACGGGATTGACACTGAATCCGACGACGGGCGCCATCACGGGCACGCCGACAGCAGCCGGATCGTTCACCTTCACGGCGCAGGTTGTGGATTCCAGAGGCACAGCGGCAGGCACGACGTCGACCAGTTGCACGATCGTCATTGCGCCCGCACCGCCAACCCTGACTTGCCCGGCATCGACGGGCCAGGTTGGCGTTGCCTACAGTTCGGCTCTGGTCGCCAGCGGTGGAGTACCGCCGTATACGTACTCGATCATTGCCGGCTCGTTGCCGACGGGATTGAGCCTGAATCCAGCGACGGGCGCCATCACGGGCACGCCGACAGCCTACGGGACGTTTACCTTTACGGCCCAGGTAGTGGATTCCAGAGGGAACGCAGCGGGTACGACATCGACGAGTTGCACTATCGTGATTTCGCCTCCGACGCTTGTCCTGACGTGTCCAGCGGCGACGGGAACGGTGGGTGTCCCATATAGCTCCAATCTGGTTGCCACCGGCGGAGTACCGCCGTACACGTTCTCGATCACGGCCGGCTCACTGCCGACGGGATTGACGCTGAATCCAGCGACGGGCGCCATCACGGGCACGCCGACGGCAGCCGGGTCGTTCACCTTTACGGCCCAGGTGGTGGATTCTACTGGTACGTCGGCGGGCACCACGTCGACCAGTTGCACGATCGTCATCGCGCCCGCACCGCCAACACTGACTTGCCCGGCTGCGACCGGCACTGTGGGCGTCGCCTACAGCTCCAATCTGGTTGCGGCGGGTGGAGTACCGCCCTATACCTACTCGATTACTGCCGGCTCGTTGCCGACGGGATTGAGCCTGAACCCGACGACGGGCGCCATCACGGGCACGCCGACGGCTGCCGGGTCGTTCACCTTCACGGCCCAGGTTGTGGATTCCAGAGGCACAGCGGCAGGCACAACGTCGACCAGTTGCACGATCGTCATTGCGCCTGCACCGCCGACACTGACTTGCCCGGCTGCGACCGGAACGGTGGGCGTTGCCTACAGTTCGGCTCTGGTTGCCAGCGGTGGAGTACCGCCGTACACGTACTCGATCACGTCCGGCTCGTTGCCGACGGGATTGACGCTGAATCCATCGACAGGCGCCATCACGGGCACGCCGACGGCTGCCGGGTCGTTCACCTTCACGGCTCAGGTTGTGGACTCGAGAGGCACAGCGGCAGGCACGACGTCGACCAGTTGCACGATCGTCATTGCGCCTGCACCGCCAACCCTGACTTGCCCAGCTGCGACCGGTACGATAGGCGTTGCCTACAGTTCGGCTCTGGTCGCCAGCGGTGGAGTACCGCCGTACACGTACTCGATCACGGCCGGCTCGTTGCCGACGGGATTGAGCCTGAACCCGACGACGGGCGCCATCACGGGCACGCCGACGGCTATCGGGTCGTTCACCTTTACGGCTCAGGTGGTGGATTCCAGAGGCACAGCAGCGGGGACGACGACGGCGAGCTGCACGATCGTAATTTCGCCGCCGCCAATCATGCTGGTTTGCCCCACTGGGACAGGTCAGGTGGGTGTCCCGTACAGCTCGGCGCTCGTCGCCACCGGCGGAGTGTCACCGTACACGTTCTCGATCATCAGTGGCGCGCTGCCTGCTGGCTTGACGCTGAATCCATCGACGGGCGCGATTACGGGCACGCCGACCACAGCCGGAACGTTTAACTTCACGGCTCAGGTTGTCGACTCAACCGGCAAGGCTGCGGGCACGACGACTGCGAATTGCAGTATCGTGATCAATCCGCCGAACCTGACGCCAGTTTGCCCGGCAAATACTGGGACCGTGGGTGTGCCCTATTCATCTGCAGCAACAGCTACGGGTGGAGTCGGGCCATACACCTTCTCGATTGCCAGCGGTTCGTTGCCTGCTGGCTTGACGCTGAATCCATCGACCGGCGCCATCACTGGTACGCCGAGTTCGGAAGGCACGTTCAGCTTCAGCATCAAGGTCACGGACAGCGACGGCTACTCGGTCACGGTGGCTTGCACGATCGTGATCAAGACGTGCGGCACGTCGCTTACGCCGATCAATTACACGGTCAGTGAGTCGAAGTCGAATGTGGGCCAGATCATCTGGTTCAACAGCCATCTGGATCCGTTGCAAGGCACAGTGCCGAGCAGCGACTTCCAGATCTACATTACGGGCGGGAAGATCGTGTTCGGCTCAACCACGTTGGCTGTACCGGATGGAGTGATTTACTTCTCGTCCTCGGCCAGCTGCGCGAAGACGGTGTTTAACACGACGTTCCAGCGCTGGGAGACGACGATTCCAATCTCGCAGATTTCTCAAGCGGGTGGATTCTTCGCTGCCGGCCTTGCGTACGAGATACCGAGCGGTTTCACGGGAGCGAGCAACGTCACGTGGACGGCGGACATCACGTCGACTGCGCCGGGCCTGCAGGTGACCTGGCAAGTTGGAGCGTCGAACTGGCTGGTTTCGAACAAGGGCTACAACTTCCCGGCGCTGAGCGAGTCGCCATTCGTGCCCGATTACAACGGCATGGAGGTGAATCCAGCGCTTGGCGTCCAGGCGTGCTCGTTCTCGACCGGGGACCACACCGGAGCGCCTGAATTCAATGGCCGCCAGTATCTGTTGGTGACCGGCGGATGCGGGCAGGGTAGTGGCAACTGGACTGGCGACTTCAGCTGCAATGTGCAATGCGTGAAGGTCTGTCAGCCGGGCGGTGGAGGATCACCGTCGTGTGTGGCTAACCCGATCAATAATGCGGTTCAGACTAACCACAACTTCGCCGGCATTGGACTCGATGGTGTCGATTTCGAGGTCCAAGGTCCGATTAGTGTGACCGGCGATTTGGCGATTGGTCCGAACGGGTATTTCCATGTATCCAATAACGCCTGGCTGAACTCGACTCTGTTCGCGGATCCGACCGCGGGAGTTCACATCGACGGGGGAAGCGGACTAAACGGAGGGACTGTGACGGAGTCGTTGACGGGTCTGAAAGCGACCGCAACGAGCCTGTCCAGTTCGTCGGCGGCGCTGACGGCAACCAAAACGTTCAGCTCGATCTCGTCCTCGACTACCGTCACGGGCAACGGCGCGCAGAACGTAGTGAACGTCTCCGGCGGCATCAACCTTGGGTATGGTCAAACGCTTACCCTCCAGGGAGGATCGTCGGATACGTTCATCGTTAACGTCGCGAATGGGATGCAACTCGGCGACGGCTCGAACATCGCACTGTCGGGTGTGCCGCCGAGCCAGGTCCTGTTCAACTTCACCGGCAGCTCGCTGGTCCAGATTGGAAATGCCAACACTGCTGGCGTCTTCCTCAATCCGGGCGGGGAGATATTGATTCAGGCCGGGAACCACAACAGCGAATTTATCTCCGGGACGAAGCTCGTGCTTGACTGTAACAACACGACGGTCAAGGCGCCGGCTTGCGGCCAAGGCGGCACTGGCACCCCAATCGTTCCCTACATTCAGTCGTGCGGCGGGGGCTGGCAGCAGATCTCGACGATCACGGTGAGTAAGGGGTCTTCAGTGAATCTTGGACCGCAACCGCTCAGCGGTGGATCGTGGAGCTGGACTGGGCCCGGCGGGTTCACTTCCACTTCACGTGAGATCGACAATATTCCGTTGAGCAACGGTACCAACGTCTTCACGGCGACTTACACGAACACCGGCGGCGTACAGAGCACGCTGGCGTTCACCATTACGGTACAGTAAGCGAGCACGTTAATCGTGTCGCGAGGCCTGAACAAGGGCCTCGCGACACAGTTTTTTTACGACCTGAATTTTCTGCGAGCCGAGCGGACGATTGTTGGCATGAGAATCGTGCATTTGCTCGCGGTAGTTGAACGACATGCGACCGCACGGTAAGATGTGAACACTGAGTGTTGGGGTTCTGTCTCCTCAGGAAGCCCCTTCCGATTGAATTGAATCCCGAGCGAACGGATCTTCCCATGTTGAAGTACCTCGTGTTTCTTCTTGCCTGTTTCGCCTTCGCTGCAAATCTTTCCGCCCAGATGCTGATCGTCGATCGCGGTCCCGCTTCAGGGTCGAGTCAATCTTTGGGCCTTTCGAAGGAAACCAATGCCTTCCTCGCCGATGACTTTGTGGCGGGCGCAGTAAAAGAGGATTGGGTGATCGACCATATTCGCCTGTGGGCGGTTGCAGACCCGAAGGCGGGGTCTGCGCAGGGCCTTGGGGATCTGTTCAAGAAGATCAGCCTCTATGGCGGGATTGCGCCGGAACTGCCTCCGGCTGGCCAAACGGCTGCTCCCGAGTGCGATTGCCACAACCTGCCCGCTCTCAAGACAGCCATGCTCGAACAGGGCAGCAATAAGACCGACAGTCCTGACGTTTCGATTGCTTCGAGCAAGCAGGAAGGATCGGACGTCTGGCAGATCGACTTCAAGGATATGAAGTGGTCGGTTCCGGGGGGCATCCCGATCCAGTTCGGTATTCTTGCCGACCCGTATGCGGGCGCCACCTGGTACAACCTGGGCTCGTCCGCCGATGGCCAGCATTTGCGCGTGTTCTCGAACGCCGGCAAAGTGCAGAGCACTTACCAGGGAGACTCTTCCACGGCGGGAGCGATGGACATTCAGGTGTGGGGACACCTGCTGGCGAGAATCTCTATTCACACGTCGGGCCAAAAGTTTCACGTGATTTTACGTAACCAGTCCTATCTCGATGCGAGCCAGGTGGACCCCGCCAGCCTGCACTTCGGGCCCGCCAAAGCGTCGGCTGAAAATGTTCATGTGGAGGACGTGGGTCACAATGGAAAGGCTGACCTTGTGATGTACTTTCGCGCGGCCGATGCTGGTCTGGCGCCGAAGAGCGTCAATGCCTGCCTGACGGGAAAGCGCCTTGACGGGGCGCCGTTTGAAGGCTGCGATCTGCTGGCACACTGACGCAGTGGCTTCTGGTGTCGGAGTGATCAAGAGATTTTGCTGCCCGCAAACTGGGCTATCGCGGTTTCCGAGAAGCCGTATCGGCTGCCATTGCGGAGTTCCGCTCCGCCGGACAGCCGGGGGCGGCTGTCCCTACGTGGCACGCACAACCTGCGCGTGATGGATACACCACCTGCGGGACCGCTCTAGGAAGCTGTTGTCGCTGCCCGGGTTTTCTGCGCGGATTGCGAAGCGGGCGACGCTTTCTTGGCATACATATCCTGATCGGCGACGTCGAGCACTTCGTCGATCGTCTTGCCGTCCGTCCACTCTGCGACGCCGATGCTCAGGCTGATGTTGCAGTCGTCCAAGTGTGCGGCCTTGTTCCAGTCATTCACCGAAGCCTCCATTCTTTCGACAACTTTCTTGGCCTCCTCGGCCGAAGCATCGGACACGATGGTGAGAAACTCGTCGCCGCCGTAGCGGATCACGGCATCGCATCCGCGAATGGAATTACGCAGCAGCCCCGCGATCTCAACCAGCACAAAGTCGCCCGTCAGGTGACCGAAGCGGGTGTTGATCTGCTTGAACCGGTCGACGTCGATCAGCAGGAAGGTCAGCGGCTTCTCGAGCCGGCGAGCGTGGCTGATATAGCGATTAACGAGGTCTTCGAGCGAGCGCCGGTTGTAGATTTCGGTGAGAGGGTCGGTGAACGATTGCAGGCGCACGAGTTCGTTCTGGATGGTGCTGGAAACCATTTTTTGGCGCAAACGGCGAAGATCGATGCGGCGCGTGACGAGATAGGTGTTGATCAGGATCAGCAGCACCATCAATCCGACAACCAGCTGGCGCGGGACGGTAATTTCGAAGTGGAAATTTTCGGTCTTCATGAAGGCCGCGGGCAGAAGAATCGCGATCAACCCGCCGCCCAGAAGAATGCCGGTGGCAGAGACGATCCACCATAGTTCCCAGTCACGTTTTTCAAGCTTGGCAAGTTCACGATTGACGTTGGCGAGAATGCTGCCCGACTGGGCTTCTTCCCTGGACTGGGGTGTGAGGCGGGCCTCCATGGAGGAGCTGCGGCGCTGGTTTTCACGGCGCCGATTCTCGGGAGGTTGATCTTTTGCATCCGGGCCGGACGGCTGCGAGAGGCGCTGTTTTTCCTCGAACAAGGTTATGAACTCGTCCGACAGGGCCGGATTTTGTGGCGCGCCGAGAATTTCATCCAGCCGCTGGTTAATTTCGTTGAGCCGCTCTTGCAATCGGATATCTCTCGCCGGGCAGATTTGCCCGGATTTGGGGACTGGTCGAGACCAGACTATGTGACAGTATAACCATGGGATATCCAGCCAGAAACGTTACGAAAGTGACTCGTGGTGGGTCAGTTTGCAAGATGAGACTGCGGAAAAGTCCGCTGGCATACAAAAAGCGACGACCGGGGCTAAAGCCCCAACTGAGGTCGAAGGTTACGCAGCCCTGAAAGGGCCGCTCTTCCACGGTAGCGCTTACGTTCGTGACTTCTTACGCAGCCTGTGAAGCCGGAATTCATTCTGCGGCATTTACGGAACGGCTTGAACGTCGTGCCGTCCCTTTCTGCTCGACCATAGTTCATCGGCACCCCGGAGACGGGGCAAGCCCCGTCTCTACGCGGCATTTTTTCTGTCGCCACAACGAAAACCGTCGCCATAACAAGAACCCCGATCCTTTCGGATCGGGGTTTAACGTACGGAGTTTAACGTTGCCACGTTCAACGTGCTAAGGTCGACCTACTAAGTTGATCCCGTGACTTACTGACTGGCCGTGCGGGGCGCTAGCACCTGGCGGTAGCCCAGGCTTTCCACATCGCGGAACAGCGGGGTTCCAGGTGGCAGGCCAGCCGGAACCGTGAAGTCGCTGTCGAAGATGTAGTTTCGAGCCGGAACCCCATATACGGTGTTGCAGCATTTGAAGGTTCCGGTAGCGTAAGTTGAGTAATAGAGGCTCACCAGCGAGCCCTTGTAATTAATGGTCTGGCCGCTCCAATTTTCGATATAGCGTATAAAATTGTGCAACCCCCCGTCCGTGCCGAAATCCTGGTATGGGGCAGCGGGGCTGGTGTACGTGGGCAACTGGAAGGTCATATTCTTGCCGCCCGCGATTGCCAGCCGGTAGTAGCCGTCATGACTAGGATTGCGCAGCGTAGTACTGGTATTGGTGATAGCGGTGCCCACCGTGCTCTGCGAGTCGAGCCAATCATCCGAGAGGACGGTCACGGCATCGGCGATTACGGCTGCGGCCGCGTGCCCAGCCTGATCCGCGCCGCCCGTCCAGGTCGCGTCTGCCGAGTTGGTGTTGTAGTCGCCCCATATATATACGGGATTTTCCGATGCCACCGTGAAACCGCCGTTGTAGGTTACGCCGTTCACGGTAATCGGGGTAGGACTCAGCGGCACGTTGCCGAGCGAGCCATCCACCAGCCGCAGCACGTGGCGCGCGCCGCTGACCCAGTTCTTGCGTGCGGTGCTGGCGCAAAGGGTAATGCGGGTGCTTCCGTTGCCGGTGCCGTAGGGATCGGGATAAGTCGGCGTCATGATCGCCGTATTCAGATTGTGGGTCGCATCGTTCCAGAAGCCCAATCCCAGGTTCGCCGCTCCCCAGTTATCGAGCAGCCCGTTTTCGTTGACATCTTCCGGAGACCAGGTCCGGCCGGTTGGAGGCGTCTCCAAAGCGCCATCGGGTGTACCCAGGCCGCTGGAGCGGTTTACCACGTCCTCCAGGCCGGCGTCTCCGGTTCTTATGTAACTCGTCGGAGTCGAGTTTGGATTTCGCAGCATGCCGCGGCGATCCGAGAAATACAGCACGTATCCATTTTGCGCGGAGGAGTTCACGCTGGTTCCGTGGCCGGTGATGGTTCCATTCAGCCATCGATCTTCAGGTTGCCCACATCGATTTCGACGGCGTTCATCACGCCATTGACGGTGCAACTGTTGTCGTTGACTACGTTGTCGCGAACTTCGCCTTCACGGGCATCGTAGAAGTTGATGGGATACCAGTTGTATTGGGTGATGCTCTGGGGCGTCGCCGAGGCCCCGGTTGAAACTGGGGTGGCTGGCGTCATGCCAAAAGCCCATTCTCCGGCCGTGCCCGTTATACCGTTAGCTACCGCAGTCAGATCGTCGAAGTCCTCGGGGGGCGTGCCGGCGGACCACGCCTTGCATTTCCTGTTCGCTCCACTCCCCTGTGTAGCGGTGCAGGTCGGGGCAGTCCCGGTAGTGTCGGCAGCGGTCAGTGTGCCTGATCCATCGCGATCCGCAGGCTCCTGCAGAAGGAGGATCGCGTTCGGGTTGATGGGGTTGGCAGTTCCACCGGCGGGAGTACCCGCTCCATTGGCGGTTGGCGCCGTGAAACCGCGCGCAAATCCCAGTTGCAGCCATTCCAGGGTTACGGGGTTCCAGTTGCCGGAGTTATCTTTGTATTCGACTCGCAGGTAGCCATCAATCAGGCTCCAGGCATTGGAGAAGGCCGAGTTATATAGGGTTGAGCCGTTGGCGTTGGGAGGAGCGAAATACGGATAAGCGCCCGTCGTAGGGCAGTTGGCGGGAATTGCTGGCGACACTGTGCCGGTATACGGACCTGCCGGGGGACAAAGACTAATAGTCGGAGTAGTGCCGTTGAACAGGAAGGACGGACTGTTGGGCGAGGGCTGGAGCCCGTCGGTACCTTGCGCCGGATTCGGGTTGGCCGTCCAATTTATAGGCGCGTACGGCCAATCCGCAGTGGTACACGTTGTGCCCGAGCAAGAGGAGACAAGGGGTATGGCGTTGGACGCAGCGGCGAAATAGAGGTTGTAGGTGTAAGTACCGGTGGGCGATCCGAAAGTGGCCGATTTGAAATTGCCCGGCGGCGATCGGGATTCCAAACTGATACGTGGCCGTATCGGCGCCACCCTGCGCTTGAGACTGGGCCGCCGACAGGTTCGCGAGGCGGATGTTATTGGAATCCGAGGCGCCGCCCGGCAAGTCGGCGGGGTCGTCGGCCAGCAGCACGTGGATCTGGGCCATGTTGTATTCGCGCGATTGCGACAGCGTAGTCGTGTCGGTGGCTGTTTGCGGCTGTCGAATGAGTTCGTTGGGCAGAGTTGTGCCGCTGACAAACGGCATCGCCAGCTTCACCGCGCCCGTTCCCGCCTTCAACAGGCTTCCATAGTTGCCGTTTATCAACTGAGATGCGGTGCTCGAGGAAAAAGCGTTCCAGGTGCTGCTGGCATAGCTCGATCCTGTTTGCGCCGTGGCACTGCCCGCGCCAGTCACGCTGCCGTCCCCGTACGGGGATGACGTGGTGGGGGTCGCCATCAGGATGCAAGTGCCCGTTGCGGTCGGGGAGGCGGGAGGAGACGCACAACCGGTAGCGCCGGACACGGTCGAAACGTAGGCGTTGCCGTTGTACTGTGAGAGTGTGCTGAAGCCGTTGGGCAGTTGAGTCCGGACTATGTTGCCATAAGCCGACACGTTTTGGTGAAACGTCAGCGAGGAACCGCCGGCCGGGACAGGATACAAGTCGCCGTTGGTGTGGACGCTGCCCGCAAAGTCAAGAGGAGCGCCGTTATAGATTGCAAGATCGGAGTCCGAGAAGACGCCGAACTGGAAGACCGGAATCAATGCAACCTGGGCGCTCCGGGCCATGCTCACTTCCTGGCCGCCCAGCATGGATGCCGTTACCAGCATGTTTACCGGGATGATCTGCGCCCATAAATTCTTGTTCGGGCCCGCCGTGACTTGTCCCCAGGTCGAGGTCAGGGAGGTCGGGCAAGTCGCAGTCTGGGTCGAGCCCGGCATCACGGAATATTGTGTCCAGGTCACCCCGACCATCGACGGCTCATTGCTGGTGGATCCGACGCCGCAGATTACGCTGGGCGCGGGCGCCTGGGCATTCTGGAAGACCGCGGTCAGGTCCGAGTACATCTTTTCGATGCCACCCTCGGCGGCGTGATAGGCGAGATTATTCTGGAGATCGGAGTTGCCCACCCTGCCTTCGGTGTTGACCATCATCATCAGACCGATTGCGATCCCCGACAGCAACAGCATCATCAGCAAGGAGGCAATCAAGGTGAATCCCTGGCTGCGGTCTCTCCTGCTTTTTGAACCGTAAGCTCTCATAAAGTCAGTCCCCATCACTTCGCTCCCCGTTACCATCATCGCCTTCGCCACCTGCGCAGCTAGTTGTTGTAATTGTTGGTGAAGGTCAGATTTCGCGCGCTTACCGATGTTTGTAAGTCCATTCGTTGATATCCGGTCGTCCCGAACATGGAGCCGTTCAGCGTGCTATTCAGGGCCATGTTCTGAATGTTGATCTTGGTGATCTGGTTTGGAAGAAGTCCGTTCGAAGCACCGGAGCAGCCATCGGAAGCGACGCCGGGATTGCTGCAACCCACGGCTGCGGAATCGGTGCTGCTGTTGAAAAGGTCATAGGTGAACTTCATGTAAGCGACGTTTTCGACCACCGGCATGGGAGTGTGTCCACTGACCTGCCGCATCAGCCGCGGCGGAGAAGTGGTGTTGTCGATGTAATACGTGATCACCAGAAGGCGGCAGGGGCCGGTGCCTCCGCAGGGCGCGGCGGAAGCCGAGCCGGCAGCGTTGAGCGCCGCGGCATTCAAGCCGCCGCCGGTGGGTGTCTGGTTCATCTTCAGCGGGTCGACGGTGGTGCCAGAGAAGTTGGCGAAGGGAACCAAATACTTGGTGACGCCCGCGGTAACCGTGGTGGTGACGGCACCAGTAACTTCGGCCACTATGGTATTTCCGCCCAGCGTCATCAGGACAAGGTCGCCAGCGGTAAGCCCGGCCGCCGAGTCGTTCACCGCTTGCGGAGTGCTCACGCTGCTGTTCGGCAAACAGCCCTCGGTCGCCCAAGTCGCGGGCGACGTGGGCGGGGCGAAGGTGACCACTCCCTTGGCAGTCACCGTGGGTATGTAGCAGTTCAAATAGAAGTTGGCGTCGGTGTAGACCACCGTAACCACATCGGTGGCTCCCTGAGTGGCATTCAGGATTGGCCCTTTGAGGTATCCGGGAATTAACCCGTAAAGATAGGGCGTTCCGCTCTTGAGAGGATACGTGCCGGCTACTCCATTGAGGTAGCAAGTGCCAGTTTGATCGCAACCATATCGGGGGGTGGTTGCCGAAGGCAGGGCGATAGCGGCTCCGTTGCCCAAGCCCGCCCCGGCCAGGCTGAGATCGGTCGTCAACATGTTGGAAGCGGCCCGGAAATCCTGCTGCATCTCCGCGCGCTGCGCGACGGTCCAGGTTGCGGATACACCCGTGATATAAATCTGTCCGGCAGCGGCCAGCACAAGCGCCCCCAGTGCCAGTGACACCATCAATTCCAGCAGGGTGAACCCTGACTCACGTGTTGTTAGACGATCGCCCATGATCCCCTCTTAATTGAACTGCGAAACATAGGAACTCAGAATGTAGGTTTTCAGCGTTTTGGTCTGGGGAACCACATACTGCACGGTGATGGTCACGTTGCGCACGGAGGTGAAAGTGTTGCCGTTCGCGTCCGTCAACGCGGTAATCGCGATGGAGCGCTGGTAGCCGGTCAAGGGGACGAAAGTGTCGTCGGCGCGTCAGAAAGACCCCATCTGGCCCGGGATCCTGCAGAGTTTGCGCGCCCGCAGCCGAATCATCCGCCGTCCCATAGATTCCGTCGGCGCCCGCGTTGTAAATCGATTGCATCCCGCTCAGGAAGATGCCGCAACTGTTGGCGCCGGTGACCGTACAGTTCGTTGAACCGACATTCTGAATGTCATCCCAGTTAATCTGCGTGGTATTGCGCGCCGTCACAATGCTCTCGTAGGACTCGTCTGCCAGTTGCTTGGCGATCAGGTCGAGCTGCGAGGTCTGGGTGGTAGCCATGGCCAAGCCGAATACCCCAAGCAGGCTCACCATACCCACCGTCAGCACGGCCATGGAGATCACGACTTCAAGCAGTGAAAAACCGCTCTGCGCGCGTCTTCCATCGCGAGATAGTCTTTGGTTGCGGGACATTTTGCGGGCGACCATTTCATTTCCAATCTTTTCTGTGCCGAGCTTTTCTACGGCTTTCGCGTCGAGAATGGCCGGGCTGATCTTCTCTGTGGTTGTCGTTTCTGTGGTTATCATTGCCGCACCCATTTGTAACTATTGGTTCCAATGCTGTACAGCCGCCAACCATGAATGCGGCCTGTACCACCCCACACCGTCAAGGCCCGCGAACTGGTAACGTTTGAGCTTTGAGCGATGTAGACGACACCTCCGCTCCAGTTGTTCATACCTGAGCAGTTTCCCGCTCCCGCGCTATTCTGTGACGAGCCATCGGGACAGAAATAAAGAACCGTTTGTCCTCCGGAGCCGGTTCCGGGCGACGGGTACCCGAAGTCAATCGCCGCTGTTCCGTTTCCGTATCCGTCCGGAGTAGGTGACGTCGTAGCCAGTGCCGATTGGGCGAGGAACGTCACCCCCGGCGGCAATTGATAGGTTGCGGTAGGCATGTCTTCGTTTGTGCCATTTCCATTGGTGAACACGACGGTCGGCGCCACCACGATCGTGTTAGGCGTAACGGTGTTGGAAAACGTTACCGAGTACGAGGTGCGCTGTGAAACGGCGCTGTCGCGCGCCAGCCGCATGGCCGCCATGGTCGTGTTGTAGGCATTATTGACACGCTGCTGGTTCATCACCGGAACAAGGCTCATTACTGCCACCACCGATACAGTAATGGTGAGCGCAACCACGATCATCATCTCCAGCAAGCTGAATCCACGCGCCTGCCGCTGATTTCCGCCCGCACCGATATTCAGCCTTCTAAATCCCATTTGCCGGCACCCGCCAAAGCAAGACTAGTCACGCCGTGGTCCTGGATAATCCTCCACGGATCACCCTCTGGATACACGGTCCAGTAATGTCGATGTTAGGAACCGGCTGTGATTACGTCAAAGTACCGGGGTACACCGTCCCTTCGTACACTATCCTTTAGTAAGTCATCGGGAGGAAGGTTACTTTAGTCTGGAAGTTGTTATGGCGAGGCTTACGCGAGGGGGAAGTGCTGCGTTCGAGAAGTCAAAAAAGGATTGGTGCGGAAGGGGGGATTTGAACCCCCACGCCTTTCGGCGCCACCCCCTCAAGATGGTGTGTCTGCCAGTTCCACCACTTCCGCTTGACAGCTGGTATCTGCAAACCGTTTGAGGGAAACTGAAGGTTTGCTTGACGCTGGTCTGAAGCCGTTTATTATCGCGCGTGATGATCACATGCGCATGATGCGGGATGGCAGGATGCGTCCTAAGTCTTTATACACGGTCAAACGTGACGGTTCAAGTTCGTTGGGCATTCTTCACCGAGCAATTTGGCATCGTACCGGTGTGCATCTTCGCTTTTATGGCTCGAACAGATTCAGAAACAACTGGGGATGAATCTCGCGCCCGATGAATTCTAACCATGCAATGACAGCCTCTGACCACGTCCGAATCACGGCATCGGCTCTCAAGCACTGGGCCATCGCGCAACTGCAGGACTCGTTCGCTGTCGGCGTCCTGTGGCTGACCGGGCTGTGGATCATCCACGTCCCATGGGCTCCGCTGTGGGCGATTGTGGCCGCCATGTTGCAGATCATTCCCCACTTCGGCCCCATCCTTGGATTGCTCGGGCCGGTCCTCACTGCCGCCATCCATTGGAGAGACTGGCAGCATCCTCTTTATGTGGTCATTCTTTATGCGGTGATCGTCGTGGTGGATGGCTTTCTGCTGCAGCCTTACATCATGCGCCGCGTGGCGCGCGTGCCGATGTGGGCGTCGATTCTGTTTCCGCTCGTTCTTGGATTTGTGATTCCGTTCTGGGGATTTTTGCTTGCGCCTCCGCTGTTGGCGGTGGTGTGGGCGTATAAGGCGCGCCGGATGGGACCGTCTTGAGAAACGCTTCTTAGCCCAATTGGATCACTGCCCTCCGGCCTGTTTAAATGCAGGGTTGGTGGACAGTCCCCTAAGTTCTGACTTGATCCCTTCAGGAGTATCCGGCAAAGCGAGCATGTAGTCGATGTAATCTGCCACCAGCGGATCGTTTCTTTGAAACGACCAGAGCGACCAACCCGCCGCCGTGTAGGTGACACCCCGGACGAGCGGCGGCGTAAGGGTTGACGGATGCTTTGGAGTTTTCCGTAGTTTGTCAAAGTCTTCGTAGTCGGTCCGCCAGCTGAGCATACTGGCGATAGTCTTCACGGGATTGAACTGACCCGTGGCCCCGAACACGGCCCACATCATATCCAGATGCTGAAACAGCTCTCGCGTGGGAGTCAGATCGTAAGGGTCCTGCAGTGGTGGAAGACTGAGGAATTTCTGCTGCTCCTCCGCACTCCAGGGGTTTAACACGCCGCTGAAATCGTATCCGGCGGAACTTAAGCTCAGGAGCCCCAGCGCCCGGGGCAATGGAGGCTGAGTGGCAATCCGTATTCGGAAGTCCTGCGACGCAATGGAATCTGCCTTGAGTGCCGCACTCAAGAAAGCGACGAAGATCTCCACCTGCCCTGCGCGCGATTGCCGGGTCTGATCTGCTACCAGGAACTGCAGCGCAGGAAGCAAGCGTGCCGGGTTTGGTTCCCGATAATAGGTTTTCAAGAACGCACTCAGTTCCTGCGCGTCCTTGAACGTCCTCTTACTACCTACATCAAAGCTTTCGATTTGAATCGTAGAAGAGTTCAAAGCCTGATGCCCGCCGGGGGATTCTACCTCCGCTTTCACCGTGGCGCTTCCGTCACCGGCATCAACGGGGGCGCACCAGTGGCCATCGGAGGCCCCGAGACTGGCCATCGTTTTCATGGAGTCTGGAAGCTTGACTCCTCCGGCGTTCAGCACCGCGTTTACAAAATCTCCGCCCTCCGGCTTGATTTGCTTGAACTCTGAAAGAGATGCGAGCGGATAGACATCGCTGTGACCGGCAAACTCCACGCGGAATGACAGTCTTGTCTTTTCCAGGTAGTCGTCGCGCCCGTCACCGGTGGAATAGATACCAATGCGAACGCATTGGCCGGGATTGAGAAGCGCGACATTGTGAGGAGCGTTAACCAACTTTAGCGTGTGCGTCCATTGCGTGTTAACAACGGATTCAGCTAGGAGAACGATCTGAGGCTCAATTTTAGGGGGAGATGGTTTCTTCGGAGGATAAGTCGCATCCTGCGCTTGAAGCGCTGAGCCGAATGCAAGAGTCCCGATGAGAAAATTTCGTACGATTCTGGTAGCGAGGGCAGAATGTACATTTTCCATGATGAAAGCAGTAGATCGCGATTACCAGCCGAACGCAAGGCGATGCTCGTCGGGCGGCACGCGAGCGGGTTCCATGAGCGGGTGAGTTACTGCGCCTTCTACGTGCTGACTAAGACCCGAGCGTCAGCAGCGCCCTCCTTAGCCGCCCATGCCGCTGCGTCAGATGCAGGTAGAGCATTTCATCTGGCTTGGCTTTGGCGCGGATGATTCTGACCAGGTCTTCTTTTTCTTCGCGTGTCCACTTGGGCAATTCCGGAACATCGGCTAGTACGAGCGCAAAATTCTCGAAGGCTGCCTTCTCCAGCGGTGTCCACGAAGACGTGCTGACGCCCAGTATTCGTTCCAGCGCGCGCTTCGACTGCTCGCGCATGCGATGGCGTCTCCGCCAAAATCCCGCGCCATCCGCCGATTCACTCGCAATCCGATGTTGCGCGTTGAAAACGTATCCCAGGCGCCCACTGCAGTCTCTGGAAGCTGGTCGCTCCGCGCCTGGTTTCTTTCACTTCGTAGAAGACGTGCCCGGCCGCCAGCCGCTTCAGCGTGCGCGCGGGCGTGCGGTATTTCGAATCGGCGGCGATCTTCTTTTCTTCGCGCTCCACCAGCTTCAGCAGATCGGCTCGCCCCGGCCGGAAGCCCAGCTTGCGATAGAACCAGAACGCGCCCGACTCGATGGCCTCTTCATTCTCGTGTCCCAGCTGATAGGGATAGACAGAGACCACCGTCGTCCCCATCCGCGCGCACAGGCAGCGCAGCACCTGCGCGTAGATCCATCCCGCTTCTCCGCCGCGGAAGGTGTAGAAGGTGTTGAAGCCGACCTCCATCCACTCGCAGAGGCCGATGGCCTCGATGTAGTTGATGGGGACGCCGTTCTTCAACGTCAACCCCGCCACATAGGCGCGCAGCGGCAGACGGCGATCTGGCGGCAGATTCCAGAGATAGATTGTCACTCCGCGGCCCAAATCCGCCCGCACTGACCGAAGCGCGGGTCGGCCAGCGTCGTGCCGTAGAGCTCGCGGTAGCGCACCAGCATGACCTCGCGAATCATGTTGGCCACGCGTTCTCCCTCTTGCAGCGAGAGTCTGGTAAGCGTCGGAGGCTTGCGCGCCAGTTCCTCTGCCAGCGAAACCTGACTGCGGCTGATCAGCGGGCCTTCGTGATAGAAAAGCTTGCGCACCGGCTGCCAGTTTCGTGTGCGCGTGATGCGCGAGTTCCCGAGGTCCCACCGCAGAGGCACGTGCAGAGATTCGTACAGCTCAGCTTTCTGCTGTGCTGGCAGGGGCAAACGGTCGCACTGCTCGATCAGCCAGGCGGGAGTCGCGCTCGTTTCCGCGCCGCCGGCTGCGTCTCCAGCCAGCGCCGCCAGGGAGTATCCGCCTCGACGTAAGCGTCGTCTTCGAGCAGCGGCATGAAGCGCGGGCCGGTATTGCCAAGTTCGCGGCCGGGTTCGTAATTTTCCCAGGCGATTTCGACTTTTCCTGGCATTCGCCGTACGAGCCAGCGCGCAACGTCGAAGCTCAGCGTGTCTTCCATGGACGTTCCGGCAATGCCGGAGACTTCCAGCGGATCGAAGTCATCCATATCGGCGCCAGCTTGCGTAGATGCTTCGACTTTCTTGTGGAAGTTATTGAGGATGTGTTCTGCCGCTCGCAGCACGGCTGGGCTCTGGGGAAACGCTCGCAGGAACAGCAGCGCTTCGTGGAAGCGGATCAGCGAAGACGGGTCGGGGAAATGCGCTGCCTCAAGCGCACGCAGCAGTCTCAGCACGCGAGCCGGCTCGCCCGGACCAAACCGGTAGCGGGCGGCTTCGAGGTTGGAGAGCAGGCGGTCGAGGGATTTGGCGGCCATGTTAGAACTGATTAGCCTACAGCAACGCCCTGCCTTCACTCATCTTGATGCAATCAGCGGAGCAGCTTCATCCCCGCAGCGCCAGCCGCATTCCGATCGAAGGTGACGGTGTATTGACATTCCGCCGCGTGGCCGCGAGCGTTCGATCAGGCAGTCGACAAAATCGGCGCGGCTGGCGCTGAACTTTCGCAATGCCTGGGCAACGATTTCCGCCCGCTCAATCACCAGTTCTTTACTTCGCAGTAAAGTATCCAGCACGCGCTCAATTTCGTTCTTCTTGAAACGGTAGGAAACCTCCAACACCCAAACCAGTTCCGCAATGACGATCAGGGAAACGAATCCGGGTGAATCCTGGGAGAGCGATTCTATGACTCTGACGGCCGCGGCCGTTTGGGCAGCATCGTCGTGAGTGAGATAGCGGACAACAATATTGGTGTCGAGGCCGATCATTCCAGGCCAATCATTCCAGTTCGATCCTCAAGAACTTCATCGGGACCCGGAGGCGCGCCGCGCGATGGCGGCGTTCATCTCGTCAATCGATACCGGCTTGCTTCGCTTGCCTTGAAACAACCCTTTCAGTTCCTGTACCGAGCGGGTAGCCGCGACAATGGCGAATTGCCCCTTGCCTTGCTCGACGAATTCCACGCGGTCTCCCGCCTCCAGCCCGAGGGCATGGCGCACCCGGGAGGGAATGGTGATTTGGCCTTTGGAAGTGAGGGTTGCGACCGCCATAGAGTACGCCCTTATCCTTACATCATAGTAAGGAACAGCGCAAGGGTCAAGGATCAGAAGATTGCACCTCATAAGGACTGAAACCGATCCGCCGAAGCCGTCAAGCGGTCCTTAAAGCAAAGCCCTGTTCGGCCCCATCTGCCCCCATGTTATAATCAACATTCGCCGAGGTTTTGCGTCGAGGTTGTCGTTTATCCAATGATTTCCTCCGTAGGCGAATATCGTCGTGCATCGAAAGGCACTCTGAGAATCAGCGCAATTTAAGTCTTTCAGATCCGAGGTATTTCCATGTCCGGCCATTCAAAATGGGCAACAATCAAGCACAAAAAGGGCGCGCTCGACGCCAAGCGCGGCAAGATCTTTACCCGTCTTATCAAGGAAATCGCCATGGCCGCCAAGAGCGGCGGCGATCCCGATATGAACCCGCGCCTGCGCACGGCGATCCTGGCGGCGAAGTCGGAGAACATGCCTGCCGACAACATCAAGCGCGCCATCCAGCGCGGCACGGGCGAACTCCCCGGCCTGACCTATGAAGAGTTCGTGCTCGAAGGCTATGGCCCGGGCGGAGTGGCGTTGCTGGCCGAAATTTCCACCGACAACCGCAACCGCACGGTCAGCGAAATCCGGCACGTGTTTGGCAAGAACAATGGCAACATGGCCGCGGCGGGCGCCGTCGCCTATATGTTCCACAAGAAGGGGGACATCATTATTGCGAAGTCCGCGGCCAAGGAAGATGACCTGATGAACATCATCCTGGAAGCGGGCGGCGAAGACCTGAAGGATGATGGCGAGAACTGGGAGATCATCACCGAACCCTCCGCTTACGAAGCGGTTTTGGAGGCGGTAAAAAAAGCGGGCATCACTCCGGTCATCATCGAGCGTGAGATGGTTCCGGATACCTATATCAAGCTGGAAGGCCAGCAGGCGGCGCAGATGATCCGGCTGATGGAAGCGCTTGAAGACAGCGAAGACGTGCAGAACGTCCACGCCAACTTCGACATCGATCAGAAGACGCTGGAAGAAGTTGCCGGATAATTTTCGGCCGCGTTTTTTTCACTTTCTGCAATGCGATTTTGCAAGCCGCCCGCGCATGGGCGGCTTTTCTTGTGACCTGGAACACGTTTGGATGTGATGAGATACTGATTCCGGCATCCTC
Organism: uncultured Acidobacteriaceae bacterium; assembly: GCA_963709055.1. Lineage (GTDB taxonomy): Bacteria > Acidobacteriota > Terriglobia > Terriglobales > Acidobacteriaceae > Acidiflorens. The sequence goes on from CAVPUZ010000010.1 coordinate 116,037, forward strand.
GACTGAAGTTTTCAACACATTCGTGGAAAAGTTTGTGGAAAAGCCCGGTCTTACCCTTGTAACCTTTTGTCAACGAGTCGCTTCTACAGTCTGCACTGTAGGGAGTGCTAACCGCGTCGCGGCGAATCGATACGGTGCTTGCCGATTCGAGGTCCAAGTTTCGGATCTGGGGCGAGTGATTGTCAAGAGGTCCGTTGAAGACGCGTCTCGACAAATTGCTGGTGGAGCGTGGTCTGACGCCTTCGCGTGAACGCGCGCAAGCGCTCATTCTCGCTGGGAAAGTTCTGGTCAACGAGCAGAAGATCGAGAAAGCCGGGGCATCCATCGACTCGGCTGCGCCCTCCGACTGCTTGGCGACGATCTCCGTTATGTCAGCCGAGGCGGCCTGAAACTTGAAAAAGCTCTGGAGCACTGGCAGATCGATCTCCACGGCAAAGTGTGCCTTGACATCGGCGCCTCGACCGGCGGATTCAGCGACTGCATGCTGCAGCATGGCGCCGCCAAGGTGATTGCGGTCGACACTGGCTATGGCCAGATGGATTTCGGCCTGCGAAACGATCCCCGTCTTCGCCTTCTGGAGAAAACCAACGCACGCTATCTGACGCGCGACGACATTGGCAAGCATATCGCGAAGATGTCGATTTCATTGCCATGGATGTCTCGTTCATCTCCGCCACACAGGTGTTGCCGGCGGTCATTCGCGCGGCCACATCTCGGCTCAGACCCAACTCTCAATCGGATGCGCGAGATCGTTGTCCTGGTGAAACCGCAGTTCGAAGTGGGCAGGGAACTGGTCGGGAAAGGCGGAATCGTCCGCGACGAGGCGGCCCAGCAATCGGCCGTGAAGAAGGTGGAAGCAGCGCTCGCTGGAACTGGGCGCGCACAAATCTTGAATGCATCGAGTCGCCCATCCTCGGCGGAGAAGGCAATCGCGAATTCCTGCTCCACGGCATTTTCTCGTACCGCCCAATAGAAGTCTCCTTTCTCGCATTCTGACTTCTTACTTCGCCTTCAGGCTTGCGACTTCGATACAATCGAAAGTCCGGTTACGAACAACATGCCTGAACCCTCGCACAGCCCCGCGCAACAAAAGACCGTTGCCATCATCTCCAAGCCCGATCGTCCCGAGTTGTCGGAGGTGTTGCCGGCGCTCGAAAAATGGCTGCAGGCGCGCCACTACTCGGTCGCCATGGATGAGGAAAGCGCCGTCTATTATTCCGCGCCGCAGGTGGTCTCGCGCAGCGACCTCGGCAAGTTCGCGCCCAGCCTTGCGCTGGTCCTGGGAGGCGATGGCACACTGCTTTCCGCGGCCCGCGCCGTTTCCAACTCAGGAACGTTGATTCTCGGCGTCAACCTCGGCACGCTCGGCTTTCTCACCGAAGTCCCGCTCACCGGCCTCTACCCGGCGCTCGAAGCGATCGAGCAGGGCCACTACATCGTGGACAGCCGTTCGATGCTGACCTGCACGCTCGTCCGCAACGGTTCCACGCTCGCCACCCACGCCGCCTTGAACGATCTGGTGGTGAGCAAGAGCGCCATTTCGCGCCTGAATCATTTCGAGCTTTATGTGGATGCGGAGTTCGTCTCCAGCTACAAGGCCGACGGTCTGATCATCGCGACGCCTACGGGGTCGACCGCCTATTCGCTGGGAGCGGGGGGGCCGATCCTGAAGCCCGACGTGCAGGCCTTCGTCATCACGCCAGTTTCGCCCCACGGATTGACGCACCGCCCAGTGGTGGTGCGCGACACGGTGCAGATCGAGATTCGCGTCAAGACCGGCCAGGAGCAGGCTTACCTCAGCCTCGATGGACAGGTCGGCATGCCCCTTCAGGATGGCGACTTCGTACGTGCTGTGAAGGCCGAGCATCCGGTGAAGCTGTTGCGTTTCCAGAAAACGTTCTTCGAAGTCCTCTCGACCAAACTGAAGTGGGGGGACCGCTGAGGAAACCAGCTGTCGGCTCTCAGCTCTCAGGAAGGCGGTTCTCATTTGCCGATTTCGTTGGAATGCGGCTTGCCGCCGTTCTAACCGGGGCAACTTTTCCTCGACATGGATTGACTGGAAGGAAATAATGACACGATTTCTGTCGCACCTTGGCATCATTCTCAGTTGCGCGTTGTCTGTTTCAACCCAGCCGATCTCAGCCGAGTCCAGGCCGGCCGCCGACCTCATCATCCACCACGCACATATTTGGACTGTCGACTCGTCGCTCCCAGAAGCTGAGGCGGTGGCAATTCTCGGCGATCGTATCGTGGCCGTCGGTTCCGACGAGGCCGTTGACTCGTGGCGCGGTTCTAACACGCGCGTCGTAGACGCGAGAAGGGAAGCGCCTTCTCCCGGGATTCAACGACGCGCACGTGCACTTTGTCGATGGCGGAGCACAACTCGACAATATAGAACTGAACGATGCTACAAGCGTCCGCGAGTTCGGCCGCCGCATCGCCGAGCGTGCCGCCAAAATGCACAAAGGCGAATGGCTGCTCGGCGGAGATTGGGACGAGACCAAATGGAATCCAGCCGACCTCCCCACAAAAGAGATGATCGACTCCGTCACGCCGGATATCCCTGTCGCGGTGGGACGCTATGACGGTCACATGCTGCTGGCGAATTCGCTGGCGCTCAAGCTTGCCGGGATCAGCGCGCAAACTCCCGACCCTGCGGGAGGAGTGATCGTCCGCGACCGCCAAGGCAACCCAACGGGCGCTCTCAAAGACGCGGCCACCGATCTTATATATAAAGTTATTCCGCCGCTTAGCCACGACCAGCGCCGCCACGCTGTGGAGCGCGCGCTCGACCACGCCGCCGCGCTCGGCGTCACCAGCGTTCAAAACATGAACCCCGACTTTGCTGATATCGCCATCTATGCCGAGCTGCTCGAGGAAGGGAAGTTGACCACCCGCATCTACGCCGCGCCGCTTATTACACAAGTGGACGACCTGACGAAGATCGGCATCCGGCACGCTTTTGGCGGTCCATATCTCCGCATCGGCGCGGTCAAGGCCTTCGCGGACGGTTCGCTGGGTTCGTCCACCGCCTATTTCTTCGAGCCATTCTCGGATCAGCCCAATAATCGCGGCATCCTCTCCGATGAAATGCATCCCATCTCTCTGATGCGCGATCGCATGATGCGCGCCGACGCTGCCGGACTGCAGATCTGCACGCACGCCATCGGGGACGCCGCCATTTCCGCAATCCTCGATATTTACGCCGAGATCGAAAAGGCGCATGGTGACCGCGACCGGCGCTGGCGGATCGAGCACGCGCAGCACATGGCCGCCAAGGATTTCGATCGCTTCGCCCAACTTCACGTCATCGCGTCTGTCCAGCCCTATCATGCCATCGATGACGGACGCTGGGCCGAGCGCCGCATCGGGCACGACCGCGCCACCCGCACCTATGCCTTTCGCACTTTCCTCGACCACGGTGTTCGCCTGGCCCTGGGCACCGACTGGGATGTCGCGCCGCTCAATCCCATGCTCACACTCTACGCCGCCACCACTCGCGCCACGCTCGATGGCAAGAATCCCAACGGTTGGTTCCCCGAGCAAAAGTTGACTGTCCGGGAGGCGATCGAAGCTTACACAATGGGATCGGCCTACGCGGAATTTCAGGAGCACGAAAAAGGTTCAATCACGCCGGGGAAGCTCGCTGACATGGTCTTGCTGAGTGACGACGTACTGACTATCGATCCTGTGATGATTCGCGACGTTAAAGTCCTGAAGACCTGGGTGGGAGGCAAGATGACGTATGACGCGAGCACTGCGAAACACAAAGTTACCGGGCGATGAATGCCCATGAATAATAATAATAATTAAAGATGAGTAAACCCCAGAACGAGACAGCCGAACAAGCGCGAGGACGTGAGCCCGTGATGGAATTGCATCCAGGAATCAGCGAGCGCACCTTCGATACCGGCGAAGTGTGCTTGAACTATGCCGAAGGTCCATCCCACGGACCGCCGCTGGTGTTGCTGCATGGACTTGGCCGGCGCTGGCAGGTTTTTCTGCCGTTGATTCCCGCGCTCAGCTTGCGCTGGCATATTTTCGCTCCGGATTTTCGCGGCCATGGTAAATCAGCTCGCGTGCCGCGTGGATACCATGGGACCGAATACGCCGAAGACATCGCCCGTTTTCTGCGCGAGCGAGTGCCAGAGCCTGCTGTCGTTTTCGGTCATTCTCTTGGCGGGATGATTGGGATGTGGGTCGCCTGTCATCATCCCGAACTGGTGCGAGCTTTGATTCTTGGCGACAACATGATTGTTCCGCGAAGCTCTGCCGGGCCGCATCCGGTCGACGCAGAGCTGCAGAAGGAACCTGCCTCAATTCGCAATGCAATGCTTCCAAAGCCGCGCCTTCAACATCCGATGTATGCCGCGCTCTTCGCAGGGCTTCGCGACCTCGCGCGCAAGGGTGGATCGGTCGAAACGATTGCCGAAGGTATCGGAAAAATCGCTTTGCCAGTTTCAGGCTCCGATGAGACGATCAGCATCCGCCAACTTCCTGGAAATGATGAGGCTTATCTGCTGGCGTGGGCGCGCTCGGTGCAACAAGCGGACCCCGACACCTACGAGCTGGTTCTGGATGGTTCGGTGCTCGAAGGTTGGGACGGGGAGGACGTGCTGCGAGGAATTCAGTTGTCCTACGCTGCTCTTGCAAGGCAGCCCGGAGTTGGGCGGGCTCATGTCGGATGCCGATGTGGCGCTGGCTTCGAAATTGTTGGCGCATCACACTCATGTCCGTTTTCGCAATCTCGGCCATGCCCTCTTTATCCAGCAACCCGAGCCGGTGCTGCGAGTGGTTACAAATTTTCTGGAGTCGCTGTAGTCTGTAATTGCCGCAGGACATTGCTCAATTCCACAAAACAAGCAGGGTGGCAACGAGGGCCAACGGCATCGCCACCATGCCGACCTTGAAAAATTCCCACGCGGTGATCTCGACTTTCTCGCGGCGGAGCGCAATCAGCCAGAGAATCGTCGCCAGCGAACCAGTCACGGATAAATTCGGTCCCAGATCGACGCCGACCAGAATCGCGTGGGCTACAACTCCGGTCTCCGGGGTGTGCCGGATCGCGGCACCGCTCATAAGACCCACGGGCAGGTTGTTCATCCCATTCGAGAGAAAAGCCACTACCAGCGCCGCTGTCACCTTGGCCACCTGGGTGGAAGTATGCGCGAGCGCCCGTAGTCCCGCGAGCCCTAAACGCAAGAGGCCCGCATTTTGCAACGCTTCGACAATCACAAAGAGTCCTGCGACCAGCGGCAGGATTGCCCACGACACTCCTTTTGCCACGCGCAACGTGATCGTGTGATCGCGGTAGGTGACGACAGCCATGGCACAAATAGCAGCGATGCAGGTCGGCGCACCGAGCGCAAGTCCCAGTGAGGAGGAAGCGATCAACGCGGCGGCTGCCAACAGTAGCGCCGCGAGCGCAAATTTTCCTCCCGCGGAAAGTGGGACGGGATTCGGATCGGGCTGACACTCACTGCGCAGTTCCGTGCGCGAAATCCAGCGCAGGCAAAGGAAAGTGGTGCTCACGGAAATAACTGACGGGAGAAAAAAGATGCGTAACCACGAGGCGAGCGCCGGCATGTGTCGGCCGAAGACGACGAGGTTAGCAGGATTGGAAATTGGAAAAACAAAACTGGCTGCATTGGCAACGAACGCGCACGCCAATAAGTACGGTTTGGGGTTCACTCTTGCGCGCCTGACGACAGCGAGAACTGCCGGAGTAAGCACAACCGCGGTCGCATCGTTGGAGAGAAGAGCGGTGACGATTGCTCCCACCAGGTAGACCAGAGCGAAGAGTCGGCCGGAGGAATGTTTCGCGTGGTGCGCTGCGACATCGGCTACCCACTCGAAAACCTGTTCCTCGCGCGCCAGTTCCGCCAGGATCATCATGCCGGCGAGGAAGAGATAGACGTCGACGCCTTCATATACTGCGCGGACGGCTTGGTGCAGTGGTATCAGGCGGGCTATGACAATAAGAATCGCGCCACCGCATACCCAGTAGGCTTCCGCAATCCCACGCGGGCGCAAAAGCATGCAGAGAATGCTGAGCAGAGAGATCGCCCAGATGAGAACTGTGGCGATATGAGCGACGTGCATCGTGTGCTACTCGTTCCCGATCTTTCCCGGAGCGCATTCTATCCGCAGAGTCTCACGACCCGGTGCGAATGCGAATCCTGTTGGACGGGATACAAAGCGGGGCCGTTGCCTCGGATCTGGGATTGCGGAACGCTGTTACAGTTCCAGACGCATCTGGTCACGAACGCTCTCCCGCTTTCGAATAATTCGCGCGCTGGCGCCTTCGATCAGGACTTCTGCGGGACGGCCTCGGGTGTTGTAGTTCGAAGCCAGCACCGCGCCGTAGGCGCCCGTATCGAGAACCGCAAGCAGATCGCCCTCCTGCATCACCGGAAGTTCGCGATCGCGAGCCAGGAAATCGCCCGTCTCGCAGATCGGACCAACTACGTCTGTCACCTCCGTATTGCGGGAGAAAATCTTGCCGGATGATGAAGTGGGAGACGCGGCAAGCCGCGTCTCTACTTGGAGTTTCAGCGGTACGATCTCGTGATGAGCGCCATACAGAGACGGACGGAGCAGGTCGTTCATGGCGGCATCCACGATCAGAAAGCGTTTGCTGTTGTTCGTCTTGCGATAGAGGATGCGCGTCAGCAGCACGCCCGCCGGCCCCACAATGGAGCGCCCCGGCTCGAGCAAAAGATGAACATCCAGCCCTCGCAGCGGCTCAAGGACAGCCTTCGCATAGGCGGCAACCTGTTCGGAGAACGGTTCTTCCGGTGATTGATACGGGATTCCCAACCCTCCGCCCGCATCGACATATCGAATGTCATGTCCAGCACGGCGCAGTTCGCGGACCAGTTCGGCGACTCGCTTGAGTGCATCTTTAAAGGAGCCCACATCGGTGATCTGCGATCCAATGTGCACGCTGACGCCTTTGACATTCAGGTTGGATTCTTTCGCAGCCTCCGCATAGAGCGCACGTGCCTCGGGAATCGGCACGCCAAACTTGTGCCGATGCAGCCCGGTTGAGATGTAGGGATGCGTCTTTGCGGACACGTCCGGATTGACGCGGATTGCGATTGAAGCCTTCTTCTTAAGCCGCCGAGCGACGGCTGCCAGCGTGTGCAGTTCCGAGGCGCTTTCGATGTTGAACAGAAGGATCCCCGATTTGAAGTGCAAGCTCCATCTCGTGCACTTTCTTGCCAACGCCGGAAAAGACAATGCTGGGCGCGGGTTTCGGCTTTTATGCGCAACACTCGCTCCAACTCGCCGCCTGAGACCACATCGAATCCGGCCTTCTGCCGCGCGACCTCGCGCAGGATCGCCAGCGTGGAATTTGCTTTCACGGAATAACAAAGCGTATGGGGAACGGAACGGAAAGCGAGGGTATAAGCACGGAGGCGGTCGCGTATTGCCTCCGAAGAATAAACGTAAAGCGGCGTTCCATGGCGTTCGGCGAGCCGCTGGAGATCGGTCTTCTCACAGAACAAGGTGAGCGGCGCAGCGGCCCCGGTACGGCGGTATAGAAATGCAGGCGCGCGCACCATCTTAATTTTTGACTTTGACGTCGCCTTTGACTTCTGCACCGATTTGGCCGTACTTGTCACTTGTCCTTGCCCGCGCCGCCTTTGACCTTGATGGCAACTACCGTTTGATCGTCGAAGGCATCCACTCCCGCGGCATGTTCGGTGACAGCCTTGAAAATTTCCTTCACCACGCAATCTGCCGATTTGTCCGCGCAGCCTGCGACGATCGCTTCCACCCGCTCGGTGCCGAACGAGTGCCCATGACGGTTGCGCGCATCCGGAATGCCATCACTGAAGAACACGAACATATCGCCAGGCTTCGCCTTGAAGTGCAGTTCGTCGTATTCGGCTTCGTCGAACAGTCCCAGCGGCAATCCGGTCGCATCGATCGGCTCAATCTTGCCGCCATGGCAATAGAGCGGCAGCGGCAATCCGGAATTCGCCACCAGCAACGTACGCCGTTCATCGTCCCAGACTGCATAAATGATCGAAACAAACTGCGCGGCAATTCTGCGCTCCGCCAGCGACAGATTTACAGCCGAGAGCATTTCGGCTGGGCCGGGCTCAATCGGCGCATGGGACCGCAAAATGCCGCTCACCAAAGCCGCATAAATGGCGGCGGGCGCGCCCTTTCCGCTCACATCGCCAATCGCAATTCCGAGGCGCGAAAGAGAATAGGGAACAAAATCGTAGAGATCGCCGCCGATCGCGCGCGCGGGAACGAACTTTGCCTGCACCTCCAGATGCGGCATTTTGGGAAGGGAAGGAGGCAGCAAGCGAAACTGCAACTCGCGAGCCAGCGCCAGTTCGCGCTCCAACCGCGTCTCCTGCCGCGCAATCTGCTCGTACAAACGCGCGTTTTCGATGGCGATTGCCAGCTGTGCCGCCAGAGTCGTCAGGATCCGCTTGTGATCTTCGGTGAAGTAGCCGCGGCGCATGTGCTCAAGATCGAGCACGCCAATCACCTTCTCCTGATAGATGAGCGGTACAGCCAGCTCCGAGCGCGTCTCCGGATTGGTCGCGATATAGCGCGGGCTCTTGGCAACGTCGGGGACGAGCACCGCTTCTTTGGCCTGCGCCGCGTAGCCCACAACGCCGCGGCCCAGCGGTATGTCGTGCTTCAGATGCAGTCTTTCCTCAAAGCGCTGCGCAAACCTGTGCTGCAGCTTTTCTCCGGTCGGGTCCAGAAGAAGAATGCTGAACATCTGGTAATCGATCAACCGCCGCAACAGTTCGGCGATTCGTTTGAGCAATTCATCCAGATTCAGGATCGACGTTAGCTCGCGCGCGATCTCATTCAGCAGAAGAAGGGTGCGTGCCTGGCGCGTGATGCGGGTATGCAGCCGCGCGTTTTCGATTCCCACCGCCATGCGCGAAGCGATCAGCGTCAGCAGGCGTTTGTGCTCTTCGGTGAAGTAGCCCTTTTGACGCGCCTCAATGTCAATCACACCAATCAGCCGGTTCTTGACGATCAGCGGGATTGCCAGTTCCGAGTGCACGTTGGGCACCGCGGAAATATAAGAGTCTTCCTTCGTGACATCGGCGACGAGCACCGTCTGCCGCGTCTCGGCGGCCCGCCCGGTGACGCCCTGGCCAACTTTCACGCGGATGCGCTCGGCGATTTCGGCCGGGTATCCAACATGAAATCGCACGTACAGTTCCTGGCGCTGTTCGTTGAGCAGAAGGATGGCAAAGATTTCGTAGTCGATGACCTTGCGCACCAGTTCGGCGACGCGGCGAAGGGTGGTTTCCAAGTCGAGCGTGGTGTTGACGACGTCAGCCACTTCGAGCAGCAGAGGCTCTACTTCATAAGGCCGTCCGGACTGGGAGGAGAGTCGTCATCGTCATCTTTGAAGGTTTCATCATAACAGCCGATTAATTCGCGATTGGCAACTTGAAAATCGAAGATGCAGCTTGTACGGCCACAATTAAAGTCGCAAATTTCTATGGATTTTCGATTACGCAGATGTCCGGAAGATTACGGTATTTCTCCGCATAATCGAGGCCGTAGCCGACCACGTAGGCATCGGGGATGGTGAAACCGATGTATTGCGCCTGGATCGGCTGCTTGCGGCGTGAAGGCTTGTCGAGCAGGGCGGCAATGCGCAACGAGCGAGGCTGGTGCGCCTTGATCAGCTTCGAAATGTAGTTCAAGGTCAAGCCGGTATCGAGAATGTCTTCCACCAGGATTACATTTCGGTCCGCTAGCGACTGATCCATATCTTTCGTTAGACGAACTTCGCCCAGGGAATCCCACGCGGCGTGCCCTGCCGGGTCTTCTTTGGCGATGGGGCGGTTGCCATAGCTGGAAACGCCGATGAAGTCGAAGGTGGCATCGAGCGGAACGTGACGGGCCAGATCGCTGAGAAAGATCGCAGCGCCCTTCAGCACGCCGACAAAAATAATCGATTGGCCGTGAAAATCACGGGCAATCTCCTCGCCCAGTTCGGCGACACGTTTCGCAATCTGCTCGCGGGACAACAAAACTTTGAGGTTGGGCATCGAGCCCAATTTTATACACGAGTTCAGGCGGGATCGGAATGGCAAAGATCGGAACGACAAAGATCGGACACAAGGAGAGGAACGCAATTTTTCGCTCTCTCTAAAGGGCGACTTCTATCAGGTGACAACTCGCGAACGGGTTGCAGTCGCTCAGCATTGCGCGCTTTCCGGCACATCTCTAAAATACTACTTCGCACGAAGTTTCCGATCGCGCCGCATCGAACATCATCGGCAATGCAGATCGCATATATCCTGGGGGACTTATGGATTTAAAGGGAATCAAACTGACCTGGCTCGGCCATGCAACATTTCGCGTCGAAACTCCGGAAGGGAAGATGCTTTACGTCGATCCCTGGGTCGGCGGCAACCCGATGTGTCCAGAAAATGAAAAGAAGGTGAAGAAAGCGGACGTGCTGATCTGTACTCATGGACATGGCGATCACATCGGCGATGCAGTTGAGATCGGCAAGCAGCATGGGTCGATCGCAGTCGGCATCTTTGAACTTTGTTCATGGCTCCAGAAAAAAGGCATCAAGCAGATAGCGCCGATGAACAAAGGCGGAACGCAGACGGTGGCCGGCGTGAAGATCACCATGGTGCACGCCGTGCATTCCTGCGGGATTCAGGATGGCGACCAGATTATCTACGGTGGCGAGGCATGCGGCTATGTGCTCGAATTCTCCAACGGGGTCAAGCTTTACCACGCGGGCGATACCAATGTGTTTAGCGACATGGCCATCATTCGCGATCTCTACGCGCCCAAAATTGTGATGCTGCCCATCGGCGACCACTTCACGATGTCGCCGCGCGAGGCCGCCTATGCCTGCAAACTTCTCAAGCCGGAGACTGTCATCCCGATGCATTTCGGGACATTTCCAATGTTGACGGGACGTCCCAGCCAATTGCAGGAACTGGTGCCAGACGTGAAGGTGATGGAGATGAAGCCCGGGCAAACGATTTCATAACGTATAGAGACGGGGCTTGCCCCGTCTCCCGCGCGCAGCGGCCCAACCGAAGCTTGGATGAGTTCCCGCAAAGTGCGAAAGTTTGTCTTCATTTAAGGGGTCTCGAAAGGGAAGCATGACTGATCAAGCCGCAAAGCCCGACTGGCGCATGGGCGGAATCACCGTCCCCGAGGTCGAAGATTACATGTATGCCATGCTGCCCGCGCGTGACGAAGTTCTCCAGGAGATGGAGGACGAGGCCGCTAAGAACGACGTCCCCATCGTGGGGCCGGCGGTCGCTCGCGTGCTTTATCAGTTGGCAGTCATCGGCAAAGCCAAGACGGTTTTCGAGATGGGTTCGGCGATCGGATACTCGACGATATGGTGGGCCCGCGCCGTGGGCGATGGGGGTCGCGTCATCTATACCGACGGCGATCCCAAGCGAGCCGAAAAGGCCCGCCGTTACTTTGAGCGCGCAGGCGTCAGCCAACGAATCGTGGTGCGCGTCGGCGATGCGCTCGAAATTCTTTCCGAACAAAAGGAACCTTATGACATCATCTTCAACGATGTCGATAAGATCGATTACCCGCGAGTCCCGCGCCTGGCTCTGCCGCGCGTCAAGAGCGGCGGCTTGTTTATTACGGATAACGTGCTGTGGAGCGGCAAGCTGCGGATGCCCAATCCAGACGACCAGACCAAAGCCATTCTCGAATTCAACCGATTGATCTACGAATCGAAAGATTTGTTTACGACGATCCTGCCGATTCGCGACGGGGTGGCGGTTTGCGTCAAGAAGTAAGGAGTGGGTCTATTAAGGGAATCGCGGCTTAAAAAACTCCGATTAAGTACGGACGAAAAGCGTAGACCACCGAGGGCACAGAAGTGCACAGAGGTCTCAAGGTACTTAATCGGAGCTTCCTTAAAGAGGATTGTTCGTCGACAACTGAAGACTACCCCGTCACAGCCGCAGAACCCGACGGGTGCTAAAATACTGGGTTTCTATCCCGTGCGCCAAAGGCTCTTATACCCTTGCCTGTCAATCGAACTCCTGAAACCCAGTTCCTCGAACCTCGGCTCTCTGGAATGAAAGACTCCGAAGCCTATGCTCCCGAAACCTTGACCCGCGCTCAGGCGCACGCACGGCCGGATTCATTCCCCGATCTGCTGGTAGTCGGCGCCGGTCCAACTGGATTAGCCTGTGCGATCGAGGCGGAAAAGGCCGGCTTCAAGGCTCTGGTCGTCGACAAGGGATGCCTGGTTAATTCTCTTTATCACTATCCAACCAACATGGTGTTCTTCACGACGCCGGAGTTGCTTGAGATCGGCGACATTCCGTTTACTACGTCTTCGCCGAAGCCCACGCGCATTGAAGCGCTCGAATATTACCGCCGGGTGGCAGAACATTTTCAATTGCATGTCCGGCAGTACGAGTGGGTCAAGACCATCACCGGCGAAGACGGCAAGTTTTGCGTCACGACAACCGACCGGCACAGCGCCATCCACGACTACCGAGCGCGCAAGATCGTGGTCGCCACCGGCTATTACGATCTTGCCAACCAGCTCAACATTCCCGGCGAGGATCTCGAAAAGGTTTTTCACTACTACAAGGAGCCGCATCCTTATTACGACACGGACGTGGTCGTGATCGGGGGCAAGAACTCCGCCGCCGAAGCAGCATTGGATCTGTGGCGGCACGGCGCGCGCGTCACCCTCATTCATCGCGGAGCGCAGATGCATCACCACGTCAAATACTGGGTGCGGCCCGACATCGAGAACCGCATCAAAGCCGGCGAAATCGGCGCTTATTTCAGAAGCGCGGTGCAGGAGATCGGCCCGGACTTCGTGGTCGTGAAAACTCCGTCTGGCTCGCTTCGCCTGAAAAACGATTTTGTGTTCGCGCTCACCGGATACCATCCCGACTACGACTTCCTGCGCAGCATCGGCATCGAACTGTCGCCCGAGCAACTGCGCCCGGTGTGCGACCCGGAGACTCTGGAATCGAATGTTCCCGGAATCTACGTGGCGGGCGTGATCGTAGCCGGATCGAGGACTAACGAAATCTTCATCGAAAATGGCCGTTTCCACGGCAAGCTGATCGCCGGACACCTGAGCGAAAAGCTCGGCCGAGGGAACCCCAATGTTCCTCTGGACGCGACGTAATGGACGGTAGTGGGGTACCCCCCCTCTCCCCCTCTTGCCTCGGTCTATTAGAATCAGCCAGTTAGAGTAAGTTGGACTCCAAAGTATTCAAACCATTTGAGTTAGACTTACTTTTTGCAAGTCTTTTGCCGACTACTGTTTAAGTTAAATTTCGGCTATTTTCCGCGTTTTACTCCTGTCAAAGTATTACGAAATAAGGAGTTATAGGCAAAGTCTTGAGCGCGTGAGACTTAGCGCTGGAATTTGTTGATATTGTCCGCAAAGTATTCTGGAATATATGCTTATTCGTAAAGTATTGTGGAATAAAGGGTTATTTCATCGATTTTTGCCTGCTTCCGCCGGGTTTGAGCTTCCATTTTCCTGCGTGTCCCTGCCAATGGACCAGTTTGCCAAAGAACGGATTGGACACAGGCTCTTTATGTGCACTGCTTCTATCTTGAGTTTTCTGGCCGTTAAGTCAAGGAATTTCGTGTGCACTGGCATGATCCCGTTGAACTGGCATCCCAGGTAGGACGCGAGCGTACTAATCCTCGGGTCTCGTAGACGCCGAGACCCGAGGATTCCGGCGAAATTTGTTAGTGGACCGGCTTGCGGGTCGGAGCAGCGACTGGTTGCTGCCGAACTCGCGGCTCCGTCGGCCCTCGTTCAGCAGTGAAGGGCCTGAAAGCGTCTGTCATGTCCGCGAGACGGATAGATTCATAACCCTTGCGGTGGGCCATGATCCGATAGTCAAAACCGACATTAGAACGTCCTCCGCGGAGTTCGTGGACTTGGAATCCCGTTGGCGTCTCATTGTCAACGTACAGGCCTTCGCAGTCGCCTTTGGGCGTGATAAAAACATGGTATTCGATTGCACCGTTGATTGTCTGGGCAAAAGTGGGTTCCAGGGTGATAGTCGCCGACCCGGCCGATAAATGTCCGGAACCGACGTCCTCAAACCAGTTCTCCGCAGCTTCGACTGAGTAGAGCGCCACCTTGTGCGAGTCGCCATCGACATGTACTACCCCGGTCACCGCACCAGTGCACCTAAGGTTCCCGCTTACGTCAATGACACAATCGTTCCCGTTAGCTCCATCCGCCTCAAACACCGCTGCATTGGTTTGTGTGGAGTTGTTCTTTGCAAGGATTGTGGCTGGCGAACCGTTGTTTATGGCGCGGATAGCAACAGCCGCGTCCGCGGTCCCAAGGACGCCGAAATAGCCCAAACTTCCGGCGTCTCCCCAGACTCCAGCTCCGGCACTGGAATTCGTACCTATGCTGCTCAACGCACCCTCTACGCCATACACTCCCGCGCCGTTGCTGCTGTTACTTAGTCCACTGACGCCAAAGGTCTTTCCGCTGCCGCCTAAAGCATATCCGGCTGTTCCGGCTGAGAGGTTCGTAGTGTTCGTGGTCTGACCGTACATAGTGTACTGGCCGGAGTTGGTGTAGGCGGATACCGAACCGTTTACATTTTGATTGCCACCAAAGGTGTTGCTGCCTACGGTTGCGTAGCTGCCAACCGGTTGGAACTGCGAGCACGTAAATGGCAAGGCGCTCAAGGCGCTGCCTGATGGGCAGGCAGCCGACGCAATGCCTAGCGTGACGCTCCCGCTGCTCCCTCCGCCAGCGAGCCCTGCACCTGCGTTTACGCTCGTGATTGTGCCCGTGCCGACGGCAGCGCATACCCACGAACTGCCATTCCACTGCAGCACCTGATTGGTTCCGCAACTGTTGGTGAGAGATAAATTGAGCGTGCCGCTCATTGCTCCGCCAGTCAGCCCGCTGCCAGCGGGCGTGTTTACTCCCGTAATTGTGCCTCCTCCTGCGAATACGACATCCAATTCGGGAGGATGGCTGGAGGCCGTGTTTTCTTTACTGTCAAAGGTAGCGACTAGCGGACTGTTGGCCACCAGTTCAATCCCATCGTTCGGCTGGGTGCCGTTGAGCCACTCGACCATCGCTGGTGTAATGTCGATTTCCACATACGTTCCCTTGTTCGCCGTGGTTAGCGGTACGCTAGCAGCAATCGTTGTGCTTGGCGGCGGCGCATTGCCAGAGACAATCGTCTTCTCGGCCCAAGTGCCGTTGACCAGATCCACATCGAAGTTGCCGGCCTTGGTGACCGTATTTACATACAGCTTCAATGTTGCCTTGACGATGGAAGCGCCCGTGTAGCTAGCGGGTACTGGAGTCAGGTCAAAACGAATGAAGCTGGTATCGGCGGGGCTGCTTAAATTTAAGGTGACCGCAGTGCCATAGTTAGTGGTAGCAGCTGCCGAGTTGACATAGGCATCGTCGCTTGGCGTGAGTTGGGCGTAAGGGACGGTCGTCATAAACAGCAGGAACAAGAGTACCGGCAAACGCCGAAGGGACGGGGCGAATAGAGTGATAGCGCGCATGTTTTTATCCTCAGATTCAATTTTGTCTTGATTTCCTTGGCCTGGAGACGTGCGAACAACGGCAAACTCTACGGCCCCTCGTCCGAACAGTTTGTCGTCGGAAGCAAGCTAGTACGATCTCTCTATCTCCTCCGTGATCTGCATCACGCGATCTTGTGACTGGAATGTCTGACTAACGTCTAACTGCCAACCGCAGTTGTTGATGGACAGCCGATCGCAGAATGGGGATCGAACCTCGTCGGAGGCGTTAAGAAGGGTTCCAGAGAAGAGCTTCTCGATGCGCGGTTGGAAAACGTGTGGCGTAGGGGTCCTTCGACTCCGCAGGGACTTCACTTCGTGAAGTCTCTGCTCCGCTCAGGAAGACAACTTGGAGAAGATGATGACAAGTGGTGGGGAGAATTAGGGGATCGGGCTTTGCCCGACTGGACAGCCGGGGGCGGCTGTCGCTACGTGGTTTATGCTGTCCCTACGTGGTTTATACTGACTGCATGGCGGGGGCCCCGGACAAGACGTTTTACCTTGAAACCTTTGGCTGCCAGATGAATGTGCACGACTCCGAGAAGGTGATCGGCACGCTCTTGCAGCAGGGGTATCGGCAGGTGGAGACCGTCGACGAGGCGGGGCTGATCCTCTACAACACCTGCTCGATTCGCGACAAGGCCGAGCAGAAGGTCTTCAACCGGCTGAACGACTACAAGAAGCTGCGGAAGCAGGGGAAGAAATTCGGCGTCCTGGGATGCGTGGCGCAGCAGGAGGGTGACCGGATTTTTGAGAAGGCTCCGCATGTGGACCTGGTGTGCGGCTCGGCCTCTTATCGAAAACTGCCGGCAGATGCTGCTGCAAATCGAAAACGCACAGATAGAGACAGGAAGATTGGGGCAGGGAAGCGCGTTACCGGGCTGGACGATCGCCAGACCGACCTCTGCTTTGAGACCGAATACACTTCGCGCACCAATCCGCATCGCGGATATATCACGATCATCGAGGGCTGCGACAAGTTCTGCGCTTATTGCGTCGTGCCTTACACGCGCGGCAAGGAGCGCAGCCGGACTTCGGAGCTCGGTTCTGGCGGAGGCGCGGCAACTGGTGGACCTTGGATATAGCGAGATTCAACTCCTCGGGCAAAACGTGAATTCTTATCGCGATCCCGATGGAAAGAAGACATTTGCCGAATTGCTGGCTGCGCTTGGGCGAACTGGATGGCATCCGGCGGGTTCGGTTTACTACCTCGCATCCGCGCGACTTTGGACGAGACATCGTTGAGGTGATCGACGCGGTGCCTACGCTGTGCGACCACGTCCATTTGCCGGTGCAGAGCGGCTCGACGCGCGTGCTCGACGCGATGCAGCGGCTCTATACTCGGGACGAATACCTCGAGCGCATCTCCTGGATTCAGGCGGCCTCGGCGCGACATTTCGATCACCACCGACATCATCGTCGGTTTCCCGGGCGAGACCGAGCGCGACCTCGAAGAGACGCTGGCACTGCTGGAACTGGTCGGCTATGACAGCGCGTTTACGTTCAAGTACTCGCCGCGGCCGAATACTCCGGCGCTGCGGTTGGAGGATGCGATCCCCGATGAGGAAAAAGCGCGCCGGTTGGCGGTGGTGAACGAGAAACAGCGCCAGGTTTCGGCGCATCGTAACAAACGTCATCTGGGCGAGATCATCGAGGTCATGGTAGAAGGGAAGAACGAGGCGCGCGGACAGTGGATCGGGCGGACGTCGCAGATCAAGGTAATGAACTTTACGGTGGCGGCGGGCGTTGAATTGAAGACTGGAAGCTACGTCAATGTGCTCGTGACGAACAGCTTCCCGAACAGCTTGGTGGGAGAGATGATGCCGTCGTTTTAGACGAGGTCGCCGAGCGCGAGGCGCGCTCGGAACCGCCGGCGAGACGCCGGCGCTACGGTCATAATTGTTTTGAGGTCTCCATGGAAGTGGAAATGAAAATTCGCGGCCTCATGATGGATCCGGTATCGAACATGCCCATCGTGCTGCTGAAGGATATCGGCAGCGACACCGTGCTTCCCATCTGGGTGGGAGTGTATGAGGCGAATGCCATCGCGCTCGAGATCGAGAAGGTGAATACGCCGCGTCCCATGACGCATGACCTGATCAAGAACGTGCTCACCGGACTCGATACGCTGGTTCACAAAGTGGTGGTCACGGAATTGAAAGACGACACGTTCTACGCGGTGATCTGGCTGGAAAGGGAAGGCCGGGTGGTGAGCGTCGACTCGCGGCCGTCGGACGCGCTGGCGCTGGCGCTGCGCATGGATTGCCCGATTTTCGTGGACGATGAAGTGCTCAAGAATTCGAAGCAGGCCGCCAATCTCTCCGATCGCGTCACCAGCGACGAACTGCGCAAATGGCTGGAAGGCTTGGGCGACGACGACCTGGGCAAGTACAAGATGTAGGAGAGAGCTTCAGCAGCAGCTCTCAGCTCTCAGTGTGCAGTAGCAGTTTTCAGCACGTCGTCGCAACATCTTAGTCGAATCATCACCACCTGAGTTTCTCTCATGCCTGACTCTGCCGAACAGCTTCAGCGCATCTACCTTGCGGGTTTCGAACTCCAGACCTTCGACCGGTTTCCCAAGTGCGTGGGCGTGATTCGGGATCACTGCATCGCGCTGCTCGTTCCGGGAGTCGACGGTTTGCAGGTGCTGGGCACTCCCGGCTGGCGCATGGGCGAAGTGATGGGCGTGCTCACCGAGGTCGAAGGACGTAAAGTGTTTCAGGCGAAAGCGGAGGTGGTGGAGGCCACTCCGGAACGCCTGGAAGCCTTGCGGCGTTTCCGGGAGGAGCTAAGAACACTGTTAGGGAGATAAGGCCAGCTAGAAGCGCCGCATCACGCCGCAACGAGAATCATCAACGCATGCATATGATGCTACTGTCAATATGATGCTATATATAACATACTTGACATCATATGTCGGTATATGACATCATCATGTCATGAGAACTACCGTGAGTCTGGATGATGATGTTTTCGAAATGGCCAAACGCTATGCCGAAGCCCATTCGGTAGCAATGGGAAAAGCCCTTTCTGAACTTGTCCGCCGCGGGGCCGACGCGCCGCCAAGAACACGCAAGGTAAACGGGCTCGTGATCTTTGACTTGCCGGAGGGTGCCGAGAAGATTACATCCGAACATGTCAAAAGGTTGGAGAACGAAAGCTGGTGACGTACCTGCTTGACGTCAATCTGCTGATTGCCCTTTTGTGGCCCACCCACGAGGCGCATGCCAAGGCGCAGCGCTGGTTTGCCCAGAACGCGCATCACGGGTGGGCGACCTGCGCGACCACCGAAATGGGATTCGTTCGCATCGTCTCCAACCGGCTATTTTCACGCCCCAGCACATCCCCTACGGACGCACTCAAGGTGCTGGGCGGCAACCTCGATCATCCTTCACATCGCTTCTGGACGGAGGACATCAGCGTACTGGACGCTTTGGCATTTTGCGGCAAACGCCTGGTCGGCCATCAACAGGTCACTGACGCATACTTGCTCGGCTGGCGATTCACAAGAGGGGAAAACTGGCAACGCTCGATGCGAGCGTTTCGTCCGTGGTGACCGGTGATAGTCCGGGGTTGGGCCACCTTGTTCTGGTTTAGACGGGCGCGTTTGTGGCTTAACATAATACCCGTTATCGGACATTCATCGTGCATACTTCGAAGCCAAGTTTGAACCACCTACGCCAAGAAGTATGAGCAGACCGAGGATCATTCCATGCTGAAATCCACAAGGAAGGTGTGATAGTGCCTCCATCATTATCCCGTCAACACGATTCCCGCATGGAATAGCGTTCCAGCGATCCGTGTCGCGATGGCGATCAGCTCGCGCTGTCCGTAGAAGACCTTTCACCAGCGGGGCCCGCGACATCTCCGGCAAATTCACGGCGCGGCCGGTGCGAATCAGGGCCACGCTTTCGTCAGTCGCGGTCACGCTGGGCAGTTGGGGCGCAAGCTTTCGGGGATGGACAAACAGATCCTCTACAGTTCCCTGCTGCATGGCCGACTGCAGGTCATCAAGTTTGCAGGCATCCGCAATGACAAACTCCGCCACGGTTGTTCGCCGCAGCGCAGCCAGGTGCGCGCCGCAACCCAATTTCTGTCCCATGTCGTGCGCGATTGATCGCATATAGGTTCCCGAGCCCACGTGCGCTCGAAAGAAGGCTTGATCACCAGCCACATCGAGAATGACGAATTCCTTGATCTCCACCTGCACCGGCTTGAGGCGAACTTCCTGATTCTTGCGTGCTAGTTTGTAGGCGGGAACGCCGGCGATCTTCTTTGCTGAAAACGGCGGCGGCATCTGCTCCAATTTGCCTTGGAACTCGGCAGCCAGCACGCGGATCGCTTCCAGTTTGACGTTTATGCTCTGGGGAGGAGTGACCGGCTCGCCGTCGGCATCGTAGGTGCTGGTCGAAAAACCAAAACGGATTGCGCCCTCATATGTTTTCTCGGCATGCGTATAAAACTGCGCCAGGCGCGTGTAGTTGCCGATGACGAGCGGCAGGACTCCGGTCGCCGACGGATCGAGCGTTCCCAGATGGCCGACCGAGCGCTGACCCAAAATGCGGCGCACGCGGTTGACCACGTCGTGCGAGGTGAGCCCCGGCGGTTTGTCGATAATCAGTACGCCGTTCATGGACAGTTGTAATCTGGTAATTTGTAATTGGTGATTTGAAGGCGCCAGTAATGAATTAAAAGATGCGTCGTTTGCGGTTCTTAAACTACCAATTACCAATTGCAAATTGCCAATTAAATGATTCCTCTCCGCGACGATCAGCCGAGTTTCTCCACGCCCTTCATTAACTATTTTCTGATCGTGCTGAATTCTGTCGTCTTCATGTGGGAGCTTTCGGTCGGCCACCGGGCGTTAGGGCGTTTTCTTACTGAATTTGGGGTGATTCCTCACCATACTCTGGTCGTGCTGACGGGCCATTCCGCGGAGACGCCGGTCGCCGCGATCTTGCCGCTGTTCACCTCCATGTTCCTGCACGCTTCATTCTGGCACATTGCCGGGAACATGCTTTTCCTCTGGATCTTCGGCGACAACGTCGAGGACTATCTCGGCCACTTCCACTATCTTTTGTTTTACCTGGCCAGCGGACTTGCCGCCGACTTCACTTACATTCTCCTCGACGCCAACTCCCGTGTTCCGAGCATCGGCGCCAGCGGAGCGATCGCGGGCGTCATGGGCGCCTACTTCATTCTCTACCCGCGCGCCCGTGTGCTGGTCTGGTTTCCGCCAATTTTCTTCTTTCATGTGCCGGCATGGCTCATGTTGGGCTATTGGTTCTTGATCAACTTTTTGAGTGGAACCGCCAACTCCATCGCGGAGTCAACTCAGGCATCTGGTGGGATCGCCTTCTGGGCGCACGTTGGAGGCTTCGTTGCGGGCATGGTGATGGTAAAAGTTTTTTCGGAACGGCCGCACCGATATCGGTATGGAACGTGGTAAGGAAGCCGTCAGCCTTCAGCCGTCAGCCGTCAGGAAAAAGCCTACTCGTGACTCGGCCTTGTGGGAAGAGCCGTTAGCTGTCTTGATGTCGGGGCGCGGCCTTACATAGACACCGCTGCGAAGTTGGGAGAGGAGTTTTCCTGATGGCTGATGGCTGGCAAGCTTTGCTATCTCCGCGGCTCGGGCGCCGGTCCCGGAGGAAGAACTTCCTGTTGTCCCTCCCGCACCTGGTGGCGCGTCACGAACCATACCGCCGCCGTCCAGGTTGGAAACAGGTCTGCGCCGGGAATCAGTTCGGCCGCCAGTGACGGCAGGAATGCCCAGTGCCATCCCAGCAGGCGAATCAGAACGAAGGCCACGATCAGATCGAGCAGCGAGTCGGCCGGCGACATGCCGCCCTCGGCGAAAAGTGGAAACGCCACAATCTGCAGCGCATCCGCCCCAATCGCTACTGCCCATGCCAGCCGCTGCTCGGGCGACTTCAGCGACTTGAAATAATCCAGGATCGACATGGCCTGACCTCTTTAGCTTTAGATGCTCTGAAGTGCGCTCTGGGATTCGAGGATCACGTCGAGGAATGACGTCAATGACAGCCAGCGTTGGAGCACTTACAGCGTGCCTCCAGTCGGCATCACAATAACTTTTTCTATCGTGCTGTTGGCCGGCAAGAGCAACGCGTTCACCACCGTGCGCGCTACCGTCGAAGCCGACATCATCTTGTAGCGCGGCGCCCGGGGCCAGAGCTTTTTCCAGATCTCGGTATCGGTCGCTCCCGGCATGAGTGCGATGACGCGAATTCCCTTTGGCCGCAAGTCTTCGCGCAGCGTATCGGTAAAGCCGAGCGCGCCATGCTTCGAAGCGTTGTAGGCCGCCGATCCAGGAAAGACGCGCTCGGCCGAAATCGACAGGTTGTTCACAATCGTGCTTCCGCGTTTCATCACCGCCAGGCCCGCTTGCGTCATCAGAAACATGCCGGTGAGGTTGGTATCGATCACGTCCCTCCACAGCGGATATGGCAACTCTGCAACTGGATGATTTGCGTGCCCGATGCCAGCATTGTTAATGAGAAAATCCAGTGGCCGCCGCAGCGCGCGCACCAGCACGAAAAGATAATCGACCGAATCGGGGTTGCGGATGTCGCATGTCTGCGCGAGTACGCGCACGCCCAGCTTTTCGATTTTTTGACCAGCCCGAGCCAGCGCTTTTTGATCGCGTCCCGTCATCACCAGATCGCAGCCCTCGCTCGCCAAAGCCCAGGCGATCTCGAAGCCAATGCCGCGGTTGGCGCCGGTGACAAGAGCGAGACGATTCTTGAGCGTCGATGGGCTTTTCCGCTTCATTGGGGGTTCCCAGTTTATCGCACTCCCGGGCGCATGGTTAGGCCGTAAGTGCGGTAGTCGTCCGAAGCGGGGGAGACGCAGGAGTTCCTGTTTGGAAAGACTGTTGGAAGTTTTTCGGACTTACGGAGAAGCCGGGCGCAAAGGCACAGCTCTCCACAATTCCTTAATGTGGTTCACACTCCATTCGTACGCTGCCGGATCAGCGACAGAAACTCCGTTCGCGTCTCTTCTTCGCTGCGGAAGCAGCCCAGCATCGACGATGTCACGGCCGAGGAATGTTGTTTCTCGATGCCGCGCATCATCATGCAAAGATGCCGCGCTTCGATGACCACGCCCACGCCTTGCGGTTCGATCGTCTTCTGAATCGTCTCGGCAATCTGGGTGGTCAAGGCGTTCCTGGATCTGCAGCCGCCGCGAAAATACTTCAATCAGCCGGGGAATTTTACTCAGCCCGATCACCTTTCCGTTCGGAATGTAGGCCACGTGCACCTTGCCGAAGAATGGGAGCATATGATGCTCGCACAGGCTGAACATTTCGACGTCCTTCACGATCACCATCTCGTCATAGCTGACGGTGAACAGGGCGTCGCGCAGGAGCGCCTCGGGATCCTCCTTGTAGCCCTTGACGAGAAATTGCATTGCCTTCGCAACCCGCTCCGGCGTGCGCGTCAAGCCTTCGCGGTCGGGATCCTCTCCCAGGCGTACGATCATCTCGCGCACCAGTTCTTCATAGCTGGCGCTGGTAAGGGTGGCTGGCTCGGTAGTGGATTTCATAGGTTCCGTGGTTGTCCGTCGTTGGTCGTCAGTCGTTAGCAGGCCCAGCAAACGACAAACGACCATCGACTAACGACTAGTCATTCTCCTGCATATTCAAATGAATTCATCATGGTCTCTTCAATGCGCACCTTTTCTAGATGCGCTGCCTTGAATCCACGCTTCACGATTTCGTAGATCGAGATGCAAAGATTTTCAGTCGTCGGCACCTCGCTCGCGAATTCCGGCAGCAGGTTCAGATTCTGATGATCGTAGCGTTCGAGAATCCGGTCATGCACAAAACTGTCGAGATCGACCAGGTTGCACACCATCCCGGTCTGCTCATCGACCGGCCCGCTGACCGTAACCTCGAGCATGTAGTTATGGCCGTGTCCGTAAGGATTATTACATTTGCCATAGATCGCACGGTTTTCCTCGTCCGACATCTGGTCGCTATGCAGGCGGTGCGAGGCGGAAAACATGTAACGCCGGGTCAGGTGAGCCTTCATGTTTCTCGTCTTCCCGTATCTTGTTTTTCTGTTTCTCTTCTGTCGCCGGTCTCGCCGTAGAATCGACAAACAAGTCCGGCGTTTCGTACACGCGCACGCGATGCAACTGCGCCGATGCCAGCTTCGGCGCCAGCCGCTGCCAGATGGCGATCGCGATATTCTCGGTGGTCGGAATCTTTGTCAGGAACTCGGGCACTTCTTTATTAAGGAAGCGATGATCGAGCACGTCGAGCACTTCCCTGCTCATCACGTCCTTTAATTGTTTGAGATCGACCACGAAGCCCGACTTGGGATCGACCGCCCCTTTCACGGTAACTTCCAGCGTGTAGTTATGCCCATGCCCATTCGGGTTATTGCACTTGCCAAACAGGCGCGCGTTCTCCTCGGTCGTGAAGGCCGGGTTGTGATAGTAGTGCGAGGCGGAGAATTCGGCTTTGCGAGTTAGATAGACCATAAAGGCAGTTCTCAGTTGTCAGTTCTCAGTTTCCGGTATTCGGCGAATGTGCCTTTCGGTGGCCTCAAATACGCGCGACCCTTCCACAAGATTGGCCCTCGCGCATGCGCCAGTCTCGATTTGAACAAAAGATAAGAAAATAGCGGCACGCCGAACGAACGTCGCCAGCAGCGTGTTGCGCCAATTGAAGTTCGCGCGCTCGATTCGACTAAAGAACTCAAATCCCAGAACCGGCAGCGGAAGCGTCATCCATGCGATCAACCACCAAGCGGTCAGCAAAAATGCGCGGCGCGCCGGGTGCGGAAACAGCAATGCCAGATTCTTCGTCCAGCCCTCTCGAAGCTGTGCCCAGTTCCGGTACATGCGAGTGCGTACGGCATCTCCGCCATAACGAAAAAATACTCTCCGCCCCTCGCGCCGGAATGCCTTTGCCAGAGCGACATCTTCCAGAATTTCGTTCGCGACCCCCGCATGCCCGCCGGCCACGTCGTAAGCCGCTCGTCTCACCAGAATGTATTGCCCATTCGCGGCTACGATTCCCGAGCACTCGTCGCACACCTTTGCGGGCGGATACTGCGAAGCCAACTCGGCGAAAACCACCGGCATCACCACCCGCTCGGCGACACTTACAACGATCTGCTCGGGCGAGTACGACAGCAGATCAGCCTTCTCCCGCTTTGCCTCCGCCAGCGCCCGCGCGAGCGATCCCGGTACATGCACGGTATCGGCATCGGTGAATAACAGCCACTCTCCGCGCGCCACGCCTGCTCCGGCCACAACTGCATTATTCTTTCCCGTCCAGCCCGGCGGCAGCGGCCCCGGGGAAATCACCCGAACATTCACCCGGGTATTCGCCTGCACCGTGGCAAAGTCCTCTGCAATTTCGCGCGTGCGGTCGGTCGATCCGTCGTCCACCACGATGATCTCGAAACTCACGCCATTCTGGCTCACGAGCGAACGCAGACAATCTCCAAGGCTCGCCTCCTCGTTCCGCGCCGGAACGATGATCGAGACTTCCGGAATTGGGCGGTCGAAAGGCCGCATTGCGCCTGAAACATCCATCGGTTTTTCGTTATTATAAAGCGGTGAGATCAACGCACCTTATTATTAGCATCGCCCTACTTGCCCTCCTCATCGGATGCTACAGCAGCAATCATCCTCCCCGCATCGGTTCCGCTGCCCCCGACTTCACCGTGCAGGATTCCGACCATTCCGTCACTCTCAGCCAGTATCGTGGCAAGGTGGTCGTGCTGAATTTCTGGGCCACCTGGTGTCCACCTTGTATCGAAGAGACTCCTTCGCTGGTGCGCATGCAAGGTCTCATGAAGGATAAAGGAGTCGTGGTGCTGGCCGTCAGCATCGACGCCGACGATGGGGCCTACCACAAGTTTCTAAAGGACTACAGCGTGAACATGGTGACGGTGCGCGACGAAGCAAGAAAGGCCAGCTCGCTTTACGGCACATTTGGATGGCCCGAAACCTACATCATTGACCGCAATGGGGTGATCCGGCGCAAATTCATCGGCGCCGTCGACTGGACCAGCCCCGAGATCACGGATTATTTGAGTAAGTTGTAAATTATTTCCTGTCGTTTTACTTGAAGCGCGCAAGGCGGGGGGAACAGATTGCCGCAGGGGTGCCGGCGTTCTCTTTTTGCGCCTTGCCAGGGAAAAAATCCATGGGACGAATAGGAAAATGGTTCTCGGCTGGCGTTCTTGTATTGGCCATCTTGCTTGCGATCGTCGTCACCTTCACTATTGGATGGCGTCCATTTATCGGGCCCAAGGCGCGTCCGCTTACCAGTCGCACCTTTGAGCGCACGCCGCAGCGACTAGAGCAAGGACGATACATCGCAACCGCCCTGAGCGGCTGCCTGTACTGTCATTCCCCGCATCAATGGACCAACCCGGCCGAGCCCATCGTAGCTGGCATGGAGGGTGCTGGAGAGGAGCTGCCGTATCGCGATCTCCCAGGCCGCATCGTCGCCCCGAACTTGACTCCGGACCGTGAAACGGGCGCGGGCAACTGGAGCGACGACGAGCTCGCACGCGCGATTCGCGAAGGCATTGGCCACGATGGCCGCGCATTGTTTCCAATCATGCCGTACCAGCATTACCGTGCGATGTCGGATGAGGATCTGGCGTCAGTCATCGTTTACTTGCGGTCTCTACCGGCGGTGCGCCACGAATTGCCGAAGACAGAAATCATCTTCCCGGTGAAATACCTTATCCGGAGCGCGCCGGAACCGCTGACATCCCCAGTGATTAAAGATACGAACAGCTCCGATCAGGTCCAAATGGGCTCGCGCCTGGCGAATCTGGCAGGATGCATTGATTGCCACACTCCGCAAATCAGGGGCGAGAACTTGCCGGGCCTTGAGTTCGCGGGTGGAGGAGTTTTCATGGGCCCCTGGCCGACGGTTGCCAGCGCCAACATTACGCCCGATGCGTCAGGAATCTCGTACTACGATGAAACCTTGTTCCTGCAAGTGATGCATACCGGGTACGTCAAAGCCCGCCCGTTGAGCGCGGTGATGCCGATCTCGGTTTACAGGAATCTTACCGATGCCGACTTAAAGGCAATCTTCGCGTTCTTGCGTACCGTCAAACCCATAAGGCACCACGTGGATAACTCGGAGCCGCCCACCGACTGCAAATTGTGCAAGCAAAAACATGGAGCAGGAGCGCAAAACTAAAACGCGAGATAGCGGGGGCTGCGCATCGCGCCTGCACGTCATCACCTACGAAACCGCGTCTGCGCGATCGGACGGCAGAACCTATAATTTCGTTTTCCGCAGCCGCAGTGAATTCGTAATCACCGATACCGAACTGAAGCTCATCGCCGCGGCCGCCAGAATTGGGCTCAGCAACAAACCGAAGAATGGATACAACACTCCCGCCGCAATCGGCACGCCAATCGAGTTGTAGATAAACGCGAAGAACAGATTCTGCCGGATGTTGCGCATCGTCGCCTGGCTCAACTTGCGCGCGCGCAGGATGCCTTCAAGGTCTCCTTTAAGCAGAGTAATGCCACCGCTTTCCATCGCGATATCGGTACCCGTTCCCATCGCGATGCCAACATCGGCCTGCGCCAGCGCGGGGGCGTCGTTGATGCCGTCGCCGGCCATCGCTACCACGCGGCCTTCCTTCTGCAGGCTCTGGATGATCTCGCTCTTCTGCGCCGGTAAGACTTCGGCTTTGAACTCTTCAATTCCCAGGCTGCTCGCAATTTCCTGCGCCGTCACCTGATTGTCGCCTGTGAGCATCACCAGTCGAATCCGCTCGCTCTTCAGCTCGCGCAGCGCATATGCCGTGGACGCCTTCAGCGGGTCCGCGACAGCGATATTTCCAGCGTACTTGCCATCGATCGCAACGTAGATTGTGGTGGACCCTGCTGGTCGACCAGCGACGACCGCTTCCTTGTTCCCGAAACCTCCAACATCGCGCATCAGAGCCATATTGCCAACTACCAGGCTTTTCCGTTCCACCGTTCCACGAACACCCTTGCCAGGCACAGATTCGAAATTGGCCGGCTCGCTCAAATTCAGCTTTTCTTCACCCGCCTTCGCGACAATCGCGGAGGCCAGCGGATGCTCGCTGGCACGCTCCAGACTCGCTGCCAGCCGCAGAAGGTCCGCTTCTGAAATGGCCGGCGAGAGGCCCGCGGTCGAAATCCCCACCACCTTCGGCTTCCCTTCCGTCAGCGTTCCGGTCTTGTCGAAGACGATCGTGTCGACCTTCTCCATCGTCTCGAGCGCTTCAGCGTTCTTGATCAGCACGCCTGCTTGTGCGCCGCGCCCGGTGCCGACCATGATCGCCATCGGCGTCGCCAGCCCGAGCGCACAAGGACACGCAATGATCAGCACGGCGACGGCATTCACGATGGCATGCGCGAAGCGCGGCTCGGGACCAAAAACATGCCCAGGCAATAAACGTCACAACGGAAACCCCAATCACTGCCGGCACAAACCATCCTGCCACTTTATCCGCCAGCCGCTGAATCGGAGCGCGCGTTCGCTGTGCCTGGCTTACGAGCTGCACAATCTGCGCCAGCATGGTCTCGCTGCCCACGCGCTCGGCGCGCATAACGAGCGCGCCAGTACTGTTGACCGTCGCGCCGATTACCCGCGCGCCACTTCCCTTCTCCACCGGCATCGACTCGCCGGTGATCATCGACTCATCCACCGCGCTCGATCCGTCAAGCACCACGCCATCCACGGGAATCTTTTCTCCCGGACGCACGCGCAGCTTGTCTCCGGGCTTCACCTGCTCCAGCGGGATGTCTTGCTCCGCGCCGTCCGCGGCAATTACTCGCGCCATCTTCGGGCTCAAATCGAGCAGCGCGCGAATCGCGCTCGACGTCTGGCTGCGGGCTCGCAGTTCGAGCACCTGACCGAGAAGAACGAGCGTGATGATGGCGGCCGACGCTTCGAAATATACATCCGGGCGATCGCCCATGCTCCGGAACGACGCTGGAAAAATTCCCGGAAACAAAGTGGCCACCACGCTGTACACATAAGCCACACCCGTGCCCATCGCGATCAGCGTAAACATGTTCGTGCTGCGATTGATGATCGATGCCCATCCGCGCTGAAAGAATGGCCAGCCGCACCAGAGAACAACGGGAGTCGCAAGAAGAAGTTCGACCCATGGCAGGATTGATCTCCACGGCGTTCCGATAGGCCATCGCCGCTGTGGATTCCAATATCGACATCCATGAACGCGTGCGGCCAAATCATGCTGCCCATGGCAATCGCCAGCAGCGGAGCCGTGAGCGCCACGCTGATCCAGAAGCGCCGCGTCATGTCACGCAGCTCAGGGTTTTCTTCTTCCGCCGTCACGGTGCGTGGCTCAAGAGCCATGCCGCAGATGGGACAACTCCCCGGCTCGGCCCGCACGATCTCAGGATGCATCGGGCAGGTATATTCGGTTTTCGTCGGCGCGAGCGCAGGCGACTCTGGCTCCAATGCCATGCCGCACTTCGGGCACGGTCCCGGCCCGATCTGCCGCACTTCCGCGCACATCGGACAGACATAGGCGCGCGTATCACGCTTGGCGGCGACGTCACCTGATGGCACGGTTGCTGGAGCCCGCCGCTCTCGGGTATCCGAAACAGTTGCCTCGGAAGCCGGTTTCGGCGCGGCGCCGATTCCGATCGACACGAGCCCCGATCCCATCGGTTTTGGCGGAGCAGCCAGTACGCCGGCGGGATTCGCCTGAAATTTCGTCATGCACCCGGCGCAGCAGAAGAAATATTCCTGGCCGGCATACGAGGTCTTGAATCGGGCAGTCGCCCGCTCAACCTTCATCCCGCACACTGGGTCTTGCGGCGTGTTCGCGTTCCCTGGCCCTGCTTTTGCGTTTTCCATGGTTTCGGCTCGATTTCGGCTGCGGATTCAGCCGCCAGATCGTCCTTGGCGGAAACCCGTCCTTATTAGATACTCAAAGGGTCAACCTTGAACCTTCCAGTTTAAGCAATGATGCCTGGAGATTTAAAAAAAGAGATTTGAAGTAATGAATTTCGGAGAATGAAATGACCTACCTCGAAGCCGCCTTCCGCTATCAAACCAATCCCGGGGAAAACGAGTTGCGAGCGATCGACAGCGTTCGCGAGGTCTACGGCATCCAGCGCATTCAGTTCAACGAGAAAGAGCGCACAGTTCGGGTCCTGTATGACGCGTCACGTCTGAAGGCCGACGCCGTTACCAAGATGCTGCGCCAGGCCGGCATCGACGTGCAGGAACAACTGGTCCTTGCCTGATCGCTGACTCGCTCGAATTTTGGCGACCCCGACGGGATCGAACTCGGGCAACTCTTGTAGGGCTTTTCAGGGAGACGATATCCCGACGGAGAATTTCAGGGAGACAATCGACGACGGCGGGGAGCGAAACTGGCCAGGAAATGCAAAGGGGCATCCGGAAAGACCTCTGGCCGAAGTATTTTCCGAAATGCCCCGTTGCGCGCCACTTCGTCTACCCAAAGGAGAAGCAGGTTAGCTGCCATCTCTAAGGCGTTGCTAACGTGTATCTGTAGAACGTTCGAGCGGGTAGGTTTTGCGCAGCAACTCGAAAAATTTACCCCTTAGGTATTCTAAGTTGGCGGTGGCGGCTAGAATCTCTCTCCGATGGGCAAGCCGATTCAACTCGAAAGGGACGCTTCTGTATGATTCCAAACGAACTGCGCCTCCCCTATTCAGTTTGGCTGAGTCTTGCGATCCTCTTCACACTGGTCATCGCAATCACGATGGAAGCCGCAATGGCGAAGCCTTCGCTATCGGAAGCGGGAGAATCGGTCAACGGTCGGCAACCAGCGTGCCTGCCGGAGTATGGGGCGGCCAGGGTCTGCGCCTGGAAGTGACCGCGCAGGGAGCGACCTTGGAATTCGATTGCGCAAGCGGCACGATACCAGAAACGCTGGTGCTCGATGCGAACGGCAAATTCAGAGCCGACGGAACGTTTCAGTCCGGCAATTTTGGTCCCGCCAGGAAAGGTGTGCAGCCGGCCGGTCAAGCAACTGTCTATACTGGCGCGGTTGAAGGCCAAACCATGAGGATCGAATTCACCCTCCCCGGCAATTCGAAGCCCGAGGGACCATTCAGGCTGAGTCGCGGAAACTCCGGGCGCCTCAGGAAGTGCTACTAGAGCCAGCCACACAGGCGATCGGCACGACCAGATCCGCGCCCGTTCACTGTCTACCCCGCCAGGGGTAGTGTTCTTGACGTGATTCTCTGCCTTCGCTACGATGAATTGCAGTCGATCAGGCTGTTCGACGGCAGTCTCTCTGCAGGCCGAAAAGAAATAAAACAACCTGCCAAGTTACTGATCAAGGCGCCCTTAGCTCAGTTGGATAGAGCGTCTGGCTACGAACCAGAAGGTCGGGAGTTCGAATCTCTCAGGGCGCACCATCTTTTCAAGCACAAGCCCTCGCAAAATCCGATCACCAGCTTCCCATTTGTCCGCAAATTGACCGTGTCGCGCGAAAACAGGCGACTCCACCGCCGTTGCGTTATTGCTGTACTTCCGCGATTCGTGTCACACAGTCGTCAAAAGGGTCCGAGACAGGCCGGAGATGTCCGGCCTGTCGCAGACCAACTCCTGTTTCACTTGATTTTGTACTCGTACGGGAGCACCGCCAGCTCATCGCCGGCAATCTGATAGTACGGGAGAAGACCGTTGACAAAGACATCTACATACAGCGCTCCACTGACTACCGTGCCGGAAGGCCCGCTCGGCGTGATCGTCACGTCGATCGAAACTGTCTGGCCCGGGTTGATCTGAATCGGCGTGAACGAAGCTGACGGGTTAGTGGCTTGAAGCCAGAGGTCCCCCGTTGCGGAGGTCACCGCCGGGTCAAACGCCTTCGAGGTTGTGGTCATTGCAATACTCGCCGTTCCAGCGGGTGCCCCGGATGGATACGGCCCACATTCGTCTGGAAACGCGTACCAAAGACCGGAAGTCACCGAACCGCCCGGCGGAGTGTAAGACGCCGACGCAGTCGTTGAGCAAAGCGGCCCGGGACCAGAACTGGCGCTGGCCAGGTCCGGATCACCCGTGACCGGTGAGAAATCGAACATTGCCGGCAGGTTCGCGGTCTGCGCGACCGATACGGTCGACGTTTCCGATGGAACCAGCCAAATTGGGTACATTCCATATGGCAAGGGCAAGGGCAAGCCAGTGTCCGAACTCGCGAATTGCGTTGCCAGCGTCAGATCGGTTGTTGTATCGAGCCGCGGGTCGATGAAGAACTGCTGCGGCGCCGCGCCATTATTGGTGATGTTCACCGCATAGGTGACTGGCACTCCCGCGGCCAAATGCACGGTCTTGGCATTCGGTAATCCCGGAGCGCTCACGCTGACGTTATTCAAGAGGATGTTTCCGCTATACGACACTGAAACCTGATCCCCTGCGATCGCGCCCGCCTGGTCCACAATGAACGTCCACAGACCAGGAACTGGGTGCAGAGTGTAAGCGGTCGACGACAGAATATTGCCGCTCAGGTCGTTCTGACCATACCCCCGCGCGTCGCCGTCTGGGCTGATCAGATACGTGCTCACGTTATCGCCGGCATCGCTGCCCAGCGACAGGTTAGCGGTGATGTTCTTGATGTTCAGGGGAACATTGAATTGGTAATACTGTACCGCCCCCTCGCCAGGGGGCCGGCCATTGCCGCCGGTCAGAACGCCGCTGAACTTTCCGCTGCTTCCCACAATTCCCGCCGGTACCAGGCTGCGCAGAGTAACCGGGACGCTGGTCGAGTTAGAACCCGAAGCCAACACGATCGAAGCTGCTTGATCGCCCGGCGACTTTGGCGTCGTAGCGGTAAACGTCACCGTCTTGCTCTGCCCTGGGTTCAGGGTTACGCTGCTCGGCTTGATCTTGCCGAACGGAACGAACTGCTCGGTCTCCACCTGCCATGGAATGGTCCCATTCACTCCGCCGTGCGGACGGGTAGCTTCGTAGATGGCGCCGGTCCAGATCCCCGCAGTCGGAGAGATTACATCCACGTTAGCGAAGTTGCTGCTGCCCTGCGGCAGTGAGTTCGCCGCATAGCGGCCCAGCGGATCGATCAGGCTCAAGTGGGCATCATTCCCGCCGTTCCCAGGATAGGCGAGCGAAGCGTCCAACCGATTGACACCCGCCGGTACGTTAAAGGTGAAGGTCGCGTAGTTCTCTGGAGCTCCAGTCCAGATTATTACCTCCGGGCTTACGCCATCGGTCAACGTCACGCTCCCGGTTTGCACGTTCTGAGCAGGTCCCAGAGTCCGGCCGCTCAGGCTTACAGTCTGTTGGGTTGCGCCGGTGTTAGTGATGGTCACGCTCCATGAGTTGGGCGTGCCGGGGGTACCGATTCCGTTCAGCTGATTGGTTGAGACCAGCAGAGTGTTGCCCGCCGGTGTTGGCGAACCATCGCCGGTGGAAATCGACTCCGCCATCAGAACAGCCTGGTAACTGTTCAGTAGCCCAGCTCCCTGCTCGGTCGCGGGGGCGCCAAGGTCGGACGCGGTGCTCACCAGAATCTGCTTGACCAGACGCGGGCGTCGGGCTAGCCCCGCCATGGGTCTGCCGGTATGCCTGAATAATGAGCGCTGCCGCGCCGGCCACAAACGGAGCCGATTCGCTGGTCCCGCCCGCCGACTCGACATCGGATGACTGTCCCCTGAAGTTGCGGCAGCCGTAGTACGTCGAACTTGCGTCGCAGGATGCCCAACTCAGATCGCCCGGCGCAACCAGGTTGATCGTGTTCCCGGTTTCGCTGAAGCCGCCCGAACTCAACGCGCTGATGTTGTTGCTCAACCAGCCCGTTGTGGCGAAGTCCCGCGCGGCGCCCTCGTTGGTCTGCGCGTAGAACTGGAATTGCGTCGTCCCGCCCACTCCGATCAGCAGCGGGTCCGTCGCCGGGGATCCAATCGTATTCGTCGATCCGGCATCGCCGCTGGAGACGGACACCACCACGCCCGCCGCCACCGCAGCTTCATCGAATTGCTTGGTTGCGTCCAGCGCCGTGATGTCGGGGAAGTTGTTGGCTCCGAAGGACTCGTTGAGTACATCGACATGGTCAGTCTCGACCGCGTAGTCGATGGCCTGGAGAAAAGCGGATTCCGTGGTGACTTCAAACGAACCGAAAACGTCGAGCCCCACTAGGGACGCCCCGGGAGCCACGCCCTCGATGCGAATGTTGCAGGCAGTCGGATCCGGCTGCACGCTGAAGTTCTGCACGTTATAGGTATGGAGTCCCTGGCCTGCGATGGTATTCGCGTCGAGGAACGCCTCGCCGCCGCTAGTAAGCTGGCCGGGCCCGTCGCCGCTGAAGTCCTGGTAATCGACAAACACAGACGTGCTGTTGGACCGGATGAAATTGATGTTGTTCGGATCAACTCCGTCGGCGATCCAGGCAACCGTCACTCCCGCGCCCGTGATGCCGAGCGAACGCGCGGTGAGCGCATTCAGCAACATCCGAATCGGTGTTGGTGAGCGCGAGGCCCTCGGGAACCAGTTGCGGGGTGGTAGCGCTGCATGCGCCGGGGATATTGTTCGGCGTCAATGTCGCAATGTTCGGGGTGACGGCCCTCTCCGCCTTCGTCGCCTGCGCGGAATTTGAATTGGCCGGTCTCCTTGGCGCCGGAGCATTCGGGCGCCGCATGATCACGTCGGGCACGACCTCGGCCACCGCGGGATTCGCTTTCAGCCTTTCCACTTCGGACTTCGAAACCGTGGCCGCAAGCGCATTGACGAGCTTGTAATTTTTGATCTTGGTGGCGTTCACCCGATGGAGTTCATCCATAAGCGGCGCCTGCTCCGCCTCGATCGTGGACGCGCGCTGCAACTCTTCGCTGCTGCCCTTGGCCGCGACCGGATGCTGGCTCTTCAAGATTACGATCACGGGCTGGTCTGCGTTCTCTGAAAGTTGAGCGGCCAATTGATTCGACATTTGTGCGATGGTGGGTGCAGTCAGGACGGTGGCGATCACTGTCGCACACAGAACCAGCAAAACTCCCCGGAATTTCTGCGTAGTTGTCATTACTTATTTCTCCTCCTCACAAAGAGGGCTGAAATTCTCCCTCCGATCCGACCGCGGGTCAATGTGAAAGACTTTTCGCTTGATGAACTACTTTCTTCAGAGTAGCCCGGCGTTTGACTACCCTCGAGGCCAGCTCTGTCCTGATTGCTCTCTTCATCTCGCCGCTTCACTCGTAACCAAACGGTGACAAGTGAAATCGCGCCTGATTTTAAACAATTGATTGAGGGACAAGCTGGGCCACGTAATCGAAGGGCGGACTTGATACTAAGCCCGCGCCAGCCTCTCTAATGCCGTCCGATCGAGGATGAGCAGGGTGGAGCGGTTCAGGTCGAGGACGCGCTGCTTCTTCATCTCACCCAGAATGCGGGTAACAGTCTCCCGGGTGGAGCCGATCAGCTGCGCCATTTCTTCGTGCGTCAGAGTGAACTTCAAATGAGTGAGACCGCTGCCAACGGTTCCGTCGGCAGACCATTGCAGCAGAATGCGCGCCAGTTTCACCGGATGTGAGAGCGTCATCAAGCGCACAGTCTCATAGGCAGCCTGACAATGGTTACTCAGTTGTTGCGCCATGTGCCAGGAAGCGTCCGCGTGCTCTTTGAGGAAGCGAAAAAACTCAGCGCGATTAATAAACGCCAGTTGGCAAGGGTGCAGTGTTTCCACGCTGATTTCATGGCGATTGCCGGTTACCATTGCCTGCAATCCCAGGATTTCGCCCGGCTGCGCGATCCTGAGAATAATGGTTTTGCCATCGCGGCCGGACATGACCAGCTTCACCCGGCCCCGGCAAATGATGTAAACCCCACGCGAAACCTGTCCTTCCAGGAACACGGACGCACCTTTCGGAAAGGAAAAGATGGGCGCGATCCGATCCAGTTCCACGAGCGAGGAGTCTGAGAGATCAAACAGGCGGTTGGAGCAGAGCGCGGAACTAACCTCGCCGCCAGCCGACCGAGGCATGGCGCTCGCCGGCGAGCTGCGCGAGGGGAAAAGAAAGGGTTTCAATCCGCCGGGCAAGGAACGCGGTAAACTCGCCATAGAAGCCATCCTCATTTTGCACTGAAGTGTGTTGACGCCGTTTTGGGCTGGCAAAACACAGCAAGACGCAACCTCACTCCCTACGGTTCAGCCAGCCGACCGGAAATCACAGAGCCGGGCGACGGTCGGCAACAGATCCCGGGTGGATGCATTTTTCGGTATAACCGCATCCACTAGCTTGTAAGTCTCGTCCGGGATGTCGCTGCTGGAGAACATGACGACCGGCGTCCCCGGCGTGAGACGTCGCAAGGCTAGCGCCACTTGGTGCCCATCCATATCCCGAAGCTGATAATCAAGGAGCACGGCATCGAAGTTGAAGATTGTGGCCAGACGCAGCCCGCGCTGGGCGGATGAGGTTGTGATCACGATGTATCCCGATTTCTCAAAAAGAGTCCTCTCGTACTGCAGCATCGATTGGCTATCATCGATACAGAGCAGCATCTTCTCTTGTCCCCGAAATCTTCGCGCCATCGCCCCTCCATCAATAGGCAGCCCGGCCCTCCAGGGAGGGTAAGAATGTATGAAAGCCGGACTGCCCTTTCATTAGCCCTGGTGCAGGGCTAAACCACCGTCTCGACTGGAACAACCCCCAAGGATGAACGAAAACTAGCGCCGACAGGCGAGAGCTGTCTGTTCAAAATTGCACAGGGGTATTGAAATGGTTGGTAATCTAGATACGGGACAACAACTGAACCTACTCGTGCAGCACAACACCAAGAAGGGAACTATGTACCTGCAAGCCGCCGTTATAGTCAATGAAACCCAGCTTTCTGAATTTGTTCATAAAGAAATTCACTCGGGAACGTGTCGTGCCAACCATCTCCGCCAGAGTCTCCTGACTTATTTGCGGGATCACTTCTTCTGGCTTGCCTTTTTTCCCGAAGCGGGCCAGTATCAATAGCGCCCGCGCCAGCCGCTTTTCGCTCGAATTGAACAATTGATCGACCAGGTCCGCTTGCGTGCGGTTGTGCAGTTCTATCACATAGGCAACGAACAGGTCGGAGAGTTCATGTTCCGCGTGAAGAGTGCGCACCATCTCTCTTTTTGCAATCCGAATGATGGAGCACTCCGTTATGGCAGTAGCGGTTAACAGTCGAACGGGATGATCCGTGGCGAGACATCCTTCACCAAGGAAATCGCCGGGACCGAGGAGCGCAATGGTCGCCTCCTTGCCTTGCGCAGAGAGCACGGTGAGCTTCGCCTTCCCCTGTTTGATATAGAACACCGCGTCCGCAGGGTCTCCCTGCGAAAAAATGACTTGTCTCGCACGATAGCGATGAACGGTTCTGCCGAGGCCCGCACTCGACAAGAAAGCTTGAGGATCAAAAAGCCTGGTTCGTTTCGGCGCACGGCGTTGCCGTGCCGGTGATTTGCGGCGCGATGGCATAATGTCCCCCCACGAACCGTTTGGCTTAAGTGATTTTTGCACTATTGTGACACGGCATTTTCGGTGCTTCCAGCGAAAATGTGCAGCTGCCAAGACACTTCCATTGATTGCTCGATTCTCCTCTTCACCGCCGAACCTGACCGAACATGAGTGGCCATCCTTGTTTGCTTGTGCTTAAGTGTCTGCTGTGATCTACTTTTTTGTGGCTGATGAGGCGAAATTCGTAGCGCGATTGTGCCGGATCGCGTTTGCTTATCTCGTCCAGGAAGGAACCCGGCAGCGATGTGATCCTTGAGCTAGGAGGCGAGGGATTTCGCGGATGAGCCAACCAGAAACGCAAGATACAATGTTAAGTCCTTGTAAATGAATACTTTGCCTTTAATTAGCGTGGAATCAATACTTTGCGAGGAAACTTTTCCTAAATCCATGATTCCAATAGACCGGGTATGGGGGGGTACCCCCACCGACAGTTGCGGAACACCGTAAAAATCCGCCTATTGTCAACCAAGTCCGCAAGCACAGAAGTTGCTTGCTCGCGGCTCGAAGCTCGTAACTCGAGGCTCAAATGAAATTCGGCGTCATTATCTTCCCCGGTTCCAATTGCGATCACGATGCCTTCTGGACGATCCAGCAAGTCGCCCGGCAGCCCGTGACGTTTCTCTGGCACGATTCCGAGGATCTGCAGAACTGCGACGCCATCATCGTCCCGGGAGGCTTCGCCTACGGCGACTACCTGCGCACCGGAGCCATTGCCAAGTTCTCTCCGGTCATGCAGTCCGTGCGCAAATTTGCTGATGCGGGCGGCCTGGTGCTCGGCATCTGCAATGGCTTTCAGATTTTGTGCGAGGCGGGCCTGCTGCCCGGAGCGCTCATGCGCAACATCGGTCTGAAATATGTCTGCAAGCCGGTGCACGTGCGAGTGGACAATAATCAGACGCCGTTCACCAATGCCTGCAGCAAAGGCGAGGTCCTGACCATCCCCATCGGACACATGGAAGGCAATTATTTTTGCGATGAAGCGACCTTGGCCGAACTGAAACGCGATGATCGGATCGTCTTCCGTTACGCGAACGCGCAGGGAGAGATCACCGAAGAAGCGAATCCCAACGGATCGCTCGAAAACATCGCCGGCATCTGCAGCCCCGGCCGCAACGTCCTCGGAATGATGCCCCATCCCGAGCGCGCCGCCGAGCCGGAACTGGGCGGCGTAGACGGCGTACAAAATTTTCGAATCGCTGGTGGGAGCTATGGCGGCAGAGTAAGTCTGGACCTAAACTAAGTTCATGCACGGCCCCGTGTGCTGGTTCTGAGGAGCGCACTTCGATGGCACGCTCATCCATACGCCGTCTAGCGATTCCAGGCAGGTTGGGAGAACGAGGCGTCTTCATTGCCAGCCTCGTTTTAATTTGTGGAATTTACTGGCTCGATATAGAAAGCGCCGTCGACATTCGTGTCCGTATTCTTTACGTGTTTCCATTGACGGCGATTGCCCTTCATTCTGAACGAATGCGCAAGGTTTTTTTTGGACTTGCTCTGGCGGTATTCTGCGAAATCGTCTCACTTCTCTCGAATCACGCTTCCCTCACGGCCACGTTCATCGATGGGCTTATCGCGATTGCGGGACTATCGCTGGTGGTTGTTCTGGCGAGGGCAACCCGCAAACACTATCTGGAAACGCTGGGGCTGGCGACGACCGATCCGCTCACCAAACTGCACAACCGGCGCAGCTTTGAGTCGATCGGCGAAATGGAGCTTGCCCGGCAGCGGCGCTACGGGGAGATTTTCTCGCTGGCGATGATCGATCTCGATGGGTTCAAGAAATTGAATGATTCCAGAGGACACCATGCCGGCGATCTGGCGTTGCAGTTGCTCGCCGATGTCTTGAGGGAGAATACCCGCCAGTCCGATTCGGTCGCACGCCTCGGGGGAGACGAATTCGCCATCCTTATGCCCGTCACCCGGGATTCCAATTGCGCGGAGTTGTGCCAACATCTCTCCGCAAAGATTGCGAGCCGAATGCTGAACGCCGGCTTCCCGATCACTGCGAGCCTCGGACACGCAACCTTCGAGCAAGCTCCCAAATCAATATTGGAAGCTTTACAGGTGGCCGACCAGGCCA
This sequence comes from uncultured Acidobacteriaceae bacterium, assembly GCA_963709055.1. GTDB lineage: Bacteria > Acidobacteriota > Terriglobia > Terriglobales > Acidobacteriaceae > Acidiflorens. Next base: position 155,152 of record CAVPUZ010000010.1, read on the forward strand.
TGTATGCTGCCAAAGCAAGCGGAAAAGGGCGCGCGGTTAGCCTTTCGTTTTCAAGCCCCATCACAAAAATCTCCTGAGAGACCCGACACATGAGACTTGGACAAGAGACCAGTCAAGTGAGTTGTGGCCCAATCTATCGATGCCAGCCCTGCTTCTGATCACCGCCTCCTCACCCGAGATCCAGAAAGTAAGGCGCTCCCGTGTCCTGAACTTTCAGCAGATCACCATGCCGTATCTGGCCGCCTTCGTTCCCTCGCATTGGACAGTGTCCCATGTCGATGAGGCCGTGCAGCCAGTCGATTTGCGAGCGCAACCCGATCTGGTCGCGATTACTTTTCATACTCCGAGTGCGCCTCACGTCTATGCCATGGCAGACCGCTTCCGCCAGCGTGGAATTCCGGTGGTATTAGGCGGACCACATGTCACGCTCATGCCGGAGGAAGCGCAGGCGCACGCGGATGTAATTTTCATCGGCGAGGCTGAATCTGACTGGCCCCGGTTCTTGCGCGACTTCGAAGCGGGCCATCATCTCCATCGGTACTGTTCCGCCGAGGCGCCAACGCTGGAGGATGCTCCGATGGCACGTAAGGACCTGTTTCATCGCCGGGATCACACCGGAGGCGTTCTCTTTGCCACGCGCGGCTGCCCGTACCGTTGCGATTTCTGCACTCTGGCAGTCATGTATCAGAGTCAGGTCCGCCAGCGCCCCGTGGATGTCGTCGCGCGCGAGTATGCCTCGTTTCCCGGCAAGGTCATCATCCTCTGGGACGACAACATTGCGAGCGATATGGACTATGCCAAGACTCTGTTCAAAGCGCTCGCTCCCCATCGCAAGTGGTGGAGCAGCCAGGCAAGCATTCACGCGGGTCAGGACGACGAGTTCCTGGAATTGGCTGCGCGCAGCGGCTGCAAGCAACTGTTCATCGGACTGGAGTCCGTCTCGCAAGGCAGCTTGAATCAAGTGCAGAAGCGCTTCAATCGCGTATCCGACTACGCGAGCGCGATTGCGCGAATCCATGCCCACGGCATAGCGGTGCAGGCGGGCATTGTCTTCGGTTTTGACGATGACGAGCGGGCAATTTTCAGGGAAACGCTCGACTTCCTCGAGGCGGCCGGAGTACAGAACGCGACCTTCAACATTCTGACCCCGTTTCCGGGAACGCGCTTGTATGAACGTCTCGAAGCGGAGGGCCGCATCCTGACGCGCGATTGGAGCAAGTACAACGGCCGCGCCGACGTGGTCTTCCAGCCCAAACAGATGAGCCCGGCGGAACTACTGGCTGGATACCAGTACGCCAATCGGCGCTTCTATTCCTTGAGAAGCATCAGTCGGCGCCTGTCACGATCGCCCGTAGGTCTGCCGTGGGCTTTGCCGTTGAACCTGGCTTATGCAGTCGCGTGGTCGACAACCGGAAAACTAAGACTCGCTTGAGAGCGCGCGGCTTTGATTTTCCTGAGACCGAAGACCTGAGACCTGCTTTAATACGCCCAGCGCAGCAGCGTGGTTCCAACCGTAAATCCAGCACCCACCGCCGCAAGCAGCACAAGACTTCCCTTCTTGAGCTTGCCTTCTTCGATTGCGGTATGCATTGCAAGAGGAATGGTTGCTCCGGTCGTGTTGCCGTAACGGCCGATGTTGATGATCACCTTCTCCGGCGGCAGCTTCAGCCGATCGGCAGTCGCTTTGATGATGCGCAGATTGGCCTGATGCGGAATCATCAGGTCAATGTCGTTTCCCGTAAGGCCGTTACGCTTCAGGATGTCAACGCATGCCTCGGACATCTTGCGCACCGCGAACTTGAAGACTGCGGCTCCATCCTGATGAACGTAGTGCATCTTCTTGTCCACGGTTTCATGGGAAGAAGGGTTGAGGCTTCCTCCACCAGGCATGTAAAGCGAGCAACCGCCCGAACCGTCCACTTCGTGCATAAAATCGATCAAACCAGGAGAATCGTCCCCATCTGCAGCTTCCAGTATTACCGCTCCCGCGCCATCGCCGAAGAGCACACAGGTTGCGCGATCGGTGTAATCGATGATCGACGACATCACGTCCGCGCCAATCACCATCACTTTTTTATGCGCTCCGGTCTGGACGAATTGTGCGCCGACTTGCAGGGCGTAGACAAACTGCGCGCATCCCGCCTGCAGATCGAAACCCCAGACCTTGCTTGCGCCGATCTTGTCCTGCACGAGACAGGCGGTAGCCGGAAACATCATGTCGGGCGTGACGGTGGCGACGATGATGGCATCGAGGTCGCTCGCCTCGATCCCACGATGTGCGAGCGCGCGTCTGGCAGCCTCGGCTGCAAGATCGCTGGTCGCAACGCCTTTGTCCACAATGTGCCGTTCCTTGATGCCGACTCGGCTCATGATCCATTCGTCGTTGGTGTCGACCATCTTCTCGAGGTCGGCGTTCGTAAGAAGGCGAGGCGGAACGTAGACACCGAGAGCGCTGATCTTCACGCGCTGTAGCTTGCTCAATGAGATCTCCTGGGTAAAAGTGAAACAGTTATTTTGAACGATGAGGACAAGAATGTCTAACCGGCTCTTGAGATTGGTTTTGCCCTGCCAATTCTTCACCACCACGGAGACACAAGAGGCACGGAGAAACCCAAATGCTCGGAACCCTTTCGCTTCTGTTTTCCCAAGGTTTACGCCTTTCTCCGTGCCTCTGTGCCTCCGCGGTGAAGCGTACTTTCTGGGGCATCTTGGCAGGCGCTACATGCTTTGACAACTCTTGTTTCGTGACGGCGCTCACAGACGGTTGTGAAGCGGCAACGCTATCGTATCGTGAAGCGTTTAGTGCTATTAGAAAGGTTTCTTCGATGACGATTGCTCTCCAACCAACATCCACCACGCGTGTATTGAATTCCGGCCTGGCGCAGAAGATCATGAGCGCCGACGAGGCTGCGGCGCTGATTCATTCCGGCGATCAAATCGGAATGAGCGGCTTCACCGGTTCCGGCTATCCCAAGGCAGTGCCAATGGAGCTGGCGCGCCGGATCGCCGATGCGAATTTTCGCGGCGAGAAGTTTCAAGTCAGCGTCTTCACCGGCGCATCCACCGGCCCGGAACTGGATGGAGCGCTTGGCGATGGCGGGAGGCATTCATCTGCGACTCCCGTATCAATCCGATCCCGAAACCCGCAAGCGCATCAATGCCGGCGAAATGGAATACATGGATATTCACCTCAGCCATGTTGCGCAGTTTGTGGAGTATGGATTTCTGGGCAAGATGGACGTCGCGCTCATCGAAGTCACCGCGGTGTTGGAGGATGGACGGCTTATTCCCAGTTCGTCGATCGGCAACAACAAGACCTGGATCGATCAGGCGGAGCGGGTAATCCTTGAGGTCAACTCGTGGCAACCGGCTGCGCTCGAGGGCATGCACGACATCTACTATGGTCTGAAACCTCCGCCCAATCGCGGCCCGATTCCACTGGTGAGCACGGGCCAGCGCATCGGCACGCCTTACCTGGAACTTCCGCCCGAGAAGGTCGTTGCCATTGTGCTGACGGATGCGCCTGACCGCAATAGCGCGTTCAAAGCGCCCGACAAAGCTTCGAAGCAAATCGCCGGCCACATCCTGGAATTCCTCAGCTGGGAAGTAAAGAAGGGCCGCATGCCCGAGAATCTGCTGCCGCTGCAGTCCGGCGTCGGCAACATTGCGAACGCCGTTCTGTTCGGCCTGGAGGAAGGTCCGTTTGAAAACCTGACTTCGTATACCGAAGTTATTCAGGACGGCATGATTCGTCTGCTGAAGTCGGGCAAGATGACGTGCGCTTCGGCCACGGCATTCTCGCTCAGTCCGGATGGAATGACCGAAGTGAACGCCGATATGGCCAGCTATCGCGAACGCATCATAATGCGCCCGCAGGAGATCTCGAACCATCCGGAGATCATTCGCCGCCTCGGCGTGATTGCCATGAATGCCATGATCGAGGCCGACATCTATGGCAATGTCAATTCGACGCACGTGATGGGATCGCGCATCCAGAACGGCATCGGCGGTTCCGGCGACTTTGCGCGCAATGGATACCTGTCGATTTTCATGGCGCCTTCGACTGCGCAGAAGAGCACTATCTCGACGATTGTGCCGATGGTGTCGCACGTCGATCACACCGAGCATGATGTGCAGGTCGTGGTCACCGAGCAGGGATTGGCCGATCTGCGCGGCCTTTCGCCGCGCCAGCGCGCGCACCTGATCATCGAGAAGTGTTCGAGTCCAGAGTACAAACCGCTGCTGCTCGATTACCTGAACCGGGCAGAGAGGCTATCGTATGGCAAACATACGCCACACCTGCTGACGGAATCGCTGGGCTGGCACAACCGCTATCTGCGCACGGGAAACATGCGGCTGCGGGAGGAGAACTGACTAGGGAGACGCGGCAAGCCGCGTCTCTACGCCCTCTTCTAACGCCCGCGTCTCTCGCTCGTTTCTCTTCACAAAGATTGCGGCTCCACATTACCGATCAGCGACAGATGCTATGGGGGATTTCCGCGCTGCGCTACCGCATGCGCGCGGCCAGTGGACCGATTAGCGGCAGTTCGAAGCGCTCGCCTTGCCATGCTTTGATCGAGAGGACGATCCAGAGGAAGAGAATCGCCAGTGAAGCCAGAATGCCGAACAGCAGAAAGACCATGGCTGCGGCCACATTCGACAGGATCAGCCCGACGATCGTCAGAACAACGAACGCTCCCCAGATCATGACGCTTTGCCAGGCATGAAAGCGGACGAAGCGATGGCTGCGAAATTCCGGGAGGAACAACAATACCGCGGCCGGAACGAATGTGAGATAAGCGAGGACAGCGATGCCGCGATCGCCTGGAGGGAGCGACTTCATCGATCGTCCACAGGCGGGACAGAAGGCGGCGCTGGCTGGCATGGCTGTCTCGCAGTGCGGACACGTCAAAGAAAGCTTCGGGCGGACTCGGGGCACTAGACAATTCGCCGTCCATTGTTCTTCTTTCGGGAGTCGTCTCTGCTGGAATCTTCTTTGCCCAAATCATCTTTGCGCAAATTATTTTCTTTACGTAAATCTTCGTGCCGCAGATCTTCGCTTCGGGAGTCGGCTCTCCGGATGTCGGCCTTTCGGCCGTCATCTTTTCTGCCATCGTCTTTTCGGCTGTCGTCTTTTCTGCAATCCTGACAAACACCGTAAATCTGGAACGTATGACGAGTGGTGAGGTAATGGTGCTTGCGGCCGATCTCCTGCTCGATCTCTCCGACCTCGGGGGAGAAAAATTCTACTGACGCGCCGCATTCCGTGCACACCATGTGGTGATGGCTGCGGCGGTTGTACTGGTGCTCGAAGCGCGCGATGCCGTCATGAAAAGCGACTTCACTGGCGAGTCCACAACCGGCTAAAAGCTTCAGCGTCCGGTAGACGGTGGTGAAGCCAATGCCTGCGTCTTTCTTTTTTACCAGGCGGTGCAGTTCGTCGGTGGAAAGATGCTCGCGCGTTTCGAGAAACGTGCGCAGAATTGTGTTGCGCTGCTCCGTCTGCTTCAAGCCTACGCGGCGAAGATGCTGCAGGAAAATCGCCTCGGCTTCGCGGATGCTCTCGCGCGAGATGCTGGGCTGATCGTCGATGCGCTTCTGTAGCATGTTGGGCGGCGCGAACACTCAAGATGATACTGCACGCCGAGTGGTCGCCAACATGATACTGGGCGGAGCGCAGGTGCGCCAACCGACTTGCTCTTCTGCAGCGCGGAATTACCAGCCTCGATAAAATCGCTTATCCCCTTCCGCATGTTTAGCTTAGGAGACATTGAGGCCGATTTTCCTACCCCCTCCCCCCCCCTATGATTTTCACGTAAAATATTCAATAATAACGACTTACACGTAAAGTATTCCGGAATAAGGAGTTAGGTTGTCAAAAAGCGCTGAAAATGGTTTTGGGGCAGCTTCGAGGTGCCGTCCTGATGGACCGGCACACTTCTCGCTGCCCCAATTCAGACCGCTATTTTCGCGCATGCGCGGGGTGGGTGTCTGTGAGGATGCTCACCGGCTGAGTGTGATGAAAAATCAGTACCCGGTACTCAGTAGCCAGTAGCCAGTTGCCAGTAGCCAGTACCCAGACTAGTGACCGTCGGCCCTTCCTTGGCTTTCAGAAAAATCCTGATGTTCGTGCGGCAGTGGAATCCCAGGTCTCGAAAAGCGCGAGGCCTGGGGCACCCGGCGTAACTCGAATCGCATGCATCGCGTCGTGCGGTTGTCACCGGTTCCAGCGTGCCCCTACAATCAGAAAACAATGTCGGTCACTGCGTCGCTCCCTGAGGTCCGCTCCAAAAATTGGCTGGGCCGGATCGTTTTCTTCGTGTTCCTGCTGTTGCTGCTCACTGTTCTAGGGGCGGCGGCATGGGGATGGTGGGTTGCGCACTCGGCGCTGCCACAAGTGGATGGGACGATTGTTGCGCCCGGGCTTTCCGCGAAGGTGCGGGTGGTGCGCGATGAGCAGGGAGTGCCGACGATCGAGGCGTCCACGCTCGAAGATTTGTTCTTTGCGCAGGGCTATGTCACGGCGCAGGACCGGCTATGGCAGATGGACATCATGCGGCGCGCGGCCGAGGGCGAACTCTCCGAAATCATCGGCGAAGACACATTGAAAATGGATCGCGAGCAGCGGATTCTGGGCCTGCGCGTCGTGGCCGAAGCCGCCGTGAAAAACATTTCCGCGCGCGACCGCGCTTATTTTGACGCGTACACGCGGGGCGTGAATGCGTTCATCGAATCGCATCGCGATCATCTGCCGCTTGAATTCTGGCTGTTGAAGTACCAGCCGCGTCCCTGGACGGTGACCGATTCCCTTCTGGTCGGAGCGCGCATGGTGGAGGATCTGAATCACTACAGCTATGCGCGGGCACTGACGCGGGAGAAAGTGCTGGCCAAGATCGGACCGGAACTCACCGCTGATCTATATGTGAATTCTTCGTGGCGCGATCGTCCTCCGACGGAGGTGCGGCGCGGCATGGATCAGGAGCCGGCGGTTGATGGGGACGACGATGACGATGACGAGGAGGAAATAGAACCGCGGGGCGGAGCGACCAAGATCACTTCGGCGCTGCCCGCAGAGGACGGGCCTCAGGGGGTATACAGTTTGCTGAAAAAGTGTTTTTTCGGGTCGAGATTCCCCCAGCGGCTGGAAGCCGCTATCGATAGGGCGCGATTTACGGCACGAGTGGAACTCGTGCCCTTCCCGTTCGTGCCAGATTCCAGAGTTTTTCGGCAAACTGTAAAGCCCACATTCGTTGCGAGGCCTCAACGGCGCGGCTGAAGCCGCGCCCCTTCAAAGCCTTTCTGTTTACGCCAAAAGGCTTTCTGTTTATACCCAAAGCCTTTCTGTTTACGCCGGTAATTTCTGGGACAACGTGCCACAAGACGCCGATGCTTTCCGGCCCGGGTCGAACAACTGGGTGGTGTCTGGCCAGCACACAACGACAGGAAAGCCGTTGCTCTCGAACGATATGCATCTTGACCACGAGATGCCGAACCTGTGGTTTGAGGCGCATCTCAAAAGCGGGAGCTTCGACGTTGCCGGGGTTACGCTGCCGGGCGTTCCTTTCGTCGTGGTGGGCCATAACCAGCGCATCGGCTGGGGATTCACGAATGTTGGTCCGACCGTCGAAGACGATTTCATCGAAGAGTTCAATGCCCAGGGACAATACAAGACTCCCAAGGGCTGGGTCGAGCCGCAGCATCGGCAGGAAATCATTCACGTCAAAGGCAAGCCGGATGTGACGCTGGATGTGATGACGACGCGGCATGGGCCGATCATCACGGACCTGATTCCGGGCGAGACGCGCAAGATCGCGCTGCGCTGGACGCTTTATGACGGCATGGGACTGACGCTGTTCGATGTGGACTCGGCGCAAAACTGGGACGAGTTCCGCAAAGCGTTCTCGATGTTTCTCGCGCCCGGACAGAACGTGATGTACGCCGACGTAGACGGAAATATTGGCTATCAGGCGACCGGGCAGGTGCCGATCCGGGCCGCGGGCGATGGCAGCCTGCCGGTGAACGGCAGCGACGACGCGCACGAGTGGACGGGATTTATTCCCTTTGACGAGATGCCGCATGTGTATGATCCGCCGACGGGAATTCTGGCGACGGCCAACGGACGCATCGCGCCAGACGGCTATAAGTATTCGATCAGCACCGAGTGGGACGCGCCGTGGCGGACGGATCGCATTTACCGGGTGCTGGAATCGGGGAAGAAGTTTTCGCCGGCGGATATGCTGGCGCTCGAGATGGACGTATCGTCGACGTTTGACCGCTTCTGCGCCGACAAGTTCGTGTACGCACTCGATCACGCTCCGAAGCTTTCGCCACGGGCAAAGCGGGCTGCCGACATTCTGCGCGACTGGGATGGACGGATGTCGGCCGACTCGCCTGCGCCGACCATCGAGACCAAAGCGCGTCAGGAACTGGTACGGCTGCTGCTCGAGCCGAAACTGGGTCCGGCGCCGGAAGTTCCGCGAAAGGCCCGATGAATGGCGCACCGCCGAATACGGTCAACACGAAAGAGACTGGCGCGCTGAGTTGGAAGAGCTACCGCTGGGGCATGTCGACGGTGTGGCTTGAAAATGTGCTCAGCAAGCAGCCGGCACGCTGGCTGCCGCAGGGCTACTCCGATTACGGCGCCCTGTTAACGGCTGCCATGGAGAATGCTTTAAAGCAGCCGGGAGTTCCTTCCGACCTCGCGCAATGGAAGTGGGGCGAGAATTATCCGGTGGAGATCGAGCATCCGGTGCTGAGCCAGTTGCCGCTGATCGGACGGTTCACGGGTCCGGGACGGCATCCGCTGAGCGGAGACAACTACACGGTTAAGGCCGTGGGACGCAAATTTGGGCCGTCCGAGCGCGCGACCTGGAACTTCGCCAACTTTGACGAGAGCACGCTGAACCTGGTGACGGGGGAAAGCGGAGTCTTTCTCAGCCCGCACTATATGGACCAGTGGACAGCGTGGTATCGCGGCTCGACGTTCGTGTTTCCGTTTTCGGCGGCAGCGGTCGAGAAACACCGCGCACATGAGATGACGCTGGCGCCGAAGTAAGAATCAGAAATCTACTGTCTTGACGTCGTAGAAATAGCCGACCAGGCCAAAGATCTGGCCCGGATTGAAGGGATCGTTGGGGTTGTATTCCAGGGCATCAAAATAGGCATCGTAGATGCTCAGCGATCCTCCCTGGACCACATAGACAACTGTGCGCTGGGAAATGGGCTGGATGCCGGTGACGTCTCCGTTCGCGGGAGGAATGAAAACGGCGCCGGGTGCAACGGCTCCCACGGCGACGTTCAGCGTGTTGTAGATGGAAAGGCAGCCGCGAACTTCAGCGCCTGGCGGCGGAGGCTGAGGAGGAACGATTTCGGTGCATGTTTTGGCGCCGATGAAGAGCTGCTGGTTGTACCCTATGGCGATGCGATTGTGATAGCCATCGGTAATGGCGATGGGCGTCGCATTAGTCACGGTCATGCTGTTCAGATCAAAGATCGTAAGCATTCCGCAGGTGAGCGTCTCGCCTTGAGCGCCCTTGCAATTGAACGAAGGGGCGCCGGCGGGCCCGGCGGTGTAGGGAGTCCCGGCAAGATACATGGTCGAGCCGCTCAATAAGGCCACGGTGGCGGCGCACTGCTTGCCCTGGGACGGGTCAGTGGCACAGACCGCGCCATAGGAGCCAAGCGTGCCGGTCGTCATGTCGAGTTGCTGAATGCTAGCCTGAACTCCGCCGCATTCGGCGCCGCAATTGACGACGTATGCAGTCGTATCGTCGCTGCTGAAGAAGGCCTGAACAGGGCGGTCAAATCCACCGACATAAGTGACAAGCGGATTCTGTGTTCCCAGGTTGGATGGCGTCACCACGGCAACCGAATCGGAATTTGAACTGAACGCCAGAATCCGGTTGCCGCTGTTGTTGATCGCCAGATAATGGACCGATGGAATGTCGATCTCACCCAAAAGCCCTCCGCCATTGATGCTGATGACTTCAATGACTCCCGGCGACTGGCCAACCACAGGGGCTGTTGGTACGGCCACATATGCGGTCGAACTGTCCGGGGAGACAACGAAGCTATCGGTGTTTCCGGGCAAGGTCGCATGCCCGGCACTGGATTCCGAGTGGTTGTTAATGATGCTGAACTGGTTGTCCGAAGAGGGGAGATCATTCCCGCTGTAAACAAGGGTTACAGCCCGGTTCGGGGTCACAACCATCATTCCCGGAGTATTGCCCGCGGCAATGGGTGGCAAGCCGAGCGGATACTCATCAAAATCTGCGTTGACGATGTAAACGCCGCCGCCGACGAAGTTGGACAGGAATGCCCGGTAGGGGAGGCCGCTGGTCTTGGCTGCCGCCGGCGGACGAACTGCCTCCACAGCCTGCCAATAGCAAGATAATAGGCAGAAGGAAAAATAGGCGAATCAGGAGCTTTCTCAAACCTGGGACCCAACCTTGTGTCGGATAATCTCTTGGATGCGAGAACAGGGATTATAACAAAGGTGAAATTGTCGCACTCGGTGGCGCTGCGGAAAAGCGGAAAAGACCGGGCCATACGATGGTGACTGACCATAGTAAGGCGACGTGAGCCGCGCAGATGCCATATCCTGCCGCCTTCCTGTATCCTCATGAGGATGCCACAAGACTTCAAGGAACGGCTGCGGCGCGCACCCATGCTCTGTGACGGGGCCATGGGGACGCTTCTCTATGCGAAGGGCGTCTTTATCAACCGCTGTTACGACGAACTGAACGTTTCACAACCCGAGCTGATTCGGGGCGTTCACCAGGAGTATTTACATGCTGGAGCCGAGATCATCGAAACCAACACTTTCGGTGCCAACAGCTTTCGTCTGGCGCGCCATACTCTGGCGGACCGCGTAAGGGACATCAATATCGCCGGTGTCGGACTGGCTCGCGAAGCTGCGAAGAGTTTCGATGCCTGGGTGGCAGGCTCGATCGGTCCTTTGGGGATTCGCATCGAGCCCCTGGGCAAGACTTCGTTCGAAGAGACGCGCGCTTCGTTTCGTGAGCAGATCGAGGCCCTGGTCGAGGGCGGCGTCGATCTGCTGATGCTTGAAACCTTCGGCTATCTGGACGAGTTGCATCAGGCGGTGCTCGCCTGCCGTGACGTTGATCCGAAGATTCCTATCGTCGCCCAGGTAACGATCGACGAGGACGGCAACTGCCTGGATGGTTCGGACCCCGAGGCGTTTGGCGCGCGCCTGGCGGAATGGAATATCGACGTCGCAGGCATCAACTGCAGCGTGGGACCGGTGGCCATGCTGGATGCCATCGAACGCGTGCGGGCCGTGACTTCCCTGCCCCTGGCCGCCCAGCCGAATGCCGGCATGCCCCGCTCGGTGGAAGGCCGGAATATCTATCTTTGCTCGCCGGAATACATGGCGAGCTATACCCGCAAATTCGTGACTGCGGGAGTCCAATTGGTAGGCGGATGCTGCGGCACCACGCCCGATCATATCCGCGCCATGAAATCGTCGTTGCGGGCGCAGGGAGCGCGCGGGCTGACCGCTGTATCCGAAGTGGTTCATTCCGCGGCCGCACCTTCGGCTCCCGCCAGTATTCCGATGGCGGAGCGCTCGCGGCTGGGCGCCAAGATCGCGGCCGGTGCGTTCGTAACCATGGTCGAGATTGTGCCGCCCAAGGGAATCGACATAACGAAAGAGATCGAGGGCGCAAAGTTCGTCAAGTCGGTGGGCGTGGACGCGGTGAACATCCCGGACAGCCCGCGCGCCTCCGCCCGCATGAGCAACCAGGCTCTTTCGCTGTTGATGCAACAGACGGTTGGCATCGAGGCGATTTTGCACTACACCTGCCGCGACCGGAACGTCTTGAGCATCCAGTCAGACCTTCTGGGAGCGGCGGCCACTGGAATTCGTAACCTGATTTGCATCACCGGCGATCCGCCGAAGATGGGGAACTATCCAGACGCTACGGCAGTGTTTGACGTCGATTCCATCGGACTCGTGAACATTGTCCGCAACCTGAACCGGGGCTTGGACTTGGGAGGCAACCCGATCGGCGTTGGAACCGGATTCGTGATCGGCGTGGGAGCGAATCCGGGTCTGCCAACCTTGGATGAGGAGATCAAACGCTTCGAATACAAGGTGCAGGCCGGAGCTGAATATGTGGTTACGCAGCCGGTATTTGACCTGCGACTGTTAGAGAGCTTCTTGAAGCGAATCGAGCACTGCCGCATTCCAGTGATCGCCGGAATCTGGCCGCTGGTTAGCGCGCGCAATGCGGAGTTTATGAAGAACGAGCTGCGCGTTTCAGTGCCCGACGAAATCCTGAACCGCATGACCAAGGCTACGACACCCCAGGCGGCGCGCGAGGAAGGCGTGGCGATCGCACGGGAGATGCTGCGGGCGGTGCGGGATCGAGTGCAAGGAGCGCAGATCAGCGCCCCTCTGAGCCGTTATACCTCGGCGGTAGATGTTTTGGAGGCGCTGGGCTCGAACCGGGCGACCTCCGTTTAATTTCGCAACTCGATTTGCTGAATTTCTCCACAGCCAGAAAGACAGAGTTTTATTTTCGGGAAAGCACTGCCCAAGAAATTACAAAGCCGACCCCGATTTTGCTGGACATTTTATCCCTGAAACGGCATTACAATATAGGCAGGAGCAAATGGATTGGTGAAGTTTGAAGAATGCCTCGAGCGCCTGGAGAAGATTGTCCTGGAACTGGAAAAGGGGGAGGTTCCCCTGGAGAAATCTCTGACGCTCTTCGAAGAAGGCATGCAGCTTTCCGCGACTTGCCGCAAACAACTGGAGGAAGCGGAAGGAAAAGTCGAGATTCTGTTAAAGCAGAACGGAAAGCTCCAAACTGAACCGTTCGAGCCCCCGACCGAGAAGGCGTTGCACAAATAACGCTGTTCACGCTCGGAATTGAAACGCCTGTGGTAGCAGCATGCTGTCGCAGCCAAAGGCCCACCGCTACGGCGGTGAGTTCAAAAGGGGGATTTATGGAACCACTCAGCCTGGTTATCTATCACAATGACCCCAAAACTGCGCAAACGCTGGCGGTCAGCCTCTCACAACATTTTGGTCCGGTAAACCGGGTAAGCAAGCACGAAGAAATCCGCTCGGCTGTCTCCTGGCACCATGCCGACGTCCTGGTTCTGGACCTGGAAAGCTCACGCTCCGACGAAATCGGACGCCTGCACAAAGAGTTCCCGTCTCTCCGCATCGTGGCCACGCACCGCTTGGCGGATGACGACCTATGGACGGAGGCAATGAATCAAGGGGCAACGGACGTATGTGAGCCGCGCGACGACCAAGTCGTGAGTTCGGTATTGCGCGGGGGCGCACATCGCGCAGCCGCGGCCTGATCAACTCACTCGGCCAACAGGACGCCTGCGGGCGTCCTTTTTCATTTCTCCGCACGATTGTGGGACTGCATTGTTATACTGCCCTGCGATGCTGAAACAGACTCTAGACCAGGGACGAGAGGCCGCCGACGCCGCTCTCGAAGAGCTTCTCCCGCCAGCGACTCAGCATCCGACCTCGATCCATCAAGCGATGCGCCATAGCGTGTTCGCTGGCGGCAAGCGCCTGCGGCCGATTCTCTGCCTGGAAGCCGGGAGGATGATTGGCGGCATGTCGAAGACGGACGTGGCGGCGGGCGCTCCCGCTCCGGCCGAAGCGGCTCTGCGTGCCGGAGCGCTGCCCCCTGGAATCGAACAACTCGGCGCGGCGCTCGAAATGCTCCATACCTATTCGCTCATCCACGACGACCTGCCTGCGCTCGATAATGACGACCTGCGCCGCGGCCGTCCAACCTGCCACAAAGCATTCGGAGAAGCGACGGCCATCCTCGCGGGCGATGCTCTGCAGACGCAGGCCTACGAAGTGCTTGCACAAATTAACTGCCCAGCCGAGGCGCGGGTCGCCATCATCCGCGAGATCGCGCATGCCACGGGCACAGTCGATGGCATGATTGGCGGCCAGGTCGTGGACCTCGAAGCCGAACACAAGAAGCCCGATCTGGCTACGCTCGAATATATTCACCGCTCCAAGACCGCAGCGCTCATCACGGCTAGCGTGGTCAGCGGTGCAATATACGCCGGCGCCAATGCCGAGGATGTTGACCGCGTGCGCATCTACGGTCAGTCCATCGGCCTGGCGTTTCAAATCGTAGACGACGTTCTCGATGTGACCCAAACCTCCGAGCAACTCGGCAAAACCGCCGGCAAGGACATGGCTGCGGAGAAAGCAACCTATCCCGGGTTATTTGGAATCGAGGAATCGCTCCGCAAGGCCGACGCTCTGGTCAAGCAGGCGTGTGCGCAGCTTGATAAGTTCGGTGAACGCGCGAGCACGCTGAAAGCGCTGGCCCATTACCTGGTCGAGCGCAAGAAGTAGAGACCGGCAAGCCTCGTGGCTGCAGAGCGTGATAATGACCTCGCCCAGGCTAGTTGCCCTTGAATCTCCTTCCCGCCCGCGCTAGAGTATTTCTAGCTCTGGCGGTCTCCCACCTCGCGGTTAATTCTCTTGCCCAATCTCCAATTTATGCACACTAGCTGCAGTGTGGGTGCAACTAAAGGCGGTAGACGGATGCGTACCCCAATATGTGGTGTTTTATTACTTGACCCATCCCCTCATTCACCGTTAGAGTTGGTCAAACGCCTGGGTGGCACTTTCGGTTTTTAGAGGCAGCTTCCCGGCATGCGAGCAGGAGGAACCTCGGGAGTTAACCTCGACACTCACTCCCGGAAGACTTCCCAGCGATTTGCAACACACCCAGCCAGCAGCTATATGGGCGGAAGATTTACGCCCATGAGGTATGAAGAGGGCAAATGGCGACGCCAGATTTTTTTGATCAGCGTCCACGTATCGGCGTCAAAACAAGTCATCACAACGTTGGGTCGTCAGGTATTTGGCTTTACGCATGGCTTAAGGCATTAAGGAGTGACCCTTGCTCAAACTGAAGAAGCTGCAAATTCTGGGATTCAAATCGTTCTGTGACCGCACCGAACTGAAGTTCCACGGTGAAGGCATCGCCGCTATCATTGGCCCGAACGGCTGCGGAAAGTCGAACATTGCCGACGCGATCTCCTGGGTGCTCGGCGAGCAATCGGCTAAGACGCTGCGCGGCTCGCGCATGGAAGACGTAATCTTCGCCGGAACGCGCGACCGCAATCCCACTGGCATGGCGGAAGTGTCGCTGACTCTGATCGATCCCGAAATTTATAACGGGGCCGACTCCAACGCTCCCACGCAGATCGAGATTCACGACGACCTCGCCGACGAAGATTGGGACGAGGCCGAACTGCGCGCGCATGCGGCTGCTGAAACCGAGCAGGCGGTCGAGGAAGCGCAGCCCGGCAAAACGGAAGAAGTAGAAGGTGTGGTGCCCGCAGATAATACGGCGGGGACGACTGTAGCAAACGCAGCGTCTGAGGAGCCTTCGCAGAGCGCAGTTGCCGCGGCCGGTCCGCAAGTGGTTCTGAAGATCCGGCGCCGCAAATTCAACCAGCAGCCCATGCATGATGGCGAGATCGCGGTCACGCGCCGCCTATTCCGCAGCGGCGACAGCGAGTACCTTCTGAATGGAAAGCTCTGCCGCCTGCGCGACATTCAGGAACTATTCATGGGCACGGGCCTCGGCCCCGAATCCTACGCGCTCATCGAACAGGGACGCATCGGGCAGATTTTAAGCAGCCGTCCTACCGACCGCCGCAACATTATTGAAGAGGCTGCCGGGATTACGAAATTCAAAACCAAGAAGCGCCTTGCCGAAGCGCGCCTCGAAGAGGCGAAGCAAAATCTGAACCGCGTGAATGACATTTTTGAGGAGGTCACGCGCCAGATGAACTCGCTGAAACGCCAGGCCAGCAAAGCCGAGCGCTATGGCCGTCTGCGCGACGAGATGCGGGCCAAGCTGCGGGTGGTGCTGGCCAGCAAGTTCACGCACATGGATCAGACAGCCGTGTCGCTCGATGCGCAGCTTCAACAGCTGGGCGAGGAGATTCGCGAGCTGGGCGAGGCCGTGCAACAGTCCGAGGCCGAGCATTCCGAACGCACACAGCGCGGTTACGTGATCGAAACCGAAGCGCGACAGAATCGCGACCGGCTTAACCAGATCGCGATCGAAAGCGATCGTGGGAAGGCGCGCATTCGCACGAACGATGAGCGCTCGGCGGAACTGTTTGTCCGCATGACGTCTGCGGAAGCGGAATTGGCACAAGCGAATCATCGGCTGCGGGCGCTGGAAGAAGAACTGGCGGAGCATCGTCAGCTGCTCAATTCCGCGGCTTCCGATCTGGCATTGGCGCAGCAGGAGCTAGCCCTCAGCCAGCAGGAAACAAGCAACGCGGCCACGGAGCTAGCGACTCTTGAACACGAACAGGAGTCTTGCCGTGCGTCCGTACTCGAGGCGGTCGGCCAGGCCTCCAACTTGCGCAACCAGCTCACGCAGTCGCAAGAGCGGCTGGCGGGCATTGATCGCGAGGACCAGCGTCTGCGCGCGGAAATTGCAACCGCTACTGCGCAATCGGAGACATTTGGCGGACAACGTGGCCAGCTTGCCCTGGAGTTCGAAACCGTTTCGCAACGTGCCAGCGGCTTGGCTGCTGAGATCGCGAATCTGCGTGCTCTGGTCGAGAGCAAGCGTGCCCTGGAGAGCGATACCAAGAAGCATCTCGACTCCATCCGCTCCGAATATGCAACTGCGCTCGGCAAAAAGGGATCGCTCGAAGCTGTCATTGCCGAGCATGGGTATTCGACCGAGTCGGTGAGGCGCTTGTTTCAATCGGGCGCGCTGCAAGGCGGACACGCTCCCGCCGGAGTGCTGGCCGATTTTCTGGAAGTGGATCCGCGCTACGAACGAGTGGTCGAAGACTTCCTGCGCGATGAGCTGAACTACATCGTGGTCAAGAGCTGGGATGCGGCGGACGAAGGCTTGCGCCTGCTGCGCTCCGACGTCGATGGACGCGCAACATTCCTGCGTCCATCCCGAGGACTCGCAGGCGAAGTTTTCCTTCCTCGCCGATGAGAGCAGCCACTATGCTCCCGTGAGCGACGCTGTTCTTCCTCTCAAGAAATCGATTCGCGTTCTCAACGGATTCGGCAAATCGCTGGAAGTGATTCTGCCCAAGCTGGGCAACGGCTACATCGTGCCCGATGCGGCCGTGGGACGCGACTTGCGCTCTTTCCAGTCCGGATGCATTTTTCCTCTCGCAATCGGGCGAGTGCTTCCACAATGTGACCGTCACTGGTGGAAAGCAACGCAGTGAAGGCCCGCTGTCGATGAAGCGCGAGTTGCGCGATGTGCTTCACCTGCTTGAAGAACTGGAGCGGGCTCTGCGCGAGAAGGAAATCTCTGCGCTGACCCTGGGACGGGAGATTCGGGAGCACACTTCCCTGCTCGACCGCCTCGAAGAAGACAAGCGCGAAGCGGAAAAACAAGTGATGACATCCGGCCATTTGCTGCAGCAGTTGGAAGGCGAGATGTCGCGCGTGCGCGAGCGTATCGATGTCATCGGGCGCGAATTGCAGCGACTGGCGGCGGAACGGCAGGAGCAGGACAGCTTCATGGCGGCGCGGCAGGCCGATCTGGCGGCCGTTGAAGAGGCGCGCATGCGTTTCGAGACACAGCTTGCTGCAGGTCAGGACCAACTCGCGGCCTTGCGCAGCCGCCGCGACCTCGCGGCTGAAACCAGTTCCCAGCGGGCTGCACGCGTGGCCACGCTCGAAGAGCGGCACCGCTCCGCGACCACTTTGCTCCAGCGCATCGAAGTCGTCGTATCCGAGATGCGGGAGCGGACGACTGCCTTACATGCTCAAATGGAATCGGCGACCGAGGAGATTGCGCGGCGCAAGAATGAGAACCTGCAGCTAGCCGAGCAGCTTGTGGAGTTCGAAGCCGAACGCAATGCCGGCGAAGCGCGCGAGGGCCTGCTGCAGTTCGAGTCGGAGCAGATCCGCGCACGGTTGACTGAGATCGAGGAGATGTTGCGGATGACGCGCCAGCAGCTCGATTCCGCCCGTGACCGCCGCGCCGAACTCGCTACCCAGGCGGCCAAGCTCCAGTCCGATCTGCAACACTTGTCGGATACATGCCTCAACGAATTGAACGTTGAACGGCCTGTGCTGCTGGCGGATACCACGATTGTTCCACTCACCGGCGAGGAACTTGCGGCTGAGGATCAGGCTCACCGCGAGATGCGAGCCCGTCTGGACGCCATGGGGCCCGTCAATATGATGGCGCTCGAAGAGTATAAGGAAACGTCCGAACGCCACCAGTTCCTTCAAACCCAACGGAAAGATCTTATCGACGCGATCGAAAACACCGCCGCCACTATTAAAGAGATCGATCAAGTCTCGCGGCAAAAATTCGAAGAGGCGTTCCACAAGATCAACGCGAACTTCCAGATCCACGTTCCGCAAGCTCTTCGGCGGGGGAGACGCTTTCATGCGGCTTACCGATATTGAAAACAGCGCCGAAAGCGGCATTGACGTGGTGGCATCGCCTCCGGGCAAGAAGCTGCAGAACGTGCTGCTGCTTTCGGGCGGCGAAAAGGCGCTCACCGCGCTCTCCCTGCTGGTCGGAATTTTCCAGTACACGCCCAGCCCATTCTGCATTCTCGACGAAGTCGACGCGCCGCTCGACGAGGCCAACATCGGGCGCTTTACCGAACTGGTGCGTGAGATGAGCCTGCAGACACAGTTCATCCTGATCACGCACAGCAAGAAGACCATGAGCATCGCACCCGTGCTTTACGGCGTGACCATGCAGGAGCCCGGCATATCGAAGCTGGTGTCGGTGCGGTTTGGGGCGGCGTAGCTCGTTCCGCCCTGTCGTTACTTGGCCGAGTCTCCGCCGCGATCGTCAGGCCGCTCGCTCCGTCCGTGGTGTCGATCGTGTTTGGCGCTGTAGAACGGAGCGCACGGATTCCAATGCCGCGGTGCGGTCGCCGTCATGTGCAGAGTACGCGACGTAGCCATCGGGGCGGATGAGCGTTGCGCTGACGCTGTCTCCCTGTTGAATCGCCGATAGGAACCTCGTCCCGTATTTAACGTACCCGCCTTTGCGTCGTAATTCTTCGACCAGGAGTTTCTCGGTTACATCCTGGGGAACCATAGCTACGAACGAATACGGGGTCTCCTTGGGTGTGAAATGCATGTGGGCGAGTGTGCGCTCATGCGTCATCACTGCGACCGACGTGACACGGTTGGCTGCGTCCAGAAACGGAGCAGCCACTCCCGCCATGTCGAAGATTTCAAGAGTGCGCGGAAAGATCGCGAGCGCTTTTGAATGTTCGGACTGGGATGCGCGCTCCTCGATGAGCCGCCATCGCAGACTCCGACGAGCGCATTCATTCGCGAGGAATAGGCCGACCGGCCCTGCGCCCACGATTAAGATATCGGTATCAACGGGCGTATTCGTCATAATTTCATCCTAGGTACTTAGATGGCGCCATGCGGATTAAAGAACGAGCGACGCGATTCAAAGTGATTGTTTTGCTCGTGGGCATTTACGCTGTGCATCAGGTAATCACTGTAAGGCGACCGATCCTGCCCTTTCTGATCTCAGAGAGTCAGATACCGGTGAGAACACATCCAAACCGGTAGGTGAAGTTTCAGCGGATACGGCAGGCGGCCCTCGGATTGAAACTAAATAAGCCCTCGCTGATCGTTGCCCTCGCTGATCGTGTTAGATGCGAGACTTGTGGAAGTCTGCCATGATATCCATCAGAAAAAAGAGTGCTCTGTGGTACCTTTTTCGGGCGCCGGTATATCTGTATCGCTGGCGGCTGGGATGGCTGCTCGGGCACCGCTGCTTGCTATTGACTCATACCGGCCGCCGCACGGGCTTGCGGCGGCAGACCGTCCTGGAAGTCGTCGAGTATCGGAAGAATGGTCCCGAGGTCGTGGTGGCCAACGGTTTCGGCCCCGATTCCGACTGGGTCCGCAACATTCAGGCGAAGCCCGGCGAAGAAGTGACGGTCGGCTGGCAGCATTTCGTTGCCTCACATCGTTTCCTCGGCGAAGAGGAAGCAATGAGAGTGATCCAGGGTTATGAGCGCCGAAATCGGTTCATCGCTCCGATCGTTCGCCGCGGATTTAGCTGGCTGCTCGGCTGGCGATATCTTGGCGGCGAAGAGGATCGCCGCCGGCTGGTCAGGCAGATGCCATTACTCGCATTTCGGCCGCGAACATGAACCCGAAGCGACCACCGACATCATGAAAGAGACTACGCCGAATGTTGAGTTCGATTTTCTTGCGAGCTTTATAACTACAGGATAAAATCACACCCAGTGAGGACTAGTCTAAGATTCGGCTTGGTTGTCGTGCTCCTATTAATCGTGACAGCCATCTTTATTTCACCAGCCGTTGACCTTGAGCCGACCGCCTTGCGAGCCATGCAGATGGCGAATATGTTGTTTGCCATGCTCGCTCTTGCCGGGATAGCGGTGGCGGCCCATCTGCATCGTCACGTGAGCCCAACGGCAGAGACCTTGGAGTGTAACCGCGTTTGCATCCCTCCCGCTGATATCGTCGATCTGAATTGCACCCGTCTTTGCTAGGCCCTCTTCTTCGCTAGATCCTCGAGGCTGACTAACCGGTGTTCACCCGGGAGGTTCCTTTTGGTTTTTTGGTCTCCGACCCCAGCCACACAATCTTTAGTGGAGGTCCGATGCATTACTGCCAGACCAAGGAGGTTTCGACGAACACGCAAAAAAAACTTTCTGCCTTTTTCGCACAACTTTCGCGAGCATCGTCACGTGCTTTACTTCTCGACTACGACGGCACCCTTGCGAGATTCTGCGCAGACCGGGAACGGGCAGTTTCGTATCCGGGAATCCAACCGCTGCTGAGCAAGATCCAGGTTTCTTCGAACACCCGCCTGGTGGTCGTCAGCGGGCGTCGCGCCATGGATGCGGCACGACTCCTGGGACTGAAACAAATTGAAGTTTGGGGATGTCATGGTTTTGAACGCCTTTACCCCAACGGCATTTATGAAATACCGAAACTGGACTCCCGAACGCTCCGGGCGGTTGACATGGCAAATGAACTACTGGCGAATGAGGGGCTCTCCGACGTCATCGAACATAAGCCTGCAGCGAGCGCGATCCATTGGAGGGACATGGAACAAGAGGCTGCAAATGAAGTGAGGCGCAAAGTTCAGGGCGTTTGGTCGAGACTTCCGGATAAGACTCGACTTTCCCTCTTTGAGTTCGACGGCGGGATGGAAATTCGCGCTGCCGCAAGGAACAAGGGAGACGCGGTCCGCACAATTATCGACGAAATGGGAAAGGGATCTGCGATTGCCTATCTGGGGGACGACCAGACCGACGAAGACGCCTTCGCGGCATTGCAGGGATACGGCCTGAGTGTCCTCGTGAAAGATTCATATCGTCCGACCGTGGCAGATGTGTGGCTTCGGCCGCCAGAGGAAGTGATCACGTTCCTTGCCGATTGGGCTACCGCCTGCGCACGTGTAACGTGACAATGCTTGCGCGCGCATTCCTGGAGTTTTGGCATTGCGATTACTCGATACCAGTCGTGGCCGTAGGTGTGAAGTTTGATCCGACGGTAAAGGGAGCGCACACAGGCGCTTGATCGTTACTGACAATGTGGCGGCCGGACAGAACACGGTACTATTAACGGGAACAGAAAGCTGTCGTTGTCGGATGTATCGCAGATCGCGACCGCGGCGTCGCCCAAGAATGCGCGTTTTTAATGCCGTCTGGCTCTCCTCGGAAGGTTTCCGCGCCCGACTGTTGCCGTATTCAGCCACATTTCTTAGAATGGCGACACGGGCTGTATCGCCATCCCAAAGGGAGATTCCCATTGAGCTGTCCTGGCTTTCGCACAGTGGTTCCAACGGTTGTAGTAGTTCTTGCCAGTTTTATTGCCGTGTCCGCCTTCGCTCAGACCGATGCGATTGCGGACGGTACGCCGGAGCAGACAGCCACTCCGGCTGTCACCCACAACTTCTGGACGGCAGGCGCGTCCTTGCCAATCGCCGTCACCTACCAGATGACGGGTGTGATTGCGGGCAAGATCTACAACGTTGGCGGGCACAGTACGAAGGTGATCGGGAACAATCAAATTTACAATCCGGTCGCCGATGCCTGGACGACCGGCGCACCCTTGCCGACGCCTACGTTGAATGCCGCCAGCGCGGTGGTGGGAAGTGTCCTTTACATCTTCGGCGGGTCCACCACCACCGGGATCACCAATGAGGTTTGGGCGTACAACTCCAAAACGAACACCTGGACGACAAAGGCCGCCATGCCCACCGCGAGGCAGGGAGCGGTGGCCGTCGCCGAAAACAACATTCTTTATGTAATCGGTGGTGACAACTCGAGCAAGACCCGGCTCTCCACTGTCGAGAGCTACGATCCCGCAACCAATGGCTGGGTCACCGAGGCGCCTCTGATGGTCGCGAAAGCAAGGTCTACGAATGTTCTCGTGGGGACCACGATTGTAGCGGCCGGTGGATTAACCGACACTGCGGTCACTGGCGACAATGAGGGTTACGCCGCGTCTACAAACATCTGGACGTCACTGGCCTCCGATCCCACGCCGAGATCGGACACCTGTAGCGGTCTCGCAAATGGCTCCATGTTCTCAGCTGGTGGCGCTGCCGGAACGGCTGAAACCGCAGTCGCAGTGAACGAGGCATTCGCTCTGTCGACGAACAAATGGACTACCAAGGCATCTATGCCTCAGGCCGTGGCCGCAGCGGGGTCGGCGGTATACAAGGGTTTGCTGTACTGCTTCGGCGGATCGTCGAAGATTTCGATTCCTCCGGGCACTGTTTACAACGACGTTCAGATCTATCACCCGTAGGCGTCTGGCGGCCGTTATCGGCATGGAACTCGGGGCTGGCTGAGATTGCGGAAAAACGGCGCTGGCACTTCCTAATCGTCTGCTTCGACGTTCTTGTTCGACTAGGATGGGTTCCATGCGGATTCACACAAGGACCGGACTTCCCCTTCATCTTTTGCTGCTCCCAATTTGGTTTGCGTTCGTTACGCCTGTGCAGGGGCAAGGAGCAGGCGCGCCCGTGGGCATCCAGAAAATCAGCCACGTCGTCTTCCTTATTAAGGAAAACCGCAGCTTCGACAATATGTTCGGCGCCTTCAACGCCAAGTACGGCACTAAAACTTGCACGCTCTCCACGGGGCAGGTGGTGCCGGTGGGCCGAGCGCCTGACCGCTACGAACACGATATTGACCATGAATGGTCTGCCGCGTTGTTGGGAATGGATAGCGGCAAGATGGATCAGTTCGATCTCATCGGACTGGGAACTGGCACCAGTGGGGATAACAGCGGCGACCTTCTTACCTGCCGCCAGTTCTCTTCGACACAGATCCCGAACTACTTCGCCTATGCACACCACTTCGCGCTCGGCGCGAACATGTTTTCCTCGCTGCATGGACCCAGCTTTCCCAATCACCTGTACACCATCGCCGCCGAATCCTTTGGTGTCCTCGACAATCCTTTCCATCTGGTTGGCACCAACAGCTGGGGCTGCGACGGTCCGGACACGGAAGAGGATCAGGAAAAGGTGCGCATCCTCCAATCCAATGGCGTCATCACGGTGCAGTTCCCATGCTTTAACGGCGTCAATACCATGGCGCAAACACTCGACAACGCGGGCGTGAGCTGGAAATACTACGCACCACCCAGCACCGATCAGGGTTATATCTGGTCGACCTTCAATGCCATCAGCGACGTTAGAAATGGTCCCGACTGGAATAAGGTCGTCGATACCTCCAATTTCATCGCTGACGTGCAGGCCAATCAGTTGCCATCTGTGAGTTGGGTAATCACTCCGTGGTGGCAAAGCGAACATCCCGATGCCAGCACGTGCGAAGGAGAAAACGCGACCGTCACGGAATTGGACGCGCTGATGAATAACCCGTCTTTATGGGCCTCGACCGCGGTCTTCGTGATATGGGACGACTTCGGAGGCGACTACGATCACGTCGCACCGCCGCAGCCGGATACTTTTGGCCTCGGACCGCGGGTACCGCTGCTGATCATCTCTCCCTACGCCCGGAAAGGCTACATCTCGACCACGCAGTACGAATTTTCTTCCGTGCTGAAGTTTATCGAGGAGCGTTTCGGACTTCCCGCGCTGGGCGATCGTGACGCAAATGCCAGCGACATGAGCGACAGCTTCAACTTTAACCAGAAGCCGCTTGCGCCCTTGATTCTGACACCGCACCAATGCCCACTGGTCGCCGCGTCAACGCTCAACATGGGCACGGCAGTCGAAGGCGTGGCCAGCACCGCGATTACCCGCCGCCTGGATGTTTACAATTCCCGGGCGACACCTCTTACGATCAGTTCGATTGCCAGCAGCACTCCGCAGTTTTCAGTTGCGGGAGAAAGTTGCAAGCCTGTAACGGACTGCTCGACCGGCAATGCAACATACTGTGGCGCAGGCACAGTCCTCAACCCGCAAAGCACGGATGGAAGTTGCACCCCGGCATGTAGCATCTGCGTGACCTTCAGTCCCAGCGGAGCCGGAAAAAGAACGGGGAAAATCACCGTCATTGACAGCGACAGCAGCAGCCCGCAGACAACCACGCTTTCGGGTCTTGGCACGGCCGTAGAACTGTGGCCCGCTCTTTTGAATTTCGGCAGCGTGGCCCTGGGGTCACAGGCCGTCCTGCCGTTGACTTTGACGAACGCGGGCAAGACCGCTGTTAGTCTCGCGTCGATCACAGCGAATACTGACTACACCACCACCCACAACTGTGGTGCATCGGTTGCCGCCGGCGGAACCTGCACAATCAGCGTGACGTTCACACCCTCTTCCTCGGGGCCACGACCTGGAGCAATCAGTGTCACCAGTAGCGATCCAGCCAGCCCGGAGCGCGTCGATCTGGTGGGGCAGGGTCTGGGGGTAGTGTTGGCTCCCAACAAACTAGCCTTCGGGTCGCAAACCGTAGGTACCACCAGCGCGCCGCAGACCGTCACCATCACCAACCGGAATACGGCGACGATTGCGGTAGGCACCGTAACTGCCACGGACGACTATATTGTTGCTGTCAATAATTGCTCTGCGACGCTGGCGCCGGGGCAGAACTGCACGGTGCAAGTCAAATTTGCGCCGGATGAAACCGGTACGAGCCCCGGCACCCTGTTCATCAGCGACAGCGACCCCAACAGCCCCCAGCAATTGCCCATGTCAGGAACGGGAAAATAGTGCGGGATGTCGCACTATCGCTCAGGCTTCGATATCTGGAAGCCCGTCTCTGACCAAGGCGTGGACAAACTAAAGCTTTGGACCACCATGTACTTCCGGATGATTATTGCTCCACGAGTCGCGTGCTAAGCTTCGACGAACCATGTCGAGCAGTAAGGCGGTAAGGTACAAGCGATTTCTCTCCACCTTGGGCATATCTGGTCACGGTCAGGGTGAGGCGACACATGTTCAGAAAAAGTTCCGCGGGCAAGTCGCACTGGGGGCGGTGACAGGATGTTTCTTCCAAATCCTACCTGCACTTTGCCTACTGTGGCTTCTGGTCCCTGCCTGGGCCCAGATTTCTCCTGGCCCGCTCTCGCGGCCGCACCAGTCGCTAACCGGCGCGACCAACTGTGCTTCCTGTCATAAGTTCGGCGCAGGAGCCACATTGAAGTGCGTTGAATGCCACGGTGAAATTGGGACCCGCATAGTCGCGCACACTGGCCTTCACGCCAGTTACAACATTCCGCCAGGATCAAGCAAAGAATGCGCGCGGTGCCACTCCGAGCATAACGGCGAGGATTTTCCGCTCATCAAGTGGGATCCCAAGACGTTCGACCACAAACTTACAGGCTATGTGCTGGAGGGCAAGCATTCCGGGATTGCTTGCGATCGTTGTCATCGCGCCGACCATATTGGTCCCGCCGAACGCGCAACGATCAAGATGAAGAATCTGTCGCGGACTTTCCTGGGAGTGTCGCGGACCTGCGCTACCTGCCACGAAGATCCGCACAAGGGGCGGCTGGGAGCGAATTGTATCCAGTGCCACAACTTCACGGACTGGAAGACAGTCGCGGTCGGACAGTTTGATCATTCCAAGACGCGCTACCCGTTGACTGGTTTCCACATGCAGGTGAAGTGTGAGAAGTGCCACACGGCGGGCGCGGATGGCAAGCCGCGCTACACGGGCATACCCTTCGGCAAGTGCTCGGACTGCCACTCCGATCCGCACCACGGCAGTTTCCCGCAAGGCTGCGAGTCCTGCCACAGCACTGAAAGCTGGAAGAGAATTGCGCTGGCTGCGGTCGGCAGGAACTTTGATCACTCGAAGACGAAGTATCCGCTACAGGGCAAGCATGCAAGCGTTGATTGCGCGCAGTGCCATGCTGGCGGAGATTTCAAAAAACCGGTCGCATTCGCTACATGCATGGATTGCCACAAGCAAGATCCACACAACGGGCAGTTCGCCAAGCGTCCTGGAGGCGCGGAGTGCGCGGGCTGCCACACGGTGGAAGGATTCAAGCCGTCGACGTTCACGGCGAAAGAGCATTCGACCTCGGCGTACCCCCTGGAGGGAAAGCACTTCGCGGTGGAGTGCGCGAAATGTCATATCCCCAAAGGGAAAGACACGCTTTTCAAGATTAAGTTTGCGCGCTGCACCGATTGCCACAAAGACGAGCACGATGGACAGTTCGCCGGAGCGCCTTACCTTAACGCCTGCGAACGGTGCCATACGCTGCAGGGCTACAAGCCGTCTACCTTTACGCTGGCTCGCCACCAAGAGACACATTTCGTTCTAACTGGTGGGCACATTGCCATTCCCTGCGGAGATTGCCATAAAGAGCAGCACTACGCGGAAGGTACACCGAAGCCGGTTGTGTTCTATCACTGGCAGAATCTTTCCTGCACAAGCTGCCATCAGGATCCACACAAGGGACAGTTCGACAAACGCATGCAGCAGCTTCGCGCGGATGGAACGACCTCCGGTTGCGAGGCTTGCCACTCGACTAAATCGTGGAAGGAACTTACGCGCTTCGACCATGCGAAGACCTCGTTCCCGTTGGTGGGGGCGCACAAGGCGACCGCTTGTATCGACTGCCATAAGCCACCCAATATGGGGGTAAAACTCATCGAGGTCGATTTCACCGCCGCGCCCACCAAGTGCCAGGAGTGCCATGAAGATATCCATGGCCAGCAATTTGCCAAGAGTGGCGCGACACCTTGTATGGACTGTCACAGTAGCGCGAAATGGAAGCCGTCGCTATTCGATCATGACAAGCGGACTACGTTTTCTTTGCAAGGCCTGCACAAGAACGTGCGCTGCGAGGGATGCCATAAGGAAATTCGGATGGTGGGCGAAAAGAAGATTCTCTTTTACAAGCCGACGCCCAAGCAATGTGAGGCGTGCCACGGGCCGGGGACGCTGCCTGCCGGAAAGAAGAGCTAGAGTGGAGCTGGATCCTGAGGACTCCCCGTGCCGGAGTAGCAAGGTATTGGAGTCGCAGGGTGTTGGTGCTATCCGACATCACGACCAGATCACAATTACCACAAACCCGAGATTGCCCCGGATTAAAAGCAGTGACCCCGGGCCGAAGCATCGGAAAGCCATCCTGAGCACTTTGGTCACTGTTGAATTTTTCTATATGAAATAAATTCCCATCTCTTCGGGAGAAGTTACCTCACTCATAAGTGCATCCTGATCGCCGCGGGAATTCGGACATCCTTCCGTTTGCCATCGAACATAGACAGGCGTAACCTTTGCCGCCCCTGCACAAATGGCTAAGCTCTGTGGACGCACAATTGCTTGTCTGTCGGTACTTTTCAGGCTTCTTTAGGTAGGGTAAGTCCAAAAACTAGGGTGGGGACGTTGACTGCAGGACACTTCACGAGCCTGGCGGTAGGACTGTTGCTTACGTTAAACCCGCTGGTGAGCGCGACGAACCAGAGCGCCTCGGGAACGCATAGCCCGCATGGAAATCTGACTGTTCCCTGCCAGAACTGTCACACGGCGAATGGCTGGCGGCCGATCCGCGCAATTCCCGAATTCAATCACAACCAGACTCGTTACCCGCTGCGCGGACTTCACCAGAACGTGGCATGCACGCAATGCCATGTGAAGCCGGTGTTCAGCAATGTGGGCACACGCTGCCAGGACTGTCACGCCGATATTCATAAACGCCAACTGGGCGCGAATTGCGAGCAATGCCATAGCGTGCGGGGATGGGCAGTCTCCATCAAGGAGATTCAGCAGCATAACAACCGCTTTCCGCTGACCGGAGCGCACGCCGCAGTGGATTGCGACTCGTGCCATAAGAACGCGGCGAACAGCAAGTTCCAGATCATGTCCACAATGTGCTACTCGTGCCACGAAGCCGGACTTCAAGAGCACGACGGCGCCGAACCACGTTACGCTCGGGTACTCGATAACGTGTGACCAGTGCCACGGAACGGACAACTGGCTGAATGCGAAGTTCGATCACAATTCGGTGGGATTCCCGCTAACGGGCGGGCACGCCGTTCCTCCGCGGGCCTGCGCGGACTGTCACATCAACAACAGCTTCAACCTCACGAGCACGGCGTGCATTTCATGTCACCAGACCGACTACAACAACGCGACCAGCCCCGTGCCGCACAAGGGGTTCTCCACGAATTGCCAAACCTGTCACGACACCATTGTATGGACGGACGGGAAGTTCGATCACTCGCAGACCGGTTTCCAACTGACCGGCATGCATACCGTGCCCCCGCGGCAGTGCATCGACTGCCACGTCAATAACAACTACAACATTACGTCTACAACCTGCTATTCGTGTCATCAGAAGGATTTCACCGGCGCCACCAGTCCCGTGCCGCACGCCGGTTTCCCGACGACCTGCGAAAAGTGTCATGACACGTCGGCCTGGGCGGATGGCAAATTCGATCACAATACAACCGGCTTCACCCTTACAGGAATGCATACGGTTCCTCCGCGGCAATGCGCGGACTGCCACAACTCAAAATTTGGCGGCTACAACCTGACGAGTACGGCCTGCGTGACTTGCCACCTGTCAGACTTCCAGGGGACGACGAATCCGAATCACGTGGCGGGTGGCTTCTCGCAGAGTTGCGAGATCTGCCATAGCACCGCGGCGTGGCAGCCGGCTACGTTCGATCACTCCAAATCCGCGTTCCCGCTGACCGGATCCCACACGGTTCCTCCGCGGCAGTGCGCGGACTGCCACGTCAACAACAACTACAACATCACAGACACTTCCTGCATTTCGTGCCATCAGAAGGATTTCACCGGGGCGACCAGTCCCGTGCCGCACACTGGCTTCCCGACGACCTGCCAGCTTTGCCACGACACGACGGCCTGGACAGATGCAACGTTCAACCACAACAACACGCCGTTTCCGTTGACCGGATCGCACACAGTTCCGCCGCGAGCGTGTGCTGACTGCCACACCAATAACAACTACACGTCGCTGCCGACCACTTGCTACGGGTGCCATCAGAACGATTACCAGAATGCGAAAAGTCCGGTGCCGCACACCGGCTTCCCGACTACTTGCGAGAACTGCCATGACACGCTGCAATGGACCGATGGCAAGTTCGATCACTCGCA
Organism: uncultured Acidobacteriaceae bacterium; assembly: GCA_963709055.1. Classification (GTDB taxonomy): domain Bacteria; phylum Acidobacteriota; class Terriglobia; order Terriglobales; family Acidobacteriaceae; genus Acidiflorens. Next base: position 184,699 of record CAVPUZ010000010.1, read on the forward strand.
GACAGGATTCCCGCTCACAGGGAGTCACACCGTACCGCCGCGAGCGTGCACTGATTGTCACGTCAATAACAACTACACGCTCAACAGCACGCTTTGCATTTCGTGCCATCAGAAGGATTTCACCGGGGCGACCAGTCCGGTGCCGCATACCGGCTTCCCGACCACGTGCGAGCTGTGCCACGACACAACCGCCTGGACCGATGCGACATTCAATCACAACAACACGCCGTTCCCGCTGACGGGATCGCATACGGTTCCGCCGCGCGCTTGCTCTGATTGCCATACCAATAACAACTACACCTCGCTGCCGACCGCTTGCTACGGGTGCCACCAGACGGATTACCAGAATGCGAAGAGTCCGGTACCGCATACGGGCTTTCCGACTACCTGCGAGAACTGCCATGACACCGTCCAGTGGAGCGACGGAAAATTCGATCACTCGCAGACCGGCTTCCCGCTGACTGGGTCTCATACGGTGCCGCCGCGGATATGCACCGACTGCCACGTCAACAACAACTACAACCTGACCAGCAATCTCTGCATTACTTGCCATCAAAACGATCTGAAGAACGCGACCAGTCCGCCGCATACCGGCTTCCCGACTACTTGCGAGACCTGCCACGACACTATTCAGTGGTCGGATGGCAAGTTCGATCACTCGCAAACTGGGTTCCCGCTGACCGGGTCTCATACCGTCCCACCGCGGGCCTGCTCGGATTGCCACGTCAACAATAATTACAACCTGACGAGCAACCTCTGCATTACCTGCCACCAGACCGATTACAACCAGACGACGAACCCGGGACACGCCGCGCAGCCGCAGTTCTTCCCGACCTCATGCCAGAACTGCCATAACACCACGAACTGGCAAAACGCTACGTTCAATCACGCGCAATTCACGCAGTTTTCGATTAACCACGGCGGTGCGAACGGCGTGTGTGCGACGTGCCATACGAATTCGAATGACTACTCAGTTTTCCAGTGCACCAACTGTCACGCTAAGTCGCAGACGGATCAGAACCACCAAGGCGTTAAGGGATATGTCTACAACAGCGTGAACTGCTACCAGTGTCACAGCAGCGGGCAAGGGGGATAGGTCGAAGAGCGCGCATGGTGGTTGGTCTCGGCGAACATGTTTTCTTGCGTAAAGCAATCAAGCAACGCCATTGCGAGACGAAGTGGCGCGCTGACGAATGTTGCAAAACTATGATGGTCATCGGCAGACATCTCGCGATCTGGATGCTTTTGGGCTCGTGTGTCGCGTTCGCTCAGAGCGCGGCCGGGACTGCGTCCATACGAGATGTCACGATGACTTATGACGCCGCCGGTGTGCGCATTGAAGTGACTCTCAGTTCCGCGGTCCAGCCATCGATTGAGACCGCCGTGAATCCAGACCGAATTCTGGTCGACCTTCCCGGCACCATCACGAGTGGCAACACGCAACAAATGGTCAATAAGGACGGCGTCCGCAGGATCCGCACAGCGCAGCATAGAAGCGATCCACCGGTCACGCGTATCGTTCTCGATCTGGATCAGCCGCATCCATACACGATGAAGGTCGAGGGAAACCGGATTGTCATTGCTGTAAGTCCGGCGGTGAATGCGAAGCGGGACCGCACAAACGTTCCCGCGCCGCCGATTTCACCAGGACTGGGTGGCATTTTCCGGCGAAAGCAGGCTGCTCCCCAGTTCCCGACGGAAGACGCGTCATCCTCCTCCGTTTCTTGGCCCACTTCGGGTACTGCCGGCGCTTCTGCTTCGACTGCCCGTCCGGTAAATGCCAAGGATAGCTCTGCATCGCCTAGCCCTACGTTCTCGGGAGCGCAACCGGCGGACAGTACCAGACCGAGCAACGGCTCGATCGCAACCGGAGGTTTTCCTTCGGCTTCTGCCGTCCCTCCAGCAACGGCGGCTGCGGCGCAAGTGAGCGTCACAAAATCAGGAGAGGCGTCTAGTGTCGAAACAACTCGCGCCAGCGTTGAAGATTCCGAAGCAGCCACCAGCACTTCTGCTGCCGCCAACCCAATGGTGGTAAGCGCCGATAAGGTGACAATCCTGGCACGCAACGATGATCCGAATCTGCGCACTGTGTTCCGGGTGAAATATGTGGCCGAGGGAGTTGCATATCTCGAAGGCGGCCGCGCGCAGGGATTGGCGGAAGGAATGAAGCTGGAGGTAAAAGAAACGAACCTGCCCGCTCGGCAGGGCGACAGCGCCAGCGCGGAAGATCCGTCGGTCGTGGCTGAACTCGAGGTGAGTGGAGTCGCGGAAACATCGGCGGTCACCGAGATTCATTCTCCCAAGCGTCCGGTGAAGGCCGGAGATTTGGCCTATCTTTCGAGCGCCGATGCCGAAGCGCTGGTGGCACAGCGCGCGTTGAGTCCCACGCGGCAATATCCGGCCGTGATTTCCTTTACCGAAGGCGACACTCTGGACGAGGAAGCGCGGGAAGAAGTGCCGCGTCCCCCATTACCTTCCGTCAATCGGGCGCGGGGCCGTATTGGGCTGGACTACATCACCACCGTGAGCCAGGGAACCTCGACGATGACCAGCACGAATCTGGGGTTCGCGTTCCGCGGAGACATCACGCGTATCGGGGGAACCTATTGGAATCTGAGCGGATATTATCGTGGCCGATTTACCTCGCAGAACGGGAGCGGCGTCCAGACTGTGCAGGATCTGATCAACCACACCTATCACCTTAGCATGACCTACGACAATCCGAACTCCAATCTGGTAGCGGGATTCGGACGTCTCTATCTCCCTTGGGCTGCAAGCCTGGACACGATCGACGGCGGATATTTTGGAACCCGGCTTTCGAAGGGCGCGACAATAGGAATTTTTGGCGGCTCGACGCCTGATCCAACGTCGTGGGATTACAGTCCGGACCGCGTGATTGGCGGTGGCTTTATTAATTTTGACGGCGGTGAGTATAGCGCCTGGCACTACAGCAGCACCTCCGGCGCGGGCATCGATATGGTGAATTGGACGATGGATCGTCCGTTTCTGTTTTTTGAAGACACAGTCTCCTACAGCCGCCGCTTTGCCGTGTATGAGGCGGCGCAATTCGATAGTCCTGCTGGAACTCCGGCGACGCCGGCGCCTGGCGCGGGCCTGGGGCGCAGCTTCTTCACGGTGCGAGTGCAGGCTCACCCGCGGGTAGAGCTCGACTTCAATCACAACTATTTCCGCGACGTCCCAACCTATGATCTCTCGCTGGTCGGCACAGGTCTACTCGACAAGTTCCTGTTCCAGGGTTTCAGCGCCGGCGGACGTGTAGAAGTCGCGAAGCAAGTATTCCTGTCCACCACTCTCGGAAGAAGCAGTCGCAGCGGTGACGCGAGTTCCTCACTTAACGAGATGTATGGCGTTACTTTCAACCGGCTGCCGTTGTTACAACTAAGGGCATCGGCGAACTATGCGCGCTTTAACAGCTCTTTCGGGAGCGGATCCTATGAATCACTCTCGGTCTCGCGGCAGATGAACGACAACCTGCGCCTGGAATTCCTGCTCGGACAACAGGACTTCAATTCGACAGTGACCACAGCCAACCGCTCCCGTTTCCTCACCAGCACATGGGAAACGAACCTGGGGCCGCACTATTACATCCAGGGAAATTTCACTGTCAACCGCGGAGAGATGAATTACCAGCAGTGGCTGTTCTCGATTGGCTACCGCTTCGATTCGAGGAATAAGGGTACCCAATGATCGAACCAGAGGATATGAAGCAAGAAAGCGATCAACGAGTCATGGTCATAAAAGACCACATCGGGAAGCTGTTTCTGAGTGTCGCCGTCGTTGTCGTGTCATGGGGGGCGATCTGTGCGGGAAGCGACGTTCCGAGTTCCTCGAGCGCGGGCAAGTTGCCAGATCTGTTGGAGCGCACGGGCGGGCAAATGTCAGAGTATCTCGAGCAATTGTCTGACGTGCGCTGCACCGAGAATGTGATCCAGGAAAAATTCAGAAATGGCAAAGACAAGATCGATCTCAGGGAAAAATCCACATTCGACTACCTGGTGATGCTCAGCAACACGGGAGGCGAGTTGAACCTGTCGGAATCGCGGCTGCCCGTGCACGAAGCAAAAGCCGACAAGAAGAACCGTTCCATGCTGGTGAGCAATGGATTCGCCACGATGTTTCTCGTCTTTCATCCGCTCTACGCGAACAGTTTCGAGTTCAACGTAGTCGGTGAGGAGACGACGGGCGGTCGCCGGCTCACAAAAGTTGGCTTCCGGCATATTAAGGGCACGCGCACGCCGGCGGCGCTCGCGCTCCGCGGGCGGGAATATCCGCTGGAACTATCTGGCACCGCCTGGATTGACCCGGAAACGGCAGCGATCACGAAAATTTCGGCCGGGATCGACAACACCCTGGCGGATGTGGGATTGAACACACTCCAAACAGAAGTAGAGTTCGCTCCCGTCTCCTTCCACGCTCCCGAGAAAACTTATTGGTTTCCGTCGCGGGCAATTGTCGAAGTGGAAACACCGCGCCAGCATTGGCGCAACACGCACGAATTCACCAACTACAAACGGTTCGTAGTCAGCACCGAGGAGCAGGTCACCCCAAAATGAGCACCACAGCTACCGCAAGCGCTCGCATTGCCATCCCGGCACAATCCGCGGTTGACTCCGAACGAGGTCATCGGGTTCGTTTGTTTGTCGGATACCTGATTGCCATCGCTCTCGTCGCCGGAATCTTTGCCTACGGATTCAACTACTACACGCTCAGTTCCACCGAGCGGCCATTCTCACCCAAGCACGCTTTGCTGAAGCCGAGCGGAGCGATCGGAGTAAAGCTGGGAATGCTGGGATTAGGGATGTTCCTCTGCATTTTTCTCTATCCCCTGCGCAAGCGCTGGGCATGGTTGGCCCGGCAGGGAAGTTCGCGGCACTGGCTGGATAACCATGTGCTGCTGGGGCTCGCTGCGCCGTTCGTGATCGCGCTGCACGCAGCGTTCAAGTTTCGTGGCTTCGCCGGAATCGCTTTCTGGATCATGCTCGCAGTTTCCCTGAGCGGCGTCATCGGACGCTACCTCTACGGTCAGATCCCGCGCAGTTTGAATGCCGCGGAACTTTCATTGAAAGAAGTGCAGGAAATCCAGGAGAAGCTGGGCGAACAATTGGCGGAGCAGAAGATTCTTCCTCAATCCGACCTGAGAGCCGTGTTGAGTCTGCCTTCTGCCGAGCGTGTGCAGAAACTGCCGACTGTCGTAGCGCTGGTCTACATGATGCTGCTGGATCTGAGCCGCATCTTCAAGATCGCAACCCTCCGGCGCCGGCATCTCGGGTTCGGCGATCAGTTCCTCACACTCGGCGGTTTACTGAAGACCAAGCACCCCGAACTGGAACGAGCGGTCGAGGTCGCGCGTGCAGAAGCCTCCATCGCCAAACGGGTATTGTTTCTCTCGTACTCTCAAAAAGTGTTCCATCTCTGGCACATCGTCCACAAACCTTTCAGTTACACCTTTGCGCTGCTGGCGATTGTGCACATCGTGCTGGTGGTGATGATGGGATATTTCTGATGAAAATGGAGCACTTTCAGAAATGGATACGCTCGCCGCATTGGCAATTGCCGCCGTCGTAGGAATGTTTTTTGTGCGCGGCTATTTGAAGAGTCTGAAAAAGCAAGAGGAGCGGGCGCGCGCCTCCGCCGCCAAGGGGGCCTTGTTCTCCGAAGGGCCGAAGTCCCAGCACCCTCACATTGATGCCGCATGGTGCATCGGTTGCGGCGGTTGCACTTCGGTGTGCCCGGAAGGTGACGTGCTCGCCATGCTGGCCGGCAAAGCAGCGATCGTTAATGGCCACAAGTGTATCGGCCACGGTCTGTGCGCAGAGGCTTGCCCTGTAGGAGCAATCACAATGGTGTTCGCCAGTCCGAGCATGAGCGCGGACATGCCACGGCTGACGCCTGAATACGAAACGACGCTGGAAAACCTTTTCATCATCGGCGAATTGGGCGGCCTGGCTCTCATCAAGAACGCGGTCAACCAGGGCCGTGATTGCATCGATACGATCGCTGCCCGGTTATCCGCCCCCGGAACGGCCCAGAGCGCATCCAATGTTTTCGATATATTGATTGTCGGAGCTGGGCCGGCGGGGATTAGCGCGTCGCTCCGCGCCATCGAACACAAGCTCAACTACATCACCTTAGAGAGGGACGACATTGGAGGTACGGTCGCAAAATACCCGCGGCAAAAACTGGTGATGACCAGTCCCGTGGAATTCCCGATGTATGGAAAGTTCAAGAAAACCGAACTCTCCAAAGAAGCCCTTCTTGCCTTCTGGGATACCGTGCTGAACCGCGCTGATTTTAACGTGCGTACCGGCGAGAAGGTTGAAGACATCAAGAAAGGCGCTGATGGCGTGTTCACCGTTGCGACGGCGAACAACCAATACCGGACCCGGGCGGTGGTTCTTGGTCTGGGACGCACAGGCACTCCACGGAAACTCGGCGTGAAAGGCGAGGAACTGCCCAAGGTGATGTACCGCCTGATTGAAGCGGATCATTACGTCAACAAGCAGATTCTGGTGATTGGAGGCGGCGACAGCGCGGTTGAAGCCGCCATGGGGTTAGCCTATCAGGTTGGGAACCGAGTGACACTCTCCTACCGCCAAGCCGCTTTCGGACGAATCAAGGAACGCAATGCTCAGCGCATCGCCGAGTGCATACGTAAAGGGAAAATAAATGTCTTGTTCAATTCGAATCCGGTGGAATTCACAGAAACATCGGCTGTGCTGGATGTAAGCGGCACGCGCCAGGAGATTCCAAACGACTTTGTGTGGATTTTTGCCGGAGGAGCACCTCCAAACGATTTTCTGAAAAAGATCGGCGTGGATTTTGGTGCACGCGACCTGACCATAGAAACAGGCGAGGAAAGACAAAGCGCTTCAGACTACTCTGAAAAACAAGGATCTGCCCTTTAAGTGATCCCAGATCGCCGAAGCCTGTTATCGGGTTGGCAAGGGTGTTCAGCAAGACGTTCTCAGATCACAGGTCGAGCTTTCATTATTGCTGCCACGGCTCACGGTTCTGCAACAGCAACGAAATACTTCGCAGGCACGACTGAGCGGTCTGTTGTGCGCAGTCCTGAAACGTGCACTCTCGCTGGCCGAAGATGTCGAGCGGGCGCCCCTGAACCACTCGCTGGACGACCTGTACCGGCTTGCGCGGCAGAATGATCCCGGCCTGCATCGCGAAGATCCAGCCACCTGCTCGCCGAATCATATGGGTATAACACGACCTATGGCGACGATGGCTTCTGCTGCAGTGCAGAGGGAGAGCAAGTCTGGGCCGGCGGGGCTGGCCCCGTCGCGGTAGTGGCGGGCCAAGCGGGCGTGCCACAGGGTGGGATCGTGGGTTGGCAACTTCGGTCCTCTGCCGCTAAGTGCTTTAGAATGATGGTGGCCAGGGACGGAGTTGAACCGCCGACGCCAGCCTTTTCAGGGCTGCGCTCTACCACCTGAGCTACCTGGCCACTTCTTGTCCGCTGATCTCCGGGCCACAAGGGCATGGACGAAGCGCCGTCACTGGCGGGAGCCGCGAAATACTACAACCGATTTCGCTCAGACCGTGCGGAACTGATGAATTATAACAATCCTTCTCCATTCTCTCAAAATCGCCGCGCCAAGGTAACGTCAAACAGCTTCCTGCAAATCGCCGCGGGAAGAAGAAATCTCTCGAGCCGCGCAGGCGAACAATGTTTTCCAGGGTGCCCGTCACCCAGAAAACACTTCATTCACCAATCCATTCAGAACTGTCATGATGCAGTGGTTCACACCGAACCAGTAAGCAATCTCTCGCCAGTCTTTGACGTCGAATATTGCCAAGTCGGCGTCCTTCCCGGGTTCCAGGCTGCCCTTGCGTCCCGCAATTCGGAGCGCCCATGCCCCGTTAATTGTGGCCGCCGCGATTGCTTCAGCGGGTGACATTTTCATGTGCGTGCAGGCCAGCGACATCGCCATCGGCATACTTAACGTTGGCGATGAACCCGGGTTGTAGTCCGTCGCCAACGCAACGGCGACTCCGGCCTCGATGAACTCCCGAGCCTTGGGGTAGCGCGTCAAGCCGAGGAAGTAGTTGGCTCCCGGAACAAAAGTTGCGATCGTGTCGCTCCGCGCGAGCGCTTGTAGATCCGCTTCGTTGACGTAATCCATATGATCGAGCGACGCAGGGCGATAGCGTAGAAACGGCTGCAGGCGGGTTTCGGCAAGCTGTCCCATGTGCGCCCGCAGGGCAAGCCCGTGTTCGCGGGCGGCTCGGAATATTTGTTCGGCTTCTCTCGGAAGTGAACGCGCCGCGATCGCAAAAAACATCGGCGAACTGGGCCAGCTTACGCTTGGCGACCGCGGGAATCATCTCGTTACAGACCAGGTCAACATAGGCTTGCGAGCGCCCGAGGAATTCCGGCGGAACGGCGTGCGCGCCGAGAAAGGTCGCAACCACGGTCCCAGGCCAATGCCTGGCTGCGCTGCGAATCGCTTCGAGCGACTTCAATTCGGAGTCGAAACTCAGACCGTATCCGGACTTAGCCTCGACAGTAGTTGTGCCGTGACTGGCCATGTCGCAAAGCACAGTGGTCAGCTTTTTCGTCAGTGCGGCTTTTGATTCGTTGCGTACGCCTGCGATGCTGGAGCGAATGCCTCCGCCAGCTTCGGCGATGTCTTCGTAGCTGGCGCCCGCGATGCGCTTCTCGAAATCCACCAGCCGAGGATTGGCAAAGACCGGATGTGTGTGCGAGTCGACGAAGCCCGGCAACACGACTCGGCCGCGGCAATCGATTTCGGTCACCTTCTTGCGATTTTTCTTCAACCACGGATCGCGGAGCGCGTCTCTCGCCTTGCCGACAGAGACAATCTTTCCGCCCACGCAGAGAACAGCCGCGTCTTCAACGATGCCAAGTTCGGAAAGCGCCGCGCCGCGCCGCGGACCACTCGTCGTGGAACGCAGTGTGACCAACTGGCGGATGTTTGCTAGCAACAGCGGTGACGGCTGCACTCGAACACCATATCAGGAAGTGGTAATGTGGCGAAGCAGGCTCGAAGCGCTATTTTGTTTCGATATCGCATCTGCGCTTACCGTCGGCGGGTGGATTCGTCTAACCTGCTGGCGAGCTTAATCCAGGGTGCCCTTTCGCAATCACTGCCGGTGGTGGCTGATGTTGATAGTGTGCGCGATGGTGTGCGCGGCCACCGTTGCTCGCGGATAGCGTTTCCACCGGACCCATCGAACCCAACACCATCAATATTCCTCGCGTCAGCAGTCCGCCGGCATTGGAAGAGTTCCTGAACATGGAACCCCCGCCACGCTGGCGAGGCAAACTGGCCAAGGTCGACCGATTTACCCAGCGCGTCCCGAGTGATGGCACTCCCGTCTCTCAGCGCACCGAGGCCTATCTGGGATATGACGACAAAAACCTCTACGTCATATTTATCTGCTTCGATTCGGAGCCTCAGAAGCTACGCGCCCGCCTTTCACGCCGCGAAGACATTTTCGACGACGATACCGTCGAAATCATCCTCGACACTTTTCACGATCACCGCCATGCTTACGCCTTCAACGTCAATGCCCTCGGCGTGCAAGCAAGATGCGCTGTGGACTGAAGGTCCCGGGCAGCGGAAACGACAACTTCGATCCCTCCTTTGACACCGTCTGGAACTCAGCCGGTAAACTGACCGGCCGCGGCTACGTCGTCTGGATGGCGATTCCATTCCGCAGCCTGCGCTTTTCTTCCAGCGATCCAAAAACGTGGGGCATTTTTCTGAATCGCGGCATTCCACGCAACAACGAAGATACTTTCTGGCCTCCTTATTCCAGCCGCATCCAGGGCCGCCTCAACCAGGAAGGCGCGGCGACTGGCCTGGAGAAGATCTCCCCCGGTAGGAACCTGCAGCTCATTCCCTACGGCATATTTCGCTCTTTTAAGGAGATCGATCTCACCAACCCCGATCAGCCAGCCTACTCGCAGCGCACGGCCTTTGGCCAAGCTGGCCTCGACGCAAAAATTGTCCTCAAAGACAAGTTCGTTCTTGACCTCACGGCGAATCCAGACTTCAGCCAGATCGAATCTGACCAGCCCCAGGTGACCGTGAACCAGCGCTTCGAGGTCTTCTTTCCCGAGACCAGGCCGTTCTTTCAGGAAAATGCAAACTACTTTCAGACCCCCATCAATCTTGCCTTCACGCGCCGCATTGTCGACCCCAAGTGGGGAGTTCGCCTCACCGGAAAAGATGGCCCATGGGGCGTCGGAATGCTGGTCGCCGATACCGCCTCCCCCAGCGAGGAGGTCGTGCCCGGCAATCCATTGTTCAACCAGCATGCCCTGTTTGCCATCGGCCGCGTTAGCCACGATCTCGGCGCGCAATCCTCCATCGGCGCGCTCTATGCCGACCGCGAGGTCAATGGCTTTTTCAATCGCGTTGGCAGTCTGGACGGCCGCTTCAAGCTCAACCGGCACTGGACGGCGAATGTTCAGGCCGCCTACAGCGCAACCGTCAATCCCAGCGATCCCCTGTTCAACCAATTCAACACCACAGGCACGAATCAGACGGGATCGGCGGCCGAAGCCATTCTCCAGCGCGATGGGCGGAAGTTGAATTACTTCTTCGATTATTCCGATCGCAGCCCCAACTTCCGCACGCTCACCGGCTTCGATCCGCAGCCGGACATACGCAGTCCCTATCAGAGAATTCAGTACAGTTTTCGTCCGGAAGGAAAGCACCTTATCTCCTGGGGTCCGGAATTCGAGACCTACGAGAACTGGGATCATGAAGGCAATCACATCGCATCCGGCTATTTTCCAGAGATGAAAGTCGAATTGATCGGCCAGACCTTCATCACGGCTCTATACGCCCGAGAGATGGAACGCCTGCGCAACCAGGACTTTTCGCAGATTCCTGGTAGGCGACATTCAGAAGTATGTCCGCAACACCACCGAGCTCCAATTCAACACGAACTATTTCAGAAAGGTTTATTTGCAGGCCGACTACCGCTTCGGAACCCGCGTCAATTATGACGCCCCATGTCTTGAGCCAAACCAAAACCCGGCAACATGCTCTTCGTATTTCCCGTTCATGGCCAGGCGCACCAGCGCCAACGTGACTCTTACCGTACGTCCCAATCGCGGCCTGCGAATCGACAATACCTACATCTTTTTCCGTTTACGGCAGTGTCCGGAGTGCGCGAATCCCCAACCGCAGCTTCCGCGGCCTTTCGGCAGCATGAACAATCACATCATTCGCAGCAAGTGGAATTATCAGTTCACCAAGGAGTTTTCTTTCCGCTTCATCGGGCAATACAACACCGTGCTGGCGAATCCTGACTTTACTTATCTTCAGACTGCCAAGAACTTCAATGCCGATTTCCTGTTCACCTACTTAGTACATCCAAGCACGGCGGTCTATGTTGGTTATAACTCGAACCTGGAAAATATCGGCGAACCTTTGTCGCCCGACGGACTCGGAGGCATCAACCACGATCCATTGGCGCGCCTGCACAACGATGGCAGAAACTTCTTCGTGAAGGCGTCGTACTTGTTCCGCTTCTAAGGAAGCTCTGATTAATATCAGGTTCTCTGTGCACCTCTGTGTCCACTGTGGTCCACGCCCGTTGTGGACACTTAATCAGAATTTTCCTAAAACAAGCAGCGCGGAATCAGCCGTCCGCCCCTTTCTCAAATCTGCGAACGACGAACGACCAGCGACGAAAGACGCCGGCGAGCGGCTACTTCTCGATCATCGGAATCCTGAGCTTCTGTCTCGCCGCAAACTCCTTCGCCTCCGTCATACCCCGCGTCCACATGCCGAATCACGCCCATCCCCGGATCGGTCGTGAGCACGCGCTCGATGCGCTTGGCCATCATGTCGGTGCCGTCGGCTACCGTAACTTGTCCTGCGTGCAGCGAATAACCGATGCCGACTCCGCCTCCGTTATGGATCGACACCCACGACGCGCCTGCGGCCGTGTTGACCAGCGCATTGAGCAGCGGCCAGTCGGCAACCGCATCCGAGCCATCTTTCATGCTTTCCGTTTCGCGGAAGGGCGATGCCACCGAGCCGCAATCCAGATGATCGCGGCCAATCACGATCGGCGCTTTGATCTTCCCTTTCTTCACCAGATCGTTGATCGCGAGGCCGAACTGTGCGCGCTCTCCATATCCCAGCCAGCAGATACGCGCCGGCAGTCCCTGAAACTTGATCCGCTTCCGCGCCAACTCAATCCAGCGTCGCAGACTGCGATTCTCCGGAAACAACTCCAAAACCAGATCGTCAGTGACCGCAATATCCGAAGCTTCACCCGAAAGCGCGGCCCATCGGAACGGGCCGCGTCCCTCGCAGAACAGCGGACGAATATACGCCGGCACGAATCCTGGAAAGTCATACGCATTCTTCACGCCGCGCTGAAACGCAAACGTCCGGATATTATTGCCATAGTCAAACGTGACGGAGCCCATCTTCTGCAGCCGCAGCATGCCTTCGACATGTTTCGCCATGGCATCGAGCGAGCGCTCCTGATATGCCTTCGGATCGCGCGAGCGCAGCTCAAGCGCTTCTTCGAACGTCATGCCATTCGGCACATATCCATTCAGCGGATCGTGCGCCGATGTCTGATCGGTCAGAATGTCAGGCACAACGCCGCGTTCGGCCAGTTCCGGAATAATATCCGCGCAGTTCCCTACCAGCCCGACCGAGACGTTTTCTTTCTTGCGCACGGCATTCTTCAGAATGCGCAGCGCTTCATCCAAAGTCGTGACCAGAAAATCGCAGTAGCCAGTCTTCAGGCGCTTCTTAATGCGCTCGGGATCGACGTCAATCCCCAGAAACGCCGCGCCCGTCATGGTCGCCGCCAGCGGCTGCGCTCCGCCCATGCCGCCCATCCCGCCAGAGACGATCAGCTTGCCGACTCAGATCTCCCCCAAAATGCTTGTCGCCCGGCCGCGTTGAACGTCTCGTAAGTTCCCTGCACAATGCCCTGCGAGCCAATGTAGATCCAGGATCCGGCCGTCATCTGCCCGTACATCATCAGGCCGGCGCGCTCGAGTTCGTTGAACTTCTCCCAGTTGGAAAAATGTCCGACCAGATTCGAGTTCGCAATCAGCACGCGCGGCGCGTAGTCGTGCGTTTTGAAGACGCCGACGGGCTTGCCCGACTGCACCAGCAGCGTCTCGTCATTATCTAAGTTCTTTAGTGTGTTGACGATGGCGTGATAGCAATCCCAGTTGCGGGCGGCTTTGCCGGTGCCGCCGTAGACGACCAGGTCCTGCGGGCGCTCGGCGACCTCCTCGTCCAAGTTGTTCATTAACATGCGCATGGCGGCTTCCTGCTGCCATCCTTTGCAGGAAAGCGTGGTGCCGTGCGGGGCGCGGATGCTTGTTCTGGCAGGGACTTCAGTCTCTACGGGCATGAGGATATGGTAGTGCGCGGACCGCTAATCAGCAATCGCAGAGCGCTTGTTTTTCTCCGAGCATCTGCACCTTCTGTTCGCCTCTCCTACCTCGGTGCTTAGCGAATAGTCGGCGAATAAAATATTGTTTGGAATACACATATGTACGTACATAGTTCGCAGGGGCAACAAACGAAAAGAGTTCGGGGGTTTCTGAAAGGCCAAACTGGGCTTGACAAGGTGTGATATATGAAACTTTGATCAAGTATCGACGAAAAACATGAACCACAGAAGGCACAGAGGGGCACGGAGGAACCCGTGGGACTTGATCCGAGCAGCTCTTCTAGTCGGGTCCGCCGGCAATTTGCGCTATACACATACATGTGAGAATATTACACATCACGGAAGTGAGACGATGCGGACCAATATTGACATTAACGACGACTTGATGCGGCAGGCGATGCGAGCGGGCGGCACGGACACGAAAAAGGCGACGGTTGAGGCGGGGCTCCGGTTGTTGATCCAGACGCGCGGGCAGGTTGGTATGAGGCGGTTTCGCGGCAAGGTGAAATGGGAAGGAAATCTTGAAGAGTCCCGTAGGGGCCGCAACACCGATTGATAAGAACCGGGTGATTCGGATGGTGATCTTCGGATCGTGATCTTTGGATGGTGATCGTCGCATGGTGATCATGGCATGGTGATCGTGGACACGACCGTTTGGATTGATTATCTCGGGGGGACTGGCAATGCAGAAACGGAGTGGCTTGACCGCGAGATGCCGCTTCAGCGACTCGGCCTTACCGATATGATCCTCTGTGAAGTGCTCCAGGGCATCGGGGAAACGAGCGAGTTTCAGCGGATGCGCGATCAGTTTCTTGCCTTCGAAGTATTTGCGACAGGAGGTACGGAAAACGCTATCGCAGCCGCGTCGAACTACCGCACCTTGCGCCAGCGAGGCTACACCGTTCGCAAGACCATTGACTGTTGGATTGCTACATTCTGTCTGCTTACCGGGAATCAGCTTCTGCACCGAGATCACGATTTCGATGCGTTCGAGAAGGTGTTGGGGCTGCAGGTGGTGAAGGGGTGAAGGACAAGTAACGATGGCCCCGCGAATCGCGGAGCCATCGTAGAATCCGTAGCGCAAGGCACTCTGTCCTAAGCAGCATTAGCGAGCTATAAGTTGATGTTAAGTTACTTTGAGGAGATGGAGGTATCTCTGCGTTCTCTCTTCAAGTAGAACTTCTCCGCCACAAACCTGCAGAATGGACCGGGGGGGTTCGAATCGAACCCGCATCTGAGACTGTGACAGAATGAGGCACCCGGACCTGTCCAGCTGTCGAACTGCCCCACTCAAGCCAAAAGAAGGCTTGAATGGGGCACCCGGCAGCATTAGCGAGCTATAAGTTGATGTTAAGTTACTTTGAGGAGATGGAGGTATCTCTGCGTTCTTTCCTCACGTAGAACTTCTCCGCCACAAACCTGCAGAATGGACCGGGGGGGTTCGAATCGAACCCGCATCTGAGACAGTGACAGAATGAAGCACCCGGACCTGTCCAGCTGTCGAACTGCCCCACTCAAGCCAAAAGAAGGCTTGAATGGGGCACCCGGCCCAAATTACAAATTCGTTCTTACTCCCACTCAATCGTGCCTGGAGGTTTCGACGTGATGTCGTAGACTACGCGGTTCACGCCTCGGACTTCGTTTACGATTCGGTTGGAGATTGTCTTCAGCACTTCGTAGGGGGCGGAACCCAGTCGGCGGTGGACGCGGCAATGGGGTGCGGAGGGACGAGTTGGGATTGAGTGTGAGTGGACGGCGAGAAAGGGCGACCGAATCCGCAGAGAGCCTCGTTCCAGCTTTCGACCGCCAAGATCTTGAACGACTGTGAAGTTAGCCAGTAGTTTATGAGGTGGATCGTCAAGGAGAGGACTCAGTTGTTAGTTCAGCGTTTCCCGATCTGCACCTGCATACGGTGCCCCATTCAAGCCTGGTTTTGGCTTGATGGGGATTTCTTCGGCCGTAATCTGGCCTCATGCCTTGGGGATTGAAACGATTTCAGGAATCCGGGCACAGCCACTTCGTAACGTTCTCCTGTTATGGTCGGCGACCGTTGTTCATGGTCGAGGCCGGCAAACGAATCTTCGAGTTCGCCCTGGAGCGTGTGCGACACAGTTTCAGTCTTTGCGTTTACGGCTACGTGGTCATGCCCGAGCATGTTCACTTGCTGGTCAGCGAGCCTGAGCGTGGCCTGCTGGGCGATGCTCTCAAGTCGCAGAAGCAAGGCGTGTCGCGGCGAATGGGGGCGAGGCCGGGCATTTCTGGCAGAAGCGTTATTACGATTTCAACGTCCGGAACTATCGCCAGTTTGTGGAGAAGCTTCGTTATATCCACCGGAATCCCGTGAAGCGAGGATTGTGTGAACGTCCGGAAGATTGGGAGTGGAGCAGCTTTCGTCAGTACGCCATCGGATGTGAAGGCCGAGTGGAGATTGAGTGCGAGTGGGCGGCAAGAAGGCGCGAGCGAGCGGCAGGGACACTTTGTCCAGTTGTCGAACTTCCCCACTCAAGCCAAAAGAAGGCTTGAATGGGGCACCGGGCTGGGACGCTTTGTCCAGTTGTCGAACTTCCCCACTCAAGCCAAAAGAAGGCTTGAATGGGGCACCGGGCTGGGACACTTTGTCCAGTTGTCGAACTTCCCCACTCAAGCCAAAAGAAGGCTTGAATGGGGCACCGGGCTGGGACACTTTGTCCAGTTGTCGAACTTCCCCACTCAAGCCAAAAGAAGGCTTGAATGGGGCACCGGGCTGGGACACTTTGTCCAGTTGTCGAACTTCCCCACTCAAGCCAAAAGAAGGCTTGAATGGGGCACCGGGCTGGGACACTTTGTCCAGTTGTCGAACTTCCCCACTCAAGCCAAAAGAAGGCTTGAATGGGGCACCGCCGGCACACGATTCTCATTCCCACTCGATCGTCCCGGGAGGTTTCGACGTGATGTCGTAGACTACGCGGTTCACGCCTCGGACTTCGTTTACTATGCGGTTCGAAATTGTTTTCAGCACTTCGTAGGGAAGCGGAACCCAGTCGGCGGTCATTCCGTCTTCGGAGTGGACGGCTCGGATGGCGCAGGTGTAGGCGTAGGTGCGCTGGTCGCCCATGACTCCTACGGACATTACTGGGAGTAAGACGGCGAAGGATTGCCAGATTTTCTGGTAGAGTCCGGCCTTTTTGATTTCGCCGACTACGATGTCGTCGCACTCGCGGAGTAAGTCGGCTCGCTCTTTTGTTACTTCGCCCACAATTCTTACCGCCAGGCCTGGGCCGGGGAAGGGCTGGCGCTGCAGGATGTCTTCGGGCATGCCGAGGTCACGGCCGATTCTTCGGACTTCGTCCTTGAAAAGGTCTTTGAGCGGCTCGATGAGTTTGAGGTTCATCTTCTCCGGCAGGCCTCCGACGTTGTGGTGGGATTTGATTATCTCGGAGGGTCCGCGCACGGAGCGCGATTCGATTACGTCGGGATAGAGCGTGCCCTGGACGAGCCACTCGACGTGGCCTTCGGTCTGCAGGATGCGACGTGCTTCGTCGTCGAAGACTTGTATGAATTCGTTGCCGATGATCTTGCGTTTTTTCTCGGGGTCGGTGACGCCTGCCAGTTTCTTCATGAAGCGGTCGGTGGCATCGACCGCGATCAGGTTGAGTCCTAATTTGTCGTGCAGGTTCTGCTGCACTTTTTCAAATTCGTTCTTGCGCAGAACTCCGTTGTTGACGAAGACGCAGGTGAGGCGCGATGAGGGTTTCTCGACTCCGCCCGGGACAGGCTCGTCGCGCATGGCGCGGTCGACGAGCACGGCTGCGACCGAGGAATCGACGCCGCCGGAGAGGGCGCAGATGGCGCGTCCATTGCCGACTTGCGCTCTAACCTGCGCGATCGTGGTATCGATGA
Source organism: uncultured Acidobacteriaceae bacterium (assembly GCA_963709055.1). Taxonomy (GTDB): domain Bacteria; phylum Acidobacteriota; class Terriglobia; order Terriglobales; family Acidobacteriaceae; genus Acidiflorens. Next base: position 202,021 of record CAVPUZ010000010.1, read on the forward strand.
AGTGCTGTCCGGTCCAGGTGGGCGGGGCGCCGCAGATGTTGAGTGCGAAGTTGCGCAGGATATCGGCGCCGAGCGGCGTGTGATGGACTTCGGGATGAAATTGCACGGCCCACATTTTGCGCCCGGGATTTTCGATCGCCGCGACGGCATTTGGAGTCTGAGCGGTGAGGCGGAATCCCGCGGGCAGTTCTTCGGCCGAGTCGCCGTGCGACATCCAGACGGCGAGCAATTTGGGCAGACCTTGGAACAATTGCGAGTCGGCAACCTGCAGTTCAACTTTTGCATGTCCATATTCTCGCTTGGCTGCGGGAGTTACTTTGCCGCCGAGGGCGTAGACCATGAACTGCAATCCGTAGCAGATGCCGAGGACGGGGACGCCGAGGTCGAAGACTTTCTTGTCGGCGTGGGGCGCGCCTTTGTCGTAGACCGACGACGGGCCTCCCGAGAGCACGATGCCGACGGGCGAGTAGCTGCGGATTTCGTCGAGCGTCGCGTTGAAGGGCAGGACGACGGAGAAGACTTTATTTTCGCGGATGCGGCGCGCAATGAGCTGCGAGTATTGCGCTCCGAAGTCGAGGACGACGATTGCCTGGTTGAGTGGGGATGGGGTTTCCACGGATGAGTTTCTCAGATTGGTTAAAAAGTGTAAAGCGAACGCGCGGGGATGAGTAGTGGGCTGTATGAAAAACGCGTTGCCTCAGCGGCTGACGCCGCATTGATTGTGCGTCACTTACGGCTGCGGTCGTGCCCTTCCCTTCTTGCTCGACCATTTTTCATCGTCACCCCGGAGACGGGGCAATCCCCGTCTCTACGCGGTATTTTTTCTGTAACCTCTAAAGCCTGCCCTTTCAAAACAACTCCGAAGTGACCTCAGACGTCTGGGGTTTCTCTTCGTATAATTGCAGCCGTTATGGCCGGGCGTCACGCGTTGTCGATCGGGCGGCTCTTTGATTCGCAGCAGGGAGCGGCGGAGCGGCAGATTCCGCGGTGGCTTTTTCTGCGCGCGCTGGGCGGCATTTATTTTTCCGCGTTTTTTTCGCTTGTTTTTCAGATTCGCGGGCTGATTGGGCCGAATGGAATTCTGCCGGCAGGCGCCTACCTGCAGGCTGTGGCGCAGTCGCTCGGCTGGTGGCAACGCGTGTGGTACGCGCCGACGCTCGTTTGGTGGTCGAGTGGCGGGGCGATGTTGAGCGCGCTGTGCTGGGTGGGGATGCTGGCTTCGTTGTTTGTCGTGCTCAACCTTTGGCCTCGCGGCATGCTGGTGATCTGCTTCGTCTGTTTTCTATCGTTTGTTGCGGCGGCGCAGGATTTTTCTGGCTATCAGTCGGATGGGATGCTGCTGGAGGCGGGATTCATCGCGCTTTTTTTTGCGCCCGCGGGTTGGCGTCCGCGGTTGGGACGCGGGCATCCGGCGTCGTATGCGAGTTTGTTTTTGCTGCAATGGGAGTGGTTTCGGATCTACTTCGAATCGGGAGCGGTGAAGCTGCTTAGTGGAGATCCGGAGTGGCGCCACTTTAGCGCGATGGACGAGTACTACCAGAACGGGCCTCTGCCGACGTGGATCGGCTGGTACGTGGAGCACTTGCCGCACTGGTTTCACGCGGCGACCGTTGGGGCCACGCTCGGCCTGGAACTCGTGCTGGTGTGGATGCTGTTTCTTCCGCGCCGATGGCGGATTGTGTGCTTCTTTATTGTGACGCCTTGGCAGATCGGCGTGATCCTGACCGCGAATTACACGTTTCTGAATTATCTGGTGCTGGTGCTGGGCGTGTTTTTGCTGGATGATCGCTTTTTGCTGGGCATGTTGCCGGCGCGGTGGACAAATCGACTGACGACTGGTTTGGATCCGGACGAAGCGCTGGCGGCCGCATCGAATGGCTGGGGCGAGATGTTTCAGCGGCGTTGGAAGATGGTGAAGCTGGCGGGGAGCGCGGCGATTTTGATTTGGATCGGGTATGCGACCACCGCGGAGTTAGTCTTCATGTTCTGGAGGGCGCCGCTGCCTACGTTTCCGGTGGCAGCGCTTGAGCCGTTCCGGATCGCCAATCAATACGGGCTGTTTGCGGTGATGACGCGGGGACGATATGAGGTCGAGTTTCAGGGCTCAACGGACGGGACGAATTGGGTGGCGTATCCGTTTCGCTACAAGCCGCAGGCATTGAATGAGGCGCCGCGAATCTACGCCCCGTATCAGCCGCGGTTTGATTGGAACCTGTGGTTTGCTTCTTTAGGGGCGTGGCGGGATTATCCGATCGTGCCGAATACCGAGGTGCGACTGCTCTCTAATGACAAGGACGTGCTGGCGCTTTTTGCGGGAAATCCGTTTGCGCGGGAAGCGCCGCGGCAGATTCGCGTACTGCTTTGGCAGTACTGGTTCACGACGATGAAGGAAAAGCGCGAGACTGGAATGTGGTGGCGGCGCGAATTGCGCGGCTTGTACGCTCCTACACTGGAGCTTGCGCCTGACGGAAAGATCAAGGTCGCGGAATGGCCGACGGTTACGCCGAGAGAATAAGGCGCGGGAGACTCTGATTACGTGTCGACGAAAAGCGGGAACCACAGAGGACACCGAGGACACAGAGGCGCACGGGGGAGCCTGCGATTTGCTCAAGGCATTCTTCGGGGATGAACCGGGTAATGAGTATGGTCGTCGATGCATGTATAGGGAGAGCGCGGGTGACGGGTAATTTTCGATGAGCGGCAAAGGGTGCGTGGTGGGAGCGGGTCCGAATGGACTGGCTGCGGCCATCGTCCTGGCGCGGGCGGGAGTGCAGGTAGAGGTTTTTGAGGCGGAAGCTACGCCTGGCGGCGCGGCGCGCACGATGGAATTAACACTGCCTGGCTTCCTGCACGACTTTGGATCTGCGGTGCATCCGCTGGCTGCGGGGTCGCCGTTCTTCTCCTCCCTGCCCTTGCAGGATCATGGACTGGAATGGATTCAGTCGCCGGCGCCGCTCGCCCATCCGCTCGATGACGGCACGGCTGTCGTGCTGGAACGCGACCTTGAGGACGCGCGGGCTTCACTGGGCGTAGATGGCGAGGCATGGGCCGCGCTTATGCGGCCGTTTGTTGAGCACTGGCGCGAATTTGCTCCCGACGTGCTTCGGGCTGTGCCGAGGATCCCGGCGCATCCATGGCTGATGGCGCGATTCGGAGCGAATGCACTCTTCTCTGCGAAGACGATTGCTCGGCGCTTTCGGAGCGAGCGCACGCGGGCGCTATTTGCGGGTTTGGCAGCTCACTCGTTTCTTGCGCTGGATGAGCCGCTGAGCGGCGCATTTGGCATGTTGATGGCAATCCCGGCACACGTCGTTGGCTGGCCGATTCCGCGCGGAGGCTCTCAGTCGATCACCAACGCGCTCTGCAGTTATCTGACGACGTTAGGCGGGAAGGTAACAACTTCTTCGCTGGTGGAGTCGCTTGCGGCATTGAATCAGTATGACGTGACGCTCTGCGATGTAACTCCACGACAACTCCTGAAAATTGCGGGCTCGCATTTATCGGCGAGCTACCAGCGCCAGTTGGCGCGGTTTCGCTACGGTCCCGGCGTATTCAAGGTAGATTACGCATTGAGCGGACCGATTCCGTGGAAAGCTCGAGAGTGCTTGCGCGCCGCGACTGTGCACCTGGGCGGAAGTTTCGATGAGATCGCCGCATCCGAGAAGACCGTGCGAAATGGACAACCCGCCGCGCGGCCCTTCGTCTTGCTGGCGCAGCCCAGTTTGTTCGATGCTTCGCGTGCTCCAGCCGGCAAAGATACCGCATGGGCTTACTGCCACGTTCCTAACGGATCGAAAATCGATATGTTGGAAAGACTGGAAGGGCAGATTGAGCGCTTCGCTCCGGGATTCCATGAATGCATCCTCGCGCGGCGAGTTTTTTCTCCTGCGCAGCTGGAAGACATGGACGCGAATCTTGTAGGCGGCGACGTGGGAGGGGGCGCGATGGATATTGGCCAATTTCTGTTTCGGCCGACGTGGCGGCACTACGCGACCTCGGCCCGGGACATCTATATTTGTTCCGCTTCAACCCCGCCGGGAGGCGGTGTGCACGGCATGTGCGGCTATCACGCTGCGAACAGGGCGCTGACGCGGTTGTCGTTGGGCTAGCGATGAGCGTGGCCGCAGACGTTTTTGTTCTAAGGAAACTCTGATTACGCGTCAACGAAAAGCGTAAACCACAGAGGTCACAGAGGACACAGAGGTGCACGGAGATCCCACGCCACTTTTAATCAAAGCTTACCTCGTAAGTCATCAAAGCTTCCCTCTAAGACCCTTTTTCTAATCCTTTCTGATTTGCTTTTTCTAATTCGCTTTGCGCCGGGCTTTGGCGCGGTTATACACGGCGGATCGAGAGTCTCATGCCACCTTCCCCTGCAACTGTGCGCCGCTTCGGAGCGAGATTCTCCTTCTGCCTCCTGCTCGAGCTCTTCCTGGCATGGCAGGCAGTACTCGGACCAGGGCACGGCCTCGAGTCGGCGACGCCGGAGTTCGCCCCGCAGGAGACGCAAACGCCGAACGTGCCTTGTTGGATTCGAGCCAGGGCGGCATCGATCCTGCGCACCATGATTTGCCGCCGGTCGGTTTCCTGAAACAGGTCTTCGCGGGAGAGCGTGCTGCCGGGATCCTCGGTGGTCTGATCGACAGGATCTCCGTTGCGCGTCTCATCGCTTAAGCTCTGAAGAGATTTTGATGTTTCTTTGCGCAGCGATTCGAGAATCGTCTGGTAGCGTTGAATCTCGGAATCGGGGAGCCCGGCCGGTTGCTGGTCTTTAGTTTTAGTTCTATTTTTATTTCTATTTCTGTCCATGTCTTTGTCCTGAATTTGACATTGACTTTGTCTTTATCTTTGTACTTGCGGGTTCTCATGATTCGAATTCTCCCGGGCCATCTTCATACCGTTCACCATTTCGCAGGTAGGCGTCAAAAAAACGCACCATGCGGGGTGTCTGGCTCCCGACTCCCTCAAGAAGCAAAATGGGAACATCCGGCTGCAGCATTTTCAACCGAGATCGCAAGTCGGTAACGGTTTTATCCGGCAAGTTGTATTCGAGGAGCACGCCGTCGATTGCTTGATTGGTTTGCTTATTGGCTAACAGGGAGAGAGCTTCCCCGCCACTGGTCGCCGGCATGACCTCGTAGCCAATGCCTTCCAGCATGGAAGTCAGAATGGCCAGGTCTTCCGGTTGATTCTCGACACACAATATCTTCATTCCGCTCATTCTCATTGACGTTCTCCAATCATCGAGATTTCAGGCTGTTCGATCTTCCCGATTCGGCTCCCAAATGCTGGTGCAGCACCAACGTTTGTGTTGGTGAGCTATGAAAAAGTCACGATGAATTCGCGACAATGCGAAGTGGGCGGGAGTGATTTGTTAACAGGCCGGAGGGGGGCGATTATAGTGGAAGCCCTTATATTGAAGCGTGAACAAAAGCTGAGGCGCCGATTCTCCGGGCGCGAATGTGACAACAATCGGGACCGGCGGGATGCTCTCGGCCGGGACACTCCACACTAATTGATCGCGGTCGAAGCGTGGTCTTTGATCGTGCAGCGAGACACCGCTAATAGCGGCGCAAACGGAAGGCGCTCTGGCAAAATCTGGCGGAGCATTGCGGGCTGCCAGGAGCGCAACAACCCCCACCGACGAAAGTATTATCCGCAAGCAGATTGTTCGCCGATTTGGGCTCCGGAAATGCCAGATGAGCGACATGCAAGCCCCACTTAAGAGGTACTGATGATGGTGGTGCCAGTTTGGTTGCAGCTACAACTGCTTCGCGATCTCTTTTTCGAAGACCGAAATGTCGGTGGCGCCGATGTGCCGGGCATAAATGCGGCCATCGCGTCCGATCAGGAAGGCGATGGGCAGGCCCAGTATTCCGCCATAAAGCTCGCCAATCTTCGCGTTGCCCATCACTACCGGATAATTGACCTTGAAGTGACTGCAGAAATCGCGCACTGGCTCGGGCGAGTCATCCATGGAAACCCCTATGATCTGCAATCCGCGATTTCCATATTTGGTTTGAAGGTCGATGAAGTGCGGGATCTCATCGCGGCAGGGATCGCACCAGGTCGCCCAGAAATCGAGGAGAACGACTTTGCCTCGATAGGCCGAGAGTGTCAGCTGGTCGCCCGTCAAGGTGGGCAAGGAAAAATCCGGAGCCAGCGCATGTTCGCCAACGGCGGGGCGCGGGGCGGATCGGAAGGGATGTTCGATGAAAATGCCGATGGCGGCTACGAGCACTGCTATCGCGATCAGAAGGTGTTTGACATTCACGAGACGAGACGCCTTAGGAAACTCTGATTCAGTGTCGGCAAACAGCATAAACCACAGAGTTCACAGAGGTGCACGGAGGGTCTCTGAAACCTGATCAGCACTTCCCTTAGTCGCCGCTGGCGACCGCGTAGCCTTTATTTACCCAGTCAGCACCGAAATTGTTGGGAATATAAAGGACTTTGACATTGGTGAAACCCCAATCGCGCAGTGCGTCGCTGGCAGGCTTGACAATGGGACAATGGTTCCAGGGACAACATCCGCAATAGATGACGATGAACTTGCTCCGGGGGAGTTTCTCAACGCGTTTGCGCAACTGCTGCAGGCCATCCGGACTGCTGGCTGGGCCAATGTATTCCGAGCCGGGAATGTGTGCCTGCGAATAAAGCACATGAGAACCTACATCAATCAAGAGCGGCTTCTTGCCTTGGGAGGACTGAAGGATTTTGACCAGTTCGGCAGGGTTGATTAGTTGGGCGGTGGGTATGTCGCTTGCCTGAGCGGAGGCCATTGGCACCCTGATAACGACAGTCATAAGAACTGCGGCCGCAAGAATTGTGCCTGTCCTAAGGAGGCTCCGATATGTCTGCAAAAAGCGCAAACCGCGGAGGACACAGAGGTAGACGGAGGACCCCAGGGGCTGAATCAGAGAATCCCTAACAGGGGCCGCTCCCGTCCCGAGCGGCGGTTTGCGATTCCTGAAAAGCGGTTTTCGAATACCATCTTTGAGTCTCCTGGTTCACCAGCGCAGCCCTACCGTGATCGGCACAACCACGGACTGAGTGTCGCTGAAATATGCCTTATGATACCGAAACTCGGCGTACACCTTGGCGTGGCGCCAGTGCTCCAGGCTGTAGGTGATTCCACCGCCCATGTTGTATCCGCCGGCGATTTTTGAAAACGAGGAGAGCCGGACTCCCGCCGGGTTTTGAATCTGGTTCGTCGGGAAGCAATTGAGATCCCACCAGCTCTCCCAGACATCCTGGCAGTTAGTGCCCGGCGGCAGTAATTGCGAGGGGCTCACCGATACGCTTCGGCGATAGAAGCCCAGGCCAAAAATTCCGTAGCTGCCAAATCTGCCCCAGTGGTAGGGAGAGCGGACAAGGCCGTTCAGCGATACCGAGTTCATCGATCCGGTGGTATCGGGCACCGACTGGGAGTTGGTTACCCAAGGCCGCGGATTCAGGTCGTAGTACATATACTCTGCGCTGATACCGAAAATGTGGCCGAAGTTCAGGCCCCCGCCCGCCTCACCCTCAAACGAGTTTCCGACAAAACGGGCGACCGCGCCCCGTCCGATGCCGAGTCCCCCGCCCACGTTAAAGTTGTATCGGGGGTACTTCGGCTCCTGATCCGATTGTCCCCACGCCGATGCAACCGCGAGCCCGAAACAAAATAAGAATAAAAACAAACGCTTCAGCAATCTTGATCTCCTGTTTCGAAAGTCTATATTTGCAAGCACCTTTCCAGGCATGTTTCGGAACGTGTTTCCAACATATTTCTGAACAACGTTCTACTGTAACTGTTCTTTCGGTAAGATGCGCGGAGGGAAGGAGTTCACGGCGTTCTTTTTCCTCGCGCGTCTTTCTCTCGCGTCAGTGGCGGGAGCCCGGCTGCGCGCCGGCGCGATTGAGCTTCCTTTCGATTACCGGCCAGTACTCCCGCATCAGATTTCCTCCTGCCTGGGTGGCCAAGCCGATGCCAAAGCGCAGCAGAGTATCGCCAGCCGTGCGGTTGCGATCCGGCCAATAGGCGTTTGCCAATCCCTCGGCCATCAGCGGCCCCACCAGGCCGGAAACGTTCGCGACCTCCCGCCCGTCATCGCTGCGCGTCACGAACAACCGGCGCAGGGAATATTTCACGCCGCGCCCTAAACCTGGATGTCTCTGAGGAAAAAAGCGCGGGTCCTCGTGCAGCGCCGAGGCCAGGACAAACGTCCCGAAGAACTGGCCCGACGCTCCTCGCGCCAGCGAGGAGCCGAATCGCTTGCCATAAGCATTCCAACCTTCTCCGAAGCCGGTTGGGGAGTCGTCGGCTTGCCCAATCGCCGAGCCCAGCGCGGATCCCATGATGGCGTGCACGGAAACGCTGTTGTCCACAAACAATTCGAATTTTTGGCCGGGTGAGAGCGGCTGAGTATCCGCGGCAATATCAGGAAAAACGACGGATTTCCGCTGCAGGAGATTGAAGACATCTACCGGTTTCTTCGCCACCTCCGATACGTGCTCACCTATCGTCTGGGATTGCCCTGGTTGCTTGGGCGTTTCCTGGCCGGCCGATCCGGGGCTTTGGGATTTTCCTGTCCAGTTTGATCCCGCGGTGTAGTTGTTTGCTGAGCAACAATCGGCACGGCTGAAAGTCATCGCGATGACCATTATAAAGATGGAGGCTCTCGCCGAGGCTCGCTTCAGGAACGATGATTTGAATTTCGCGGAGGCAATCGTCCTCAAGGCGCGTCGGCGATCTGGCATCGCTAGAGATTACCGAATACCAGGCCGGACGGCAAACGCTCTCACAGTCTGGCGGCTCCGATTTTAGTGCCGACGAAGAGCGATCACCACAGAGGTACACGGAGGTCACCAAGGTACTTAATTGGAGCTTCTCTTAACTATGTGTATGAAGGAGCAAATTATTTTTCCTGAATTGACTCCAGGTATTTGACCAGATTGTTGATCCTGACTTGCGCGCTGTCTTTGTGTCCGTGGGCCATTGACCGGAAGACCGGTCCCCAGATCGGCATTTCCGCGGAGCCATGCGAGGGCTTGGAAAACTCGCCATCGATTGACTCCCTTACGCGCATCTCTGGAAACGCTCCATGATTCTTCTTCGCCATTTGGGTCAGGTCCGGCGGCCAAACCTTCAGTTGCGGAGAAAACGGGCCGCCGCCTTTCCCATCGCTGCCATGGCACAAGGCGCAATAGGAACTATAGAGTTGCTTGCCGGTAATGGAGTCGGCGTTTGCGGCGGCGCCAGTTTGGGCTGCCGACGCCGTTCTTGCCCCAACTCATGATGACGATTAAAACCAACACGACGACGGACACACTACTCAGTTTCCTGTGCATTGCAGCTTCCTTTCCGGGCTCTGAACCGGGTTGTCGAGCGGCTTTGCCGGGCATGGTGAAACACACTCCGCCAGCCGCTTCACACAACGTATTCCGCCAGAGCCAGCACATACTCCAACAATTCCCTCACGCTCATTCCAGACTCGAGCAACTCTGATCATGTCATCGGCGCTAACGCCCGGCCCGCGCTCCTAACTCGAACCAGCTTGGCGAGCGCCCGCTCCAGTACCTCTCTCTGCGCAATCGCAGGTGGATTGGAAGAGTCGCAGCTTGCGTTTAACATGTAACGCATTTCAGCCATCGCAACAAACCTTCGCAGCAAGCCACAGCTTGCACGATGCCTGGCTCGGAGCCCACCGGCTCCGCTCGGACGGATGGCCCGCAAGAATTCCCTCTTTATGGATGCACCCGGCTAGGTCAACGTAGCTGTGATGAGTCTTACGGCTGGATGTGATAAAAGACTAGCTATCGACCTCGCCCGTACTATACAGCGGATCTGTCTCGAGAGGAGCCGAATGGACTGTTCGAGAGAGCAGACGGCCAGCATGGATGACCGGCCAGAATTCCTGATGTATCTCGCTCGCGCGATCGATGCTGGCTGTGATCGCCCTTACCCTTTGTTGTGATAGATGGATCGGGGACCGGCGTCCCCGCTCCGTCCGTTTTCTGCTAGCCTCAGAGTTCCGTGATTCCAGAAAGCGGGCTTCATGAACGATTCCAGGCCTTCTCATCTCGACCTTCAGGCGACGGCCAGACAAATCATGATTGCGGAAGGTTTTGAGCCGGATTTTCCGGCTCCGGTTCGGGAGCAACTGGCGGAGATCAGCGGACGCTCTTTATCACTGGCGCCATCGCTCGCTCTCTTCATCTGCTTCTTCCGGCGCTTCCTCGCGCGCTTCTTCATCCGCTTCTTCGAGCGCGGTTCGCGATCTGCGTGGCCTGCTGTGGTCCTCGATCGACAACGACACTTCGAAAGACCTCGACCAGATCGAAGTCGCCGAGCGTTTGGCGGATGGAAGCGTCAAGGTCATGGTGGGAATCGCCGATGTCGATGCGTTCGTCGACAAGGATTCTCCCATCGACCAGCATGCGGCGCGCGAGACGACCACTGTCTATACCGGCGTCTGCAATTTTCCGATGCTGCCGAATGAGCTTTCGACGGGAGCCTCTTCCCTGCTCGAAAACGCAGACCGGCCCGCTATCGTGATTGAATTCGTGGTTGACAGCGGCGGCTCGATCAGCTCGAGCGACGTCTATCGCGCCATGGTTCGTAACAAGGCGCAGCTCACGTATAACGCCGTGGGAGGCTGGCTCGAAGGAACGGCGGCGGCTCCGCCTAAAGTGGCGGCGTCTGCGGAATTACAGGCGCAACTTAAGCTGCAGGACGAGGTCGCGCAGGCGCTGAAGAAATTGCGTTACGAACACGGGGCGCTGAATATCGACACCAGCGAAGTGCATCCGGTGGTGCTGAACGAGCAGGTCGTCGATGTCGTGAAGCAGGAGAAAAATCGCGCGACGGATCTGATCGAAGACTTCATGATCGCCGCCAATGGAGTGGTCGCGCGCACGCTGGAGAGCGTCTCTTCGCTGCGCCGCATCGTGAAGACTCCCGAGCACTGGGATGGAATCGTGCGCCTGGCGGCGGCGCAAGGTGGAAGCTTGCCGGCACAGGCGGATTCAAAAGCGCTCAATGACTTTCTGGTGAAGCGCAAGGCCGCCGATCCTGATCATTTCGCCGACCTGTCGCTGGCGGTCATCAAGCTGATGGGACCGGGACAATACGTTCTGGAGCGCCCGGGCGATCCCGTGCAAGGACACTTCGGGCTGGCCGTGCAGGACTACACGCACTCGACCGCGCCCAACCGCCGCTTTGCCGACGTGGTGACGCAGCGCCTGATCAAGGCATGGCTGGACAAGAAACCGGGGCCTTACTCCGATGAAGAGTTAACTGCCATCGCGACCAACTGCACGCAGAAAGAAGATGCAGCGCGAAAAGTCGAACGCGAAATGACCAAGCGGATTTCGGCGGTGGCGATGTGCCATTGCATCGGGCAGATGTTCGACGCGATGGTGACGGGAGTGACTCCGAAGGGCACGTTTGTGCGCGTGCTGCAGCCGCACGTGGAGGGCTTGCTGGCGCAGGGGGCGCAGGGACTGCACGTGGGGGACAAGGTGCGCGTGAAGCTCACGCGAACCGATGTGCAGCGCGGGTATATTGATTTTGTGAAGGCGTAAGGAGTAGAAGCAGTCTCACATGAAATCACGTCGAGGTCGGCATCGATGAGCAATCGACCTCGACCGCAGGTCGGACGAAAATTGTAGGTCGACAGTAGGCGGCCCTTCAGAGCATCGCGCCAACCGGTCATACGCGTGGTCGCGCGATCAGGGTTGCGCTCGCGCTTCAGGGTAGAATCAGGACTCTAGAAGGCATGGGTTGCCAGAGCAGTCTAGCTGCGGTTCTTTTTTTCCAGACTCGGCCCAGCGCGCATAGAGTGGCAGTCTAGCGCATGCTGGCGGCGTCCAGCGTCTGGACTGGCGCGGCTACCAGGTGTGCGGCATCGGTCGCGTTGGCTGGGATCTTCGAGCTCCGCGCGTTTGCGCTTTCACTAAGCTCCTCGGCTTCTTCGACCCGCTGCTCGATGGTCGGCGTACTCGCGCGCTTCCAGATAGGAGAGCTTCTTTCTTGCCGGTGAAGCTGGCCTGGAACTGGCCGATGACTGCGAACGCGCTGCCGCTGCGGCGTCCGACTTTCGCGGACTCTAGTCTGCCATGCCTCCCACTGCGCGTAGTCGGCGAAGCGTTCGACTTCGCCTTTGCCGTTGAGGCCCAGCACAATGTTCGCGACGCGGTCGAGCATGTAGCGGTCATGCGTGACCAGCACGAGCGAGCCGGGAAAATCGAGCAGGCTTTCCTCGAGAATATCCATGGTTGGGATATCGAGATCGTTGGTGGGCTCATCGAGCAGAAGGATGTCGGCGGGCTGAAGCATGAGTTGCGCGATCAGGACGCGCGCCCGTTCTCCGCCGGAGAGGCGTCCGACGGGCTGCCCGAGTTGCTCGCCGGTGAAGAGAAAGCGCGCGGCCCATCCGGCGACGTGAATGACGCGATCGCGATATACGACCGAATCGCCGTCGGGAGCGAGCGCGCGGCGCAGGGTGACGTCGTCGTCAAGCGTGCGGCTCTGGTCGAAGTAGACGATGCGCAGACGATCGGCGCGGCGAATTTTGCCCGAAGTTGGAGCCAGGTCGCCTTGCAGCAGGCGGAGCAGAGTGGTCTTGCCGCTGCCGTTCGGGCCGACAAGGCCAACGCGCATTCCGGCGGTGACGGTGAAGTTGAGATCCGCAAACAACGCGCGATCTGCCGTAGGTGTAGCCGGCGTTTTCGAGTTCAACGAGGCGTTTCGTCTTTCTGTCGGTGGCGGAAAAATCGATTTGAGTGGAAGCGGTGCGGGTTCTATCGTTGAGGTCAGCCAGTTCGTTCATCAACTCGCCGGCCTTGCCGATGCGAGCCTTGGACTTTCTGGTGCGGGCTTTCGCTCCGCGGCGAAGCCACTCGATTTCGCGGTGCACCAGGTTTTCGAGCGCTTCCTGGCGCAGCGATTGGGCATGGAGAAACTCTTCTTTCTTTTCGAGGAATTCGCTGTACGTGCCGTGAACACGCAGCGAGCCATTGGGATAAGTGCGGTTGAGTTCCACCATGTCGGTGGTGACATTCTCGAGAAAATAGCGGTCGTGACTGACGACGACGCTGGCGAATGAGGCTGACTCGAGCAGATCTTCGAGCCAGGCGATTCCCAGGAGGTCGAGGTGGTTGGTGGGTTCGTCGAGCAGAAGAATGTCGGGATGCTGGACGAGAGCTTCAACCAGGGCGAGGCGTTTCTGCCAGCCGCCGGACAATTCGGCCGCCGGGGTATCAAGGTTGTCGAAGCCGGCGCGGCCAAGAGTCTCGGCGAAGCGCGCGCCGCGCTCCGATGCGGAGAGATGGCAACGATCGAGTGCGGCATCGATTACGGAACGTACGGTGGCTCCGTCGGGAAAGCGCGAATCCTGCTCGACGTAACAGAGGCGGATGCGTTTGCGAACCGCGACTTCCCCGCTATCGGGTTCGACCTCGCCCACCAGAATGCGCAGCAGAGTGGACTTGCCCGATCCGTTCGGACCAATCAGTCCGATACGGTCGCCTTCGGAGATGGTGAAAGAGACATTTTGGAAAAGCGGCTTCGCTCCGAAAGCTTTCGACACTTCCTGCGCGTTGATCAGGGGCGGCAATTGGGTACGGTTCTCCTTCTGTAATTATGAGCGATGGTCGGGGATCGTGGAGATCACGCCGACATGCAGACCGCCAGCATCGGCCGCTCGCCACGCCGAGGGCGAGACGCCAGGCGAGACGCCCTCGGGACCGCCGGCAAGATGCCGGCGCTACAAGACACGGTCAGGTCTACTTTAAATCCTTGGCGGCTTGTTGTAGATCGTCGGGGCGGCCGAGATCGCGCCAGTGATATTCATCGGCGCGAAAGCCGAGGATTGTTTCGCCCTGGCCGGCAAGGCGCAGGTACGAGGTGACGATGGAGAAGGCTCCCTGTTCAGTAAGTTTTCCGAAAAGACGCGGGGAGACGATGTGGATTCCAGCGAAAGCCAGAGGCTGCACATGCCGTGAGGGGCGGACCATTTCGAGCGGAGCGTCGCGTCCGCCGCGGCGGCCGCAAAGGTGAAGATGCTCGTCGAAGAGCAGGTAGCGGGAGGTTTCGCGGTCCTGCACGGCGAGGGTGGCGAGCGCTTTGTTACTGGTGTGAACTTGCGCCATGCGGGCCAGATCGATGGTGCTGATGACGTCAACGTTGTGCACGAGGAACGGTTCTTCTTCAGGCGTTTCGTCGGAATGGGGATTCCCGCCGAGGAAAAACGGAGCGGCTTTCTTCAGGCCTCCGCCAGTGTCGAGGAGGACTGTCTTCACGGGAGACTTCGATCTTCATGCCGAAGTTGTCGTTCGCTTTCAGATACTCGACGAGTTGGTCGGCAAAGTGATGGGCGTTGATGATTACTTCAACGATTCCGAAGGTTCGAAGGCGGGCGAGAGCGATTTCGAGCAGCGTGCGTCCGTTGATTTCTACCAGCGCCTTGGGGCGGTCGTCGGTGAGAGGACGCAGACGAGTACCGAGGCCGGCGGCCAGGATCATGGCCTTCATCGAGCAGGTGACTCCAGAGTTTGTTGCTCCAAGCCTTGCTGATCCAGATCCGGCTGAGCGGGATTCTGCTTGTCCAGTTCGCGATGATGGAGGATTACTTCGACTCCATTGCGGCCGCGCAGATGTTTGGCCAATTGCTCGGCGAGGTAGACGGAACGATGCTGGCCTCCGGTGCAACCGAATGAGACCATGAGATCCTTGAAACCGCGACTCTGGTAGTTACTCACGCTTGAATCCACCAGGGCGATGACGTTGGCGAGAAACTGGCGTACGCTCTCTTGCTGCTCGAGGTATTCGATGACGGGGGTATCTTTGCCGGTCAGGACCTTAAAGCGGTCCTCGCGCCCAGGGATTCGGAAGGCTGCGTCCGTCGAAGATGAATCCACCGCCATTTCCGGTATCGTCTTTGGGCAAGCCACGGTGAAATGAAAAGCTGGAGACGCGCACGGTGAGTTTGCCGGTCGTAGACGCTACGCCCTGCAACTGCTCGGAGGCGACCATGGTCTTGAACGCCTCGGTGAGCGTAGGCAGCGCGATGGGCAACTCGACGTTATGCAGAAGCCAGCGAATGTTTCGCAGCGCGTAAGGAACACTTTGCAGGAAGTGAGTCTTGCGCTCGTAAAAGCCGCGGAAGCCATAGGCTCCGAGGGCTTGCATGATGCGAACGTAGACGTAGGCGTAGTAGTGATGCATGAACGCCGCGCGATCAGTCGTTATTTCCGAGCCGGGCGATTTCGCGACGGCGGAAAAATTGCCCAGGGTATCGAGGTAGAGGTCGAGCAACTGCTGGCGCAGGTCAGGCGGGAGATCGGCTTTGGCGTCGTAGAGAAGAGAGGCGATGTCGTACTGCAGCGCCCCTTTGCGGCCGCCTTGATAGTCGAGGAAGAACGGATCGCCGCCGCAGAGCATGATGTTGCGCGACTGGAAATCACGATAGAGAAAGTAGTCGCGGTTGGCGCTCAGCAGGAATTTTGTCAGGCGGCTGAAGTCGTCTTCCAGAGCTTGTTCGTTGAACGGAATGCCGGCCAGGCGGAGGAAGTAGTACTTGAAATAGTTCAGATCCCAGGCGATGGATTGGCGATCGAAACTGGCGCGCGGATAACAGACTTTGTAATTCAGGTCGCGCGCGGCTTCGATTTGAAATCGTGGCAGGAGGGTCACCACTTTGCGATAGGCTTCCACGGCGGGCGCGGCGACGGTTGCTCCGGAGCGATGCTGGGAGAGGAATTCAAATAATGTCGTGTCGCCGAGATCCTGCTCGAGATAGGCTCCGTGAGCCAGGTCTTCGGCGTAGATCTCGGGAACGGGCAGACCGTGGCGGCGAAAATGGCGGGAGAATTCGAGGAAAGCGACGTTCTCTTCGCGCACGTCGTAGAGAATGCCGATGGCGCTGATGGTTTCAGCGGCGAGACGTTTTTCCGGAAGACGTTTTTCCGGAAGACAAGCGGATGATCTTGCGGCCGGAGCCGCTCAGTTGGCCCTGGAGCGGTTGTACCCGGTCCACGGGCAGGCGAAAGCGTTGCTCAAACAAACTCTGCAGGACGTCCATGACAGTGCTGGGATAAAGATATCATCGAGACGCGGAAGGGCATGCCTCCTGCGGGGAATCCTGGTTGGGATGCGCACATCCCCACTCAAGCCAAAACCAGGCTTGAATGGGGCACCGTCATCCCCACTCAAGCCAAAACCAGGCTTGAATGGGGCACCGTCATCCCCACTCAAGCCAAAAGCAGGCTTGAATGGGGCACCGTCATCCCCACTCAAGCCAAAACCAGGCTTGAATGGGGCACCGTCATCCCCACTCAAGCCAAAAGCAGGCTTGAATGGGGCACCGTCATCCCCACTCAAGCCAAAACCAGGCTTGAATGGGGCACCGTCATCCCCACTCAAGCCAAAAGCGGGCTTGAATGGGGCACCGTCATCCCCACTCAAGCCAAAAGCGGGCTTGAATGGGGCACCGTCATCCCCACTCAAGCCAAAACCAAGCTTGAATGGGGCACTGTGCTACGAAGATGGTTTATTCGGCTGGTTTTTAGGCTGCTTTTGGCGCTTTTTTTCTCTTTACAGATTGAACGACAGTTGCGGGAAGTTGCAGGACCCGAACTTTCGGGTCCCTTTTGCTTTTGACGTGAACCGCGATTCCGTCAGCTTCGGGGAATGGCTCCGAAACCACTTCAAATTCCTCGCCATAAAGCCGAACTCGTCCCGAGGTTGTATATCCCAGATGCTTAACCCTTGCGCAGACTTCTAAAATAGAGGCAGATTCAAAATTGCTCATAATGGTCCTATTATACGCCCGGGCGCAAGGCAGATGACCGCCCAAAGTTATTGATAAGACATAAGATATCGGAACGATACTTTTTGAACAGGTTCGACTGACCAGAAGCAAGACTGCCACCTTCCACCAGGTTTGGAGATAGAGGTCCGCGTTATGGGCCGTTGCCGACGATGTGGTCGAGGTCGGGCGCGGAGCGTGCACTCAAGACGGAAGCGGCGGCGACTCTTTCCTGCTGGAGCATGGTCTGACTACGCATGGATTGCCGCAGGAGGCTCCAGTCACGGGCGACTTCTTCTTGGGAGATTCCGTGGCGCGGGGAATGACGTAATTCGGATTCCAGAAAGCAAGGTCGCGGAGGCGCTGGCCAGTGATGCGCCGGCCAGGAACATCATGATGAGACCGAAGAAAGCGCGCCGCGTGGATTGGATGTGGCGTAGCGACATGATCTCCCTGGAGGATGAGAACTGGTCTGCCAACTCAAACTGTATTTAGGAACCCTGCGGCGCCCGATTTGTTGCTCAGGGATTTGTAAAACCGGGTAACGGAGGCGGTTAGAAGAAATCGAACTAGAGAGGCGCGACGAGCGAACAAATCACGAAAAGCAGAATACTGCTTAATCAAATCCGGCAGCGGTTTCTTGGCCGACAGTGGGGGAAACGCTGATCAGCGTGTCGACGAAAAACTTAACCACGGAGGACACAGAGGATACAGAGATCCCAGGACCTCAATCAGAGCTTTCCTAGGACTCCGTTGATCGTTGAACTGCCTGTTGAATGAACCATTCCTGGCTATTCAATTCGCGGCGGTTAGCGTGCCTTGGATCGCGGGAGTAAGTTCCGTTTGAATTCATGTGCCGGGCTTTTACCACTTCGTCGAGGTAGGTGGCCAGGAGCTCGTCGCGCAGGTAGCGCACCAGCTTGGGGTCCTGCACGGGGAAGAGCAACTCGACGCGCCGATTCAGATTGCGCGGCATCATGTCGGCGCTGCCGAGATAAACCTCTTCTTTACCATTATTGTGGAAATAGAAGACGCGGCTATGTTCGAGGAATCGACCCACGATGCTGGTCACGCGGATGTTCTCGCTGATGCCCGGCATGCCGGGCCGCAGGCAGCACATACCGCGAACCAGCAGATCGACACGTACCCCCGCCTGCGAGGCTTCGTAGAGTAATTGGATCATGCGCCGGTCGATGAGGGCGTTCATCTTGAAGATCAGGTGGCCGTGCCCGCTTTTTTTCTGGTGCTCGATTTCGCGGCGGATGAGCTGTTCCAGTTGCTCGCGAAGATTTACCGGCGCGACCAGCAATTTTCTGTATTCGACCTTGGCGGAGTAGCCGGTGAGATAGTTGAACAGGTCGGTGCAATCTTCGCCAATGGCTTCGTCGCAAGTGAGCAGTCCGACGTCGGTGTAGAGCTGCGAGGTGAGCGTGTTGTAATTGCCGGTGGAAAGGTGGACATAGCGGCGAATCCGGTCTTTCTCCCGACGGACCACCAGCGCCGACTTGCAGTGCACTTTCAGGTTCATCAGGCCATAGACAACATGCACGCCCTCGCGCTCCAGCCGCCGGGCCCATTCGATGTTGCTCTCTTCGTCAAAGCGAGCCTTGAGTTCGACCAGGACCGCGACCTGTTTGCCGTTGTCGATGGCTTCCAGTAAGGCTTCCACGACGGGAGCGTTGCGGCCGACGCGATAGAGCGTGATCTTGATGGCCAGCACCGCGGGATCGCGCGCCGCCTGCTGCAGGAATCCGACGACCGGCTGGAACGAGTCGAAGGGGTGGTGCAGGAGAATATCCTGGCGGCGAATGGCGGAAAAAATGTCCTCTCCTTCTTCTTGCGGCTGGAGCGCGGACGGCTACGGCCGGGACGAAAGGCTTGTCTCGCAGATCGGGACGATCAATGGAGAGCAGGTGCTTGAGGCGATTCAGGGCCAGAGGCCCTTTCATCTTGTAGACATCGCCGGGATCGAGTTCGAGATTCTTGAGCAGGATGTCGAGCACTTCAAAGGGCATGGCATCGTTGACTTCGAGCCGAACCACATCGGCGAAACGGCGCTGCCAGACGCCCTCTTCCACCGACTCCAGCAGATCGCCCGCCTCGAGCTGCTGAATTTCGGTCTCGGCGTCGCGAGTCACATGAAAAGGATGGGCCTCAAGAACTTTCATGCCTGGAAACAGCGCCTGCAAATTGTTAATGATGAGTTGTTCGAGCCAGACGAAATACTGGGGCTTGGGCGACTTCGATTTTGTTTTGGATTCCTTGGCAGGATTATTTAAGGGCACAAGCTGCGGCAAACTGTCGGGGACTTTGACGCGCGCGAAATGCTCGACTCCCTGATGGTCGCGAATCAGAACAGCCAGATTGAGACTGAGATTCGAGATATGCGGAAAGGGACGGCCGGGATCGAAGGCCAGCGGAGTCAGCGTGGGGAAAACGGTTTCGGAGAAATAACGGCTGGCTGCGGCGATCTGGGCCGGGGTGAGCTGCGCGTATTCGAGTACGTGGATGCCCTCTTTCTTCAGGCCGGGCAAAAGCTGGAGGCGCAAACAATCCTGGCCAGCCTTATACAGTTCGGCAACGCGCTCGCGGATGGCGATCAGTTCATCGCTGGGAGCCATGCCGTCCGGCCCGGATTCGAGCGCACCGCTCTCCATCTGACGCTTCAGGCCAGCGACCCGCACCATGAAAAACTCGTCGAGATTGGAGCCTACGATGGAAAGAAACTTCAGACGCTCGAGCAGGGGATTTTGCTCGTCCTGAGCCTCCTCGAGAACGCGCGTCTGGAAAGCCAATAAGCTTAGTTCGCGATTCAGGTATAGGGAGGGATCGTCGAGTGCGGGGGCTGGCGGCGCTGAATGATTGGAACCCGGTTCGCTTCGACGCTTGCGACGGGAGGGAGTGGTCACACCATTCTTGGCGACGGGGTGGCTTATAGCCATGGTATGAGTGTACTAGAGGTAGTTGAAAGGATTGTGAAAATGGGTGGTGGGCTATTTGAATGTGCGGGTTGGGCCCTCCGACTAAACTTTTGGAGGAGTTGGTCGGACTAGCGATTGCGGCATCGCTAAAGCGATGCCCTGATACGAAACCGATTTTTTCTGCAGCGGTTGAGGCCGTGCCCTTTCAAAACAATTCAGGCTTTAGGCGCTGTGCACGCGGCTCTTGCGATAGCGCCACGTCACTATGGCCAAACCGGAAGCGATCAAAATGATGCTGGCGGGTTCGGGCGTATTGGGCGGCTTGTGCGGATGGCAGTTTTTGTCCATGACTCCGTCTTTAATCTGGCAGCCGGCGACCGGCGATCCGCCGAGAGGCGCGTAGGGGAAGGCAAATGCACCCGCGTACAGGGGCGCCATGACGGTTGGGCCGATGGGCAAATTGGCTGCTGGCGGGCCAAATCGAGGCGGCAGAGGCGGACCTGCCAGCGCGACCGGCTGATCCAGTACAGCTTCTTCGGGCTCCTGGTCGGAGACGTCCGGTTTGGGCGTCTCGGAAACCTGATTGCCACACTTCGCCCGCGCTGTGATCTTGCCATCGGTCAGGAGCATTTCACCCGCCGGGAGGCGAATTTTCTTGCTCGTCCAGAAGATCGTGTCGCGGATGCGATAGGAGACGTAAACTTCGCGCGGCTCGGCGACGCGCACCAGGTGGGCTTTGCTGTAATCGAAGTTGCGCGTAATGGCGGGAGACCGCGCGGTCGTTTGCAGCTATCGCACGCAGTGCTGCGGCATTCTTGATGCCTCCCGGCACAACCGAGTACGGATAGACACCCGGAATCCGGTCAATGTACCTCGGCTGTTTGTCGCGGTGGGGCGAAATCCAGGACAGGTCCTGCCGGAAGCTGGTTCGCGCCCGGTAGGACTCATAGGAATTCCGTGAAACGTGCCGCGACGCTGTGAACAAGCGATCGACATTCTGCCAGCAGACGGCAGCAATAATCGCTACCAGGATTGCCACACCGAATATGCGTTGTCTCCGCAGACGACGCCGATACCAGGTTCGTCTCCGGCGGGGCTTGCTACCGGACACATCGTTGGTCACAAAATGCTCCTGCGCAGACGGGAGAGGGAAATGAACTGAGCGACACTCCAGCGACTAAAACTGGAGTGCATGAGCCAGTGTGAATAGAGGAAGTGAGCGCGTACCAAAAATAATCTTAGCAGTGCTGTGCAGCTATATTTACTCGAAAGTGCAAAGGAAAAAATTACAAATTCCCGGTTTGGGAAAGGGTCTTTCTGGCAAAGGGTCAACGCTCATTTCTCCTATACGAACAGACTAAGCTTGTCGAGGGAGATGTCTATGGCCCGAATCGGTAGTAAGCGAGAAAGTTACGGGGCGTGCTTTATTCGAACCAGCCACTGCGGTAGGCGACCCACCACGAGATAAAAACGATGGGGATGGTCGCGCCCAGCGCCCACCAGATGGGCAACATAAAATCGGCGGCAATGCCAAGTACGGTGAACACGACCCAAAAGATCTTGCGCTCCATCACTCGATTGTAGCCCGGGATGGCGGCGCCACCTGCGGCCTTATGGCGGCTCATGCGAATCGTTCGTAACCGGGCCTCAGATTGCCGGCGAAGAACTTGCAAAGGGCGGGCGCGAACAAGAAAGCGCGACGAAACCGCGCGGAGGAGTCAGACGCGGCAAGCCGCGTCTCTACAAAAGGGCGGTGCCGAACCAGAAAGCCGACAAAACCGCGCGGGCAGAACATCGTAGAAACGAGCCTAACCTAGCCTCCAAAGGCAGATAACCTACAAAGGCAGACGCGGCGAGCCGCGTCTCTACTCAGCCTTTCGGTTTCAATTCTTCCATCACACTCTGAATTAGCTCTTTGGCGTCCGTGAGGTTTTTCATGATGAGCTGCACATCCATCACCGGCTTGCCGGGCCAGCGCTGGCTCTGGCAATAGACGCCATGCTGGCCGACCAGTGCCATGGCATCGGTGACCAGATCCATGGTGACGGCAAGGCGTCCGCGGGGCACGCCCATGCGGGTTTCGAAGTGTTCAAGCTCTTCCTGCTTTTCGTTGAAGACAGCCATGCAGAGATTGTAGCGGGGAAATAAGTATAATTCTTAAGCACTCAGGAGGAAGAGATGAAGAAATTGGTATTGATTCCAGTGGCATTGTTTGCGATTGCAACCCTGGCATCCGCGCAGATGGAACATGGGGCAGGACAACGAAGCCTCCCAGCCCGCCCGCCAATGCGCAATGCAAGTTCTCCGACGGCAAAACTGTCAAGATCGATTATTCCAGCCCGCGCGCCAAAGGCCGCAAGATTTTCGGCGGACTCGTGCCTTACGGCGAAGTCTGGCGCACCGGTGCGAACAAGGCGACCACTTTCGTTACCGACGTGACGGTGAACGTCGGCGGCAAGGAGGTGCCTGCCGGCAACTACACGATCTTTACCGTTCCCGAAGCCGACAAATGGACGCTGATTATCAACAAGAAAACGGGCGAATGGGGTATTCCGTACAAGTACGAATCCGACGAATTGGCGCGCGTCCCGATGAGCGTCTCGAAGATGTCTGCGCCAGTCGAAGATTTCACGATTGCCTTTGAGCAGGCCGGCAGCAAGTGTACGCTGCGCATGGAGTGGGAGAATACCAGCGCCAAGGTCGAGATTGGCGAAAAATAATTCCCAGATTCCTTCCCCAATTCGAGATCCCCAGCAAAGGCCGAGGCGCTGCTTCGGCCTTTGTCTCAACAGTATCCGGAAGTCGCCTTCTGACCCCCGCGCCAGATCACGCGCGATGACGCTCTATACCACGGTCGCGGCGTGACTGGCATCACTGTCGCGTGCGTCTGGCGGGGTCATTCTGAAACTGGATGAGTCCGCTCTGGATCTTCGCGATTGTCGCGTTTGCCGTCGGAGGCGCTTCCGCTTTCCACCTCTACCGCGTAGGCAAACTGACGCGCCAGATCGAGGAGGCCAGAGAAGCAGGCGCGGGAAAGCGACCAGCAACGCAACACCGTTCAGGAGGAGCTTTTTCGCAGGCTTTACGAACAGCGCGAACTTGACCGCCAGAAGCTTCAATTCCAGGCGCAGCTTTCCGAATACGAAAAATTCGCCGCTCTGGCGCAACTGGCGCTGGGCGCGGCCCACGAGATCAACAACCCGCTGCTCGGAATTCTCTCGCACCTGGAACTGGAGTTGAGAAGCTCAACGGACCCTGCCGACCGCTCCGAAATTGAGCAGTGCATTGCCGGCGCGCGGCGGATTTCTTCGACGTTGCGCGGGTTGGTGAACTATGCGCGTCCTTCGCCGCCCGTGTGGAGCAGGATCAGCCTGGCACGACTGGTCGCCGATACGATCGCGTTTCTCGAGAATCAACCCATGTTGCGGGGCAAGATTCTCAGAGTTGAAGTGCCGCCCGACCTGCCACTGTTGCGCGCCGACGCCAACCAGATCTCGCAGATCCTGATGAACCTCTTGCTGAATGCGGCCGAAGCGACCCAGGAAGCGGGCCGAATCACGGTTTCCGCATCGAAGCTGGCGCTCGTGGAGAGCATAGAAATCCGCGTCATTGACACCGGCTGCGGCATGCCTCCCGAAGTTCTGGCTCACGTTTTCGAACCTTTTTACACCACCAAGCGAGGACGGGGCACCGGCCTCGGCCTCAGTATCAGCCATGCTTATGTTCGAAGTCATGGGGGAGACATGCGCGTGGACAGCGTCGTAGGGCACGGAACGACGGTTACGTTCACGCTGCCACTGCGAGCGGAAGAGCAATCCGATGAGGAGAAAGAGAAGTCGCAGATCGTGGGATGAAGGATTTTCGGCGGTCCATTTTTTCGGCGGCCACGCTTCGGCGATCTTTTTTGGCGATCTTTTTTTGGCAATCTAAGTTTGGGCAGTCTAGCGAGGTGAAGTTGCAATGCCGTACAGCGTACTGGTTGTAGATGACGAAGAGTTGACCCTGCGCACCATCTCGCGCGGCCTGCGAGCCGAAGGGTATGAAGTATTCACGGCTGGGTCGGGCGAAGATGCGCTGCGCGTTTTTGAAGAACAGAGTCCTGAGCTGATCCTGCTCGATATCGTTCTGCCCGGAATTGATGGCGTCGAAGTGCTGCGCCGGATGAAGTCGGCAAACCCGGCCTCGATCGTGCTCATGATGAGCGCCTATCACATGGTGGATCGCGCCGTCGAAGCGATGAAGGCTGGCGCCTACGACTACCTGGTGAAGCCGTTCCATCTCGCCGACCTGATGACTACGTTGCAGCGTGCCGGTGAAATGCTGGCGCTGCGCGTGCGCGTGCGTGGCGACGTGGAACGCGCGAAGGGCCAATACGATTTCGGGCGCGTCGTCACGCAGAATCCCACCATGCGAACCATGCTTGAGATGGCGAAGAAAGCGGCCGAGTCCGATCACACGACCATTCTCATCCTGGGCGAAAGCGGCACCGGCAAAGGAGTGCTTGCCCGCGCTATTCACTACGCCAGCCCGCGCGCCAACATGCCCTTGCTCGAATTGAACTGCGCGGCGCTCCCCGAGAACCTGCTGGAGAGTGAACTGTTTGGCTTCGAGCCGGGAGCCTTTACCGACGCGCGACGCCGCAAGGAAGGCCTGCTGGAGCGAGCTCACGGCGGAACATTGTTCCTCGACGAGATTGGAAACATGGCGGCCGCAGTCCAGGCGAAACTGTTGCGTGTGCTCGAAGAAGGAACATTCATGCGCCTGGGCGGAACGCGCACCATCACCATCGATGTCCGCCTGATCGCAGCCACCAACACCGAACTGAAAGAGGCCGTCGCCAAGGGACAGTTTCGCGAGGACCTTTACTACCGCCTCAACGTGGTGCCGCTGCTCATCCCGCCGCTACGGGAGCGACGAGAAGACATCCTGCCGCTGGCGCTGGAGATGATCCAGCATTTCAATCAGGAACTGCATAAATCGTTCACCGGATTTTCTCCGGGCGCGGCCGAGTTGCTGCAGAACTATCCCTGGCAGGGCAACATCCGCGAACTGAAGAACGTGATCGAACGCACCATGATTCTCGCGCCCGACGGCGACATCGACGCGACATTTCTTCCCGAGGAGATTTGCGAATACCATCCACCCGAACCGGCCGGCACGATCAACTCCGCCTACGATGATCCCGGCCAACGGCGATGGATACGTCAGCCTGCGCCAGTACGAAGACGACTACATTCAGCGCGTTCTCGCGGCGACCGGGAAATAACAAAACCCACGCCGCGCGGGTGCTCGGGATTCATCCCACTTCGCTGCTGCGGCGACTGAAGAAACTGGCGCCGGAGTGAGAGAGAGCAGGTCTCAGGTCCAAGCTCTTAGCTAATTAGCTCTTAGCTCTTGGCACTTAGGCGGACGGGTTTGGCTAAGAGCCAAGAGCTAAGACCTTGGAACTGCCTCCTCGCGCTATACTGAGTTCCGATGTGGCAGATCCTGCGCTTCCTCTGGAATTCCACTCGCGGCCACCGCATCGCTCCCTGGCGGAGTCCGTATCTTCTCTGGCGCATTGAGACCTATACCGGGGTCAAGATGACGCAGATTGGCTTCCTGGAATTTTGGGAATTTTTGCTGACCGAGCGCGCCAACCTCTGGCGCTTCCTGAAATGGACGGGCGAGATGGACCGTTATGTCCATCCGAAGGCAAAGAAACTCTAATTGAGGCCAACTCACTCAGCCGCCCTCCAGCACAATGCTGACATCGCTTCCCTTGCCCGCGCCTAGAAGTTGAAACGCCGATCCGCGATTGGTCGCGATTTCCAGGTAGCCCATGCTGCCCAGGATGCCAAACACTTCGGCGGGCGCGCCTTGCGAGTAGTTGTCGCAAATGCGGGTGGCCTGTCCTTTGCCCACCGTAATCTTGAATGCCGGCGGCGCGGATTCGAACAGTCGGGCATATCCGCCGGGGTGATGTTGGTAATGAGGTTTCCGAAGCGATCCACTTTGAGCACAATGCCGCGTAGCGTTCGCTCATCGACCGGCTTGGGCCGGGGCGCGGCAAACCGGACATAGTCGGTGATTTCATCGCCAAAGCGGTTGGCTTCAACCCCTCTGGCCAGAGACGCGGCGACCGGAGCGAAAATGTCGCGCCCATGAAAAGTGTTGCTGCGTGGCTGCAGAAAATAATGCTCGGCGGTAACGTGCCGGACCGAGGTCCTTTCCTCGCGATCGTAGATCAGCGAGAGCACGCCATTATCCGGCGCCACGAACAAATGCCGATCGCCGGTAAGAATAATTGGCCGCCGCGCCGTGCCCACTCCCGGATCGACGATCACCACGTGCACCGTGCCCGACGGAAAATAGGAATAGGCCTGCGAGATGGTCAGTGCACCGTCGAGGATGTCGAAGGGTTGCACCGCATGGCTGATGTCGACAATCTGGGCGTCGGGCGCCGTTTGCAGCATGACACCTTTCATCGCGCCGACAAAGTGATCGTTGAGTCCGAAGTCGGTGGTAAGAGTGATAATGGCGGGACGTGACAATCCGCTACCTCGTCAGGGCTGCAAATCCACGGCAACCAATCGAAGTATCAGCCGTCACACGAGGGCACGTCAAGGTGCGTAGAGGAACGCGTAGGGAACGGGGCTCTGCCCCGTCCATGCGGGGCGAAGCCCCGCCACCACACAATTGTCTTCCGCCTAATCCACCCGCACGTCGCCGGACCCCGTGTGAACCGAGATCGTCGGGCCACCGCCGCGCACCTTGCCCACGACGCTCTTACGCGACTCCTGAATGCGTCCCTGAACCGTAGTCGTCACCGGGTGCCCCAGCGTCACTGTTCCGGAGCTGGAAGAAATGTCCACGTCAAACGCCGCCTCAGATGGTAGCTGCAGCGTCACATTTCCAGAACCCGTGCGGACACTCCACAGATTTCTGGGCGATCCCTGGCCGCGAATGTCGCCGCTCCCTGCTTCGGCATGAAATCCGCCGTTGATGCCTTTTACGGTGATATTGCCCGATCCGGTGCGCATCTCCACATCGCCCGCGCCGGTCTCGTCGACTACAATGTCGCCGCTGCCCGCCTTCGCCCGTACCGGACCGGCAAGCTCTCTCCCCGTAACATTTCCGGAGCCGGTCTGAAAATGCATGTCGCCCGTCAGGCGCGCCAGCTTCATATCACCCGATCCGCTCTCCAGATCCACATTGCCCTTCAGGCCTTCGACGTTCTGGTCGCCGCTCCCGGTGTGGGCTCGAACCGCGGTATTTTCCGGAACGGTGATTTCATAGTCGATGGAAATGTTGCTGGCGTTGACGTAATCGATGCGAATGCTGTTTCCGTTCTGGCGAATCGGAGGATTGTTCTGGATCTCCTGCACGTCGGCCTTGCGCTCTCCGCCAAACCAGCGATCGTTGCCTACGTGAATCTTGCCATGAATCGAAACCGTCCCAGCCGACCCATTGTGAATCGTGATGTCGCCGGACTTACTGAGCACCTCGAGATCGACCGCGCCATTCACTTGCAACGTGCGGTCAAAGGTTCCTGCGACCGAAGCGAAGCCAGGCAGCGCGCAAGCCAGCAAAATCGCCAGCACGCGGATCGCGCGAGAGCGAATCAGAAGGTTTTTGTCCATAGCGTTTTCTCCGGTCAAGATTCCCACAGCGGCTGGAAGCCGCTGTTGATTGGGCGCGATTGCGGCACGAGTGGAACTCGTGCCCTTCGCGTTCGTACGGGATCCAGAGTCTTTCAGCAAACTGCTAGAACTCCTCTACTGCAGCACCACCTGATCGCCTTCCTTCAACCCCTTGAGCAATTCAGTCTTGGCGCCGTTCGAAATCCCTATGTTTACCGCCAGCTTCTTTTTGCCATCCTTGGCTTTGGGATCGGGCACCTCGACCGATGCGTTCTTATCCTTGTCGTAGATGATCGCGCCCTCTGGAATCTGCAGAACGTTCTTGTGCTCTTCCAGGATGATCTCCGCATTGGCGGTCATCATTGCCTTCAACATGCCTTCGGGATTGTTGATCGAGACGCGCACCTCGAAGGTCGTCACATTGTCCTTCTCCACGCCCATGGGAGAAATCTTCGTTACCTTGCCGGTGAACGTTTTATCCTTGAACGACTCAACCTTGATTCGGGCCGGCTGTCCGAGATAGACCTTGCCGATATCGCTCTCATCCACTTTGCCTTTGACGTAAACCTCGCTCGTGTCGCCGAGCGTCATGACCAGCGTCGCCGTCGACCCGAGCACCAGAATCGAACTGACGGCATCGCCAATTTCGACGTCGCGCGAGAGCACGATCCCGTCCAGCGGCGATTCAATGGTCGTGTAGCTGAGTTGCTCTTCCAGTTGTTTAAGGTTGGCCCGGTCCTGCGATACCTGTCCCTCGGCCTGCCCTATCTTCGCCTGCAAGACTTGCAACTGCGCTTTGGAGACATTCTGCTTGTTCAGCGCCATCACGTAATTCTTTTCCGCATCGTCGAGCGCGGAGGCGGATACCACTCCCTCTTTCGCCATACCCTGGGCGCGCTCATAGGCGCGCTTCAATAAGGGAACATCGGGTCCTTCCGCGTCCACTTTGGCGCGCACCAGGTCAGCGCGGGTCCCATTCAAACTCGCTTCCGAGGCCGCCAATTGCGCCCGCGCCTGATCCACCCGAGCCTGAATTTCGTCGCGATCGAGTTCGGCCAGCACCTGCCCCTTCTTCACCCGATCGCCGTAATCGACGTAGAGTTTCTTCACGATTCCGCTGGCTTTCGACTTGACCTCAACCTTCGTGATCGGTTCGATCTTGCCGGTCGCGACCACACTTTTCGCCAAGTCTCCACGTTCCACCTTGGCCAGCTTCGACGGGTCGATCTTGGTGCCGCCGCTGGTAGCGGCGATCACCGCGCCCGCCACCGCTAATACCAAGACAACCGCGATCACACTGTAGATGATTCTCCTGCGCCGCTTCTTGGCTTTGCCGTTGCCGTTACCGTTCACGACCGCCTCCTGCTTTGATTGAAACTTTAAAACCGGCATTCATCTCTTGTTACGGAAGGATGCACTAAATAGTTCCGTTAGGATTTCTGGACTTCCATACCTCTTAGACAGACCTACCCCTAAAAGGATAGCCATCACATGGAAATTGGATGTGGGACTACCGTTTGATTGTAACGCCCTCCGGGGGGTATGGAAGCGGGGTTCGTTCCCTATGAGCTGGATCAAGCCACATCCGACTGGCGGTCCTATTTCGATCGCCATCCTTACTCAAATGTTAGAATTACCATTCAATGATTGCATTTGTGCTGCTGCGGGTGTTTGTCATCCTGCTTCTGGTGGCGGCCAATGCCTTCTTTGCGGCCGCCGAATTCGCTCTTGTCAGCGTGCGCGAAACGCGCATCCTGCAGATGATCGAAAACCGCCGCGTGGGCGCCCGCACCGTTCTCAAACTTCACCAGCAACTTACCCGCGTCGTCAACGGAGTTCAACTAGGAATCACGGTCGCCAGCCTCGCCCTCGGCTGGCTCGGCGAGCCCGTCCTGGCCCGCCTGTTTGAAACCTGGATCGGTAGTATTCCCCACGCCATCCTCTACGCGCACGCCATCGCCGTCGGGGTCGCTTTCGTCCTCATTACCAGCCTGCACGTCACTCTCGGTGAACTGGTCCCCAAGTCGCTCGCGCTGCAGCGCGCCGAGCGCGTCGCCCTCGCCGTCGCCGCGCCCATGGACGTTTTCCTCACCATCACCGCTCCCCTGACCGCGTTCATGAGCCGAGCCGCCAGCTTCGTGCTTCGCTCGTTTGGCACCCAGGAAATGCGCCATGGTTCGGTCCACTCGCCCGACGAACTTCGGCTCATCGTGAGCGCCGCGCGCACTTCCGGACAGCTTTCCTCCGCCCAGGAAGAGATGCTCCTCAATGCGCTCGACCTCGATAACATCACCGCCCGCCAGGTCATGGTCCCGCGCACCAGAATTTTCTCCCTGCCCTCCGATCTCAGCCTGGAAGATGCTTTGTCGCGAGTCGCTGACGCGCAACACTCGCGAATTCCCGTGTATGATCCGCAACGCGGTCCCGAACACATCATTGGTGTGCTCTATGCCAAAGATCTTATGCGCTGGATGCGTCTCCGCCTTGGCCAACCCGGCACTCCTCCCGCAGCAGCCCGCATTTCGCAGATGAAGATTGGCCAGATCATGCACGATGTCCTGGTCGTCCCTGAGACCAAATCGCTCTTCGAACTCCTCGTCGAATTCCAGATGCGCAAGCGCCACCTTGCCATGGTGGTCGATGAATTCGGCTCGACCGCTGGAGTGATCAGCGTGGAAGACGTGCTCGAGCAACTGGTAGGCGAACTGGAAGACGAATTCGATGTCGCCTCCGCGCAACCGGTTGTCGACCCTAACGCTCCCCTGACTCTCGACGGAGCGGTCAACATCCGCGACCTCGAGACGCAGTATGATGTGATTCTCCCGCAGGATGAAGGCTTTGAGACTCTGGCCGGATTTGTTCTTTCGCGCTTGCAGAAGATGCCCAAAGGCGGCGAATCATTCGAATATCAGGGCAAGCGTTTCGTGATCGAGAAAATGGACGGCCATCGCGTGGCGTTGGTACGGATCGAACCGATTCGAGCGGAAGCAACGGTGGTCGCGAGTCTTGAGCCGCGAGTTGCGAGCCACGAGCTGGGAGCAAAATTGAAAACTGAGAACTAAGAACTGTCTTCCATGCCCCGCCAAATTCTCCAACGCGTCCTCTACACCATTCCGGTCATCTGGCTGGTTGTGTCTACCGTTTTCCTGCTGATTCATTTTGTCCCCGGAGATCCCATTCAACAAATGCTCGGCGAAGGCGCGCCCGCCGTAGACCTGCAGGCCATGCGCCACGCTTACGGACTCGACGTCCCCATCGGCCAGCAATACCTCAATTACTGGAAGGGCGTGCTCCACGGTGACTTGGGCAAATCCCTCCGCTTCAATCAGAGCGTCACCAAACTCATCGCCCTGCGCTATCCCTACACGCTGCAACTCACGCTGGCATCGTTATTCGTGGCGATCGCTCTCGCGATTCCGGCGGGCGTTCGCTCCGCCCAACGCCGCAACCAGTGGGATGACCGCGCCCTAAGCGTAATCAGCCTCTTCGGCCTGTCATTCCCCAACTTTGCCCTGGGGCCGATCCTGATTTTATTTTTTGCCGTCAAGCTAGGATGGCTCCCGGTCTCCGGCTCGGGAAGCTTCGCGCACCTGATCCTCCCCGCCATCACAATGGGAAGCGCATTAGCCGCGATCCTGACCCGCATGGTTCGGACCTCGATGCTCGAAGAGTTAGGCCAGGATTACATCCGCACCGCCCGAGCCAAAGGACTGCCCGAGCGCACGGTTGTGTATCGCCACGCGTTACGCAACGCCATGATCCCCATCATCACCGTCCTGGGCCTGCAATTCGGAGCCTTGCTGGCCGGCGCCATCGTGACCGAGACAATCTTCTCCTGGCCCGGCATAGGCCGCTTGACCATTCAGGCAATTGGCAACCGCGACTATTACCTGGTCCAGGGCTGCATCCTGGCAATCGGGCTGACGTATGTTGCCGTTAATTTTCTGACGGACTTACTCTATTCGGCGGTGAACCCGGATCAGGCAGTAGCGGTGTTTCGCGCTCGGGCGATCTGATTTCCACGTTGCTAGAGCGTGTTTCAAAAATGGGTTCCGCGCGATCTGGCCGTCGTTGCCGCAGCGGCTAAAGCCGCGTGGATGTGGTCCCTTGGCGGCACGGCTAAAGCCGTGCCCTTCCCAAACCCATTTTTGAAACACGCTCTAGCTATCCCTCTGCTTCCGGCGATTGCCTCTGCGGGTCGATCTCGACGAGAGGCTCGATGACGTGCAGGCCGCACTCGGTCTTGCCCAAGCCAGACCAGCGCCCCGCCCGGGGATCTTCCCACGGCTGGACAGCCCGCGTGCAGTGTGTGCAACCGATGCTCGGATAATTCCGATCATGGAGTGAGTTGTAAGGCACGCCGTGCTCGTGGAGGTAACGCCAAACTTGCTTCGAGGTCCAGTCGGCAATCGGATTCACTTTCACCAGTCCGAATTTCGCATCCCATTCGACTTTGCCGGCTGCCTTGCGGAAAGAAGTCTGGTCCCGGCGAATGCTCGTGATCCACGCGTCAAGCTCATTCAGCTTGCGGCGAAGCGGCTCAACCTTTCGCAGATTGCAGCATTGATCGGGATCGCGTGCCCACAGCGCCGCACCGTGAACCTGCTCCTGGTTCTCGGGAGAGAGCAGCGAAAATACTCTCTCAATCTTGATTTCGTATTTTTGCTCGATTCGGTCGATGAGGCTGTAGGTCTCGGGGAACAGGAACTCGGTATCGATGGTGAACACGCGAAAATCCTTGCGCACACGCGAGGCCATATCGATGAGCGCCATCCCCTCGGCTCCGAATGCTGACGAGATGGCCACGCGATTTCCAAACGTTTCGAATGCCCAAGCCAGCACGCGTTGCGGGGCCCCAACCTTCGGCGGTCAACTGCACTTCCGCGATTCTGTCTTTCATGGGGCCGGCTCCTCTGCACCGAGGCGAGGCAACTGCGACGTGGAACACCTGGGCAATTTCCGCTGGAAGCCAATCGTCGTTCTGGATTACGGCTTCTTCAAACACAGTGGGAACATCGGCCAAGTTCACAACTTCACCAACCACCAGCAGAGTCGGAGAGGGCAGATGCGGCGAGTGATGCAGATCGCGCAGAATTGTGCGATGCATTTGCTGATGTCTGGCTGTCGCGCGCGAGATAATGGCGCAAGGCGTTTCGACAGCCAGCCCGGCCGAAGTCAGCCGGCTTGCCATCTCCGCGTAGTTTTGTCCTGGCATATAGATCACCAGGGTCGCTCCACTGCCTGCCAGCTTGCTCCAGTCGGTGCCGTCTTCCTGGGAATCCCGATGTTCGGAGGCTCGTGCGGAAGCTCGATCGGAAGCCCGATGGGCGGTAATGAACACGAGCGCGGACGACGCTCGCCGATGTGTCAACGGAATCCCGGCCGCCGCGGCCGCGCCCAAAGCCGACGTCACGCCCGGAACGATCTCGAAAGGAATATTATTTCGGCGCAGGACCTCGATCTCTTCACCGGCACGCCCAAAGATCAGCGGGTCGCCACCCTTCAATCGAACAACGCGCAGTCCAGAAGTCGCCAGTGCGACCATCAGGAAATGGATCTCTTCCTGGCGGATTTTCTTTTCTCCGCAGCGCTTGCCCACGTTGTAAATCCGGGCGGTCGATGGAATGAGTTTGAGGATTTCGGGCGCGACCAGGTCGTCGTGCAAAACGGCTTCGGCAGTTCGCAGCACGCGAAGAGCCTTCAACGTCAGCAACTCGGGATCACCCGGCCCTGCGCCTACCAGATAAACTTTGCCTGTCATGCTGCCTCCCCCTTCGCGCTCGCTCAACTTTCTCCGAACTTCCGCCGAACTCTCCGCCAGCACCGCTTCGAATGCTTCCCTGCTCGCCAGCGAGTGCAGTAACTCCAATTTGCGTTCTTTGTCGAGATCGCTGGCCAGAATGAGCCGTCTGGTCTCGCCGAGCTGCTCTACCCACTCGGCATATCCCGGACCGAACTGCCGCTCGAGTTGCTGCCGAATTTTCTGCGCCAGCGATGGACTTTGCCCGTTAGTTGAAATCGCGATCTGCAAGTCGCCGCGACGCACCACGGCGGGATAGAAGAAATCGCAATACTCCGGAACATCCACCACGTTGCAGAGCACTCCCCGCCGATTCGCCTCGCGATAGATGCGTTCGTTCAGGCTGTTGAAAGCGGTGGCTACCACCGCGAGAAAATTGCCATCGAGGTCATTCTCCGAGAACGCGCGCAGATCGAGTTGAATCTTGCCTGTCCGTCGGCCCATTCGCGGACCGTGTCGCTTGCCTCGATCGCAACCACGTGGATACGCGCGCCGGTATCGATCAGGCCGCCAATCTTCGGCTCGCCGACTTTCCCTGCGCCGACGACCAGGCACTGCTTTCCTGCCAGCTTCAGAAACATTGGGAATAGACTAGTCACCGTCGCCTCCCGCTGCTGGCGCCGAATGTCCAATACTTACGGGCGGTAGATCGCGAGCGACGGCATCGACGGACGCCCCAGCCAGAAATTCCCGCAACTCCGTGTCGGTGTGCCGGGCAAAGAATTGACGCAGGTTTTCGCCCGCCTCGCGCGTTGGCGAGATACTGCCGGAGCAATCTCTCGATCGATTCCGGAACCTCGGTCGCAGGGCAGCGATATCCAACTGGCCGCGCCGTCGCCTGATGCAGGCCGAGCGCGCCGCCCAGGCAAAAGTAATAGGCATCGACCATCTGTCCGTCGACTTTTATCTTTTTGCCATCGATGCCAATGTCGGCGATCCAGTGCTGTCCGCAACTGTTCGGGCAGCCGGTGACGTGCAGCTTCAAATGCTGATCGAAGCCGGGCAGGCGGTCTTCCAGTTCTTCCACCAGCCAGCGGGAAAAGTTCTTTGTTTCCGTGATCGCGAGCTTGCAGAACTCCGTGCCGCTGCAGGCGACCGTGCCGCGCCAGAAGGGCGAACCGCCCACGCGCAGTCCAATGGCATCCAGTTCCCTTCCCAGGTCTTCGGCATTGAGTTGCGGAACATTCACGACGAGCAGGTTCTGCATGTTGGTGGTGCGAAGTTCGCCAGACGCGAAGCGATCCGCCAGATCGGCGGCGGCGTGCATCTGCTCGGCGGTGATTCGTCCGCGGAGCACTGCGGCTCCCACATAGCAGAGGCCCGGCTGCTTTTGCGGATGGATGCCGACGTGGTCGCGATACACATCCGCGGGCGGCTGTTCTTCGACTGCGGGATCGAATTGAAATCCGATTCGCCGCTGCAGTTCGTCCAGAAAGCTCTCCGCCGTCCAACCATGCCGCAGGAAGAGAAATTTCAGCCGCGCGCGCTCACGATGCTCACGCAATACCTCCGAGTCGCGAAACAGTTCGGCGATTCCCTTAACCGCGGGCAGCACCTGATGCCAGCGGACAAACGCGTTTAATCGCGCTCCGAGATAGGGCTCGGCTGAGAGGCCACCGGCAACCCGAAGGGAGAAACCGATCTCCGGTTACCGCGCAGCACGCGAGTCGTCGCCGTCAACCCCACATCGTTGATCTCCGGATAAGGGCACCACACGCGGCATCCGGTGATCGAGATCTTGAACTTGCGGGGAAGGTTATAGAAGTCGCCATTCCCCGCAAGCATTCGCGACGCGTCAAGCGCCAGAGGAGAAGCATCGCAAATTTCGTCCGCATCGACTCCCGCGACCGGGCAGCCAGTAACGTTTCGCGTGACGTCGCCGCAGGCGCTGGTCGTGTTCAAACCCACTCGAACGAGTGCATCGAGCACTTCGGGAAGCGCCTCGATCGTGACCCAGTGCAACTGAATGTTCTGGCGCACCGTGATGTCGGCAATTCCGTGAGCATAGCGGCGGGTGAGTTCGGCAATGGTGCGAAGTTGTTCCGAACGCAGCAGACCGTTGGGGATTCGAATTCTCACCATGAAGCATTGCAGCGCCCGGCCTTCACCGTTTTTGCCGCCGGTTACGCCTGCCCCGTCGCCCTGGGTATACACGCCCCACCAGCGGAAATAGGTTCCCAGCCACTCGGGAGGGATGGACGCGAAGCCCTCGCGTGCGAATCGCCGAATTTCTTCGAGACCTTCCCACGGGTTCTTCGAACGCTTAAGGCGTTCCACTCGCTGTGCTTTGGTTTCTGCCGTTGTGCCTGACATAGACTCTGGTCTCCGAACCATTTTCCCGGAAAATAAAAAACCCACCGCCAGATTGCTCTGGCGGTGGGTTATAAGTGCCGGTATTAGAATAAGTTACTTAGGTCGGCATCCTCCCCGCGCCAGTGCACACGCATGCACAACAACAAGTGCACAGGCACAGCGCGGAAAGAGTCTGACCCCACATAGGTTGGCATTCTATGTTGAATAACTCCGGGAGTCAACAAGAAACTTAAGTGGCTGGCCAGTTGCAGATTTCATCGCATCCGGACTTAGGAGGGTCATGCGTGGAATTGGCGCGGTAGTCAGCGGCAGTTAGACATCCGAAAGAGACCGACTGTCTATAGCAGTCTTGTGTGGCGGTCTCCCGGACCCTTGTCGCTTAGGATGACTTGCGAATTTATGCGGCGAACTTGGGGGAGCACGCTAGCGTGGCGACTTTCTATGCCGGCTGACCGCGCCGAGGGCGAGACGCCGGGCGAGACGCCCTCGGAACCGCCGGCAAGGTGCCAGCGCCACGCTCCGTGCGCTCGTGGCGATAATCTCGCGGTCTAAGTACCAGCCCTGAGAGCATGAGCCGATCCACCCGCTCTCAGTTGCCTGTGCCGGTCAGTGCTACGGTGCTCTTCCCGCCTGCGACATTGTCGGTGACCGTCAACGTGCCGGTGCGAGCGCCCTTTACCGTCGGCGCGAACGTAACCGAGATCGTGCAACTCATCGTCGAGGGCAGCGACTCGGGCGCCTCGGGACAGTTGTTGACCTGGGTGAACTCGCCAGCATTGGTGCCCGTAATGGCGATGTTGCCGATGATCAGCGGCGTCAGCCCACTATTCGTCAACTGAACGGGCACCGTCGTTTCGCTGCCAACCGACTTCGTTCCGAAGGCGACCGACGTCGGGTTAAATTGAGCCACCGGATCAATTGCGGTTCCGCTCAGGCTGATTTGCTGCGGGCTGCCAGGGGCGTTATCCGTGAGATTCAGCGTCGCCGTAAGCGTGCCCACCATGTCAGGTGCGAACGTGACCGTGATGGTGCAACTGGCATTTGGTTTTAACGTTGCACCGCAGTGGTTGACGAACTTGTAGGAAGCGGCATCGGCCGTCCCTGGCGTTATGCTCATCCCGGTCAGATTCACCGTGAACGTATCCATGTTCGTGACCGTGAGCGTAAGCGGGTTCGAAGTGTTGAGATAGGCGGTGTAGAAGTTCAGGCTCGCCGGGGAGAAGCTGAGTCCCGCCACATTGAGCATGAAGGGCTGCGTAGCCGTCGCCACCGCATTGGTGGCAGCGAATACGATGTTATAGTTGCCTGCCCCAACCGGCGTCCCGGAAAGCGTGCCGGTACCGTTCCCGTTGTCAACGAACGTTACTCCGGCGGGAAGTCCGCCGATCTCGCTGAGGCTCGGGGTCGGGAAGCCAGTCGTTGTCACGGTGAAGGAGTTGGGCACGCCGTAGGTGAACGCCACACTACTCGCGCTGGTGATGGCTGGCTGGCTGACCCAGAATGATCGTAAAGGGTTGCGTCGCCGGCGATCCAATCCCATTCTGCGCCGTAAAGCTGATGCTGAAGTTGCCGCCGACCAAGACCAGCGGAGTTCCGCTGAGCGTGCCGGTACCGTTCCCGTTGTCGGTGAAGCCAAGACCGTTCGGCAAGGGACCGGTTTCCGTGAGGCTGGGCTTTGGATAGCCCAATGTGGTCACGGTAAACGAGCCGGCTGCACCGATAGCAAAGCCCGCATAATTGGCGCTGGTGATCGACGGAGCTTCGTTCACGGTCAGCGTGAAGCTCTGGGTTGCATTCGGCAGCGTCCCGTTCTTGGCGGTGATCGTGATCGGATAGACTCCGCCCGTGCCCACCGCCGGCGTGCCGCTGAGCAGGCCAGCCAAACTCAAGGTCACGCCAGTCGGCAAAGCGCCGGTCTCGGTGAACGTTGGGGCCGGATAGCCCGTGGCCGTCACGTTAAATGAGCCCAGCGTGCCGACCGTGAAGGTCGTGTTGTTCGCGCTGGTGATGGCCGGAGCCTGGTCCACCGTCAGCGTGAAACACTGCGTTCCATCCGGCGAGATGCCGTTGCTCGGCCGTGATCGTGATGGAGTAAGGCCCCCAGTGCCCGCCGCTGGCGTGCCGCTTAGCAGACCCGCTCGGATAAGCGTCACACCGGTCGGCAGGGCGCCGGTTGTCGCTGTAAAGTGAACGTGGTCGGGTAGCCTGTAGCCGTCACCGTGAAAGGTACCCGCGTGCCGACCGTGAAGGTCGTATGGTTCGCGCTGGTCACGGTGGGAGCTTCATCCACCGTCAGCGTGAACAATTGCGTCCCTTCGGCGTGATGCCGTTGGCGGCGGTGATCGTGATGGGGTAAGTTCCACCTGTACCTGCCGCTGGCGTGCCGCTGAGCGTGCCATTCGTGGCCAGGGTCACGCCGCTCGGCAAAGAGCCGTCTCGGTGAAAGGTAAACGAGGTCGGGAAACCGCTGGCGGTCACCGTAAAAGTACCCAGTGTGCCCGCCGTGAACGTCGTGTTATTCGCGCTGGTAATCGACGGAGGCTCGGTTACCGTCAACGTGAAAGCTTGCGAGGCATCCGGCAAGATGCCATTGGTGGCAGTGATCGTGATCGGATATTGGCCGCCCGTGCCAGTGCGCCGGCGTTCCACTGAGCGCTCCACTCGGACTGAGGGTTATACCGGCTGGCAGAACACTGGTTGTGCTGAAAGTGAACGTGGTCGGATATCCTGACGCCGTAACCGTAAATGAAAGCGCCTTACCCATTTGACAGTCGCGTTGTTCGCGCTGGTGATGGTTGGAGGTTCATCCACTGTGAGCGTGAAGGGTTGCGATCCGTCGGGCGAAACGCTATTGCTGGCGGTGATCGTGATGGGGTAGAGCCTTGCCCGTGCCCGCCGCCGGCGTGCCACTGAGTGTGCCGCCCGTAGTGAAGGTCACACCACTGGCAGATTGGGGGTCTCTGAAAATGTCGGCAGAGGGAAACGCGGCGAAGCCGGCGCCGTCGTACCGGGAACGTGACCTAGCGTGCCGACCGTAAAGGTCGTAGCGTTCGCGCTATTGATAGTGGGAGGTTCGTCGACCGTCAGCGTGAAGGTTTGCGTAGCGCTGTTGTAGCCGGCGCCAGCCGCGGTGATAGTGATCGGGTAGGTGCCGCCGGTGCCGGGGTTGGCATCCCGCTCAGGGTGCCGGTGCCGTCACCGTTGTCGGAAAGTCCGCCGTGGAAAGTGCGCCGTCTCGGAGAAAGCGGGGGCGGGGCGTGGGTAGCGGTAGCGGTCGTCGTGGTAACATAAAGTGCCCGCCGTGCCGACCGTGAAGGTCGCGCTGTTCGCGCTCGTGAACGTCCAGGGCGTGAAGTCAAATATGTAGGCTGTCCCGCCTTGGCCTGGACCCGCTGGGAGCGCCGATCACGGCCGTGGTTCCATCACGAGAGAAACAGACTTCCAAATACATCGTTCTTCGCGGCATCGGAGGCCGCCATGATCTGGCGTTTGCTGCGTCCAAGTGGCTCCGGACCCGGTAAACCCATAGGCCGCGCCTTTATCATTCTTAGTCGCCCCATGAGCGGGCGCGCCGATCATGATCGTGCCGCTCTCGCTCGAGGGAAACAGACGTTCCAAACAGATCGCCGCCGTCGCCATCGCGTGGCAGTCAAGTTGTCTGCTGCGTCCAGTCGTCCATGATCGCGTTCGGCATAGTCACGTAGACGGAGCCCTTGGCGTTACTTGAGACTGTGTCTGCTCGGGGCGCCGACCAGGGCCGTGGGCACTCCCGAGGCCATGTCGGAAACGGAAGATCCGAACTGGTCGCTCGCGGCGGGGCGCGCCGTTGGAGCCTTCAACTCGGTCTGCTGGCGTCGTCGACCATACCGAGCGTGCGAACCCGAATACGTAAGCGCCACCGGTTGAGTCAAGGTTACTCGTCCTGCCAGGCGCACCGATAATGAGCGATGTTTCCGCTCACGGCAACCGAGCATCCGAAGAAGTCGCATTGGCAGGCTTTGTTGGCGACCAGCTTGCTTGCTGCGACCACGTTCCACGAAGGTCCGAAAGACATAGGCGGAGCCCTGACGACCAAAGCCTTGTAGGAGCGCCGATGGAGGCCGTGGCTTCCGTTCACGGCAACAGAGCTTCCAAAATTGGCGCTCGACGCGGCGTCGGAGGCTGTCAGTTCCGCCTGCTGCGACCAGGCTTCCGGAATAAGTAAATACGATAGGCTGCTCCCTCGCGGTAGTTAGTGCCCGGGGCGCCGACCACGATCAGGGTCCCGTTGATAGAGACAGAAGTCCAAAAAGATCGCTCTGGCATCGTTGCCGGCGGTCAATTCTTGCTGCTGCGTCCAGGTGCCTGCCGACAACGTGAACACATACGCCGCGCCCTGCTTGGAGTTGGTGCCGGGCGCGCCGACGATGGCGGTAGTTCCGTTGATGGAGACCGAGGAACCGAAAAGGTCATTGTTTGTGGCGCCAGGGTCGGCAGCTCTTGCTGCTGAACCCAGGGATCGATCGTGATCGGATACGCTGCGTCTCTGTCGTTCACCAAGAGTCGAATGCGGCCGTCGCGGACAGCCATCTGTCCGCTTAATGTCCCGTTCGCGTCCCAGGCTCGCAGACCCGTGTACTGCAGAACGGCGCGTCCATCCCGCCGCAGTTCAATGTGGTCGCCCACCACCGCCGGTTGCAGGTTCCCGCTAACTGACAACTCAATCTCGAGCGGCCCACCATTTTGATGAGCGGGACGCTCCTGCAACGTGAAACCTTGTTCCAAGCCGCGCGCTTCGTTGACATACCATTCGGTCAGCGGTCCGCGCTGATATTCGATCCGAGCGCCCGTGGCATGCGCAGATGCCGACGCGGGCGTTGCGAGTTTGTCACCGTAGCCGTAGCCTTCCAGGCGCAGTGATAACCGGCCGTCGGCATGCTCCGCCGTCATCGTGCCATCGTGAAACTCAGCCGTGAACTGGTTCTCCGGATTCCACAACTGAAAGCCAGCCTTCGCGGGCTTCACCTGGTGTTGCGCCTGGCGATAAGCGGCAACCAATGCCGGCGGGGCCGTCGTGCCCGCTGGCAATGCCTCCGCGGCGTTGGCCGCGCGAGCTGTGCTCAGTGGAAAGTAAGACAGAACAAGAAGAGTGCCGATCGCAAGCAGCGAAAGGTAGACAAGATGGTTCAGACGACGGCGCATCATCATGACAGGTCTCCGCGCCGAACCTCGCATCTTGAGCTAGGCCACAGATTGAGCGCGGCAGGCACGGACACGCTTGCCGGTGTCTAGGGGTTTGAATCGTCGGGTTCGGTCCAGGTACGAAGTGGCGCTTAAACCACCGTACCTTCGTGATAGTGCATGGCATGGTCCTCTTAATATCGAAACAAGTCAAGATGAAACATTTTGCGACTTAGGAGAGTGTTAGATCACTTATTGTCCGACAGACGGCTCCCAGCCTCGACGATAAGTCACATTGAGGCTCAGCTTCCAAGCGCTTCTACGGAGTTCGGGTGCCAAACTCGCGCCATATAGCCCAAACGGATTAGTCTCCGAGCCGTAGCTGTTTCTGGCTAGACTCCTGGAGCCATTCACGCCAGCCAGTTCAGCCGTTACGCTC
The DNA here is from genome assembly GCA_963709055.1 of uncultured Acidobacteriaceae bacterium. GTDB lineage: Bacteria > Acidobacteriota > Terriglobia > Terriglobales > Acidobacteriaceae > Acidiflorens. The sequence continues at coordinate 243,069 of CAVPUZ010000010.1, forward strand.
TCTTACGCGCAGCCTCTCCAAGAGGCTGCCAACAGTGTCTTCAGCCAAATCATCGGGTAGGTTCGTCGTTTGTTGTGGAAAGGCCTGGGAATAAGTCATGAGTTGCGTCGCGTTCGCTTAGGTTCGTCTTCTTCGGCTTCTTAGTCCCCGCCTTGCTCGGCATATTGATGCTGGCCCAGTCCAACCCTTCCCCTACGGTCCACGCGGGGAACAGGATCGCTACGACTGGTTCCCATTCACAAAAAGGGATAACTGGCGGAGCGCAAAGAGCTACAGGGGTCACAGGGGCTAAGGCGGCGGGCGGAGCGCAAAATCCCGGGTTAAACTTTGCACCCGCTGTGGTCTATGCCCCAGGTGGTCCGGACCCGGCTCGGTCGCGGTGGCGGACGTAAATGGCGACGGCAAGATGGACCTGGTGGTGGCGAACTTTTGCGACGAGGTAAGCAACTGCACTTGCACCCCTGAAAGCTGCGACTACGGGTCGGTAGGCGTGCTCCTGGGAAATGGCGATGGCACCTTCCAACCGGCAGTGACTTATCTCTCGGGCGGGTATTACACCCAGACCGTGGCGGTGGCGGATGTGAACGGGGATGGCAAGGCCGATATCCTGGTCGTGAACGATTGCACCAGTCCGACCAACTGTTTTTATACGGTAGGCGATGGCTCGGTCGCTGTGTTGCTGGGGAATGGTGATGGGACGTTCCAGCCGGCAGTCGCCTACGACTCGGGCGGGCAGTTTCCGAATGGAGTCCTGATCACGGACTTGAACAAGGACGGGCATGCCGACCTCGTGGTCAGCAACCTGTCTGGTGGAACTAACGGTTTCGGAGAGTTGGGTGTTCTGCTGGGAAATGGCGACGGTACTTTCCAGCCGGCGGTGATTTACAACTCGGCCTATTCTTATGACGTCATGTCCATGGCAGTAGCGGATGTGGATGGAGATGGCAATCTCGACCTTCTGGTGGCGAACGAGTGCGTCGACCTTGACTGCGCGAGCGGCAATGTAGGAGTGTTGCTGGGCAATGGGGATGGCACTTTTCAGCCAGGAACGCCCTATCCGTCGGGCGGCTATTACACGCGTTCGATCGCGGTGACGGATTTGAACAGCGATGGCAAGCTCGATCTCGTGGTGGCGAACATGTGTATCACGGGCAACAATTGCTCCAGCAATGGAACGGTGAGCGTGCTATTTGGGAATGGGGATGGAAGTTTTCAGTCTCCGATAACTTACCCAGTGGGCGCGTATGAGCCATTGTCATTGGCGTTAGGGTGATTTTGATGGTGACGGGAAAATGACATCGCGGTAGTTAGCCAGTCGGTAAGTGGTAGCAATACCGCGGGTGTAGTAAGCGTGTTGTTGGGCAATGGCGATGGAACATTCCAGGCGCCCGTAGCTTTTAACCCGGGTGGAAGTGGATCGATCGCGCTGGCGGTTGCGGATGTAAATAAGGACGCCAAACCCGACATTATGGTAGTGGACGCCACCGGAGTTGGCGTGCTGATCAATGCCAGCACCAAGGCCACAACGACCAAGTTGGTCTCATCGAAAAATCCTGCCACGTTCACGCAAACTGTGACGTTCACAGCCACGGTGACGCCGCAAGGTAAGGGCACTCCGAGCGGGACGGTTAGTTTTTTCGACGGAGCTTCGAATATTGGCAGTTCGCCTCTGAACGGCAGCGGAGTGGCGACATTCGCGACCTCCACGCTTGCGCTGGGTACTCACAGCATTACAGCGAGCTACAACGGAGATGCCAATTGGGCGGTCAGCACATCGGCTGCGTTGAGCGAGTCCGTGCAAGGAGCCGTTGTTGGGCTGTCTTCAACGAGCGTGAACTTCGGGAACCAGACCGTCGGCGTCGCCAGCGCCGCTCAAAATGTAACTGTCACGAATAATGGAAATATCGCCTTAACGATCAAGTCGATCACAATCACCGGGACAAACAAGGCGGACTTTTCCCAGACCAATAACTGTGCGAATCCGGTTGCTCCGAATGGTACTTGCAGCATCAGCGTAACCTTCACGCCAGCTGCAACCGGAGTACAGAATGCGGCGATCGTGGTCGCCGACAATGCCGCGAATACGCCGCAAAACATCTCCCTGACAGGCATCGGCGGCCATCCAGTCGGAACGGTTTCTCCCTCATCGCTCGCCTTTGGCGATCAAGCGGAGGGCTCAACCAGCAGTTCGCAAAAAATCTCGCTTTATAACAACGGCGATTACCAGATGACGGTCACAAGCGTGGCCGCGAGCGCGAATTTTAAAGTGCTGACAAATCAATGCACCGCTCCCGTCGCGCCCGGCGCTCACTGCGATGTTTACGTGGTATTCAGCCCCGGTCAATTAGGCGCTTTGTCGGGAACACTGACCTTCACCGACAGCGCCGCTAACAGTCCGCAGACAGCGCAATTGACGGGCATCGGTCAAAGTCCGACAACCACTTCGCTAACCGCTACTCCGAACACTGCGGCGCTGGGCCAGGCGGTTACGCTTACTGCTATCGTCATTCCGGCGTACAGCGGCACTCCAACCGGGACCGTAACTTTCTACGACGGGACGGCAAACCTCGGAACCGTTGCCCTCAACCTTGGGACGGCGCAACTGATCATTCCAACCTTGAACGGCGGATCTAATTCTTTGACAGCCTCCTACAGCGGAGACGCGGTCTTCCTAACAAGCGTTTCGCGGCGGTGATTCGCGTGGTGAAGCAAGCCACGCCAACCGCTGCAGTCGTATCAAACCTGAATCCCTCAACGGTGGGTCAGGCGGTCACGTTCACTGCGACCGTGGGAGGGATAACAGGAATTGTCCCGACGGGAACGGTGGAGTTCAAACAAGGAGCAACCATTCTGGCTACGGTTCCGCTGGTGAACGGACAGGCCAGCTTTACGAACACTTTTACGAAAGCGGGCTCTGTTTCCATTGTTGCCAGGTACTCGGGAGACCAGAACTACAAGGCCCTGAATTCGAAGGCCCTGGCACAGGTGGTTCATAAATAGAGATATTCAGCGGGGGTAGGGCCTGCTGCTGATCAAGGCCACCAGCGCTGATGAACGCCTGAATACTGCAAGGCGTCTCTTCGGTGCTGCGGCTTTCTGAGTTTCAGGGGGCCACAAGAGAGTGCCTACCCTCCCCCTAACCCAGTCTATTTGAATCAGCGGCTTAGCGAAAAATTCCTTCCAAAGTATTGAATCTAAAATATTTATAGGCAAAGTATTGAGCGCGTGTTAGTTAGCAGTCCGAAAAACTGCCGATTCTAGTGTTTTCGCATGCAAAGTATTCAAAAACAAGGTCTTAAATGTAAAGTATTCTTACTTAAGGACTTACCCTCAGGCATTGCGATGCTTATCGCTTTGCTATCCGCCGGTTTTGAGGGTCCGGTGCGAGAAATTCAAAAACGTCATTTTTCAAAAAACGAGTGGAACACCGGCACCACTATGTATGCGCCCCAGATCCAGTTGACGGAAGGGTTGGGGCTAAGTCAAGCTTTTTAGATTGATCGAAGATTCGGGAACATCCTGTCTGTCCGGGTTTTCCCGAAGCAGGAGTTTTGTATTGGAGGTCTTAAGCTATATGAAGATGAGGCTGAACTTTTTTTTCGCTCTGCTGGTTCTGGCGACGCCGTTGGGCTTCGGCGGCGCGGTTGCCATGAATGCTTCTCAAAGTGACGCCGGGAGAGATGCGGCTGCGCCGGTGTTGATCGAGTTGTTTACTTCCGAAGGATGTTCGAGTTGTCCTCCGGCCGACGCTTTGCTGGCGAAATTGGATGGGGCGCAACTTCCGGGAGTGCAGGCGATTGTTCTTAGCGAACACGTGGACTACTGGAACCACGATGGGTGGAAAGACGTTTACTCCTCGAGTTTTTTTACGAACCGGCAGGAGGAGTATGTGCGCCGGCTGGGAGCAAGGGAGCCTTACACGCCGCAGATGGTGATTGATGGAGCGGCGCAAATGAATGGGAGCGATGGCGCGGCGGTGGGCCGGGCGCTTGAAGCAGCGCGCAGCCATGTCAAGATTCCGGTTCGGATTTCTTCGGCCGCATTGGCGGATGCCAATACAATTCGCGTCCACCTGGCAGTGGATGCTTTGCCTGCGGACTTCAAAGCGCGCAAGGCTGACATCTTCGTTGCGGTGGCGCTCAGCCACGCGGAATCGCATGTTTCGGCGGGGGAGAACAAGGGGCGCGACATTCGTCATGTCGCGGTCGCGGAGAGTATCAGCAAAGTTGGGACGGTTGAGAAGGGGAAGAACTTTGAGCGGGACGTGCTGGTGAAGGTCAAAGGTCCGGTTGATGCTGGAAATTTGCGGGTGATCGCTTTCGCTCAGCAGGGGGAGGCGGGCGAAGTCATTGGAGCATCGCTACTTAGCTCGCTGACGGCGAAACAAGCCCAGGGACAGACGGGGCTGACCCAAATTTCCCGGTCGCAGAATTAGGTGAACGTCTCAATATATATCTGGAAAGAGAACGTTCTGGAAAGCGAAGGTCGTGCGAGCGAAAAAGGGGCGAATAAAATATTTATTGGAATACACATTTGGGTGATTATTACCTTGACTCGCCCATTGTAGTACGGTGCGAGCATGGAATCAATAATGCCGGGAAAGGCTGTAAATGGTTTCCCAGCAGTTCCCTATGAAATGTAGTACCCATCCCCGAGCGCGGCATATGGGATTGTTATTGGCCGTTCGGCGGCGATCTTATGGAAGGACTGGCCTAAAGATATGGAATTATCAAGAGCTGCGGGCAAGACGCCGGATTTGTTTTGAATGGTGAATGTCCGCACTGTCGGAAGCAGGCGGCTTTTATAAGTGTCACGAGCACGCATGAGGATCGCGATACATCAGACGGGTTGGCCATGTCGCTGCTAGTGGGGACGGCTCGCTGCATTGCCTGCAATAAGTACATTTTGGGAATCCTAAAATTTGATCTCATTACGGGTACCCGTGGGGCCGTTGGGTTTATGGCATCTTCACTATCCTTATAGGCTTGCCAGATGACACCAGTGGCCGAAGAAATCCCGGACACGAGAAATCGTAGACTTTCAGGAGGCTCTTAGATGCCGATGGGTGGATGCCTACAACGCGACCGTTGAAATGTGCAGACGTGCACTGGAATCAAGTTGTATCCAGCTTGGAGCGGATAGTGGATTAGTACTTGCCAAAATGATTGACTGGGTTCACGCCCGGGAAGAGGAAAAATCACAAGCTCTCACACGACGTAGGCACAAGATCAAACTTGGCGGAAACCGTGCGGCACACCCATCAGATAAGAGACTCATCAGCAGAGGAGGCAGACGCGGTGCTTGCATTTACTGAAGAGTATTTCCAGCACGTCTACGTGACTCCTGCCCGAATGGCGAAGCACGATTTTGACAAACCAAAGAAGGGAAAATGAGCAACACGGAATTTGACAAGTTCGATGCTGGCGTACGAAAGATTCTCTCCGTCTCGCATGATGAATTGAAACGGAGAGAGGAGCGGTGGAAGCGAGAACGAGCAGGTAAAGTGAAACCTGGCACCTGGTAAGAAGCGTATAATGCCGGGGAAATCACTCCAAGACTAAAACACCCTGACTGGAATCAGCGTTAGGAACTATCGAATTGTGCGTCAGAACGCAATTCAATAGTAACAGATGGGGTGTGTCTCTTGTCAATCTCCCGATGCAAGCGCCGCTTCTACACGTCAGTTACAAAGAATATTATCGTCGCTTTTTCCGCCAATTTCTTCGTGACCTTTTCGAACTAGGGAGTGAGGTGACGGTGCTCTCTGACGGTTATCTCAATTATGATTCTTCAGATTCACTATGGAGTAATACCTCGAACTCTCACAATGCAGGCATTCGCAAGTATTCGATAGCCTATGCAATCGTTGTGTTCGCTCTATGTGTACTATCCGCTGGGCGTGTGCCTGCCCAAATTGACACCGCAAGAAGAAATCAGTCGAATAAATAAAGAATTGACGCTTCCCGACAATGCGCTGGCAATCCACGTTTCCGACTTACTCGCTCAAGTTGACGAACAACGCGAAGAAGGTTCTTAAGTTCGTGCTATTTCATGATGAAGTCTCCCAACGGAATATAAAAATCAAAGGAGTGTCCTATCAAGAGATCGACAGCGCTTGTCGTCAATGCCGTGATCTTGGTTTGCTTAAGTGGGGGAATAACGCTCCCGATCCCCATTCAATGTTGCAGGCATGTTTGACTTCTATTATATTGAAGCGGGATGGCGCGAGACATTGCGAAGATTGCTTTATCGTGGGTAAAAAGCGGGCTAAGACTTCGCCCGCTTCCCGCGCTTCAACGACCAAGGTTTAGTGAATCGTGGCGGCTCCCACCTTGCCAGTCAATTGGGCAAAGGTGAGACGCTTACCGACTAACTGAGATGCTGACCGATGCTGAAGCGGTCAGCATCGGTGAATGGGTTTTCTTTAGTCGCGCGATTGTTGAACCGGAACGATTGTTCGTCAAGGTAGCGGAAACAGATGAAACGGTTCCACGCTGACATAAGTTCCACACAATCCGCGCTTCAGCAGCGACCAGAAATTCTCCATCCCATTAGTGTGTACGCGGCCATCCACGTACTTCAACGGCATGGTCGATGACCTGGTGCACGTATTCGCCTTCAATCCCTGGTAACCGTCCCATTCATCGGTATAGAGCATCGTTCCCGCTTCGACGTGCGTCTTGACGTTGCCGTGCAGAGTTGCTTGTTGCGATCTGTGACGATCTTGGTACGAACCTTCCCGCCACGTTCCAAGATTCCCATGACGATGATCTTGTCATCGTGTCTGCTCCCGTCCGTATGCGGCGATTCTTAACGTCTTGTGCATGTTCCGCGCCTTGCCGCCGATGAAAGTCTCGTCCGCTTCGACTTCTCCGCCAGTTTGATGCCGAAGAACTCGTCCTGCATCGCCAGCCGGATGCGGTGCAGCATGAACCACGCGGACTTCTGAGTGACTTTCACGTCCTGGCGATCTCGTAGCTGCTCATTCCGTTCTTACAGTTGGTGATCATCCAAGTAGCGGTCAGCCACTTGTCCAGAGCGATCGCCGAATCCTCCATGACGGTTCCGACTTTGATGGAGAACTCGCGCTTAGCAGGTGCTTGGAGCACTTCCAAGTGCGCCGCTGGGCGTTGAAACTGACCCGATCCGATCCGCAACCGGGGCAAATGACGCGACCATCAGGCCAGCGCCGTATCAGCCAAGTAATCAATGCAGTTATCTGGGTTCGAGAAGTATACAATTGCTTCTTGCAGGCTCTTCGGTTCTGGCTTCATATCCATGGCTTTGTTCTCCATGCTAAAATGTAGCCTTATCCGTGGGCGAGTCAAGTCAATAATTACCCTACATTTGTACGTACAGTGGGCGCAGGGACAACAAACGAAATGGGTTCGGGGATTTCCGGGAGGTTAAAAGGGGCTTGAACAGGGTGTGATATATACGAGCCCGGCAACGGACCGGGCTGACGCCAATTTTCGCCAGCAAACTAGGTGAACGTCCGTCCCCGGGGTAGTCCTAAACTATCGCTATGAAGCTCGCAGTCCTTACCGTTTCTGTTCTAGTCGCAAGCTGCCTTTCGATAGGACAAGTGCGAGCGCCCCTAGCGACGGGTCAAGCGGTCCCCCCCATTGGCAACAAGCGTCTCCAAACAGACAATGAAACAGGCGAGGTTCCCACGTTTTACTCTCATGCACGGCAGGTTCTGGTTACAGCCTGGATCTGGAAACATGCAGCCAAGACCGCTGCATGGATCCCTAAGGATGTCTTGAAGCTACACCCAGAAGCTAATTTAGGGGCCATGCCTCCGGAGGCTCGGGGATTGCTCGCTAGCGACTTTCGCATCTTTGACAATGGCACTGAGCAAAAGATCAACTACCTGCAAGAATCCGACTCTCCCTTCCGGGACGCTAACCGACAATGGTTTTTCTCTCCTGATATTCGTGGAACTTGGGGTGATTTTGTTTCAGTCGATGCGACGTTTAGTCCGCCTCTTTCGACGTACGTCATCGGATATATTCCGGCCCCGTTTCAAGGTGAAGATTGTCATACGATACGAGTAACGGCGGGAGACAACGACGTTATCTTGAATCGTGACGACTACTGCAACACAGACGGAGGCGACGCGGTGACAGCCGAAGGAAAGGAACTCACCGCGCAAATGGAGAACTTTGCTAAGCTCCTCTCCATGGGTCGATCAAAGTTTCCAGCCGAGCATTTGTGTTTTGGTCCTCAGGGGTTTTATCCCTGATCGGGGATAACCCGGGAACCGGCATTGGTTCTGAGTCAGCGTCGCATGCGCCGAATTTTACGTATCTCGTTGTGGTTCACGATTCCAGAGCGCCGGCGACTATTCAGATCGCTACAGAATACGAATTGTGGACGAAGAGGTGGGATTATCCTTGCCCGAGCAACAACCCCGCACTCTACGTTCTTGGCGTGGTCTACAAGGCAAACGGGAGAAGTTGCAGCGCGATTTCGCGACAGCTATCCATGTCGCATGCCATTCGCCCACCTCTTCGTAGGACGTCCTGCGTACGTGCCGATTCCAGGTCGCTTCTATACCCAGGTTGAGTTGCGACCCGGGGATTATGATGTACATGTTGTCGTAAGTGATGGAAGCAGATTCGGACAGGCACGGGCGCCTCTGCGGGTCAATCCCATTGATAGCCAGGCGCTCTCAATCAGTGATATTGCATTAAATGGTATTCTTCGTGACGCATCATTGCTTCTGCAAGATGTTGCTATTGTATCCCCCGCACCAGTTCTGCCGACCCCGCTTGTCAGTAAGGAGGTTCAATTCATACCGGAGGCGGAGGCAAAGCTCAAGAAAAAGGGTTCTTTGCCGCTCTACTTTGAAGTCTACGAACCTTTGCTCGCAGATCGAAGCGCTGAGGTTTATTTCCGGTTGAAGATCACCGACCTGAAAACCGGTTCATTGGTAGTCAATGGCGAACAGATGAGTGCCGCTCGGTATGTGATCCCTGGTAATGTCAGCTGATCCCGATTGCGCTGAAAGTCGATACATAAGTTGCGCGGCGGCTCGTACGAACTCGGAATACAGGCGTCCGATTCGGCAGGCCGCGAAACCGAATGGCGGATGGCTAAGTTTGAGATTAAGTAGAACCTTTATCAAATGCTGGCGGGCCCCGGCCTTGCGCGAGGAAGTCAAAATCCCCACCCTAACGTCGCAAAGACAAGAGTAAGAATGGGATAGAATTACTTCCGCGACGTTAGGATGGGGCACCGCAAAACGACGTGAATGTCCCCGCGGTTTTTCGTGTTCATCTCAGGAGTGAGTTTCTCAGAACTCGGCTAGTTCTTTCATGGCGCGGAACAGATCGGCCGACTGCGGCAGGATGGCATTTTCCAGAATTGGCTGATAGGCGACGAAGGTGTCGGCGGCGGCGACTCGTTTTACCGGGGCGTCGAGATGATGGAATAGTTTGTCGGCAATGCGGGCTGCGATTTCGGCGCCGTATCCCCAGCTTAGGGAATCTTCGTAGGCGATGAGCACCCGGTTGGTTTTCTTGACCGAGGCGGTGATGGCATCCCAGTCGAACGGGTTGAGCGTGCGCAGGTCGATCAGTTCGACGCTGACATGGTGCTCGCGCTCGATTTTCTGCGCGGCCTGCAGCGCGCGCGGAACGACCGCTCCGTAGGTGATGACGGTGAGGTTGGTTCCGGGCTGAACGATTTTGGCTTTGCCGAATGGAACCATGTAGTCGGGACCGGGATAGGGCGCGCGGCCAAAGGTTTCGCGGTAGAGGCGCTTGTGTTCGAGGAACAGAACGGGGTCGTCGCAGCGGATGGCGGTGCGGAGCAATCCCGCGGCATCGAGCGCGTTCGAGGGGAAGACGACGCGCAGGCCGGGAATGTGGGTGAAGATGCTCTCGCCGCATTGCGAGTGATAGATTGCGCCTCCGGTGAGATAACCGCCGATGGCCACACGCAGCACGAGCGGCGACGAAAAAGCGTTGTTCGAGCGCCAGCGCATGAGCGGAAGTTCGTCGCGCAGTTGCATCATCGCCGGCCAGATGTAGTCGAAGAACTGGATTTCAATGACCGGCTTGAGTCCGCGCGTGGCCATGCCGGTGGCGCGGCCGACGATGGCGGCTTCCGCGAGCGGAGAATTGAAGACGCGGTCGGCGCCGAATTCGCTCTGCAGGCCGGCGGTGAGTTTGAAGACTCCACCTTTGCCCTTGACGAGCTTTTGCTTGACGTACTCTTCGCGGCTGCAGTCGGCGACATCTTCGCCGAAGATGAGGACGCGCTCATCGCGGCGCATCTCATCGCGCAGGGTGGCGTTGATGAGGTCGGCCATGGTTTTGGGCGCGGAGGCGGCGGGGCGCTTGCCGTCGCACCAGGCCCGCTTCTGGCGCGGCAAATGCGGGGCGCGTGTCGAAGGCGGCGGAGGTGGGATCGAGGTCGGGCGAATAGACGAAGTTGTAAATCGAGTCCGGTTGAGGGACGGCGGCTTCGAGCGCGCGATCGGCCGCAGACTGGATCTGTTCATCGACTTCGGTCTCGATCTGGTTGATGCCTTTTTCGTCGAGGATGCCCTCGCGCAGCAGGAACATTTGCAGCCGGGGAACGGGATCGCGCGCGGCATCGCGCTGGCGCTCGGACTCAGGGCGGTAGAGGCGTTCGTCGTCGGAGAGGGAGTGCGAGTAGGGGCGGATGACGTGCGCGTGCACGAACGCGGGACCGTTGCCGGAGCGGCAATGCTCGGCGGCGCGGCGGAACGCGGCATAGGCGACGACGGGATCGGTGCCGTCGACTTCCTCGAAATGGAAGTTCGGGAATCCGGAGACGAGGCGCGAGATGTTGCCGCCGGCGGTCTGCACTTCGACCGGGACTGAGATTGCGTACTCGTTATCCTGAATGCAGAAGATCACGGGCAGGCGGCGGTTGGAAGCGGAGTTGAGCGCCTCCCAGAATTCACCTTCGCTGGTGGTGCCGTCGCCGAGCGAGACGTAGGTGACCTCATCGTCGTGGAACTGGACGTCTTTGAACTGGCGGTAATCGCCTTCGGCTTCGTCTTCGTCTTTGTCTTTGCGAGCGGCGCTGGGACGTTTCGAGAAATAGCGTCCTGCCTCGGCGCAGCCTACGGCCTGGAGAATCTGGCTGCCGGTGGGCGAAGATTGAGTGACGATGTTGAAGCGCGGATAGGCCCAGTGGGAGGGCATCTGGCGTCCACCGGAAGTGGGATCGTCGGCCGCTCCCACTGCGCCGAGGAGCATATCCAAAGGAGTTGCGCCGAGGCCGAGGCAGAGCGCGCGGTCGCGATAATAAGGATAGAACCAGTCGTAGCCGGATTTGAGGGCGAAGGAAGCGGCGACGCCGACGGCTTCATGGCCGGCGCCGGAGATCTGGAAATAAATCTTCTGCTGGCGCTTGAGCAGGATCTCGCGGTCATCGATGCGGCGCGAGGTGAACATGATGCGATAGGCGTCCACCAGTTGCTGGCTGGTGAGGCCCTGGTAGTTGGCGGACTTCTTCTGCTCGCGTTCGCTCTGTTTGGGATTGACTTTGGTCGTGGCCATTCTTTCCGTTCGCCCCAGGGTAGCGCCGGAGCCTATTGTAAACGAGCTACGGGCTGCGAGCTACGAGCTTCGAGCGGGCCGGGTACGATGCGAAGTCAAAAGTCAGAAGTCAAATTGAAGAAGTAAAAGCCTGAGTTCGGCGACCGGCCTTGAGTCCGGCGAAGGCGTGGACTTCTTCAATTTGACTTCTGACTTCTGACTTTGTGGGCTGCGCATCATTTATGCTGACAGGAGCATGATTCGTTTTCTGCGACGGTTTGATGCGCGCTCGATTCGGCTGCTGATTTTCGATCTCGATGGCACGCTGATCGATTCGCGGCTGGATCTGATCCATTCGGTGAACGCGATGCTGCGGCATTTTGAGCGACCGGAACTGGAGGGCGACGTGATCGCGAGCTATGTGGGAGATGGCGCTCCGGTGCTGGTGCGGCGGGCATTGGCGGGGCGCAATGGCGAGGCCGGCGGTAATGGAGAGTCCGGCGAGGACGAGGCATTTTTTCGCAGCGCGCTGGAATATTTTCTTGGCTATTACCGGCTGCATAAGCTGGACCATACGACGGTGTATGACGGGATTCCGGAGACGCTGGCCGCGCTGGCGGCGGGGGCGGGCAGGCAGAGGCGGCCCTACACTATCAACACCAGCACCAACCGCAAACGGAGCTGCAACTGCAAAAGCCGCGGACGGGCGTCCGCGCCACACGGGTGATGGCGGTGCTGTCGAATAAGCCGGTGCGGCCATCGCAGGATATTGTGCAGGCGCTGGGGCTGGGAGATTATTTCGTGCGCGTTTACGGCGGCAACAGTTTTGCGACGAAGAAGCCGGATCCTCTGGGGGCGCAGACTCTGCTGCAGGAGACGGGCGTGGCGGCGTATGAGGCGCTGATGATTGGCGATTCGTCGATTGACGTGCTGACGGGACGGAATGCTGGGATTTGGACTTGCGGGGTGACTTATGGGTTTGCTCCGCATTCGCTGGAGGAAGTTGCGCCGGATGTGGTGGTGGATGGGCCGCGGGAGCTGGGGGAGTTGCTGGGGTAGACCCTGCTATCTTCGAGTGAATATGGCACGAGCCGCGTCTCTACGAGAAGGTTGGGATGACAGAGCAGCGGTTGGGATGGCGAAACACGAGAAGGGTGGGATCGCGAACCATGAGAAACGCTTCGGATGACTGACAATAATTCTTGGGGCTTTACTCCGGTTGAGCTGCGCAAGCTGCGATCGCTCAAAGACCCTCATGGGATTCAGCGGGTGCTGGATGCTATGCCTTATCACCTGGAGGATACGGCGTGGTCTCCGCGGCGGGTTTTGCGCGAGAATACTTCTCATTGCTATGAGGGGGCGCTGTTTGCGGCGGCGGCTTTGCGGGTGAATGGGTATCCTCCGCTGATTATTGATTTTGAGGCTGAGCAGGATACCGATCATGTGCTTGCCATATATAAGGTAGACGGTTGTTGGGGGGCGGTGGCGAAGTCGAATTACACGGGTTGCCGGTATCGGGAGCCGGTGTACCGGTCGCTGCGGGAGCTGGCTTTGAGTTATTTCGACGTTTATTTCAATCTGCGCGGGGAGCGGACTTTGCGGACGTTTTCGCGTCCCGTCGATATGAAGCGCTTCGATCATCTTCATTGGATGACGACCGATAAGCCGGTTTGGTTTGTGGCGGAGTATCTGCTGACGATCTCGCATACTCCGCTGATTTCGGGGGCGCAGGCGAAGGGGCTGCATCGGCTGGATGGGCGGTCGTTTCGGGCGGGGTGTTTGGAGCGGGCGGAGAAATAGTACCCAGTCTGAGTACCCGGTACTCAGTACCCAGTGGACAGTGAACCACGCTGGGAAACTGAAACTTGGGCTTCTCTCTTTGCGTATCCTTCGTATGCGTTTTTGTCTTTCTTTGATGTTCGCTCTCTCGCTGCTTGCGGGCTGCGCCCTTGCGCAGGATAGCGCCGGGACGCTTCCGGCTGCTTCACCTACTCCTTCGGCTTCGCCTTCGGTAGCGCCTTCTCCTTCGGTCTCGGCCTCGCCTTCGGCATCGGCTGCTTCATCGGCCCGATCTTCCGCAGCGATGGCGGCCGCTTCCACTCCACCCCGCACGGCGCCGCCGATTCAATTAGTTTCTGATGCTTCGGGATCCGTGCCGCAGGAACAGATTCGCGAGCTTTTCCGTTACGCGCAGGATCGCGAAGTCGAGAATGAAAAGCGGCTGCGCGACTACACCTACATCGAGCGGGAAGAAGAGCACAAACTGGATGGCAAAGGCCAGGTCAAGAAGGTCGAGAGCCGAACGTCGGAGGTGCTGGAAATTTATGGCGAGCAAGTGGAACGTCTGATTGCCAAGGACGATAAGCCGCTATCGGACAAGGAGGCGAAGAAAGAAGAGGAGAAGATTCAAAAGGTCATCGACAAACGCAAGAACGATTCGGAGAGCGACCGGCGCAAGCGGCTGGAGAAAGAAGAGAAGGAGCGCGAAGAAGATCGCAAGTTTGTGCTGGAAATCGCAGACGCATTTAACTTCCGGTTGGTGGGCTCGGAGGTGTTGGACGGGCGCGACACATGGGAGATCGAGGCGGAACCTCGTCCCGAATACCAGCCGAAGGAACGCGGGACCAAGTTGCTCAGCAAGTTTAAAGGCCTGGTGTGGATCGACAAGGCCGAAGGCCAATGGGTGAAGTTCGACATTACCGCCATCGATACGGTCTCGCTCGGCTGGTTTCTTGCCCGAATCCACAAGGGCACTCGCGTGGTGGCCGAACAGACCAAGATCAATGACGAAGTCTGGCTGCCCAAGCATATAGCCGTGCGGATTGACGTCCGGCTGGCCCTGTTGAAGAACTTCAACGAGGATGTGGACGACACTTATCGCGACTACAAGAAGTTTCGGGCGGCCTCGAAGATTACGGTGGTGGGAGAAGAGAATCAGTAGTGTGGTGGCCGCGTGATCTTTTCTGACTTTCCATCAGCTTTCTTGGACAGCCGAGGGCGGCTGTCGCTACGCGGTGGCCGAGGGCCGCTTCGCTACGCGGAAACCGAGGGCGGGGCGCCCCCTTCGACTAGCTCTGCAGAAACTCATCGCGGATCGGCGCTACGCTCTGCGGCCTTGGTTAAATTCAGCGGCCGTACGGATTACTCGGAGACTTCCGAGAAAGTGGCCGGATTTGGCACCCCGGCAGCCGCGGCGGTGATGGTGATCGTGCCGGAAACTCCCGGGAGCGTATAGTACTGCGTTGCGGTTCCAGTGTTGTCGGTATCCACCGGGTTGAGATAGGAAAAATTACCACTCGCGCCATTGTCGCTAAACGTCACGGCGACGTCAGCAAGAGGACTACCGGATGGGTCGGTAACGCGCACCGTCAAAGCTTGGCGCAATGTTGTACCGTCAGGCTGCGCTTGATTGTTGCCGCCAGTTACTACCACCGAGGATGCCGTTCCCTGGGTTGCGGTCTCGGGGAACGTGGCGCTTTTGGCCCCAGGATAGCTGGCCACCACCGTAAAGGTACCGGGCGCGGCGGGCAACTGGAAATAGGTTTGGGTCTCGCCTTTGGAATTGGTGGCCGCCGATAGCGGGTTGGTGGAACCCTGTGTACCCGGCGCAAATTGCACAGTGATGCCAGACACAGGATTCTTGTAAGCGTCTAAAGCTTTTAACACGAGTGCATTCGGCAGGACCGTTCCGCTGGTGCCGGTTTGATGCGCTCCAGAGGCAACAGTCAGCAGAGTGGCAGGACCAGGGCTGGCAATTTCGGGGGCGGACGCGCTAGCGAAATTTGGCGACGTGGCGGTCAGAGTGTAAGCGCCCGCTGTTTTGGGGAACGTATAAACGGTGCTGACAGCTCCGTTAGAGTCGGTGACGGCAGTAGGCGGATTGAAGGTGCCGCCCTTCTTGCCATCGCTGAAGGTGACAGTAAAACCTGGCGCCGGCTGGCCGGTATAGGGATTCGTGGCCACGAATCGGAGGGGTGCTGGTAATTGGCTCATTACCGATCCCGTCTGATTGCTGCCCCCGACAATGTTCAGGACATTCAGGAGACCATACGCTTCAAGAGTGGTTTGGGTGGCGACATAAACTTTTCCATTAGCGATGGTCGGCGTCGCGAAGTGGGCACGCTTGGGCAGGTTAGTGGGGGAAGCGTAGAGCTGTTTGAGAGAAAAAGCATCGTACGCGTTGAGCGCACCGCTGATCGCCCATACGATCCCGTTGGTGTTGCCATTGGCGGAAATGACGGGCGCGGATGCGCCATTCAGAAGTTTGGCCGTTTGGGCCGACCGACTCCATTGCCCGTTTGCGACCTGAAAAGCCTGCAGCGGCGAGCCATCCGGGCTGAAGTAAGCCATTCCATTCCAGTAAGCCGGCGAACACATGAGTTCTCCGTTGGTGATCAGCGTGAACTCCTGGACGATATTGTCGCCGGCCGCCGAGTACCAGCCCAGGTTATCGCGATTGATAACGTACACGATTCCTTCCTTGCTGCTGGCCAGCACCTCATGGGGATAAGGTCCGGTCAGGTCGGGCAACACCAGCGGGCCCACCGAACTCACATCGACATCGTTGGCGTTGAGGTAGGCTACGCTCGCCGGGGTGAAGTAGTCGGCGAGCTGCGGCTGCGATGGAGAGGCGCTCCAGGGCGCGGGGCTCAGTTTGAGAACGCTATTGCTGAAACTCTGCCCGCCCGAGGGAACATCGTAATTGCTGCTCTCGGCGGTCGAGACATAGAGGTTGCCATCTTCATCGGCGGCGAGCCCGTTGCCAGTTTGCCAGATCGACGTTAGCCCAATGTCGGGCGAGGTATTGAAAACCCCCGTTTGTTGGATGTTTTGCTGGTTGGTGACGTCATACGCCAGCACCCAGCCACTATTGTGGTCGTTGCAGCCATTGGAACCGAAGCCCATGTACAGGGTGCCGTTTTGCAGCAACAGGCCCGGACGATTTTTCTGGTGCAGGCTGTTGAAGACCGTGACGTGACCCTTCAGGCTCTTGCTGGTGGCCGCGATTTGAACGGGCGCCACCAGGTCCGCGCCGCTGCTAATGTCCAGGGCATGCAGGTAGTGATAGACGGTCGCGTTAAAAACCGTCTTCGCTACCAGATACATGGTGTTGGAATTCTGATCGATGACCGGCGTGCCGACGATGCCTTCCTCGGCGAATCCTCCGAGCGTGCCACAAGGCAGATACTTGCCGCTGGCAGGTACGCCGCCATCGAGCATGCTGGCCGACCACAACTGGGTGCCGTTGTCGGCATCGAATGCGTACACCGAATCCGCCTGCGTAACGACATAGACGACGTTATGGCTCTGGCCACCAATGTTTACATTCGGTACGTAGAGCGGCTGGGCGAGCGACTGATAGTCGATGGGCGCGCTGAACAGGTGGCCGAAGGTGGCCGTGTTGACGTTGCTCGTGGTAAGCATTGTCTCATTGGTGTTCGCGCCGGAGCGTGTAGCGTCGCCGCGGCTGGTCAGAACTGGCTGCTGCGCGATTGCGGATGACCCGAGCATTACAGACAGCATCCACAACGCTGCAACTGCATACCATCCGAAAAAGGATTGCCGCTTTGCTTGACTGCCTCTAGAAACACGAATGATTTCAATTTTCATAAACGAAATGGGGCGCCTTGCCATGGTTACCTCCGTGTAGCTCTCAGACGGCAGGGCCTATCACGGAAAGTGCACGTTTCACGCCGGGAAGGCAATCTTGACGAAGGGCCATTTCCGACTGATATACAAGGGTTTATACAAACCTGCGGGGCGAGGGACAATGCCACGAAAGGGCTAGATGCAACGGATTGCATATTTCATGACTTCTACGCGAAGGTGCGGCGGCGAAGTGGTGGTTACCAGAGTTTGGCTTCTTGGCCGGTCAAGATGGTGCGCCACCAGCGGCCAGCTATGCGCTGTTTAGGAGTTTGGCTGCTACAGGATCGAACGGGGAACGCACATGATTCGCGAGCAGCTTCCAAGTTACCCCCGGGTTCTTGCAGTCACGATGCACCGTGCTACGATTTTGGGAGAGTGGCCCTCGGGCGGCGACGGCTGCGCCATTGAAATCGGGTCATTGGAATCAATGAATCAAGGAAATCTTCAGTGAAACTGTTGTGGGTTAAGGCAGGCAAGCTCCTCCCTGTCGATACTGGCGGCAAAATCCGTTCCTACAATATCTTGCGACACCTCTCGAACCAGCACGAGGTCAAGCTGCTTTCGTACTACCCGGGCGAGCGTGATTCCGCCTACGAGGCCGCTCTTCCTGAGCAATTTCCCGGAGCCGAGGTGCTCTGCACGGGAACCGTCGATTCCGATGGCTTCAAGGGAGTTCTGGATTATCTCTATCGACTGCCTCATGCGGCTCCCTACTCAGTAACTAAATACACGGATCAGGCAGTCCGCCGAGCCGTCGCCGAGCGCTTATCCAACGGAAAGATTGACCTGGCGATTTGCGATTTCCTGGCGGCATCTTTGAATTTTCCAGACACGTTGCCGATTCCTTGCGTGCTCTTTCAGCACAATGTCGAAAGCACTCTGTGGCAGCGCATGGCCACGACCGAGACGCATCCGCTCCGCAAGCTGTCATATACCTATGAAGCGGCCCGGATGTTGCGCTATGAACGCCGGACGCTGGGAAAGTTCCACCACATCCTTGCCGTGTCGGAAAATGACCGGCAGCAGATGCTCGAAATGGATCCGCGTTGCGAGATTACGGTGGTTCCAACGGGCGTGGACGTCGGGAAGTTTCCGGCTGCGCCGCCATCTGCGATCACGCCTCCGCGAATTGTGTTCACCGGTTCGATGGATTGGGAGCCGAACATCGATGCGATGGAATATTTCTGTGCTGAGATCTGGCCGCGCGTTCTGGCGGAATATCCGGATGCTATTTTCCAGATCGTCGGCCGAAATCCGTTTGCCCGCGTGCAGCGCCTGGCGTCCCGGTCGGTGCAGGTGACGGGCACGGTTCCTTCGGTGAAGGATTATCTTCGAGACGCGACGGTTGTGGTTGTGCCCCTGCGCATAGGCGGTGGAACCCGCCTGAAGATTTATGAGGCCATGGCCATGGGCAAGGCCTTGGTCTCAACCTCCATCGGAGCCGAGGGCCTCAGTTTCCAGAACGGCCGCGATCTGCTGCTGGCTGACGATGCCTCGTCGTTCGCCGACGCGATACTTCTTCTGCTCCGGGATGGCGAGGTCCGCCGGAGATTTGAGCACGCTGCCCGCGAACTGGTAACGCAGTATGACTGGTCGGTGGTGGTCGGCCAGCTTGCGAGAGTACTGGAGAAGATTGTTGCGGGTTCGGCAGGCGGCGGCGAATGCGAACAATGCGGCCGCAGCGCACCACTAGAAGGAAATTCTGATTAAGTGTCGACAAAAAGCGAAAACCACAGAGGACACTGAGGTCCACGGAGAGATCAGGGTCTTAATCAGAGCTTCCCTGGAGCAGCCTCTGAAGTCGCGCCCTTTCCAACTCGATTCGAACTCTACGGTAACTCGAGAACCGGTTTAGACCGATGAGAGTTTTGCTTTCGCGCTTCTGGTTTTCGAAAGGCGCGGATTCCGGCCAAACTTCAGCAATTTCCGGATAGCTGCGAGGAGTTGCACACGGCATTCATGATGCCCAGGACCACGGCATCGGGGTTGGCATCCTGGTCATTGGTTAACACCACCACGGCGAATCCGCTATCGAGAAAGACCGCGGTCTCCGCTGTAAATCCGCCAATTTGACCGTCATGCCAGATGATCGGCCGATTATTGAAACTCCAGAGAGCGAGCCCGAAGCCATACGATCCGCCGCCCGGAATTTGAAAGCCGTTGGAGGTCGTCATGGCTTTGAAAGAGGCCGGCGAAACAACTTTCCCATTGATCAGAGCGTTGTCCCATGCCACCAGATCGTAGACGTTTGAACTCAATGCCCCGGCGGCAAATGCGGCCGAACGATCCCAGACAATTGCCGGCACCAAGCCCGCCCCATTGTTGGTGTAGCCAGTGGCGGATTGCCCCGCTGGAGGAAGCATGTAATAGGTGTTCGCCAACGCCAAAGGCTGAAAGACATACTGCTGAAGGTTATCGGCGTAGGACTGGCCTGTCAGTTTTTCAATGATTGTGCCCAGGGCGAAAAAATTGCTGTTGGAATACGTGTACTCGGTGCCGGGCTGGAATTCGAGGGGGGCATGGCTCACGGCGGTCAGCACGGTTGCTTCCGAAACGCCGTTCTTTACCCAGTCCCCAAGTTGAGGGAAGTTGGTAAAATCCGCCAGCCCGGAGGTGTGGGTGAGCATCATGCGAAGGGTAATGGCGGGCGGGAAGTTATACTCCGGCAAGTAGCTTGCAATCGAATCGTCTACGTGCAATTGCCCCTGCTCCTGCAATTTCATAATCAAGGCGGCAGTGAACTGCTTGGTGACCGAGCCGATTTCGAAGATGGCGTTGGGCTGGCTTGTCTGGTGGGTGCTTAGATCGGTAACACCATACCCCTGCACATATAACATCGTGCCATTTTTAGCGAGCGCGACTGTCATGCCTGGCATGCCCTGCTGTTGCATTGCAGTCTGCGCGATCCCATCGACGGTCGTGCCCAGCAACGAGCTCTTAGTTGCTGGAGGAGTGCTCGTGCCCCCGCAGCCCGTGAAGCCAAAAGCGAGTCCGATAGAAACCAAGAAAGGCAAGGCGCGCAACCCAGGATTGCGTGTCATACTCACCCCCGGAATCCACCAAGTCTAGACCCGATCCGGACGGAATAGCCAAGATTTTTTGCTGTTCAACTAAGCACTTGTGGCGGGTCAGATTCACGATCTCTCCAGGGAGACTCAGATTTGAGTGTCGACAAAAAGCGTCACAGAGGACAACGAGGTGCACGGAGGCCCCCGGGGACTTGATCAGAACTTCCCCAGGCGCGGCTGCCGGGAACCTTGCCCGTTAGTGGGCCAGTGGACCGTCGGATATATTGACAACCTTTGTTTCCCGCGAGAGCATGAAAATCACTGGCTGCCTTCAAGTTTCAACCACTTGTTGATTTCAAAAGTGTGGCTTACGGCTAAATCTCGGGTCCTCGATCTGCAGCGATGACAACCCAATTCTTCGCTTATGCATTCGGCGTCGTCGTCATGTGGTTCGTGGCGTGGAAACTGCGTTCCGTCAGTGCGCGACAGGCGCTCTATCTGATCGCGAGTTACCTGTTCTACTTCAGTTGGGGATCGTGGCTGATCGTCATACTGATCTTCAGCTCGCTGATGAACTATGCGCTCGGCGAGTGGCTGAAGAAGAAGATTACCGTTGGCCGACTTTGGACCGGACTCGTCGCCAATCTGGCGCTACTCAGCGTCTTCAAGTATCTGCCGATGGCCGCGAACGTCGCGCCGGCCGGTTCTCCGCTTTTGCTGCTCAAACGGATTTTGTTCCCCGTGGGGATCTCTTTCTGGACGTTCCAGGCGATGAGTTATCTGCTGGAGCTTTATCGCGAAGAAGAATTGGATCCGACGCTGCTGGAATTTTGCCTCTACATGTCATTTTGGCCGACGGTGCTGCAAGGGCCGATCTGCCGGATGTCAGCCATGCTGCCGCAGTTTCGCCAGGACTGGGCGGTCAGCGACGACGATCTGAAGACCGGAGTGCGGCGGGTTTCGATTGGCATCCTGATGGCGGGTCTGGCCATGGTCATGAGTGGCGGGCTCTATGCGGGAGCGGGCGTCGACCCGGTTTTCGACCACGCGACATTCGCGACTGCCGCGACGCGAGTGAGCGGAATCGATGTCTGGTTTCTGATTGTCGGTTACGGATTTCAGCTGTACTTCAGCTTCTGCGGATTCTGCCACGTCGTGATTGGGGCGGCGCGCTTGTTCGGAATCCAGTTGCAGGAGAACTTTAACCGGCCTTATCTGTCGACGACGATATCCAATTTCTGGACGCGGTGGCATATGTCGCTGTCGTTCTGGATACGCGATTTTGTTTTTCTGCCTCTGGCGACTGCGCGGCGTGAAGTCTGGTGGCGCAATCTGTCGCTGGTGATTGCCATGTTTACCTTTGGAGTCTGGCACATTGGCGCGGCAGAAAAGGGTGGCTACTTGCTGATGATGTGGGGTACTTACCACGGCATCTTGCTGGTGCTGCACCGCCAGTGGCAGGAGTTTCGCAAGCGCATGGGATTCGAATGGTCGGGAACGGTGCCGACGCTGATTTCGTGGTGGCTGACATTTTCCGCGGTCTGCATCGGCTACATTTTCTTTCGTGCGGAGAGCATCCCACAAGCGTTCGGCATGTTGAAGGCGATGGCTTCGCTGCGCACTTACCGGCATCTGACGCTCGATCACAGCTTTTACGTGATGGTGCTCGCGGCGGCGGCGGGCTACTTTGCGGTGATTGGCGGAAGCATGCTTCTGGACCGGCTGGCGGAAGCGGCCAACGAACAGGCGGCACCGGGCCGCGCGCGCCGTTTGCTTGCAATTTTGGCCAACGAACGCTGGGTGTGGATTGTTCCCGTCGTGGTTGTATCGGCGCTTTATTTGAGCGTGATCTTCCAGCCGGGGCACGCAGAGACCGGGCCCGTGATGTACGCGCTGTTCTAGTAGCGCCGGTATCTGCCGATGTACCGGGGGCGTCTACCCTCGCATGTGGCGGCGAGGACGCCGCCACGACCGCCGCCGAGACGGCGGCGCTACGCTTCGAATTTTTGGGAAGAAAACGCACTATGCTAGCATTCAGCTCAAACGCAAAATGTGAAGCGAGGTCGCGCCGTTTGTGCCATTAACTGAGACCGATCCGACAGTGGACACTCGCCCGACGTTCACGGCGCAATACAGATCCCTTGCCAAGCGCTTTGCGGTTCGTCTTTGCGTTGCTGTGACGTTGTGCGTGGTCGTGCTGGGCGCGGTTGAATTCTATTCCTACCGGCGCTACTTGCCCGCCGCGGGCGATCAGATGGAGCCGGCCGTCAAGCTGGATCTTGCCCAGGGCGCCACCTCCGCCGAACGAGAATACTGGCAGGAGTTTGAGCAGGCCAACAAAGTCACCTACCACCAATATGTCCTGTGGCGGCGGCAGCCATACAACGGCGAGGCAATTTCGATCGATCAAAACGGGGTACGCCGGACTCTTAACACGCGCTGCGACGGCAACACATTCACCATCTGGATGTACGGCGATTCCGTGATGTGGGGCGCGGGCGCGCCCGACGGAGAAACCATTCCGTCATTCATAGCGGCCGATTATGAAAAAGCGGGCCAGCCGGTTTGCATCGTAAACTACGCCGAGAAGGGCTGGTCGAGCACGCAAGAGATGATCGGCTTGATGGAAGAGCTCAAACATGCAACTCGCAAGCCCGATGAAGTGCTCTTCTACGACGGGGGGACGGAGGCCTTTGCCGCTTATCAGAACGGCCGGGCGGACGTGCACAGCAATTACAACTCCTTCAAGAAGTTTCTGGATAACTGGGGCGCCAATCAAAAAGGAGGGTTTTCCTACTTTCGCCAGACCAACACCTATCGCCTTCTCGACCGGATTGCCGCAAGGGCGCCATTTCACCGCAAGCAAAGCGCAGCGGTTGCGGGCCCGGATCCCGTGGCAATGTCGGCGGCAGTGGTTGAGAACTACGTCCAGAACATGGAGATCGTGGATCTTCTCGCAAAGCAGTACGGCTTCCGCGCAGTTTTTGCGTGGTACCCCAACCTGGCGGTCGGCCATAAAGAACTCACTCCCTACGAGCAACAGGTGCTGAACCTGGAGTACAAGAAGTTCCCGGGTTTGGGTTTGATGTACCAGGCAGCCTATAAGAAGGCGCACGAATTGAACCGGCCCGATCTTCTATATCTGGGCGATCTACTGGATGATCAAAAGGCGACGCTTTATGTGGGCATCTCGCATCTGAAGCCGGCCGGCAACCAGATCGTTGCCGACCGTCTGTTCGATATTCTCGAACATAAGACCGGGGAGCGTCAGAGCAGCGCGGCATCCTTGGAAAGTTCGCGCGCGAGGGCGAGACATCGTAAGAACTAGCAACGTCGTCACTCTCAGGCCCGTGTGGTGGCAGGGTTCCTCCCCGCAAGACGGGGCAAAGCCCCGTCACCACACGTTTGTCAAACTAGGTGATGAATGACTCCGCCTCCACTAACCAGAAGCTTGATCAGCGGTTTCTTCCGCTCCCTGCGTGCAAATCCTGCCAGTCCGGCGCTCGAACTGGGGGACGAGGTGCTCAGCTATGAGCAGCTCTGGAATTATGCGGGCAAGATTACGGCGTGCCTCAAAGACAGTCTGGATCCCTCCGAAGAGGTAGTCGCTGTCCTGGCTAGCCGCAGCCTTAGGCGCATACGGCGGCATTCTGGGAATTCTGGGAAGCGGCCGCGGCTACTGCCCGTTGAATCCCAAGTTCCCTCTCGAGCGAACGCTGGTGATGCTGAAAGCATCCGGATGCAAGACGCTGGTGGTCGGTCAGGAATGCGCCGCGGCTTTAGAGTCTCTGCTACCGTGCCTGAGCAAGCCACTGACCTTGATCATTCCCGATCCCGGTTGGGAACCGGATGGCATATCGGTCGCGCCGCACCGCGTTATTTCAGCGCGGCAGTTGTCAAAGGTGGCTGATCCGTTGGAGCCGGCTTTGAACGGAACGCCGATTGGAACGCCGCTCGATCCGAATGCGACTGCCTATCTGCTGTTCACCTCCGGCAGCACGGGAGTCCCGAAAGGCGTGGCTGTCAGCCAATCGAACGCGGTCGCCTATATGGAGTACGCGGCCAAGCGATTCGGTTTTCATGCGGGCGACCGGTGCTCGCAGAATTTCGATCTTACCTTCGATCTCAGCGTGCACGACCTGTTCACCTGCTGGGACGCGGGCGCCACGCTCTGTCCCTTTACCGAACAGACGCTGACTCCCGCCACTCTCATCGAAGAAAAAGAACTGACTTGCTGGTTCTCGGTGCCGTCGGTCGCGATGTTTGCATCCAAGGTTGGTCTACTGGAGCCCGGCTCGTTTCCGACGTTGCGTTGGAGCCTGTTCTGCGGAGAAGCTCTCTCGTCGAGCCTGGCCGAGGCATGGCAGCAGGCGGCGAACAAATCCATTCTTGAAAACCTGTATGGACCGACCGAAGCAACCATTGCAATCACGTGGTATCGGTGGGATTCCGCGACTTCGCCCGCGGAATGTGTGCGCGGCCTCGTGCCTATCGGCTGGCCCTTCGACGGCCAGCAGGTTTGCGCTGTGACTGACGAACTTCAACCGGTGGCGACGGGCGAGACGGGTGAGCTTTGCCTGGGAGGATCGCAGGTCACGCGCGGCTATTTGAATGATCCGGAAAAGACCGCCAAGAGTTTCGTTCGCCTGGCCCACACCGGGGATCAGATCTGGTATCGCACTGGCGATCTCGTGCGGCAAGACGAGCGCGGCTGCCTCTTCTATCTCGGACGGCGCGACTTCCAGGTCAAGATCAGCGGCTATCGGGTAGAGTTGCAGGAGATCGATCTAGTATTGCGCGAAGCCGCGAAAACTGAACTCGCGGTTGCCATCCCCTGGCCGCTCTCGGAAGGATCGGCGTCCGGCATCGTCGGCGTGCTCTCAGGTGCAGATCAGGCTCTGGATTCCCAGATCATCAAGTCCTGCGAAGGCCGACTGCCACGCTACATGGTTCCAACCCGCATCTACCACTTCCAGCAGATTCCGCTCAACGTGAATGGGAAGATCGATCGGGGGAAGATCACGGAGATGCTGGGAAGCTGGAAAGAGTAAAACAAAAGTCAAAAGTAAGAAGTCAGATTGAAGAAGTGAAGCCCATGGTCGTCGAGTTGGGTTGGATTTTAACTCTGAATCTGACCTCTAAATTCTAACCTCGGTTAACCTCTGACCTCGTTCCGTCTCTGTCCGCAGCCTGCGCCAGACGCCCGTTTCGCAGCACAGCAACAAGTGGAGTCGAGAACAGGCGCAGTAACGGTAGTCTCCCGGTGGTTAGTTGACTGGGCTTTCGCCGCGTCACCTCAGTCCGGTTTGGCTTGGTTCTGTTTCCTGTTCCCGCTCATCGAACCGGACTGGCAGTTTTCCCGCATCCGGCTCTCGAAAAAGACTCACGCTTTCGCCCACGGAAGGTTCGCGGTCCGGTGTGGTAACTGGACCAAACCATACACAGAGTTCAGAGACGCTTCCGGAAAGCGTTTGTATGCCGGCCGCGGCTCCTCGTGTTTGTCGCATAACCACCGACGCAGCCTTCTGTGGGCGTGCATATCGACCGCACTGTAGGCTTTGCTGACTGACCCCAGACAGAAGTAGTTGGCCCAGCCGATCATCATCCGATTGAGCCGGTTCACAACGGTCTTCGAATCCTGCCAGACTTTGTCACGTCCGGTCCCGTCGCTGATCGCTCGACAGATGCGCTGCACTCGTTTCTTCGAAGGTGCCGTGCCTAGGTAGACTCGGCCCCTCCTCATCGAGTAACACCGCCCGAACGTGTAGCCCAGAAAGTCAAACTTTCTTCCGGCAGATGACAGACCCGCGTCTTCTTCTCGTTCACCGTCAGTTTCAGCTTCGACATCATCGCCCGCATCGCAGTCAGAGCTTTGTCCGCTCCAACCCGACAGCAGATGACGAGATCATCGGCATAGTTCACGATGTACGCTTTCCAACGCTCCTCGTGCCCGAGTTTCTTCCATCCCAGCACGAACCGTCGCATGTACAGATTGCTGAACAGAGGACTGATCGGAGATCCTTGGGGAGTACCTCGACCTTCGTCCCGATTGCGCGTACTCCGATGTTTGTTCCCACGCTCGTCGGTTTCCTTGACCGGAGCTTCCAGCCACATCTTGATCAGATGCAGCATCGCTCCGTCGACGACCCTGCGAGCGACTGACCTCATAAGCTCAGCATGGGGAACACTATCGAAGTAGCTGCTGAGATCCGCATCAACAATCTGCCCATGTCCCGTGTTGATCAGTTTGTGGACGTGCTCTACTGCGTCCAGCGCGCTGCGGTCCGCCCGATAGGCGTACTGTTCGGTCGGCAGGTCGGCCTCGAAGATAGGTTCGAGGACCAGCATGGCCGAGGTTTGCACAACCCGATCCCGGATTGTCGGTATGCCTAGCGGTCTCTGCTTCCCATCCGGCTTGGGTATGTAAACCCGCCGCACAGGTTGCGGTTGATAGGTTCGGCTTTTCAGCTCTTGCGCCAGTTCGTCCAACCACCGTTCCTTGCCGTACGCTTCGATGTTCTCGAATGTCTGGTTGTCCACTCCCGCTGCTCCGCCGTTGGCTTTACAGCGTTCGTAGGCATAGGCCAGAACATCGTTCCGATAGTGAACCGCTGAACTACAATGAAGAGCAACATCACTTGGTCCGTGAATCCGACCAAGAGCACTTTGACGGTAACCTTTAGATTGGTGGGTGCGACTCCCACCAAGCTGTATCAGGTCGGAATCGTGCCCTACTGCACGACGTTTCCCGCGAGCTTTGGCCAGTTCCCGAACGACACTGGAGGCAGCGGCTGCGTAACCTTTACGCGCCAGGGTGTGACCGCATCAGCTACGACGTTCGAACTCGGGGTTATCCTGACCGACATTCACGGGAATGGCTCCTTCACGGTCGTGATCGGCCCGGTCGCCGCGGGTACCTATGATGTCGAATTCCAGGCGCGCAATGGCGCTGGTTGCGGCGTGACGGGCGGTGCGGGTAATCAGATCAGCGACTGCGGTGATGATTTTCAGTCGCCCGGCCCCTTTGGAACGACGACCACGATTACCATCCCCTGACACTCGTTACGACCCCGCCTCTACACGCCGGGTTCGTTTCCCCTCGTCGCATCCGGGGGAGAGATCTACAAGATCGCTAATCGGTCCAGGCGGTCCGATTTGATCGGTTAAAGAGTTCTCAATAAATTCTTAACAAAGCGCAATGCTAGGTGTATAAAGTATTCGCTCGCGCGGAGCGCCGCCTCTGGTGAACTATGAAACGAACCTTGCGGTTCCTTCCCCTTTTCGTGGTCCTGTCCATTTCAATCTCAAGCTTTGCACAGAACGCCATCTCCGGTGGTTCGCTCTCCGGCCGGGCCACGGACGCTAGTGGTGCCGTGGTCAAAGGCGCCTCCGTGCGCCTGACGAACGAAGGTACCGGCGTGGAGCAAACGGTGACCACGAACGGCTCTGGAATTTACAGCTTTCCATCACTTAGGGTCGGTCGCTACAGGTTGCGCATCGATCTGCAGGGATTCAGACCGTTAGAAGTTCACAACCTGGTGATCGAAGTAGGTCAAACTGCCAATCAGGATATCCAACTCCAGGTTGGCGCGGCTACGGCGGAGATGTCGGTGACGGCCGAGGGGCCTTTGCTGACTCCGACAGAATCTTCTGCGAGTACGGTCGTCGATCAGAAACTCATTGACGAGTTGCCGCTCAGCGGCCGGCGCTACACGGATTTCGTTCTTCTCACCCCAAATGCGAATGCCGATGGCGAGTTTGGACTGGTCAGCATGGGTGGCCAGCAGGGTGGCTCCGATTCGGGCTATGCCAATGGCAACGGTTCGAACTTTTTCACCGTGGACGGCGCCAGCGCCAGTAGCAACTATTTCGGCGAAGCTCGCGGCCGCACTCGCGTGCCCTATGTTTTCGGCGAGCAATCGATTCAGGAGTTCCAGGTATCGGACAATCCTTACAATGCCAGCTACGGCGGTGGCGGCAGTGGTTTCGTGAATACGGTCACGAAGTCCGGCACGGAGAAATTCCACGGCGATGGCTTTTACTACAACCGCAACTCGGGCGTCGGAAATGCGAATGACGCGGTTGACAAGGAGGCTGGCTACCCGCGCCCCCTCGATATCCTCCAACAGTTCGGCGGTGATCTCGGCGGCCCACTCGTTCACCGAAAAGCCTGGTTCTATTTCGACTATGAGCAGCAGCGCCGTAAGGAGCCGATTTCGATCGTCATCCCCGGGGACACCGGACTCGATGTGACGTCCTTTGGTGTGCCGACTGGAACTGCCTTGCCCGCCCCGAACGGTGTGTTTCCGGCCCCGGCCAATTTTATCCCACCTTCCCCGTTTAGCTACTCAGCGCTAAGTCCATCCGAGCAAGCCACCTATCTGCAAGGGGTTTCGAATGTGCTCTATGCCATCAACTCCAACCTCAACCTGCGGAAGCGCTTCGCCAACAGTCTGACCTTTTTTCCTAAGGTTGACTGGCAGCTCACGAATGCGGATCGTCTCACCTTCGTTTACAACTACAATAAGTTTCTTTCGCCCGGAGGGGAGTACACGTTTACTCCGGTGAACTACGCAGGCGATTCCTACCTCGCCAACAACTTTGTTCGCGACCACCACGCAACCGTACACTGGACTCACACATTCAGCCCGACCGTGCTCAACGACGTCCACATCAGTTACGTTCGGGACGATCAACTCAGTACGCCCTCCAATCTGATCTCTCCGACCTTGCCGCAGGTCGAGCTTTTTGAGCCCCAATTCATGATCCTCGGGAACGCGAGCTACGCTGTCTCGGAGAACAAGGAGTACCAATGGCAAATTAACGATCAGCTCACATGGGTGACCGGCCGGCATACCCTGAATTTTGGGTTCGATTTCGACCGTACCCACGTCACCGATTTTTATAAGGGGAATTTCTTTGGAAGCTATACCTTCTTCAACCTGGAGTCCTTTGCGCTTGGGCAATACGACACATTCTCGCAGAATGTCGGTAATCCTTTTTTCCCGTTCACGTTTCCATACTACGGCTTCTATGTGCAGGACAAGTTTCAAGCCACTAAGCGCCTGACTTTGGATCTCGGGCTGCGCGAGGATTTTCAGATTTACCCGCAGCCGCAGGCCAATACCACGCTTGGATCTGTGATCGCGCATCTGACCGGGCAATTCCCCAATCAATATCAGCGCCTTTCGCCACGGTTCGGGTTCGCCTGGCAGCCCATCGAAAGATCGGTTTTCCGCGGCGGATTCGGAGTGTTTCACGAGATCTTCGATGCCATCAATTACGAAAACTCGGTCACCGGGAACGGCCTACCCAGCCGGATAGCCAGCACTTTCCAGTTTTATAACCCGGCAGTGGCGCCCAATGCGCAGACGCCCGGTTTCCCGGGCGCTTTGCCGAGCTCGGCACCGGTGTTTTCCTCAGCCCCCAACCTTTCCGTTGTCTCTCCGAATTTCCAGGTCCCCTACATTCTCGAATCGAACCTGGAATTCGAGCACCAGCTGTCTCCGAATACAACATTGACGCTGGGCACTATGTGGACCCACGGCACGCATCTGATCGCATCGAGCGCCTACGACATGAATCTCTGTCCGCCACAGGGGCTTACCGGTACCGCCTGTCCGGTGCTCGGTACGACCACCTATACTTCACCCTCTGGCGCGACCGTCACGCTGCCCAACCTCGATAACTTTCTGCTCACAGAAGGCGCCCTCGTTCCGAGTTTCAGTGGCCAGATCGATTCACTCATCAGTCCCGGCAACAACAACTACAACTCGCTCTATGTAAGATTCCAGCAACGCAACTTCCACGGCCTTTCAACGCTGTTTTCCTACACCTGGTCGCATAACCTGCAAACCAATCTCGATTTCAACGATCAGTTCAATTTCGGCGATACCTTCGGCTCCAGCCTCCTTGACCAGCGCCATCGCATCTCGCTGGGGGGCTTCTATACGCCCGATACGTCGGGCCTGACCCGTGGTTTCACTCGTAGCCTGCTTTCCGATTGGACAGTGAGCACGGTCATGCAGTTCAGCTCGGGCCGTCCCTACACGGCGCTTCTGGACTGCTCAGCTACGGCGTCTGGCGATTACGTGAACAACAGCGCGGCAAACGAGTCGTCTGGAAACACCGCCGGCGGCATCCCCGGGAGCAGCTCTCCCTGCGGCCCTGATCCGTTCGCAGGATTCAACTCGTTTTACGGCCCGTGGACTGAAGAGATTGACATGGGCCTTTCACGCGCATTCCGGATCCATGAAACGCAAAGGCTCACTCTGACGGCTCAAGTCTTCAACTTGGCCAACCATCCGAATTACTTTGTGCAGGACGGCAGCGGCATCAATAATTCCGCTCGCTACGCGGCGACCGGCTCAACATGCGGCGATGGCGCGACCACCACAGGCCAGCAATGCTTGCTTGTGCCCGACACGTCAGTTGGAGGACAATCCTTTGGCGTCCCAGGCGAAATCAACCAGTTGAACGGCCCGCGTACCTTCCAATTCGCGTTCCGGTATACGTTCTGAAAGTGCTCTGTGCGTGATGCGCCGCTGTCACCTACTTGAGTTCGTGATTGAGCACTTCCGCAAGGCGGGCGCCGGCGAGCGCAATGCGCTGCTGCGCCAACCGGTAAGCGGCCGTATCGTAGGCAGACTGCGGCACGATCGTGTAGGGACCGCTGCTCACCTCGATCGGCAAGCGGTAGACCTCGGAGCGCGCCGCGGCCAAGCTCTCTCGCGCCCATTCAGCGGGGTCGGTCTGGCGAACAGCCATCGCCGCGGGAGCCTTGAGTCGTTTGCTGAAGACCATCGCTCGATCGATGCACCGGCTTTTGTTCTTGCAGAAATCGCAATCGAACCCAGCGAGGTCGTCCCAATACGCGTGCAGATTCGGCGCGGCGTCCCCAAAGAGCTTTACTCCATTGCCGCCGGCATCGCCTTTCGGCTTGGCTTTCGTGATACGCGTCGTAGCATGCAGCGGTTGGTGAATATCTCCCACCAAGTGCACCAGCCACACCAGGTCATACGATTTGAGTTCGTCGGGCTGGGACGAGTTGAGCACTGCACGAAAGGCAACGATCTGCGTTTGAATGTTCGGCGTCGGGACAGCAGGCAGCGCGGTGTGATCAGGGGAAAAGGGAATGTCCACGAAGTGCCAGTAGCGGTGCCGGTAGAGGTCGGCGTACCCAACATTTTGCGATGACGTGGCCCCGTCGGGAATATTCGGATCAGGGCCGTCGTCCGAATATCTGGGGTCGCCCTTAATGTCATCCGCCCAGTTCGACGCCATCATGAAGATCATCCGATCGCGATCTTCGGCCGATGTGCCCGCCGGGATCTGTTTTTCCCAGCTCGCATATTCGGGATTCAGCCTCAACAGATCGAGCACCCGCGTTTTTGCGCCGGGAGTGAGCTTTTGGTAGGCCACGTTGGCGACCGCCATATGCCCGATCGGCCCCCAAGCCATCAGAGGCACGGTGAACACGAACAAGAGAATTGCTCGGAAGCATGCACGACAGGTAGACATCATTTTCGGCCGATTATACTCCGAACACCGATGGTCTGAATCGAGCGAAGCTACCGCGCTACCTGATGGACGATGCCGCGCCGCCGTTGCATGAACAGGCCAACATGTGGCTACCGAAAGGGCTATGTTGCGTTGTCATCCCTTCGCGGCTCATTCCAATCTTGCATGATCCGGGGCGTGGTTGGTGAAAAAGTCGCCTCTCACTCTTATTGCCTTCTTTCAACAGAGCCGCTTTGCGCGGACTGCAGACCAACCGACCTCGGGCGGCGTATCAAGCACACGACAATCTCTTAGCGCCTCCAAACGCTCCAATTCTTGCTTAGGCAAGGGGGGCTCAATGTTTTAACCCCACACATCCGTTGATCAAACAGTTTTCGGCAGATAAATTTATGTAAGAGTTTGTCTTGCGCTGGTCTGGGGATGGTGGACGCTCATTTCGCGAAATTGTGCGCCAGCAATGGAATTTCAGTCCTCCTAACACGACACGCGAAGTTGAGGACTATCATGTTGAACTTTCGGGTGTCACGATTCTTGAATTGGTCATCGTGCCCGACATCAGCAGAGGGGCGGTTCGCGCCTCGCTCCGGAGTCCGCGCCTGTCTTGACTTGGAGGCTTGAACTGATTGGCAGCGCAGGAGGTGCGACCCAAACATGTTTACCGCAGGGGCATGGCGCGGTATCGGTAGGCCGTGGCTTCGTTAGCGCCTCCCCAGCCCCTCAACTCCCAACACTCTGCTCGTGGGGGCTTCAGATACAGCACTAAGACTTATCGCCCGAGCGTTGCCCCGTGGAAGTTTGGGAGTTCCAACGCCCATTTCCACATTCACAACTAGCGGTCCGAGGATTGCGCTGCGGTTGACAGAGGCTGTGGCTGCGATGGAACCGCTGGTTTGGGCGCGAAGAAGCGGACAGTCACATCGTCTCCGATATTGACTTCCTTATACCCGCCCCGTACTCGCGACGGTTCGTTTCTTGGCTTGAAATGGCGGATGATGACGTCTTCTGCAATGTAGTCGATTTCAGTCGGCCCGACCCGTACCCGCTTGAACGCATAGGCCGGAACCTTCGACGGTTCCGTTCCAGCTACCGCGGTCTGCGCCTTGGGCGCGCTGTTCGACGGCTTTGAGGGTACGAATGGGATCTCCTGTGGGGCAGCGTTCGATCTCTGTGTCGACGAGGTGCCCACGGGCGAAGCCGGGCGGCCGTGGTAGGCAATCCAGCAAGTCGCTATCACAAGCGCGGTAACGACCGCGGTCACGGCCACGTTCCACCGGAGCTTTTGCAGGGTACCGCGCTTCAGTCGGTCCCTGGCTGTTGACGCTGCCTTAGCGGGCTCGCCGGGGCCCGCCAACTCTCCGGCCACCGCCGCGGCCGCTCCGAAAAGTTCGGCGATCCCAACCTTCTGTGCAGGCTCAGAAGCCGAGTCGTCGTCGCCGGGAAAGCTTTTCATTTGAGATGTAATTTGCTGAAGGGCGTGCGGCACGGTCGCGGATTTTATTGGCAAGGCTTTCTTCTGTTCCAGTTGGGCGTCGCGCGACATCGCCTCTCCGGCCAGTCCGGCCATCAATCGATAGACACGCATCTCTCGATCCTGGAAGGCGTGTGCCTCGCTGAAGAGCACTACCAGCACTCCCACCAAGGCGGAGTCGCGATAAACCGCCAAGATCAGCATGGACTGGGCTTCGAACTGCCGGCAAATGGCCGCCTGAATCCGCGAGTCGGTCTGGGCATTCTCGACTCGCAGAATCTCGCCTCTCGGGTTGCTGTACGCCGAGGCACTCAGTATGGCCGTCAAGTGCCCCCCGACATACGGGATAGCACATCCGCTTCCGGCCCGGTACACCAGTTGATCCCCTTGCAGCAGAGCGATGGCGATTCCGTTAGCGTTGGCGACATTTTGCGCACGGTCGGCGACCAGGCGCATGGCCCGATCCACGTCGTTTGCGCCAGCAATCGACCGCTGGAGTTCGAGCAGAGCAGAAAGCGACTGAGTGTCCATCCCACTCTGCTGCACGGCAAATGCGCTGGCCAAAAAGTTCTGGAAGGATTCGCGATCGACGCTGGAATGGGTACTCATACCCGAGAATCCCGAAGTATGCGGCTGGGCCTGCTGGGCGCCGACGGACCAGCGCTTCGAACCAGTCCCCGAGGCTAGTTCTGCAGTTTCTCATCAGGCCAATGCCCTGTCAACGGCGCGCTTTCACGAAATCGAAACGGGTCGCTCTCAGGGTCAGGTGATGTACTCATCCGAGAGGTTGCTCACCGCGGATGACCTGTCTGGAGGATTTCAAGGTGGGAAATCGGTGCGTTTGCTGGCGGCTCAACTGTTCTTCGTCGCCAATCTAGTATGGAGCATTTTCAAGACCGAAAGAATCCTCAGACCAGCGCAAGATCGAACCCGACTCCAATGGCCCTGTCATAACTTACGCTTTCTTTTGCGCGCCAAGTGCCGTACTCACGGCCAATGCCACACAACACATCGTCATCAAGCAACGTTTCATCATTGCCACTGTCTCCTCAGAACGGTTTCTCCGGGTTGCTGCCACCGCCGCACAGTTCAACAGTTGTTCTGCCTTTGTCCACTTGTTATCCTGCCTCGGTCATCTGTAATTCGGCCTTTTAGTGGCATGACATCTGCGTGATCGAGATTTCTATGTCGCCACGGGTATTCGCCGTGTACGCCGTCCAGCCCCCCACCGATTGACCGGGGCGGAGCGGGAAGGGCAGAATGTCCGACTGTGTAGCTTGCTGCCCGCTATTGGCGTCGACATACGAGTAGTTGAACTGCATCGACGTTATCGTGTTGGTGCCTGCGTTCAGGAATCTCCATGTTTCGGTTGTACCGTTCACACGCGAAACGTCGAATACCAATCCCGAATTGCCGAGAAGCGCCCAGGGCCCCCAGGGAGCGTTGGGCGACGGAAGATTTGCAGCCGCAACCGAGGGACAAGGCGGATCGGTCGATGCGTTGGGCTGCGCTGAAGCCGGCGCGCCTGCACTCGGCGAACTTGCGCCTGTCGGGGCCGGGTCGACCGCCGCTCCAGCTTGATTTCCGGATTGTGCGCCCGTTGCCGGATCTGAAACGCCGTCCACTGTCTGGCCTTGCATCGCGGTCGCGGGTGGCGCCTGGGGTTGCGCAAGTGCCGCCTGCGCGTTGGCCATTCGCGTCTGGCAAATATTTTCATAAGTGCCGGCCAAGTTCTGCAGTTGCTGCTGCAGCGCATCGTTAATCGGATTGGGCTGGCCGATCGAATTCAACAATGCGTTCTGTAGATTGGGATCGGACGTGTTATCGGCCACCGTCCGCACTATCTGTGCGATTCCTTGATCGGTCGTGTTCTGAGAATTTGACAGTTCATTTACATAGTTTTGGTATGCATTGGCCTGCGAGCATCCCGTTTGCGCCGCCTGCATCTGCGCCTGAGCTGCAGCCAGCGGTTGAATCGCGACCGGGGATTGAACGACCGCGAGTGCTGGCGAGTTGCTGGGCGTGTACACACCGTTCACGCGGGCAGGCCCTGTAACTGGGCTGGACGCGGAAACTGGAGTCAGCGGAGCGTGCGGGATGTAAACCGTCGGCCCTGAGGTCGATGGCTTGTGAGGAGTAGATGACGCCTCGCCGACAACAACCGTTCTGCGTGGCGTGTATATGGTCGCGCCGTTGACATGAGACGGACGTGCAGGGCTGCCGGCCGTGGAAGCTGCACTTGATTGAGCGTGAGGTGTGTAAACCGTCGGCTTTGATGTCGACGGCTTATAAATCGTACTGGAGCTTTCGCCGCTGACGTTGGATGAAGTTGATGCCGAAGGAGAGTGCGGCGTATAGACCGTGGGCGGCTTGGCAGGCGTCGAATAGCCGCGAGGCATGGGACTGGTGGCCGGCGGAGTCGTGTTGTTTGGCTGTGTCTGGTAGGAGTACGAAGGATTGTTGCCCGGGGCGGTATACGGCTTTTGCCGTGGCTGCTGTTGTTGCTGGTGTTGCCACTCAGGCTGGCGATCCCGCTGGTCAAGCTCTCGTTGTCGCTCTTCTTCAGCCTGACGTCTCTGCTGCTCGCGCCGTCCCTCTTCCTGTTGCTCGCGTTGCCGCTCTTCTTGCTGCTCACGCTGTCGCTCTTCCTGCTGTTCACGCTGCCGTTCTTCTTGTTGCTGCTGGAACGTACTCTGCGACTGGGCTTGCAGGCCGGGAAATGCCAAGACTCCAATTAGCAGAATTCTCAGGATTCCATTTGTTTTCACAGCCATCACCTCATGCGTTCTTGGAGTCTTCAAATTTTGTCCACTCTCGTTTCGGGTCCATCTAGTACGGCGTTCACCTCGATTCGTGACACGTTCTTATTGGCCCTGCGCTATTTGAAAGACGGAACCCAAGAGTTCCGTCAGTTGTCGAAACAGCGCATCCTTTACCGCCCGCCGCCGCAAAGCTCCACCGCGTGGACGATGGCTTTCGCCACGCGATTGGCCGTGGCTTCGTCATGGAGTGGAAATATGTCCTTTGGCCAACCCCTGTTTGTTGTGCTGTTTACTCGCAGGTTGAAGAAGGGCGGATCGACTCGAAGCTTTCCTCGGAGCGCATTCAGGCCTTGCTCATAGGTCCTCCTCAATGCCGCTCACTTCAATGCTCGTAACGGCTTTCAGGTCGAACGACTCATCGAGGTAAAGGGGCTGGCCGTGCTCCTTGTTGGCAATGTGATAGAAGAGACGACACTTGGCGACATCGGCTCGGACGTCACTGAGCGCCGTCCACCACCCCTTCTCACTGTCTCGGTTGTTCACCAAAGGATGCATGAACAGTCTGTAAGAGAATGTGTCCTGTTCGGTGAGCTTGTCCTGGATAAACTTCATCGTGGTTCCGAAGTTGCGGTCATCGGCGGCGGGTTTGGGCGGAGGCGCAGCCTTCTCTTGCTGCGCGAGCGCCGCGCTCACTGCCAGAGCCACACAACACATCGTCATCATGCAACGTTTGATCGCTGCTCTCTCCTTAGAACGGTTCCGGTTTGCCACCGCCACCGCAAAGTTCGACGGCGTGCACCATGGCCTTGGCCACGCGGTCAACGAGTACTGCGTCGGTGAAAGGAAAGAGGTTCCACACGCCGTGCGGACGGTTTACGAGCAGCGCCGTCACGGGCGGACTCGTGGATACGTAATCTCCGACGCTGCCAAGTTTTGCACTTGCCTCGTTCACATACTGCGCATAGGGCTCTATCGCTATATCTTGGACATCGCGCAGTGAGAAGCCCTGATCGGCCTCAGACAGAACTGAGCCATTCATGGATAGCTTGCGGTGATAAGAAACGTAGCACTGGCTCTGGTCAGCAAAAGCGCTGCTGATTTCTTCGGTAGTAGTGCCTTCGTCGAAAACGCTTCCGTCAGTTCCGGCCTGGTGATTCTTTCTGAATGTGACCTGCCTGATATCGTTCAGCTTGTCCTGAATAAAGCTCATGGTTGCATCGAACGCCGGGCCGCTGCCTATCATGTCCGGCGGTGGTGGGACAGGCGCTTGGGAGTGATATGAGTCTTTGCCTCCGCCGCAAAGTCGCACGGCGTAAGAAAGCTCCCTGGCAGCCTGGTCGGCGAGACTAAGGTCTTTGAAGGGGAGCGAAACCTTGCTTTTTGGCCAGAGGAAAACCAGCATCGTAAGAGGCGGGTTGGTCGATGTGACAACCCTTTTCTGATCCCCGAAGATCCGCGCCGAGTTTACAATGGCTTCTGTCATATCCCGCTCGTAACTCGTTAGGTAGATTTGTTGAACCTCGCGAAGCGGAACATGAACAATCGACACCGGTCCCTCCTGGACAGTTACTGTGCATTGGCTGGGATCGGCATTGATGTTGCTGCGCTCATGCTTGTAAGTGTTGCTATGAAAGTTGTAATCGGTGGTGTTCAGGCTGACTTCCGTGTAAGAAAAGCTGGTATTGGTCGCCAGTCGGTCCTGGATGGACCTCATGGCGACTTCCAGCGAAGGGCCGCTGTCGGTCGGGGAAGGCGTGGACGCAACGGCCGTTTTCTGCTGCGCCAGCGCCGCGCTCGTGGCCAATGCCACGAAACACATCATTATCCACCAACGTTTCATCACGGGCTTTCTCCTCATTAGAACGGTTCCGGCGCGCTGCCGCCGCCGCACGTCTCGATGGCGTGGACCACAGCCTTGGCGACTCGATTTGCGGTGTCTTCGTCGTGAAAGCTCCATGTCATGGAGAGGCGATCAATCCATGTGGGATCGGGACACGCAACCGGTTGGTCATTGGTCTTGCAAGTCGATCCAGGCTCGTTGCGCGATTTGCCGAGAGAAAGCATTAAAGAGCGGTGGTTCAACCCGGGCCGTTTTCATCGGATAACCCTCGTCGGCCAACTCTTGGGTCCACCAGTCGCTGGCCGGCATTACTTGGACCTGCTTGATGGATTGCAAAGAAAGAACCCGCATCCCCGTGGTCCAGCCACTGGTAATCGTGACCTTGTAATGTGATTCCAACTTGCAATTTGCTGAATCGAAGTTAAGGCTCGTTACCTCGAACGATCTCTGTGCTGAGTCATTCTGGCCCGACTGGTTGTTGTGCATATACAAAATGAAATGGAGGGCACCCTGCTCAGCCAGCTTGTCCTGAATGAACTTGGCGGTAACTTCCGGGCTGGGGCCGTTATCTGTGGACTGGGCAGGACGCGATACAATCTTCTTATGTTGAGCTAATGCCGCGTTCAGAACCACAACCACAAAGCACATTGTGATCAACCAACGTCTCATCGCCGCTTTCTCCTAAGAGTGGTCCTGGCTTGCCGCCGTCGCCCAAGGACAACAGCAAGAAAATCTGATCTGGACATTCTTTTGCCGATTCGTTTTCGTACTTGAAGGGATGAGGAACTTTACAAGGCAGGTCCTGAAGACTCAAAATTACTAACGTAACGCCCCGAGAAACCTCCTCGCATGCTGGCCTAGGTCTGAGGTCGTGGTTACTTGCTGTGCTTGGCTCAAGCGCAGCGTTCGGCTCTTGGGTCACTTATCTGATCGTCGCCCTGATTCTTACTGCAGTCGCACGCCGTTGGCACATGCCGTTCGCGGCGCTCGGCTCGCTTCCGAGATTTCGGCCGTCTTCCTATTTAGGATGGCGAGCGGGCTTGCGCAACCTGCCGACGGCTCGCGTACGACGTTGGAGCTCATACGCGCGACCATCGCCGACGGCGTCACCGCCAACATTTTGACGATGAGCTTAGGTCTCATCGTTCCGAAGATGGCCATTGATCGCTTAGCGACAGATTGATGGCGGCGTTTGCATGTCGCCATAGGGAAGGTATCCAGAAACGCTAGTGCTGTATCGGACGCGCCCCATTCCAAGAAGGCAGGTAGGTTCGGGAGGTCGTGCGGGGCGCGGTCGATACAGCTGTTTGAAGGAAGCCGCCGGTGAGGAAGCGCTTATGCAAATTCAATGGTGTTGCCGTGATGAGAAAGACTCGGGGAATCGGTGATGGAGCTAACCGGAGCGCAGGCGGATTGGTTCGATTGTAGTTTGCGAGCGAAAGCTCGAAGCCAGGAGCTTGGTGGATGGGCAACGAAAGCGCACAAGGCCTGTAGGTGTTGGGAGACACCGAGCGAGCGAGATCGGAATGGGAGTTTCATGCCGCGACTCCGGCGAGCCAGGGCGGAGAACGAAGTTGGAGCTGGGCCGCAGTAAGTCTTTCGAGGACCACCATGGGTCCGCCACATTTAGGACAGCGCCAAAGAGGGCGCGGTTCCTTGGCAGCCGACGCTTGTTGTTCTACTTGCGGTTGCGGGATCGCGCCGAGTAGTTGAAAGCAAAGCGGTAGGAGAGTGGCGCGGCGGCGGTTGGCGAGGAAGCCGAAGTGGCGGATGCGGACGAAGCCCTTGGGGAGCAGGTGAAGCAGGAAGCGACGGAGAAACTCATCGCGCGCCAGAGTCATGAACTGGCGTCGCTCGCCTTGCAGAACAAGAAACTCCTGTACCATCTCTTGCTGCAGACCAGTGCCGCAACTCTCCTCGAAGTCGCTCGCGATCCCAAACATCTCGGTGCCGAGATCGGCTTCTTCAGTGTGCTCCACACCTGGAATCAAAAACTCGAACATCACCCGCACGTGCATTGCGTCGTGCCCGCCGGCGGATTATCGCTCGCTCGCACCCATTGGATTCCATCCCGCTCGCGCTTCTTTCTTCCCGTCAAGGTGCCCAGTCGCATCTTTCGCGGTAAGTTTGTTGCCGCTCTGAAACGCAACTTCCGGCAGGGCAAGCTGGGCTTCCATGCCAACCTAAGACCTCTCGCTCACCCCAAAGCCTTCTCCGCCTGGATAAGAACCCTGTTCCGAAACGACTGGCACGTCTACTCCAAACGTCCCTTCGGCGGCGCCGAGCATGCGCTCTGTTATTTAGGCCACTACACCCATCGCGTCGCTATCTCCAACCACCGACTCGTCTCCTTGGCCGATGACCAAGTCACCTTTCGCTGGCGCGATTCCGCTCACCACAACGAACACAAGTTGATGCTGCGCAACCTGATGGAGTCGGAGCGGCTGATCGTGGCCGACGTCAATCTTCTGCCTCCCACGTTCCCTGCTTTGGGCCGCTGGGCCTCGGACCTGCGGAAGCGCTTTGCCGACAAGTGCATTGTCATCCTCGAAGATAACTTTCACTTGTTGGAGCTGCCGGGCTTTGATGCCGGCGAAGCCAAGATCGCGGCCAGCTCCCACTACATCAAGCGCATGTGCACCAACTACCAGATCACGGTTTTGGCCACCATGGAGATCACGAAAAGCGACCTGACGCCGGGCAAGCGCCCGGTGATATCGAACCTGAAGGGATCGAGCGCCCTTCCCTATGACATCAATGCCAACCTGGCCGTGCATAACGATCTGGCGGACCTGATGGATGCCTCGCAGATCTTCTGGAACGATGCCAACGATCTGACTATGGAGCTGGGCGCGAACGGCGTGGAGTTTCCGGTGGCCACCAAGAAGCCGATCCTGGAAATCGTGGTCGATAAGAACAAGATTTCCGGCTTTAAGGGAACCACCTTCTTTGAGATGAAGCCGGAGTCCGGCCACCTGCGAGAGTGCAGCATCGAGGACCAGGGGAGGTTCCGTTTGCAGATCCAGACGCAGATGACCGAGCGCCGGCAGGCGCGGGCCGCAAATAGCAAGAAGCTGTCTAGCGAGGTGAGCCTACCTGCTCCTCCCGCCCTCCTTCGCACTTAAATTTGCAATTGTCGTCGCACCACGGGAGAGCCCGGCTATCCTGGGGATCCCAATCCTCACCGCGAAACCACGCAAATCCCCGCCGGGCAGCAAAGATTAATGCCAAGGCCGTTATCTGAACGGTAGGCTACCAGTCTAGTTTTCTGGTTTACAGAGTAGCCTTCCGCAGGTTGTGAAGGGCGTCCCGGTGGGCCACGCGGCAGGTACTCGCGGCCAGACCAAGCTCGACCGCAATCTCTCTGTGCTTATGGCCCGCCAGGCGCAGGAGCAAGACACGCCTCTGTTGCGCCGGCAAATGGTCGATCGCCATTTCGATCGCGACCATTTGTTCCTGCATCGCGCTTTCGACCAGTCTATAGTCGGGTGCAAGCGGTTCCTGCATCGTTGCCGAGCGCGTTGGCTCGATTTCATCAAGCGCCATCATAGCCGGGAACTGGTCGCGCTTGAGGACAGCGCGCATCTCCAGGGCAACATTTTTGGCGATTCCTACCAGCCAAGTGCCCAACTGCGCGGCTCCTCGGAAGCGAGAGCGGTTGCGACGTTCTTCCCACCTGTCCGTCTTTCCTAGTTTACGGCGGCCGCAACAGGTCGCATAAGGTTTCGTTTTCTGTAGCCCTTGCCATCCGGCGAACATCGCGCGCTGCAAAACCTCGAACGCTTCCTCGGGATCTTTGAACTTGAGCTTCCAGCGCACATAGGCGTACATCGGGTACTGGTATAGGGCAAATAGCAGTGTGAAGGCAGCCGAGTCCCCGAGCATGCACTTTTCAATGGCTGC
The DNA here is from genome assembly GCA_963709055.1 of uncultured Acidobacteriaceae bacterium. Taxonomy (GTDB): domain Bacteria; phylum Acidobacteriota; class Terriglobia; order Terriglobales; family Acidobacteriaceae; genus Acidiflorens. The sequence goes on from CAVPUZ010000010.1 coordinate 284,738, forward strand.
CTTTTCCGACAGGCCACATTTTGTGTACAACCAGTCCCGCGACGCGGCGATCCCCTTGAGTGCTTCTTGCGGTACGATCGTGCCGCAAGCGCAGTGCGGCTCCGGAAGAATGAAGTCGGCTTTCACCGCGCCGCCTCCATCTTCGAGATCGCGGGGCTGTCACGAAAGATACGACGTTCATCCAGATTCTCGGCGAAGCCGCGATGGACGATTTCAAGATGCAACGGCCGGGGTCTCCGGATCATGGGACGTGGGAAGTAGGACAGACTGCAGCAGTTGTGATCATTGCAATGGGCATGCTTATAAATAATGCACTCTCTAAAGATTTGGAGAAATGCGGGTTGGAGTTCGTGCGCCCGGCCCGCTCCTACCCGAAGAACATCCAATTCTCCGCAACGCCGTCAAGTGCCAGGTCCCATGACTTGATCATGCCAAAGGGGGACACCTGCCAGCCGATTGCCAGAAATCGCCCTAGTTACCGGTTGCAGCGGACGGCGCGCTCGATTGTCTTGGATGTCAGCCGCAAAGCGGTCCCGAGAGTGACCGAAGACGGCGTGGCGAAGCGCATACACTTCCCATTACGCATACCGGCATTGATTCTTTGGCGCGTTGTGTAGCCGTTTTGCGGCTCCCGTGCAAACAATTGCAACTTGGTTTGCCGTCAAATTCGGGGTAAACTTCTCCCACTTCTTTCTGCGGCTTCGAGCGCCAGTTTCGTTGCCCGTCGATATAGCACAACAGATTGTAAGGGTTTGACCCAGGATGGCGGGTTGGGCGGCAGTTCCCTGTCTCTCGATCTGGCACATAGGAGAATTTTGTGATCCAGCAAAGGCTTTCACGGAGAACTGTCGCTAGCTTGTTTTTCATTGGTTCGAGACCGTCGGCTTTTTGCCGTCACGTCGCTCGAAGCCCGAAATTCTTCGATCGTCTGCGGCACGCCGTGCTGCCTTCGCTCGCGGTGATCTTGCTGGTGCTGGGCATGGCCGAGCCCAGCCTGGCGGCGACCGACACGGTGACCAGCACAGCCGATAGCGGGCCGGGCTCACTGCGGGCGGCGCTCCTCTCGGCTGCAAATGGCGACACCATTGATTTCAGCCTCACGTATCCGGCCACCATTACGCTTACCTCCGGGCCGCTCACAATCGGCACGAGCTTGACCATCAGCGGACCGGGCGCGGCGAACCTGGCTCATCAGCGGCAACAACGCAACCAGCGTCTTTTTCGTCAACGGAGTTACGGCGACCATCTCCGGCATAACCATTGAGAACGGAAACGCCGGTGGCGGCTCGGGCGGCGGAATCAACAACGGTGGAACGTTGACGGTCAGCGACTGCACTCTCTCCGGTAACACCTCCCAAGGCTACGGCGGTGGCGGCATCTCCAACGGTGGCACGCTGACGGTGAGCAACAGCACCTTCTCGGGCAATTCCACCGTCGGCGGATGGGGTGGCGGCATTTATAACAGCGCTACTGCGACGATCATCAACAGCACCTTTTCGAACAACTCAGCCGTCATCAACGGCCAGGTCGGCGGCCAGGGCGGAGGTGTTTTCGACGGCGGCACCATGACGTTGGTCAACGACACCTTTTCTGGCAACTCGGCTAACACAGCCCAGGGTGGCGGGGGCGCCATCTGGGACAAATACGGCATCCTGACGATGAAAGGAACGATTCTTGCCAATTCGCCCTCGGGTGGAAACTGTTCGATCTACATTTTGAATCCTCCGGGTACAACGACTTCCGACGGCTACAACCTCTCGGACGACGGCTCTTGCTCATTCCTGACCGGGCCCGGCGACCAGAAGAGTGTCCCCGCCGGGCTCGATACTACCAATGGCCTGACGAACAACGGCGGCCCGACATCGACGATTGCGCTTAGCAGCGGCAGCACAGCTATCGATGCGATCCCGTATGGCTCCTGCACAGACGCGAATGGAAACCCAGTCCTGACCGATCAGCGCGGCATTGTGCGGGCGGGCAATTGCGATATTGGAGCGTATGAGGTTCAGGCCATCGCGAACGTCTGCCCGGGAAGCCAGACCGCGCCTACGCCATGCAGCGCGACCATCACGCTGGACTATCACATCCCCTTGGGAACGACCCTCGGTGCCAGCCCGGTGAAGGTGGTGACCCAGGGTGCGCCCAATTTAGATTTCACCCTGTACAGTCCCACCTGTTCGCCCCAGACACGGAGCGCCTGTGCGCCGGTTGTCACCGCCTGCGCGAACCTGTCTGGTCCGGCCACCTGCAACGTCCAAGTCGCTTTCGCTCCAATTGTCCCCGGACTGCGTCAAGGCGGGGTCGAGTTCTTCGACAACTCGGGCAATCTAGTGGCGAGCACGGATATTTACGGCATCGGCGAAGCCTCAGCGGTCGCGTTCCCGGGCGGAGCCGAGACAACATTTGCATCTCTTTCCTATCCCAACTACATGGCGGTGGATGCCGCCGGCGACGTTTTCGTCACGAATAGTACGTTGCCCGGAGTCACGAAGATTCCCGCAGGTTGCGCCAGCATCAGTTGCTACCAAACCCTAGCCGGCTGGCTGGATTTCAATACGGTGGGGGTTGCGGTGGACGGCGCTGGCAACCTCTACGTCAGTGTATTCAGCCCAAAACAGGTCTATAAAATTCCGGCGGGCTGCACCTCGAGTTCATGCCAGACGGCGGTAGATGCCAGCTTCGGCACTCCACTGGGCCTGACGGTGGACGGCGCCGGTAACCTCTACGTCGCAGACAACTTTAATGGCCATCCCCTTTGGGAGGTGCCCGTAGCAGGACCGCAGTTCACGGTGGGCACGGGCTTGAACGGTCCCGAGGATGCGGTCGTAGATTCCGCGAACAATGTGTTTGTGGGCGATTCTAGCTTGCCGTATTTGGTGGAAATACCCCCTGCGGGGGGGAGCCAGACTAATATCGGCAGTTTTACTTGTCCAGATGCCGTTGCCGTGGATGCGGCCGGCGACCTGTTTGCCACGGATGGCTGCGGCGAGGCCACGGAGTTTCCGGCAGGCTGCACGAGCAACTCTTGCGCCATTCCGGTGGCCAACGATTTGAACGGTCCGCTCGATGTGAAAGTGGATTCTCTCGGCAATATCTTCATCGCGGACCAATACAACTCCAGGGTGCAGGAGGTGATCCGCTCGCAGCCACCCACGCTGGCCTTCGGCACGGTGATGGAGTTTTCGGACAGCAGCACGCAGACGGTCACGCTGCAAGACATCGGGAACAAGGCGTTGACGTTTTCGAGCATTGGCATCACGCTCGACAGCAAAGATTTCAAGCTGGCTTCGGGGACGACGAACGAGTGTTCGACTTCATCTCCACTGCAGCCTGGGGCGTTCTGTAATGTCGGCGTCTATTGCGCGCCGCAGAATGCGGGCCCGCTGAGCGGAACGCTCACGCTGGTCGACAATGCGCTGAATGCGACGAGCGGAGCGCAGGCGATCTCGCTCACGTGCACGGGCTCGACACCGGCCGTCTCCACGACGACGGTGATATCGTCGTCACCAAATCCGTCGTTCAGCATGGCTCCCGGCAACTCGGTCACGTTCACTGCGACCGTGACTTCCAACAGCACCGTTAACGAAGGCACAGTCACGTTTAGCGACCCAGCCAACAACTTCACGTGCAGCGGCGGCAACACCGTGCCAGTGAGCAACGGACAGGCCGCCTGCACCACATCATTCACCGCCGAGGGAGCAAACACGATCACCGCGACCTACAGCGGGTTCACCGATACGTACCTCCCTAGCTCTGGCTCGCTCGACCAAGAAGTCGATAACCACACAGTGGTGACCGGCAATCAGTACTGCAATCAGGGTGCGGTCAGCGTTCCGAGCACGATGGGCGAGGCGACGCCCTATCCTTCGAAGGTCTTCGTGAGCGGATTTACCGGCGATATCAGCGCGCTTACGGTGCAATTGAACAACATAAGCTCGAGCGATATTGCGTTGACGGACTTGCTGCTGGTGGGGCCAACTGGCAGCACCATCGTTCCCTTTGCGAACATCGGAAACAACAGCACCATCAGCGGAGTCAACGTTTCTCTGAGCGATAGCGCCAGCAGCCTGCTTCCCAGCGGCTCGACGCTGACGAGCGGGACGTTTAAACCGTCTGCATTCACGACTGGTTTGTCTTTTCCCGCGCCGGCGCCGGCTACGTTTTCATACGCAGCGCCTTATGGCAGCGCCACGCTGACCTCGCAGTTTGGAGGTACCAGTCCGAACGGCACCTGGGAACTGTTCGCTATCGCGAGCGCCGACGGGGGCGCGGCCACGATCGGCGGGGGATGGTGCGTGAGCCTGGAGGCGCCGGTTGCGCCAAATGTTTCCGCAGTCAGCACTACTTATGGCTCGACAGCGGGGGTGCCCGCGAGCGCGACGTTCATCGGAAGCGGCGGCATAGCGCCGAGCGGCACGGTGACGTTTTCGGCGGCGACGGGTTCGTTCTCGGCGGCCACTTGCACATCGAGTGGCGCGGCGCTCAGTTGCAGCAGTACGTACACGCCCAGCGGCACGCTCGCGGCAAACACCTATCCGGGCTACATCACGGCCAGCACCACGGCGGACGGCGGCTATTCCGGCACGGGCACGCTCACGGTGAACCAGCAGACGCCAACCGTGGCCGTGACCAACGTTAGCGTTGGTTCGGAAGCTTATGGTAGCGGCACCGCGACCACCGTCACTGCAACGCTTTCCTGGGGAGGGAGCGGGGTTACGCCAACCGGCGGATTGAGCTTCAGTTCGACGGCGGGTGGCAGTTTCGGCCCGGCGAACTGCATCGGCACCACGAGTCCGATCTCGTGCAGTGCCACGTTCACTCCCACCGCGACGGATGCGCCGAACACCTATACGCTGAGCGCCGATTTCTCAGGCGACACCAACTACGGGACGGCAAGCAGCGCGCAGACGAACAACTTCAGCATCTCTAAGAATAGTTCGGTCTCGTTGAGCATCACGAACGTCTCTACCACCTACGGGTCGACCACGGCCGTTTCCGTATCCACACTGGTCTCCTGGACGGGCGGCGGGAGCGCGCCTACGCCGGGAGATGTGAGCATCGGTTTCGTGGGCAGCGGGGCGTCGATCGGCGGGTCGGTGGGGTCGACAAGCTGCGGCGCGGCTTCCGGAGAGTCGATGACCTGCTCGGCGATGTATACGCCGAGCGGAAGCCTCGGCGGCGGCGCGTACACCTCGCCCACGTATAACACGCTGAAGGCGGGTTTCTCCGGCGACGCGAATTATACGAATGCAGCTTCCGCCGCCGACACGGTAACGGTCGATCAAGCACCGGCCATTACGAGTGCGAGTGCGACGATGTTCACCGGGGGCACATTCGGCACCTTCACGGTGACGACGACGGGCTACCCGCCGCCGATGCTTAGCGACGGCGGCGCAACTCTGCCGAGCGGTGTCACTTTCATTGCCAACAACAACGGCACAGCCACGCTGAGCGGAATGCCAGCGGCCGGTACGGGCGGCGTTTATAAATTCACGATCACGGCGGGCAACGGCGTTCTACCAGATGCCATGCAGACGTTTACGCTGACGGTGCTGCAAGCTCCGGTGATCACCAGCGCGAACAGCGCCACCTTCACCATCGGCGTGGCCGGCTCGTTTGCAGTGACGACCACCGGCTTCCCGGCGCCCAGCATCACTGAAGCGGGCCATATTCCAACCGGCCTCAAGTTCGTGGACAACGGGAACGGCACGGGCACGCTGAAAGGGACGCCGACGGTATTTGACGGCGGAGATTTCAGCATCAGCTTCACCGCGAACAACGGGATTGGTTCGCCAGTGACACAGGCGTTTACGATTATTCTGCGGCAGGCGCCTTCGTTCACAAGCGCGAACAACGCGGTGTTCGTGTATGGGGTGCCGAACTCGTTTACGGTGACAACTTCGGCGTTCCCGACGGCGAGTATCCACGAGGCGGGCACGCTGCCGCCATGGCTTTCCTTCGTCGATAACGGGAACGGCACGGCCATACTTTCCGGGACGCCGAGTTATACATCGGGAACATTCGCGCTCGTTCTCAGCGCCACCAATGTGGTGGCGAGTGTGCAGCAGAACTTCACGCTCGACGTGTCGGGAATCAATCTGTCGCCGTCGAATCTGGTTTTCGGCACGGTGTATCTGAACAGCTCGCACACGCTGCCGGTAACGGTCACGAACGTGGGATCGACGACCGTCAGCATCAGCGGCGTGGGCATTACGCCGGGCACGGCCAACGCCGCGGCCTACACGGCCGTCAACCACTGCACGACTCCGCTGAAGGCAGGCAAGAGTTGCATCATCGACGTGACCTTCAAGGCTGACGCGGTAGGCACGCTGACGGCGACGCTGAACCTAATGGATAATGCGGTCGGCATGCCGCAACACGTGGGGCTGACCGGCAATGTGATCGATCCCCTGGCGCAGTTCAGTCCGACCAGGCTGGCCTTTGGGACAGTGACCGTGCACAGCAGTAAGACCTTGCCCGTACAGTTAACAAACAGCGGGCAGACGCCGCTCGACATCGGCAGCATTTCGATTGGCGGGGCGGACGCGGAAGACTTCTCGCAGACGAACAACTGTCCGGCGGTCCTGGCGGCTGGGGCGAGTTGTACGATCTCGGTCACCTTCGATCCGACGTTGAAAGGAGCGCGCACCGGTACGTTGATCGTTACCGACAATGTGGCGGCCCGACAGAGCACAGTCGCGCTTACGGGGACGGGCCACTAAGAGCAGCCCCGGGTGCCATGGGATTGGCCAATCCTGGCCGTCATACTCCCGAGCCAACAACCACCCAGACATGCGAGCCCAAAATTCGCTTCTTCACCGGCATTACCTGGTTTAGGCTCGCGCTCAAGGTCGCACAAGAAGCAAAAGACCGTGACATCGGCCCTGCTACATGCCTTTTCCCGCAGCCAAACGCGTGTGTTCTTCGGACTATTGTTGCGTTGAACCTTGGGCATCGCGCCATGCAAGGCCGGCCATGGTTAGAGAAAGATACCCTTCTCCCTTTACAACCAACCCGAGCGGAACCAGCTGACGGCCCATTCTCGCGAGCTCCCTGTGTGCGCAGTCCTTCTCGGTCAGGACAAGCTTACCTGCCCAGCGCTGCTTCATGTCCCATTAGCCAGCGAAGTTCTATGATCGTCAGTCACCTTGGAGTGGATGGCTTGGTGGGACTCTTGATAGGTTCCAAGCTTGATCCCGTTCCCCGCATGGTATCAAACAGGCCGTATAAAACAGGCTGATCTGCTTGACCTTCTGCGCCCCCTTGACCGGGGTGAAGTTTCGATTAGGCAGCTGTTTCCTGCCCTCGCTTTGGGCCCGTCTCCGGTTTCCTGGGCGCGGGTGGCATCCGGTTCCACGGTGTCAGCGTGTGTTCCGTTGCCAAACGATTCGTTTTCGATATGACTTCCAAGATGTGCCCTGACTGTTTAGTGGTCGTGCTGGCGGCGCTCGTGCTGGGTTGGTTCCACACGGCGTCCGTTAGTTCACCTCCAGACTACTGCCTATGATGTGTGGCTTCAAAACTATTCCTAAAAATGAGCATACCAGGAAACAGAAAACATTCTTCCGCTCCGCGGCCCGAGCAAGAATGTGATCCACATCACAGAATTCTGCCAGGAGGTCTGCTAATGCTTTGTTTGTGCCCTCAGTGCAAGCTGAGGATACCTTGCTCCGGGAAAAGGGAGCCGCGGCGTCCGCCGCGTTAGATACCAGCGCCAGCTGGTTTTAGCCGCCCACCGGGCGTAGAGCCGACGACCGGCACCCAATTCAATTCCAAGGAGCACAAACTGCCCATGCAGGACGCACATTCCTCGTCCGCCCTTCGCCCAGACCGCGAAGACCTTCTCAACGTCAAACAAGTTTGCCAGCGCCTCAACATGAGCCCGCAATGGGTCTACGACCACCTGGACCGCTGCGAGCCGCGCCTGCCGTTCGTCCGCTTTGGATCAGCGGTCAAGTTCAAGCCAACTGCTATCGACCGGTTCATCCTTCAGCAGGAGAACGCGCCGCGTCGCCGCAAGCGCCGCCTCCAGTAGTTCCATGACTCATTACCAAGATGGTTTCGTCTTCGCAGAAGGATCGAGGGTGCGGAAGTGGAAAGGTCGCTTCCACGCCTACGGCGCCGAGGGTGATTCCGAGCAGCGTGAAGTCGTGCTTGGCCTCGTTGCCGAAATGTCGAAAACCGAGGCCCGTACCAAGCTACGGGAATTGATCATGGACGGGGGCAGCCTTGCTGCCCCCGTTCACCATGTCTTGACCTTCGGAGAATACTGGAGGGAACATTACAAGCCGCTCCGGAGGGGAGGATGGTCAGAACCGACCGAGGCCGGATACGACAGTTACGCGAAGTGCTTCCTGCTTCCGACGCTCGAGTACGTTGCAGTGAAGGACATCGACCACTCTTTTCTCGCCGCGCTCTTCAACGGTCTGGCCGGGCGCTGTGGGCTTTGGACTCTGAAGAAAGTTCGGATGATGTTGAAGTCCATTTTCGAAGAAGCGGTCAATGATGATTTGATCCGAAAGAATCCGATGCGGCGTCTTCCTCTTCCGAACTGCGCGGACCCGGCAAAGCCGGTTCTCTCCAAGGGCGATGCCGCAATTGTGCTCAAGAAGCTCGCCGCCAATGACGGCGAGATCGGCATCCGCGATTATGCGATGACCCGGATCGGCGCATTCTGCGCCGTGCGATCTGCGGAAGTGTTCGGCCTCTGCTGGGAGTCCTATCTCGGCAGTGACCTGTTCATCCAGAACTCAGCGTGGGCAGGAAAACTGTTCTTACGCCACACCAAGAAGGCCAAGCCCCGGAAGGTGGCGGTCGACACCAACACGCAGGCAGCGATCGAGAGATGGAAAAAGATCTGCAAGGGTACGCAGCCGGGCGCGCTGATGTTCTGTGCGAAGGCCGGCATTCCATTCACCAGCCGCAATTGGCTCGAGCGCAATCTCCATCTGATCGGAAAAGAGCTGGGCATCAAGATGCCTCTCACGTTCCAGGTGCTGCGGCGCAGCTTCGCTACTCACAACCAAGCCCAACTGAAAGACGTGCAAGCGCACCTCGGCCACGAAAATCCGTTCTCCACGGCGAACCTGTACGTTGTCTCCATCCCGGAAGAAGTCCGGCGCACGCAGGAGAAATATGCTGCTGAAATCGATCACTGGAACAAAAAAGCCTTCCCGCCCGTTGGCGGAAAAAGGCTCGGAACCGTTCTAGACTCAAAAGTTGATGGGAACTGTTGGGAAGTTTTAATGGACCAATCGCTAGAACCATTGATTTTATTGGTGAGCGCGGCAGGAATCGAACCTGCGACCCACGCCTTAAAAGGGCGTTGCTCTACCAACTGAGCTACGCGCCCTCACCTTGTTGCATCTGCTGGACAGAAAAACCACTTACTGAATATTCCAGGAGGCCGCTGACCACAGCACTTTCTAGGTGTCAGTAGCGGGTCGCTCGGTTTTCATGGCCAGCGGGGAACAGTATAACAGCTTCTTGGCGCTTGCTCTTCATTGCGTTGAGCGCGGGGAGCAAAGGAACCGGCTGCTGCAATGAAACAGTGTGGTCATTCCTGGATGTCATGGCTTCACGTAAACTCCTTCTGTCTCTTTTTCACTCTGGAGGCTCCATTGACCAGATCTTTCGGGATATCTCCGGCGCTCAAGAAGCGCGCCCGCCGTATACGCGTACTGCTGATGGACGTGGACGGGACGATGACCAATGGCGGTGTTACCCTGCTCTCTCAAATTGACGGGACAGCTCTTGAAATGAAGACGTTCGACGCGCACGACGGTCAGGGGCTTACGCTGGCTCAGACAGCGGGACTTCGCACCGGCTGCATCACCGGACGCGAGAGTCCAGCACTGCTTCGACGGGCCCAAGAAATGAAGATGGAGTTCATTTACATGAAGCAGCCCGTGAAGATGCCAGCCTATGAAGATATCCTTCGAAAAGCTGGAAGCTTCAGACCATGAAGTGGCGTTTGTCGGAGACGATCTCCCCGATATTCCATTGATGCGCCGTGCCGGCTTGGCCGTCGCCGTTGGCGATGCCGTGCCAGAAGTAAAAGCAGTCGCGCACTATACGACGAAAGCCCTCGCCGGGCACGGTGCAATTCGCGAGACGGTTGAACTTATTCTTCGATCCAAAGGCATCTGGGCTGAGATGATCGATAAAGCCCGGGCCTGAAATCTCACCTTTTGAGGCGAGCATCGCGCTGCGGCTTCCTGGGGTTGATTGTCCCGTCATCGACCAATACTTCGACACGCGAATTGGTTATCTCTGCACCGTCCATGTCTAAACTTGCTGATCTGGTAGTGGTGCAGTTTGAAAACTGCACCACTACCGCTGATGCCGGCATGGTGACCTGCGATAGCAAACGCGATACACTCGGCATCAATGTTCTGTCACCGATTGCTCCGAACAGTTGCGGCGCTGGCTTTGTGCGCGGCTTTGCTGCCGGCCCTTGGCCATGCGAAGAAAAAGCCACTCCCCGTCGTACGCTGGACGGCCGGCGCTCCCGGCTGCTCATTCGAGCGCGGTGAAGATGGACGCTATCGCTGGACAATGAGCGATAAGGATTTGGATGTCACGCTGCTTGTGGACTCCCAGGAGCTCACCAAAAGCCGACGCCGCTTCTATCACGTTTTGGGCGTGTACATCAGCGTGACCTACAAAGGCCCGGACAAATTTGAGTTCCCCGCCGACTTGCGGATGGATTTTGTTCGTCATCACGACGTGCTGGAGGGTTACGAGGATCCTACGGAGCTGCAGACTCGCTTACAGAATGACGTGGATACGAAAATCTTCGTTACCGAGCGCCAGATCAAGAAAAACCCTGCATTGGCCGACGAAAAGACGGCGCTGCTGCGCCAGTACCAGAAGGAAGCAGCCGAGTTCATCGAATTTCTGACCACACAGTATCTCGAGGCTGCCACGCTCAACCCCGGCAATCCCGAAACCCACGGATGGGTCTTCTTCGCGACCAGCAACAAGTGGATCGGACCGTGGAAGGAACACGAGGATTTCCTTCTCAACGTGTTTATGAAGGATAAAGTCTGGCAATTTCCATTTTCCCTTCCCCCCAATCCGGGCGACCTGATCCTGCGTAAGCCGCCAGAATAGCGTGTGCGAAGGCTGTTGCGCGGATTTCTGGTCTCGAGTTGTGTTACAGTCCGTGCTCATGGAGTCCACTCCCAAACCCGCGCCCTCCCCGCAGCAACCCGCCGTGGTGCTCTATTGCCCCGTCTGCGCGACGGAGGTGACCGACCCTTTGACTTGCGGCGATTGTTCGGCGGTCATCTGCCGCCGTTGCGGAACCCCGCTCGAATCTCCCGATGAACTGGCCATGGGCTGAGCCTGGATGAATGAGCCTGCATGAATCCCGCTCCGGTTACCGCACCCCCCGAACTCGAAGAGACTTCTCAAAAGCCGAGCCTCGTCCGTGGACTGAGCTTGCTCGATTCGGTATTGCTGCTGGTGAGCGGCATTATCGGCTCGTCGATTTTTCTGACCGCCAAGGATATTGCCGGGCCGCTGCCGAATCCCAAATTGTTTTTTCTGGTATGGGTGCTCGGCGGATTGATCTCGCTGTGCGCCTGCGTGGCCTTCGCGGAACTGGGCTCCATGTTCCCCGACTCCGGCGGCCAGTACATTTATCTGCGCGAAGCCTACGGCGACCTCGTCGCTTTTCTCTATGGCTGGATGTTATTCGCGGTCGCCAATGGCGGATCGATCGCCGCGCTCTCCGTCGCAGCCGCCGCCTACATGGGGAATATCCTGCCCGCGATTTCCCAAACGCACGTGATTTTTTCCGCCGCTGGAATTGTCTTCACTCGCGCACACCTGGTGGGCCTGATTCTCATCGTCATCCTCACCTATGTAAACGTCTTCGGATTGCGCTGGGGCGCGCTTCTGCAGAACGTCTCCACCTGGACCAAGTTCACCGCCATGGCCGTGTTTGTCGTGCTCGGATTCGCCATCGGCAAAGGTCACTGGTCGAACTTCAGCGCGCAGGCGCCCGGCGGAGTCACGATGGGCCTGAGTCCGGGCCAACTGATCTCCGCGCTGGGCGTAGGACTCATTGCCGTTTTCTGGGCCTATGACGGATGGGTCTACATCACCTGGGTCGCAGGCGAAGTCAAAGAACCGCGCCGTAATGTCCCGCTCGCCATGGTGCTTGGCGTATTGGCCGTGGGAGCAATCTACCTTGCGATGAACATGGTGTACGTGTACGCGCTGCCACTAAGCGAGGTCGCGAAATACGAAACCATCGCGCACGCAGCCGCAGCGACGCTGTTCTCCCCCGGTGCCGCAGTCTGGCTCTCGGCCATGATCGCAATCTCCTGCTTCAGTGCCGCCGCCACCTGCACGCTCTCCGGCGCACGCGTCTATCTCGCCATGGCGCAGGACGGCGTTTTCTTCCGCCGCATGGCAGTCATCCATCCGAAGTGGCGCACGCCCGCCTTCAGCCTGATCGGGCAAGGCATTTGGGCGGCGATCTTAACGCTAAGCGGACGTTACGACCAGCTCTATACGTATGTGATCTTTGGCATGGTGCTCTCGTACACGCTGACAGTGATCGGCCTCTTCCTGCTGCGCTGGAAAAAGCCGGACATCCCGCGTCCCTATCGCTGCACTGGATATCCGTGGTTGCCGGGAATCTATGTTCTGGTGGGAGTCGCATGGACGCTGAATACCATCATCACCCGGCCGACCGAAGCGTTCTGGGGCGCAATGATTGTGGCGGTTGGCGTGCCGGGATATTGGTATTGGAAGTGGAAGAACGCTGCAAGCTCGCCGACTGAGAGTCACTTCGCCATCGCTGCGTCAGAGTTCTTTTGGGGACTCATTCAGTTTTGCGCTGATTGCCAGCATTCGCAGCGAATAGAGTCCAAGCCGCCTTTCTCTGCGCAAGTGCTCCGGAGTAGAAACTGGAAAGAGCATAGAGTGCAGCTGAAACAGCCAATCCAAGAATTGGAGGTACCAGCATATAGGCAGGACGACCGGCGACGTCGAAGTCACCATGCACCGGATATCTTCCGCTCTGTATTTCTGTAAGGAACCTCATAAGGTCACAGGACAAGACCAACCCGGAGAGAATTAGAGTCAGGACAGCTAGATTACTCATTGCAGCGACGCTCATAACGCTTTGTTCCCAGAGATATTCAAATCTGTGCACGGCTCCTTCCACCGCCTGCCAAGAAGTTTCAGTAGTCTTATCGTTGTTCGGGAGCTTGTTGGCCAACGCAATCGCAGCTAACGAATGGGATGGGTCGGGTTTGGATTGACCGGAGGGAACTCGACTGGCCAAGGAAAAGAATCCGAGTCTCCAAACCAAACGCAGCGATCTCACGAGTGAGAACATAAAGATCAGCGTCAGGTAGACTATGAAAATTCTGTCCCTTCCTGACATTTGCTTATATAGCGAGATTGGATCCCAGCAGTTCATCGAGTTCCTAGTTCGATTAGACACCCAGTGATCGCAAATTGGGCCGCAAACAAAACAGGCACCGAGAATCCCTCCTCCGTGCCTCCCGTGTCTCCGTGGTGAAAGAAAATCCCTACACCGGCACCGCCGTCTTCCTCTTCGGATTGAAGAACGGCAGCGGCACCACCGTCGCCGTCGTCTTCCGGCGTTGCGCTTCGATGGTCAATTCCATCTGAAGTTTCGTCCCGGTCTTCGCGTACTCCGTGCTCACGCTCGCCAGCGCAATCAACTTCTTCAGCAGCGGAGAAAACGCGGTCGTGGTCGCCTTCCCCACCTGCCGGTCACCCGAGTAGACCGGCACCGCAACGCGCGATGCCTGGCTGGGCGCTGCCGGAGACAATCCAAACTTGTCGAACTGTTCTTCGACCTCCACCCAATCGACTTCGAGTCCAACCAACTGCCGCGCCACTCCCTGCTTGTTGTCCTGCGCCAGCGCGCGCTTGCCAATAAAGTTTTCTTTTTCCAGATGCACCATCTTGCTGAAGCCCAACTCATACGGAGAATATTTCTGCGACAGAATCAGCGCCTTCTTCGAACTGATGTAATCGACTTCAATCAGCAGCAGCCCCGCTTCCACGCGCGCCACATCGAGCGCCAGCATTCCCGCCGCGTGAATGTCGAACTGCTTGCCCTTATCCATCAATGTGTCCCAGACTTTAACCGCATTATGCTCGTCATTAAGTGGAATCCATATCTCATAGCCGAGATCGCCCGTGTATCCCGTGCGCGAAATATCGACCGGCACGCCCGCAATCTTGCCGCTCGTCTTGCGGAAATATTTCAGATTCGCAATGTCGGCCTCTGCGACATTCTTCAGCAGCTTCGCCGACGCTGGCCCCTGCAGCGCCAGCGCCGCCGTCTGCTCCGAAATATCCTCGATCTGGACATCCATGTTCAGCCCGTTCTGCCGGAACCAACGCAGACTGGGGTCGGCCGCCGTCCAGCGGTATTTATTTTCTTCCAGCCGCGTGATCGTGCCATCGTCGATCACCTTGCCCTCTTCATCGCACCAGCAGGCGTAAATCACCTGCCCAACCGCGACTTTGCTGATGTCGCGCGTGATCACGCGATTGACGAGCTTGGTCGCGTCTTTGCCCGTGACCAGATATTTATAGAGCGGCGAAATATCAATCAGCGCGCAGGCATTGCGGATCGCGTTGTACTCGTGCTCATGGTGCACCTCATACACGCTGACCGTGTAATAGCCCGACCACTCGCGATAATTCAGGCTATGGCAGAGCGCGAACGTTCTCTCGTGAAACGCGGTTCCAATAGGCAAGTCGATCCTCTCTGTTTAGCTTTCCTCCGTGCACCTCTGTTTCCTCTGTGGTAGGAGTTTTTTCTTAACCACAGGGTACAGAGAGGTGCACAGAGGAAACCAAACTCTGGAATGTCGGATTATAAGCAGCGTCGCCGCCCCGAGCAAGGCGCGCAAGAGATCAGCGCGACAAGTTTGCATTTCTCGAATAGAATGAAAGCCTAAATTCTCATGCGCCGCCTTATCGAGTGGAGCGTCCTTCCCAGTGGCCTCTGAGCCGCCTCAGTGGTATCGTACGTCTGCATTCCTGAAGATAAAAAGAGCGATCCCCACTTACCTCGCCGAAAAGCGGGATTCAAACGGAAAGCTGATAGCTGAGAGCTGACAGCTAAAAGCCAGGAGCTAGAAGCTAGTGGCTGGTCCTAAGTACGACGTGATCGTAATTGGCGGAGGCCACAACGGCCTTACCAACGCCGCCTATCTCGCAAAAGCGGGAAAGAAAGTTCTCGTGCTCGAACGCCGCCACGTTCTTGGCGGCGCGGCCTGCACAGAAGAAGTTTTCCCTGGCTTCAAGTTTTCCGTCTGCTCCTACGTCGTGTCGCTGCTGCGTCCGGAAATTATTCGCGATCTCGATCTGCCCCGTCACGGCCTGGAGATACTTCCGCTCGATGGCACATTTACGCCCATGCCCAGCGGCGATTATCTGTGGCGCGTCAACGATCACGGCAAAACCCATCGCGAAATCGCCCGCCACTCGCGCATCGACGCCGAAGCCTATGACGAATTTGGCAAAGCGATGCAGGCCATGTGCCGCTTCGTGAAGCCGATCCTCAGCATGATCCCGCCCGATCCTTCGACTCTGAACCCGCGCGAACTGATGAAGCTGCTCTTTATTGGACGCCGCTTTCAGGGCATGTCGAGCGAGGACAAATACAACCAGGTCCAGCTCATGACCATGAGCGCGATCGACTTCCTCGATCAGTGGTTTGAGACCGACGTGCTCAAGGCGACCATGTCAGCGTCGGGAATTATTGGCACATTCCTCGGCGTGCGCTCACCCGGTACTGCCTACGTTCTCCTCCATCACTATATGGGTGAAATTGACGGCGCATTCCGCGCCTGGGGGTTTGCGCGCGGAGGCACGGGAGCGATCTCTGAAGCGATTGCTGGAGCGGCTCGCGAAGCCGGAGTCGAAATTCGCACCGAAGCGCCAATCGCCAGAATCCTCGTCAAGAACGGACGCGCGTCTGGGGTCGCACTCACGAACGGCGACGAAATTTATGCCGACGTCATTTCTTCCAGCGTCGATCCCCGCCTCACCTTTACCAAGATGATCGAGCCCGGCCATCTACCCGATGAATTCATGGAAGGCGTGAAGCGCTACAAATTCCGCGGCTCGTCGGGAAAAGTCAACATGGCGCTCGACGGGCTCCCCAATTTCAAATGCATGCCAGGAGTCGGTGCCCACCTTCGCGGCGCCATGTCCATCTCGCCGAGCGTCGAGTACATGGAGAAAGCTTACGACGAAGCGAAATACGGCCACTGGTCGTCTGGCCCATACATCGACATGGTGATCCCGACGCTCACTGACACTTCGCTTGCGCCGCCGGGAAAACATATCCTCTCCTGCTTCGTGCAGTACGCGCCCTACAAACTGGCGCCCGGTCTCGATTGGGATACCGAGAAAGAAAAATTCGGCGACAACGTTGTCAACACCATCGCTCAGTACGCGCCGAACATAAAGGACATCATCCTGCACCGCCAGGTCGTCACACCTCTCGATCTGGAGCGCGAATGGGGCTCTGACCGAGGGCAATATTTTTCAGGGCGAACTCTCCCTCGAACAATTATTCTTCCTCCGTCCGGTCGCGGGATGGGCGCAATTCCGCTCACCGATCAAGAATCTCTATATGTGCGGATCCGCCACGCATCCCGGCGGCGGCATTATGGGTGCGCCGGGCCGTCTCGCCGCGCTCGAAATCCTTAAAGACGGGAAGGCCGCCATGAAAGTCAATGGCCGAAACGCGCGACATCATCATCGTCGGTGGCGGACACAATGGCCTGGTGACCGCCTTCTACCTCGCCAAAGCGGGATTCAAGCCATTGGTCCTCGAACGCCGCTCGCAAGTTGGCGGATCGGCGATCACCGAAGAATTTCATCCCGGCTTTCGCTGCTCGACGCTCACTCATAACACGGGCCCGCTGCGCGCCGACGTCGTGCGCGACATGCAACTGGAGAGTCACGGCCTAAAGCTGGTCACGCCCGAAGTCAGCACTGTGTCTTTAATGCCGGATGGCCGATCCCTCATCCTGTATTCCAATGCGCAAAAGGCCGCGCAGGAGATCGCGCAGTGGTCGCCGAAAGATGCGACCGCATACGCCGACTTCGGCACCGCTCTCGGCAAGATCGGCAAAGTGATCGGCGAAGCGCTCACGCTCACTCCGCCAAATATCGATAATCCCTCCAGTGGCGATCTCTGGGGGATGCTGAAGACCGGGCGCTCCATCCGTAACCTGGGAAAGAAGGACCTGTATCGCGTTCTGCGTTGGGGCCCGATGGCGGTCGCCGACCTGGTCGCGGAGTTTTTCGACACTGAACCTCTGCGCGCCACCATTGCTGCGCGCGGAATCTTCGGGACGTCCCTGGGCCCATGGTCCGCGGGCAGCGCTCTGGTGCTTCTGTTGCGCGCCGCCGCTGATCCGTCCGCCGCCGGCGGCGTTCAGTTCCCCACTGGAGGCGCGGGAGCAATCACAACCGCCATGGCTGCCGTCGCCAAACAGGCCGGCGCCGAAATTCGTACCGGCGCAGCGGTTTCCGAGATTCGCGTAAAAGATGGCGTCGCTACAGGAGTGGCGCTCGTCTCCGGTGAAGAGATCACAGCCAGCGCCATAGTGTCGAACGCCGACCCCAAGCGTACTCTCATGCGCCTCGTCGATTCTGCCCATCTCACTCCGGACTTCGTGCAGAAAATCAAGAACTATCGCTCCGTGGGAACAGTTGCAAAAATTAATCTCGCGCTCTCCGCGCTTCCCGAATTCAAGGCCCTCAAGGGAAAGGGCAACGGCAACCTGCTGCGGGGTCGCATTCAGATCAGCCCCGAGATTGACTACCTGGAGCGCGCTTTCGACGAATCCAAGTACGGCAACTTCTCGCGAGCGCCCTACCTTGAAATCACCTTTCCATCGCTCTCCGATCCAACGCTCGCGCCCCCGGGACAGCATGTGATGTCGATCTACATGCAGTACGCTCCCTATCATCTGAAGAACAGCGATTGGGAAACCCAGCGGAAGGCGCTCGGTGAAACCGTGGTAAAGACGATCGCGCAGTATGCACCGAATCTGCCTGAGACGATCCTCCGCCACCAGATCATCACGCCCAAGGATCTCGAAGAAACCTACGGACTCACCGGCGGACACATCTTCCACGGCGAACTCGCCCTCGACCAGTTCTTCACCATGCGGCCGCTGCTCGACTGGGCGCGCTACCGGACGCCCATCGAACACCTCTTTTTGTGCGGAAGCGGCACACACCCGGGCACTGGCCTGACCGGCGGTTCCGGCGCAAATGCCGCTCGCGAGATTGCCAAGGCGCTAAAGAGATAGCTGCAAACCGCGTCCCCTCCCGGAACCTGTACGTTCACCTCCGTAACCGAGTAACCAATTGCGCCGCCGTTCACTTTCGGCTTTACTTAAAGCATTGCTTTTTAACATGGCTACCGATCGCAAAGGAGCTAGGGTTGGTTGAGGATCCTCAATGGGAGCTGGCTCTGCTGGCGACTGTCCAGGCCTTTTACCAGCGGCTGCTCAGTGAACAACTTGGCGGGCAGCTTCCCGCCCCCGCCGAATTGGCTCCCGACGTAATTGGCCATGCCCCCGACGTTCGCCCCACGCTCCAGAAAATGCATCTCTGGATTCAGCTCCTCGACATGGCGATCAACCCGGCCATGCTGCGGCTGGGGATGACGCCCGAACTCGATGCAGAAGTCGCCGAGGCGCTCCTGCGATATTTCGCACGCCATCGCGACGACTCGGCCGCTAACCGCGACAAGACCGACCTGGTCGCAACCTTCCTCTATCGCCATCCGCGCGTACCCGGCCAGTGGGAGCGGCACGGCTATGGGTTGGACGGATCCATTCCTCTTTCCCCGCTGGAAATTGCGCTTCTCGAAATCCTCTCCGAGTCCGATGTGCCCGAACTTCCTGAACAACATGTGCAACTGTTGCGCGAATTTGGCCCGTTGCTCGACCAGGCAAATCGCTTCCAGGATTTCACGGCCCTGATGGATTCCGGCATCATCTCCCGGGTTCGTGAACTGAAGGCTTCGCTCGGCGAGTCAATCTATCATCCGGGAGTTCTGGCCACCCTCGCTCCTTACAATGCCGCTTTTGGCGACCGCTTTCATGGGCTGTTCGCTGCCGCAGCCGAGGAGATAAGAGATTTTGCGCGGCACCTCGAAGAACTCGGTGGCAGTATTCTGACGACTCTCGACGGAGTCGAAATCACGGTTGAGCACATCGCGGCCCTTGACGAAAAAACATTGCTGAAGGTGGATTACATCGCCGCTCTTGAAAAATTTCGCCGTGTCTCGCGGCTGAAAAAAGAACTGGAGCGCAGGCCCCCCATCCGGCGCGCTCACTCCGCGGCTGCGCCAGGTCAGGCCGTTGATGCCGGTGGCGCCGCAGCCGCGCCTGCCCGCGAAATCCCGTATGTGCCTGCTGCCGTCACCCCACAAGCGTTGTCCGTTGAAGAAGCCAAGTTGCGGAGAGTGGAAGAATCCATTCGCGTCTTCGTGCGCGTGGCCGATCCAAAATTTCGCCAGATCGTCCCCATGCGCTATTTTAACTTGACGCTGAACCAGGCGGAAATTGACGCCTATACGGCCGACTACCTCGAACAGTCGAGCCCCTCGGCCGATGTAGCGCGCATGTTGCTCCGCGTGGTCGCGCTCACGGCGCGCATGACAACGGAGATGGAAGAACTCAGGCGATCTCCACACGGCAGTACAGTGTGGAAACTACACGCCGATTCGTTGATCGTGCTTCTTGACCTGTCAAAATACATCCCCGAGGCCGTGGATCGACTAACCTCGCCGCCCGCTGGTTGGTCCGCTATGCCCGGAAATAACGAGTCTCTCAGCGCTTCGCTCGACAAACTGCGCGTGCGCATTGGCGAGGCTGCAGAGCTCGTCACCGAAAGATGAAACAACCATGTCCAAAGTTGCGGGAGAAAAACGGAAGTAAACAATACAGCGCCCCGATAACAACACTCACGGGGTTCGCACCTTCCGTGCAATTTCAACTCCAAGGTTCTGGAAGTGAACTACGTTCCAGGTGTAGATCTTCGCCACGCCCGCCTTCAGCGCGCATCGGCCTAACAAGGCGTCGTAAATGGTTCCTCCGACTATACCGGCCGTTGCGGCCTCACGGATCGCCAGCTGATATTCCCGTGCATCGAGCCACACAATTTCAAGACGCTCCACAACCGATTCAAGAAATAGCAGGGCATGGTCCGCATTCACGCGGAACCTGCCAGGCAACCGCGTAAGCGTCGCATAGATCTCCGCCAGACTATGCGCGCCACAACAGCCCGCTTTCCGGTCCGTGCCCTCAAAAAGAGCGAAACTGCGTTCATGGTGTTCATGATCTTCCTGGAACGCCGCAACCAGAACCGATGTATCGAAGAAGGATCTCACTGGGCGCTTCCCGCCACTTCGTCCTCCCTCTCCTTGCGCACGCTGCGGATTGTCTCATCGACAGTCGATGCCGCCAGCGGTGCGCCCGCCCGAAAAACCCAGATACCCCGCTTCTTGCGCAGCGCCCCACTGCCTCGCACAGGTCGCAGAACTATGTGATCCTCGAACGACTCCATTTCCAGTGGCTGCCCCGGTTCCAGCTGTAGTTGTTGTCGAACCGGCTTTGGCAGTACCAGCCGACCAGCCTCGATCGATGTTCAATCTGACATTCATTGATGCAATTATACCATATTGGTAAACTAAGCCATTTATCATTCCAATTTTGAACGGAGCCAAGAATAAGGGGGACGGAATGTTTTCCGTCCCCCTTATTCCAAGACTGTCCGCGAACTGGCTCAAAATCGGCCGTCAGCAATCAGTGAATGTCGAATTGCTCCTGGTGGAGAGCCGGATCCGACTTCACAATGATCGTTTTCTTCGTCAACTCTTCCATTTCATTGAGCAAGCGCGCGTTGCCCGCCTTCAACGCTTTCGCAACCTCCGGGTTCACGCGTAGCATCACGTCGCTGTGCTCCAGGTGCTGCGAAATCTTGCGCATCTCCACGTAAATCTCGTTGCAGATCGTATTCACGGCCTTCACAAAGCCCGTGGACTGGCAATAAGGGCAGGGCGATCCGATGGTGCGTTCGAGCGACTGCTTCACCCGTTTGCGCGTGATTGCCACCAGCCCGAAATCGTTAAACTGCAGCACCTTCGACGGCGCCCGATCGAAGCGCAGCGCCTCTTCCAGCGCCTGCATCACCTTCTGCCGGTTGCGGCGCTCGTCCATGTCGATGAAGTCGATGATGATGATGCCACCCAGATCGCGCAGCCGCACCTGGCGGACGATTTCCTTGATGGCATCCACGTTGGTCTTCACGATCGTGTCTTCCAGGCGAGAGGTCTTGCCGACATACTTGCCGGTGTTCACGTCGATCGCGACCAGCGCCTCGGTTTGGTTGATGACGATGTAGCCGCCGCTCTTCAGCCAGACTTTTGACTTCAGCGCCTTGTTGATTTCCTCATTCAGGCCGAACTGCTCGAACAGCGGAGTCTCTTTTGTGTAAAGCTTAACGCGCTTGACCAGCCCCGGCTGAAAGCGGTTGGCAAAGCGCAGGATGCGCTCGTATTCCGTCTCGGTATCGACCCAGATCACCGAGAAATCCGAGCTGACCTGATCGCGGAGCACGCGCTCCACCACATTCAGGTCGTGATAGATCAGTGCCGGTGACTTGCTGGCTTCCGAGCGCGATTTGATTTCGCTCCACAGATTTTTCAGGAAGCGGATGTCAGCCCTCAGCTCCTCGTCGGTAGCGCCCGCCGCTGCCGTGCGCACAATGAATCCACCGCCGCCATTCTCCCGCTCGCTCTGGATTATGTGCTTCAGCCGCTGCCGCTCTTCTTCGGACGCGATCTTGCGCGACACGCCGGTATGATTCACCGTCGGCATGAAGACCAGGAACCGCCCCGGCAGCGCGATGTGACTGGTGATGCGTGCGCCCTTCTTGCCGATCGGCTCCTTGGCAATCTGGACCAGAATTTCCTGTCCCTCTTTCAGCAGTTCGCTGATCTGGGGCACGACCGTGTTCTCGCGACTGCGGAAACGCCGGCGTTGGCCACGCCGCCCACCGCGGCGGCGATCGAAATCGGGCCGGGCGCGCTGTGTCCGCTGCAACAATCTTGCTTCCGACGCCGGGCCGCGGACTTCGGCGCTGGCATCCACTGTGCCGTCACCAATCGCCTCCGCTTCCAACAGCGCCTCTGCTTCCGCTTGCGCCTCTTCGAGTTCCAGTTCCTCGGCCTCGCGCTCTTCGGCTTCCAGAACCGCCTCCGGGACCTCGCCGGTCTCGCTTGCTCCCGCCGGCCCAACCGGGAAGGAGCCGTCTCCGCAACGCTAGCTGACACTAATTCGCCGCCGGCCGCCCGCGTTTCCTCTTCCACTTCCTCAAAGCCGTCGTCGTCGCCGGGCTCTTCTCCATAGGCGGCAAGATCGGCTTCTTCTTCTTCGATCTCCTGCTCCTCTACGTGGCCGTGCGCCGAGCCGTGCTCGGTCGCGGCGTGCTCGGTCGCGTCATGCTGTGTCGCATCATGCTTTGTCGCGGCGTGGTGAATTTCTTTTGTGGACTCCTGTGCCGCTGTGTCAGGTGCGAGCGCCGCCGCAAAATCCGCTTCGTGCGCGATTTCGTACTCCGCGGTTTCGTCATCCGGTCCCACCGCAGACCCGAGTTGCTCTTCGCGCGTGAATTCCGCCACTTGCTGTACTGCGCCTGCCTCCGCTGAGCGCTCTTGCTGGGCAGGCTCTTCCTGAGCAGTCAAAGTTGGCTCTTCATCGTTGTTCGCTTCCGAAACATGGTCATGTTGTTCGTGCAGAGGCTCGGTAACTTCCACCGCGAAAATCGGCTCGTCGTCGGGAAAGTTCGACTGGATTGAGGTTTCAACCGGCTGCTCCGGCGCCGATTCGACAGAGAGTGCCGATGAAGCGCTCTGCGCCTGCCGCTGATACTTTGAGATGGATTCGCCCGGCAGGATGATCGGCTGATATCCAGGAGGCGGACCGTAATCGTAGTCGCGGCCAGTCCGGCCCGCCGATGTCCCACGCTGAAAGCGCGAGGACGAACCACCGCGTGGTTCGTAGCGTCCGGAACGTTCGCCTCGATCACTGCGAACATCATTGCGCGGCTCACCGCTTCGCGTGTCACTGGTTTTCGAATCGATGGTTCTCGAATCAGCGGTTTTCGAATCGACGCTTCGCGGTTCGCCGGCTCTGGAGTCAACGCTGCGCGGCTCTATCCCTCGCGGCTCTGCGCGAACTTCGCCGCGGTCGCCCCTCGCTCCACGCCCCCGCTCTCCATTCTCTGGACGACGCCCGCGCCGCCGCCGCCGTCCCCGGAAATCGCGGCTGTCGCGCGACGGGTCCGCAGTATTGCCCGGCTCGGCGGAGGCTGTGTCAAATCCATCTCCTTCATCGGCTCCGGATTCCGCAAGTTGCGAATCGCCGCCGCCTGTTTCCACGGCACGCCGCGGCTGCGCTTCGCTTCCCTGCACCGGACGATTCGCCGGGATCGCTTCATCCAGATCCTCGTCCTGCTGTTCCAGATCCATGAAATCGGAGACGTACAGAAATGCATCGCGTTCGAGGCCAACATCCACGAAGGCCGACTGCATGCCTGGCAGCACGCGCGTCACACGGCCTTTATAAATCGAGCCCGCTAAGGTGTATTCGTTTTCGCGTTCGAGGTAAATTTCCGCTAACTGATCGTCTTCTGTGATCCCCACTTTGGTTTCATGAGGGGTGGCCGATACAAACAATTCCTTGTTCATTGCTACTCCGGTTCTTGTTCACCGGACGAGAAACACAAGGCGGACGGAAGGATCGATAGCGTTCAGCACCGCTCGTTATGAGGTCAGAAGCGGGCCAGTTCCCGGCACTCATGCCGGCAACTGCACTGCAGTGAATTTTTCTTACTCGTCTGCACTGATCGCGTTAAGCCATTCTGTCAGGCCTGTGGCCACTCTCTCTCGAATCCCGAGGGGGCCGTTCCCCGCCTGACCGGCTTCAATCCTGTCCGGCTTCTGCTTCGCCGGTAATCTGCCCTACTTTTCGCGAGGGCGGCTCGTAATTAATCTTGTTTCTTGCAAATGTTGTTTCATGGCGCCGTTCTCGCTGGCGAGAAACGACCGCCCACTCTGCCCACCGTCTCAGTTCACAAACCGGCGCATCCTGACGTTCATCACGATCCCCAGCGCCAAAAACATGAAAAGAACGGAAGATCCTCCGTAACTCATGAGCGGCAGAGGTATTCCGGTGACGGGCATAAAGCCGACCACCATGCCGACATTGACCAGGATGTGAAAGCTAAGCACAGCCACCACACCCATTACCAGAAATGCACCGGCGCGGTCGGGCGCCGTCTGCGCATTCTGCGTCAAACGCATCAGCACTATGAAGTATAACAGCAGAACCGCAAGAGCTCCTACAAACCCATGCTCCTCGGCAAAAGCGGCAAAAATAAAGTCGGTTTGCGGCACCGGCAAGAAACGCCAGATGCGTCTGCGAGCCTTCGCTGCTGCCCCAGATTCCACCCGAACCCACCGCAATTAACGATTGATTAACTTGATATCCGGAGCCCTGACGGTCCGCATCCGGATCGCGAAAACTGGTGAGACGCTCCTTCTGATAAGGCTTGAGCACTTTTATCCACGCCACTGGCAGCAGCATGGCGAGAATCATGGCGACGACCAGTGCCTGCTTCCAGCGGAGCCCGCCCAGAAACAATCCCATGATCGCCACCGGCATGTAGGTCAGCGCCGTGCCAAGATCGGGCTGCGCCAGCACCAGAAGCATCGGGAAACCAACGATCGCACCCGCCTTCAGAAAATCCGGCCACGACAGTTCCCGCTGCTGCAGATCGGCAAAATATTTCGCCACCGCCAGAATCAGAATCAGCTTGACCCATTCCGACGGCTGAAAATGCGCTCCCCCCGGCATCTTGATCCAGCGCCGCGCGCCCAGGTACTTCTGCCCGAACAACAGCACCGACATCAGGGAGGCCAGCGAAACAATGTACATCCAGTGCACTTGTTCCAGCAGAGCCTGATAGTTGACCAGGCTGACCAGGAACATGGCGCCTAGTCCACCCAGAATCCAGTAGATTTGCCTGATGTGAGAGCCGGCAAACTTGGTGTGCTCGGTCGCGCTGTGGATCTGAAATACCCCCAGAGCGCACACGACCAGCACAAAGCCCAGCAGGACCCAATCGAAATCACGGTAGGATACGTAGCGCGACATGGATTCAGTCGCCCACCACAGAACTCATTGGAAACAACTCACTGACAAGGTGTCTTCCGGCACGACGGACTGACCGGGCCTTCCCCACCATGGTCCAGCCACACCCATGCGGCGCCTCCGCCAATGACCGCCGCGCCGGTGACGATCGCCGCTTTCGAACTCATGATTCCGCCCTTGGCCGCCGTAGCCGCGCCCGACTGTCTTCTTCTTTTCTTGGAACCGCTCGTGTCGTCGCGCGTGGTCTGCTGCCCCTGGGTTACGGTCGTCGTTCCCTTGTCATCCTGCACCGTCACGTCGCCTTTGTTGGCCGCAATCTGCACTTGCCCATTGACGTCGACTACTTGAAATTCGGTCCAGGAATTGCCCGCGGGCTTGATCGTGACGTCGCCTGCGTGCGCAGCCAACCCATGCGACGTCGTCACCCGCACACCGCCATGTTCGATCTCGACCGCCGGCCCTTCAAATTCCACCAGCGAATTCGCCATCACCATCACGCTCGATCCGTTGGTTTGAATGCTGGCTGTCGAATCCGGGCGCGTCTGCAGCATGTCTCCCGAGAACACTGCTGCCGATTTCGGCACCTCGCTCCCGTTCACCCAAGCTGAGCCCGTCGTGTACAACATCGCCGAGGCCGTTTCCCCTGCCATAACTTGCGCCGGAAACAGCAACACAAGCCAACAACACACAGCAGATAGAAGCTTTGACTGTGACATGAGTTGGACCGACTCCCGCATGTTGGATTGGAATCATCCTAAGCGTGCAAAGGGTTTCAGGTCAATGCGTTTTTGTTAGATTCAGTGCACTTCGCGGTAACTATTTTGGGCAGGCCCAAGGTGCGCCGGTTCGAAAGCCGTCTTCCCGTCCAGAATAGAAGATGTCACCGGACGCCCCACCAGCATCTCCCCGTCAATCGCTTGGACGCGCAATCGAATCCAGCGATTCGCCACAATGCGCCCGGAAATCCTGGTCTTCAGATAGTTGTCCGTCAATGCTTCGGTGAAATCCGCCCCGCCCGTTTGCAGCGTAATCGCCTCGACCGTTGTTCCGATCAGAGATTGCATAAACGCCGCTTTCTTTTTGGATGCAATCTCCCGTAAGACGCGGTTCCTTTCTCTTGCCAATCCCACTGGAACCTGTCCGGGATGCTCCGCCGCCGGTGTTCCGGGACGCGCCGAATACGTGAACACATGCAGGTAGGTGAACGGCAGCTCTTCAATCATGCGCCGAGTCTCGGCAAACTCCGTCTCGGTCTCCCCCGGAAATCCCACCATCACGTCGGCGCCGATGGCCGCGAGTGGCATCGCCTTGCGAATCTTGAGAATCTTCTCGCGATAGTGCCAGGGCCGGTACTTGCGGTGCATCCGCCGCAAAACCGCGTCGCTCCCCGACTGCATCGGCACATGAGCATGCTTCGCGATCCGCGAAGACGAGGCGACCAGTTCAATCAACTCATCGCTCCAATCCATCGGCTCGACCGAACTGATCCGTAATTTCTCAAGGGATGTGCAGCGCAAGGATCGCGCGGATCAGGTCTACGAGCTTTCGTCTTCGGTCGTCGGTCGTTCGTCGTTCGCTATTCGTCGTTCGCTATTCGGTTGCTCCGCGGCCAGACTCATTTGCGCCTGGAGAGTGCATTCGAGATTGAGACCCTGCGGATTGAGTTTCGCGAACAGCAATGACGAATAGCGAACGTCCAGATCCCGCCCCCAACGCCCCAGATTAATCCCCGAAATCACCACTTCGCGATACCCTGCCTCGACCAGCGTCCGCACCTCGGCGATCACGCGCTCTTCCGGCAGCGAACGGCTCTGCCCCCGCACATAGGGAATCACGCAGAATGAGCACCGGTTATCGCAGCCATCCTGCACCTTCAGGTTCGGACGCGTGCGCTCGTTCGCCGCTTCAAATACCGGAGCCGCCATCAACTCGGTATGCGCAAAGATATCGCCAACAAGAATATTCGGAGGGCGCCCCACGCCATTGTGTTCATTGAGATAGTGTGGGAACTTCTTAGCCATTCCTGAAAGCTGGGCCAGCGGGACGAAACCCGCTGAAGTACCGTTTGCCGGGAAATTGTCCGCAGTTGCGATCTCCGCCGCCTGATGTTTATGCGAATTCCCCACCACCCAGGTGACGCCGGGCAGCGCTGCCAATTCTTCCGGCGCCCGCTGTGCATAACATCCTGTCACCAGAATCCGGCAATCGGGATTCACCCGTTGCAACCGGCGTATCGAGGCGCGTGCATCCTTATCCGCGCCCTCGGTCACCGTGCACGTGTTTAGCACGACGATTTCGGCATCCCGCGCAACCTGGGCGCGCTCAAATCCACGCTCCAGAAACTGGCGCTCGAGCGCCGCGCCATCGGCCTGTGTTGCGCGACAACCAAAATTCTCTATGTAGAATCGGGCCACACCCCTATACTACCCGAGTAACCGAGTGGACGAAGGGACTCGAGATCGTGTCTTAAAATTCGTCGATCCTGTCCACCGAATCCGTACGCGCACGCACTCGGCCTCTGCGAGAGGTCCATATGAAACGGCGCATTCTTCTTGTTGACGACGATCTTGCCGTCCTGCTGACCTTAAAGGCTGTCCTCGAACTCCACGAATTTGAGGTTGACACTGCCGCCGGCACAGCCGAGGCCTTCGCCCGCATGGAGTCAGGCGTGTACCACATGGTGATCAGCGACCTGCACATGGAAACCGAAGACGCCGGCCTGGAAGTCATCCGCGCGGCCCACCGCCAGGGCTATGCCCCGGCGACCGCGCTGCTGACGGCATTTCCCCCGTCAGACGAATACTGGGACAGCTTGGGCTCATCAGGGGAAGGTTTGTTAGAGAAAGGTCCGTTAGAGAAAAATTCGTTCGGCGACGGTTCGTTCGACAAACGACCCAAGGGAGACCGTCCTGATTCCCTGCTCGTAAAGCCCGTTGGCACGAGCGATCTGGTGCGCCAGATTGAAGCCCTGCTCATTCGTCAGGCCGACAAGCAGGAACTCCTCCAGCGAATGGCCGCTTCCCGAACACAACTCCGCAACCGCTCCGCTGGATAAGTGTCCGCGGGCCACCTTTAATCTGGCCTTAGAGAGTCGTCAGGCGCTCGCGACTTGCCGCCCTTGCTGGAAGCACTCGCGGCACAGCACCGGTCGCCCCTGTGTGGGACGGAATGGAACTGTGGTCTCCTTGCCGCACTGCGAGCAATTCGTACGGGTTTCCGTCTTCGCGTATGAATGCCCGTGAGCACTCGGTCCCAGCACCGCCACTCGTTTGCCCTTGCAGTTCTTGCAACGTTTGGGTTCGTTCTTGAACTGCTTGTCGCGAAAGAACAATTGTTCCCCGGCGGTGAACACGAAGTCCGTGCCACAGTCCACGCATTTCAAAATCTTGTCCTGGAATTCCATTGGAAGAGGCGCTCCCATTCCCCGTCCTGCGCAGCACGGGAGACCCGAATGGGTAGGATCCGGTTCACAACGTGGGCAGGAGATTCACTATCCCCCTCGTATTGACCCTGTGGATTCGGCCCGCCATGCGATGTGCATCGCATGGATTACTGATTACGTCATCCCGTCAAACAACCTTGTGTGCCGCGTTGAACCGGCGAATCGAACCGACAAAGTCCGTCTCCAAGGGATTTCCCCCTCCTTGAAGTCAAACCTCACCCAACTTGGACGACACCCCTGCTCGCCCTGACGGGACCGTTTAGTTATGGCAAGCTTGCCTTAGTAAGTCAAGCGGAATGTGCAGAAATTTGCCTGCCATCTCAAAAATTCAGGCGCATCGACAATTGCACCTGCCGCGGAGAATACGCGCTCGTCGCCTTCATAAAAGTCGTAGGTCGTTGATAATACGCCGGATAGTAAGTGCCTCCCGCCACCTGCGGATATTTGACGAACTGCCCCGCCGAATTATAGAAGCCACTGGAGGAAACCGTATACCTCTGATTGTCGCGATTGAATAGATTGTAGGAATCTCCCGTCAAATCCATCCGCCAGTGCCCACCCAGTTTGATTTTCCTGACCAGTCGCAAATCCATGGTCGCGTAGTCGGGCCCTTGAAATGCATTTCGTCCGTATCCCGCCAGTCGATCGTTACCGGTATTGCTGTCCTGATTGGGATCGCCCCAAACCGCGGCATTCGCCGGACGCCCCGATCCGTAAGTCATAATTCCTGAAATTCTCCAATGGTTGAACACCGGTGCCAGAATTGCCTGTCCCGGATCGAACAGATGCGGCTCCTCGATCATGGCAATCGTCAGCCGGTTGCGCTGATCGGTCACGCTCGGCCCTCGTTCGCTGTTCGCCGAATATGAGTTCTGCACCGTCGCCGGTTGTCCCGCCACCAGCGCATCTTGGCCATCGTCGATCGCATGCGCCCACGTGTACGACAGACGAAAACTCATTCCGCGCGACATCCGCTTGTTCAGCGACACCGTCAACCCGTGATACACGCTCGAAGCCGCGCTCTCATATTGGTCGACCGCCCCCAGTTGCGCAATCGGCCGCTGCAACACGTTAATGCAGGGAGGGAACGGACAGCTGATGGCATACTGTGTTTTGCCACGTCGCAAACGATTCCACGCTATAAAACGTGTTCTGAAAAGTAGTCCCGCTTGGATCGAAGATTGGATAGCTGTAGAACGTCGGCGGCGGCAGATTCACATCCCGCGCCCGGATCATATCGACACCGTGTACGTACAAATACGACAGTTCGCCGGTAATACCGTCCCCGAATTCGCGTTCCAGGCGCAAGCTGGCCTGCAGCACCCTCGGCGTTTTGAATGCCGGATCAAATGCCGCCACATCGCTCGTCGCATATTGCTGCCAGGCCGCTGGCAACACGCATGTCGCCGGCCCCCGCGGACAATTCACCCCCGAATTCGGATACTGCGGAAATACCTGGTTGTCGTAGTAATCCGTATTGTCGAGCGAAATAAACTGGTCAGTGATCCCATTGTTGCTCATGACAGTCGACTGATAAATTTGCGGAATCCTCGTATAAAAGATCCCGGCTCCAGCGCGCACCATTACCGGCCTCTGGTCGCCGATTGCATAGGCCAGTCCCACCCGGGGCGCAAAATTCTTGTTGGGCGCCGGTATCCTCCCGGTTGCAGGCCACAGCGGATTCGTAACCATCCCTTCCCGCCCAAACGTCTGCAGGTCGTACCGTACGCCCACACTGGCCGACAAACGCGAGGTTAATCGCACCGTGTCCTGCACGAATGCCGCATAGTCATTGCTATCGGGATGCGACACCGGATTGCCAAAATTTTGCTCGTAATAGCGCGGCACGTCATGGGCCCACGCCCGCAGTGGAGATAACTCCAAACCTCCGTGCATCGGGGCAAATGTCCACGGATTGACCACAATATAGTCATAGATGTACTCGCCCTCGTAGAGCGACGGGAAATAGTTGTAATCCCACGTGCGCATCGTGTCCGCGCCAAACTTCCACTCGTGCCGCCCGCGGCTCACGCTCACCGTCTCGGCCAGATGCAAGCGGTGTTCGCGCGTCTGCCTCGGCAAAATCGACGACTCTCCCATATCGCCGATCCAGTCGTAGATCTTCGCATTCGACACTGTCTGGTTTGCAAACGACTGCTCCACATCGCTCCCAAACTGAACTCGCAGATGGCTCGTCCACCGCGGCGTCAGGCTGCTCAGCAGGGTGAGCGTTGCGCTTTCGGTCGCGACCTTTTCTTCCCCGTTCCCGCCGATCGCATCGTTCGTAATCGGACTTCCCGGATCGAAGAACACATTATTCATGCCGTCAGAGCGCGACAGACTCAGCCGCAACGAAAGCAGTTCATGCGGCGCCAGAACCCGGTCGAGTTTCAGAAATCCCGTCTCCCCAAACATTTGCGCATGGAAGGTTCCTGCCTGCTGCGAAAGTTGCGCGGCCGACGCAAGCACCAGCGCCTGGTCGCACGCCATGCCTCCGATCGCGGGATCGCAGATCTCGTAATCCGGCGGAGTCGGATAGTTCCCGGCCTGCGGCATGACCACCGTCTGCCCGTTATAGAACTCCACCACCGCCGGTATACGAAGGATGTGCTGATCATATCCCGCAAAAAAGAATGTCTTATTGCGCTCGATCGGTCCGCCCAAAGTGGCCCCGAACTGATGCTGTACATTGCTTGGATTGAAGCCTACAAATGCCGGCGCCGCGCCTCCTAATTCACTGTCCCGGAGTTTGTAAAACGTGTTCCCGTGCCAATGGTTCGACCCCGACTTCGTCACCACGTTCACGACCGCTCCGCCCGACCGTCCCGACTCCGCCCCATAACTGTTCGACGACACCCGGAACTCCTGCACCACCTCATTCGAAAATTGATAGGGCGCCCGATACCGGCCCACTGCCTGGGCGTAAAAGCCGTTATTGTTGTCCGCCCCATCCACCAGATAGCTGGTCTGGTATCCCCGTATCCCGCCATAAGAAAGATCGCCATTCGATCCCGACGTAAGGCTTCGCGGATCCTGTGTCACACCCGGCGTCAGCAATAGCAGGTCGGTGAACCGCCGCCCCTGCAGCGGCAAATTCGCGATCTCACTCTCATCCAGCAGCGCCGACGCTGCCGTCGGAGTCGTCTCCACCGACGGCGGAGCCGCCGACACCGTCACCGTCTCCGTCGGTCCCCCCACCGCGAGCTTGAATGTCAACTCCGCCGCCGCCCCCATCTCCACCCGGATCACCGGAGAGATCTGCGGCGACATTCCCTCCGCCTCCGCCCGCGCTGAATAATTTCCTGGTGGCAGCAGGTCCACCACAAATCGTCCCGCCACATCCGTCGCCGTGTGATACCGCACCCCGGTCTCGACGCAAATCGCCACGATGTCCGCATTCGTCACCACCGCGCCCTGCGCATCCAGTACACTGCCGCGCAGCGCACCGGTCGATGCGTCCTGCGCCCACGCCACCCCAATCTCAATCCCAAAGATTCCAAAGCCCGAAACTAATAACAGGAGAAAAATCCGAAGCAGAGCGCTGCGGGAAATGAGGCGAAGCAGATTGCGCCAGAGAAGCGTGCAGCAAACAATCCTGCACAGCAGAATCTCCCCGCGAAGATCATTGCGAATTGAAACTAGAAGTGAATCACAGCTCCAGTCCATACCAATCCCCTCGCGTTCGAGACTCGGAATCGGAGGGGATTCCTGAAACCCTTGATGTCTGTATAACAAAGTGCAGAACGCCGTAATGTGACGCAGGCACTCAAAAATTGTTCGTTTCTTTCACGCTATTCCAAAATGGGATCGCAAGTCCATTACATCACCGCATTCCACGCATCTAAATCCACATGCTACCCTCATCCCAAGAGATTCGAACCATCATGAAGCCCTTCGCCGCGCTACTGCTGCTTATACCAGTCCTGCTTCTCGCGCCGCACAGAGCGCTTGCCGCCGATCACGGCGCCATGGTCCGCGAAGGCGTTATCTATCTCTCTCCGGACTCTAATTCTCACAAGCTCGCCCAGGCCGAACGCGGACGCGAAGTCATTCTCCTCGACCGAAGCCGCAACTGGGTCAGCGTTGAAGCGCTTCTCGGCTATACCAACAATCCCGACCCCAACTTCGTCGAAGACGAAGATGCCGACCAGAAAACCGTTACCGGATGGATTCTCGACCTCGGCATAGTCTGGCCCTCCACTCCCAACGGCGACCGCATCGTCTTCGGCTCGGCTGTCGATTCCGAAGACGAGGCCGGCCGCGCTCATGGACGCCGCGGCGCCGCGCAGGAAGCTCTCCGCCTCTATCACCGCGTCTACGATATCTTCCCCAACTCCCCGCTCGCCGCCGAAGCCCTCTACCGCGCCGCCGACATCAAGTGGCAGATCGACAAGACAGACTACCTCTCCCGGCCCTCCGCCCATGAAAAAGAATCCTTTTACCGCCAGCCCATCGATGAAGACCAGATGAAACTCGTCATGAAGAAATTTCCCGGCACCAAGTGGGCCGAACTCGCCAGCTTCCACCTCATCGACAACAAGCTCTGCGGAGACTGGCAGGGCTCATCGAAATGCCCCGACAAGGAAGCCGACGTCTACGAAAAGTACGCGAAAGAGCACTCGCAGTCTCCCTCCGCACCCGAGGCTCTCTACCGAGCCGCATGGCGCCGCGCGGCCCTGATCGAGATCTATAAAACAGAAGAGCAACCCAAGAAATCCGAAAAGGCAAAAGACCAAGCCATAGCGCTGGCCCAGCAGCTCATCTCCCAATACCCCCAAAGCGACTGGTCCTCCCGGGGCCAAACCCTGCTCTATCTCGTTCAGCAAGGAGTACCCACGTTCGGCAACACGATCCAATAACCGCATCTTCCTGAATGGCCTTGTCATCCTGAGCGGAGAATAGCGATCCGCAAAGCGGATCGCCATTCGGAGTCGAAGGACCCCTACCCCAAACAAAACGTCCGGAGTGAGCACGACGTGAAAGCTTCGAAGACTTCTGCGCGGCCGAGGGCTCGCCTTCACCCCGCCAGATATTTCGCCAGCGGTTCCCAATAGTTCCCGTGCCATCCCTCCACCAGATGTTGCGCCGTGCCGTCCGGAAAGCCCCGATGATCGAAAACAATCTTCGCCCCCGCACCCTCGTCTTTGAGTTCGAACCTCGCGATGGAGTAAACACCGGGCCCCCAACTGCCCGAGCGCCAAGCCTGCACAATCAGTTCATCCGGTTTCAGCTCAATCTGCCGCCCGGTGACGTAGCCGCCAAAAAGGGAAAACGCGCTCCCCGCTTCCGCGCTGATCTCGGTCGGCTTTTTCGCCAATGACATGGATTGCATCGCCGCGCTCAGTTTCACAACCTTATCGAATTGCCTGGCGTCGGTCAGTGCCTCATACACGCGCTTCCGGCTTGCCTTGAAGACTTCCTCCTGATGAATCGCTTGGGCCGGCAGAATCCCGTCGCCCCCGGCAGCCCACGCATTCACGGCGCCCACCGCCATTCCACCCATCGCAACCGCGGCTCCAATCATCATTTGTCGCCGCGTGGGCGCATTGGCAACTCCACCTGGTTCTTTATGATCCCCTACCATTCCACCTCGCATACCGATCGTTTCCTTTCGAGTTTGATTTGTGCCGCTCATGCGGCTCACCGTCGAGCCCCGTGGTCCAGCCATCGGAACATGGAAGCAAAATATGTTCAAAATAATGTTTTGCCATGCCGTGAACTCCCATTTCGAACAGAAACTGCTGGACGCGCGGTCCGGTTCCGGGACATACTTCCGCACACCGGATCGCCAAGCAGCTCGATGTCCCGGCAGCTCGAGGTCCCGGCAGCTCGAGGCCCGGCAGAAAGACGGTTCCACAAGAGATGTTCACATGGAATGACAGCCCCGCGAAAGAGGACCTATGCCTTATCCCGCCGGTCACCGCGCCCAGGTAAGAAGACGAATCATTGACAGCGCGAGAAGATTATTCAATCGCCAGGGCTTCGACAACGTCTCGCTCAAGCAGATCATGTCCGCCGCTGGTCTCACGCATGGAGGCTTCTACAGCTACTTCCAAAGCAAAAGCGACCTCTACGCCGAGGTTCTGGGATGCTTCTTCACCGATCCCGAATGGAAAAGCTGCTGGGAGGGCGTCCACGTCGATCTCTCCTCCACCGACGTCGGCCCGCAAGTGGTCCGCGCCTATCTCTCACGCCAGCATTTTGAGGATGTCGAAAACTCCTGCCCCATGGTCGCCATCCCGAGCGACGTCGCCCGCAGCGGCAAAGGCGCCAAGCAAGCCTTCGAAACCGTATTCAAGGCGATGGTCAGCGTGCTCGAGCGCAGCCTCTTCGACAAGCGGCAGCCTCGGCAGGACAAAGCGCGCGCCATCGCCGCGCTCTGCGTCGGCGGAATGGTCGTCGCCCGCTCCATGGACGATCGTGCCCTCGCCGACCAACTCCGCGCCTCATCCATGTCGCTCGCGCTCCAACTCGGAGGATGGACGAAAACCGGGCAAAGCACAAATTCCAGCCGTTCCTCCCGCAATCGATTGCCGCGCACTACCCGGCCAAGGGCAATCGCAAGCTGAGTCAAAGGGGATTACGCGAAGCGCAAACATCGCTCGCCAGCCCCATCAAATATTCTCTTGACCCTAACCTCGCTTCTTGTGACGATCATTGTAGGGTTTGGAGAGACATAAAACCGGACAAGGCAGGGTATGGAGAAGGCAGAGCACAAGGGTCTTGCGAAAATGTCTATCTAAGTCACATATATTCAATACTTTACCAATAAGTACTTATTCCTCGAATACTTTGGGAGGAATTATTCCCTAAAGTATTGATTCTAATATACCACATCAAGGGGGGGTACCCCCCGCCGTTCAGGCAGTGAAAACGCGACGGAAGACGAAGCGACAAAAAATACGCGCGCGCTCTCGAACGGGTAACTGAGACGTTCTGGGAATGTTATGCTTTTCCCCTCGACTCAAGGAACACCATGAAAATCAAGTTACTATCTCCCCTGCTTGCGCTGTCATTGACGCTCCCCATCGCCGCACAAACATCTCCCGTTTTCGACGGCCAGACTCTGGTGGAACCACGTCAAGTTCCTCGCCGACGACAAACTCGAAGGCCGCGACACAGGGAGCCGCGGCGAGCGCGAAGCGCAGAAATACGCGGTCGAACAACTCCAGCGGGACGGCGCGGAGCCAATGGGAACAGACGGTTTCTACCAGCCCGTCAAATTCGTCTCGCGCCAGATCGTCGAAAAGGATTGCCGCCTCGCCCTGATCCGCGACGGCAAGCGCGAACCGCTCGTGCTCGGCGAAGACGCCATCATCAGCACGCGCGCTATGCCTGCGCCCGAAGTGAGCGCGCCTCTCGTTTTCGTCGGCTATGGCCTCAAAGTTCCCGAGCACAATTACGACGATTTCGCCGGCCTCGATCTGAAGGGCAAGATCGTCGTGATCTTCAACGGATCGCCCGCCGAACTCCCTGGAGCGCTCGCCTCGCATTATCGAACCACAGCCGAGCGTTGGAAGGTCCTGCGCGCCGCCGGCGCAGTCGGCGTGGTCGGACTGATGAACCCTGCCTCCATGGACATCCCATGGTCGCGTATCGCTCTCAATCGCGCCCATCCAACCATGGCGCTCGACTACCCCGAGTTCAACGAGAGCGAAGGTGAGAAATTATCCGTCGTAATCAATCCCGCAAGCGCGGACAAAATCTTTGCCGGCTCCGGCCACAGCTTCGCTGAAATCGCCGCCCTCGCCAAAGACCGCAAGGCTCTGCCGCATTTCCCGCTGGCCGTTTCGCTGGAAGCAAAAACGCGGGTCGACGTCACCAAGGTCGAATCCGCAAACATCGTCGCCAAACTCCCCGGCAGCGACCCCACTCTGAAGGATCAGTACGTCGTGCTCTCCGCCCACCTCGATCACATCGGGATCGGCGAGCCCATCAACGGCGACCGCATCTATAACGGCGCCATGGACAACGGTTCCGGCAGCGCGTTGGTCCTCGACATGGCTGCCAGCTTCAAACAGCATCCCGAGAAACTGCGGCGCTCGATCCTCCTGGTCCTGGTCACTGGAGAAGAAAAAGGACTGCTGGGCTCGAAGTATTTCGCCGCCCATCCGACCGTCCCCGCTAAATCCATGGTCGCTGACGTCAACGTGGATATGTTTC
Organism: uncultured Acidobacteriaceae bacterium; assembly: GCA_963709055.1. GTDB lineage: Bacteria > Acidobacteriota > Terriglobia > Terriglobales > Acidobacteriaceae > Acidiflorens. The sequence goes on from CAVPUZ010000010.1 coordinate 321,599, forward strand.
TGCCCATCGTTCCGCTCAAGATCCTGACCGTCGAGGGCCTTGACGAGTCCGACCTGGGTGACCGCGCGCGGGAAGTCGCCCAGCCGCTCGGCGTGAAAGTCCAGCCCGATCCCGAGCCCCAGCGCAATATTTTCATCCGCAGCGATCAATACAATTTCATCGTTCATGGAGTTCCTTCAGTCATGATGGAACTCGGATCGGAACCGGGCTCGCCCGAGCAAAAACTTTTCAAGGATTGGCTGACTCACCGCTACCATGCTCCGTCCGACGACGTGAATCAGCCGGTCGATTTGGCGGCCGCCGCAAAATATGAGGAGATCGTTCGCCGATTGCTGATTAACGTCGCCGACGACCCGCAGCCTCCACACTGGAAACCCGACAGCTTCTTTCGCCGCTATGCCGCTGAATCCCGCATAGAAACGGGGGTGCCCGTCTGAAAGCGCTGCCACACGGCAACGGGCCGACAAGGCGGCCAGCGGCATGATTTCGACGGACTGATTTTTATTTTTTATGCTGCACGACCTTCTCAGCGAGTCTTACAACGCGATGCGCCACCACCGTCGGCGCACGGCAATGACCATGCTCGGCATGGCTTGGGGCATCGCAACCGTCGTCATGTTGCTCGCCTACGGAGACGGTTTCGGCCGCGCCATGGCCAACATCATGGCCAACTTCGGCACCAAACTCTTTATCCTCATCCCGGGCCGTTCGACCATGCAGGCGGGAGGCCAGAAGGCGGGAACTCTGGTTCGCTTCACGCTCGACGATGTCGATCTGCTCTCGCAGCAACATCTCGCAGATCACCCACATCACTCCCAGTTGTAATAAGCAATCGACCATACAATATGAGACCCGCTCTTACGCTATGAATGTCAACGGCGAGTATCCCAATACGCTCGCGATCCGCGCTCTCACCGTCGACCAGGGACGTTTCTATAACGCCGAGGATCAATTACAGCGCGCCCGCGTCGCCGTCATCGGATCCCAGACCAAGGAAAAACTTTTTTCCGGACGTAATGCGGTGGGCGAGCGCATCCGCATCGACGGCATCGCCTTTGACGTCATCGGCGTCCTCTCCGCCAAAATGCAACAGGGTGACGACAATATTAATCGCTTCATTTACGTTCCGTTCTCTACCATGAGCGATCTGAAAGACACGCACTTCCTTGACGCCATCTGGTTTACTTATCAGGATCCCCACTATGGACGGATCGAGGAGTCCGTACGCTACATCCTGGCGGAGCAGCACAAGTTCAATCCCGGGGATCGGCGCGCCGTGCTGATCATCAACCTCATGGATCAGGTACATCTTTTTGAAGTCATCACAATCGGGCTGAAGGATTCTGCTCGGATTCATCGGCACCCTGACTTTGGGCATTGGCGGAATCGGCCTCATGAACATCATGCTGGTCTCGGTGACGCAACGCACCCGTGAGATCGGAATCGAGAAAGCTCTCGGCGCGCGCCGCCGGCACATTTTCCTGCAGTTCCTGGCCGAAGCCCTCACCATCACTTTCATAGGCGGAGTGTTCGGAATCATCCTGGCCTATGCTGGTGGCGCTCTCCGTGGGCAGACTGACGCTTTACAGCGCGATGGCCACACATGCCGAAGCCGGCGATGTCCGGCTGATCATCAACCCGCTCACATTGCTCGTCGCCATCCTGATCCTGAGCGCAGTAGGATTGATCAGCGGAATGGTGCCAGCGATCCGCGCTTCGCGCCTCGACCCGATTGAGGCCCTGCGCTACGAATAAAGCGAGCAGGCGCATCGCACCAACACAAGCCGGCTAATGCCCGTCATCAAACTCGAGACGAACTTAAGCGAGCCTGCGCAACATTCAGCGGTAAATAGGGTTATTCTTTAGCGGAAGACAGTACAAAACTAAGAATGGTGAACAAAATGAAAAAACTGATTGGTGTATTGGCAGTATGTATTCTGTTTTCCATTGCGGCAGTGGCACAGCATGATACCCATCAAGGCGGCGGCCGGCCCGAAGTCGGAGGCGGCCATCAGAACATTCCGGCGCACGGGCCGGCGCGCGTAAAGACTCCGGCTCCAGCGCAGGCAAACCGGCAGTTCAGCGAGAAAGCAGGGCATCCCAACGCCCCCCATGTCGATAACGGCAAACGCTGGGTTGGCCACGATACCGGCCGCAACGATGCTAATTACCACCAGGATCATCCATGGGAGCATGGCCACTTCAGCGGCGGATTTGGCCGCAGCCACGTGTGGCGGCTCGCAGGAGGAGGCCCAAATCGCTTCTGGTTCGGAGGATTTTACTTCTCCGTCGCTCCCTACGATGTCGGCTTCTGTAATGACTGGCTGTGGGATTCCGATGAAATTGTGATCTACGAGGATCCCGATCACATTGGCTGGTATTTGGCCTACAACGTCCGTCTCGGAACCTACGTTCATGTGATGTATCTGGGAGCGTAGTCCCCGAGAGTTCGTGTGATTGTCCCTGCAATCTTCGGCTGCCGAAGATTGTGATCTTAGTCGAAAAATAATAAGCCCCATCCGTTGGCGACTGTGCCACCGGATGGGGCTTTTGATCCACCGCAGGCCCAAAGTGCAGCGCGCTTATTTCTTCTCTTCTTGCTTGTCTTCCTGATCCTTCTTTTCCTGTTCTTTTTCTTTGTTCTTGTCCTGAATCGAAATCAGCTCGACCTCGAAAATCAGCGTTGCATCGGGACCGATTTCCGCTCCTGCTCCACGCGGGCCATAAGCAAGATCCGAAGGAATGAAAAGCTGCCACTTCGATCCCACCGGCATCAATTGCAGCGCTTCGGTCCAGCCTTTGATCACTCCGCTCACTGGAAATGTCGCTGGCTGTCCGCGTTTATAGGAACTGTCAAACTCCGTGCCATCCAGAAGCGTGCCTTTATAGTTACAGACAACGGTGTCCGCCGCCGTGGGCTTCGGTCCGGTACCTTCTTTCAGGATCTTGTATTGCAAGCCGCTGGGCAACGTCACAACGCCCTCTTTGCTTTTGTTTTCAGCCAGAAATTTTTCGCCCTCGGTCTTGTTTTTTCCCGCGGCCTCTTTGATCTTCTCCTGCTGCTGTTCGCGAACTTCGTTCTGCACTTCCGTGAGCACCGTTTTCGCCTCTTCTTCCGTAAGACGCGTCTTGCCGTCGCCCATGGCGTCTTTCAGGCCTTCGGCAACCAGGCTCGGGTCGACTTCCACCGACTGTTTCTTCAGGTTCGCGCCGAGTCCGTTGCCGATATTCATTCCCAATGCATAACTGAATTTTTCTTTCCGGCTTTTGAAGGTGGGAGCCTCGGCCGCGCTCTTGGTTGCTGTCGCCGGTTTCTTGGCCGAGGATTTCGGAGTAGTGTGTATTCGTCGCTGCCGGAGTCTGCTGGGCGTTGCCATTGGCCACCAACATCGTTCCGGCGGCCAATAGGACCGCTGCGGTTAGAGTATTTGAGCATGTTTTCTATTGTCCCATTGCGGCGCATTCTGCGCCAGAGGTAGGGAGCTCGCGGGCCGCGAGCTACGATGGGCGAACAAAAGTGCAATGCCGTTGTCCCACCCGCCGCATCCAACAACAAAGCGAGTTTGCCAGGAAAAGCCGCAAGCCGAGAGGCGATGCCCAGGCTGAGATGGCTCGTAGCTCAGAGCCTTGGTCCTACGCGCGTTGCCGACTGCTTTCCATCTCCACCGCCCGCGGGAATAGGACGTTGTTTTCCAGGTGGATGTGCTGGTGCAAGTCCTTCTCGAAATTCACGAGCGCCGTGTACAGCGCGCGGAAACTGGTGCAGGCATCGGCGGGAGGTGTGTAGTTCTGGCTGGTCGCGCGCAGGGTCCTAAGCGCGGCTCCCGCGTCGTCGTGCTCATGCTCCATCATGCGCACCGGATTTGCGACTGTGCCAAACGGCGGCGGAAGAATCGGTTCATGTTGCAGCACGGACTCCTCCATGCGCTCGATGTAGGGGAACAAAATGTTCTCTTCCTTCATGAGGTGCATCATCAATTCCTGGGCCAGCGCGTGAAAGGTGCTGTGAATCACGGTCAGCTCGGCATGGTTCTCTCCATGTTTGGAGTGAACCTTTTCGAGCAGGCGCTCGATTTCGGGAATCTGCGTGCGCACGTATGCGTGGTGGGTTCGAACGATGTGCGAAATCAGCTCCGCCAGCGACCCTGACTTCAGTTCGCGATCGCTGGGACGGACGGGTTCGGCAAGGGCGGTCTCCAGCGACTGCAGCACCTGATCCACATCCAGGTTAGCGGCAGCACAGGCTTCTTCTAACGGCCGATTGCCTCCACAGCAAAAATCGATGCCCAGCTTCTCGAAAACCGGAATGGTCTGGGGTGTTTCAATCGCGTAATCTCGTACGGTCTTGGCGGTGGTCAAAGTCATGTGGCTTCTCCTCGCAGCTCTGGGCTGCCTCCACGCAACGACTCTAAGAGAGGGCAAATCGCCTGACGATGACTTTTGTCACGGTAGCAACTATGAGTTTCGAGCCGCGAGCTGCGAGCCGCGAGAAAGCAACACCGTAGCGCCGCCAGCCGTTTCGAGGGCGACACGCCCTCGGCCGAGGCACTCTGCCAGAAGGGATAGACAGCTCCCGTCGATCCATCACAGCCGTCCGGGGTTGGTTCATAGCCCGAAGCTCGAGGCCCGAGGCTCGTGGCTCGGAGCTCACAGCTATTGACCGTCCAACTCCGCTTCCAGAGCTTTCACGTCCGCAATCACGATTCGACGGCCATCCATCTGAATGAGCTTCTCGGATTGAAAGCGGCTTAGATTGCGCGACACTAGCTCGCGCACCGTGCCGATCTGCGCCGACAGTTCCTGGTTGCTCGCCGGCAACATGACCTCGACTCCGCCGTCGGCGGGCTTGCCTTCCCGCCGCGCCAGCCTCACCAAAAAGGCCGCCAGGCGGTTCCGAACGGTGGTAAAGGAGAGCTCCTCGATAATGCCGACCAGCTTGCGCAGCCGCGCCCCCACTACTCGCAGCACCTTCAGCGCCACCTCAGGATGCGCGATGCAAAGAGCGTGGAAATCCTGCTTGGCGATGAACAGCAGCGTGGAGTCTTCCACGGCTGAAACCGATGCCGGGTAATTTCCGCCGTCGAACACCGGCAACTCGGCCACGGACCCGCCAGGTCCGTCAATGCTGAGCACCTGTTCGCGGCCGCCTGCCGAAGTCTTGAAAATCCGGATGTGTCCCGACTCGACGACGTACATGCCGGAGCAAGGATCCCCTTCGCTGAATACGATTTCGCCGGCGGAAAATTTGCGCGGGACCGCGCGCTGGGCAAGAAAAGCCAACTCGGCTTCAGAGAGGCCCGCGAACAAGCCTACCGCAGCCAGAGTCTTGGCCGCATTCGGCTTTGGCTCCGCCACCCGCTGTAGTGACATTCGGTCATTCTATCCGAGGCCCGGGCATTCCGAGTGCAAGGTGCGATTTCCCTGATTTGGCTATAATCCGGTCCATGAAAAACACCTTCTCGTTTGCTCTTGCTCTGTCGTTGCTCTTGGCAGCCCTCACCTCTGCGAGCCTGGCCAAGACCGTGGTTCACCTCAAGGATGCTCAAGGTAAGAGCGTAGGCACTGTCACTCTATGGGAACAGAAGTCGGGCGGGGTTGGAATGGAGCTCAATCTGGAGAATCTGCCTCCGGGCGAGCACGCCATCCATTTTCATCAGAACGCGAAGTGCGATGCTCCAGACTTCAAATCGGCGGGAGGGCATTTCAATCCCGATGGCAAGAAGCACGGCCTGGAAAATCCGGAAGGCCACCATGCCGGCGATCACGCCAACATCACCGTCGGCGCGAACGGCAAATTGAAGCTTAAGACCGAGGATAAGGATGTCGATCTGGGTACCGACAGCCATTCGCTCTTCAGCAACGGAGGAACGGCAATCGTCATCCACGCGAAGGCAGACGATCAGAAGACCGATCCCGCCGGCAATGCCGGCGACCGCATCGCCTGTGGCGTGATTACGAAGTAATTGTGGAGCGCCGGGCGTCGCCGCCCGGCCTCGCATCCCACAACATGTTTTCGGCAGCCCGCTTACTTGGCTTCTGGCACATAGATCGCGGGAACGTTCAACTTGTTCACGGTCTCATTCAGCGCCGCCAGGTCTTTGGTCATCAATTCGTGACCCTGCGCGAGCAGCGGCTGCGCCTGCTTTTCCAGGGCGTCGTAGACCTCATACTGCTGCTGAGTGGGCGCGGCATCGGCCGAATCCACGCTGAACAGCAGTGAGTGCAGCCGCTCGTCGATGTGCACGGGATAGTTCAGGTTCGACTCGGAGCTCTTGGCGTTCACCTGCAGTAACTGCGACTCCAGATCCAAGCTCTTCTTGTCGAAGTCTTTGGACGCGGAAACGAACGCAGCGTAACGCTGGTCGTCACCGAATCTGCCGGTCGAGTGCGCGAGTCTGAGTGCGCACGTCGCGGATCTTCGTGATTGCCTCATGAATCTCCGATACTTGCGCAACGATCTTGCCTTCCAGCTCAACTTGTTTCTGCAGGCCCTCGTTCGACACCTTCACGCGTTCGTCCACTTTCAGTTCCAGCGGCTCGGTGTAAGACTTGCCGTCGACCGTGAGCCGCACCTGGTAGGCGCCCGGAAGAACCATGAATCCGCGATTGCGGAACTCGGCCCCGGGCTCTCCCGGCAAGTGGAGCTGGCCCTTGCGAGCGCAGATCCCATGCAAACCGGTTCAACCCCGCATTCGCCGGAATCTTCGTTGCGGGAGGAGTCTGGTCGGGCCACTCGGGCGGCGTTTCAGCTTCTTTTTTCTCTTCGTTCGAATAGCGCCGCACAACTTTTCCCGAGGCGTCCAGAAATTCGAGCGCCACTACGCCTTTCGGCGCGGATGGTAAATAGTAGTAAACGATCGCCCCGTTCGGCGGATTCTCCCCCACCGGTTGCCGCCGCTCGTAGAAATCGGGCCAGCGCAAACGGTAGGTCAGTCGCGGCTTGTACAGCATCGGCTCGGATGGCCCTTGCGCCGTTGCCGCCCGCAGCGGCGTCAGGTCGTCGAGAATCCAGAAAGAGCGGCCATGCGTCGCCACGACCAGATCGTCATTCTTCACGATCAGGTCATGGATCGGACTATTCGGCAGATTCAGCTGCATCGATTGCCAGTTCGCTCCGCCATCGAATGAAACGTAGAGTCCCGTCTCCGTACCCGCATACAGCAGGTTCTTGCGCACCGGATCTTCGCGCACCGCGTGCGTATACGCGCCATCGGGAATCCCGTTCGTGATCTTGGTCCAGCTCTTGCCGAAATCGGTTGTCTTGTAGATGTACGGTTTGAAGTCGTCAAGCTTGTGAGTATCGACGGCCGCATAGGCTGTGCCCGCGTCGTGCGGCGAAGCCTCAATGATGCTGACCAGGCTCCACTCCGGGATTCCCTTGGGCGTGACGTTCGCCCAGTTCTTTCCGCCATCTCGCGTGACGTGAATCAACCCATCGTCGGTTCCGGCCCAGAGCAGGTCTTTCTGCACGGGCGATTCGGCGATGGCAAACACCGTGTCGTAGAACTCGACCGAGGTATTGTCCTTGGTGAGCGGGCCGCCGGAAGAAACCTGCTTGCTCTTGTCATTGCGAGTAAGGTCAGGACTGATCGCCTGCCACGTCTTCCCTTCGTCGGTCGTCTTGAATACGTGTTCCGCAGTGGTGTAAATCACGTGCGGATCGTGGGGCGAGATCAGGATCGGCTGCGTCCACCCCAGGCGGTATTTCATATCGCCAACGCCGTGGCCGGAGCTGTCCATCGGCCATACCGTGACGTCCTGCTCCTGGTTGCTGTGGCGATTGAGACGCGTCACCGCACCTCCGCCAGAACCTGCATAGATAATGTCCGGGTCCTCGGGATCGGGCTGAATGTAGCCGCTCTCGCCGCCGCCCGCGTCGAACCAGTGCTGCCGTCCGATATAACCATCGTCGGACCTGCTGGCGATGCCTACCGTTGAATTGTCCTGCTGCGCGCCATAGACGTCATAGAGAAACCGGTTGTCAGCGGCGACATGGTAGAACTGCGCGGTCGGCTGGTTGTACTGGGTGGACCAGCTCTTGCCGCCGTCCACCGAGATCGTCGCCCCGCCATCGTTCCCGTTGATCATGCGATTCGGATTCTGTGGATCGATCCAGAATCCATGATGATCGCCATGCGGCGCGGGCAGAAGGGTCAGCGACTTTCCGCCGTCGCTCGACCGGAACGCACCCGTGTTCAGGATGTAGACCGTATCCACGCTCTTGGGGTCAGCAAAAATATGCGTAAAATACCAGGCGCGCTGCGTCAAGCGCTGGTCGTCATTGACACGCGACCAGGTTCCGCCGCCATCGTCGGACCGGTAGAGCCCGCTCTCCTTCGACTCAATCAGCGCATACACACGATTGGAATCGGCGCCGGAAACGCTCACTCCGATACGCCCCAAAATGCCCTCCGGCAGGCCATTGCCCTCGAGGTGCTTCCAGGTATTTCCGCCATCGGTCGAACGATATAATCCGCTGCCCGGGCCGCCGCTCTCCAGACTCCAGGGCGTGCGCAGGATTTGGTATAGGGCGGCGAACATCACGTTCGGGTTATGGGGATCGACACCCAGGTCGATCGCGCCGGTCTTGTCGTCTTTATAGAGAATTTTGTCCCACGTTTTGCCGCCGTCGGTGGTGCGAAAAATTCCGCGCTCGGAATTTGGGCCGTAAGCATGACCTAGCGCCGCGACCAACACGTGATCCGAATTGTGCGGATCAATCCACACGCGCGCGATATGTTGCGTGTCCTTCAATCCGATGTGCTGCCACGTCTTGCCGCCGTCGGTTGTTTTGTACATTCCGTCGCCATAGGAAATATTCCCGCGCAGGCAGGACTCACCTGTCCCGACGTAAATCACGTTGGGATTCGATTCCGATACGGCAATCGCGCCAATCGATGCGATGACACCTTTGTCGGAGATTGGCTGCCAGCTCACCCCGCCATCTGTCGTACGCCACACGCCACCAGCGACCGCACCGAAGTAAAACGTATACGGATTGCCCGAAACTCCCGTCACCGCCAGCACGCGGCCACCGCGATACGGACCGATATCGCGCCATTCCATCCCTCTGAACTGTGATTCGTTATACGGCTGTGCCGCAGCGCAGATTGCGACAAAGACCACCAGAACACACCACACCCACGAACGGCTTGCTTTCATGAACGACCCCCTAGAAAGAAGACCAGCAATATTAAACCCTGCAGCCCCACGACTGCGACTCAAGCGCGGAGTTTTCTACCACGGAGACACGGAGAAAACCAACTGCCTTGCAAGAATCTTTCCTTCTGGGCTTTTGTCGGTCCAAGGTTTTTCTCCGTGACTCCGTGACTCCGTGGTGAAAAAAATCAAATCAGGACATCACTCTCGAGTCCACGTCTGCGGCGGCAGTCGCATAGAGAAATTCCAGCGCCTCTGGAAACCGCGCGGCCCAAGCCGCTTCCGAGTGAGACGCGCCCTCCTCAATTCGAACCTTCAGCCAATGGTCGCCCAACTGCGCCTGCAGCAGAATCTTCTCCAGTTCGCGTGCGTCATTGGTGACCTTCTCATCTTTGACCGGATCCCCCACCTCACGCGTTCCCATGCCTAAATACAAACGCAACGGCCATGCGCGAAACTTGCGGCATTCCGCAAGAATTCTTCGATTCGCCACGAACAAAGATGGGCTTTCGATCAGCAGTCGCCCGAAAATCCCTGGCGCGGCCAGTTGGGTATACAGAGTGATCAGCCCTCCCAGCGAAGAGCCGCCTAAGCCCGTGTTCCTGGCGCCCGTGAGGACGGCGTACTGCCCCTCGATCAAGGGCATGACATCGCGCTTCAGGAACTTCGGGTATAAGGTGCCTTTCACGACCGGCACCTTGGGATCTCTAGACTTGTAAGGAAGATACTCGCGCGCCCGATTCTTCCCTGCGTTGTCGATCCCCACAATGATGAGAGGAGGAATCTTTTTCTCGCCGATCAAACGGCTTGCTGTCTCGCCGACTTGCCAGTGCACTCCGGCAAAAGCCGTCGACGCTTCAAATAAATTTTGTCCGTCATTCAAATACAGCACCGGATATCGCGTTCCACCTCCTTGGTCATAGCCGGGAGGTAGCCATACCCGCACCAGACGCGTATTCCCGAAAATGCGGCTGCGAAGTTCATGGATTCGCAAGGTACCGCCGGCAATCGGCACCACGAGTTCAGGGGAACGCTTGACTTCGGTCTTTGAGGTGTGAGTCGGGGAGGTATGAGTCGGGCCATTAGGCAGGGCTATCAGGTGAACAGCTTATCACTGGAGTTTTCAGGAACATCTTCAAATCAGATTGACGCTCGATCAAACGTGCGGCTTATCCATCCATGTCTCGTCTCCACCAGATCAACCCAGCTAAGATCGTGGTGATGGCAATCAGAGCCAGCGAACACAAACACAGAATGCACCAGACTCCGAGAACATGCCCTTCGATATAGGTCAGATACAAAGCAAATGCCAAGCCTGTCGAGGCCGCGCCGAACAGCATCGCCGGAGTCTCCTGCCGTTCGCGGTAAACGGTGGCCAACCCCGCCAGAGCGCCATAGCCCAGCATCCCGATCAACGCTACCGGAATGCCAAGGATCGAAGAATATTCGCTGCGGTTCACAATGTCACAATCGAAGGTCGCCGCGATGTCGCAATATGCGGTCTTTGACGTTGCATAATGGCGCTGCAGCGATATCGACGACACCACGATTCCGCAGACTGCCACAATCGCGACCATGCTCATCAATAATCGTGCGCGCTTTGATGACCCCACTCACGGCAGTGAACATCCCGTGCGGTCACTCAACTCTTCGAGAGTAAAGATTCGCTCCACTCGCTCGCCCGTTGGGGGAAACTGCCAGGTAGGGTAATGGTGGACATTCTGGTCCTTGCAAACCTGCGAAGTCGCGTGCATGTCGCCCTTCACCCCGCACTCCACATAAGGAACATACTCGAACGACGCGCCGAACTTTTCTTTTTGGTCCTCGCAATGAGGACACCACCAGGCCCCGTACATCTTCACCCCTCGAGCACTCAGGCAGCGCGCGAATCCATCGTATCGATGCTGGGTGCGGTTGCCCAGATAATAGGCCAGCCCGAACGCGGCCACGATCAATACGGCTGAAACCGCCCGCCGCTTCCACGTGCCTGGAGCAGATTCGGTCTTCGCCTTTTTATTTCGACGCTCTCGCCTCTCTTGCGACATGAGGTTTTTATATCACGAGTAGAGACGGGGAGTGGCTCGTCTTGTTTCGGCCAACCAGGCGCCGAAAGAGAGTCGCGGAAAGCCGCGTCTCCACGATAATCTTCACACAACTACACGCAGCGCCGAGGGCAACACTTCAATCTTCTCGGCATTCCAGCGTAAGCACCTCGCCATCCACCATCACATCCACCGGCCGATCCAGCCGAAATTCAACTTGCCGTACCGCCTGCCGCTCGGCCAGCGGATGCCGGGTGTGCGTGCCGTCATAAAGCGTCGCCAGATTCCGGATCAACCCGAGCCGTCCAATCGGTCCCCATCGCACATATTCGATCAGTCCATCGTCGGTGACCGCGTCGGGCGCGATCATCATGGTGCCGCCCGTAAATTTGCTGTTGTTAAAAGTCAGAAACAGGCAACGGCGCAAATCGAATTCGCCCTGACCATCGACGCGAACCGGAAACGGCCGCCGATTCAGCCGCGCCAGGCAGAAGAAAATAGACAGCAGATATCCGATCTGACCGAAGCCACGAAACCGCCGATGCCGTAGCGCCGCCACGTCCGCCGCAAACCCCATGCTCAGCAGATTCGTGTAATAGATGGTTCCGTGCTTGTGCGTCAGCCGCAAAACATCGCAAGGTCGCGCGCGCTGCGCCTCCAATGCCTGCAGAGCGTGCTCCAGTCCGTTGCCACGTCTCCGAGTCCGGCTCTTCAAAATCGCGCAGAAACGAATTGCCCGTGCCGAGCGGAAGAAATCCCAGAGTTGCAATCGCGTCTTTCGATGCACCGTCGCCTGAGATGCGATGCCGCCTTGTGATTCTGGAAATAACCCATTGACGATCTCAAAGGAAGTGCCGTCCCCGCCCACGGCAATAAACTTGCGATAGCCTCGCCGATAGGCTCCGCGCGCAATTTGCGTTGCCTCTCCCGCAGCGCTCGTCTCCAGCCGTCTCGATCGCAAGCCCGGCCTTGCGCAGCCGTTCCAGCGCCGCACCCACGCGCTCGCGACCCCGCCCGCCACCCGCCGCCGGATTAATAATGGCCAGAAACGTTTCGTTCACAAGATTAGGTCTCAGGTCTCAGGTGTCAGGTCTCAGGTCTCAGGTGTCAGGTGCCAAAGCTAAGGCAGTTGGCTTTCCTGAGACCTGAGACCTAACACCTGAGACCTCTCTTAGACTTCCACGACTTGTGCGCGCGACGCACCGGCTCCAATCTCGGCAGCCAATTCTCCGCGCTTGATCTTCATCGACGCGGTTCGCGGAAAATCTTTCTCCCACACGAGATAACCGCCTACTCGCTTGAAGTCCGGCAGGGTCCGATTGCGCCGCACAATCTCCTCGCGCAGGCGCTCGTCCCACTGCTGGTTCTGTTCGAGCCGTATCACCAGAATCAGCATCTCCTTCCCAAGTGTCTTCTGTGGCCAAAGATAATTCGCGGCGAACACGCAATATTCCTTCACAGGAAGCCCGTCAAAGACCGACTCGATGTCCTCGGGATAAATATTCTTTCCGCCCTCGGTGACGATCATGTTCTTCTTGCGCCCGAACAGTTGCAGATGTCCGTGCGGGTCGAAGCGTCCCTGATCGCCAGTCAGCAGCCAGCCTTCCACGATGGTCTGCGCGGTCAGCTCGGGGTCATCGAGATAATGCGACATGACCGAGCGGCTCAGCACGGCGACTTCTCCGATCCCGTCTGCATCCGGATTCAGCACGCGTACCTCGGTGCCCGGCAGCGCCTTTCCCACCGTATCCGCGCGAAATGGTTTCAGGTCATTCAGCGTCACGGCCGTGCAAGCCTCGGTGAGTCCATAGCCGCAGGTAACCGGGATTCCGAGATCATAGAAGAATTGCAATGTTGAAGGATCGGTGAATGCGCCGCCCACGATCAACGCGCGCAGTTCTCCGCCAAATGCCTTGTGGACCTGCGGCAAAAGCCGCCGGCTCAGTCTCGACCCGCGGACGCCCTCGTGTCAGCATCTTGTTCAGGCCGATCAACCGGTCCAGCAGCCATCGTTTTTTGGGCGGCAATTCATCAAACTTCGCGCGCAGCCCGCGCTCCAGATTCTTCAGCACCATGGGCACGAGGCTCACATACGTGATGCGATAGCGCACAAACGCATCGCGCACGAACTCCGGACGCAGCGTCCGCAAATGCACGACGCACGCGCCGCACACAAACGGCCCGATGAATCCAACCATGAAGTCGATCGCATGATTCGTCGGCAGAATGCTCAGATAGCGCACGCCCGGCCAGAATGGATACCACGCCGTCAATGCCGTGCATTGCTCGAGATAGGCATCATGGGTGAGCACGCATCCCTTGGGCCGCCCGCCGGTTCCCGATGAATACACGATGCAAGCCGTATCCTCGCGCTGCCGCGCCACAAACTGTGGATCGCCCTTTCGGCGAAATTCCTCCCAGCGATATGCGCCGTGCAAATCCACGCCAGCTGGGGCCTCGGTCACCAGCACGATCTCCGTTGCGAGTTTCGAAAAGTCGGGCGACTGCGCGATGGCGCGCCACAGGTAGTATTCGACAATCAGGAACCGCGCCTTCGAATGCGCCAGCAGTTGCAAATGCTCTGCCGCCGAGAGCTTGTAATCCAGCGGCACCAGCACTCCGCCGCAGAAAAAGATTGCATACGCCGAAATCAGCCACTTTGACTGATTCGTCATGATGATCGCCGCCCGATCGCCCGGCTTGAAGTCGGCATCCTCAAGCGCGCGGCAAAGGGGGCGCGCCGTTTCCTTGAAGTCGGAATAGGTAAGCCGGACCTTCTCGCGGTCGCGATCGGCTTCAATCAGGCAGGTTTCGGTGGGCCAGCGATCCAGAGCAGCGCTCAGAGCCGCGCCCAGGCTGGCATATTGATGGAGATCAAGCATTCAGGTCGTCAGACAGAGTAAACGAAGTTGGAAGGCAGAAGTCAAATTGAAGAAGTAGCTCCGAGCTTCGAGCCGCGAGTTACGAGCAACCCGTAGGGTTCCAGCTCGAAGCTCGTGGCTCGTAGCTAGTTTTTCACTTCTTCAATTTGACTTCTGCCTTTTGACTTTTTTTGTTGCTCCGGTCGTGGGCATCAAGCTAGAGTCGCGACTGAATTCGCTCGCCAGGGTGCGAAAATCCGACACGCCCTGCAGTTCGTAATCCGGCAACTCGATGCGGAAGTGATGCTCGATGCGAGTGAGGAGGTCGAGCGCCTGCAGGCTGTCAATGCCGAGCGTCTTGAAGAAGTCGTCGTCAGGCGTGAGTTTTTCCCGCGGCACCTTGAAATGGCTTGCGGCGAGATTCAGGATCTCGTCTAAGGTGTGATCCGTAGCTGGCATAATCTCTTTCTCGCGCTCTTCAAATTACAAATCACAAATTACGCAATTACAAATTTACGGCAAATACGGCTGCGGGCTTTCGTTCTCCACAAACTTCCGCAGCCCTTCTTCGACGGCCGGACGCGAATAAAAGGTCGCAGAAAATATCGATCTCCCTCTTCAATTCGTCATAAGGGATCGGCTTCACAAATTTCTTCGCGGCCGCCGCCGTTGCCCGGTCAAATTTTCCAACCTGGCTGGCGGTTGCCCGCGCCACTCGCAGGGCTTCGCCTTCGGCGGCAATCTGGCTGACCAGCCCAATCTGCTGCGCCTTCATAACATTAAAGCTGCGGCCCGTGAGTAGCAGGTCGCGGACCACGGCATTGCCTAAATCCCGTTTCAGGCGCGGGATCCCGCCGAATCCCGGAATCAGCCCCAGCCGCAATTCCGGAAAGCAGAAGCGCGCCATGCGGTCGGCAATAATAATGTCGCACACCAGCGCGAGTTCAAAACCGCCGCCGAATGTTACGCCGTGGACCGCCGCGATCGTCGTTAGTGGAAGCGCATCGATCGCGTTCATCACCGCGTGAATCCGCTCCAGAAACTCGCGCACCCCGCGCGTGGCCGCGGCCTTCTCCATCCCCTGCGAGCGCTCGTACAACTCGCGCAAGTCCGCTCCCGCCGAAAATCCCGCAGGCTGCGTCGAATGAACAATCAGCGCATGCGACTCCCTCAACAAGTCCGGCAAAGCGCGCACAAAACCTTCCAACTCGCCCAGCATGAGGGACCCGATCTCGTTGCAGGGGTCGCGATGAAGAGTCAACTCAATCGCGCCATTGATGATCTGCCACGAAAGGGTCTGCCCCGCGGTGCTCACTCATGGTGTTCGCTCATGCCGTCGCGGCTGCCCCGTACATTGCATCAATTTCATTTCGAAAGCGATCCGCGATCAGGTCGCGCTTGAGCTTGCCATTCGCGGTTAGAAGTCCGCTCTCGATCGTGAACGCCGCCTCCACAATACGGAAGGCCCGCACCTGTTTATAGTGCGGCAGACCCTTGTTCACGTGATCCAGTGCCGCCTGCGCTTTCTCGCCGCTCACCTTGCCCGTGATCAGCGCTGTGAGAAATCCGCGCGCGTTTCCTACAATTACAACCTGCGCCGCTCCCGGCAACTGCTGCAGGATCTTATCCTCGATCGGTTCGGGCGCAATGTTGTGTCCCGACCCCAGAATAATGAGGTTCTTGATGCGCCCGACAATCTTCCAGTTCCCCGCCTCATCCACTTCGCCTTGATCGCCGGTATGAAACCATCCATCGCGAAGCACCTTCGCGGTCTCGTCCGCGCGATCCCAGTATCCCGGGAAAATATTCGGGCCCGCGCACGACGATCTCTGCATTCTCCGCCAGCTTCATCTCCACTCCGGAAATTGCCGGCCCTGCGCGCCCCGGTATTACCTCGCCATCGGGATCATCCATCGTGCAGATCGCCGTCGTTTCCGTGAGCCCGTAGACCTGCAGCACCGGAATTCCCAGCATCATGAAAAAGAGCTGGGTCTCGACGTTCAGCGGAGCCGACCCGCAAATCAGCGCCCGCAAGCGCGGGCCAATCATCTTCTTGCGAATGGTCGGAAACACCAACCGGTTCGCCATCGCGAGCCAAAGGCTATCCCCGACGCGCGACTTTCCATCATGCTTCCGCGCCCACGCGCCTTTCGCTTTGCTGTACACCTTCAGCGGAAACCCGCCCGTTTTCCAAAGCTGTTCGTCGACAGCTTTGCGCATGCGCTCCAGCAAGGCCGGGACATTCAGAAAATAATCGGGCGCTGCCGCCCGCATGTCAGCGGCAATCTTGCCCAGATCCGTGTTCAAAGTCAGCTTGCTGGCGCGCAGCAAGCAGGTGAGCAGCATGATCCACGAACCGGCAAAGCAGAACGGCAAGTAATGGAAAACCGCGTCCTGCCCCGGCCGCTTCTTCATGAGTTGCTGCAGCCGTCCCGAAGTACAGCCCAACATATGCCCGACATTGCCGGCATTCAGCATCACGCCCTTCGCCTCGCCGGACGTGCCTGAGGTGTAAATGATGGCGACAACATCGGCTTCCGCTACGGCCGGCACAGGACTGTCGACGGGTTCACGTCCCGTCACAAAAACATTGTCGAAGCAAAAATATGGCGGGGCCTCCGGCCATTCCTGGACGATCGCCTCTCCGAGCGCCTTCTCCCCGCAGGCAATCACCGCGGGCCAGCAATCCTTCATCATCGCGACCAGTTCCGAAGGCGCCTGCCGCGCATAGAGCGGTACCGCCGTCAACCCTTCCGCCATGATGGCCAAATCCATCGCGACCCACCGGATCGAGTTATTGGCGAGAAGCGCACAGCGGTCGCCCTTTTTCAAGCGCAGCCGCCGCAGATAAGCCCGAGCCACTTGCACTTGCGCGAGCAATTGCCGCGCCGTGAAAGAAATCGTCTGCTCGGCGCGCACCTCTTGCAGCACCACAGCATCGCCGTTGTGGGCCAGGCTCGAGAAAATTTGGTCGAGAAATGACATGCGATTTGTGATCGCTGAATCTAGGTTCGCCAGAAGAATCGAGTACAAAACCGCTGATCTGGTAGTGGTCTGCACGCTCAGCGTAGTGCGATAACAGCGCCCGTGCTTTCGCCGAGATCACGGGCGTCTCGTAGTTCTCTCCAGCGAATGCCCGTACCTTTTCGATCGACTCGAAGTACAGCATGGTCATAAACTCGGCCTCTCCATCCCGAGTGAGCCGCAGCAACTGGTATCCGAGAAAACCCTGCGTTCGTAATTCCTGCTGCAGGTGCGGAAAGAGTTCCTTCTGCAGGTAGTCATCGTAGCTCTGCGCGTTTTCCGGAGCTGTCCACCCGCGCCACACTCTGCAGATCACCTGTCATCCTCCCACTTAGCCGTAAGCCTGAACCAGTCCTCGCAAGCCTTCGCTCATCGGCGGCAGATAATCTTCCCAGCTCCATTCTCCCCGCCGCGTCGGAAACTCCGGATAGCGCCGTTGCACCTCTTCTTCAAAATAAACGCCCATGCGTGCCATCAACTTCAAATTGCGCACCACCGTGCGCCCGATCCCGTCGGCAATTCGTTCCCCCTCACGATCCAGAATTTCGAGCGCCGATAGCGTCCTCGCCTCCAGGTCTGGATCGTCCACGTGCATCAGCAATTCCCGATGCCCGCGGTCATGCATCAGATTCCGAATGCGCTCGTCCATCGTGATCCCGGCCGATGGCACCAGCGCCGGCATCGAAGTCACAATCCCGTGATAGCGCGAGGAAACCATCATTCGGCAAGCGCGCAGAATGCTCACCAGCTGGTACATGTTGTAGTCTTCCGACGTCAGCACGGGCACGCCGCCAAGTTTTTCTGAAATTCGCTTGCACGGACGAGCGTCCAGCCGCTCCGTAGCGGCCATAATCACAAAAACATTCTTTTTCTGCCGGAAGGCTGCCACCGCATTCGCGATCGAACTCAAGTAGTGCTCGTAAGCCCGATCCGCTTCCGGCCCGGAATGATGGAAGTACGGCCCGCGATAGTGACTCGTCTTGTAAGCACCCGTCACGCTGTGCAAAGCAGCCTTCGCAATCGAAGCTTTCACCGGCCACTCAAACGGATTAATCGGACAGATCACCAGCACCGGAGTCTTCCCATCCCAACCGACATCGCGCAACGCCTTCTGCCCATACTCGGCGCCCAGCGGTTCAAACGTCCAAGCCGTATCGGTGCCTAATTCGGTGGGTACACCCAGTTCACGCAAAAGCTTGCGCGATTCCTCATTGCGCGTGATCACCAGCGAATTCCTGCAATAGCGTCCGCACATCTTCGCGACCAGCGGATCCATCTGCCCCGCCTCAGCACCGTAACCAACAGAAAGCTTGTTTTCCGCGGCCGCAATTCCCAGCGAGCCGATCATCATGGTGGCCAGCGCATTCGCGAATTTCGACTTGAACATCGACCCTTCGCAGGCCACCACGCCATGATGCTTCGGAACCTCATTCGCCAAAAATGGCGGGAAAATGTCCGGCAAGTGTACCTGCGACGTGCCTTCAAAATAGCCGCGCGAGCGGTCGAAGTTGAACGTCATCATGCTGAGTTCTACGCGCTCTGGCCCAAGAATCCGGCGAACTTGCCGCAGCATCTCCTCCACGCGCACATCCGACCCAGTGTTGCGCGTCCCGTTATAACCGGCAAACAGCAGCTTCAGTTTTTCGCCGGGCCGCCAGGGCTCGCCCTTGCCCATCATCCACTGCACCTTCTTGCCTTCGATGATGCCGGATACCCACGCTTCCAGAACGAAGTCCATCATGCGGCAGACCCTCCGGCCTTCGCGGCCGTCGGCCACTCTTTATAAGGATAGGAGAAGTTATGCTGCCGGCTGAAGCGCAGCAGCGGAAAACTGTATTGCGAAAACGGCGCCGGCTTTCGTCCCATCTCCGTCGTGACCCGCGTGTTGTCGAATACCGTGTTCCAGGTCAGATACGGCAGGAATACTTTCATCAGCGCTGCGCCGTGCCCAACCTTACCTTTGCGATTCGCCAGCAGATTCACGACCGAAGTAAACGGACCTTCCATGACCGGCAAAAACAGCGGCCCGCGCTTGTTCTGCTCCTTGGCCAGGGCCGTTCGTCAATTCCCGAAAAGTTTGCGAGCCATTGCCCGAAGAAAGATGGTACGTATCGTAGGCCGGGCTTTCTTTCATGTGCAGCGTCGTGATCGCGTCGGCCACAAAATCCACATTCACGATATCAATCCTGTCATGCGGACGAAACGGAAGCACCGGCAATCCCGCCAGAAACACAAACGACCGCACCATGTCGAACTGCGTGGTCTCGGGATAGCGGCTGTCGCCCAGCACGATGCTCGGGCGGAAAATTGTCAGCGGCACATCGGGAAGCAACTCGCGCACCATGTGCTCGCAAAACTTTTTCGTGCGCGCGTAGGGATCGTAGTCGGACCGATCCCAATCAATCGACCGGTCTTCGCTCACCACCTCGTTGCTGCGCTTGCCCGCAACCGCCACCGTGCTGACGTTCGAAAAGCGCCGCAGCCCATGGTAATACTGCGATTGCCGCGCTAACTGCACTACTTCCAGCGTCCCGCGCAGATTCACGTTCAGGCAAGCTTTTTCCGACTTGCGATTCAGCGAGGCCGCGCAGTGAATGACCGAATCGGTGGTATGCACCAACCGGTCATAATCCGCGCGATCCAGCCCAAACTGCGGTGAAGTAAGGTCGCCGCGAAAAATCCGGATCTTCGCCTGCAAGTACTCGTAAAACGCGGGGAAAGGCAGGTGCAACTGGAGGGCATTCCAAAGCCGCAGCTCGGCGTCGCGCGCATCACGGCCGCGCACCAGCACATTCACAGTCGCATCGTGCTGGCTCAGCAAATTCGCAGCGACGTGTGCACCAATGTAGCCGGTCGATCCGGTCAGGAATATCGCCACGTTGCTCCGTTTGTCCCTGTCTTTACGCGATCCCCGTTGTCGATGGCCGCTGGCATCTGCAGCACCCTGGGTTCGCGCGGCTCCAGCGGCCGGCCTTCAATCAGCGGATACGTCCAGCGCCGCAAAGCGGGAATGTGAATATCAATCCAGTACTCCCACCAATCGAGGCCTGCCGTATCGTACCCGAACACTTCCTTTTCTTCCGGTACCAGCGCCTGCGACAGTTTCTCGACATTGTCCGCAACAAAATCGTGCTCATTGTGCAGGATGAAGGGCTCGAAAAGCTCGATCAGTTTTTCAACGCGCTCCAGATTGCGCTCCGCCTTCGCCAGCGCCTTGCGCATGGGCGAAGGCGCCATGACCGTCTGAATCGAACGGATGATCATCTTCTGAGCCGGCGCCGACATCCGGTTGTACCGCTCTTTCGAAACCGGAATCGCATCCATCCGCAAGCGCAGCCAGTACTCCAGGCCCTCCTGGGCGCGATAATGCCGCCGGTGCCCGAGGGTCGTCAGTTCAATCGATCGTCCCATGTCGCAGGGATTGGTTACCGAGGTCGCTAACTGGTACAGCGGATCGTGCCGCCGCTCCACCAGCGCCGCCGCAATCAGCGTCATGCCCGCGCATACCGCATCCACCGGAATGATGTCCAGCCGCTTGCGTTCATTCGAAGGCAATTGCCGGAACGATGTCCCCAGCAAATAGGAGAGCGATGCCGAGGTATTGATGCCTTCATTCCAACCGCGAAAGGGCTTTGCCACCGACGTTTCCACGATTGCCGGACGAACGATTGCGATCGGCAACCCCGCGCCATACTTGGCGATCAGCGACTCCGCAAGACTCTTGGTATAGGTGTAGGTATTCGGCCAGCCCAGTTCCTGCGCCCGCCGCTTGCCTTCTTCGGTCAAATAATTCTTCAGCCACCGAACCCGATTCTTTCGAATCTGGTTTTCCAGCGCCTGCCCGCTCAACCCTTTCGCCGCGTGTTCTTTTTCCAGGGCCTGCCTGGTCAGTTCCTCGGTGACCTCCGGACTTTCAGCACGCAACGCAGCCGACTCCGTCAGTTCATGCAGGTAATGCCATTCTCGTTCGGCATCAAAGTCGTGCACGCCCGCCGGCGTGTAATTGGCGCGTACGAGTTCACCGACGCGTCCGTCACGCTGTCCCGCAACATAACAGGTCGAAAGGTGGAGCAAAGCCGCATGATCCGACGCGCGAATGAATTCGATCAGGTGATAAGTCGAATCCACATTCACGGCCAGCGCATCCCGCAGATCGGGATTGAAATCCGTAAGCCCCGAGCTGTTGACGATCAGGTCCAGCTCTTTACCGAGCCGCGCCGCGACCTCGGGCTCGAGCCCGATACCGGGCTGCGATACGTCGCCTTCTACGACCTCGATCTTTTCCGCCAGCAAAGCGCCCAACTGGTCGCCATACTTTTCAAAGACAGGATCAAAGACCGGTGAGTCCTCCAGCATCTTCTCGAAACGCGTCTGCGCCGGAGTCGACTTCTGACGCCGGATCAGCAAATACAACTTCCCGATCTCGGGCAGATCCATCAGGATATTCGCCAGCCAGACTTTGCCGATAAAGCCGGTGACGCCAATCAGCATCACGCGCTTCCCAGCCAGAGCCTTGCGCACCGAAAACCGCTCGGGATGCCGAGTTTCGTCAAAATAGACTATGGGGCGCACCCGCGGCGTCTCCACCCGAACCGCCGGCACAATCGCTGAAGCCAGTGCCTTCGGCCCGCGCAGGCCGAGAGCACGCACCCACCGGGCCGGACTCTGCTGCCCCTCCGGACCCGTTTCGCGGATTCGCGCAAACAGCCCGCGCGGCCGGATCACCGGGCTCAGCAGCCGTCCCGTAGCAACGCCATCCCTGAAATCGAGCCGGTTCGCGATAATCCATCGGACTCCCAAATGGCGCGCCAGTGGACGCATAACATGATCGAGCCCCTGGCTTACAAGAACCACATCGGCTCCTGTAGCCTGGAGCGCCTTCAGGTGCCGCACTCCCTCCTGTTTTAGCAGCGGCTTCAGCTTGTATTCGAACTCTTCCTCGCCTAGCAGGTCGAGCCGGTCACGCGTAATCCCCCGTAACACGGAATGTACGATCCGGGTTGCAGCCACCCGGTTTGCCGCGTACAGGAACGGCCGCAACAGTGCCATCAACAGCACAAGGCTGCGCCGCACCACCCGCGCAATAAACGTCTGGCTGTTCCAGGTGAAAAATGCAATCGGCCGGATCGTCGTCAGTTCCAGCAAGCTCCCTTCAACACGCCAGTACACGGGCGACGAGGGCCGCGGACGCGCCGATGTCGAGGCGACAGAGGACGGGGCAACAGGAGATGGAGCAACAAATGTCGGGGCAACGGCGGACGGGATCGCAGACGTGCCCTCCGGCGCATTGCCGTCATGGGGGGCCTTGCGCTCTGCCCCTACGAAATTGTCGACAGGTTCAACCAATCTTCCACCAATCTTCCGCCAATCAGCGATCCAAAAGGCCTGCTCTTCCGCGCGACCTTCTGGCCATGCCACTATGCCCGACCGACCGGGCGGAATCATCTATTTTAACCTCTTCGACATAAAGGGCGAAATCTAAAGCACGACCAGGCAAATGTGGGCTCGGATGGGCTAACTCATCGCCCCAGTAGCTGATAAAATGGCCCGGAACCGTGAATTGGTAATTTGTAATTTGTGATTTGTACTGGAACCGCGGTGCGGAAGCCTCCGGTTTTACATCACAAATTACAAATTACCAATTCCACATTTTCTTAGGAGACAACCCATTGCCCTACAAAGATACAGTGCTTCCCGAATTCGACATGGAGATGGACAATACGCGCCGAACACTGGAGCGCGTTCCGGATGACAAGTTTGGCTGGAAGCCCCATGCCAAGTCGGGCACGCTCGGCTGGCTGGCCATCCATATCGCCACCATTCCTCAGTGGGCGAAGATCACCATGGAAGAAGAGTCGCTGGATCTTGCAGCCCCGGACGCAACTCTGGCCCGCCTCCGCCCACGGATCGCAAGGGCTTGCTCGAACTCTTCGAGAAGAATCGGGCCGAGGCGCGGGCCGCACTTGCGGGCGCGAGCGATGCTGCCTACGCGAAGCCCTGGGCCTTGTTCATGGGCGCACAAGAACTGTTCCGCGAGCCGCGCGCCAACGTCCTGCGTCGCATGGTGCTCAACCACATGATCCACCACCGCGGACAACTGACCCTGTATCTTCGCCTGCTGGATGTCCCCGTTCCGGGACTGTACGGCCCATCGGCGGACGAGCAGAAGTTCTAACGGAGTTCAGCAGCCAAATCGTGTAAGAACGCATCCACGGCGCAAGCCGTGGGTGCGATCAGCGATATCATGGCGCCCGTTCCACCCAGCACACGTCCCAATACTTTCCAAACTTGCGCCCAACCTCACTGAACACGCCTACCACTTTGAATCCGAACCGTCGATGCAGAGCTTCCGTCGCAGCATTCGGCAGCGCATAGCCCGCGACAAAACGATGGACATCCTCGCCCTTCAGCAGTTCAAATAACTTCGTATAGAGCTTGCTTCCGATTCCCTTCCCGATTGCCTCGGGCGCGCAATAAACGGTCGTTTCTACCGTGGTGTCATACGCTGCCTTGGGACGAAAGCGCGTAGTCCCCGCATATCCCAGCACGGTTCCGTCGAATTCGGCAACCAGCAGCCGATGCCGGCCAGAGTCTCCGAATTGTGCGAACCAGGGCTCACGCCGCTCGACGGTATAGGGCTCAATGTCGAATGTCACAGGCGTATGAAGAATGTAGTAATTGTAGATTTCGGTCAAGCGCGGCAAATCGTCGCGCCCCGCCGGAACGGATGCGCACACTGCTCATTCGATGGCCTCCGAGACGTCAAATTCCGCCAGCATCTTGTTCCCGGTCGTCACTCTCATCACCAGTCCGAAGACTACGGCCGCCGCAATCAGCCACGCCGAATTCAGCCGAAAGCGCAGCAGCCCAATTAAAGCGGCGCCGAAAATTGCCAGCGTGGTCCAACTCACAATCGAGGACTTCCCCAACTGCCACGTCACAACTGCCATCAGCGCCAGCGACCCCGCTACCACTCCATCGAGCGCCGCCGCGGCGGTCGGCGATCGCCGAAGGCGCGGAATCACTGGCCCGCTCAAAGCCACCAGAATGAAGCCGGGGAGGAAGATTCCGACGGTTGCCACGAGCGCGCCTGCCCATCCTGCCACGATGTATCCGATGAACGTCGCCGTGGTGAATACGGGTCCCGGCGTAAACTGCCCGACCGCGACCGCATCCAGCAACTGCTGCTCGCTGAGCCAATGCAGGTGCTCGACGAACTCGTTCTGCAGAAAAGCCAGCAATACATATCCGCTGCCAAACACCACCGAGCCGATTTTCAGGAACGAAAGAAAACAGGCGCCCCAACCCGACTGGCGCAAGCCGTAGCAACGGCTGCCGCAGCCATTGCAGAGATAGAGATAATGATTCTCGGAGTCGCAAGGACTCCCACACCGAGTAATCGTCCCCGCATCCCGAAAGCCATCGCTGATAGCGCTCCGGCGAATACCAGCACGAGCAGAGGACTAATTCCGAGCAGACTGAGCACTACTGCCACAGCTGCAATCAATGCCAGTGGGGTGGTGCGAAGGCCGGTCCGGCTTAGCCTGCCGAGCGCCTGGATGATGATTGCGACAACGACCGGCTTGATCGCGTAGAGAACATTCTGGACCTGCGGCAGAGAGCCAAACCGCACATACGCCCAGGCGATCGCCGAGACAATCAGCACGGCCGGAATGATGAAGCAGGAACCGGCGACAATCAGTCCGCGCCATCCGCGTTTCAGTTGGCCAACAAAGATCGCGACTTCCGTTGAACTCGGCCCTGGAATCAGGTTCGCGGTGGCAAGCCGGTCCAGAAACTCCGCCTGCGTAATCCAGTTGCGCCGCCGCACGAACTCTTCTTCCATCATGGCCAGATGTGCAGCCGGACCTCCGAAACGCGATAGTGCCTAACTTCAGGAAGACCCATGCAATTTCGGCAAGCGACGGTCGAGGGATTTGCTGCGATTCCGCCATGTGAGTAACGAGGATGATAACTGGCCGCCGAGAAAATCGGATCGGTTTAGTGATTGAGTTGCGCGATGAAAGCCGCTCGATGGCATTTGTGGCTGTTTACGTATTGGTATACTCTACCCTCCCCGAGTGGTCTTTGAAAACAAACGAGTTATCAGCAAGATTCCGCCAGGTCTTTGAGAATAAAGGAGTTACAAAATGGGGGTTGGAGGGCAGTTCGATTTGGCATTCTCTTACATAAGTTATTGACAACAGGAAGTTTACGAGATTGGACGTGACCGAGGCGTCTTTTTGCGGAGCTGGTTTTTGAGTGCGTTTTATCTGGTCTTTGAAAACAAAGGACTTATCGGGGTGATTCGCGCTTGGTCTTTGAAAAATAAGGACTTGGCTATGTTCTGGTTTCGACTGGAGAAGGTGAGGCTGGGCGGGATAAGAAAAGGGTGAAAGCGTCACGAAGATTGCCCACTTGGCGGTGGGCGTTCGGCCCTGAGGACGTTCCAAGGGAGGCGTAGGGGCCGCCGCTGTCAGGTCTGGGGAGCGGGGTTTTGTACGCGAAGGAAGCTCCGATCAAGTGTCGACCGAAAGCGTAACCACAGAGCACACAGAGGTGCACGGGGATCCCCAAGGTCTTAGTCAGAGCTTCCTTAAGGCTAGACAAGAACAACTGTTTGAGTGACTTCCCGGTCGGAGAGCTTATTTCGTGGCGTAGTGCTCCGCGCTAAGGAAGTGCAGCGAGATGTAGGGTTCGTCGCCCACGACCCAGCTGTCGTGTCCGGGAGGGCCGGGTGGGATGTAGAAGAGATTGCCGGCGCGCAGTTCGTGCACGGTGCCGTCGTCCATTGCAGCGGTGGCACAGCCCGAGAGCACCAGCCCAACATGTTCGACATTGCACCGCGATGCGCCCACGCTTGGCCCGACGTGGAGAGACCATCTCCATCCGGGTTGATAGGTGGCGCGGCCGATGGTCATGCTACCGATGCGGACAATTTCGAATTTTCCTTTTTCGAAGGTGCGGACTTCGTCGGGCTCTTCAAAACGCTTCAAGACTACATCTAACGGCGGCGGCATAAAATCCTCGTCCCTTATGAGTCTGTGACAACCGTTTTCTCTCGCCCCTTCGGGGCTAGGTCATCCTCCACTTTTCACCCACGGCTTGCGCCGTGGGCTGCATTCTACCGCCGCTTCGCGGCTGTCGCGACGTAGCCTGGTCCACTTTCTTTAGGGTTGTGAGACAGACTCCTTATCGGCGTGCATTGATTTTACGCCGACGAGAGTTCGATGCTGATCGCGACTTTCATGGGTTTGCCTCAGGCAGCCTCACCATTGGCGATCCCACGGCGAAGCCGCCTCAAAATAAAATGGCGACCCAAGTTGAGGCCGCCATCTGAATTTCAGATTCTACAGCGCTAGTCTCCAGCTACCGGCTCGGCTACGTCTTCCATCTGCTTCGCCGGTTTAATCCCGTGCAGGCCGTTGCCGTTGTGGCCATTGCCGTTGAGTGCTTCGAAGCTGGCAATCGCGCCTAGCGGAATGAAACCCGCCTTCGTTCGAAACAGCCGGTTTCTCTTTCAGCACGACTTCGCGGTAGAGCTGCGCCATGCGGGCGTCGTAGGCGGGATCGTTCTTCTCCGCCCCACGCGCCTGTCCGGCCTGCCCGGCCGCCAGCTTCGCATCGCGGGCTCGCGTCTTCTCTTCGCGCGCCGTCTTTGCGATGCCGAGTTTATCGAGATCGTGCTGCACTTCGTTGGTCACGATCTCTTCGCGCAGGCGGAGATACTCCTGCTCTTCTTTGGCGGGAACGTTGACTTTCTTGCCGCCCGCAAAGATCTCATGCCGGCCGTGCTCTTCGTACCACTTGGTGAGCGTAGCCGTCATGTGCATCTTCTCGATGATGTTCCTCCAGCCGACGCCCGTGTTGTAGGCGCAGAAGCTGATCTCGCCTTCCTGCGTGGCGTAGGGGATGATGCACTGCTCGGTGCGGCGGAAGTCGTAGTTGAACAGGTCCTGGAACCACATGCCGGCGATGAAGAGGAAGTTCCAGCGGTCGTTCTGGCGGCGCTTCATCACGTCGTCGATGGTGCGGTCCGGACCGACCTTGCCGTAGTTCTTGCCCGTGATGTTGTAGTTCTTGTCGAACTTCCGCAGCAGATCCATCATCTTGAAGTGCTTCGGCGACTTGAACGGATCGTAGTTCTTCATCAGCAGCAGCGCCATGCCGAGGCCGGTGAGGAACTTGCTGCGCGCGCCGTCATTCACCTTGGCGATGTCTTTGCCCAGTTGATCGCCCTTGAGGAACGCGGTGACGGGAACGGCTTCCTTGGTCTCCTTGTCGATCATGACCGCCATGCCGGTGCCGCAGTTGGGATGGCATCCGCAGGAGAGCTGGCCCCAGTCGTTGTTAGCGTCGCCCGCGTGCAGCAGATCGGCCCAGTCACTAAAGGTGGACATGAAGCTGATCGGGAACCAGTCGCGGGCGGGTTCGCCGAGGCCGGTCTGATTTTTTACGTCGTGCGCCAGGTGCGCCAGCGTGTAGCGCTGCGCCTGGCGGCGGTCGTCGGTGATGGCTTCGTCGCGTCCGGTGAAGCTGACCGGCTGGTAGCTGAGGAAGCTGATCGTCTTCGGATTATCGAGCGCGAACTGGATGATCTTGCCGACCTGCTCGTTGTTGATGCCGTTGATGATGGTGATGACGGGGACGATCTCGCATCCGGCCTTATGCAGGTTCTCGATGGCCTTGAGCTTCACGTCGAACAGGTTGCCGACCGCGCGGTGCGAGTTGGCGGCGTTGCCGATGCCGTCAAATTGCAGGTAGGCGTAGCGGAGTCCGGCTTCGACCGCCTGCTGGCAGAACTCGAAGCTCTTGGCGAATTCGATGCCGTTGGTTGCCGCCTGCACGCTGTTGTAGCCTACTTTGCGGGCGTAGCGGATGGCGTCGAGGAAGTACGGCGAGAGCGTCGGCTCGCCGCCGGAGAACTGCACCGACATCTGGCGGCGCGGCTTGATGGTGATGGCGTTGTCGAGGACGGTCTTGATTTCTTCCCATGTCAGTTCGTGAACGAAGCCGACCTGATTGGCGTCCATGAAGCAGGGATCGCACATCATGTTGCAGCGGTTGGTGAGATCGACGGTCAGCACCGAGCCGCGGCCATATTTCACGGTGGAAGAGCCGTGATGGTGAAGATGCTCGTCGCTGTGGGCCTTGATGTCGCGGCCTGGGAAAACTTCCTCCAGATGCTGCGAAAATTCCGGGTCAATGGACATCAGGTCTTCAAAGTGACCATGCTTCGGGCAGTCTTTAACCATCCAGATTTTGCCGTCTTTTTCGACGATCTGAGCCTTGATCTCGCCTACTTTTTCGTTCATCAGAACGTCATAGGGAAGGTGGCCGTCGAGAATCTGCTGCCGAATCTCCGGCACACACTTCGGGCAAAGCGAGTCGGTCGTGCGTGGCCAGCCTAGCGGCGGCTTGGACTTCTCCCACGACTTGAGCAGGGGCTTATCGGACCATTTCGGAGTCGGCGACGCATTGGGAGCGACGCGGTTCAGGCGTTCAAAAACCGCCCAAGCGCCAGCGGCGGCTATTGTGACCGCTTTCTCAACGTATTTGATCGGCTTATGCATTCTGCTCTCGCTTTCCTCCACTTGGGAGTTAGAACTTTCCCCGCGATCTTGCGCACGGGAAAGTTGAACAATCGATGTTCCACGATGAAAACCTGGAAGCTTCGATGCGTGGAACGGCCCACGGTTATCCTATTGAAGTTGCGATTGTTTATGCACGCATCGGGCAGGGAGAGGGTGAAAAAGCAGGTTAAGTGGTGAAAGGATGCAGGGAATGGAAGTGTAAGTTATTGAAAAAACAGGAGCAGTTGCATCGTCCAGCAGGTGTTCGGTGATTCCGATCCATGGTGCCCGGTGAGGAGTTCAAAGGCTTTAATCACAGAGCCGGATCACAGAGGAAACCGGCGACTCATGAATGTCGATATGTTTGACGCACTACACCCAGGTAAATGTCCATGCTAGTGCCGTGACCGCACCGGGGCAAATCCAAATTGGGAATTTTAGTGGAAATATGTGACCCCCGGACTTGCGATTTTGGGGTGAAAGGCGGAGCATAGGAGTGAGGGGAAGCGACCTCTGGTCACTGTGAATTGTTGCAGGGCGCTCGTCTAGGAACGTTGATCTGGCCGAGTCAGGGTAATGTCGCTCCTAGACGGCGGGAATTGGAAGGGGCTATGCCGTTGCACTCGGGGGAATCCAAGCCGGGCTCAGTTGATTCACAGCCACTCACGTCTCACCACAATCGTTTGAATTTGGCAGGAAGCACAGACTCGGATCGCGATCTGGTCGAACGCAGCCGAGACTTGTTGTGTGTCCATGACCTGAAGGCCGGCTCCTGTCGGTCAATCCGGTTCCAGGCCGGCTGCTGAGCTACACCACGGAAGAAATCCTGCAGACTCCGCTGCGGGATTTGATCGATCCAAAATTCCGCGATCAGTTCGACGTCTATCTGCGCGACGTCGAGCGCATGGGCCAGGCACATGGCGTGATGGCCGTGATACCGCGAACCGGCGAGCGGCAGTTTTGGGAATATCACAGCACTCTATTAACCGAAGGGGTGGAGACACCGGTAGTGCGCGTGATTGCGCACGATGTTACCGACCGCATACTGGCCGAGAGGGCCCTGCGGGAGGCGAACGAAAAGCTGATGCAGAAGGCGCGCGAGCAGGAAGCGGCGGTCCGCGAGTTGCGGCTTTTTCGATCGCTGCTGGACCAATCGAACGACGCGATTGAAGTAGTGGATCCGGAGACGCTGCGTTTCCTCGATGTGAATGAAACGGAGTGCGCACAACTGGGATATAGCCGGGATGAACTTTCGTCCATGACGATTTTCGACGTCAACCCCAACATCACCAGAGATTCGGTGGCGGGGGTGCGGGAACAGATGCGGGAAAAAGGATTCGTAATCCTGGAAAGTGCATGCACCGGCGCAAGGATGGAACCCTTTCCCGGTGGAAGTAAACCTGAAACGCGCGCAACTCGACAGTGATTATATCGTGGCGGTGTCGCGCGACATCACTCAACGAAAACTTCGCACGGATCGGCTTCAGGAATACGAGAGAGTAGTCGAAAGTTTGGCAGAGATGATTGTGGTAGTCAGCCGCGACCATCGCTACGTGATCGCGAACCGGGCGTTCTTGCGTCCTCGAGGAATGACAAAAGAGCAGGTAGTTGGGCGACATCTGACGGAATTCCTGCACCCTAACTCCTATGAAACGAAGATCAAGGAAAAGCTGGATGAGGCTTTTCGCGGCAATGTCGTCGATTATGAGATGAAGTACGAGTACCCGGGAATTGGCAATAGAGAACTTAGCCATTACCTACTTGCCGATTGAAGGTCCCGCCGGAATCGACCGCATTGCCTGCGTTATGAAGGATATTACCGAGAGCAAACAAGCCGAAGAAGCCCTCCGAACCAGTGAGCGGGAGCAGCAGAAGATCGCAGAGCAATTGGAGATAGAACGCGCCCGCTTGATCGAGGCCCAGGCGGTGGCAAAAGTAGGCAGTTGGGAAACCGAGTTGCCGGGTCTTGACATAACCTGGTCCGAGCAGACACACCGCATCTTTGAGACTGACCCCTCTCATTTTCACCCCAGTCGTCCAGGCTTTGTGGAACTTGTTCATCCCGAGGATCGTGCGAAAGTGGATGCAGCCTTTGAGGCTTCGCTCGAAAAAGGCGCGCCTTCCACGGTCGAATACCGGATCGTCATGGCAGACGGCCGTGTCAAAGTCCTGGAGGAGCACTGGAAGATTTTTCACGATGGACAAGGACAACCGTGCGCCTAATGGGTACTTGCCACGACATCACGGAGCGCAAGCGGATGGAAGAAGAGCTGCGGAAAGCGAAAGAAAGACTGACCGAAGAAAAGCTCTATCTGGAGCAGGAAATCGACACCGAATTCGGGTTTCACGACATCATCGGTCAGAGCCCGGCGTTGAAGGCGGTAATGGAAAGTGTGGCCAAAGTGGCGACCAGCGACGCCACGGTGCTGCTGCTTGGCGAAACCGGAACGGGCAAGGAACTGGTGGCCCGGGCCATTCACCGGCGGAGCCAGCGGTCCGGCAATGCATTCATCAAAACGAATTGTGCGGCGATTCCGTCCGGGCTGCTGGAAAGCGAGTTATTTGGAAACGAAAAAGGTGCTTTCACCGGCGCGGTCAGCAAAAAGATTGGACGCCTGGAATTGGCCGACAAGGGCACCCTGTTCCTGGATGAGATTGGCGAGATCTCCCTGGAACTGCAGCCGAAGTTACTGCGGGTTCTGCAGGATCACGAGTTCGAGCGGCTGGGCGGAACGCAAACGCTCAGATCGGACTTCCGTTTGATTGCAGCCACCAACCGCGATTTGGCCGAAAGTGTGCAAGAAAACGAATTTCGCAGCGATCTGTACTACCGGCTGAATGTATTTCCCATCCATCTGCCGCCGTTACGGGAGCGGCGAGACGATATCCCATTGCTGGTGGAGCATTTTGTGCAGAAGTGCTCCCGGCGGTTGAACAAATCGATCACCAGCATTCCGAAGAAAACGATGACCACATTGACCGGATGGGATTGGCCGGGCAATATCCGGGAGCTCGAGAACTTTGTCGAGCGTTCGGTAATCCTGACGAACGGATCTGTGCTGGCGGCGCCGCTCGGGGAATTGCGGCCGACAGCCACCGAGAAAAGCGGCAACGAAGATGACACCCTGAAAGCCAAGGAGCGCGAACACATTCTGCAAGCCCTGCGACAAAGTCACGGACAGATCAGTGGCCTGCACGGAGCCGCGGCGCGACTGGGATTGAAGCGAACCACACTGCAATCGAAACTGAAGCTTCTGGGAATCAATCCGCGAGTACTGCCCCCGCTCTCGTAGCCCGGCGCGATGGGAAGGACTCCAGACGACCAGCGGGCGGGTGGTATCGCCCCGCCCACAATCGGCCGTTCGCCGGGTCAGACTGCCTTCTTGATGGCGTGGTAAGCGACCAGCACGATAATCGCACCGATCACAGCTACCACCAGGCTGTAAATATTCAGGCCGGTCACGCGCGATGCGCCAAAGGTACTGAAGAGCCATCCTCCAACCACTGCCCCCACGATTCCCAGGATGATGTCGAGGAAGAAGCCTTCGCCCGACTTGTTGACGATCTTGCTTCCGATGAACCCTGCCACTAATCCCAGAACGATCCACGCCAGTATTGACATTTCGAATCCTCCCAGTCGGAGATTGGAAACCTCTCTGCAAACGCGCGCACACTATATCAGAGCGCGGCTTCAAAGAGTGAGATCGGAATGCTCACGACCTTGCGCGTCATCGGCCGTGCGCAGCACGCGGGCTGCTGAACGCCGAGAGTTTCGGGTACAATCCTCGCGCGCATGAACCGCGAATATTACAAGCACTACAGCCACGAACTCGGCCGCGACATGGAGTCGCTGGTCTTTGGCCACGCCGGCCAGCCGATCCTGGTCTTCCCCACCTCGATGGGACGGTTTTTTGAGTATGAAGACGCGGGCATGATCCGCGCGCTGGCCGGGAAAATCGATGCGGGACAGTTGCAGGTATTCTGCCCGGACAGTGTGGATGGCGAGAGTTGGTACAACAAGAGCGTCGCATCCGGGCTCGCGCATCTGGCGGCACGTGCAGTACGAGCGCTATATCGTCAATGAATTTCTGCCATATCTCAAGTTCAAGAACTGGGCTCCGCAGATCGCGGTCACCGGATGCAGTTTTGGCGGCTATCACGCTCTGAATTTTTCCCTGCGCCATCCCGATCTCGTCTCCGCGTGCGTGCCCATGAGCGGCTCGTTCGACATCAAGAGTTTTCTCGACGGTTACTATGATGACAATGTTTATTTCAATAATCCCCCGGATTACCTGCCCAATCTGGGCGATGACTGGCTCCTGAGCCGTATCCGGCAGATGAAAATCGTGCTGGGAACGGCGGATTGGGACATGTGTCTGGACGCAAACGTCAAGATGTCGGGCATCATGCACGCCAAAGGCATCCCGCACTGGCTGGATATTTATGGCGATAACAGCAAGCACGACTGGCCGCTGTGGCAGAGAATGGCGCAGAAATATTTTTCATAGATGGCAGATGAAGGAGAAGTGACGTGAAGAAAATCGGCATCCTCTTCGGAATGGAAAATACCTTCCCGCCCGCATTGGTCGAGAAGATCAACGCAATGAAGGTCGACGGCGTCACTGCCGAGTTCGTCAAGATCGGCGGCATCCGCATGGATGAGCCAAAGAAGTACGACGTCATCATCGACCGCATTTCGCAGGATATCCCTTTCTACCGCGCCTATCTCAAGAACGCCATGCTGCAGGGCACGATCGTCGTCAACAATCCGTTCTGGTGGACCGCGGACGACAAGTTTTTCAATTACGCGCTGGCGCACAAAATGGGCGTGGCGATTCCGCCCACGGTGATCCTGCCGCATCACACGCATCCGCCCGATACCACTGACAAGTCGATGCGCAACCTGATCTACCCGCTGAACTGGGACGAACTCTTCGCCTATGTCGGCTTCCCGGCGTTCCTCAAACCCTACTCGGGCGGCGGCTGGAAGCACGTCTACAAAATCCACTCACCGGAAGAGTTCTTTCACTACTACAACCAGACCGGCGATCTCTGCATGACGCTGCAGCACGGAGTGGAATTCGAGGACTATTACCGCTGCTATGTCGTGGGGCAGGAGAAAGTGCACATGATGAAGTACGACCCGAAGGCTCCGTTTCATGAGCGCTATGTAAAAGGAAACCCCGCGCCCCCGCCAAAGTTGAAGGAGCGAATCGAGAAGGATGCGCTGGCATTGTGCCGCGCGCTCGGCTATGACTTGAACACGGTCGAATTTGCGGTGGAAGATGGCGTCCCGTATGCGATCGACTTCATGAATCCCGCGCCCGATGCCGAAGTAACGTCAGTGGGCCAGCAGAATTTCGAGTGGGTAGTGGATGCAGTCGCCGAAATGGCCGTGAAGAAAGCGCTCAGCGGCGCGAATCCCGTGAAGGAACTTCGTTGGGCCGCATTCTTGAACGGCCCGAAGTAAATTTGGATTGCCGATTCGCGCATCGTGGAACCTCAACATCCCCTCAGTAGCGTTCGCCTCGCTCGCGGGTAACTCGTGACATCCATCTTTCTCAATAACCACCGCACCAATTCTGTATACTAATAGGACTTTCGCCAGAGGCTCCGCGCCTGGTGGCCGCGGGTGCATCGATGAAACCAACTTTCACGCTCGGAATTGAAGAGGAATACCAGACCGTCGATCCCGAAACCCGGGATCTGCGCTCGCATATTCACGCCGAGATTATCGAGAAGGGCAAGCTGGTTCTGCAGGAGCGCGTCAAGGCGGAAATGCACCAGTCGGTGGTCGAGGTGGGCACCTCGGTCTGCGCCAATATAAAGGATGCGAAGGACGAACTGAAAAAGCTGCGGCGGGAGATCATCCGGCTGGCGCGCGAAAATGGCCTTCAGCTGGCCTCAGCCGCAACCCATCCTTTTGCGGACTGGAGATTGCAGGAAGTCACACCCGACGACCGCTACAAAAACATCGTACAGGACATGCAACTGGTGGCCCGCGCGAATCTCATCTTCGGGCTGCACGTGCACGTCGGCGTGGAAGATCGCGAGACGGCGATCCACCTGATGAATCACGCGCGCTATTTTGTGCCGCACCTTCTGGCGCTGTCGACGAATTCACCGTTTTGGCTGGGCATGGACACAGGTCTGAAATCCTATCGCTGCAAGGTATTCGACAAGTTTCCGCGCACCAACCTGCCGGATTATTTTCCGAGCTGGGGCGAATACGAAAATTACATCAAGCTGCTGGTCAAGACCAACTCGATCGATAACGCGAAAAAAATCTGGTGGGATATCCGGCCGCATCCGTTCTTCGACACCCTGGAATTCCGCGTCTGCGATATTCCCATGCGCGTCGAGGAGACCATCGCCCTCGCTGCACTCATCCAGGCGACGGTCGCCAAACTGTACAAGCTCTATGCCCAGAACCAGGGATTCCGGCTCTACCGCAAATCCCTGCTCATGGAAAACAAGTGGCGGGCGGCGCGCTACGGCATCAACGGAAAGCTGATCGACTTCGGCAAGCAGATGGAAGTGCCGGAGCGCGATCTCATCGAAGAATATCTGGCGTTTGTTGATGACGTGCTCGACGAACTCGATTCGCGCCAGGAGGTCGAGTACATCCGCGAGATCATGAAAATGGGCACGGGCGCCGACCGCCAATTGCAGGTGTATCAGAAGACCGGCGACATGAAAGCGGTGGTCGATTACATCATTGAGGAGACAGAGGTGGGCGTCGATGAAGATGAAAACGAAGCCGATCACATACCCACCGCCAAGGCCGTCTAATGAATTTGATAGATACCGATCCACAATCCAACCGACAACTGAATAACCTGCCTTTTGATCCCCAACTGTCGCCCGGCGCGCGCAACGCTGTGCGCGTGTGCCTGCGCGTAGAGCCCGCCGAAAAAGTGACCGTTATCACGGACGAAGCAAGTCTGGAAATCGCGGCCGCGCTGGTGCGCGAACTGGAAGCAGTGGGCTGCCCGTATCGCTCCTGGGTGCTGGAGGATGTGGCAACGCGTCCCCTGACGGATTTTCCGCAGGTGATCGCCGCCGATCTTGAGACCAGCCAGGTCAGCATCTTCGCCGTGCAGGCGCAGACTAACGAACTGAAGTCGCGCATGCAGATGACCGACATCGTGAACCGCCGCAAGATCCGCCACGCCCACATGGTCAACATCAATAAGCAGATCATGCTGGAAGGCATGCGCGCGGATTTTCTGAAGGTCGACCGCTTGAGTTCGAAGGTTGTCGAGCGGGTGCGCGCCGCCAAACAGATTCGCGCGAAGACCGCTGCCGGCACGGATCTGGTCGCGGATGTGAATCCGAATTATCGCTGGGTGAAGACGAGCGGCATTATCAGCACAGAGAAGTGGGGCAATCTTGCCGGGCGGCGAAGTTTTCACGACGCCGGGCGAAGTAAATGGCAGGTTCGTGATCGATGGCGTGGTGGGAGATTATCTGTGCGCGAAGTTCGGCGATTTGAAGTCAGCCCCACTGACCATTCAAGTGAAGAACAATCGCCTGATCGAAGCGCACTCCGCAAACAAAGAATTGAAAGACGACTTCTGGGCCTACACCCACACCGACGAGAACAGCGACCGCGTCGGCGAGTTTGCCATCGGCACCAACATCGAGTTGAAAGACGTAATCGGACAAATTTTGCAGGATGAAAAATATCCCGGCGTACACATCGCCTTCGGAAATCCCTACGGAGCCCATACTGGCGCCGAGTGGTATTCGTCGACGCATATAGACGTAGTGGGCCGCAAGTTCGACATCTGGGCCGACGACGAGCAGATCATGCGCGCCGGCCAGTTCCTGATCGAAGCTTAGAGTTCATCTGCTTAGCACCGGTCTGCAGACGAAACTACGAGAGCAACTTCGGTGAGACGATTTACAACGGGTTCATGGATCGCAAGCTAACTTCCATCATAGGATTCTTGCCTCCGACGTGTTGCTTCTTCCCATTGAGAACGGCTAGCACTACAACCAGAGGGTACTGTATTTCCGTCGGATCGATCCTTTACTGGACCATGGCGAGTCGGAGCGATGCACATTTTCATCGTGTTTCACAGCCGACGATTGTCACGACTACCGTTCTATGGATGGTTGTTCTTCTGCAATGGCAGAAGATAGAGGTTTTACGCAGTCACCCTCAAGCGTTTGTCAGGCCGTAACATCTATGGCCTGCTCACGAGCAATATGATCCCTTCCTATCGGCAATCCTTCAACTCGCATTCACCCAGGAAAAATACGACCGCATGCGCCGCGAAATGACCGCACGCTGCGGAATGGAAATTCCCGTTCGCGCTTTGCGAAACGCCCTGCTTTTTCCCCAGCACGCTCGTCGACCGCATGTGCGAAGACGGCAAAGACGTTGATCCGCCAACTCGTCGACAATCCCGAATATCATAAAGCTGTCAGAAGCCTCCATCCCCGCGCGCTTCCGTGTGCCCAATGAAGCGCCGCATCCCATGTTCATTCAGGTCGACTTCGGGCTGGTGCGGGATGCCGCCGGCGAGTTGCGACCCAAGCTCGTCGAGTTGCAGGCCTTCCCTTCCCTCTACGCGTATCAGCCCGTGTTGGCGCAGGCTTACATGGACGTGTTCGGGCTGGATACAAAGCTCCGCTACTATTTGAGCGGGCTTGATGCTTCGTCTTACAAGCAGCTTCTTCAGGAGGCGATTGTCGCCGGACACGATCCTGCCAATGTCATCCTGATGGAAGTACACCCCGAAGAGCAGAAGACGCGGCCCGATTTTCTGCTGACGGAGAAACTGCTCGGAATTCGCACCGTGTGCATCACGAAGATCCGCAAGCAGGGACGTCGGCTCTTCTATGACGAAGGCGGCAAGCAGGTTCCGATCGAGCGCATCTACAATCGCGCCATCGTGGATGAGCTTGAACGCAAGGGCATCGCGTTGCCGTTTGATTTTCGCGATGACCTGGATGTCGAATGGGCGGGGCATCCGAACTGGTATTTCCGCATCAGCAAGTATTCCATTCCTTACCTCAAGCACCCGTCCGTACCGCGGACCTGGTTTCTCGATCAACTGACTGAAGTGCCCGCCGATCTGGAAAACTTTGTCTTGAAGCCACTCTACTCTTTTGCCGGCTTAGGCGTGGTCATTGCGCCGTCGCGAAGAGATATCGACGCGATTCCCGCCGCAAACGAAGCGAATACATTTTGCAGGAGCGCTTGAACTTCACTCCAGTAGTCGAAACTCCGCACGGGATGACAAAGGTCGAACTGCGCATCATGTATGTGTGGCTTGACGAGTTGCGTCCCGTTCTGACAATCGTGCGCATGGGCCGAGGCCTGATGATGGGCGTCGATCAAAACAAGAATATGGCGTGGGTGGGATCGTCCGCTGCTCTCGTAAGCGATTAGAGCCGCAGAATTTGGGCGCCGCGGCCCGCCTCCGCAGGTTACAAAGGATTGCTTAACCCGCTCCCCGCGCGCCTTTTGAGCTTGCTTTTGCGCGGCACGACCGTCATGATTAGCGACAACAGCCTCCCGACAATCACAGGAGCCGATGAATGAAACATTCCCTGGAAATCTGCCCTCAGTGCCGTGATGATGTCCATCGGAGTTACGACCATCGGGATTGCTCTTCTTCTGGCTGCGATGTCTTCTTCCGCCTCTGCGCAAGCGCGTCAAGTCTCGACTTTCAATGGGCACACGATTATCTATCCGGCATCCAGCATTCCGGTAGCAGGCCGTCATCACACCAATTATTTCTTCGTTGACTCTGAAGCTCCGACAAGCGGCCCGTCTGCGAGCGACGAGACGCCGGGTTCAATCGCCTGTGTGTATCAGCTGGTGAGTGGACCGGCGGGTTGCCCAATCGCCACCAGCACCGCTGTGCCCACTAGCGGATGGGGCGCGATTGCGATCGTCGATGCGGGCGACTATCCGACTGCAGCCTCCGACCTCGCAGCATTCTCGACTTACTACGGAATCCCGCCCGCTGACCTTACGGTTACCTGGCCCGGCAAGAAGAAGCCTCCGGTGTACTCGGATTGGATCGTTGAGGAGGCGTTAGACATCGAGTGGGCTCATGCCATGGCTCCTCAGGCCAAAATCTATCTGGTGGAATCCGCGCAAGTGAATACCGACCCGACCTGGTCAGCGGTAGCACTAGCCGCAAGGCTCGTGGCCGCGGCGGGAGGCGGCGTGGTCAGCATGAGCTGGGGCGACCCGGAGGTCAGCCAGGAACTCGGGTGGGACAAATACTTTACGAACAAGAAAGTTGTTTTTTTCGCAGCCGCCGGCGACTCGGGCCTGGGCGTAAGTATTTACCCGGGTGCGTCTCCCAACGTGGTTGCGGTGGGAGGCACATACTTCAAGCGCGATCAGAACGGTAATTTTGTAAATGAGGCTTACTACAGCGCCGGCGGTGGCGACCTTAGCTCGTATGAACCCAGACCGAGCTATCAGAACGGCGTCTCCGGCGTAGTCGGGACGCAACGCGGATATCCGGACGTGGCCTCCAATTTCTGCTGCGCGGCGATTTACGTCCAGGGAGGCTGGCGTTCGGTTGGCGGCACCAGTTGGTCGTCACCTACCTTCGCAGGCATTGTGAATGCCGCGGCTCATAAGGCGAAGGGAAGCGTGGCTGAACTCACCATGATGTATAACGAGTTGGCGAACCCAACTGAGTACGGGGCCGACTTCTTCGACATCACGCAAGGCAATTCGCTTTGCTCTGCCGGTTTTGACGAGTGCACCGGCATCGGCTCGCCGCGCACCTACGCGGGGAAGTAACTTTTTGTGGTGTGCCCAGGTTTTGCGTTGCGCAGGATCTTAGCCGCCCACACAATCTTCCTATCACTACTACGTATCTTCTATGCTTTAATCCGTCATGGCCTACACCTGGTTCATCCTGCTGCTGGCGGTTTCAGGCACGGCGTTGATGCTGCTGCTTCTGCACCGCACTGGGCTCGGCGCTTTATTGCATGACCGGATTCCGGACCGCCCGCGACGGCGGCTTTTCATCGCTACGGTCAGTTTCTTTCTCACCTTTGGCGGCGTGCGCGGAGTAGTGTACTGCATCACGCACGATATCCCTCCTTTTCACTTCGTCATCATGCACGGCCGCCATGTGCACCACCTGGTATTTGGCATCGTCATTCTGCTGGCGGTTGGCTACGCGTGGCTGGCCGAGATCGGAGTCGGGAGGGGATCCTCGTCGCTTCTGGCGGGCCGCTTGTTGTCGGTTCTCTACGGCGTGGGCGCTGCACTCACGCTGGATGAATTTGCGCTGTGGCTGAATCTGCGAGATGTGTACTGGTCGCCCGAGGGACGCGCCAGCATCGACGCGGTCATTTTATTCGGAGCCTTGCTGGCCGCGGGAGCCTGGGGCGCGCCGCTGTTTTCTGGGAAGACACGTAAGAAGGAACTTTAGGTACGATTACTTCTTGTAGACGACCGGGAGCGGACCTTTTTCAAGCATCTCGCGATCCCAAATCATGTCTTCGCGATTGTAGTTCGCCAGTTCGAAATCCTGTGTCAGTTCCAAGGCGTCGGTCGGACAGGCATCCTCGCACAGGCCGCAGAACATGCAGCGGCTCAGATCGTAGGTGAAGTTGGTGAGTTCCTTGCGGCGGGTTTTTTCGTTGCGCTCGCTGGACACTACGATCAGGTGCTCCGGACAAGCGAGGGCGCAGAGATCACAGGAGATGCAAAGAGTCTCGTCTGTGTCGGGATTAACATTCAGGCGCGGGGCTCCCCGATAGCGTTCTGCCACCTGCGGGCGCTCCAGCGGATACTGCTCGGTATAGATTTCCCTGGGATGCTGGTAGCGGAACGTCACCCCAAGTCCCTGGATCAGATCCAACAGAAAGACTTTTCGTAATACCTCGGTCATTCCCATGACGGAACTAGAATACCACGGACGGGATGGCTGCCAATGTGAGCCTCCGCACCGCTGAGCCAACGAGTGCAGGCGCCTCGGCGAAGAACTATTTATTCACTGTCTGCTTCAGAGCCTGGTAGGTGCTTGGAAGATAGTTGGCGTCGCCGCTATAACTCGCGGTGACCATATGCGAACCAACCGCGATAGCAGAAG
The DNA here is from genome assembly GCA_963709055.1 of uncultured Acidobacteriaceae bacterium. Lineage (GTDB taxonomy): Bacteria > Acidobacteriota > Terriglobia > Terriglobales > Acidobacteriaceae > Acidiflorens. The sequence goes on from CAVPUZ010000010.1 coordinate 362,341, forward strand.
TTGTGAGCTGCGCAATTCCGTTGCTGAGCGGTGCCGATCCCAGCGACTTTCCGCCAGCGGTGAACTGGACCATCTCGCCGTCGGGAGGCGGTCCGGCGATCGACGAGAGGGTTGCCGTGAAGGTGACGGACTGTCCCAATGTGGAGGGGTTTGCCGAGGAAGCGATCGTCGCATTCATCTTCGGACTCAGGATGGATAGTCCTGCGCTGGTCGAGATGACGATCACGCCGAAATCATTGACCTGCACGGATTGCGGCTGAAGCGATTTCGCGATAGCTGCCAGCGTAGTAAGGTCTTGCATGCCCGCCGACGGCGTCCACAGAAATGCGCGGAGAACACCGTTTCCTGCTTTTGTCAGCGAGGTGCCTACGATCCATCCTTTATTGTTGACTCCGAGAGCGGAACTTGCGGCGCCACCCAGGGTACCGAGGTCGGTCATTCCGCTGCCTTCGGTCCAGGAGAACGCATGCTTGTATCCCTGAGCATTGGGCGCTTGGCCGACTACCGTGCCGGAGTCGTTGATGGCGAGCGCCAGCGTGCCCGCGGTGCCCAAGTCCTGCAACCCGCCTTGCTCGGTCCAGAGGAAGCCAAGCGTGGTCTTGCTCCCATTCGGAAAGTAATAACCCACCACCTGATTGAAGGAATTGATTGACACCGCCGTAGCGCCGCCGATGCTGGTGAGAGCGGGCGTCAGATCCTGCATGCCACCATCCCGGGTCCAAAGAAATGCGTGCTGCGTATTGGCTGAGGTGTAGGAAAGTCCGACGACTGCGCCATCGTCATTGACTCCGCTGGCGGCGCTCAATCCGCCTCCGAGCGAACCCAGCCATTGCACACCGGTAGAGGGCTGCCAGATGAAGGCTTGCAGGATGCCGGAACTGTTTGGATCGCCCGCGCCCACCACGTCACCGAAATTATCGATGGCGGCGCCGCCACTGTTCATTCCCGTCAGGTTGAGAGCGTTGAAACCCGTAGCGCGGCTCCATATGGAAACATCGTACGAAGAACTTGTGCCCGCGTTGGCGAGAACCTGGCTTGAGTTATTGATGGCTGTCAAAGCGGAAGCACTCGAACCCTTTATGGGCACGACGCTAAATCCGGCCTGAGCGAATGCACCCGCCGAGAGCGACAAGGCAAACGCGGCAGCGATCGAAGCTTTCTGGATGTTTTTCATCGTTCCCCTTCGGGCAGATGCTTTCCGCCGACCGGCACCTGCCGCACCTTGGGGAAGTGCAAGCGTCGTGCCGTTTTGGACTTGCTGGGTCGATTGAGGAATTCCGTGCAACTCTATGATCCGATAGATGGTTACGATAATTGCCAAACCGTAACTCCATGGGATTACGGATGCTACGTTACCTTGCTGCTTTGCCCACGATCTTCCGCTCGAGAGAAATGAATTTCCTACACCGAGGGAATCATCGGCATTTGTTTTCTTTGCCGGCTCGGAGATGGTGCGCTGAAATTCGAAACCTCGCGGATTCGCCAATTCGCGTAAACTCGCCTTGGTGATGATGAGCCGCTGAAGCTGGCTCTGTGGCAACCAGCCACTGGTGATGATGACTGTCTTCTTCTGAGCGATCTTCGTCCGATCAACAGGATCCTGCTCGACAGGGCCTTGATGACCATAGCGCGCCAGCGCCCAACGACCTGGGCTCCGATGAGATCTGGATGGAAGAAGCGCTGCGCTCGGCGGAGCGCGCGCTTGAAGCTGGAGAAGTGCCAGTCGGAGCGGTGGTGGTGTATCGCGGACGCATCATCGGACGAGGCTGGAATCGCAACCTGACGGACAACGATCCAAGCGCGCACGCCGAGATCATCGCGCTGCGTTCAGCCGGGCAAAACCTAGGTAATCACCGTCTGGGCGACTGCGAACTGTTTGCTACAATTGAGCCGTGTGCGATGTGTGCGGGGGCGTTGGTTCATGCTCGCATCCGACGTCTGGTGTACGGTGCGGATGATCCCAAGGCGGGAGCGGTGCATTCGGTACTGAGCGTGATCAATCATCCTGGCCTGAATCACCGGATGGAAATACGCGGAGGAGTCCTGGCGGGAAGGTCGGCCGAGATCCTGCAGGAGTTTTTTCGAAGCCGCCGTTAAACTCGGGTGGTTGGTCGTTCGCAAGCTGGTCACGCGCGCTCGTCACCCACAGGCTGGTCCCACAGAAGCGGGTCAGCAATCGATGTCGTCCGACGCGGAGAGGTGCGTGAGCGGTTGAAACGATCCGCCTCGAAAGCGGACATACCTTAACGGGTATCGTGGGTTCAAATCCCACCCTCTCCGCCAGTTTTCAATGACTTGAGGTTGGTTCCGCGCCGCTTTCCGTGCCGTTAAGCGCCAACGCAGCCACCTTGTTGGCAGCGCAGGTCATTTCGTCAGTTACAACCTCTCCATAAACATCAGACATCTGGCCAATTGACCATATCCACGCTGAACGGCAGGGAGACGCCGGACGACCGGGTCGTCGCTCATCTTCACCTTCATTTCTGCCAGATTCGCCTGCGTCACACCGCTCTCTTCGCCATGAATCAGAATTTCAACTGTCCAATTGACAACAGTGGCCCGTTGCGGGTCGTCGAGAGTGTAGGTCCGGGCTGGCGTGGGACGCCAGCCCGAACCAGTCGCGAGCCGTTAGTTCGGATTGGTCTTGGGCCGCGGGTTGAAGTCGCTGGGAACCGAGTTTGTGATTCCTTGTTGACGATCGGTAGTCGTGATTCCTACGTACTGACAACCGGCGAAACCCCAGGCCTGGGGCAGGGTTTGGATAAGCGCTTCGGGAACCGTCACGTAGTCCGGCGGCAACGGAGCCGCCTTGCCACTCAGTCGCGACGGACTAAAAGCGCTGAGCAGATCTGTGATGCCGGCGGTAATCGCATCTTCCGGGCCCAGATTTTTTTGTCCGAATTCTTTCTCGCCCTTGTTGCGTGCGCTCAATTCATCCGGCAGTTTCGCCAGCGGTGGCAGATTGAACACGGCGTCGATGAACTTCACTACCGAAGAATGACTCCCCTGTGCGTGGGCAACGTAGTTGGTGCGAGCGTACGGCGAAATCAGCAGTAAGGGAACCCGAGGGCCATTGCTGATCAAGCTATTATCCGGGCCGTAATTGCGCAGCGGAGGCGCAACGTGGTCGTAGTCGCCTTCCGAGTCGTCCCAAGTCACGATAATCGCGCTTTGCGACCAATATGGACTCGCGGCGATCTTGTTGATGGCTTCGGCGACCATGGCTTCGCTGATCTGAGCATCCGAATACGCTGGATGGTCATCGTCGCCGAGGAAATTCTTTTGCACCGTCGTGTCCGGATCCGCCGGCTTCAGATTGAAGATGTTCTGATAGCCACCCTTGACGTAAAACACGCCGCCCTGCTTCGGAAGCGCCTTCTGATCGAGGGCAGTGAAAAAATCCTGAAGTCCATGAAGCTGGCTGCGCATCTTCGGGTTGTTGGAAATATAGCCGAAATACTGCGGTCCATTGTGGTGAGTGATATAGGACGCGTGTGTCCCGCTGGCGTCCACCGGACCGGGATCGGTTGGTTCCTTGTCGTAGCCTTCTTCGTACCAACCGAAGGGCACCGTCGCCTGGTTGAGCGACGAGATGAAGTTCACATCGTCCGCTACGTCATCCAGATCCGCGGCGTTAGTATCCGACTTGACCACGTTTTGCAAGTTCCCGCCCGCGAGCGTCAGTGGAATGGTCGCGTACGTCAGGTTGATTTGCGTGCCGTAGCCGGGGAAGTCGGTAGGGTTCACTGGCATTTTGTTCGCTGGCGGCGTGGGGTCGGATGGCGATCCCCAGAAGGGATCGTCGTCATTCACCACGGGGACACCGGGAGCGGAAGATCCGTTATCCGTGTACCCCTGGTCGGGGTGGCGCACCCACTGCGTCTGGCCACTCTGGGCGCCGATAATCGAGAGATTCCCAGGCGTTGAAGGTCCGGTCATGGTCTCGAAGATATTGTCAAAGAGTACGAACTTCTGAGCATATCCCCAAAGCAGCGGGATGGTGTCGCAATCCTCATAAGCCATCGCCAATTCGCCCATCTGTTTCGCCTTCAGGCTGGGATTGCCCGTCGGACTGTACTTGAGTTCCTCGGTGACTGCGAACTGGTCCATCTGAGGACCGCCGGCTTTGATGTCCATTTTCGCAACCGTGCGCGGATGCGAATGGTCGATGTCGTCGGTATCGGATGCATAGCATGTAGCCGCGCTGACCGCCCCGTTCACGGTCGAATCCGGGCACTGGTCCTGCGGCCCGATGCGAAACGGATGAATCGTAGTCGCGCTGCCATCGGTGTTGATCAATGACTGGTAGAAGCCTAGCGTTTGCGCCGCCGGGTGACTGAAGAGCCCCTCAGCTCCGGGGAAGGTCCCGAAATACGAATCGAACGAGCGGTTCTCCTGGTACAGAACGAAGACGTATTTGACGTTCTTCTGGATCAGAGCGAGCCTCTGAGCCGGGGCGAGATTCGGTTCGCTCGCCGGGCTAACCATGTAGCGGGCAACTGCAGCACTCGACTTCGGTGCGATTTCGATAACCGCTTTTTGGCTGGAAATCCCGGCACTCTTTGCGTTTTCCGCGAGCGTCGGGAATGGTTGCATCAACAATGCGGCTGCTAACAGGGAAGCCCAACTGGCCCTTGCCCATTCTTTGGTATTCATATGGTTGTCCTCTCTATAGTTCTTATGATCGAAAGTTCAATGTTCATACGGTTTGGCCCGTGCGCACAGAACGCCAACGCGGGGCGTTGATTCGATGAGGAAATATTTTCCGAGTAACAAATAACAGAGGCATGTTAACGGGAGGTTATGCTGGTGTGAATTTTGGCAATCGTGCCTGAATTTAAGGAGCCGAAAGCTCAGCACTCGCGCGAGGAAATGGCGCTCCAAATAATAAGTAGCAGAGGCATGTCAATGGGACGGGTTAATTTCTAGCCGTCCCGCCAGAGGTGGCCGACAAGGAATGAGAAAGCCCGGGATGAGAGACGTTTCAATGCTGAAGGTTTTCGGATTCTTAACGCCGTGTTATGGACGCGAAAGTGCTCTTGCTCTTGTTTCCGCGGGCACCGGAATAGACCGAAGCTCGAGCTGAATCCACTGCAGGTTCTTGCCGTCCTCGAAGGCGGCCTTGAATTCGTCCATATTCTTGTAAAGCATCACGCTTGAGCCAGCGGGCACCGCCGCACGTAACTTTTCTTTGGCGGCTTTGGGTGTGTTGGTGTCGAAAAGTTCGTCGTCGAGCCGGAATCTCCTGGGTTGAATCTTGGGCAGCCAATCGACAGGTTCGAGCGCGGCTACTTTCTTTAAGAAATCCGGCTTCACGCACTGTGGCCGCTCGTCCGCGGGCACGAAGGGAGAAGTCGCCATCCAGGCGGGCCAATCGCCCCAGGGATCCAGCGCCTCCAGCACTTTAATGCGCGGATCGACCGCCGAAGCCAGGATGGCGATGCTTGCTCCCGAGCCTTGCGCGAACATGCCAACCCTATCCATGTCGAGATCGCCGCGCGTGGACAGATAATTGAGCACCATCTGCACATCATGCGCCGAGGCCGCAAGGCATTCCTGCAGTTCGCTGAGGAACCACTGCTTCAACGGACGATCATGGTAACGTTGTCCTGTGAGCGCGGAAACAAAGCCTACGGCAGCGACGCCGTTCCTGGTCACCAGTTCCTGGTAGTCTTCGCGCCGGAATAGCTCCGTGTCTGTGGGATAGCCATAGAGATATAAGATCACCGGCGGCTTCTTCACTCCCTTCGGTTTGATTACGTACAGGTCGATGGGATCGCCCCACCGCCACTGCACCCGCAGCAGGTCCATCGTGTAGTGAGGATAATCGTTGATGAATTCGAGCGGCTGGGTTGGCATTAGATGGCTGCTCGTCAACGCGGGCGAGGTCCAGTCCTCCTGCACGTCTTTAAAGCGAGCGTCCGCGGGATTGGCGAGAGGCGCCGGGGCCGACGGAATTTGAGCCAGGCTGGACTGCGCGAGGACTAAGATGGCACTCCCAAGTGCGAGTACCCTTATGGATTTGAACGATCGAAAACTGGACTCCATACTTTTTTCCCGAGACCTCGAATGTTGGTCGCACGAAGAGATGTTACAAAAGAAGAAGGCGAGCCGAGACAAACGGCCCGCCTTCCGCGTTCAGTGGAACCATCAGGCCGAGTTACGGTCTGACTTGAAGGCCCTTATTACCCTGAACCTGCTGAACGGTTTTAGAGCAAAGCGCGGCCGTAGCACAGGGGAGGATTGCGCCGCCCCCGTCGCCGCCCTGTTCTTTTACTCCGCCGGTGTTAACAGGAGCAGCACCAATCAAGGTGCCGGCCCCGTCATACTCCTGGTAGTGCGAACGCACGATGACCAAACCAGGATCGGTCTGCGTCTTTCCGACTGTCTTCACGGCGGGCACAAAATCCGGCACGTCGTCAACGGCGGCAATCTGCGCGCCTTTCACGAGATCCCCAACCGCCGTCCTGGCCCCTGCGTAGCTGATCACGCGAATGATCGACCACCAGTTGTAGGCGCCGCTGCGAACGTTCGGATACGACAAGCCGCCAGCCCAGATCTCCTTTTCCGGGCAGGGGAATGCGCCGCTGCAAGCAGCCGGCAGGTTCACCGCGCCCGGCAACGTGCCGGCGGTGGCTGGTTGACCGGGATCGTAGCCTTTTCCGGTCGAGAGCTGCGGTCCGTAGCTCGTCCAAATCGGATCGACATCGTCCAAAGTGGCGTAGCCGTAGTTGGGGTTATTGGCAAACTTGCTGACGTTGCCGTAGCTGTAGAACGTGTAGCCGATTCCGTCGGTTCCCCGGATGCTCCCCGAATTCAGAACCCAGCTCACGATTTCACCGGCACCCACCCCACGATAGCGCGCGCCCAAACCTGCCAGGCAAGTTCCAGCCTGGGCATTGAGCGGGTTGTTGACTGGAGCATCCACGTTGGCCTCCTGGCTTGCGCCAAGTACGCCGCCGCCGCCCGTACCCGTATAGACGGTGGGCTTGCGGAGCAAACTAAGTTCCGTGGCAGTCATTGTGCCTGACAGGGGCTCACGCACAAAGACCCCAATGTTCCCAGCGGGGAGACCGAAGACGCTCGCGTCGCAATTGACGCCGGAGAACGCCGCTTGCAATTGTTCGACGCTGACGTTCTGGAGGTTCTTGAGCTGGCCCTTATCGCGCTCGAAGAACGCAACCAGTGGATCGATTCCCAAATTCACCGAAGTGTAGGCAGGAACCTTCGTGCCGGTGATGGGGTCAGTACCCGTGATGTTAAAGGCGAGAACGTTCGCTACCGAGGTGCTCCCTGGATACGCGCTCTTGACGGGAGTTCCCACATAGTGGTTCACCGACAGGCCAGAGGCCGGGCAAACGCCGGGTTGGTTGTTGGGGTTGTATCCGAGGCCGTCAAGACCGTCGCTTGCAGCGCCCGCGTAGCTTCCAGCGCCCAGGGCAGAGTTGACGCGGCACGATTCAAAGGCCGCATCTTCGGCTCGGACGTCAGAAAGCACGGCATTGGCTGGAGTGCCGGCTGAGAAGATAGCGGAGACGGTCGATGGCAGAGCCGTGTCCGCACCCCAAATGGTAGACGAGATCTGCCCGGAACCGCTGCCCGTAAGATTGGCCGCGGTCGCGATCACGGTGCACTGGGGCTGAGCAAAGAAACAACGATCTCCGACGACGGTATCGACCTTCGTATCAGACCATACTTTGGTGACGGTGCCGCCGTTGACGGCCCAAACGATCCAGGCCGTGCCGGGGTCAGAGTTGGTGGGGGACACGCGCGTGTCATTAAGATCGACAACGTTGGAAGAGCTCGTCCAGTGAAAGCAGTTACCCGCTCCGTTTTGAGTTACACAAAAGTTGTAAGCACCGACGCCCATCAATTGCCACGCGCCGGAGGAACCTACAAGCGTTGCCTGGACTGCAGAGGCCTGTGCCAGAGGCACAAGCCCCACAATCACAGTCAACAACAGCACTCCACAAATCAGTTTTAGACGCGACATAAGGTTAATCCCTCTCTCAATTAGGTTTTGAAAACGATTAGGTGTACACATGCAGCGCCAAGCCACACGCAAGGAGAAAGCTCCCGACGAAACCCCGAAACTTTTGCGCCAGCAATTGACGGAATTGAGCGCGTGACGCACAGAGCGACACAGACCAATTCCCCATAGGAGTTTGCGTTTGCAGGCCGAAGTCTATCCCTCCAGGGGCGCTTAAAAATTAAGGCTGTGTGACAAGTCGATGAAAGTTTGTTAACACGTGAAAAGGCGCGTCGATTAAGGATTGTCGCCGCTCGCGCGCTGGTGAGCGTGAAACACGTTTCGACGTTCGCGGTTTCTTCCAGTCTCAAGTTTTGGAAAAAGATCTCGAATTGAGTTCGAAGTCACGGGTGGAGGTCGAGGGTCGCGGCAGCCCGCATTCCCGCTAGATTTCACATTCCCTTAACCTTGGGGCATCGCGAGGCCGTATAGAATGCGCGCTTGCCTTTCAACAGCGTCTTGTCCGTGGAGTGAATAGTGTGCCTGTGTGTGCGGGTCATATGTTGTCTCGGGTCGTTAGTGTCTTGACGATTGTGTTTTTCGGCTTTTTGCTGGTGAATGCTCAGGAGCAGCCGGGGACCGAGATAGCCAGGACCACCCTTAGCGGCAAGATAACGGACCAAGCAGGCGCCCCTTTGCCCAATGCAAAAGTGGTGCTGAGTACGATGGGCGCGAGGCTTGCAATTCCCGTCGATGGCAAAGGCTTCTACTCGGTGTCGGAGCTGCATCCGGGAACATACACCTTGACGGTTTCGGCGGCCAACCTCGCCGATGCCGTCTTCGATAACATCACGTTGTCTCCCGGCCAAAAGTTGACGCTGGACGCGACCCTGGAGCCAGCGGGCGCTAAACCGGCGGTCGAGACCGGCGCAGGGCTCACGGAACAAGCCGCCGCTCCTGCGGCTCGGAAAATTGCCGGGGACAAAAGCGCGATGGATGGGATGGTTACCGATCAGACTGGGGCAGTCGTTACCGATGCGAAAGCGGTGATAACCAGCTCCACGGGAGCAAGATTTGAAACGGCAGTCAATAGCAAGGGTGCGTACTCGTTTGTCGATCTCGAGCCTGGTACTTATAACTTGCTGGTAACAGCTCCCAACTTCGGCAATATGCCCTTCGATAACATCACGCTGATGCCCGGGGTCGAATTGACGCTCGACGTTTCGCTGGTGCCCGGTAAAGCCAAAACAGAAGAAGTCAATGTCGAGGCCGGCAATGTCGGGCAAGTGGAAACCGAGACTTCTACCGTCTCCGGCACAATTACGCAAAAGGAAGTAGTCTCGATCGGACTCAACGGACGGAATTTCACGCAGCTTATCGCCCTCGCGCCTGGCGTAAGTAATCAGACGGGGCAGGACGAAGCCAAGGTGGGAGTAGTGGGCAGTGTGAAATATAGCGTGAATGGCGGCCGCGTCGAATACAACAGCTTCGAGGTCGACGGGAGCGACGTGCTGAACACCGGGCTAAACGGCGCCGCTAGCACGCTCATGGTCTACCCCAGCCTGGATGCCATTCAGGAAGTAAAGGTACTAACTTCCAACTACGGTGCCCAGTACGGGCGAACCGCGTCTGGTACGGTTCAAGTAACTACTAAGTCCGGGACTGCTAAGTGGCACGGCAATATCTACGACTTCGTTCGCAACGAGGCTTTTAACTCGCGCAACTACTTCGACGTCGTATATACGAGTCCGCCTCCTCCGGGGCAGCTATTCGGCGGCCAGACCTTCGGCGCCAAGGCTCCGTTGTATCGGCGGCAGGATTTTGGGGGCACGATCGGGGGCCCACTCTACATTCCCGGCGTGTTCAATACGAAGAGGGACAAAACGTTTTTCTTTTTCTCCGAAGAAGTCCGTGTCGAGAAGGCGCCCATCGATTACAACCAGGCCGTTCCGGGGTTAAAGGAGCGTGGCCTGATTTTGCAATCGGGAAAGATCCAGAAAAACCTGCAAACCGGCCCAAGTGGGGCCGTTTATCAGGCCTTCGATTTCACCGATGTTTGCCCGATCGGTGGCGGCACCGGCACGATCTCCCGTGCGCAGTATCCGGACTGCCCGGCCATCCTCGAGGGAAACGGACTCAACACGTTCCCTAATAACCAGTTGGAAGTCGTCGGTCAGGCCGGCCAGCAATCCACGTTTGGCGTGGACAAGAATGCAATCGCTATCCTGAATTCGAATCTTATACCCTTGCCCAACGCTCCGTTTGGCTGCAACTTCAGCCTGGTCAATTTCAACGCTGCCAGCCCCGACCCCACCGACCCGAATCACTGTTACGTCACCGCCGTTTCCCCTTCTACCTACTGGCGCGAGGAATTATTTCGCATCGATCAAACCCTGAACAACAGAGGGGCGAAGCTGTCGTTTCGCTACATTCACGACGCCTGGGATACGAGCGTGCTGACGCCACAATGGGGAATCGTGCAGAATTCATTCCCAACCGTCGAGAACCGCTTCTTTGGACCGGGCACAAGCTTGGTGGCGTCATTCACCCAGCCAATTTCGAACACGCTCTTGAACGATCTGGTCGTGAGCTACGTGAACTCGAACATTACGCTGGCGGATCAGAATGGGCCGGGTGGCGCGCGATTCCAGCGCGATCTTACGCTCGATCAACCCCTCGTTACCGACCCGTCGGCTCCCGGACAATGTAATCCTCTGCTCAGCGTGGATCCGGCTACTCTTCTTCCGCAGTGTGCCATTGGTCATATTTTTAACAACGGTTTTGGCGGCAAGATGCCGGGAGTAAATTTTCTTGGCACCAATGCCGCTTATGGCGGTAGAGGTTTTTCCGTCGACCCTTCGTACATGCCATGGGGCCACTCCAATCCAACTTACTTACTGCGCGACGACGTGGATAAGGTGGTGGGCAAACACACGCTTCAGTTTGGCGTGCAATATGTGTACTCTCAGCGCAACCAGGATAACAATGCCATTGGCGCGGCGTCGGGCGACGAGCAGGGCTTGTTGACTTACAGCAATCTCGCGCACAGCACGGGAAACGCCTTCGCCGACTTTCTCGTCGAGTCAACGCAGAATCCTCCCCACAATCTCCAGGGATTCATCCAGAGCTTTACGCAGGATTCCTCCAAGCACCGTTACTACCAGCGTTTTCAGATCGCCGAGCCTTATTTCCAGGACGATTACAAAGTAACTCGCAACCTGACACTGAATCTGGGATTGCGTATCAGTTTGTTTGGCACTTACAGCGAGAAGAACCGCAACGCGTGGAATTGGATGCCGTCACGATTCAATGCATCGCGATTTGCTGTCGACTCCGTTTATGGGGAGCTGCTGGATAAAGCTGCTGGCTCGGTGCCGGTCTCCTTCGATCCCGTCACCTTCCAGTTGGATCCTGGCGTGGTGAGCGACTTGGGTTTGGTTCGTTGCGGCTACAACGGCACTCCTGGAAGCTGCATGAAGGGCCATCTATTCAATCCGGCGCCTCGGATTGGTTTCGCCTGGGATCCATGGGGCGATGGTAAAACATCGATCCGTGGCGGTTATGGCATCTTCTTTGAACACGGCACCGGAAACGAAGCGAACACCGGTTCCCTCGAGGCGAGCGCCCCGATCGTTCTGAGCATGACGCAGCAACTCCCAGTGAACTACTCTTGCATCGGGAATGTCGGCTACGGATCGGCCTTCGATCCTGCCAACGCCGCTTGCATCAGTCCCTCGGCCACCCGAGGTTCCGTGCAGCCTGTGGCTGGAAACGCCTTTCCTATCGACGTCACTTCAATTCCCACCAAAGCGATTTGGCCCTACGCCCAACAGTGGAGTTTTGGTGTTCAGCGAGAGGTGGCGAGGGGGTCGGTGATCAACCTGGCATATGTCGGGAGCAGGGGAACCCATTTAACCGTCGAGCGTCAACTGAACCAGCTTAGGCCATTACCGCTCAGCGAGAATCCCTTCGGCCCGAACGAACCACTCACCATCTCCGACTGCACAATCCCCTCCAATGGCACGCCGATGCCGGGAAATTACCCGGGCGATGGTACCACTCCCTTTCTTCTGATGAACGGGACACTGGTAACGCCGCAAAACCCGGCCTATATGTATTTGCAAGCGGCCTGCACCAACCCGAATATCCCGAATGTTAATTCCCTTCCCGGACGGCCTTATTCGGGATTAGGGAGAATTCTCTCGTTAGAGAATGTAGCGAATTCGACCTATCATGCCTTTCAGGGCACGCTGCGGCATGACAGCGGACCACTGACAGTCGGCGTCTCATATTCTTATAGTCACTCCATCGATGACGCTTCCGACCGCAGCGATCCAATCCTTGCCGACTCTTACGACCTGCGCGAGAACAAGGCCAGCTCAAGTTTTGACGAGCGTCATCTGCTCAATATCAGCTATGTGTACCGGCTTCCGCTCAAGGATTTTCCCCGCCGCTTCAGTGACTGGGCCAACGACCGGCCAACGGATACCACCGCTCCCAAAGCAAATTGTTGTTCCGCGCTGTCGAATGCGTTGCTCGATGGATGGGAGCTCTCGGGAGTAACGCTGTATCAGTCGGGCACTCCCTTCACGGTGATCAACAGCGCAGGCAACACCGGTATTTCGTTGACCGACAATGCCGGGGTTTCCTCCGGTCTTGGCATCGCGGCCTCCTATCCCGATCTGGCGACGGGTCTGCCGTCGCCATTCGACAACCCTAAGAGCTTTGGTCCGCTCATCGGCAATCCCTCGCAGTTTGTGGCCCCGCGCGGACTGACCTTTGGGACTGCCGGACGGAATTTTCTAAATAATCCCAGCCGCCTGAACTTCGACGTGTCGCTGCTAAAACATTTCAAGATATGGGAGTCGGAGGACCTCGAGTTTCGGGCCGAGGCCTTTAATGTTTTTAATCACACTCAGTTTCGGGTCTACGATCCCGATAATCCGGGTATCACCGGGAACAACGTGATCAGTTGCTATGCCGGCCCCTTGTATTCCGCCGGATTTGCAGGTAACGGAGCCGATTGCGTCACCGGCGCTTCCTTCTTGCACCCCATCGATGCGCATCGGCCGCGGACCATACAGTTCGGTCTCAAGCTAGGTTTTTAGAAGATCGGCAATGGAAGCATTAATTAAAACTAGGATATTCGATGGTGCGAGCCGGGAATTGTTTCCGGCCCGATTGCGCGCGCCACACGCAAAAGGCCTTTGGCTGTTGTTGCTGGCGGGTGTCTTGATGCTTTCCGCTTGCGGCGGGGGCGGCGGCTCATCCTCGGTCCCACCCATTGATTTATCGCTTTCCGGGAACTGGCAGTTCACGATGGCGCCTCCAGCGGATGGTTCGTTCACGGGCGGGCTCGAAGGTGGATTTGTGCTCCAGACTAACAAGCTCGGTTAACGGGCCGCGACATATTCAGTCTCCTTGCCAGACTTACTCGTCCCTTGTAACACCGGATCGGCGACAGTTACTGGATCGATCAGCGACCAGACAGTGAATCTTAACCGCCATAGCCGGCACGCAGACTTTTACGCTTGCCGGAATGCTGAATTTGAACGGCACGACGATGACGGGCACCTATTCGTCGACTGCGGGCACTGCCAGTGACGGTTCCCCTTGCGGAACCGTCCAAACGGGCCTCCAATGGAGCGCCTATGTCGTGCCGCCGCTCACGGGTTCGATTCAAGGGGTCTTTCATAGCGCCGGCGGCTCCGCCGCGCTGAGCGAGCAGGATTTCCTCGTTTCGGGAGGGATTGTCCAAGCCACAAACGCCGGGACCGGTAGTGCGGCCGTCACGGGGAATTTGAGTTTTTTTAACTCGCTGACGCAAGCGAGCGACTACCCTTGTTTTACCGCGGCGGAGGTCTATGGACAAATCAGCGGAAACTCCGTCTCTCTCCAAATCGTCGGATCCGACGGGACAGAATGGGGTCTAATCGGCGAACCGGTCGGTTCCCTGGGGAGCACGGGCGTCAATCCCGTCACCTTCGACCCCGTGAACGGCACATACGTTCTGCATGGCACTGGACCCTCTTACTCGGTGGCGACGGCCGCTTGTGCGGGTAGCCTTGAGAACGTCGACGCCGCCGGGGACTTCGGAAACATCTGCCTCGCATTGAACAGCACGAGTGCCTGCCAACAGCCGATTGCCCTCGCTCCGTCAGCTTTGATTTTTGACCCGCAAGCCGTGGGGTCGGCGCAGAGTATCCAGACGATCACTCTTACTAACCACTCGGGGACTACCTTAGGCAACGTCACGCTGAGTTTAGTGAACAACAGCGGCGCGAACAACTTTACAGAGACCGATATTTGTGGTCTCGGCGGACTCCCATCGCAAGGGCTACCATTCAACCTCAATCCCGGACAATCCTGTGACATTTCGATTCTGTTTTCCCCACTGGACACCTGCGCCGTCGGGACTCCGTCGAACCAGTGTCCTTCTCCTCTTACCGCAACGCTGGTGGCTACAAGTTTTAGCGACGAGACGATCGTTACAGTGCCGATCACAGGAACCGGGTTTAGTCAGGCGGCACTCTCCACTCCCCACCTCGATTTGGGAGCGGAAGGCGTGCTTGATTCGCACATTTCCCGGCTAAAGACGTTCACCGGCCATAGTGGGCACTCGGTCGAGACCGTGGTGGCCGGGCCCATGCGATCGCCCTTCGCGCGCTGCGGAGGATCATGCTGAGATTGACTAATAATCGAGTGCTATACCGCGCTCATCGCGAGCAACTCCGATCGCGGCGAGGCCATGGGAATGCTCTCAGGGTCTCAGTGTTCGCCGCCGCGGTAATAATAATGATGGCGCTTTCGGCCTGCGGCGCGGGCAGCGCGTCCGGCGACGTGCCACAGAGTGCAACGCTCTCCGGTAACTGGCAGTTCACGATGGCGAGTCCCAACGCTCCCACCGGCACCGTTTATGGCCTACAGGGTGGGTTTCTGCTGCAGGCGAATGGCTCAGTGACGGGACAGGCGGTGTATTCCGTCTCCAATGTTCAAAATAATCAACCGGTTGTGTGCAACAGCGGAACGGCGACGGTCAGCGGGACGCTCTCCGGCCAAACAGTAACTCTTACGGTCGTGGCTGGGACCCCGTCGAACAATACAACGTTTGCTCTCGCAGGAACACTGGGTTCCACAGCCACCGGCCCTACCTTGACCGGCGATTCCAGTAAGTCATCATCAACTGTCGTTACTCCCAGCGGTACCGCCGCCTGTGACAGTGCTCAACCTAACTTGTCCTGGAGTGCATTCTTCGTGCCGACGCTGACCGGATCAATTACCGGAAGCTTTCACAGCGCTGGCCCTCCGCAGAACAATTCAGCCGTAGGTAATCAAGATTTCCCGGTGACCGGAGCGCTCACGCAGGGAGCAAATATCGGCGCCAGCAATGCAACCGTAACTGGGGCCTTAACCTTTATGGACCCAATCACTGGTCTAAGCGACTACCCGTGTATCCCTGCCGGCTCCGTCTCCGTGAATGGCCAAATCAGCGGCAATACTGTGATTTTGCAGTTGATTGACCTTAATGGATCAAATGATGGCCAGGTTGGCATCGCGGCCAGCCAAGCCGGTTTAAATGGAGCTAACCTTCAACCCGTAACCTTAACCCCCACGACAAACGGCAACGTTCTGCACTCCACGCTTGGACTCGCATACCAAGTCACCACTAAGGCGTGTCCCTTGGTAGGCACCGCGCCTGGAGATCTGGGCTACATCTGCCTGGCGCTAAACAGTACAACCGCCTGCCAGGAGCCGATCACACTGAGCCCGGCGATTCTAACCTTCCCGGGCCAGATGTTGGGCACGCCTGCCACACCCCAGAACATTACGCTGGCCAACAATTCCGGCACGACGCTGAGCAACCTGGCGCTGAATTTTATTCTCAACACCGACAGCCCCCTATTTGGCAGCGGCGTCACCGATTTTAACGGGTTGCCTAGTTTCGCCGAGACCGACACTTGCGGTGCTGAAGGAGTCGCTTCGCAAGGGCAGCCTTTCAACCTCAGTGCGGGGCAATCTTGTATCACAAAAGTCACCTTTATGCCGCAAGAGGCTTGTCCGTGGCTGCCGTACCCGAGTCCACCGACGATTTCCGGTGCTCCACCGGAGTGGTGCCCTTTCCCTCAGACCGCGACCCTAACGGTTACGGGTGTCAATGGACCGGAGGATGCCGATCGGTCCTTTGCCGTGCCCATCTCGGGCCTCGGTCTCAGTGCCATTCAACCGTCGGTACCCGAACTCGATTTCAGTGCGGAGGAGCAATTCAGTCCACCGGAAGCAAGCCTTCCTCAAACGTTGTCATTTACTAACATCGGCGTAAATCCTGTCCAGATACTCGGTGGACCGCCTTGCGTGGACCGGTGGACACGGCTGGCGAACGGGCTATGGTCCCAAGCGGAACTCGCCCTTCCACGTCCTTTGACAACGTCCAGTCAAATTCCCGGACTGCAGGTGGCGAACACTGTAGCTGCGAACGGCGGTTCAGAACCACAATATACATGCGACGTCGATTTGGGTACTTCGCAGCCGAACTTCCAAATCTCCGCGGACACCTGCTCGAATGCTTTGCTCTACCCCCAGGAAAGCTGCAGCGTCCAGATTACCTATGTGCCTCAGCCGAACACGCCGGCAAACTCAAGCGGCATTTCAAGCGGCGGCCTAGATTATTTTCTGGAACTGAACACCGTTCAATGTACGAGCGGCGTTACAACCGACTGCGAAATCGACAGCGGACGCTTTCCAGTGGAGTTGAAATCGAATGGACCAAGCCCACTGCGGATGTTGCCCAGCGCAGGCCTGGATTTTGGGAATCAGGCTGCAGGCAAGAAGAGCGCCCCAATGACAGTTGCGCTTCTCAATGATCCGAACCTGGCCAATCCGCAGGCGGTAACCTTTGTCGGCAAGATCCAGGTAAGCGGCAGTTACTCTGAGAGTGATGACTGCCCGGTCACGCTGGATCCCGGCAGCAGTTGTACTTTGACGGTAACTTTCAAGCCTGGCAGCGTGGGATTCTTGCCAGGAAAACTCACCATCAATTACACGCCCGAACCAATCCCGGGGACAGGACAGACAGTGTATCTGCGGGGCACCGGGCAGACGGGCGCCGTGGGAACCGCGACCACGACTACCCTCTCGTCTTCTCCGGATCCGTCGCAATCCGGACAGACAGTG
The DNA here is from genome assembly GCA_963709055.1 of uncultured Acidobacteriaceae bacterium. Taxonomy (GTDB): domain Bacteria; phylum Acidobacteriota; class Terriglobia; order Terriglobales; family Acidobacteriaceae; genus Acidiflorens. The sequence continues at coordinate 379,481 of CAVPUZ010000010.1, forward strand.
ACTTTTACCGCAATCGTGAGTTCATCGAATGGAGCGCCGCCCGACGGAGAACCTGTGACGTTTGAGGACGGCGGCGCAAAACTAGGAACGGGGAATCTGGGTGGGGGCATAGCAACGTTCACAGCTTCGATGCTGACAGCGGGTACCCACACCATCACCGCAACCTATGGCGGCGATCAAAACTTTGGCAGCAGCTCGGCTTCGCTGACACAGACGGTGAACTAGCGTGGCGACAGGAGTCGGAAGTTGAATTTAGGACTTGATCGATCGGCAAGCAAAGATTGCAGACGAAAAAATACAAGGAGATCGGTAGTGGCCACTAATCGATGGATTTTCCTTCTTCTCCCGGCGGTCATGATCGCAATCCTTGCCGGATGCGGAGGAGGAAGTACTGCGAATGTGCAGAATCCTCCACCGCCGCCGCCAGCGTCCAAGGTCGCCATCACTTTTATGCCCCCGCCGGGAGGATCGATTGCCGTCAACTTCTCAGAGAATCTCACGGCGGTGGTTACGGACGACCCGAACAACCCGCCGGAAGGAGTGGATTGGAATTTGATCTGCCAGAACTCTGGCAATTGCGGCACGCTCACCGTGAACGGGCGGACTGCCTCTCACACGGATAGCGGTGCGCCGATTACGTATACGGCACCCGCAACGATCTCGAGCAAGAGCACGGTTGCCGAGGTTGTGGCCTATGCGACCGCGGATCACACCAAGAATGTTGTCGCTCCAGTCACAATCTCGACCTTCGACAGCGGCCTTGCTCCGGGTAACTATGTTCTTCAGGCGCAGGGTGTCGCAAGTTCCCTCCCTTATCAGTTTGCCGGCGTTATCGCGATCGATGGACAAGGAAACGTCACGGGCGGCGAACAAACGGTCAATTCCAGTGGGATATCCGTGGCCGACAGCATAGTTGCCGGAGGCAGCAGTTATTTTCTGGGCAGCGACGGGCGCGGAACGATCACGCTGAACACGGGAGACACTAGCATTGGCGGGAACGGCATTGAGACGTTTACGTTTGTGTTCCTGAATAATTCGCCGTATCCGCAAGTGCAGAATCCGCACGCAGTGATTACCCAAATGGATTTGGGATCCGCGGCGACCGGTGCCTCCGCGACCGGAACCATGGAGCTACAAGACCCAACAGCAATCGCAGCCTTGCCCACTGGCAGCTTCGCCTTCGCCATGAGCGGCATCGATGTGCTTGACTTCGATGCCTCCAACAACAATCCGCCCTTGGCCCTCGGCGGTGTTTTTGACGTCGCGTCTGGCCCGACCGTTACGGGCGTGACCGACGAGATCATCAAGGGAACCCAGAAGTTAAGCGGTGCGCCCTTCGCGGCGGGATCGAAAGTCTCATCCCCCGATTTGTTTGGTCAGGTCTCGTTTACGCTGCTTGGAATGGCGAGCGCCAGCCATCCCAAGCCGATCACAATCATCTTGACTGGCTACATGGTGGACGCCACTCACATAAAACTCATCGAGACCGACACCAATTCGAATAGCGGTGTTCCTGGCTTTGGCGTTACCAGCGGACTCGCCATCGGCCAAGCCCCAGGCGCCTATGGAAACTTTACCAATGCCTCATTGCCATCCGGGACGACTTATATATTCGGATTAACTGGAGTAGATACGTCCACTAACTCCGCCAGCAATTCTTACCTCCCTTTGACCTTGACTTCGGCGGGCCTCTTCCAGGCCGATGGCAACGGTGATATTGTCACTAACAGCGGTTACACCGACACTTTTCTACTCTACAACATCGTTCAAAAGAATTTGCAGACAGGCGCTCAGATCAGCTCGTCATTCAGCGGAACATACGCTGTCGATTCTAGCGGAACCGGCCGCACCACCATTGGTTGCACCGCTTGTACGCCTTCGACCTCAATCACTTTCAATGCCCCCCTGAATCCCACCTATCGGCCCGAGTTTTTTCTTTATCTCACTGGGCTGACCGGCGGGGACCCTGCGGCGCTGATTCTCGCAGTCGGGGATCCCGGACCCCAACCCGATTTGCACTATCCTTCTCTTGGAACCGGCGTGGCTTACGTGCAGTCGACAGCGACCGCAGTTTTCACGGGGCCCTACGCATTCAGCTTCACGCAGGAAAATGGCAGCGAGAACGACGGCACGGCCCAGTTGAATGTCAACCCGTCGGGCACGCCCCCGGTATCCGGCCTTTCGGACGCCAATCTTGCTGGAAGCGCTTCCCAGGATAACGGCTTTCTCGGTACCTTTAGTAGCCCGGCATCGAACGCTCCTTTTTCCGGAACTCTCTATGCCGACCCCAGCGCGCCATTTAGCTCGGTCTTTCCGTTGTCGCCGTTGCCAGCGATGACGGTGGACTACTACTACATCGACCCAGGGCACGGCCTCTGGATCGAAACAGATTTGATAAATGGGAACCCACCATCGGCGCAGGTGTCGCAGGGCTACTACGTGGCGCGCACCCCGGTGTGTGAGGGCTGCCCGTAAGTAATACAGGATGGCCCTACTTCTTATTGATTCGAATCACGGCTTTATCATCAAGACGGACTTGGTGATCAACAATACTATTGGGGCTGCGTCTGCTCCAGATTTTGCTGAGATTGCGGGGCTTGAGTCACGCCTGCGTTCGGCATTGGCGCTTGACCCGGCAAACTGCCTCCCGATTGTCCTGGGGTTTGACCGTTCAAGTCGGGGAGACTAGGATTCACCGGCCCTACCAACAGGCCTTGGCTGCGCTGGGGTTGCATTATATAAAAGAAGAGCCAGTCGTTGTAATGGTCCTTGTCGAAGAACACATGAATGGACTTCGCTTTGCTCGTGCTGGCAACGCCCAGAATCGGTCCTCCGCCCAGCGTCGGGCCGGGTAAGCCCAGGCCAGAACCAGATCCTTGATGGGAAACCGAAGACGACGATCCGGTCGACTTCGAATTGTAGGATAAATCCAGGTTGCCGGAAGAAGAACCACTGGAGTCGCCATCCTTGGCGTTCTGGCCAACCGCATCGCCCGCCGGAACCTCATTGCCGCCTGCCTCTTCCGATCCGTCTTGAGCGAGCAATCCGCCCTGCCCAGGGAGTGCATTCTGCCAGATATCGGCCTGGCGGAGGAGCTTAAAGTCCTTCTCCTCGCCAGTTTTCGGATCCCGGCTCATAGGGTCCTTGTAGCGCCTGCGGAGAAAGCGCACATTATTGGTATTCTCTAGATCTTCGATGCGCGACGGATATCGTCCGAGCCTTCGGTAGAAGCGTTCAATGGCCCGCATGTAAGCGGTGCCGCGGTGTTGCAACTCTTCTTCGCGGTCGCTCTGGATCTGCTGGCAAATGTTTGGAAGCGCAGCGAGCATCCCGATCGTGAGCACGGCCATAGCCAGCATCAGCGTGATCAGCACATAGCCACGCTCCTTCCGGCGATGGTACAGTCTTGCAACCGAGATCTTTTGTAATCCGAAGGCGCGCGACATGACTACTCACAGAATCCGAACCACTGAGTCACAACGGCTCTTAATCCCAAAGAGCATTACCCAAAAGAAATTTGAGTAAATAAAGCGACCCACTAAGCAAACCTTTCCCAGTTGGCTCCACGTTGACGAAGGAGCCTAAAAACGTTCTTGCCTTGGGACAAGGGGATGCTCTGGTCTCGGTCCCGCCAGGTCAATGAACTCCCCTCGCAAAGGCTGAAACGGTCCACAAGTTTATTGCGTAAGTAATTCTAAGGCCGCACATCTCATCGCAAGATTAAGCCCTCATGAATAATCGCCCAGCCCAAACCTCGCAGAGATACCTGCCAAGCTCCACGAAACGGGTGTCGCGTTCCATCTCCTTCTGTTTCTCCTACGCCGGGATCTTGTCGATCTTGGTAAGGACAAACAATGCACGCTTGTGGGTTTTGCCTATGGCTGAGCAGGTCCTCAGCTTGCAGAGTTGCGGTTGGCGGCTAAGGGCGTCAGTTGTAGCGCGAGCGTATGCATTGAGGGAGCCAGCAGAGGCAGGAGAGAAGACTGGCGGGCACTCTGGGCCGTCCCAGTCAGCACGACTGTTGCTCTGCCGGCCGCCACGTTGCCGGTAACAATCGGTGTTTCTGCACTCGCCACCTTCCGCGCGAATCGAACGGGGCCGAAATCATACGACTCATCGGGTGAGGCCAGAATTGTGGGCGACTCGTGGCCGCTATTCGTCACCTACACACCGGCAAAATCGAGCTGCTTAGCCGTTTGCTCGAGCCACCAGCAAGATTCCGAGGCAGTAGAAGACGAACATCAGGGCGAGGTAGATTTTGGCTTTGCCGGGTGCGCCGGCAAATTCTTTCCAGGCGAAAACTCCCCAGAGCGCGGCCACCATGGGAGCGGATTGGCCAATCGCGTAGGAGATGGCTACGCCTGTGAAACTGGCGGCGACAAGATTGAAGACCATCCCCGTGCCCCAGATGAATCCGCCGAGTAGGCCGAGCATGTGGCCGGACGCGGGAGCGCGGAAGAATCCGCTGAAGCCGACGGGCTCGCCCACCAGCGGATGCTTCATGAAATAAATATTCCAGATAAAGCACGAGAGCAGCGCACCGAGCGTGAGGAAAACGGCGATGCTATAAGGACCAAGCGTGTTGCCATTGGTCATGGCGCGTGCGACGAACGGCGCCCAAAGGCCCATGAGGACTCCGGAGACGACACAAACGCCGATGCTCTTTTTCGAGACCGTGCGACCGGCGACCACCAGGCTGCCATAGGCTTTGCCGTCAAGGACGACAGCGATGAGAGCGCAGACGACGCCCGCAGCGAGGAGTGCGGCGTTCCCTTTCGGCTGAAGGGCGAAACTGGAAATCACGCCGACGACGAGCGCGATTCCGATCGCAACCGGGAATGCGATGGCGAGTCCGGCCATGTCGATGGCAGCGACCAGAAGCAGATTCGCCAGGTTAAAAATGGCGCCGCCAACCATGGTGGAGAAGATGTTGCCAGTGTCGGCCGAGTGAACATTGTTCAAGAAACTGTTGGCATCGCTGCTGGTATTGCCCATGGTGAAAGCGAGGATCAGCGAGATGAGGAAGATGCCGACCGCATAGTCCCAGTAAAAAAGTTCGAAGCGATAATTCCTGACGCCCTTGTAGGTGTTGGCCCAGGAGCCCCAGCAGATGGCGCTCGTGATCATCATGAAAAGTGCAATGCCCAGCGTATGGGGTGTAAACATTCTTACTCCTTGGGAACTGATGCTTGTGAGAAAACGTTCGGGGGAAGTGTACTTGGCGGGAGTGCCGGAAACAAATAGGTCCGGCGAGCGGGGGATGTCATCCATATAGGGGCATGCGACTTGCTTGCGGTCTGCCGTACAATCGAACGGCGGCGAAATATAGATCCCGGGCTGCGCTCGGGATGACCATTCTGAATTTGAAGCAAGGTTGCGAACAGGGTATTTGATGGCAATCGATCACACCGATTTTAGAAGCATCGCGGCTTCGGATGACTCGAAGGGAGCGATCGCAACTCTGGCCGGCCAGCCTCTGCTGCCGAATGCCGGCATTCCCCTGAATCTCGATTGGGTACGCGATGTGCGCGTCAACACCAGCGCGGTGGAAAGGCGTGCCCAGTCGCAGGTTGCGCGCCGATCGGTGAAGAAAGAGTGGCAGGCGGCGTGGCTGCTGCGCGCCATCACGTGCATGGATTTGACAACGCTGTCGGGCGATGACACCGACGAACGCGTGCGTCGGCTGTGCGCGAAGGGGCGGCATCCGATTCAGGAGGAAGTGGAACGCAAGCTCGGCATCGAAGAACTGCAAATCAAGGTCGCCGCGATCTGCGTGTATCACACCTTCGTGGAGACTGCGCTGGCGGCGCTTGAGGGCAGCGGCATTCATGTGGCGGCTGTGTCTACGGGATTTCCGGCGGGGCTTTCGCCGCTTGCCGAGCGTGTCGCTGAAATTCGGCGCTCAGTGGAAGCCGGGGCGCATGAGATTGATGTGGTCATCACACGGGCCCATGTTTTTGGCGGGCGCTGGCAGGCGCTCTACGACGAGATTGCGGCGTTCAAGCAGGGCTGCGGACCACGGCATATGAAGGTGATCCTGGGGACGGGCGATCTGCTCACGCTGCGCAATGTGGTGCGCGCGAGCGTGGTCGCCATGATGGCGGGTGCGGATTTCATCAAGACTTCGACCGGGAAAGAGCCTACCAACGCAACTCTGCCCGTGGGACTGGTGATGACGCGCGCGATTCGCGAGTATGCGCAGGAGACAGGGATGGCGGTCGGCTTCAAACCGGCTGGGGGGATTCGAACGGCCAAGCAATCGCTGGATTGGCTGGCGATGATTAAAGAAGAGCTTGGGGATTCGTGGATGCGGGCGGAGATGTTTCGGTTTGGAGCCAGCGGGTTGTTGGGAGATATTGAGCGGCAGTTGGAGCATTTCGCTACTGGGCGGTATTCGGCGGAGTGGCGGCATCCGCTGGCGTAGAGCATGACTCATGGGTACGAGATGCACATTGTTCATCAGCGTTGCGAAAGGCTCGATACTCTTCACGACCGGGTGTTGGGCGGTTGTTCTTGCGCTAGCTTCTCAGGGACGCACAACCTTCGATGGGCCGGTTTCGACTCTGGTTGCGGCGATTGGAGTGACCCTAGCCGTCATCGTACCGGATGCCTTGGCAGCGAGGTGGGTCCTTCGAAACTCTTGACGGATCGTCCGCGAAACGATGCCCGTCGCGGCGCAACTGCGTTTGCGGTTTCGGCGCCCCTGGCCTTAGGTGTGGGTTACCTGCTCGGTGAATTGGCGGGAGGATACGCTGAGGTGATTCTTGGCAGGTACTTTGTCCTTCCAGCTATCATGACGTTTATCATCATTTTGATGATCTTTCTCCCGAGCGGTGTTGTTATGTGGGCGCTACATCCGACTGGCGGAGTTGGGTCGGCCTCCGAAAGTGAGCAAAATGAGCATTGCTGAAAAATTCGTGAGCATGGAATACGGTCCGGCGCCGGAAGATTCGAAAGAGGTTTCTTCGTGGCTCGATCGCCATGGACGGCGCTTTGCACATTTCATCAATGGGGAATGGCACGCGCCGGCTGCGGGAGAATACTTCGAGACGCTCGATCCCTCGAATGGCGAGCGGCTGGCGGCCGTCGCGCAAGGCTCGGCGGCCGACATCGATGCTGCGGTGAAAGCGGCGCGCGCGGCGTCTTCTCCGTGGCAGGCGCTTACTCCACATTCGCGGGCACGGTATCTGTATGCGCTGGCGCGGCTGGTGCAGAAACATTCGCGGCTGCTCGCGGTGCTGGAGACGATGGACAACGGCAAACCGATTCGCGAGAGCCGGGACATCGACATCCCGCTGGTGGCGCGCCATTTCTACTACCATGCCGGGTGGGCGCAGCTTCTGGAGCAGGAGTTTTCGGAGTATGTGCCTTGCGGAGTTGCCGGTCAGATCATTCCGTGGAATTTTCCGCTGCTGATGCTGGCGTGGAAGATCGCTCCCGCGCTAGCTACGGGCAATACCGTGGTGTTGAAGCCTGCGGAGTTCACGCCGCTGACCGCGCTTGCTTTCGCCGAACTGTGCCAGGAAGCTGGCTTGCCACCGGGCGTGGTCAATATCGTTACCGGAGACGGATCGACGGGCGAGGCGCTGGTGAAGCATCCGGACGTAGACAAGATCGCATTCACCGGATCGACCGAGGTGGGACGGGCGATTCGCGCGGCGACGGCGACGAGCCACAAGAAACTCTCGCTGGAACTGGGCGGCAAGTCTCCTTTCATTGTGTTCGAAGATGCCGATCTCGACAGCACGGTCGAAGGGCTGGTCGATGGAATCTGGTTCAACCAGGGGCAGGTGTGTTGCGCGGGCTCGCGTCTGCTGATGCAGGAGAGCATTGCCGAGGCGCTGATCGCCAAAGTGCAGGAGCGGATGAGCACGTTGCGCATCGGACCCCCGCTCGATAAGGCAATCGACATTGGAGCGATTGTGGCGCGCGTGCAACTGGATCGAATCCGCAAGCTTGTCGATCAGGGAGTGGCCGAGGGCGCTACCTGCTGGCAGCCGCAGGTCACGTTGCCGGCGCGCGGTTTTTATTATCCGCCGACGCTGCTGAGCAATGTGCATCCCACATCGATTGTGGCGCAGCAGGAAATTTTCGGGCCGGTGCTGGCCGCGATGACGTTCCGCACTCCGAGCGAGGCAGTGGAGTTGGCGAACAATACCGCTTATGGACTCGCGGCGTGCGTGTGGAGCGAGAGCATCAACGTTGCTCTGCATGTGGCCGCGCAACTGAAAGCGGGCGTGGTGTGGGTGAACTGCACCAACATGTTCGACGCCGCCTGCGGATTTGGCGGCTATCGTGAGAGCGGCTATGGACGTGAAGGCGGGCGCGAGGGATTGCTTGAATATCTGGAGCCGGCGTGGTTCAAGAAGCTCTCAGCTCTCAGCTCTCAGCTGTCAGGGAAAACAAATTCGCTCTTGCCCTCTGCAGCCGTGGACGCCACTGCAAACGCAATGTCGACTTCGAAGAGTGCGGAGTCGAACAACGAGATGAACTCTGGCACCGGCGCGGTGAATCGCAGCAAGAACGATCGGAGCGAAATTGATCGCACCGTGAAGCTTTATATTGGCGGAAAGCAGGCGCGCCCGGACTCCGGATACAGCATGGAGGTGCGTGCGGCCGACGGCCGATTGCTGGGCGAAGCTCCACTGGGAAACAGGAAAGATATTCGCAATGCGGTCGAAGCGGCGCGCAAAGCGGCGGCATGGGCGAAAGCGACCGCTCACAATCGCGCGCAGGTGCTTTACTACTGCGCGGAGAATCTTTCGCTGCGGCGAGACGAGATTGCCCAGCGGCTCGCGGGCGTGGTTGGCGACAAGCAGGCGGCTGCCGAGGTCGAGTCTCGGCATCGAGCGCATTTTTTCGTATGCGGCATGGGCCGACAAGTTTGATGGAGCGGTGCACAATCCTCCGTTTCGCAATATTGCAATTGCGATGAACGAGGCGATTGGAACGGTGGGCGTCATCTGCCCGCGCGAAGCGCCGCTGCTGGGCTTTCTTTCGGTGGTCATGCCTGCGTTGGCGATGGGCAACACGGTGGTGGCGGTGCCGTCGGAGGCTTATCCTCTTATTGCCGGCGACCTGTACCAACTGTTCGACACCAGCGATCTGCCCGCGGGCGCGCTGAATATCGTCACTGGCTACGTGTCGCAGCTTTTGAAGACGCTGGCTGAGCACGACGACGTGGATGCCATCTGGTGCTTCGCCGATCAAGCGAGTGCGGCGGCGGCCAAGGCGATGTCAGTGGGGAACCTGAAGCAGGTCTTCACGAATGAGGGACGCGCGATCGATTGGCTCGACCCGAAAGTGGCCGAGGGACGCTGGTTTCTGGAGCACGCCGTTCAGGTCAAGAATATCTGGGTGCCATACGGCGAGTAGGCTGCGTGTTTCACTGTGGACACCCTGAATAAACTGCCCTTTCACCGCCGAGACGCAGAGAGCGCCGAGATAACCCAAGATAGAATTCTTCTCGTCCTGGGCACCTCGGCGTTGAAACACAGGATCGCGCGAAGGAAATGGCATGAATCCAACCCGCACTCCGCGCGTCAAAATCTGCTGCATCGTTAGCATCGAAGAAGCCGCAATGGCCGTCGAGGCGGGCGCGTCGGCTGTGGGACTTGTTTCTCACATGCCAAGCGGTCCCGGCGTAATCAGCGACGAGCAGATTGCTGCGATTGCTGCGACCGTTCCGCCGCCTATCGCAACGTTTCTACTTACTTCGCGGCAGAGCGTGGATGAGATCGTCGTGCAGCAGCGCTTCTGCCGCACCAATACGATTCAGATCTGCGACCATCTTACCCGCGGCACGCATCGCGAACTGAGAGATGCGCTGCCGGGGATTTCGATCGTGCAGGTGATTCACGTGACGGGTGCGGACTCGGTTGAGGAAGCGGTATCAATCGCGCCGCACGTGGATGCGATACTGCTCGACTCCGGCAATCAGAAACTCGCCGTGAAGGAACTCGGCGGCACTGGCCGAACGCATGACTGGACCCTCAGCCGGAAGATTCGCGAATCGATTGGCATTCCGATGTTCCTGGCGGGAGGACTTACTCCCGGAAATGTTGCACAGGCAATTCAGGAGGTCGCGCCCTTTGGGCTTGATGTTTGCTCCGGTGTGCGCACGGACGGGAAACTGGATGCTGAGAAGCTAAAGGAATTCTTTGGGGCCGTGCGCAACGCATGAGCCACCGTGACTTTGACCAAGCAACTGCAAAAAGCATAAACCACCAGCTACGCGGGGTGCAGAGGGGAAACTGATTTGAACTAAACTCCCCTAGCTTTTCAAATGCCACGGGACATTGATGATACTGATCCGCTGACTGCCCTCAAAAAGCAGAAGGGCCTTCAACAGAGCAGACCGGTTGTTATGCAGAAAGAGGTAGTACCATCTTGCTTCCACCAATTCCGGCACGATCACGGCGATGTGAGTTTGCGGGTTCTCTTTTTCCAGGTTCAACGCATAGGCCACGATCGGCTTGACCACGAAGCGGAAGGGCGACTTCAGCAGAGCGAGTTCAGGCACGGGAAGGTTGGCTTCCCGGGCCGGCTTTTCCACCAGACGCTCCCAGTTATTGCATAAGCTTTCCGTCTCTTCTCCGCACTCCACATGAAGAACGCGGATGTCGCGGGAGAGCGTCCAGGCGAAGCGCAGCGCTTTTTCCGAGATGACGCTCCAGCGATCCACCGGAATCAAGACAATGGGTGCGCAGAGATCGTGAGTGTTGACCGGGCTGTCCGTTTCAGTTTCGAGGGCCACGCGGTCATAATGGTGCCGGATGCCGCGCATCATCAGAATCAGCGCGGGGATCAGGATGACTGTGATCCACGCCCCTTCGGTGAATTTCGCGATTAGCACGACCGCCACGGTGATGGCGGTGGCAACCGCTCCCAGGCCATTTACCAACATGCTTTTTCGAGCGCCTGCGCCGCCAGTCCTCTTCCAATGCACCACCATTCCGGCCTGCGACAAGGTGAATGCCATGAAGGCACCGACGGCGTAGAGCGGAATGAGCCGGTCGGTGACGCCGCCAAAGATGGTCAGCAGAATTGCGGTCAGGATCGCGAGCGCGTAAACGCCTTCGGCGAAAATGAGTCGACGCCCACGCAGAGTGAGGGCAAAGGGCAAATAGCCGTTCAGCGCGATCGCCCGGGAAAGACGAGGGAAATCGGCGAACGCGGTATTCGCCGACAATGAGAGCACAACCAGGATCGAGATGATGCTGGTCCAGTAAAACCATCCCTGGCCGGTGATGGCGGCCAGCAATTGTGCGAGGACACTCTGGTAGCCAGCGGCTCCGGGGTCGGTCGCGGCAACACCGTAACGCGGCGCCAGGTAGGCGATCCCGAGCAGCATCACCATGAGAATGGCAATGATGATAGTCAGCGTCTGCCGCGCGTACTTATCAGTTGGATCCTTGAAAGCCATAACTCCGTTACTGACTGCTTCCACTCCGGTCATGGCGGTGCAACCGCTGGCGAAGGCGCGCAGCAGCAACCACGCACTCACACTCGCGGTCGCCGACATTAATCTTGGTGGTGCGATGACGGGCACGGGATGTCCACCCGCTGCGATGGCTTTGAACACGCCAATGGCGATCATTCCCAACAGGCAAGCAATAAATAAATAGGTCGGGATCAGAAAAATCCCGCCCGTTTCCTGTACGCCACGCAAATTTACGATGGTCAAGACGAGCAGGATTCCCAGACACATCGACAGCGTGTGCTTTTGCAGGGAGGGTACGGCCGAAACCAGCGCTCCCACTCCGGCCGAGATTCCGACGGCCGCCGTGAGAATGTAGTCGACCATCAGGGAAGCCGCCGCCAGCAGCCCCGCCCACGTTCCAAGATTCTCGCTGGCGACGGTGTAGGAACCGCCTCCCTGCGGATAAGCCTCGATGGTTTGCCGGTAGGAGAAATAGACGATGCCGAGAAGAACCACGATGCTGATGCTGATCGGCCAGATGTAGACCACGCCCGCCATCCCGAGCGGGATCAGCAGCGTCATCGCGGCCTCCGGGCCATAGGCGGCGGAACTGAGCGCATCGAGACCGAAGATTGGGATTCCTTTGGTTGGTCCGATTCTCTCGGACTTCTCGTCCTCCATTGCCAGAGGAGGCCCCGAAGATCAGGTCGGCAAGATTCATTGGGTCATTCTAATGGCAGTGCTGCTCGGAGCAACGCGTCAGCGGTTGACACCCTTTGGGCGACTGAATAGACTCACCCTTCCTGATGCGAAGGTTCCTGCGCGCCCTGAGCGACGGGAGCATTGGGAGCAGGCGAAAAATGGCAAAGCGTCCCCGGATTGCGGTCGTCGGCAGTGCAAATGTCGATCTCACGACGTTCTCGGACCGGTTTCCCAAGCCGGGTGAGACGATCTTCGGCGAGAAGTTTGACCTGGGTTTCGGTGGGAAAGGCGCGAACCAGGCGGTTGCCGCGCGACTCTGCGGGTCGGAAGTGTTCATGGTGGCGCGGGTTGGGGACGATCTGTTTGGTCCGGCAACCATCGCGAATTTTGAGAAGCTCGGCATCGATCCTACGCACGTGCGGATCGTACCCGGCGTTTCGAGCGGCGTAGCGCCGATTTTTGTCGATTCGTCGGGACAGAACCGGATCATCGTGGTCAAGGGCGCGAACGATCAGCTAAGACCAGCGGACGTCGACGCAGCGGCGGAGATGCTGAAGAGCGCGGATTGCATCGTGCTGCAGTTTGAGATCCCCTTGCAGACGGTTTATTACACCATTCACTTCGCGCGCAAGAATGGGATTCGCTGCATATCTGAATCCGGCGCCGGCCCAGCCCATCGATATGCAGTCGATTGCCGACCTGGATTATTTCGTGCCCAACGAAAGCGAAGCTGAAGCAATCACTGGCCTGCCGGTGCGCAACGTGGACGACGCGAAGCGATGCGCGGAGAAACTGCTGGCTGGCGGCATTCGGCGCGTGCTGATCACGTTGGGCGCGAATGGCTCGCTGCTTGCAGGCAGTGAAGGCATACACGCACGTTCCAGCGTACTTCATGAAGAGCGTGGACAGCACCGGTGCGGGCGATGCGTTCATTGGAAGTTTTGCCACGTTTCTGGGCGAAGGATGCGCCGAGCATGAAGCTGTGATGCGCGCTAATCTTTACGCCGGCCTATCGACTATGGGAGTGGGAACGCAGAAGTCGTTTTATGACCGCGCGCGTTTTGAAGCGGAGTGGGCCGCAATCACCAAAGCTTAGCGGCACAAAGATGGGGACGAGCGCGCACTTCCCCATCCTTTACTCTCCATCTCTTACTTCTCCATCAGCAGGACTTTTTCCGCGTCATCGATCTCGGTTAACTTCACTTCAATTACTTCGTTGTCGGTGGTCTGAATGGTGCGGCCAATGAAAGTGGCTTCGACCGGGATCTCGCGATGGCCGCGGTCAATAAGCACCAGAAGCTGCACCAGGCTGGGGCGTCCATGAGAGAACAATGCATCAAGCGCGGCGCGAGTAGTGCGGCCAGTGTAGAGCACGTCATCGACCAGCACAATTTTCTTATCTTCGATGGAGAAGCCAATTTCCGATGGCTGCACGACCGGCTTCGGTCCGAGTGTGGAGAGATCGTCGCGATAGAACGTGATGTCGAGCGTGCCTACCGGCACCGGTTTCTTTTCCACCTTCTGAATCATCTTGCCCAGGCGCTCGGCGATGGGCACGCCACGGCGGCGGATTCCAACTAATCCCAGGCCATCGACGCCGCTATTTTTTTCGAGAATTTCGTGAGCCAGGCGCACCAGCGTGCGCTCGATCTCCGAAGCCGACATCAATTGTGATTTTTGCCGCAGGGTCGTCTTGCGCAGCGCGTTCTTCTTAACGGTCATGAGAAATAATGCCTCGCGTCATTACTTATATCAATCCGGACTCATATCAATCCGAAAATTTCGTGGGCTGGTTGCGCTTGCGCGGATTCGGAGCCCGGCCTCGAATGTAGTGGAGTTTTGTCGGCAAGGTCAAGCGCAGCGGGCCATCGCCAACTGTGAATGCTATCCTCATTATCTTAATCTTATGCGCAGCCTCCGCTTGCTCTGCCTCGTCGCTGTCCTCACTGCCCTTTTTCCTATCAGCTGTGCTTTTGCGCAGCAGCCGTTTCTGAATACACGCCAGTGGACCGCACTGCGCGACGAGTCCAACGGTGCTGCGCCCTACGAAAATCTCCGTTACCTGACGACGCTCCATCGTGTGCCGGCGACTCCGCAATACGACCAAGCGGCAAATTTTATTCTGCAGCGCGCACGCGAGTATGGTCTGGCGGACGCTCACAGCGAGCAGTTCGCCATCGATGGCACCAAGACGTATGGCCTGATGCGTTCGTATCTTGAGTGGAACGTGGACGAGGCTCGCCTTTGGGAGATCCGCCCTGAGCATCTTCTGCTGGGAGATTGGGTGACCGATCCCATTCGGCTCGCCGATTACAGTCACAGCGCGGATGTGGAAACCGAATTGGTCGACGTGGGCAACGGCGCCAGCGAGGCCGATTACACGGGCAACGACGTGCGTGGGAAGATCGTTTTGGCGGACGGTGTGCTCGCGCGTGTGCAAGCGCTGGCGATTGCCGAACATGGTGCCGCGGGGATCGTCAGCGACATGCCGAATCAGACAACTGCATGGTCTGGGCTCGACAAAACGATCGTTCGCTGGGGACATCTGGATGCGCGCCAGCCGGCGGGTTTCGCCTTCATGGTCTCGCGTCAGACTGCCGAAGCCTTGCGCGCGCGCCTGCGAGCTGGCGATGCCATCGTTCTTAATGCTCACGTGAAGGCGACTGTCGGCCCTGGCCATTGGACGGTGGTGACGGCGACGATTCCCGGCACGGATGCTGGTTCGAGTTCTGCCTCTCCAGAGCTCTGGCGCGGGAGAGATCATCTACAGTTGCCACCTCGATCACGAACGTCCCGGAGCGAACGACAACGGCAGCGGATGCGTGACCATTCTCGAGTCGGCGCGCGTGCTGGCCCATTTGATCCAGACCGGCGCATTGCCCAGGCCGCAACGAACGCTGCGTTTTATCTGGGGGCCGGAGGTCGAGGGCACGATGGCATTTCTCGCGAGTCATCCCGAAATCCGGCAGCGGGCGCGCGCCAACATCCACATGGATATGGTGGGAGGCGACTTTTTCAAAAACAAATCGGTCTTCCACGTTACCGCAACTCCCTGGTCGTTGCCGAGTTTCGTGACCGACGTGGGCGCGGTGTTTCTGGACGCGATTCGCGCGGCCGCCAGCGGATATGCGGCAGGCGAACTTCCCGCTGAAGACGGCATTGTGGAAACTCGCGCCGGGGAACAGGGCACGCGCAACGAATTGATCGCCGATGTAACTCCCTATTCGAGCGGCAGCGATCACGACGATTATGACTCATCTACGATCGCGGTCCCGTCGCTCTACCTGCGCGACTGGCCGGACATCTATATTCACACCGATCATGACAGCCTGGAGCAGATTGATGCGACTAAATTGCGCCGCGTCGCCTTGCTGGGCGCGGCTTCGGGATATGTGTATGCGAGCCTCGATGCGCGGCAACTTCCAACTTTGATTCCGTTCCTCACAGCGCAGGCGGAATCTCGCCTGGCGCAGAGCTTCGGCGCGGCGCAGCAAATGGTGAATGACTCGCAACTCGGGCCAGAGGTTGCGTCGGTACGAAGCGCGCAATCTGTCGCAGCAGAGCTTGCGCCGGGAAATTTCGATGCTCGATTCTCTGGTCGCATTCACCGGCGCCCCGGCGAAGGCGGATGCTGACGGCGTGAAGGCCCTGACCGCTCAAGCCGCCGTATTCGAGGACTGGCTAGATTTAATGTGGGGACGCTCTGCCCAGTTCAAGCGGGGCGAAGTCCCGCCACCACACAAGACAGCCGCCCCAACCGCGCCTTGGGCAGGCGATCCCGAGGCGCATCGTATTCCCATCCGAATTGGCGACTTTGGGCCGCTTACTTATCAGAACGACGACGTTCTGCGGGCGCGCCTGGGCAAGGAGCGCTACGCAAAGATCCGGCTCATCAACAGTGAAGCGACGCAAATGCTCAACGTGAAAGACCAGTCGGAGCTCTACGCGTATGAAATCGTGAACTTTGTGAATGGCAAGCGAACCGTGGGCGAGATATGCGATGCCGTCTCGGCCGAATATGGACCGTTGCCTGTGAGTCTGGTCGTTGATTATCTGCAAGCATGCGTGGAAGCGGGCGTGATGCAGTGGAAATGAAACGCTCCGCCGGACTTCTGAGGTGTGCAAGGGCAGGAAGGAAGCTTCACCAAGTTTCGGGAAGAAGGCCGTTGCAAAGACGGCGCGAGCGCACTAGAGTACGTCAAAGATAGTGTGGGCTATGTCGAAGCAGTGCGGTTTTTCGGCGTGGCGGCGTGCAGGCAAATATGTTGTGTAGTTAGCTCGTGGCTCGCGGCGCGTAACTCGAAGCTGCGGTCCATGAAAGGATCGAAGATTGAAAATCTCGCAAAAAGGCCTGTATGCGCTGGAAGCGGTCATGACACTTGGTCACCGGTACGGCACCGGAACTGTCAAGATCCGCGAGATCGCCATGGAGAACGATCTGCCGGAAAAATTTCTGGAGCTGATTTTGCTGGAGATGAAAAATGCGCGCATTGTGGAAAGCGTGCGCGGCGCCAAAGGCGGCTACCAGTTACGACGGCCGCCATCCGAGATCCATCTGAGCGAGATCATCCGCCTGGTGGATGGCCCACTTGCGCCATTTGGCGATGCGGAGCAACTCCGCAGCCTGATCGCCTCGGATGCCGATCATCGCGCTCTCTATGAAGTGTTCCTGAAGGTGCGCGACTCCGCCGCCAAGATTCTGGAGAGCACGACGGTCGCCGACCTGCTCAGCAAAGCGGAGTCGCGCAAGCGAACGAAATCCAAGAAAAATACGAAAGACGCGACGCTTCTCACGATCGTTGACAAGGACGGAACGTCAACCTCAAACCCCAAGTAGAGGCTGGCGCGTCTCAATCTGACGGGAACGGTCAGGCGAGCACCGGCTCGTACTCCTGATAGGCGCCCTTGAAGTCAGTAATCTCGTGGTCGCTCTCGAAATGCCAGATGCGGGTGGCCACTTCGTCGATCAGATCCTCGTCGTGCGTCACGAGCAGCACCGTTCCCGAATAACGCTGCAAAGAAATATTGAGCGCGTTGATCGATTCCAGATCGAGATGGTTGGTCGGCTCGTCCAAGCACCAGCACGTTCGGCTTCTGCAGCATCAGCTTGCAAAAAAGGAGGCGTGCCGCTTCGCCGCCGGAGAGGATATCGGTGCGCTTGTCGGCATCGTCGCGCGGAAACAACATTTGCCCAAGCAGGCCACGAATCTCTTCGGTGGATGCCGAGGGTTCCCACTGATGCAGCCATTCCAGCACTTTGACTCCCGGCTCGATGAGCGCCTTATGATCCTGCGCGAAGAATCCGACCGACGCTTCGTGCCCCCAGATGACCTTGCCACCATCGATAAAAGGTCCGTCATAGCCGCTGGCGGCCTTGATCTCGGACACCGGAACGGTTGGAGAACTCGCCAGCAGCGCCTGTAGGAGCGTGGTCTTGCCCGCACCGTTGCGCCCCATCAAAGCGATCTTTTCGCCGCGCAACACGCTGGCTGTAAATCCGGCAATCACCTTTGCATCGCCGTACGACTTGGTAACTCCCTCTAACTCCAGAATGTGCTTTCCCGACGGACGCTTCTGTTCAAACTTGAGGTAGGGCCGCTGGATATTCGACTTCGCCAGCTCCGTGACCTGCAGCCGCTCCACTTCCTTGCGCCGCGATTGCACCTGGCTCGAACGGGTGCCGGCCGCAAAGCGTGCGATGAACTCATTCAGCTGCGCAATCTTTTTTTCGCGCTGCGCGTTTTGCCCTTCAATCTGCGATCGGATTTGCGTTTTGGCGACCACCATATCGTCATACGTGCCGGTGTAAGTGATGATGGTCTCGTAATCGATGTCGGCAATATGCGTGCATACGCCGTTCAAAAAGTGGCGATCGTGCGAGATGACAATCAGCACGCCCTCATACGCATTCAGGAAGGATTTCAGCCAGTGAATCGAATCCAGATCCAGATGGTTGGTCGGCTCGTCGAGCAGCAGGGCCTGCGGATGTCCAAACAAAGCTTGGGCCAGTAGCACGCGCATTTTCTGGCCGCCGGGCAGCTCCGCCATTTTTCGCTCGTGCATCGCGTCTGGAATGTCGAGCCCTTGCAGCAGAATCGCCGCGTCAGCTCTCGGCGGTGTAGCCGTCTTCCTCGCCGACGATGCCTTCGAGTTCGCCGAGTTTCATGCCGTCGGCATCGGTCATTTCGTGCTTCGCGTAGATAAGTTCCCGTTCTTCGAGCGCGGCCCACAGGCGGCGGTTCCCCATGATGACGGCGTCGATCGCGCGATAGCGATCGAATGCGAATTGGTCCTGGCTGAGCACGCCAAGTTTTCTGGGGCGCACGACCGAACCCTTCTGGGGCTCCAATTCGCCGGTCAGCAGCTTCATGAAAGTGGATTTGCCCGCGCCGTTTGGACCGGTCAGGCCATAGCGCTTCCCCGGAACAAAGCCGGTGGAAACTTCGTCAAACAGAATTTTGGCGCCGTAGCGCATCGACACATTACTGACTGAGATCATGATGTTTTAAGGGAACTGCGGGAATCGATCCATTAAGGAGGAAAACGCAGCTATTGTTATTAGGATATCACGGCAGACTGGCAGAGAATCCCGAGGCGAACCGCCCGCTGTACCGATGGTCACTAGCTCGCACGAGCCGATTCCCGAAGGTCACGCGACGGAGACCTTAGACCACGGAGTACACAGAGGCCCTCCGGACTTCATACTAGACCGCCGGCGTCGCACAAAACTGTTCAAACGCCGCCTTGAGATCGGCTGCAATCACGGGCGCCTCGCGACGTTCGATCTGGCTGCGCTCCATCATGTAGACAAGTTTCCCGTCGCGCAAAATGGCGATCGACGGCGAAGAGGGAGGATAACCGGTGAAATAAGCGCGAGCGCACTCCGTAGCCTCTTTGTCCTGTCCCGCAAACACGCTCACGATGCTGTTGGGGATCTTCGAATGCTGCAGCGCCAGTCGCACCGCCGGACGCATCCGCCCCGCCGCGCATCCGCAGATCGAATTCACGACTACCATCGTCGTGCCCGGACGGCCGGTCAGCACGCGATCGACATCGGCCGCGCTGCGCAGTTCTTCAATCCCGAGACGCGTCAGTTCCTCGCGCATCGGGATCACCATAATTTCTGGATACATGGACTCTCCTGTGCTTTCGATTCGAACTCGACTCCGATTGTAGCCTCGTTCTCAATATGCCCTCGCCAACCAGACATGAGATGCTCATTTGGATATAGAGTGAAGTCGGGCTGATGATGATTCAGGAAAACATTCCGCTGGCGCCGCTGACGACCTTGCAAGTGGGAGGGCCGGCCCGCTACTTCGCGCTGGCGAGGCGCGAAGACGAAGTGCGGGAGGCCGTGGACTTTGCGAGGACGCGCGAATTGCCGCTCTTTGTGCTGGGCGGAGGCAGTAACCTGGTAGTCGCCGATTCCGGTTGGCCGGGACTGGTACTGCGGATAGGAATTGGCGGCATCACCAGTGAGAGTTCGCGCGATGCTGTGCTGTTCTCTGTCGGCGCAGGCCACGATTGGGATGACTTTGTGGCCCAAGCCATCGCGCAGAACTGCGCGGGAATCGAATGCCTGAGCGGCATTCCGGGCAGCGTGGGCGGCACACCGGTGCAGAACGTGGGCGCCTACGGGCAGCAAGTTTCGGACACGATTGAGTCCGTCCAGGCACTCGATACCAAAGGAAATCGCGTGGTTGTTTTGCCCAAACCGGCGTGCGGATTCCGCTACCGGTCGAGCATCTTTAATATTGGTGAGCCAGGGCGCTACATCATTCTGCGCGTGAATTACCGGCTGAAGCGCGGCGGAGCGCCGAGCTTGAAGTATGCCGATCTACAGAAGCACTTTGCGGAGGCAAAGACGCCGCCATCCCTCGCCGCGGTGCGCGAGGCCGTGCGTGAGATTCGGAGAGGCAAAGGCATGCTGATCGTGCCGGGAGACGAGGAGTCACGCAGCGCGGGATCGTTCTTCAAGAATCCAGCGCTCAGCGAACAACAGTTTCAGGAATTGGCGGCGCATGCGCAAGCGAAAGGGCTCACCATCCCCAGCTATCCCGCGCTTGAGGCCCAGCGCAAGATTTCCGCGGCGTGGCTGGTGGAGCATTCGGGGTTTGCGAAAGGGTTCCGGCTGGGCCGCGCCGCCATCTCCAGCAAGCACGCGCTGGCACTGATTAATCCTGGAGACGCTTGTGCGAGCGACATTCTCCAGCTCAAAGAGGCGATTCAGCAGGGCGTGCAAAACAAGTGGGGGATCTGCCCTGGACCCGGAGCCGGTGCTGGTGGGATTTTAGAGCTGGAGATTAATCTCCGTAGAGACGCGGCTTGCCGCGTCTTGGAGCGAGCGCGGCAATCACGGTGCTGCACCGGGGAGACGGGGCAAGCCCCGTCTCTACAACGTTTATGGCTGGCTAGCCAAGCTCCGTTTGATCGAATCGTTGCGTTAGATCTTGGGCGCGGTTGAAAAATTTCGAGAACATGGCTCTTGTCAGCTTGCCGGTGTTCGTGTTCTGGTTTGAGGGATGATAGGAGGCGAGCAACGTGATTCCGTTTGGCATTGTGTAGCAAGCTCCGTGCCCGAATGCATAGGGCGCTTTGCTCGCGATCGCTCCGCGGCGCTTCAGGTAACCCAGATAGCTGTCAAAGCCGATCCGTCCCAGGGCAACAATCACGCGCAGATTCTTCAGCCCTTCCAACTCGCGCGCCAGGTAGGGAGCGCAGTTGGCCAGCTCCTGCGGCAAAGGCTTGTTGTCTGGCGGAGCGCAGCGGGCGGCGGCCGTGATGTAGAGGTTGGTCAGAACCAGACCGTCGCCGCAGGCCGTGCGCGGTTGGCTGATTGGCGAATCCGGTTTCGTAGAGCACGGGGTACATGAAGTTGCCGGAAGCGTCTCCGGTAAATGGGCGCCCGGTGCGATTCGAGCCGTGCGCGCCCGGAGCCAGTCCCAGAACCAGCACTGCGGCATTGGGATCGCCGAAGCCCGGGACTGGCTTGCCCCAATAGTCGCAGTCGCGGTAGGCGCGCCGCTTCTCGCGCGCAATCTGCTCGCGATACAACACCAGGCGCGGGACAGCGAGTACAGGCGATGACTTCGTTATTCAGAACCTTAAGCCAAGTGGGAAGGGTCATTTTGAAATTTTGTAATCCGGTAATTTTGTAATTTCGGTCTGTCGCGGTTCAAGTTATCAGCTTACCCGATTACGAATTACAAGTCCGAGGGCGGCTGCTCCCTACGCCGACGTCCCGTTACTTTGGTGGACAGAAAACAGGCTTCCCCGGTTTGACGTTGCTCTCCGCGAGTCTTTACACTCAGGTTTGCGGCATAAGGTGTTCGAGTGGAGCCATTCCCTCCCGGCTTCGCCGCTGAGCCGTCGTGGCCGCCTTGAAAGGTTATTGTGAGCCCCACAGAAACGAAGGACAGCACCAAACGCGAGATCGAGATCGAGATTCCGGCGGACGAAGTCGGCCGGCAGACCGAATCCCTGATCCAGAAGTATCAGAAGGTGGCCCACATTCCCGGCTTCCGCCGCGGCCATGTTCCGGCGTCCATTATTCGCCAGCGTTTTTCTGAAGAGATCAAGACCGACGTTGTCGATGCCCTCATCCCCCGCTTCTTTCGCCTGGAGGCGGAGCGGCTCGGCATCCATCCGGTATCGCAACCGCGCGTTACCGACCTCCACCTGAACGATGGCGAGCCGATGCGCTTCAAGGCCGCCTTCGAGGTTCTCCCCGAAATCAAGCTGGAGGGCTATAAAGAACTTCGTGCCGAACGGCCAGAGATCGCTGTCTCCGAGCAGGAGGTGGAGGACGCGCTGAACCATCTTCGCGAGCAACATGCCAGCTTCAACCCGATCGAAGGCCGCTCTCTGGCCGATGGCGATTTCGCGCAGGTCTCGCTCGATGGCAATCCAAAGAACGTCGAAGGGAAGAACGTCGAGGGAGAAGAAGGCCGGTGAGGGCCAGCCCGTTCACATGGATGAAGTTCTGGTCGAGATCGCCGGCAAGAACACCATGCCCGAGTTCACCGAGCACCTGCGGGGAACCAATCCCGGAGACGAGCGCACTTTTGACGTGAACTATCCCGAAGATGCCGAGGACAAGCGGCTGGCCGGAAAGACATTCACTTATACCGTCAAGGTGATCGCGCTCAAGCAGAAGAGCCTGCCCGAGTTGAACGAGGAATTCCTCAAGCAGTTCGGCGAGTTCGCAACCGTCGACGATCTACGGAAGCGCATTCGCGAACAGATGGAATCCGAACGCAAGCACGAAGCCCAACACGCCGCCAAGGACAAGCTGGTGGCCGAACTGATTCAGCGCAATGATTTTGAGGTTCCCGAGTCGCTGATCGAACAACAGATCGACATTCGGCTGGAGCGCGGACTGCGCGCGCTGGCGGCGCAGGGACTGAGCGCCGAGCAGATGAAGAAGATGGATTTGCAACGCCTGCGCGCCGGTCAGCGTGAGCAGGCGATTCACGATGTGAAGGCGGCGCTGCTGCTCGAAAAAGTAGCGGAAATGGAAAATGTGCAGGTCAGCGACGAAGACATGAATATGGAGGTCGACTCGCTGGCAAAACAGACAAAACAGACGACGGAGGCAATACGCGCTCGTTTGACACGGGATGGGGGCCTCGATAGAATCCGGACAAGAATCCGCAACGAGAAGACCCTCGAATTTCTGTATCAACAGTCCGCGTAGTCGATCATGCGGACCATTTCGATCCTCCCCCGATTGCGCCACGCAAATTCAGGGCAGGAGTGTGGAGGGTGAGCTTGAACGATCCAAGAAATATGCTGGTTCCGATGGTGATCGAGCAGACCGGGCGGGGCGAACGCGCCTACGATATTTATTCCCGCTTGCTCCGCGATAATATTATCTTCATTGGCACGCCCATTGATGACAACGTCGCCAACCTGGCGATCGCCCAGATGTTGTTCCTGGCGCAGGAAGACCCCGAAAAGGATATCCAACTGTATATCAACTCTCCCGGGCGGCTCCATTACCGCGGGGATGGCAATTTATGACACGATGCAGTATGTAAGAAACGACGTGACCACGATCTGCATCGGGCAAGCGGCGTCGATGGCGGCACTGCTACTGTCGGCTGGCCAGGCCAAAGAAGCGGCTGGCGCTTCCCAATTCGAGAATCCTGATCCATCAGCCCTCCATGGGCGGACTTTCCGGGCAGGCGACCGATATCGACATTCATGCCCGCGAGATCCTGCGCATGCGGGAGATTACTAATCAGTTACTGGCCAAGCACAGCGGCCAAAAGCTGGATAAAGTGGAAAAAGACGTCGAGCGCGATTTCATTATGAATTCGCAGCAGGCAAAGGAATACGGGATTATTGACGATATCATCTATATGACGGGAGCGGCGGGTCCGCCGCGCGACGGTCAGTAGAGAGGCAAGGCCTCAGGGCGGCGGGTAGGAAACCAGAATAAGGAGTCAGGCCGAGTGAAAACCAGATCGGGCTCGGATGAGATACTGCGCTGTTCGTTCTGCCATAAATCGCAGGACGCAGTCGCCAAACTGATCTCATCGCCAAGCGACTATCCCCGGGCATACATCTGCGACGAGTGCGTGGCGGTCTGCAATTCGATCCTGGAAGACGACCGCACGGCGACTCCGGCCGCGGCCGTTCCCAACCAGTTGCCGAAGCCGCAGGATGTCAAGACCTTCCTCGACGAGTACGTCATCGGACAGGAGCAGACCAAGAAGAAACTGGCCGTCGCCGTCTATAACCACTACAAGCGCATTTACATGAACCGCCAGCGCCCGAGCGATGGCGTGGAACTGACCAAATCCAACATTTTGCTGATCGGGCCGACCGGCACCGGCAAGACGCTGCTCGCGCAAACTCTCGCCCGCATGCTGGATGTGCCGTTCGCCATCGTCGATGCCACTACGCTCACCGAGGCTGGCTATGTGGGCGAGGATGTCGAGAACATCATCCTTAAGCTTCTCCAGTCTGCCGAAGGCGACGTAAGCCGCACCCAGACCGGCATCATTTATATCGACGAGATCGACAAGATCGGCCGCAAGGACGAGAACCCGTCGATCACGCGCGACGTCTCCGGCGAGGGCGTGCAGCAGGCGTTACTCAAGATCCTCGAGGGCACGATCGCCAATGTTCCGCCGCAAGGCGGGCGCAAGCATCCGCACCAGGAATTCACGCCCGTCGATACCACGAACATTCTTTTCATTTGCGGCGGCGCTTTCGTAGGCCTGGAAAAAATCATCGCGCGCCGTGTCGGCAAGAAGTCGCTGGGCTTCCGCACGGGAGGCGAGACTGAAGAGGAGCAGACCGGTACCTCCGCCAAGCGCAATTTTGAACTGGTTTCCGAGGCGCAACCCGAGGATCTGATCAAGTTCGGCCTGATTCCCGAGTTCGTCGGCCGCCTGCCCGTGATGGGCGTGCTGCAGAATCTGGATGAAAACGCGCTGGTGGAAATCCTGACGCGACCCAAGAATGCCATCGTCAAGCAGTACCAGCGTCTGTTTGAATTCGAAAACGTCCGCCTGAAGTTCAGCGATGACGCCAACCGCGCCATTGCGCGCCAGGCGATGATCCGCAAGGTGGGCGCTCGCGGCTTGCGTATGATTCTGGAAGAACTGATGCTGGAGCTGATGTATAGTCTCCCCAGCCAGAAGAAAGTGAAAGAATTCGAAGTGACCCGCGAGATGGTGGAAAAGCGCAACGTTTCGCTGGCCATGATCGAAAAGGCAGCGAGCTGATTTACCCATCCTAAACTTGCAAAGAACGCAATTTTAGGATGGCGACCCCACGGAATGGGGTACCCTTAACTGAACGGAGACCAGAGTTTGTCGAACCCGCAGGGAAAAATTCGAGAGCCGGAAGCTGCCGATGATGCCGATTCGGGACGTGGTCATCTTCCCCTACATGATGACTCCGTTCGTGGTGGGCCGCGAATCCAGCGTGCACGCGCTCGAGGAAGCTCTGGCCGCCGACAAGAAGATTTTTCTCGCCACCCAGCACGACGCCTCGATCGACGAGCCCAAGCCCGCCGACATCTTCCAGGTTGGCACGATCGTCAACATCGTCCAGAGCCTGAAACTGCCCGACGGCAATATCAAGGTCCTGGTGGAGGGCATTGAGCGCGGCAAGATTCTGCAGGTCACCGAGACCGAAGGATTCCTGCAAGCGACCGTGCGCGTCGCGCGTTATGCCACCGAAACTACGCCGCAGATCGAAGCCGGCATGCAGCGCGTTACCACGCTCTTCGAACAGTACGTCAAGCTTTGCCAGTCGCTGAACTACGAGACCATGATCGCCGCCGTGCGCATGGAAGATCCGGCCAAGCTCACCGACACCATCGCCGCCAACCTGCAACTCTCGATTGAAGAGAAGCAGGGTCTGCTCGAGATTTTCGATCCCGCAGAACGCCTGAGCCGCATCGGCGACGTGCTCGATGTGGAGATCGAAAAACTCAACATGGACCGCACCATCCAGTCGCGCGTGAAGCGCCAGATGGAAAAGGCCCAGAAAGAGTACTACCTCAACGAGAAGATCAAGGCGATCCAGAAGGAACTGGGCCGAGGCGAAAAAAGCGAATTCGACGAACTGAAAAAGAAGATCGAAGCTGCCGGCATGACGAAGGAAGTTCGCGACAAGGCGATCCAGGAACTCAAGAAACTGGAAGCCATGCCGCCCATGTCCGCCGAATCGACCGTCTCGCGCAACTATCTCGACTGGCTGCTCGCCGTCCCGTGGAAGAAGCGTTCGAAAGAGATCCGCAACATTACTCGGGCTGAGAAAACTCTGAACGAAGATCACTATGGCCTGGAGAAAATCAAGGAACGCATCCTCGAATTTCTCGCGGTTCGCCAGCTCGTAAAAAATCCCAAGGGCTCGATCCTCTGTTTCGTCGGACCTCCGGGCGTGGGCAAAACTTCGCTCGGCATGTCGATCGCGAAGGCCACCGGCCGCAAGTTTGTCCGCATGTCGCTCGGCGGCGTGCGCGACGAAGCCGAAATCCGCGGCCATCGCCGCACCTACATCGGAGCGCTGCCCGGCCAGATCATCCAGATGATGAAAAAGGCGGGCACAAAAAATCCCGTCTTTATGCTCGACGAAGTCGACAAAATGTCGATGGACTTCCGCGGCGATCCTTCGGCCGCGCTGCTCGAAGTCCTCGATCCCGAGCAGAATTTCATGTTCGTCGATCACTACCTCGACGTCGAGTACGATCTTTCGCAAGTCTTCTTCGTGGCCACAGCGAACGTGATACACACGGTTCCGCCGGCCTTGCAGGACCGCATGGAAGTACTGCGTCTGCATGGCTACACGGAACTGGAAAAGGTCGAGATCGCGAAACAGTTTCTGGTGAAGAAACAGATGCTGCAGGCCGGGCTCGAAGAGAAGAATGTGCAGTTCTCCGACGATGCCATCAAGCAGATCATTCGCAGCTACACCCGCGAGGCCGGCGTCCGCAATCTGGAACGCGAAATTGGCAACATCTGCCGCAAGGTTGCACGCAAGGTCGTGAAGGAAGGTGCGGACTACACGGTCGCCATCGACTCGGAAAAGATTGAAGAGTTTCTGGGCGTCCAGAAGTTCCGCGACACGCTCGCCCACGAGAAAAGCGAAGTCGGCCTGGTTACCGGTCTTGCCTGGACTGAGGTTGGCGGCTCGATCCTGAGCACGGAAGCTACCGTGGTTGAAGGCAAAGGGGGAAAGCCGATCCTGACGGGCAAGCTAGGGGACGTGATGCAGGAATCCGCCCAAGCGGCCATCACCTACATCCGGTCACGCTGGCAGCGTCTTGGACTGTCCCGCGATTTTTATCGGAGCATCGACATCCACGTACACGTGCCGGAGGGCGCGATTCCCAAAGACGGCCCATCGGCCGGCATCACGATTGCGACTGCGATCGCCAGCGCCCTGAGCCGCATTCCTGTCCGCCGCGACATCGCCATGACCGGAGAAATCACTCTCCGCGGCAAGGTCCTGCCCATTGGTGGACTGAAAGAAAAGCTTCTGGCCGCGCACCGCGCCGGCCTGTTCGAAGCCATTCTTCCGAAGGACAATGAAAAAGACCTGGCGGAAGTCCCGGAAAACCTCCGCACCGCCATGAAGCTCCATTTCGTAGACAACATGGACCAGGTTCTCGCCGTCGCCCTGGAGGGTCCCCTTCCAAAGATGACCGAGACCGACGCTACCAGCATGGCCCCCATCGCAACTCCGCCCGCGGGCGATATTCCGACAGCGCGACAGTAGAAAATATTCGTTGTTTGGAAGAATGATAGAGAATTTTCACGGGTCCCCAAGGGCGCTAGAATATTTTCACGATGTGCCCCAAGCCCCAACGTCGTCTGAGTTTTGGCCTTAAGGGATCGGCTGGGCTCATCGTCGCCCTAGCGGTCATCGCCATCCTTCTCATTGCTGTTCCCGGCTACCGCCTGTTTTTCCTGATCAGCGTCCTCATCGGCCTCGTAATCGCCGGAGCCCTCACGCTCTGGCACCGGTTTCGCCCCATCAAGGAAGAAGACGTGCAGCATCCCAAGCGGCCACTTGGGCTCTAGACACCCCACGGTGCGGCTTGAAGCCGAGCCCTTTCAAAACACAACCCAAGACGACCCTTTTCTCATCCTCTTGGGAACCGGAGCCCATGGGAGTTCGCTTGAAGTTTCGGCGGCGGATTTATTTCCCGCCGCTCTTGCCATGTACAACCCAAACACAGGAAACTGTCTTCATGCGGGTTCTGTCTCGATATGTGTTGTCGGCCAGTGACGTCGCGCACTTCCCTGCTCCCAGCCTGCCTGAGATCGCGTTTCTCGGCCGCTCCAACGTCGGCAAATCGAGTGTCATCAATACGCTCGTAGGCAAGAAACTTGCCCGCACCAGTTCCACTCCCGGCCGCACTCGCGCCATCAACTTTTATGAAATCCGCCGCGCCGGCCAGCCCAAGCCTGAACTCCTGTTCACGGATCTGCCCGGTTACGGGTATGCGAAGATCTCGCGCGAAATCTCCCAGGATTGGGCCCGCTTCGTCGATCCCTACCTGGAAAACCGCCCCACACTCGTGCTCTGTTTTGCGCTCATCGATGCCAACATTCCTGCGCAGGAGAGTGACCGCCAGTTGCTCGAATTCCTGAACGCCCGTGGCCGCCCGCATGCCATCATCGCCACGAAGTGTGATCGCATGTCCGGCAACGATCTGACGCGCGCAATGCGCAACTTCGCCCAGGAATACCCCGAAGTGCCGATGGTGGCATTTTCGGCAAAGACCGGGGTCGGTCAGAACGACCTCTGGAACCAGATTCGCTCCGCGGTGAATGGTTTTCCTGAGCAGCAAGCTTCACTTCGGGATTTGTCGCTTTAAAGGAGCTCTGATTAAGGCTCGGCAAGAAGCGTAAAACCGGAACAAACAGATGCACAGGGGACCCCGTGACTTGATCCGAACTTCCCTGTTTCGAAGCAAGGTTACCCTGGTTACCATCACTCCGACACCCGCCGTGCGCTCATCCGTTATGATTGAAATGTATGGCTAAATATCTGGTGACCGGCGCTGCTGGATTCATCGGATCGTCGCTTGTACGCGCGCTTTTGGATCGCGGCGAGCAGGTCCGGGGCGTCGATAATTTTGCTACGGGCCGGCGCGAGAACCTGACCGAAGTGATTCAGCGCATGGACTTCCGCGAAGCCGATATCCTCGACCTCGATGCCATGCACAAAGCCTGTGAAGGCGTCGACTATGTGCTGCATCAGGCCGCCATCCCGTCGGTCCCCAAATCCGTGCTTGACCCTGTGGGTAGCAACCGCGCCAACGTGGACGGAACCGTTAACGTTCTGGTCGCTGCCCGCGATGCGAAGGTAAAGCGCGTCGTCTATGCCGCTTCGTCCTCGGTATATGGCGACAAGCCAACGCTTCCCAAGTACGAAGCCATGTCTCCCGACCCGATCTCTCCCTACGCGGTCGCCAAACTGGCCAGCGAGTTCTACATGGTATCGTTCTATCGCTGCTACGGCCTCCAGACCGTCTGCTTGCGCTACTTCAACATCTTCGGGCCACGGCAGGATCCCTCTTCGCCGTACTCCGGCGTGCTCGCCAAGTTCAGCATGCAGATGCTGCGCGGCGAGCAGCCTACCATTTTCGGCGACGGCGAGACGAGCCGCGATTTTACCTTCATCGACAATGCCGTCTCGGCCAATCTGCTGGCCTGCTCGGCGCCCGCGCAGGAGTGCGCCGGCCGCGTCTTCAACTGCGCCACCGGCCGCCGCATCACGTTGAACGAGACTTTTGAAGCGATGAAAAAACTGACTGGCTTCCAGGGAACGGCCAACTACGCGCCCGAACGCAGCGGAGACATTAAACACTCGCTCGCCGATATCACCCTGGCGCAGAAACACCTGGGATATAAGGTGCTGGTCAATTTCGAGGACGGACTGCGCCGCACGGTGGAGTGGTACAAGAGCCAAGCCAAAGCCGTGGGCGCATAAGCACCGAATTTACAGTGTGGGTACGAACTACGACGCGACGATCTTGACCGCGATCTTTGACCGATGATCTTTGACCCGATGATCTCAGCTCTGGAAGGCTCGACCCGCGGCACCGAGGCGGGCCCCAATCGACGGGCTCTTTCCCAGGCAATCAATTCCGCCAAGTCATAGCGAAACGGTCCGTAGGAGCGAAAATTATCTTCGTCGAATAGTCTCTTCACGCCGCACTCCAGGCAAACCTGATAGGAATGGCACTGCATGCGAACCGGCCAACTCATGCGGCGATGCCAACAACCGCGAAGCGCTACCATGGCGACGCCAGCCACACTGGTCGCCACCACTCCCAACGGCCAAAACCACCCGATTTTCCTGGTTTTCAAGGTGGTTTTATCGAATTTTTCCTGCTTCCCTGCGTCGCCCATCACATCTCCCGGCTTCATTTAAAGACTAGGACGAATCGCGGCGGATGGCAAATCTGAAGGGTCGTACTCGAAAATCAGGGTCGGGAGATTCCGTTCGATTACGCCGATTTTCTCTCTTCATGGCGCATCGGGACGTGTACCGACGTATATTGCGGCACCCTCCAAAAGACGACTACGCTGGAGTTTGATACAAAATGAGCTGGTTCGTGAAGGCGTGTCCATGGCCGGGTTCGGCCGCCAATTCGCGTTCGACCCGGCTTGTGATCGTAACCCTGATCATGAACCAAAACCGCCAATGAGCCGCCCGATAAGCTGCGAATACGATAGGCAGGACACGATAAACATTGGACTTGCCGTACTTACGGTCTGCCAATGAGTGTTCGCCCATGAGTGCCCCGCAATGAGTGCCACTCCAAATCGCGTTGACCGGAACGATGAGATCGCCGCCTCGGGGCAGCCGCTCAAGGAAGGCAATCGCGTCCTCGAATCTATCGGCCGCCAGGAGAGCATACGGGCGCTGCTGGCGTTTTCCGATCTTCATGAACAGATTCGAAACCGGCGTTCATCCACCGGCGGAGCCTCCGATTCGGACTTATTTCAGACCGAACGTTTCGTGCTCGACGAAGTGCTGCAACTGGTCTGCAACCGCACCCAGGCCCTGACCCATGCGGATGCCGTCGTTCTCGCCCTGTCTGAAGGATCTCTGGCGGAACAGGCTCTTGCCGAAAGGCCACCCGCCGGATCCACTCTGGTGTGTCGCGCTGCCGCCGGACCGCTGTCCATCCCGCCCGGCCTTCGCCTCGACCCCAAGTCTCAACTGCTTCGCGAGTGTCTGGAATCCGGCAAGATTGTTCGCTGCGACGATTCTGCAACCGACGCCCGCGCCGACTTCGACCTCGCGCGCCAACTCGGAACTCGCGCGACCGTGCTCGTTCCGTTGCGCGGACGGCGCGCTCACTTGGGCGTGCTGCAAGCCTTTTCCAGCACTCCCTGGGGGTTCACCGATCAGCACATCCGATGCCTCGACCTTTTTGCGGAGCTGGTTCTCGCCGCGCTCAGGCCGGAAGATCAGGATCGCCGCTTCCATTGGATCTCCGATGTCGCGGAAGATGTTCTGCGGGTGAGGCGGACGGAGACGCCAACTCCTGCCGCGCCCGTGATCGCTGACAGCAGCATCGAGCCGATCAAAGTTGAAGCGGCCTCGGTCGAAGCTGTCGAGTCGAATCAGCGCTCGGTGAACCTCATGGGTTGAACCAGCCTGCATCGAACCAGTCCCGACGGAAGCAGCCGAGGCTGAAGCAGCGGGCATCGAATACGCAACGATGGAACCAGCTGTGCACCGTGAAGAGTCTCATGTTCCACCCCGTGCAACATGACGAACCCAGGGTTCCCGACTTTGCGCTCGTGGCGTCCCGCCGGCGCAGTCTTTCGTTTTCGTTCAGCTCGCGGCCTGGACTGAGCGTTGTCCTCGGACTCATGGCCATCGCCGCGCTATTCTCCGCTGGAGTCTGGTGGGGCATGCGGGTTCATGAAAAAGATCCAGCCGCCCGGGCGGTCGAAGGAAAGACGGTCGAAGCAAAGTCGCTCGACATCAAGCCTGGCGAAAATAAGACAGCAGCAACCGGAAACGCGGCAACAACGCCCTCATCCGCCTCTTCGTCTGCACCCGACAATCTCATGGATCCAGCGCAAATGCCCATGCAGAGCGCGGTGCTCGTTCCTGTACCGGCAAACAAACTGGCGGCTCTGCCGAAAATTACCAGCGTGCGTCACTGGTCGTCATCCGCCGGTACGACCGTCGTGATCGATATGCAGGACCAGGTGCCCTACGAAGTGCACCGCTTGGTGTCGCCCTCGCGAATCTACTTCGATCTGCACGATACTGTGCTCCCACAGGAACTTGCCGGCAAAACCATGGAAGTGGGCGACGCTTCGCTCGCGAGGGTACGAGTGGCGCAACCAGTCGCCGGGGTAACGCGCGTCGTGCTCGATACCGAAGACGGATCGAATTTCTCCGTCAGCATGGAGTCGAATCCTTACCGCCTGGTGGTCGAACTGCGCGACAGTGGGAAATCTGCCGCCCTCACTCCGCTCGCTCCGCACTCGACCACACCGCTGCAAATCCGCTCCCATCACGGCATTCACCGCCAGCAACTCCTCTCCACCTCTGCCCGCGAAGACTGGTAAATTCCGCATCGTTCTTGACGCGGGA
The DNA here is from genome assembly GCA_963709055.1 of uncultured Acidobacteriaceae bacterium. GTDB lineage: Bacteria > Acidobacteriota > Terriglobia > Terriglobales > Acidobacteriaceae > Acidiflorens. The sequence goes on from CAVPUZ010000010.1 coordinate 411,702, forward strand.
CACGGCGGCTGGGATCTGGGCACGGTGGGACGCCAGGGATTGCTCGAAAAAGATCTGGTTCTCGACGTAACCCAGCGTCTGCGCAAATTGTTGCAGGCCCGCCTGGGATCGGAAGTCATGCTCACGCGCAATGGCGACGAATACCTGCCCCTCGACCAACGCGCCGATTTCGCCAATCAGGCGCAGGCCGATCTGTTCGTCTCCGTCCACGCCAATTACAGCAGTTCGGCGACCGCGCGGGGCGTGGAAACCTACTACACGAATTTGTTTTCCGCTCCCGGATTCCGGGAAGCGGAGAAGCACACCGACGGAACCATCGCCCAGCCCACTCCGGTGTCGCTATCGGCGGCAGCGCTGCATGAAAAAATCGAGGAGTCGCGGCGGCTGGCGGCGAGTGTGCAGCGTTCTCTTTACGCCACGCTCGCGGCGAAAAGCCCTGACATTCGCGATCGCGGCATCAAGGACTCAGCCTTTGCGGTGCTCACCGGAACGACCATGCCCGCCATTCTGACCGAGATTTCGTTTGTGAGCAGCCCCGCCGACGAGCACAACCTGCAGAGTGAGGCCTACCGGCAGCAAATCGCCGAAGCGCTCTACAAAGGAATCGCCCGCTACCAGGAATCTTCGCCGCGCGACAAAAGTGGCGCAACTCCAAACCGGTACGGCGCGCCGCTAGCAGGCCGGAAAAACCAGAAACACGTGTTCACCTAATTCGCAGTAACTCCTCCATACTTCTGACAGCCACTTCAGCTCTTCCCGAACCTTGATCTTCCCATGCCATGGATTCTTATCGAGTTCGTGCCCTTCGCCCGGAAAAAGCAGCAAGTCGCTGGGAATATTCAACTGGTGCAGCGCGCGATCCAGCAGATAATCCTCCAGCACGGGAACCCGAATATCGTCGGCCCCGGCCACCATGTGGGTTGGCGTGCGCACTTTGTTGATCTGGAAAATCGCGGCTTCGCTGTTGTACCGATCGGGCTTTTCCCACGGCGTGCCGCCCAGAAACCAGGTGTCGTCAACCGTCGAGTCGTCATTGCCCCAGTCGGCAACGTTCTCCACGCCCCCGGCGCCCGTCACGGCGGCCTTGAAGCGCGTGGTTTGCGTGATCAGCCAATTCGTCATGTAACCGCCATAACTGTAGCCGCCAATCGCCAGCCGGTTGGGATCCGCAATTCCGTCCTTCACCAATTTGTCCACACCCGCGAGAATATCGCGTCCCGGGCTCGAGAACGCCTCGGGAACGATCGCCAGCGCGAACTTGTCGCCGTAGCCCGTCGATCCGCGATAGTTCGGCTCGAAGACAAGCCAGTCCTGCGTTGCCGCCAGCCGGTCCCATTGGTACCAATCGGCTTCGAAGTGATTGCCGTCGGCGTCTTGCGGCCCACCATGGATGAGCACAAACATCGGCAGGTTCTTTGCCTCAAACTTTCCTGGCGGGTACATGAGCATCCCTTCGATCAGAGTTCCGTCATCGGACGTCCAGCGATAAGGCTTCGCTTTGGGAAGGTCGCGCTCGGTAAACAGCTTTGTTGAACGAAGTGATCGGCTGGGCCGCCGCTAATTTGTCGGGGCCGTCGGCAATATAGACCTCGGTGGGCCGCTCGATTGCCGAGTACGTAAATGCAATCCGCGACGAAGACGACTGCGAGGATGACAACCGCAGGAGTGAAGACGAAGACGATAACGCAATACTTCCATAAGCTCCCGGCCATCCCTCGCGCTCCACGACCGCAGCCTTCGGATTCGCCTGCGAGTAGAGTTGCACCTCTGTACCCAGGCGGCAGGCGCATAACACCGATCCATCCGGCAACGGCGTGTAACGCACGACCTCGCCCTGGAAGTCTGCGAACCAGCGCTGAACGGACCCATCGTCGGCGTCCACCCAGTAAAGGCGCGGCTGCGGATCTTCGTATTTCCGCTCCAACGATCCCTCATTGATCTGGAAAAACAGATGGCGATTGTCGGGCGCCCATGCCAGATGCAATTCCACGGCTTCGTTGTGCGTCAGGCGGCGGGGCGTAACTTCAGCCGGGCGGCTCGTCGAATCGGGATTCGCGTCGAGATTCGCATTGAGATTCACGGCGAAGAGTTCGACGTCTTCCATGTTCTCCTGACGCTGCGACACCGAGTTGCTCACAAAAGCCAGCCGCTTTCCGTCGTGCGCGACGCTGATCTCACTCACCCGCAGCGGGGTATGCGCGATGGCCCTCGCGCCCGGCGTAACACCCGAGTCCTTTTCCTCATCCATCAGTTCCTGGGAACCAAGCGCGGCATGGCGCGCCAAGGCCTGATCGAGATTGATTGCGAAAATCACGTCGCCACGCTCATCGCCGCGATAGCGGATCACGTCCTTCCAGTCCTTCTTGTGATCGTCGGTCTGCTGCTTCGACCAGGGCTCGCGCGTCGCAAAGTAAATTGTCTTCGAATCCGCCGACCATGCGAAGGCATGCACTTCTTCGCCACCCGAAGTGACAGCAAAGGCCTCACCGCCGCCGGGAGAAATCAGATAGAACTGCGCAGGGTTGTCGCTGGCATCTTTGTCATCGGCGTCTTTGTCATTGGCGTCTTTGTATTCATCGTCGCTCCCTGCCGCACCATTTTTGCCCGCCTTGCCCTCGGCAACTTTTCGCTCCGAGAGAAACGCGATCCACCGTGAATCGGGCGACCATTGCGGCGCGCTGTCGTGTCCAGATTGCGTCAGTTGCGACCAGGCCTGCCGCGTTCGCTCCCGTCCGATACAGCCAGAGTTCTTTACGGAAGATTTGCTGCTCCCAGTCGGCTTTCACCGTTTCGATTACGACTGAATTTCCATCTGGCGAAACCTGCACGTCCGGGAAATCCACCGAGTTGAAGAACTCATCGAGCGTAAGTTTTGGTTTCGCGCTCTGCCCAGCAAGCGCAGAAGAGATTACACACAACAGTGCGGCAAACAAGATGAATCGACGCATAGAAGTTCCCAAAATGAAATGTTCGAAATGAGGCTCAACAATGACGGACTCGAAAGATGATCGCATCAGAACAGGTTTTCGCTGACAACGGTTGACTAGAGCTTCATCGCTTCCACCGTTTCCACATCGTCCTTCAATCCAAGGTATTCCCAGCGCTGCAGCACGATGGGAACGTTGCCGTTGAGCCAGAGAAAATCGTGGAATGCCTGCAAATCGAATTTCTCTCCCTGTTGGCGTCGGGCCTCGGCCAGAAAACGCATGATCTGCGTTTTGCCGATCTGGTAGGAAATCGCCTGCCCCGGTGAGGATGCAAAGAACTTTGCTTCGTTGTGCGCGGTCGTCGAATCCATGGGCACGGTTTTTTCGAGATACTCCGCGCCCTGCGCAATCGTGAACTCGCCCAGCGCCAACTTCACGTCAACCTCCACGCGCAGCGCTCGCAGTCGCACCATATTTTCAATGATCTCACGCGACCTCGGACTGTCATCGAACAATCCCGCTTCGAGCAGCATCTCCTCGGCGTAGAAGCCGATGCCTTCGTTGGCGCCGGAATCGTAGTAATGGCGCCGGATCGGATCCGGATGCGCCCATGACAACGAGAGCTGAAAATAATGCCCGGGCACGCCTTCATGCACAATCCCGGTGCGCGGATCCTTCGCATCCGCCAGCGCAAAATATCCGAGCTTGGGGCCCGGCGGATCGATATAACGGACGCAGTCATCCTTCAGCCGATTTGCCGAAGTAAAGTCATCAGACTCCCACGCGCCTTCGAGCGGCTTCATGTAATCAGGCATCGGACGCCAAGTGTAGTGCTGCACCCATCCCGGCACGCTCAGGATTTGCTTCTCGACCAGATACTTTCGCACCGCTTCTTCATCGCGTCTTTCGCGCGCAATCTCCTCGTCGATCGATCCCGGCAAAGGCAACTCAGCATCGCCCAGGTGATGATGTTCTTCATAAGTTTGAAAAGAAACCGAGCGCGCCCACTCCTGGCGGCCAATCTCCAGCAACTGCTGCGGCGAGTAAGGCAGGAGCGCAACATTCTTCAGGAAGTACTCGTAGCCGCGGGCGCCCAATCGCAGACTGCGGCGACATCGAATCCAGTTTCCCGGTGAGCCATTGCCGATAGTTCTCCAAAGCGCGCACTGCGGAATCAGTCGCCGCGTCAATCTGCTTTTGCGAGCTGGCATCGAGCAGCGGCTTCAACGCCTGCACGGAAGCGAGCATGCGCGGACGCGCATCGGCTAACTGATCCAGCGCAAGTTCAGCAAAAGGCCGCACCGGCTCCGTTAAATTAGCGCGCGCGCCCGTGAGGATTTTCGGGAACTCATCAAGCGTCGCCACGATATTCGCGCCTCGTTCGGGCGAGAACGGCGGCGGCACTAGCAGCAGATGAAAGTAGGCTCCCATGGTCTGATCGAGATAGAAATTGGGATTCTTCTTCCACGCCCCAAGGTAATCAAGTTCCCATCGCGCCCGCGCGATCGCCGATCCCAGGAGCCGATAATCCACCTGCCGCGCCACTGGCCACTTCGCGGCATCGATCGCGTCCAGCCGCTGCTCAAAGCGAGCAACCTGCTGCCGGTAAGACTGCACCGCTGCCGCGGACCAATCGGGGACCCATCCTGTGGGCCGCTCCAGCCGAGGTATGTCGTCGGTCGAGACCGGCATTTCCGCGGCTCTCCACGTCCAGAAATCCTGGGCCAGATCGTCCACGGCGTCCGCGTGTGCGCTCTGCACCCACGACCCCGCACACAAAATTGCCCCCATGACAATCCCAACCCAACGCGGCGATTTAGTCATCTAGCTTGTTTTTCTCCCCGTTTCCCGTTCACCAATTCATCTTGCCCGGTGCGCATGTTCACGCGCGTACTTTAAGCACTGACGAGCTAGAGTGCAGTCAGCATCCCTCGTCCAAGTCACGCACGTCACGGCGCGGTGGCCTCGGCGTTCCGCAGCGCTTCATCCATCGTCTGGTTGCTGCGGGCGTTCTCGTTCACCACCCGCCAGCCGTCGTCGTATCCGCGAAACCCCACTCTGGACCGGTAATGCACTCCGCTGTCGTAAAGCGCCGCGCCCACCTGATTCAGGGAAACCCAGCGCCAGGTGAACTCCACGTCCGCGAAGTTCCCGGCCTTGCTGATGCCGGTTATGCCGACCAGTTCCCGCCGCGCAATCTGAATTGCGATTGGACCATTACTCGACGACCCATTCGCGATCAGCGGCCGGATCGTATCAACTCCAATTGGCGAGAGAACCACATCCCAGCATGGCGCAGGCTCGACACCTGCCGGACACTTCTGCTCGGTGCCAAGAATCCATCCGCGACGCTGCAGTACCATCGACTCGGGAGAATTGAAGTCCTTGTTGGAGACAACGCCGGTGGCCAGCCAGAAGGTCTGCGGCGCTTTGAAGGATTCCGTGCCCGAGATCAGATCCGCAGCCAGCCGTCGCGTCAGGAAGTCGCGTGGCGAACATCCGAGCGTGAGACACATGCCCAACACCAGCAGCGCTGTTTTCGCGATTCGCATCACATGAAATGGAGGCGGCAAGTTGCGCCGCCACGTTCACGACACAAGCCTCGCCATGGGCTCAGCGGTCACTGCTCGAAGGCCGTTGATCGTAGCTCACGGCTCGAAGCTCGCCACTCGAGGCTCGAATTTATTGTCGCGTGAGGATTTTAACCAATTGCCCCTCTCTTCGGGGCAGAAAAGGAGCGGATGCGATTTGACCATCGAACTTCTTCGACCAGCGGCCGGGAATCGGCCTCCGACAAGCCGGGCAAAATCCCTCGGGAGTGAGCCGGTATTCTTCGATCCAATATCCGCGCCGCCGGATCAACGTCTCTCCACAGTGATGGCATCGCGTGTCCTCGAAGTCTCCAACGTGTCCGGGCAAGTTGCCGCAATAGATGTAGCGCAAACCCGCCTCGCGGCCAATAGCGGCCGCGCGCAGAAGATCTTCCGGACGCGTGTCCTCGAGGCGAAACCATCTTGTAGTCCTGATGAAACGCGGTCACGTGCCAGGGAATATCGGGAGAAACACCGGCCACAAACTCAGTCAGGCTCCGCAATTCATCGTCGCCGTCGTTGAATCCGGGGATCAGCAGCGTCACAATCTCCAGCCAGATACCCATCTGGTGCAGGCTGCGAATGGTGTCGAGAATCGGCTGCAGCCGTCCGCCGAGCTCGCGATAATGGCGATCGTCGAAGCTCTTCAGATCCACTTTGTACAGATCTACCCACGGATGCAGATACTCCAGCACCTGCGGCGTCCCGTTACCGTTCGAAACGAACGCTGTCTGCAACCCGGCTTCGCGCGCATGCCGGAAAACCTCAACTGCCCACTCGCTCGTGATGAGCGGCTCGTTATAAGTGCTCACCAGCACCTTCGCGCCCTGCCGCAGCGCATCTTTCACCAGCAACTCTGGATCGGCCTCGCGCGGCGGACGAAATCGCATCCGGGTCGCGCAGTGCCTGTGAAGTGACCCAGTTCTGGCAATACGAGCAATGCAGGTCGCAACCCAGCATTCCAAAGCTGTAGGCGAGCGCGCCCGGCGACGCGTGGAAGAACGGCTTCTTCTCGATCGGATCGCACTGCACTCCGGCAACATACCCGAACGGCACGTAGAGCGTTCCGCCTCGATTGAAGCGGACCTTGCAGACGCCCGGCTGTCCCTCCGGAATCGGACAACAGTGCCCGCAGGCATAGCAACGAATCCGATTGCGATCGATCGGCTCCCACAGCGCGTGATCGCCTTCGCGAACCCGTTCATCAAGGATCTGGCGCAACGTCGCCATACTTCTATTGTACGGCGAATGGATGGCGGGTTTGCGGGTCCGTCGCTTAGCCCGGCGCGAAATCGTGTTTGCGAATGCCCTTCCATCGAATGAACTTCAATCGAATGAAGAGGTAAAATGGTGTAGGTAGTTCGTCCCAGAAAGGAATTCCGATGGCCACCATGGAAGCTCCCCCGCGCGTGCAGTCTCGCCTGCATGAAGGTCCATTCAAAAATCAGCAGTTTGTTGATTTCACCAAAGAGGAAAACACGCGCAAGATGCGCGCTGCGCTGGACAAAGTGCGCGGCCAATTGGGTCGCGAATATGATCTGATCATCGGCGGCAAAAGAATCAAGACCGCAGAAACGATCCGTTCCATCAATCCCGCAAAACCTTCCGAGGTTGTCGGCGTCCACCAGAAAGCCGGCAAGGAGCACGTTGAACCAGCCGTGAGCGCGGCTTTGAAAGCCTTCGCCAGCTGGAGCCGTACCTCGGTAGAAGAACGCGCGGCGCTTTTATACCGCGTGGCCGACACGATGCGCGAACGCAGGCTGGAATACATGGCGTGGCTGGTCTTTGAAGTCTCCAAGAACTGGCTGGAAGCGGATGCTGACATCTCCGAGACCATCGATTTCTGCGAACTCTACGCGCGCGAAGCTTTGCGCCTTGCCAAGGCTGAAACAGCAGTGCAACTGCCTGGAGAGCGCGATACCCTGACCTACATTCCACTCGGAGTAGGAGCGGTGATTCCGCCGTGGAATTTTCCCAGCGCGATCATGGCGGGCATGACGATGGCCTCGGTCGTCTGCGGCAATACGGTCGTGCTGAAGCCATCGAGCGATTCCCCCACCATTGCCGCGAAGTTCGTCGAACTGCTCGAAGAGTGTGGGCTGCCCGAAGGAGTAGTCAATTTCTGCCCGGGAGGCGGCGCGACCTTCGGCGATTCGCTGGTCCTCCATCCCAAGGTTCGCTACATCGCGTTCACGGGCTCGCGCGAAGTGGGGCTGCATATCAACCATTCGGCCGCGACTCAACAGCCGGGCCAAATCTGGATCAAACGCACCGTCCTCGAAATGGGAGGAAAAGACGCGATCATCGTCGATTCCGACGCCGATATCGACTCCGCGGTTGAAGGCGTTGCCCAGGCGGCCTTCGGCTTCCAGGGCCAGAAGTGCTCCGCCTGCTCGCGAGCCATCATCGACGAGCGCATCTATGACAAATTTCTCGAGAAGCTGAAAGCGCGCGTCGAGCGCATCACAGTGGGCGATCCCGTCGAGAATCCGGGCATGGCTGCCGTCATCAATGAGGGTTCGATGAAGGACATCCTGCGCTACATCGAAATCGGCAAGAAAGAAGGGCGCTTGATTACCGGAGGCGCGCGAGCGACAAATGCCGGCGAAGGCTACTTCATTCAGCCGACCGTCATCGCCGACATTCAGCCGAAGTCGACGCTTGAACAGGAAGAGATTTTCGGACCTGTATTAGCCGTGATCAAGTCGCGCAACTTCGACCACGCGCTCGAAATTGCCAACGATACGGAGTTCGGCCTGACGGGCGCTGTCTATTCCAGTTCTCGCGAAAAACTCGATCGCGCCGTTCGCGAGTTCCACGTCGGCAATCTCTATCTGAACCGCAAATGCACGGGCGCGATGGTTGGCGCTCATCCATTTGGAGGGTTCAACATGTCAGGCACCGATTCGAAAGCAGGCGGTCCGGATTACCTTTACCTCTATACGCAGGCCAAGAGCATAGGCGAAAAAATCTAATAAGAATCACCTTTTGTGGCGCGGGCACTCTTGCCCGCGTTTTTTTGTCGGAGAAGTGAGCTGTACCTTCGAATTGAGATAAATCCATTACCTTCGTGTGCACACATGTTCACAAATCACTGAAGCACACACATCTCTGGATCACAATGACTCCAGGGAGATTTCTATCTGTGTTTCGGGCTGATTATCTGTCGTTTCTATTACGGGCTGATTATGTGTCGTGCCTGCTCACCGTCTTTTCGACAATTCTGGTTGGCCGGAGATGTTGGCAAGGCTGGGTATTGGCAGCGATTAATAGCGTCATCATTTGTGTAATTGCCATTAAAACGCAGCAAACGGGATTCATTCCCGCCAATATATTCTGCATCGTGCTCTACGCGATCAACCTGCGGGCATGGCGGAAACAGGAAACATTATCCTGATCCTCGCTCGCGCACGGCAGCAACTCAGGCACAGGCTATGCCCCCTTGCTGGCTCGTGAGCATGCCTCAGCTGGGGGGGCCTGACGCCAGCGAAAGCAGACCACACCTGGTCAGATTCCGCTGACGGTGGTTCCTGGCTGAGCCGATTAGAAGAGGTAGCGCCTTCGGATTCCAATTCCACCCATTGCGGAGGCCGTAGCAAGCCTTCCTAAAGTCAACCCGATCCTCGCCGAAGATATCTCCGGGGATTCAACGATGACTCTCAAGACACGATTCTGGGTAATGATCGGGGTTTCTGCCGCCGGGTTGCTGGCCGTAGCCTTTTTTTGGATTCACGGAGAGCATTCCAACCTGCTTACGCAAAAACTGGAACAAACGAAGAAACTGGTCGAGGTGCCCTACTCCGTTATCGAGCAACAATACCAACTGGAAGCGGAAGGAAAGATCAGCCGGGTCGAGGCTCAACGGCGGGCGATGGAAGCCATCCGGCCCATGCGCTATGAGGGCGACAACTACTTTTGGATCAATGACGAGCATCCGACGATGATCATGCATCCCATGAAGCCCGAGATGGATGGCACCGATCTCACCTCGTTCAAAGACCCCTCCGGAAAGGCCGTCTTCGTCGAGTTTGTCAGGGCGGCGCAAGCCTCGGACGGCGCCTACGTTTACTATCTCTGGCCGAAGCCAGGCGCGGAGAAGCCTGTCGCCAAACTCTCCTTCGTCAAGCGTTTCGCACCCTGGGGCTGGGTGATTGGAACAGGCATCTACATTGACGATGTGGACTCGGCATGGCGCCATAGCGCCCTGTCTGCGGCAATGCTTGCCCTTGCTTGCCTGTTGCCGCTGGTGGTCATGTCCATGGCGACCTCGCGCTCGACCTTCCTGCGCTTAAGCGATATGGTCGACCGCTTCAAGGACGTGGCGGAAGGCGACGGCGACCTGACGAAACGGATTCCGATTACCGCCCATGACGAGATCGGAGAACTGGGGAAATGGTTCAACGTTTTCCTGGATAAACTGCAGGACATGATCATCTCCATTTCGACTGCGGCTCACCAGGTGGGCAGCGCGAGCGAGGGTGTCTCCAACACCAGCGAGCAGATTTCCGCTAACTCGCAGGAGACCTCGGCTCAGGCGAATGTGGTCTCCACCACGGCCGAGCAGGTCAGCCAGAATCTCCAGACGGTCGCGACCGGGGCCGAAGAGATGGGCGCCAGCATCCGGGAAATTGCCAAGAATGCCACCGAAGCTGCCCGGGCCGCAGTCTCCGCTGTCCACGTTGCCGAAACCACTACCGCTACCGTGGCCAAGCTGGGTGATTCTTCCTCCGAGATAGGGCAGGTCATCAGGGTTATTACTTCGATTGCGCAGCAGACCAACTTGCTGGCTTTGAACGCAACCATCGAAGCGGCCCGCGCCGGTGAAGCGGGCAAGGGCTTCGCAGTGGTGGCCAACGAAGTCAAGGAACTGGCCAAACAAACTGCCGGCGCCACCGAAGACATCAGCCGCAAGATTGAAGCGATCCAAACCGATACCAAAGCGGCGGTGGACGCGATCGCATCGATCTCCGGTGTGATCCACCAGATCAGCAATATTTCCGGGACGATTGCAACGGCGGTCGAAGAACAGGACGCGACCACTAACGAAATGGCCCGCAATGTGAGCGAAGCGGCGCAGGGCAGCAACCAGATCACCAGCAACATCGCTGGTGTGGCGGAGGCAGCGGAAAGCACGTCGCGCGGAGCCACCGAAACACGGAACGCAACGCAGTTGCTGGTGGAGATGTCCACGCAGCTACGCCAACTGGTGGAGCAGTTCAAGACGGGCACCGACCATCGAGGCGCAAACCGATCGACAGCGGCCGCCAGATCTCTCGATTTCACCATGGTCAAAACTGCCCATCGCAGTTGGCGGCTCAAGCTCCGCAACTTTCTGGACGGACGGGAAAACCTAACAGCCGAAAAGATTTCATCTCACCGGGACTGTGAGCTGGGCAAATGGCTATACGGGGACGGGGGCGCGGCGTACGGCCACCTCGCTGAGTTTGGGGAACTGGAGGAAAAGCACCAGCAAATGCACAGCGCAGTGAAGGAAGTGGTGGAACTGAAACACGCGGGAAACGTCAAGATGGCCGAGCAGCGGTTCTCGATGGTTTGCCAGTCGGCCGACAAAGTCGTCGCTCTGCTTACACAATTGGAGGCCCATGTCGCCCAGTCTCAGGGCCAGAGCAAGGCCATGGCCACCGGACGCTAGCGACGCGCCACAATCCATGGACAGATTGACGGTCGCCACGGCCTGAAATGTCGTTCCTCGATACTCGAGGCCTAGAACCATCCCGGCAGGCTGTCGCATATAGAGTGGAGTCGGTTGCGCGGGGGTCCTTCGCAGGTCGCGAGCCAGCGCCCGGTGTGGGCTCCAGTGAGAAAGGAGATTGCGCGTTAGCTTTCTGTGGAATTCAAAAGGCCGCCTTGCGGGCGGCCTTCGCGTTAGGGCAAGGAAGACTCAGGCGACAAGAAAGACTCAGTTCGTAACCCCCGCGCTCTGTGAGACGGGAATAGCCGCCGCGGCAGTCGCAGCAGCAGCCTCATTCAGAATGCGGTGGTGGATGGTGAACAGCGCCAACTCGAGCCGGTCTGATACACCGATCTTGTCGTAAACGTTGCGCAGGTAATTCTTGATGACCTGCTCGGTGGTTCCGAGCTGGGTCGCAATTTCTTTATTCTTGTATCCCTGCACGATGAGCGCGACGATGCGGAGTTCCTTGGCTGTCAGGCGATCGCGGACCCTGAGCCCGACCATATCGTTCTCGGTCAATTCGCTCGGCACCGCCATATCCTGCACCCAGGTTTCGCCGCGGGCAACCTTGCGGACGCAATCCACCAGCGCGGGGCTGGTCACATTGCGATAGACCACGCCATGCGCTCCAGCGGCCATATAGCGCTGGGCGCTCTCGCCCGTATCGGCGAGAACGACGACGCGCGTCTTGTTTCTGATGGCGGCCGCGAGAACAGCATTGAAATCGGAGTGGAAACCTCCGGCAATGACGAGCACGGCGGCCCGAAACTTGTCGAGCGCCATGAACATCTGCTCGGCGGTCTGCGCCTGGGCCACAATACGCATTTCGTCTTCTACTGCCAGCACTTTGGCGATGCCGGCGCGGAAAATCGCCTGATTGTCGGCGAGAATAAGCTTCAACATGGATGTCGCTCCCAGTTACGAGTTGCGCACAAATTCGTAGGAATCAATTACACAGGCCACGCCACGGTTGTCTCCGGACGCTGCGCCCGCACCAGGTTCGTCGGTGCGCACAACGCGGCCGCGGCACTGAATGGTTACGTCCTCTTTGCCGCCGGTGACTTCGGGCGGCAGAGTGATCTCGAACTCCACCGGTGAGCCGACCTCAAGCGATGCGTCGGCACGGATGTAGACGCCGGCGGCGCTCAAATTGCCCGTCATCCCGCTGGCGTCAGCGGCGGAGTCTTCGCTATGAATTTTAATCGGCAAATGCAGCGGAAATCTTTTCCCGGTACGCGCTTCGGACACGACGCCTCCTCTGCTCTTTCACTAAAACTCTACCAAAACCGGAAAAACACGGAATTCCCGGCCCAGAGCCTGAATGAGCAGCTATCGGCGTTATATCACGGAAATTACCCTGAAAGAAGCCTTGATTACCTTCGTAACACCGGTAGCAACTAGATACCTCCCCCGTCCAACGCTGGAGGGCCAGGCGTGGCCCGGAGCGAAGGTCAGGGATGTCCGAGGATCTTGTGCCGATTCGCCGAATTGGAAGGGATGCGGCAGACCGGTCTATGGGTAAATGATTGCTCGGCATCGTGGGATATATACTGGCAAGCCGGACATGGGTGCCCTCGCCAGCTCACTTCGGGTGTGTTCATTTGCCCCGATGGACAGAGGCGATTCGACCACGATTCGCACGCAACAAAATTGATGGGACGCTTGGACGAAGGCAAAATGACGGAACTGTTCGAAGGATATGAGAGTCGAGTCGCCTCGGGGCCGCGTCCCCAGACCGTGGGCCGAAGATTTTGGTTGGCGATCGGGGTCTCGATCCTTCTCTTGGTGCCCTGCGTTTGGCATCGGCAAATCGAGGCCGGGGACCTCGGCAGTCACCTTTACAACGCCTGGCTTGCGCAATTGATCGGACGCGGTCAGGCGCCTGGTTTGTACATAGTTTCGCAGTGGACCAATATTCTCGCAGACGAGGCCTTAGCGTGCCTGGGCAGCGCGCTGGGATTCGTGGTGGCTGAAAAGATCGTCGTCGGACTATCTGTGCTCATTTTCTTCTGGGGCGCATTTGCGTTCATCACCGTGGTGACGCAGCGCGCACCTTGGTTCCTTGCTTCGGGCATCGCAATGGTCGCCTACGGCTACACGTTCCAGATGGGCCTCCTGAACTACTACCTCTCGCTTGGGCTGGCCTTTTGGGCGATCGCTTTTTTTTCGCGAGGCCGGACACTGGATTGGATCGTCGGTCTTGCGCTCACAAGCTTGGTAGTATCTGCCCATCTTCTGGGTTTTACGTGGGTGGCAGGAACAGTGGTCTATATAAAGCTGGCAGAAAGAATGTCCCGCGGTCGCTGGGCTCTGGCGGTTGCGACGCTATTGGCCATTCTGGGGATACATTTCTACGTCGCGCATTTCTACCGAACTTACGATCCAGTGCTGGGGCATGTCTATCTTTTCCTGGGATTTGATCAGTTGGTCTTGTATAGCCACCGCTATCGTGTACTGGCCATGGTAGTCCTGCTTTCGACTATTTTGATTGTTCTCCCAGAGGCAATCCGGAAGCGACGGAGCAGGGAGTTCTGGGGATCGGTCCGAACCCCGTTGGAACTTTGGGTCATAGCAGTCTTCGCCACTGCCATGTTGTGGTCCGGCCTCACGATTCCCAAGTACGGGGCAAGTTTTAGCTACCTTGCGCCCCGTTTTACTTCCATTACAGCGGTTCTGGGGCTTTGCATTCTGGGATGTATTGGTCCACGCAGATGGCACGCAGTCGCCCTTGCGATTTGTGCTGTTATCTTTTTTGTCTGGATGTACCAGGACACCAGTCGCGTCGCGCGAATGGAGGAGCAGGCGGAGAGGCTGATAAACGGGCTACCGCAAGGGACACGCGTGATCCAGACGATCTTTATGCCCCCAGGATCGAGAATCGGTGCCGCTCATATCCTGGATCAAGCATGCATTGGGCGATGCTTTGCCTATGCCAATTACGAGCCGGCCTCTCGCCAGTTCAGGATTCGCGCCCAGCCCGGGAATCTAATCGTCACAGGATCCTCGGCGAGCAGCGTGGCGATGCAAGCAGGCGATTACGTTGTTCGGCCCGAAGACTTGCCGCTTACGGAAGTGTATCAATGCGACGAAAGAGACTTGAGCAGGTTGTGCGTTCGAAACTTGGTTGCTGGGGAAATGAACGGCCGGGCTGGCTATATCGCACCGTACTAGCTGGGATTTAGCGTCGCAGAATATCCAAGTTGGTCATGAGTGAGCAACCTAGCTCAGGCGATGGGCACCGGTAAATTCGAACCTCCCTCTTAAATCAATCAGGATGGCGAGGTTTCCCGGAGTGGAAGTCCGGTGGGACTGTGCCTGCGACGGACGCGCCGGCGCTGGATTTCCTGCAACGGTTTTGAGGCGGCAATCGCACAGAGAACATAGAACAATGCCGCGTTGGCGGGGATTTGCAGATTGAAGTCGAAAAAGCTGTGCACCAGGATGCCGATACAACCTAATAAAGCAGCCAGTGTCAGGGCACCGGTGCCGGTTTGGTTCCAATCCTTCAGTTTCGTCCTTGCCTGACGGAACATCAGCACAAGAAACCATACGGCGATCGCGAATCCAGCGAGTCCCGTTTCGACCAGCAACTGCAGATAATCGTTATGCGCCTGGTTCACGAAGAAAGTCGTATAGAAGCTGCGGAACTGCGGGTAGACGATTGGGAAGGTGCCGAGTCCCCAACCCACGAAGGGCCTTGTGACTAGCATGCGCAGGCAGTCGCGGTCGATGGCCAGGCGAGTGCCCCCATTGATCTCGGTTTGCGCTTCCGAGTGAATGCTGGCCAGCCGGTGCGTGAGTTCGCTTCCACCCAGCCAGAGCACGAGCGCGATCATGAGCACCAGGAAAGCTCCCAGCATGAGCGGCTTTTTCCAGTCGCCTTGGCGCGAGCGCAGAAACAAAACGGCCAGCACAATCAATTCCGCGCACAGGGCCAACATTCCGCCGCGGGAACCGGAAAGAAAAATACTGCCCGCCATCAGCGCGGCAACTCCAGTGACGAGAATCCGGCGGTTCCCGTCGGTAAAACGCGTGGCCGCCAGCACCAGGGGGAAAGGAGTGAGCATCTCCATCAATCCCGCATAGTGATTGTGATTGACGTAGGGCCCGTAGATCGCCCCCCCCTGCGCGGCAGACACGAGCCAGTAGAGCTTCCCGTTTGGCGCGATACCCTGCAGCACAGCGAAGGAAGCCACCACAGCTCCATACCCTGTCACGGCGTAAGCCAGCCAGCTAAACTGCGCGGCTCGGCGCAGGGATTGGGTGGCTACAAACGCCAGCATGCCATAGGCGGCATACAAAAGCAGATGCGCGTAGGTTACGTGACGATAAGCGGTACCACGGGTCGCCCACTGCGCCACAGCAAGCACAAAGAATGCCGCCATCGGGAGGTAGAGCGGATTGGTAGAAACATCCCCTTTATTCTGGACCCAATGACGCCATCCCCAGGCAAACAGAAGCAGAACGGCGCAAGCTTCCAAGGCAAGGATCGCCCAGGGCTCAACCGCCCCAAAAGCCAGCGGTCCCAGCAACAACACGACCCCAGTGCCAGCCAGAAGCGAGGAGTTGGTAAGCCACGGCTGTGGGGCTTTCGAAACAGGAGCGGGGGCGGGTTCGGGCTGCACTGCCAGGGCAGAACTCACGGCTTGTCCTTGGAACTGTCCCTGGAATTGTCGTTCGAATAGTCCGGGGAAAGCTGGAAATTATCGAGCCAAAGCTTGCCTTTAATCGGGCTACCAGCCGGAAAACGTTCGATTACCAGGCTGAGCAGTGCGGTCGACTCCGGGGTCGTGAACTTCGACTGAACTTCCTTCCAGTAATCGGCGTCGGTGAGCGGATCGCTGACAAATAACGGCGCTCCGGTGTAGGCGTCCCGCAGCACGATTTCCGGTCCGCCAGCGCCGTCAAAGTCCGCGGTCTTGTAATACGCCGAGAAATCATAGGTCGTTGCGCCCTGCACCGGAATGAGTTGCTGAATACCCGCGTCGGCAATACCCGGGCCCTCGAAGGTCAGCGAGAGGGAGCGGTTCCCTTGATGAAAGTCGCTCGCATCAAGCAACGGAACGACTCCGGTCCGATTGACATACAGCCAGTCAAAACCTCCGTTCAGAACGTCGAGGCTGAAATCGCCATTCACTACTAGATTGTCATCCGTCGGCAGGTAGGAGGAGAGCCCAAGAGAATTCGAGGCATGTACCCAGGCGGACAGGGCCGCATCCGGTCGACGGACTTGAATCAGATAGCGAACGAACTCGAAGAGATGCCAGGTGTCGAATTTCTCGTGCAGTTGGGCGAGCTGCTCCCAGGCCTTGATGGCGCCGTCGGTATCCTTTTTGCTCATCAACAGCGTCAGAAATGCCAGCAGAGTGTCGGCGCGCGCGGGTACCACGTCGCGGAGCAAAGCATCCGCATCCGGACGCGCTCGCCAGCATGCTTCCAGGGACGCGTTCATCAGCGACGTGTCGTTGCCCATGACCACATGGAATTCGCGCAGGGCGCGGTCGGTCTCCCCGTCCATGAGAAAGAAATTGGCAGCCTCCCACGCCACAGCGGGCGAGGTAGGTTCGGCCTGCAACCCGCGATCGAGCGCCGTACGCTGGCCGGCGGCATCTCCAGTGACCTGATATGCGGTTGCCAGATCGAACCAGTAGCGGGCGTCATAAGGATCAAGCTTAATGGCCTGCTGGTCACTTTCGATCGCGGCTTGAGGATCACCGGCCGCAAAGGCATAATAGCGCCCAAGCCGATGCCAGTAATCTGCATTTCCAGGGGAAAGTCGCACTGCGATCTTCAGACTTGGCAAATCAGGACGCGCTGCAAAGACGCTGGCGACGAATTCTTTTCCGGTCAGCACAAGATACACGACCGCAAAAATTGTCAGGCCGGCGACTAGCAGCCTGCGTTGCGTTTGTGAAAGTGGCATGGCCATTCGTTAAGTTCTGCCCTACAGGATTACCACAGAGCGGGAAATCCAGTTCGTGAAATTTCTACCATCTCTGACTTAACCTACCCCAACTGCCCAACTCTCCTCATCGGCCTAAAGGCCGCCCGATACCGCTTTCGACTCCTCGTCGTTTTCGGTGTTAACAGGATCTTCTTTGTAGTACTCACTATATTTGCCCTGATACTCATAGTAGTAGTAATAGTCGGGAGAAGTGAGATCGACGGCATTGAGAAGCACACCGGCGACGTGAGCATTCACCTGCATCAATATGTCGCGAGCCCGGCGCAGCGCCTGCTTTGTGGTCTGGCCGGAACGGATCACCAGGATCGTAGAGTCGGCGCCCGGTGACAGGACGACTGCGTCGGTAACCGAGAGAGTCGGCGGAGTGTCGATCACGATGTGTTCGTACCGCTCGCGCAACTCCACGATCAGATCTCTCATGTTGGAAGAGGCGAGCAATTCCGCGGGATTGGGCGGCGGACTGCCTGCGGCCAAAATAAAAAGATTGGGCAGAACCGGCGAGACCGTAACCGTCTGCTCCAAAGTGGCGCTTCCGGTAAGCACGTTGCTCAGGCCGCTGCGCGGCCCCATGCCGAGCGTTTTGTGAACGCTGGGGCGGCGCAGATCCGCATCGACGAGCAGGACCGGGACTCCCTTTTGCGCCAGCACAATCGCAGTATTAATGCTGGTGGTGGTTTTCCCCTCCTGTGGGCGAGCGCTGGTCACCATGATGACTTTGGGCGGTGCTCCAAGATTGGAGAGCAGGAGCGAAGTCCGCAAGGCGCGATACGATTCGGCCATCTGCGACTGTGGGCGGACCTGGGTCACCAGCTCGACGGCTTCCTGGGAGGACGTTAAAGCGAGCCGCGCTCCAGCCAATCCGCGGCTGTTGATCTT
Source organism: uncultured Acidobacteriaceae bacterium (assembly GCA_963709055.1). Taxonomy (GTDB): domain Bacteria; phylum Acidobacteriota; class Terriglobia; order Terriglobales; family Acidobacteriaceae; genus Acidiflorens. Next base: position 429,756 of record CAVPUZ010000010.1, read on the forward strand.
GGAACCGAGGGGAATCATGCCCAGCGAAGGAAGTCCCGAAACCGCTTGCGCTTGTTCCGGAGTGCGGACGGTGTTGTCCATATTCTCCAGCAGGAACGCCAGTCCGATTCCAGAAATCACGCCAAACCCCAGCGCAAAAGTGAGATTGCGGGGAATATTGGGTTCGCTGGGGCCGGTGGGCACACGCGCCGCATTAATGATACGGAAGTTATTGGAGCGCAACCCAGCCGTAACGCCGGCCTCTTTCAGCTTCTCCAGCAATCCTTCGTAAAGGGTACGGTTGGATTCAACGTCGCGCTTGAGCAGGGAGTATTCAATCGCGCTTTCGTTGAGCTTGTTCGCTTCCTGCTTTTGCTTTTCAAAAGAATCTCGCAGCATGTTTTCACGCTGCAGGGCCGCGAGGTATTCTCCCTTGAGGCGGTCGACAGCCTTATTGGTTTCCGACTGAAGCTGGCGGCTGATCTCCTGGAGTTGGTTATTGATCTGCACCACTTTCGGGTACGATGGACCAAACTGGCTGCTCAGTTCGGCCACCTGGATGCCCAGAGTGGCCTGCTGCTCGCGCAACTTATCCAGGAGCCTGGAACTTGAGCCGGTTCCTCCAGCCGAATCCGCAGAGATCGCCGCCGCGACCGCTTCCGGATCGTTCGTCTGGGTCTGACGATAGACCGCTTCTTTTTCCATGCGGTCCGACTCGGCCGCCGTCATCTCTTTGTTGAGGTCATCAAGTTTCTCGGTGATGATGTTCTGCTTGTCGTCGATGCCCAGAATCTCGTGCTCTCTCTGGTACCGAACCAGCTTTTCCTGCGAGGTCTCCACCTTCATTTGCAAATCAACCAACTGCTTCGAAAGCCAGTCTGAAGCTTGCATGGTGGATTCGAACTTGGTTTTGAAGTTTTGGTCGACATAGGTGGAGGCCAGCGTGTTGACCGCGTTGGCGGCGAGTTGAGGATCGGAGCTGCTGTAGTGAATCTCGATGATCCGTGTGTTCGGAATGAGCGCTACACGGAGATTCCCACGAAAGGCTCCCAGCAAACCTGAGGTAAGGTTGGAGTCGGTCTCCAGGGGACTGGCGACAAGGTTGGGCGGTGTTTGATCAGGACGGCCTCCGAACTCAGGTCGCTTATCAAGGTTGAGCTGGCGGATGACTTGGAGGGCGAGGAGGTCGCTCTGCAGGATGCGGACCTCGGTATCCATATCGCTTTGGTCGTAGTAGTCGACGACCGGCATCGAATCCTTGAATGTGATGAGGTTGGAATCGGCTTTGTTGACGACGATTTGTCCGACCGCTTCATAGATCGGAGTCTGCCGCAGGCTGGCGATGGCCACAACGAAGAAAATGCCCGCTATACATCCGAGGATCAGCCATTTGCGCTTGATGAGGACGCGGAAGTACTCCCGCAGGTTCGCATCCTGTGCCGGCACCGCGCTGTAAAGCGTAGAGCCGGGCGGCTTGATGAATGCGGCCGGCTCGGTTGCTTGAATCTCGTGCAAGCCGTCGCCGTTTCGTGGAACCAGGGGGCCCAAAGCCATTAATACTCCTTAGCCGCAGAGATTTCGTTGCGGCAGCCTCGCGCTGTTATGCAGAGTAAACCCGCTCCAGCGCGCACCGGCAGACAAAAGCGGAGTGTTATGAAAATTGCCATGATTTTAGCATCCCGGAGAATGGGAACCTGCACCAAAAATTTTCGGCCACTATGGCAAGTCAGGTGCATAAAGTTGTGTCGCCGTCCTCGTCCCTTCGAAAGCGCGGGCAAGAGCAATTCCCGTGACGATGTAGGCCCAGATGAAGTAGCGATCCTCGGGCGAAGGATAAAGCAGGAAATGCGCAAGCACCGCCGCACCAACGATAGATAAGAGCGCCATCGGACGGCGTAACCATGCCAGAATTCCCATGAGAAGCCAAATGGAGAGATGGCTGAAGATGAGGGACGTTCCGCGCAGGAGGGCCGACAGATATTCTCTCAAGCTAAGCGTATGAGGTACTTGGGCGGGATAACGCCCGCCAATAAAGCTGAAACGGAACAAGACGATCCAACCATAGTTTCCCGCCCAACGGTTGATCGCGAAAACTAAAGCCATCGCGAGTATAACCAGCAGGCCAGCGCTGTATCCCGCCATTCTCTTCTTCCACACCAGCCATGCCAAAACAGCCAAGAGGAGCAGGATGTTATCCGTGCGTACCCCGAGCGACAGAAACAGGATGCCCAGAGCGAGTGCGAGGTGAGTTTCCTGATCGAGCAGCAACAAGCTAAGCATTGTGAGCAATGCCGCCAAGGCATCGGGCGTGCCTAATCTCCCGAGTATGACGATGGGGTATGAGGCCATTAATAAAGCAGTCAGAACTGGCTCTTTAGTCCAGCAGAGGGCGACAATTCCGATCCCGAAGAGAGAGGCGGCCGAAATGAAATTGATGGCTTTCTGTATGGGAAGGATCACGCTAACCGCTGAGATCACTTCCAAATAAAGGGGACGAATTGCATACATGGGCTCAAGTTCCCGAAGATGCTCGGGACTGTCGAGGATGGAACTCTCTTCGGCGCGCGGGCTCTCGTGCTTGACCACGTCGTAGACGGCAGCAAGGGGCTGTGATTTGCCGCGAATGATGGCTTCGTAGATAAAGCGATCGAAGTCGTCCGAGACAGGATGGCGGTAACAAACGAAAGATATTCCGGCAAGAAACAAAATGCATACTGCGAACTTGATAGAGCGGGCCAATCGGACAAAAGAATACCACGGACAGATGCGGAGAACTTGCCCGCCGGCGAGCAATTCCGGCGGTATCTACGGGTTGTCGACAGGTGGCGCCGGAAGTTCTCCCTTCGGCATCCCATCACGGACTCGGCTATACTGTCGAGCACAAGTAATCAGCCGAAAAACGAGCCCCGCTCTTTTGTGCGACGTTCAATCTCGGCGCGCTTCGGGGGCTGAGAAAGCTCGATCAAAGTTGGGTCAGAAGGAATTGGATCCGAAGGAACAAGAATGATCAATTGGTCGCAGGAATCGATACTGGTAACGGGTGGAACCGGATCGTTCGGGAAGAAGTTTGTCGAGATCATGCTGCGCGACTACGGCCCGCGCCGCCTGGTGATTTTCAGCCGCGACGAGTTGAAGCAGCACGAAATGAGAACGGCAGGATTCGACGATCCCAGTTTGCGCTACTTTATCGGGGATGTCCGCGACGTCGAGCGCTTGAAGCGCGCCTTTGCGGGCGTAACGGTGGTAGTGCACGCAGCCGCGCTCAAGCAGGTGCCGGCGTGCGAGTATAACCCTTTTGAAGCGATCCAGACCAACATTATGGGCGGCCGCAATGTGATTGACGCGGCCATCGACCAGGGCGTGCACCGCATTCTTGCCCTTAGCACCGACAAGGCCGTAAATCCCATCAATCTCTATGGCGCTACCAAACTGTGTGCAGAAAAAATGTTTGTACAGGCCAATGCCTACTCGGGTGCGCAGGAGACACGCTTCAGCTGCGCGCGCTATGGAAATGTGGTCGGTAGCCGAGGCAGCGTCATTCCGATTTTCATGGAACAACGCCGGCGAGGAAAGATCACCATTACCGATCCGCGCATGACGCGCTTCTGGCTGACGTTGGAACACGGTGTGAGGTTTGTCGTCCGTTGCCTGGAGCAAATGCACGGTGGCGAGATTTTCGTTCCCCGGATTCCCAGCATGCGGTTGCTGGATTTGGCGGAGACGATCGCGCCGGGATGCGAGGTGGAGTACATCGGCATTCGTCCGGGAGAAAAGTTGCACGAAGTGCTGGTCTCGGATGACGAGTCCCGGCAAACGCTCGCCACCGACGAGATGTTTGTGATCCAGCCATCACATCCCTGGTGGAAATCGGAAAACTGGGTCAACGCCAAGCCGCTTCCGGATGGATTCCGCTATTCCAGCGACACCAATGAGCAGTGGCTCACGCGACGTGAACTGGAAGAGTTGGTCGCGCCGCAGGCCAGTGCAGCAGAAGCGGTATCTACTTCCGCCTAGCGAGTTCCCGACCATGAGTTCCCTGGACACAAAACCAGAAACGCTCGCGATCCACGGAGGAACTCCCGTGCGCGAAAAATTGCTGCCCTACGGACGGCAAAGCCTGGACGACGAGGACATCCAGGCGGTGGTGGACGTTTTGAAGTCGGACTGGCTAACCACAGGACCGAAGATTGACGAGTTTGAAGAGGCATTCGCAGAGTGGGTCGGCGCTAGGTTTGCCGTCAGCTTCAGTTCGGGCACGGCTGCACTGCACGGCGCGGCATTTGCGGCGGGTCTGGGGCCGGGCGATGAGGCAATCACCACACCCATGACGTTCTGTGCCACCGCCAACTGTGTCTTGTACCAGGGCGCGTTGCCAATTTTCGCCGACGTTTGCGATGACACGCTGAACGTCGATCCGCAGGCTGTCTCCCGCAAACTCACTCCCCGCACCAAGGCCATTATCGCGGTCGACTACGCGGGGCATCCGGCGGCGCTCGCGGAATTGCAGAAGATCGCGAACGCTAGCGGAGCGTTGTTGATCGAAGACGCCTGCCACGCGTTGGGCGCGGAATATCGAGGGAAACGCGTCGGGGGCATTGCCGACATGACTGTGTTCAGCTTCCATCCGGTCAAACACCTGACCACCGGGGAAGGCGGCATGGTGACGACCAACGATGCGGCCCTGGCGGAGGCTTTGCGGCGCTTTCGCAATCACGGCATCAGCAGCGAAGCCCGCCAGCGTCACGAAGCCGGACAGTGGTTCTATGAGATGGTCCTGCTGGGATTCAATTACCGCTTGACCGATATTGCGTGTGCTCTGGGACTTTCACAGATGAAAAGGCTCGGTGCAAATTTGTCGCGCCGCCGCACAATTGCCGCGGAATACACTCAAGCATTCCGGGATTTGCCCGTCATCGTTCCCCATGTGAGCGAGGATGTCATCCCCGCATGGCACCTTTATCCGATCCGTTTGAATCTGGAATCGCTTTCGGCGGGACGCGCAGAGATCTTCCGAGCGCTGCGGGCGGAGAACATCGGCGTGAGCGTTCACTATATTCCGGTTCATCTCCATCCGTACTATCGCGAACGTTTTCCTGCGTCCTCCGGGAAGGGCATTTGTCCGGTTGCAGAGAATGCCTACGAGCGCCTGGTCAGCTTGCCGATGTTTCACTCGCTGACGGCGCAGGATGTGCAGGACGCAATTCACGCCGTGACCAAGGTCATTGACCAATACAGAAAGGCATGAGATCCAGACCGGGCTAGCGGTTGCATGTGCATCAGTCAATCCAGGCGGGCCAGGCGGGAAGAGGTATGAGGATCGTCGCCATTATCCAGGCGCGCATGGGCAGCACGCGTCTGCCGGGCAAGGTGCTCAAGGACCTGGGCGGCAAAACGGTTCTCGCGCGCGTCGTGTCCCGCGTGCGCCGGTTCCGCTTTGTGAACGAAGTGGTGGTGGCGACGTCCAAGGATCCGGCCGACGACCTCATTATGAAAGAATGCCAGCGCCTGGGAACCCGGGCGTTCCGCGGCGGTGAGCAGGACGTCCTTGACCGTTATTATGGTGCCGCTCGGGAGGCGCAAGCAGAGGTAGTCGTGAGAATTACATCCGATTGCCCTCTAATCGACCCCGGAGTCAGCGACCAGACCATCCAGGCGTTTTTGGATGCGTGGCCAGACTATGCGAGCAACGTGCTGGAGCGCACCTATCCACGGGGACTGGATACAGAGGTGATGACGTTCGCTGCTATCGAGTCCGCCTGGAGGGACGCACGCGAGCCTTACCAACGCGAGCATGTTACGCCTTTTCTCTACCAGCACCCCGAGCGCTTCAGGCTCCTTTCCGTGAAAGGGGATCACGACTACAGTCAGTACCGCTGGACGCTCGATACACCGGAGGACCTGGAGTTTCTGCGTGCGGTTTACGCAAGAAGCGTCAATCGGCAGGATCTTTCTTGGCAGGACGTACTGGGGATGGTGGAGCGAGAACCGGAACTTGCTGAGATCAACCGGCACATCGCCCAGAAGACGGTCTAGGACTCCCGATGAAGGACGTTCCGCGAATCTGTTGCTGACATCTGAAAGATCAATGACAGGATGAGTGCCGCCAAAACAATTGCGCGATTTTTGCCGCGGGGTTTGCGCGGCCGCGGCCGGGACTGGTTCGAAACGCGATTTCGAGGGACGCCCCCGGCAATGCTTAAGTACCGAACCTTTGAACTCTCCCTCGATCTCGACATGGTTCTCTCGCATTACCGCGTAGAGCATCCTAAGGTTCGCTATCTGCAGGTAGGTGCGTTCGACGGTGTCTCGGGCGATCCGATTTATCCGTTGATCGAAAGACACGCATTGCAGGGCATCGTGATCGAACCGCAAAAGGATGCGTTTGAGCGGCTGAAGACTAACTATGCTCGCTTTCCGCACTTCCAGTTCGTGAACGCCGCCATTGCTGACCACGATGGTTGCTCGCCGTTGTTCCGCATCAAGCCCGGTGCCCTCGGACCCGAGTGGCTGCATCAGATCGCCAGTTTTGATCGAAACGTATTGATGTGGCATGCGCACATGGTGCCCGACTTGGAGTCCATGATTGAGACCGAGCTGGTACGCTGTCTGACGTTCGAAACCCTGTTCAAGGAAATTGGTATCAAGAACGTGGACCTGCTGCACATCGACGCGGAGGGCCTCGATGCAGAAATCCTACGGCTCTTCGATATCCCAGCCCGAAAGCCCGCGGTCGTTCGTTTCGAACACAAACACCTCTCGATTGCAGATCATGATGAGGCAATCGGCCTGCTCGTGGGCCAGGGATACCGAGTTGCCGCGTCCGGGAGCGATACACTGGCCTACCGTGCGACCGCCAAGCTATGAGAAAAGGGGATGAATCACGCGTGGGCGATCTGTTGCTAAGGACAGAAGCGAGCGTTGCCATCGGCACCGGCCACGTCATGCGCTGTCTGGCGCTGGCGCAAGCCTGGCAGGATGCGGGAGGCCATGCCGTCTTCGCGATGGCCAGTTGCACAGATCCGCTGGAAAGACGATTGCGATTTGAGGGTTTTGAAACCGCCCGTGCCTCCGTTCAAGTAGGAAGTCCCGCAGATGCGTCCGAGACAGCCCGGTTGGCGCACAAGCATGACGCGGCGTGGGTTGTGGTTGACGGCTATGAATTTGGCTCCGAGTATCAAGCGAACCTGAAGAGCCGCGGTCTTAAGGTCGTGTTCGTCGATGACAACGGCCACGCGGCGCACTATTCGGCGGACTTGGTGTTAAACCAGAACATCCATGCCAGCGAGGCCTTGTACTCGAACCGCGAAGCCTCGACCAGATTGCTCCTGGGGCCGGAGTTTGCCATGTTGCGGCGGGAATTTGTCGCTTGGCGCAATTGGAAGCGTGAGACGCCAGTCGTCGGGCGAAAAGTGCTGTTGACAATGGGTGGATCTGACCCGGACAACATTACGCGGCGAGTAATCGAGGCGATTGAGCAGGTTGACATCGAGGAATTGCGAGTGATTGCTGTCGCCGGAGGAAATAATCCGCACCTCGCATCTCTTGCCAGTTCGGTTGCCGGGTCCAGGCACGGTTTTCAAATTCTTAGCAACGTGACGAACATGCCAGGAATTGATTTCCTGGGCCGATCTAGCGATTTCGGCGGCTGGAACCGCCTGTTGGGAATACTGTGCTCTCGGCCTTCCGGCAGTCCTGGTAGCAGTCGCGGAGAATCAGATCGCCAACGCCAAGGCCTTGCACGCGGCCGGAGTCGCGAAACTGGTGCCAGGCGGATCACGCTTCGTGGTCGACGAGATGGTGCAACAAATTACCTACCTTGCGAACTCGACCTCGGAGCGGGAATCTCTCTCCCGAATCGCACGCACTTTGGTGGACGGCGGAGGGGCGGGCCGGGTCATATCGACACTCAAGGGGGAAGGCGCGTCTTAAACTCAAGGAGGAACCGTGACCTCACTTCGGGATGTCCGTTCGGACGACATGAATATGATTCGTGAATGGCGCAATCTGCCAAAAGTGGCCGACTATATGTATACCGACCACGTGATCAGTCCAGAAGAACACGCGGCTTGGTTTTCGCGGGTGCTCAAGGATCCCAGCTGCAAGTATTGGATCATCGTGTGTGACGGTGAAAATGTCGGCCTGGCCAATCTCTACGCAATCGACCGGACGAATCGACGATGCTACTGGGCTTTTTACGTCGTGAGTCCGAATGTCCGGGGTAAAGGCGATGGGTAGTCACGTTGAATACACGGTCTTGAACTATGTGTTTGATGAATTGCAACTGGAGAAGCTCTGCTGCGAGGTTATATCGTTTAACGAGGGTGATGGTTGAAATGCACCGACGGTTTGGATTTGCGCAGGAGGGACTGTTTCGCAAACATATCTTGAAACGAGAGGGTGTTTAACAAGTCGTTTGCCTTGCGCTACTGAAGGAGGAATGGGAAACTCTGCGGCCGCAGCAAGAACAAAAGCTGCGGGTCAAAGGTGTTCTCTAGGCGGGTGTCATGATCTTGAAAATTGGTGATAAGGCGGCGCGCACGGTTACTGTTTCGGATGAATCGTCCGGGGCTTCTCGGAGTTGACCGGGGATCAGAATCCAGTTCATCTCCGACGACGAATTGGCCCGAGGGCAGTCGCTTCCAACGGCGAATTGCCCACGGAATGATCGCCACGTGTCAGATTTCTGCGGTGATCGGCAATGCCCTGCCGGGGCCGGGTACGGTCTAAATCGTCGAATCTTGCAGTTCTGCGCCATTGTTTATCGGAGACACGGTCACGACAAGAGTGAGGGTCATAACGTCGAGGAGGGGAAGCCAATCCGACCCTTAGACCATCTGCGAGAACCAAGCGGCAAGCAGTTCGTCAAGGGTGATTTGGGCCATGGTTTTGTTTCCACAGGGTCTGGAAAGGCTGAGAGGCGTCGGAAATGACGTGATAGCCTCGATTTTAGAATCGCCGACGGCGCAATCGGTGTCCGAACGGGACAGCTCACCCATTTATGTCATTGCCGAGCTCTCCGCGAACCACAACCAGAAATTCGAGCAGGCAGTCCGAATCATCCATGCCGCCAGGGACGCCGGCGCCGATGCGGTCAAGTTGCAGACCTACACCGCCGACACCATCACCCTGCGCAGCGACAAAGAATGTTTTCGAATCGCCGGCGGCACGCTCTGGGATGGCCGCACTCTCCATGACCTGTACCAGGAAGCGTTCACGCCCTGGGAGTGGCAGCCGAAGCTAAAACAAATCGCGAACGAGCTGGGCATGCACCTGTTCTCGAGCGCTTTTGATGACAGCGCCGTCGACTTTCTCGAACAGATGAATGTCCCTGCGCACAAAGTCGCGTCCTTCGAACTGGTGGATATCGGGCTTATTCAGCGAATGGCCCGCACGGGAAAGCCGCTGATCATCTCCACGGGCATGGCAAGTGAAGCTGAAATCGCGGAAGCTGTTCAGGCCGCACGCCAAGCCGGAGCGACCCAAATTGCTTTGTTGAAATGTACCAGTGCGTATCCGGCGCCGCCCGAAGAGGCCAATCTGCTCACGATTCCTGAACTGGCACGCCGCTTCCATTGTCCCGCGGGGTTGTCAGACCACACCATGGGCTTTGCTGTTCCGGTTGCCGCTGTCGCTTTGGGAGCATGCATCATCGAAAAACATCTCTGTCTGAGTCGCGCCGATGGTGGGCCGGACAGCGCGTTCTCACTGGAACCCGAGGAATTTAAGACCATGGTAGATGCGGTGCGTATGGCCGAGAAGGCTCTCGGCTCGCCACAGTTTGCGGCCGGCCAGCGCGAAGCCAGCAGCCTGAGGTTCCGCCGTTCTTTGTTTGTTGTCGAGGACGTGAAACAGGGCGATGTGTTTACGAAGCAGAATGTACGCTCAATTCGCCCCGCAGACGGCCTGCACCCGCGGCACCTCGACGAGATCCTGGGCCAGCGCGCCGCCTCCGACATCGAGCGCGGTACCCCGCTTAGTTGGAATCTTGTCGCGCGCTGATCGCCCTTTCGCGATTTGTCTTCAGGCGCTCCGTGTCGAACAAGACGGAATCCAGGCGTTCGCGGCTAATCGATGTGTGGAGCGCCCGCTGTGTGGCATCTGTGATCTTGATTCCCTCCAAAAGACGAGGGATCTGGCGAATGCTCTCCGGAGAGTCAAGCTGATACCCGGCGCAGAACTTTGCAAACTGTTTTCCGTAGTCATACCAGGATGAATCAAACCAGCCGCACAAGAAGCACGGCACTCCATTCGTCGTGCTCTCGACCGCCACGCTCGACTCCACGGTCACGCTAAACCATGCGCGCTCGAACAGGTCCGGCGTCATCGGCCCCTCGCGCATTTCGACCAGAGGCCTGTCTTCCGACGAGAGCGCTTTGTCGATCATCGCCTTTCGTCCACGAAGACTCTCGAAGGGGTGCAGTTTCACAATGACTTTGCGATTGGACTGGCGGGCCAGAGAACACAGTTCCGGCAAGAGCTCGGAATACAGTGTCTGCGTCCGTGCTGACGACACCTCGTAAGGCTCGGAGAAAAAAACAATCCAGTCCCGGCGCCCCTTTCCCGCCGATGGCAGTGAGCCGGACGATGTCTGAGGGCCGCCCACCAGAATTTTTTCTGCTGGATTGCCACACCACGTAACGATGTAATCCTTCGCCATCTCGCCCGCTGCCAGGTAAACGTCCGAGCATTGCCTGCGGATTCCGAAGGTCAGATTCAGCGCGCCATGATCGCAAACCACTGTGCGCAGATTTCGGGCGTTGGCCAGCGCGGTCGGCAACCGGGTGAACGGATTGTGCTCATCCGCAGAAAAAACGGCTTCGATCGGCTCGTTTGCAATCACCTCGCGCCATGCATCCCTGATCCTTAAACCGGTTTTCAGAAAACCCGGAAACCCGTCGAACATGTGGAGCGTTGTTGCCAGCCCCAGTACACGATTCGCTGCGATTCGATCATTTTGCAATTCTTCCCACTTCTTTAACAGGCGGACGCTCTCATTCTCGGTTGGCGGCAAAACTCCGGGAGAATAGGCCGCGAGCGAGCGGAGTTCTACGTTAGCAGGAAGTTGTACACGGCGGCCGCTTGCACGAGTCACGACCAGGAGGAACCGGCGTTCTGGCAACATCCGCGCATATGCCAACTGAGCCCGCGACACGTTCACGTATGCCGATGGCAGCAATACCGCGCGCGCCTTCGACTCGAATCGACGAGGATTGATAAGCCGGCGGAGCCGGTAGTCGGCGTCCCACTTGTCGAAAACGATCTCGGTCATTTGGGCGGGACCGAGCGCGCATATTTTCTTCAGGAATCGACTGGCTCCTATTCCAGAGCGCGCCTCTCGGTTTGGCTGAAGAATCCTGATCTGACATCGAAGTAGCAGCGCCAATGCTTGCGTGACGAAGTGCGGACGAGTCGCAGAAAATCTCGGCGCCCTCCGGAACCTGCTCAGCCAGAATGGAAGCCAACATGACTTGCTCAACCTGCTTGTAAAGGGGGCCGGAAAAAGCATCCCACCAGTCGATGGACTCAGAGTCGACCAGTTGATCAAGTCCGACGCCGAGAAGCTCGCGCAACCGGCATCGATGCTGCTCATGATCCAACAAGTCGTAAATGCTGAGCACCGGGCATCCAAAGTGCTCCGCTTGCTGTGCGTAGAAATAGCGGCCGGACCAACCCAGATCAACGATCCGATCCCATGCCGTTTCCGTCGTGGCGGGTTCGGACGCAACCAAATCGTCAGGATGCACCAATAAGATTTTCATGAATAAAAGACTGCGAAACTCTCCAATAATACCGGAGGCTCAAGTTGTTACAAGCTGGTGACTGATCGAACAAATCGAAGTAAGACCCATCTCATCCCTGAAAGAATTACCGGATGGAATTTTTCAGCATGTGTACAACATTCACCACTCCCAGCGCCCGAGTGTCACGATGGAAATGAAGATCGCGAGTCTGAGGATAGTCAGTGAGAGGACTTCTCGCGACGGCGGTCCGCAAGAGACATGTAACTACGTTCCGCTACGGAATCCACCGATTCGCTCCTCATCTTGTTGGCGAGTATCTTGGAGGATGACATCGATCTCGGCCTGTCGATTTCCTAACCTGAACCTCGAGATCCTGTGGCTGCCAGTGACCGGATTATAGCGCAGCCATTCGGAGGCTCGAATGTTGGGGAGACCGGGAATACACTTCATGCAATAGTTTTTCTCGTAATTCTGCGCCTCCGCTTTGCGATAATCTGAAGAACAATTCCAGATGGCACGTTAGCGCGCAGGCACATTTTGAGTATCCCCGAAACAGCGATCGCCGCAGTGCCTCCACCTCCCTCTTCGGGTGCGCCCGAAGCCAGGTTTCGGAGCGAGATGGGGCACATCTCACGGCATTCCGCCGTTTTTTTTCTCGGAACACTGTTCACCGCGGCGGCCGGATATCTCTTCAAGATCTACGTTGCAAGAGTGCTGGGCGCAGGCGCACTTGGAGTCTATGCGCTCGGCATGACGCTTGTGGGCTTCTTTGGTCTTTTCACTGGACTGGGTCTTCCCCAAACCGCCGTCCGCTTCGTAGCCGCATATTCCGCGACCCAGCAATACCAGCGGTTGCACGCATTTTTTCGGCATGCACTCATCCTGCTCGCGGTGGCCAACCTTGCGCTAGCGGGCGGACTGATTCTCATCGGTCCCTGGATCGCATGGGACCTATACCACTCGTCCGATCTGGCGCACTATCTGCCCTTGTTTGCAGGTCTGCTCGCTTTAGGCGGTTTCACGGCTTTTTCGGGGCAAGTCCTGGCGGGATACAAAGATGTTGCTCTCCGCACCGTGATCACGAACTTTATTGGCAGCCCTCTGAATATTGTTCTGGGCGTCATCCTGCTCGCCGGGGGCATGGGACTTCGAGGTTATGTTCTGGCGCAGGTCGCCAGCGGCTTCATTGTGCTTTGCCTGCTGTGTACAGCCGCCTGGAGATTGACGCCGGCTGCGGCCCGGCACCTTCCATCCAAAGCTCCGAAAGTGGAATCGGAGGTCTTCTGGTTTTCGGCCGCTGTCTTCGGCGTCGGCTTTCTGGAGTTTTTGTTGGGTCAAGCTGACAAAATCATGTTAGGAATCTTTCTGGATGTCCGACAGGTGGGTATTTATGCAGTCGCGGCGTCGCTGGTGGCTTTCGTCCCAGTCGCGCTCCAGACGGTAAATCAGATTTTCTCTCCCACCATCGCCGATCTCCACGCGCGCGGTGAGCACGCTCTTCTGGGCCGGATATTTCAAACCTTGACGAAATGGATCATTGGGTTCACGCTTCCGCTGGCATTCGTAATGATCCTCGATGCCAAGCCCTTGATGCGCTTGTTCGGGCCCGGTTTTGAAGCCGGATGGATTGTGCTGGTTATCGGAACGCTGGGCCAACTCGTCAATGCCGGAGTGGGATCTGTCGGTTATCTTCTACTTATGTCAGGGAATCAAAGACGCCTGATTCGAGTGCAGACGATAACAGCCGTCTTTATGGTTGTAGTGACGTTGGCGCTGGTGCGGCCTTTTGGCATCATCGGAGTCGCGCTGGCTGCCGCCCTGACAAATGCGCTCACCAACTACTTGTGTCTGCGGGAGGTTTGGTCGGCGCTGCATCTCTCGCCCTACAACCGCACTTATCTGCGCCTGCTCCTGCCGTGCATCGCCAGCCTGGCTGCAGTTCTGTGCCTGCGTGTGCTGGTTACCGGCTTTCATCCCGAGTGGATTTCGATTGGGGCCGCGCTCGTCATTGCCTACATTACATTTTGCGGATTATCGTTGATCGTCGGTCTCGATGATGATGACCGGATGATCGTAACTGCGATTCAGCGCCGGTTGCTGGGAGCCGTGGGAAGGAATCCGTCCGCTTTGCAATAACTAATGACTTCAACAACGACAACGCCCGCGCGAAGACAAATCAGCCTGCCGGAAGATCTCTGCGCAGCTACCGAGCAGCAATATGGTTCGCGCTTCGAAAATCTGGAAGCCCTGCTGGAATTCGTGCTACGCGAGCTGACCGGAAGTGAAGCCAAGTCCCTCGACCAAACCGAGCAGGCGATTCTCGAAAAGCGTCTGCGGGATTTAGGCTATATCTAGCCCTTCATGCCTCCGCAGCCGACATTGGACCAGGTCCTTCGCGACAGCCACAGCCGCCTGTATCCATCGCTAAGGGATCCGAATTGGTTGATCTTGCGCCAGCGGCGGAAAATCTTCCAGGCAGGATTGAACCGGCTGCCGCAATCGGATCTTTCGGTCCTCGATGTCGGAGGCAGACTGCAACCCTATCGTGTTCTGCTCGGACCTCGCGTGAGCCGGTACATCTCGGTCGACCCACAGGTCACGCCGCTCGTCAACGTTGCCGCCGCGGGGGAAGCTCTGCCTTTTCGCGACGAGCAATTCGATTTTGTGATCTGTACTCAAGTACTGGAATATTTTCCGGACCCGAGGCAGGCTGCATCCGAGATCAGGCGCGTGCTCCGGAAAGATGGCGTCGCATTTCTGAGCGTACCCTCGATTTTTGTGCGGGACAACGATAAGGAGTGTTGGCGCTTCCTTCCCGAAGGGCTGCGATATATTTTGAGGGATTTCGAAGCCGTTGAAGTGCTTCCCGAGGGCAACAGCGTGACTGGCCTGTTCCGCACCCTGAATGTGTTTCTGGTCTTCTTCATGCGACCCAGATTTCTCGTTCCTGTGCTCCAATGGACAGTGGTTCCATCGCTAAACCTGGCCGGACGGGTGTTCGAAAGGCTCGGAGGCAAGAACGACGTTTTCGCGGCAAATTTCAGCGCGTGGGCACGCAAATGAAAACGAGCGGCCGACCGGCTAAATTCAAATCAGCCCGCACCCTCATCGGCACTTTTGCGCACCCTCCGAACGCCTCATACTTATGGCGTGGCCTCTGACCTCAATGCCCGCGTGCTCTCTGGATTTTTCGACTATCTCCGAGTCGAGCGCGGTTCGGCCAGGCTGACAATCTCGGCTTACACCGGCGACCTCGCGCAATTCGCGGAATTCCTGGAAATACGGCATCTGGCGTTGACGAGCGCGCGCCGCGAGAACGTGCGCGATTTTATCCAGGAGCTGTTTTCAAATCAGCTCGACGGCCGCTCCGTGGGCCGGAAGCTTTCTGCAATCCGGCATCTCTACCGCTATCTATTGCTCGACGGCAAAGTCGACAAAGACCCCACTCTCAATATCGACTCGCCGAAGCAATGGAAGGTGCTGCCAAAATCTCTAAGCCGCGATGAAGTCGAATCGATGCTGAGCGCGAACCCATCGACCGAAACGTCGCCGACCGAAAGCTCGCTAACCGCGATGCCATCGCAAAGGAAGACCGCGCGCGCGCAGGCGATGGCCCAGCGGGATCGCGCCCTGCTCGAGCTTCTCTATGCCGGAGGTCTGCGGGTATCGGAAATCGCGGACGCTCGTTTGGAAGACCTGAAGCTGGATCTCGGCTACATCCTGGTGAAAGGCAAAGGGGACAAAGAACGCATGGTTCCCCTGGGAGTCCCAGCCCAGCAGGCATTGCAGCAATATCTGAACAACGCCAGAAGAGTGTTGGCGAACCAGAAAAGTTCTCCGCTGCTGTTTCTTGGCGTCGGCGCGCGCCGGTTGAGCCGTCAACGAGTATGGCAGTTGGTAGGGAAAGCTGGCGAAGCGATGGGACGCCACTCGAGCCCGCATATGCTGCGCCACTCTTGCGCGACTCACATGGTGGAGAACGGCGCCGATCTCCGCACCGTGCAGACGATCCTCGGCCACGCCGACATTTCAACCACCCAAATTTATACGCACGTAGCGCTCGACCGTTTGAAGAGCGTCTATGCGAAGCATCATCCGAGGGCGAAGGCGAGATCGTGAATTCACCACGGAGGCCCGGAGACACGGAGAACATCTCAATCAATTTCTCGTCTCTGTCAAAGGAACTGCGGAGTTCAAGCGGAAGTTTCCCGTATTCCCCCGTGTCTCTGTGCCTCCGCGGTGAGCTGTATTTCACATGCTAACTAGCGCAGCCCAAATCCGCCGCACCACGGTCGAACGCGCCACCGATGACTTCCTGCGTCATCTGCGCGAGCGCAACGCTTCTCCGCACACGATCAAAGCCTACACGGGAGATCTCGATGCTTTCGCCGCTTACATCGGCCCCCGCGACTGGCAGGTGATCGACCATATCGCGATTCGCGGATTCCTCTCGCATCTCTACGACAAAGGGTTAAGCAAGACTTCGGTCGCGCGGGCGCTGGCCGCAGTGCGCTCGCTCTACCGCTGGCTGGCGCAGGAAGGCGTGGTCGAGCAGAATCCGGCAAAACTGGTTTCGACTCCAAAGCTGGCCAAAAAGCTGCCGCGCGTTCCCACCATTGAAGAAGTAAACTCGGTGCTCGACGGCAAAATGCCGGAGGTAGCTTCGTTTCCGGAGCGCGACCGCCTTCTGCTCGAACTGCTGTATGGATGCGGCATTCGCAACTCGGAGCTGGTGGGCATGAATCTCGATGACATCAGCATCAGCAACGAAGCCATCCTGATTCGCGGAAAAGGAAAGAAGGAACGCTTTGTGCCGTTTGGCGGATCGGCCAGTGATGCGCTCGGCCGCTACCTCCCATGGCGCCAGAACCTACTGCGTACTGTAAAGAAGACCACCTCCGCTCTCCTCGTCAACCAGCGGGGCGGACGCCTGACCACCCGCAGCGTAGGGCGCATCGTCAAGCGCATCGCCGTTGCGAAGGGGCTCTCGCCTGACGTCCACCCGCACACACTACGGCACGCGTTCGGCACACATATGCTCGAAGAGGGAGCCGATCTGCGTGCCATTCAGGAACTGCTGGGCCACGAGCGGCTCGCAACCACTCAGCGTTACACGCAACTCTCAGTCCGGCACATGATGGACGTCTACGACCAGACTCATCCCCGTGCCAAAGCAAAGGCTTCCAACGGATGACGTCCCGGTTTTCGAGAGCGTCATTCCGGATTGAGGAATGCGTCTACGCTGACAATCGCCAGATATGAATTTCCTGCCTAGCTTTTCTTCCCAGTCACGGCAAAGAAGGCAGTTGCTTCCTGCTCGACGTGCTTGCTGCCGCACTTGGGGCATTTCACGCTGATGTCGTGCTCTTTAAGGGTGAGGGTCAATTCGAAGGACGCGTGACAATCGTTGCAAACGTAGTCATATACGGGCATGGAAACCTCCCGCTCGATTGCGATTACGAGCTATGGCTGAAATTGTACGCCGACGGCGAGTGCTTGTCCGTCAGCACAGCTACCGCAGGACCAGATCCAAATATTCCGGATGAGTTTCGAGGTACCCCGCGACGAAAGGGCAGATCACATCCACCGTCAAATGATGCTCGCGCGCGTAGTCGAGCGCAGTCTTGGCCAGCGCGCCCGCGATGCCAGTGCCGCGAAGCGCTTCAGGCACCTCCGTCTCCAGCAGCGCGAGCACTTCGCCGGCCAGCGTGTAATCGAGCGTCGCCGCCTGTCCGTCGCGCTCCAGTTCAAAGCGCCCGGCCGTTACCAGCGACGGAGCGCGCTTTTTGTTGCCGAATAATCTCATAGCATCTCGCTCGTCAGGGCGGCCACCAAGATACAACACTAAGAGCCAAGAGCTAGCAGCTAAGAGCTAAGAGCCGTCCTGCGAAAATGCTCCAATATCGCTTCGGCCTGCGATTTCGTCACGACCGCTGACAGTGCCGCCACGTCAGCCTGCTTCACCGCCTGCAGGCTGCCGAAGTGTTCGAGCAACCGGCGCGTGGTCGATTCGCCGACCCCGGGAATTTCGCGGAGTTCGGTCGCGCGATCCCGAATCTGCCGCCGCTTGCGATGAAAAGTTACCGCGAAGCGGTGAGCCTCGTCGCGGATCAACTGGATAAGATGCAGCACCGGCGAATGATGATCAAGCACGACCGGGTCATCTTCCTGCCCATACACATAAATAATTTCCTCCCGCTTGGCGATCGAGGCCAGCGGTTGATTAATGATCTCCAGAGCTTCCAGCGCTTCTGCCGCGGCATGCAGTTGGCCGATTCCGCCGTCGATGAGGATCAGGCTGGGGAAAGGTTTTTTCTCCTCGCAGAGCCGTTTATACCGGCGCGTGATCACCTCTCGCATGGAAGCAAAATCGTCGACGCCCTCCACCGTCCGGATGATGAACTTGCGGTAATCGGACTTTTTCATCTTGCCGTCTTCCCACACCACCATCGACGCCACCGTCTCCGCTCCCTGAATGTGAGAGATGTCGAAGCATTCGATTCGCTTGGGCAGCTCGGGGAGAGCGAGCGCATCCTGAAACGCTTCAGCAATCGCGCGCGCATTGGGCTTGAGAACGCGAAAGCGCTGGTCGTAAGACTGCTTGGCGTTGTTGCCGGCGAGGTCGATGAGTTCGCGCTTGTCGCCGCGCTGCGGAACGATGATGTGGACGCGAGCGGCGCGGGCAGCGCTCGCGGCCAGCTGATCGCTAAGGGCATCTTCGAGTTCGTCGCGATCCTCAAAATCGACGGGCACATAGATATTGCGTGGCACGTAAGGCTGTCCCAGATAAAGCTGGCTAAGCAAGGCGGAGAAAAATTCCCAGGGCTGAAACTCGTCTGGCCGTGTGGTGGCGGGGCTCTGCCCCGCAATGGCATCTGTCGCAATTTCGCTTTGCTCGTATGACGGTCTGGTAGCGGGGCGGGGCTTGTCCTGAGCGGAGTCGAAGGATCCCGTCACGTCCGAGTCCGAGACCCGCGACGGGGCTTCCATTCCTTCATTTCGCGGCGCCGCAAATTCCGGCAAGTCCTCCCAGAAAAATTCGCGGCGATCCAGCACTCGCCCTCCGCGCATATGAAAAAGATTGACGGCCAGCATTCCATTCTCGTAGTGATAGCCAAAGACATCGGCATCGTCGCCTTCGGCAGCGGCGATGCGCTGCTTCTCCTGCAATTGCTCGACCGTAGAAATCAGGTCGCGATATTTGGCGGCCCGCTCGAATTCCTGCGCGGTTGACGCTTCCGCCATACGCTCGCGCAGGGATTTCACGAGGTCCGTCTGGCGCCCTTCGAGAAAAAGCTTCACGTCGCGAACCGCTTCCGCATAGGCCTCGGGCGTGGTCAGGCCCTGCACGCACGGTCCCAGGCAACGCTTGATGTAGTACTGCAGACAAGGCCGAGCGTGGAACCGCGTGAGATCAACCTTGCAGGACGGAATGCAGAAATGCCGGTGAATGAGGTCGACGATCCGGTACGCGAGATTTGCCGGGAAATACGGCCCATAGTAAACGCTTCCGTCCTTGCGCAGACGGCGCGTGACATAGACGCGCGGCAAGCGCTCTCCGAGCGTAAGCTTGACGTAAGGATAGGTCTTGTCGTCGCGCAGCAGAATGTTGAAGCGCGGCTTCTTCTGCTTGATGAAGTGGTTTTCGAGGGCCAGCGCCTCCTTATTGTTGGCGACGACAATGTAATCCACGTCCACCGCTTCGCGCACCAGCGTTCCCGTCTTCGCATCTTCCCAGCGTCCCTGGTGGAAATAGGACGAGACGCGCGAGCGCAAATTCTTGGCCTTGCCCACATAGATGACCTCGCCCTCGGCATTTTTGTACAGGTAAATGCCGGGCGACGTGGGAAGAGAACGGATTTTCTGCGGCAGGTCCATCGAAATATTTAGATTCAGTCTAGAGGAAAACGGACGACTGGATGCGCGCCCCGTGTTCGCAAAACAGGAACAGCGTCGTCAACGCCTTCGTCTATTCCGCCTTGCTTAGTCCTCTCGTGCCAGAAAAGCAAAATCGCGATGATCGCCAAAATCGCCCAGGTTGCATGGGGCCCGATCGCCAGGTTGAACCACCAACTCCGGTTCAGACCGCATCGCCAATCCAGTGCTTTCGATATAAGATCTGGAGAATCGCGGTTCCGGGAATCAGAAAGACGCCGCACGCTGCGGTCAGGATCTTGCCTCTCAATTCCGCCCAGCGCGAGATGGCATAGGGCAAAATCGCGACGATCACCCCTGCGTTATAGATCCGCTGATAGACCGGTAGCAGCCCAATCAGAACGATGGTCGCGAGCTGCGCCGATTCCACTCGCCAGTCGCGTCGCGCCCAAAGGAAAACCAACAATGCAGTCAGTGACCAGGCCAGGACATTCGCCGCCCGGTAGTTTTCGGACAGATAGTAGAACATCGACTGCGGGTTCAGTAACTCGAAGCGCACCGGATTGCGGAGCGTGAAGTCATTCACGCCTCCAACCGCAAAAAAGTAGCGCAGATTTTCGCGGTAGGAATCCAGCCACACGCCCGGCATTCGCGAGAGGGCGAACAGGGTCATGAATCCGAATACTGCGCCCGCTGAAAGCACCCGGAGCCACCGCCTCTTTGCGATTTCAAACAGTAGGAACCATGCCGCCAACTGTGGCTTCAAGCAGAACGCCAGCCCGGTTGTCAAACCGCCTCCGATTCCAGATCGAAGACAAACCCCAATCATGGCGAGTTCGATTGCCTGCGCGGAGATGCTTTGCGATGCGATGGCAGCATGCCATGGTGCCAGCGCCAGAGCGAACGCGCAAGAAAGCAGGCCGCTATTGCTGCTCCAGGGCACGCCTGCCAGCCGCAATACCGACCACAATAAGAGCGGAAACAAGGCCAGCGCGGAGAGAAGAAACAGGTCGCGCCCGTTACCCAGCGAAACAAAGCGAACGGAGCAAGCGCCGGCAGGCTCAAGGAGGATAAGCGGGCCGCAAGTTGGCTTCACTGCCGCGATTTCCCTGGAAGGCAGGGCCTCCCGCTGCCATCCATGTGCTCTTGAACTGACTTGACTGGTACGGATCGGCGCCCGCGATCCACTGCCGCGAGGCAACGATACATGCCAGAAAAATCGGTGAAGTCCCCGAGCCGTAATACGCGCACCGGACCGCGAACCACAAACTCAGCTGATGCGATCAGCAAGCACAGCAGTACAAAGTATCGAGAGAAGCTTTGATTGGCCATCTGAGATCGAATGGCGCTACCAGAATTGCGCCCACTTCCCGTTCTGTGGCCCCAATCGTTCGCACAGAATGCAAATGAGTGGGGCACCCTGTCGTCGCTCGGATCGATCCTCACCCGGATGGCCCTGCTCGTTCGCGACGATCAGGCCACCCAGCTCTTTACGAATTCCACCAGACTGCGCAGCGCGATCCCCGACGGACCCTTTGCGATCCACGGCTTCTGCTCTTCCATCCAGGCGGTGCCGGCAATGTCGAGGTGGATCCAGGGCGTGTCTTCGGCGAATTCCTTGAGGAACATGGCGGCGAAAATGGCGCCGCCCCAGCGGCTTCCAGCGTTGGTCATGTCGGCGATGGTCGACTTGAGGAGCTCTTTGTATTCATCGTCGAGCGGCAGCCGCCACATTTTTTCGCCCGCCTGCTTCATGGCTTGCGCGAAGCGGTCGTACATCTGGTCGTCGCTGGCAAAAATTCCGGCATTCACATAGCCGAGGGCAACGACGACAGCTCCGGTGAGCGTAGCGGCGTCGACTAGATGGGTGCACCCAAGCTGACGCGCATAGGAGAGGCCGTCGGCAAGCACCAGGCGGCCTTCCGCATCGGTATTAATGATCTCGATCGACTTGCCCGACATCGCGATCTGCACGTCGCCCGGCTTCTGGGCTTTGCCCGACGGCATGTTTTCCGTGGCGAGAACGATCGCGGTGACCTTCACCTTCGGCTTGAGCAGCGCAATGGCGCGCATGGCGCCGATCATGGTAGCTCCACCCGCCATGTCGTACTTCATCTTCTCCATGCCGTCGGCGGGCTTGATGGAGATTCCTCCCGTGTCGAATGTGATGCCCTTGCCCACCAGTCCGAGGTGAATGTTGGCAGGCGCGCCAGCCGGGTTGTAACGCAGAACGATCAGCGCGGGCGGTTCGTCGGAGCCTTGTGCCACTCCCCAGAACGCGCCCATTTTCAGTCCCTTGATTTTGTCCGGCCCCAATACCTCGCACCCCAATCCAACTTCCGAGGCCATCTTGCGCGCGCGTTCCGCCAGAACATTCGGCGTCATTCGATTCGAAGGCTCGTTGACCAGGTCACGGGTAAAGTTCTGCGACTCGGCTACGATGCGCCCGATGTCGAGAGCGCTCTGCAAGAGCTTGGCATCGCCCTGGGCCACGATGGTGACAGCGTCGATCTTCTGATCGTTGTTCTTGCGATCGCTCTTGTAATAGCCGGGCTCGAAATCTCCGACGATTGCGCCTTCCACAACCGCGCGCACGCCATCCTGCGCCGCCACCGCCGTTTCCGGAACGACGAAGGCAAAGCCGCGGATATTCTTGCCTTTAAGCGTACGTACGGCCGCGCCCGCGAGCTTGCGGAGATCGGATGCCGAGAACGTCTTTGCTTTTCCGCCGCCGAGCAGCAGCAGGCGCTTGGCCTTGAGGTTCGCCGGATGATGAATGATGGTGGTCTCGAAGTTTTTCCCGGTAACCTCGCCGCTGGCGATCGGTTCTTTCGCGGCGTCGCGTACCCTGGCATCGGAAACCGCAACCTCCGGAGTTGGCTTATCTTTTTCGCCCCGATCTTTTTCACTTCGATCGAGAACGACGGCTACCAGGCAATCAGTTTCAAGTTCGGCAGGCGTGGAGGAAGAAAGGTTCGTATTCATAGTTAACGTGTCTTCAGTATCAAACGGGGGACGCCGGACGTGCAAGAGGCTGCGCTTATCCACCACGAACCATCAAGTCACGGAGAAAACCAGCCGCCCGGCAAACTTTCCGTTCTGGGTTCTTAAGATGTTAAGGGTTTTCTCCGTGTCTCTGTGTCTCCGTGGTGAAAAACCAGACTGGGACGATTCCGCGCCTTTCAGCGGAGCGCCGAGTTCTTTCCCTAGGCTTCGCGGCTGCGGACAATCGCCTCCCGTGCTTCCTTGTCCGCGGTGCGGCGGCGCTCGGTTTCGCGCTTATCCCATTGCTGCTTGCCCTTGGCCAGAGCAAGTTCGACCTTCACTCTGCCGCCTTTGAAGTAGATGCGAGTGGGGATCAGCGTGAGCCCCTTTTGCTGCGTCTTGCCGATCAGCTTGCGAATCTCCTCGCGGTGCGCCAGAAGCTTGCGGGTCCGCTCCGCCGCGTGGTTGGAATAGCCGCCGTGCTCATAGGGGCTGATGTGGCAATTCAGAAGCCAGAGTTCGTTGTCCTTCACCAGACCATAGGCGTCCTTGAGATTGGCTTTCCCCGAGCGTACCGATTTGACCTCGGTGCCGCTCAGCACGATACCCGCCTCGAATTTTTCGAGCAAGAAATAATTGTGGCTAGCGTTCCTATTGACGGCAGCATCTCGCTCCCCGGCCGCCGTAGGCTGGCGGCGAGGATTCTTCTCCGGGTTGGACTGGGTCTGGTGACTGGTCTGCTTAGCCATTTAGCTTAAAAAGAAAGTATCACGAAGGAGGGAAGGAAGTTCTCAGGAGTCAGGTCTTAGGTCTCAGGAAAGGCGACCCCCCGACGCCTTTCGGACGCCTCTCGAAAGAGAAGAGTGCGAGTCACACCTCCCCCATTTTCACCCTCGGACCTAAGACCTGAGACTGCGGACCTGCCCCTGAAGTACATGTACCAATGAGTGTAAACACCGGGTTACCAATGACTTCGGGAGCTGGTTACGGCAATGCTATAATCCGTTTTTCCGGTACTTTTCGCGAGGAATCGCCGTCTTGACGGGCCGCGCCGCCGTTATTTCGCCGTTACGGTCGGTGTCTCGTCCTGCCAGGACTGTGAGAATCGGAAGAGACTCTTATCCAGATTCTATGAGGAATGTTTGATGACACGCCTGATGCGTCCGGCTCTGTTCATGCTGGTGGTGGTTTCCCTCTGTCTGAGCTCTTCGGGGAAGAGCAAAGACTCTGCCAAGGCGCTCTATGAAAAAGGCGTCGACGCCCAGGCCCGGCAGGACTACGAGAAGGCTTACGAGTATTTCAAGGGGGCATATGACCGCCAGCCCAAGGACTTGAGATACCGCACTGCCTATGAGCGCAATAAATTCCTGGCCGCCGCCTCGCTCGTGCACCGCGGCCAGATCATGCGCGATCAGGGCAAGCTTGAAGAGTCGCGGACTGCGTTCGAGAAAGCACTGGAGATCGATGGTTCCTCATTCATCGCGCAGCAGGAACTGAGGCGTACCCTGCAGATGATCAAGGAGGCGCAGAATCCGCAGCCTCAGTCTTCGGCCCGGCCCGGCGTATCGGAGTTGCGAAAGCGCCTGGAAATGGCCGAGGGTCCGGTGGAACTGGCTCCCATTTCAGGCGCCCCAATTACCCTGAAGTTGACCGAGAAATCGAACGTGATTTATGAGACGGTGGGCAAGCTGGCGGGCATCAATGTGCTCTTCGATCCCGACTATACGCCCAAGCAAGTGCGTATCGAGCTGAACGGAGTCACGCTCGAGGAAGCACTGTCAATCATCTCGTTCGAGACCAAGACTTTCTGGCGTCCCATCACCCCGAACACCATTTTTGTCGCGCAAGACAATCCCGCAAAGCGGAAAGAGCTGGAACAAAACGTCATCAAAACTTTCTATCTTTCCAATCTTTCTCAGCCCACCGAGTTGCAGGATGTGGTAAACGCAATGCGCACCATCCTCGAGGTAAGCCGCATTCAACAGCTGCCCTCCCAGGGAGCGATCGTGGTGCGCGGAACCCCGGATCAGGTGGCGCTGGCGCAAAAACTGGTGGACGATCTCGACAAGGCCAAGCCGGAAGTGCTGATTGACGTGGCGGTCATGGAAGTCAGCCGCGACAAAATGAAGCAGCTTGGCATCAATCCCCCGACCAACGTTTCCGTGGCTCTGCAGCCCAACATCAACACCACGACGCCGACAACGACTACCACGGGCGCGGGGACGACGGCCTCGACCACGGGTCAGACCGCCAATGGACTCAGCCTCAATACCTTGAACCAGCTGAATGCGACCGATTTCCAGGTGACGATTCCGCAGGCAACGGCAACGGCATTGTTGAGCGATAGCAGCTCGAAGATCGTGCAGAATCCCCAAGTCCGCGCGCTCGACGGGCAGAAGGCGACGCTGAAGATCGGCGAACGCGTCCCGGTTGCGACCGGATCGTTCCAGCCCGGCATCGGCGGCGTCGGCATCAACCCTCTGGTCAATACGCAATTTCAATACCTGGATGTCGGCGTGAACATCGACATCACTCCCCGAGTGCACGCCGATCGCGAAATTTCTCTGAAGTTATCGATGGATGTCTCGGCCGTAACCTCCTACACGAACATTGGCGGTATCAGCCAGCCCATCATCGGGCAGCGCAAGGTTGAACACGAAATCCGGTTGAAGGATGGAGAAGTGAACCTGCTGGGCGGGATGATGGAAGACCAGCAAACCAAGGCGATCAGCGGCATACCCGGTCTGGCCTCGATTCCGATCCTGAAATACCTGTTCTCGCAGGTCAACACGGAACATCAGGAAGATGAGATTGTCTTCGTGCTCGTCCCCCACATCATCCGCGGACCGGAAGTCGTACCCGGGAGTGAAAATGTGCTCGATGTGGGAACGGCGAACTCGATCTATCTGCGAACCAGGTCGGCGGTGCTGACCACTCCCGCGCCCGTTCCTGCGCCGGCGGTTGCGCCGCAGAACGTTACTCCGCAGAACGCCGTACCGAACCCGCCGGCGCCTCATACCGGCGCGGCAGTTCAAAACATACCTCCCGCGGCTGGGCCTGCGGGAGCTTTCCTGTTCGATCCGCCAACTTTGAACGAGGCGAAAGGGGCGACCTTTACGGTCAACGTAATGCTTACTGGCGGGAACAACGTGTTCTCGGTACCGGTGCAGCTCAATTACGATCCCAATCAACTGCAGGTCGTCAACGTTTCTAACGGCGGGTTCCTGTCGCAGGATGGGCAGGCCGTCGCGCTCGTACATCGCGATGATCCCACAACCGGCACCCTGCAGGTCACCGCCTCGCGGCCTCCGGGAGTGGGCGGCGTGTCAGGCCAGGGAGCGGTCGTAACCCTCACTTTCATGGCCAAGTCTGCGGGTCAATCCGCCCTGACCATCACGCGCGGCGGCGCACGCGATCCCGCCATGCAACCAATTACCATGAATGGTGCGCAGGCCGCGATCACCATTCAGTAAACGAGATTCGGTCAACCAGATGTCGGTAAACCAGAGTTTGTTATGGATCATCCAACTACCATGAGGAAAATGGCGCCCGCCCTTAGGCGGCGGCAGCGTGGCTTCACGCTGATCGAACTGATCGTCGCCACCGCGATCCTGGTCATCCTGACCGGCATGGCGGTTCCCATGGTGCGCGTCACCGTCAAGCGCGAACAGGAGCGCGAACTCCGCCAGGCTCTCTGGACGCTGCGCGACGCCATCGACCGCTACAAGGCGGCCGCTGACAGCAATGCCTTCCAGACCAAGGTCGGCAGCGAAAATTATCCTCCCGACCTGGAAACGCTGGTCAAGGGCGTAGATGTCTCAGGCAAAAAGCTGAAGTTCCTGCGCAAGATTCCCATCGATCCCATGACCGGAAAAGACGAATGGGGAATGCGCTCCATGCAGGACGATCCCACCTCCGATTCCTGGGGCGAACAGAACGTCTTCGATGTCTACACCAAATCGCAGGGCGAAGCTCTGGATGGCACAAAGTATAAGGACTGGTAGATGAAACTAAGATCCAGAGCGCGCCAGCGTGGCTTCACTCTCATCGAGATGCTGATCGTCATCGTCGTGATGGGGGTCCTGCTCGCGCTCGCCGTTCCCAGTTACAACACGACCATCACCCGGTCCAAGGAAGCCCGGCTGCACCATAATCTGGTCACCCTCAACAACCTCATCCAGCAATACTCGCTCGACAAAAAGAAGGCGCCGCTGCAACTGCAGGATCTGGTGGACGCGGGATACCTGAAATTTATCCCGGACGACATTACCGGCAGCAATACCACCTGGCAGACCGATCAGGAAGATCCCGAGAAAGCCTGGAATCCGGATGAGCCCGGCATCGCCTCCGTGCACAGCGGCTCCGACCAGACAGCGCTCGACGGGAGCGCGTATTCAGGCTGGATAAACTAGCGGCCAAGCAATGAAAGCCACCTTCCAACACACCGCTCGCCAACGCACCGGTCGCGGATTCACCCTCATCGAGATGATGGTCGTGATCGCCATCATGATCATCCTCCTGGCGATGGCGATGCCCATCTACAGCGCCAGCATCCGCCAGGCGCGCGAAGAGAACTTCCGGCAGAATCTTGAAACCCTGAACCGGGTCATCATTCAGTACACCCTCGACAAGCAAAAAGCGCCCAAGTCGCTCGAGGACCTGAAAACGGCCGGATATATCAAGTCCATCCCGAACGACATCACCGGAAGCCAGACCTGGCAGACGGAAGAAGACGACTCCACGATCATGGTGATCGGGCAAACCGAAGGTGGTCTCTACGGCGTGCACAGCGCCTCCAACAAGCTCGGCAGCAACGGCAAAGCCTATTCGGAATGGTAGGCTCCGGCGACCCGCCTGAGGCCCTGCGTAACCGATAATCTGCGATAGCCAAAACCTGACCTTTGCGTACCACGCTGTCGGATGGGGTCGACTACTGTGTGGCTGTAACAGGATTTTCTGAGCCTGATGGCGGAAGGGTGAACAAACAGCGCAAAGTTGTGTAAAATGCTGTTTACATTCAAGTGGGTTAAGCTAAGTTTTCAGGATGACCGCATCCATGAAACGCTATTCGCGACTCATCGTGCTATTCGGCGGCGGCCTCGCATGTGCGGCAATTAATTTCTGGCTCATCACGACGGGCCACTACCGCTGGCCTCTGGTCGTGCTGGTTGCGTACCTTGTTGGCGCGCCCTTGGTCATCAGGAAATTGCCTCCGGTTACAAAAGACCCCCAGCAAATCCGTGGGCACCAGTTCAGGGCTTCCCGCGCCGCTCGACGCATGGGATGGATTTACGTCGGAGCACTCGTCCTCGGAACTCTGAACTTCCTGTCTGGTGGTGCGAACGGCATTCCGTGGTGGGGAGTGGTGCTGGTCTTCGGCTGGAGTGGATTCTTGATTTGGAGCAGTTTCTGGATTGCTAGACGCCTCAAGAAAGCCGCAGCAGGCCAACCGGGTACGCCAGCAGCGCCGTAGACATAGGCACGAAGGCCGATGCTGCCGATAATGGCCATACTCCGTGGTAGTTGGCATAACATCGCGATTACACCAACTATGGGTTGTAAGTGGTAATCGCCCTGCTTAGGTCAAATGACTCAGCTAGGATATCAATCGTGTCCGATCCATGGAGCCCTCACTCTGAATGATCGCCCCGAATGATCGTCCTCTCCCGCGCACACCACCCTCCTGACGCCCATCCAACCTTTCTGCTACCTTAGTCACTTCGCTTGCTGGAGGTGATCTTTGAATTTCGACTTCCTGAATCGTTTGCAGCCCTTTGCTCAGCTGGTCATGCGGCTCGTCCTCGGAGCGATCATGATCGCGCACGGCTATCACAAGGTCTGGGGCGGATTTCATCATCACATGGATATGGTCGGTTCCCTGGGACTTCCCGCCCACCTGGCCTACCTATCCGCCGGCACCGAATTTTTCGGCGGCATCGCGATCGTGATCGGCTTGTTTACGCGCTTATTCTCACTCGCCTTTCTGATCGAGATGTGCGTCGCCATCTGGAAGGTGCACTTCAAGAACGGACTGACCGGCCCCGGAGGATTCGAATTTCCGATGGCCCTGGCGGCGATCGCATTTGCCCTCTTATCCCTGGGCGGCGGACCGTGGGGCTTGAGCTTTCCCCGCGCCGGCAGCGCTAAAAAAACCAAATGAAGTCTCGGCGACGACTCCCCATCGCAAATGACCGCCCGAGCCCGTGCATTTTTGTTGCATCGCTGAGGGTGGGTTTTCACTTCTTCAATCTGACTTCTGACTTCTGACTTGCGTCACCTCCACCCTCTCTCGTCGCAATGTAAAATATCCCCATCAACAGCCATGACCCTCTCCCGCTTCATCACCAAGTCCGCCTTCCGCAACAAGCGGCGCAGCATCCTGACGGTCGCCAGCATCGCCTTTTCCCTGCTCCTGCTGAGCGTCATGCTGAGCGTTTGGCGCAGCTTCTACATCGACAAGGGAGCCCCCGATTCCGCTCTCCGCATCATGACGCGCCACAAGGTTTCGCTAGCCAACTTCGTTCCCATCTATTACCGCGACAAGATCCGCGCCATCCCCGGCGTAGTGCACGTCGTCCCCATGACGTGGTTCGGCGGCAAATATAAAGACGACAAGCCCGAAAACTATTTCGCCCAGTTTGCCACCGATCCGGACGAATACTTCGACGTCGCGGCCGACAAGATCATGCCAGCCGACCAACTCAACGCCTGGAAAAAAGACCGCGCCGGCTGCGTAGTCGACATCGACCTCGCTCGCAAACACCACTGGAAGATCGGCGACCACGTCCATCTCCAGGGCACCATCTTTCCCGCCAATCTCGATCTCACCATCCGCGGCATCTACACCATCGATCCGCCCAATAGCGCTCTCTATTTCCACGCCAAGTATCTCGAGGAGTCCGTCGACTGGTTCAAAGACACAGCCGGCTTCTACTTCACGCGCGTCGATACGCCCGAAGATATGCCCAAAGTCGCCCATGCCATCGACGACCTGTTCCACGGCAGTCCGGTTCCCACCAAAAGCGAGAGCGAGCAGGCCTTCAAAGCCGATTTCATCGCCACTCTGGGCAACGTCAAAGCCTTCATCCTGAGCATCTGCGGAGCCGTCGTCTTCACCACGTTGCTCGTCTGCGCTAACACCATGGCGATGTCCATCCGCGAACGCACTCGCGAAGTTGCCGTCCTGCGAACGCTCGGCTTTACGCGCGGAAGCATTCTCCGGCTGCTGTTGAGTGAATCAATCGCGGTTGCTCTGATCGGTGGCGCGGCCGGCGTCCTGCTGGGAACCGTCGTCATCCTCTTCATGGCTCGCCCCGGCATTGGGCTGCCTGTCGCCATGCACATGACCTGGCAGACCGGAGCCGTCGTTCTCGCGGTCGCCGCATTCGTGGGACTAGCCAGCGCCCTGATCCCCTCCTATCGCGCCTCGCACCTCGGCATCGTCGACGCCCTCCGCCACATCGGCTAGTACCGTGACTGCGAGAACCTCTGCAATCTGACCTCTGACCTCTCACCTCACCCCGTGACGCCAATCACTGCCCTATCCCAGCCCGCGCGGTATAAGAAAATCAGACGGAATATCCGCCTGAACGGAGGCACGTCATGGTGACTTCCCAGGCAAGTGTCGCTGCATCTTTCAAGACCATCCTCTTCGCAACCGATTTCGCGTCTTCCTCTGAGGCTGCTCTTCCCTATCTGTTGAGCCTCGCCCATTGCTTCGATTCCACCGTCATCGCGGTCCATGCCGTACCCTTCGAAGCGCTCTCCGGACTCGCCGCGGTCCCTCCCATGGTCGAGTTCGACGCCGAATGGCGCGATGCCTTGCAGGCCATGCGCGCCTATGAGCAGGCCCATCCCTTCACTGGCCTGCGCCACAAATTCGTGCTCGAGCATGGACCGCTCCGCGAGGTGATCGAAGATCTGGCCACGCAACACGCCGCCGATCTCATCGTCCTCGGCACGCATGGACGCCAGGGCTTCCGCAAGCTCTTCGCCGGCTCTTTCGCCGAAGAAATTTTCCGCACCGTCACCTGCCCAATCCTGATTGTCGGCCCCGCCCTCGGCCCCGCGCCCCAGGATTGGAAACCAAAGCGCATTCTCTTTGCCACCGACTTTTCCGCCGGTTCCATTCACGCGCTACCCCACGCCATTGCTCTGGCGGAAGCAAATGACGCGAGATTGCTGGTCATGCATGCCGTCCCACTCGTCCCCTGGGAAATGCAGTCGGAGCTCGATGTGACTTATCAGGAGCGCCTGCGCAAGCTCATTCCAGAGGGTGGAGAGGATGGTCGACCGCACCACTGCATGATCGATGTCACCGTTGAATTCGATCTCGCAGCGCCCGGAATTCTCGCGGCAGCCGAAGAACTCGAAGCCGACCTCATCGTCATGGGAGTGCACCACGCCCGCTTGCCCAGAGTCGACGCGCACGTCCCCGGAACCACCGTCTCCGAAGTCATAGGCAACGCCCACTGCCCTGTGCTTACCGTCTGCGGATAACAGGTGATCGTGTGATGGCGGTCGTGTGGTGGCGGGGCTGTGCCCCGCCAAGACGGAGTGAAGCCCCGTCACCGTGAGGCTTTAAACGGGCACGGCTTCACAGGCTGCAGAAAAACTCCGATTTTACGGAAAAACCCGATTTCGTTCTTGATTTTGGGTGGCGCAGCGGTTCACCCCGCGGTAATTGCCTTGTTTCGAATGCGGCTTCAGCCGCTGGAGGAACATTTCCCAGACAAGACTTTTCGGGCTTAGCTCAAAGTCAAATCCGGTAAATCCACTCTCCCGCCATCGCCGTCCCAAATGCTACACTCGCTTGCGATGCGGACCGATATCTTACCGCTTTGCGACGAGCATTACCGCACCATGGAGCCGGTGCTCGCTCCCTATACCGCCGATTTCTTCATCGAATTCTTCCGCTGCACTGACAAGTTTTGCCATCGTTGTTTCGGCGAGCGCACCGGCTACATCACTCCGCAGCGAGGAGCCATGCCCGTCATCACTCCCAACCAGCCCAAGTGCAATCGCCACGGACGCCCCATGTTCATCATCTCCCTCGATCGCCAGCGCAATCACGCCACCTATGCCTGCGCCGAGCCCGATTGCCCCGAACGCGTACTTCGCACCTGAGGAAATATGACTACCTGGCGGACCCTCTGTGCACCTTTGTGCCCTCTGTGGTTTTTGCTTTTTGCTGGCCCTTGAGCGAAGTTTCCCGATGGGATTGAGACTCACAGAAAGGGGGGGCAAAACGAGCGCGGACCAAATCGGCAGAGTGCATCGAACCTCTGCCAATCTGACCTCTAACATCCGACCTCACCCGACCAGCCACCCATACTGCGTATCGCTAAGCGGCACCACACTAAGGCGCCCCTGCCGCACCAGCGGAGATTCCGCAAACAGCTTGTGCGCCTTGATCTCGGCCAGCGTCTTCGGAACCGCAATTGCCTTCCCCACTTTGATCTTCACCAGAGGAGTCTTCACATCGCTCGCATCCACCGACACCACCGACGCCGTCCCCACCGCGCTCTTCTCGTCACCCGTGTGATAGATCACCAACTGCTCGCCCGGCTTCATCTCCCGCAGATGCTTCACCGCCGCGGGATTCGTAACCCCATCCCAGATCGTGGTCTTCTCGCGCTCAAGATTCGCAAACGAATAGACAGAGGGCTCAGTCTTCAATAAATAGTTCATAGGAGGAACAAGTTTACCTCTGCAATCTGACCTCTAACCTCTGACCTCGACTCACGCGCTCCCCGTATTCGCCATCGCCTCCACCGCTTCCCAGGTCGTGGCGAAGGTCACAAAGAAGTCCTTCACCTTCGTGATTTCCAGAATCTTCCCCACGCGCGGCTTCACGCCCGTCAGCACCAGGCATCGCCCCCGCTTCTGATGCGATACATAGGTCGCCACCAGCGATCCCAGCCCCACCGAATCGATATAGGGAACATCCGACAGATCCAGAATCACCGTCTCCGCCGTCTCCTTGCGGACCGCCTCTTCAAAATGCGCCGTGGTCTCGATCGTGATCGGGCCCTTCAGCAGAAGAATCCGCTGATCCTCCGCCACTCCCTCATAGCGCTCGACTTCCAGTTCTTGCACACCGCCCATGGCTGCCGATTGTAGGCCACTCGGTTCCATCTGTCACCCCGGCTTCCGCCGAAATTTATTCGAGCGTAACAAATCAACAGGCAACGTTTTCTTGTGTTACCGTGTCTGATGGTTTCAACGCTTGCCCTTCATGGGTGGGCACAGGAGAGAACTGATGAAAACTTTTCTAGCCAGTCTCAAGCTGCGTGGCAAATCGGTTGTGGCCGCCTTCGCGCTCGCTGGATTTCTACTTCTTGCTGGAAGCCCCCGCGCCATGGCCGATGAACACGACTGCCAGCGGCGCATCGTTCGGGCCGATCACCACCTTCATGAAGCGGCCGAACATCACGGCTGGAATAGCCCCCAGGCCGACCGCGCCCGCGCTCAACTGCATGAAGCCCGCGAGTTCTGCTGGGGCCACTACCACCGCTGGTGGGACGAGGACGCCCAGCGCTGGCACACCGAGCGTGACTGGGACGACCATGACCACGACCATGACCACGATCACGACCACCACTGATTTGAAAAGTAAGGATCAAAAATAAAGATACGAAGACGGCCGAAAGAAGGGATTCAATGAAGGCGGCTGAATTCAACAGGCTTGAAGATTCGCTTCATAAGGCGCTCCGAAAAAACTGAGCGCCTTATGATCTTACTTCTGCGATGTGATTTGGATTTTGACCTTACTTCTGCAATCTGACCTCTGACCTCGAACCTCGCCTCTACTGCGGTTTCTGTTCCGGCGCCTTCTTGTCGTCATGATTTTCGTAGATCGAGTACTGCCCCGCCGGACGCTTCAGCTTCACGGTGATTTCCGTCTGAGGCTTGTTCACCTCATAGTCCTCGCCAAATGTCTGGAAGCCCTTCGCCAGCACCTGCACCTCCACCGATCCATACGGAACCCCGTCCACACTCGCCTGCCCTTCGGCATCCGTCTTCAGTTCCATCTCTTCCCTGCTGGCCTTGCCCTTGCGGTTCACCGCATGCACCACCACCTGCGCATATTTAATCGGTTTGCCGTCCGTATCGCGCACCACCACAAAGCGCACCGAAGAAGCCGGCCCCTCGTCTTTCTGCGCCCAAGCGGCGTTGCCACCGCTTACAAATATCGTTACTCCGGCCACCAACGCCGCGATCAAGAACCATTTCCCGGTTTTTGTTTTCATCACACCCTATATCCCGCAGGATTTCACTTCTGCCATCTGACTTCTGACTTTTAACTTCCCTCTCGCTTCTACTGCGGCTTCTGCTCTGCCGGAGGCTTATCCGGCGGCGGACTCTTCTCCTCCGGTTTCTTCTCTTTTTCCTGTACCCCATACGTCGAGTATTGCCGCGTCGGCCGCTTCAGCCGCACCGTGATCTGCGTATCTGGCTGTTTGATTTCGTAATCCTCGCCAAAGGTCTGAAAGCCGGGCGCCAGCACCTGCACCCGCAACACTCCATACGGAATTCCCTCGATCTCCGTCCGCCCGTCATCATCCGTCTTCAGTTCCAGTCCGCCCATCGCCTGCTTGCCCTTGTGATTCACCGGATGCAGCACCACCGCCGCATTCTTTACCGGCTTGCCGTTGGTGTCACGCAGCACCATGAAGTGCATGTTTGACATCGGCCCCTCATACTCATCGTCGTCCTGCGCCCATGCCGCACGAATCCCACCCGCGCCCGCCAGCAACAGAATGACTCCCACAACAACCGCAACCCTTTTCATGATCTCCATTCTATGCCGCCCGTCTACTCCAGTCCCTTCACTACGTAGGCCTCCGACAACGCCTGATAATAGACATAGGCATAGGCGCTTCCATCGCTCGAGAAAGCTGGCCGAAACGCCCGCGAAGCTCCCGCCGGCAAACTCTCTCCAAACGTCCTCCACAATTCCGTTTTGCCGGTTGCCACATTCACCCGATACAAGTCCGCCGCTTTTTTGCGGAGTTGCCTTGGGCCCGCATACAACGACGCCCCATCCGGCGTCCACCCCGACACTCCCCACTTCGCGTCCAACCCCGGAACCAGCCGCAGGCCGCTTCCATCCAGCGGCCAGACACCCCATTTCCCATCCGGCCCCATCACCGCCAGATTACGGCCGTCCGCAGACAGCACCGTGCCCGCGATGCCTTCCGGTGTAAGGGGTTTCGAGTCCCCGCTGCTCACATCGATCAGGTAATCCCGCGCCCCGTGCCCGGCTTCAATTCCGCTCGCCACCAGATGCCTGCCGTCCGGCAAGTAGCGAACGCCTTCGTAGCTTATATTGTCATGCGTCAACTGCCGCGCTTCGCCCGCGCCCGTCGGCACCACGCTGAGCGCGCCCTCTTTCGCCGGCTTCGTGATCACCCATTTGTTATCCGGAGAAATCGCCATCCCCACGCCCGAGCCAATCCGCACCGGAGGCGATCCATCCGTATCCCGCAGGAACACCGTATAGCCCGGCCCGCCTCCATCGCCCTCTTCTTCGAACAGAACCTTCTTGCCATCGCGGCTGATGTCTCTCAGATTCGCCCATCCCAGCCACCCCAGTTCCCGCTCTTCTTTTGCGCCCGGCGGAATCCCTCGAATTCCCAGCCGAAACTGGTGCGTGATCATGAGCGCCGTTCCGTTGCGCATGTCTTGCAGCCACATCCCGCCCGGAACATTCGCAATCGTCCGCAGCTTGCCGTCCAGCGTTACCCCGTGCAGGTTTTGCGCGCTGCCATTTCGCGTCGCCGTAAACCAGATCTCATCCCCTTTCGGAGACCATTCAATCCCCTGCGCCGAAACCCATCCCGAGGAAAGCTTCTTCTCATGCCCGTCGGGATCGATCACCGCCACCGAGCCTTCGTCGTCGCCTCCCGTGTTCTCGTGGTCCGCAAACGCCACCCACTTCCCATCCGGCGAAATCTTCGGATGGCTGATCCAGTTGATGCTGTCCAGCAAAACCTTTCCAATCGGATATTCCAGCCGCCAGTGGCGAGTTCTCCGGCACATAGCGGACCACCGCCATCTTTTCGCCGTCGGCCGCCCAGTCCGCGTCCTGCACATTGTCCAGCATCTCGCGCGGCGTACCCCCGCTCAGCGGAACCCGCGCCAGCGTTCCCGATCGCGCATATCCCCGAGTAATAAACCGTGTTGAGCCGGATCGCCAGCTCTCCGTTCTTCGAGATCGAGAGCAGCTCCGCATCCTTGATCCCCAGTTCGCGCGAGCCCGTCTCATCCGTGCGCGCCATGTAAAGCTGATCGTCGCCGCCCTCCCACGACGCGCTATAAACCACGCTGCCATCGGGCGTGAAGCGCGCATTGCCCAGCGAGCCCGTCCGGAATGTGATCTGCTGGTACTCGGGCAACGCCGTGTGCACGCTGCTCCGCCCCAGCCACCAACCCCCGCCAATCGCCAGCACTGCAAGGACTGCGGCCGCCCCCAACGCCCACATTCCACGCTTTACCGGAATCGCACCGCTCGCCGCCGAATCCGCAGCGATCGCCGCCTGCCCGCTCGTCCTCGAACTCACCGAACTGTCCGCCAGCGATTCCAGGTTGAACGCCACATCTCCCGCCGACTGGAAGCGCTGCGCCGGATTCTTCTCCAGGCAATGCCGCACCATCCGCTCCAGCGGTGGCGGAACATTTCGCGCCGTTTCTGAAAGCTCCTCCGGCTCCTCTTTCAAAATCGCGCTCATCGTGTCCGCCGGCGTCTCTCCGTGGAACGCGCGCTTGCCCGAGAGCATCTCGTACAGAATCGCTCCCAGCGCAAAAATGTCCGAGCGATGGTCCGCTCCCTTCCCCCGCACCTGCTCCGGAGACATATACCCGACCGTCCCCAGAACCTGTCCCGCTTCGGTATTCACTTGCACGGTCGGCGCATCGTCGCTCCCGCTCGAAGACTTCCGGACGCGTCAATTTCGCCAGCCCGAAATCCAGAATCTTCACGCGTCCGTCATCGGTCACAAAAATATTTTCCGGCTTCAGATCGCGATGCACGATGCCTTTGTTATGCGCCGCCGCCAGCCCCCGCGCCACCTGCAGCCCGACGTCGATTGCCTTCCTCGACCCGATTCCCCCACTCTTCATCTGCTCCCGCAGCGTCGATCCCTCCAGCAGTTCGGAGACGATATAAGGAGCGCCATTCGCCTCCCCAATATCGAAAATCGAAAGAATGTTGGGATGATTCAACGCCGCGGCCGCGCGCGCCTCCTGCATGAAGCGCTGCATCCGGTCGGCATCAGCGGAAAACGATGCGGGAAGCACTTTGATCGCGACCGTGCGGTTCAATCGCGCATCCCGCGCCCGATACACCTCGCCCATGCCGCCCGCGCCCAGCATCGACTCAATGTCGTAAGGTCCCAGTTTCGTCCCGGAAGTCAATGTCATCTGAGTTGAGGATTATATCGAAGAACCCCACGCTTTCCACATGAGCCTTGCCATCCCTCCCAATGTGTGTAGAATTGCCCCCGGTTTGAAACCCAACAACAGATCTTTGTCTAAAGGAGAACACCATCCATGAAAAGACTCACGGAGTCTCTGTTAGTCGCATCGCTTCTCCTGGGAGGGGTAGGCACAATCGCAGCTCAGGAAGCGTCCGGGGCGGAGCACATGCCTCCCAAGCTAATCAACATCACCCGCGAATTCATCAAGCCCGGCAAAGCCGGCGACACTCATGAGAAAACTGAAGGCGCATTCGTTCACGCCATGCGGGAAGCCAAATGGCCCACCCACTACTTCGCCATGGACTCGATCACCGGTAAGCCGCGCTCTTTGTTTTTCACCGCCTACGATTCATTCGAAGCCATGGAGAAGGATGCCCGCGCAGTCGAGAAAAATGCCTCCCTCTCCGCTGCCCTCGATCGTGCCGGGGTGGCCGACGGAGACCTGCTGACCGAGATGGACACGTCTGATTTCGCGTTTCGTCCGGACTACAGCCTGCGCCCCGGCGCCGATATCCCGCACATCCGTTACTTCGACATTTCCGTCTTCCGCGTGCGTCCCGGGCACGAGAAAGACTGGGAAACTCTGGTAAAGATGTACACCGCTGCTTTCGAAAAAATCGAGGGCAGCCACTGGGACACCTTTGAGGCGGTTTACGGCACACCGGGTGGAACCTACATCGTAATCACGCCCATGAAATCTCTATCGGAAGTCGACCACTCTTTCGCGCAAGGCAAGGAGTTCGAAGCGGCGATGGGCAAAGAGGGCATGAAAAAGTTCAGCGAACTGGCGGCTGCGGCCATCGAATCCAGCCAAAGCAACCTGTTCGCCATTAATCCGCGCATGAGCTATCCGCCGGATGAATGGGTTAAAGCCGATCCCGATTTCTGGAAGTCAAAGCCGGCCCATGCAGCAGCGACCAAGAAGGAGGAAAAATCGGAGACCAAAAAATAAGGCAAGAACGCCACGAGCACCGAGCTATTATGGCGCGGCTCTGCTGGCGTGGTGAGGGGGGCTATGCTTGCGTGGTGACGGGGCTCTGCCCCGTGCTAGCGAACATGCCCCGCCACCACACTGCTTCAGCCCCTACTGGGCCTCCCAACATTAAAGTGCAGGCCAGCCGCGAAAGCTTGCTCGAAGCTCGCGGCTCGAAGCTCGCTTAATTCGTCCCTCTCATGCTCTCCAGCGCCGGCCGGTCGCAAATCGTCAACATCGATCCTTTCAACTCCACCATTTCTTTCCTCTTGAACTCCGAGAGCAGCCGGGTAATCGTTTCCCGGCTCGTCCCCACCACCTGCGATATTTCTTCATGGGTCAGCGCCATCCTGGCATGCATTCTTCCGTTCTTCATATGTCCATGCGTTGCCGTATCCAGCAGGAACCGCGCCAATCTTTCGCTCACCGATTGCGACAATCCCATCGTGCGCGCCAGTTCATAGGCCTGCATGCATTCCTGACTCAAAATCTGGGTCACGCGCAAGGTCGCATCTCCGTGCGATCGCAAAAAGATCAGGAGATTCTCGCGGTTCACGAAGTCGAGCGTGCAAGGCTGCATCGTCGCCACCGTCATCGTGTGCGGCACGCCAGTGATACTTGCGTGCAGACCCAGCACTTCACCGCAATCGGCGATTCGCAGGATCATCGTCCTCCCCTCCGGCGAACACGCCGAGAGCTTTGCTCGCCCCGCGCTCAGCACGAAAACGCCGCCCGCACTTTGCCCTTCGACAAAAATCACGGTATTGGCGGGAAACACCGAGGTATGTTTGATCTTGTCGAATGCTGTTCGGGATTCCCGGGAGATAGACCAGAACAAATTATCGGGCTGCGGATGGGTGGAAAGCTGAACGGCAGGGTGACCGGTAAGTTGGTTGGTAAGGTGATTGGTAAGCAGGCGTTCCGCGGTTGGCAGGCTGGATGCGAAGTTCATGTCGGTTCCTCATTCTTCCCTCATTACTCCCCAAGAGGGTTTCGAGTCGGCTAGCAGCGACTTACGAGAATGGACATAGAACTAACTCTCGCTGGCCAGATCGGTCCGTTCCATAGTGGGAATGTGACCAGCGTGTTGCACGCTGCACTCCACTCCATCAAATGGCCAGAACTCTACGTTTTTGATGTTTTGATCCACAGTTAGCGGAAATAATGCGCCAGACCCTCGGCAGCCCTGACCGCATTTAGGCAGTTATCATTTCAAAGTGAACTGGAGTGAATTTCATAAATCATTTTGCGTAGGATACGGCACACAACATGCGAGACAATCCGAAGACCACATATTTGATTTTGGGTGGCGCAGCGGTTCACCGCTGCGATAATGTACTTGTTTTAAATGCGGCTTTAAGCCGCTGAGGGACGATTCTCAGAACCACTTTTTTCCGCAGCCTCTTTCACTCGTGCCGCAAATCGGCTGAAAAAAGTTCGCCCTGCGGGCGCCTGCGCGGGCCGAAAAAAATTCTCCGCACCCCGTTGGCTGTGCTGTCCATGCTCGCACAAATTTGGGCCAGACAAACTCTCGCAGACTTTGCGCCGGGGGCCGGTTAGCCCCCTCCGGCGCGCAGTAACTACGACACACACAAAGTTTCCAGCGCACCCTGATCGCGAATCAGCATGGTTGCGCCGTGCAGTTCCACCACCCCGCGCCGCTTGAAATCTCCGAGGATGCGCGTCACCGTCTCGCGCGAGGAACCGATCAGTTGAGCCAGCTCTTCGTGCGTCAATGACATCTTCATCCGCACCACCCCGCCTGTCGCCTTGCTGTCCGCCGACCACTGCAGCAGGAGCCGCGCGAGTTTGCCCGGCACCGAATGGCACAGCCCGATCGAGCGGATTACGTCGTAAGCCGACTGGCAGTCCTGGCTCAAATGCTGCGTCGCCCGCAAACACGCATCGCCATGCGTCTTCAGGAACCTCAAAAATTGATCGCATCCGATATAGGCCAATTGGCTCGGTTGCAGCGTCTCCACCGTCAACTCATAAGGATTGCCCGTCACCACCGACTGCAGCCCCAGAACCTCGCCCGGATGCGCAATCTTCACAATCAGCGTTTTGCCCTCGCTGTTGGTGGTCATTAGCTTCACGCGCCCCTGGCATACGATGTAGATGCCCCGTGCCGCCTGCCCTTCCATCAAGACAATCGCGCCTTCCGGATAGGAACTGGTGTGCTTGATCCGGTTCAATTCCTCAAGCGTCGCCTGCGAGAGCCCCGAAAAAAAACTGTTTGCGCCGAGATCGAATTGCCGTACATCCTCGATGATCGGCAACCCATACGGCGAGTTCGCCTTCGCCTGTGCATTCGAGACATACCGAAAACCAGGCCCCGTTACTCTCCCCGCCATCGCTACCGTTGCAGTTGCCATAAGACCATCCTCCTAGCCTTGCGGCTTCATTAAGGGCAACCCACTGGCCGTTCCTGGTTGCCTCCCCATACCCCACCCTGGTAACACTACAAGTGCAGCAGAATCATATCGTTCCATCGGGAATCCAAGCCCTGCCTCGACGCTGCCCAAATTCAATTCGTCACTGCCCATGGGTCATTTAACACATAGCTGCGTGATCTCAATCACCAATCAATGTGAGAGCTTTAGTAGGGCACGCTACCACCCGCGCGGACGATTAGCCCGAACGGCGACTCCCTCTAATGTTCGCGACCAACCTTGCGCCCAACCCGACCGAGGCGGAATCGTCTCTCAGCAACGACCCGCGCTACGCGCCCTGAAGCCGTACAAACTAATGTCCCAAACTGTCAAATGGATGTTCGCGGGACAGTACCACGCGGGCCTCGCTTTACGCAATCACCATTTGCGGATTCGCGCCGCTTTTTGCGGCTGTAGGCTGTGCAGTTTTTCTGGAGTGCTCCTTCTAAGATCCTCGTTTGGACATCAACAGGGTCGCCAGCCCATCCGAATCTTCTTGAACCTCAGAGGGCCCCGTTCAGACTCACTTGGGCGGGATCTTTCTTTGGACTTTGCTTTGATCTTGACGATGGCTTTGCTTTGATTTTGGCGATGATTTGAAAGGGTGCGCCTTTTACCCGCAGCATGTGTTGCGTGGAATCTACACGGCTTCTAGCCGCTGCGGGAGTCGCCCAAGCAAACGACCTTCTCCCCAACCTCGGCCTCTTCCGGTCGCGGACCCATCAGAGATGGTCCCACCCTTTGACACGCGACCATAAAATGAAAGTAAACATATGAAAACAAACGATATAGAAGCGGAATGTTGCATAATAACCTCCCGACGCGGCTTGTCCAGCAAGCGGAACGAAGCCCCCACACGACCTCGACTTGACAACTCCCCGCTCACATCCTACAATTAGCACTCATTGAGTCCAAGTGCTAACAACCACATCAAACCCACTATAACTCTTGAAAGGAGCACCAATCATCATGGCAACCAAGTTCACTCCCCTGCATGACCGCATCCTGGTCCGGCGCGTGGAAGAGGCTGACACCACTCGTGGTGGCATCATCATTCCCGACTCCGCCAAAGACAAGCCCCAGGAAGGCGAAGTCATCTCCACCGGCAAAGGCAAGATCAACGAAGAAGGCAAGGTTCGTCCGCTCGACGTAAAAGATGGTGACCGCATTCTGTTCGGCAAATATTCCGGCACCGAAATCAAGATCGATGGTGAAGACTTCATCATCATGCGCGAAGAAGAGGTTCTCGGCGTCCTAAGCGGCGCAGCCAAGAAGGAAACCGCCGGCTCGCGCCGATAGCAACTTAGTAGAGACGCGGCTCGCCGCGTCTGCGCTCCACAATCGGCCGACGATCCAAACATCAGATTGTCATTCCAAGCGGAGCGAGGAATCTGCAGTTGCCTGCTCGCGACTCGCGGCTCGTAACTCGCAGCTTTTTAAGTTCGCAGGCACCGCCTGCACCAAAACAAATTCTGAGGAGCATAAAAACATGGCAAAGCAAATTATTCACGGAGAACAGTCCCGCCAGGCCATTCTCCGCGGCGTCAACCTTCTGGCTGATGCTGTGAAAGTCACTCTCGGCCCCCGCGGCCGCAACGTCGTCATCGAAAAGAAATTCGGGTCGCCCACCATCACCAAGGACGGCGTCACCGTAGCCAAGGAAATCGATCTGCAGGACGCGCAGGAAAACATGGGCGCGCAGATGGTCCGTGAAGTGGCCTCCAAGACCAGCGACATCGCTGGCGACGGCACCACCACCGCCACCGTTCTCGCCCAGGCGATCTACCGCGAAGGCGTCAAGACCGTCGCTGCCGGAGCCAATCCTATGGCCCTCAAGCGCGGCATCGAAAAGGCCGTCACCGCCATCTGCGGCACCCTCGACAAGGATGGCAACCGCAAGCCCGGCGAACTCGACAAGTTCTCCAAGGCGATTTCCGGAGACCACATCGCCCAGGTCGGCACCATCTCCGCCAATAACGACGAGACCATCGGCAAGATCATCGCCGAGGCCATGAAGAAGGTCGGCAAGGATGGCGTCATCACAGTAGAAGAGGCAAAGACGCTCGAAACGCAGCTCGACGTTGTCGAAGGCATGCAGTTCGATCGCGGCTATCTCTCTCCTTACTTCGTGACCGATCCCGAGCGCATGGAAGCGATTCAGGAAAACGCCTACATCCTCATCCACGAAAAGAAAATCAGCTCGATGAAAGACCTGCTCCCGCTGCTCGAGCAGATCGCCAAGAGCGGCAAGCCGCTCCTGATCGTTGCTGAAGATGTGGAAGGCGAGGCGCTCGCTACCTTGGTCGTCAACAAGCTGCGGGGCACGCTGCAAGTCTGCGCCGTCAAGGCTCCGGGCTTCGGCGATCGCCGCAAGGCCATGTTGCAGGATATCGCGATCCTCACCGGTGGCAAGGCCATCACTGAAGATCTCGGCATCAAGCTCGAGAACGTTCAGGTCCAGCGATCTCGGCCAGGCCAAGAAGCTCACCATCGACAAGGACAACACCACCATCGTCGAGGGCAAGGGCAAGCACACCGAGATCGAAGGCCGCGTAAAAGAAATTCGCAGCCAGATCGACAAGACCACCAGCGACTACGACCGCGAGAAGCTGCAGGAGCGGTTGGCGAAGCTGGTCGGTGGCGTAGCCGTCATTAAAGTCGGCGCCGCAACCGAAACCGAAATGAAAGAGAAGAAAGCCCGCGTCGAAGACGCCATGCACGCGACCCGCGCAGCCGTGGAAGAGGGCGTTGTCCCCGGCGGCGGCGTAGCTCTGGCGCGCTGCGTTCCGGCCCTGGATAAGCTGAAACTCGAAGGTGACGAGCAGATCGGTGTCAACATCGTGAAGCGCGCCATCACGGAGCCCCTGCGCCAGATCGTCGAGAATGCCGGCGAAGAAGGTGCGGTAGTGCTCGGCAAAGTCAACGACTCCAAAGATCAGAACTTCGGCTACAACGCCCAAACCGGCGAGTACGAAGATCTGGTCAAAGCGGGAGTGCTCGATCCGACCAAAGTAGTGCGCACCGCACTGCAGAACGCCGGCTCGATCGCCAGCCTGATGCTAACCACCGAAGCGCTAGTCTCCGAGATCCCGGAAGAGAAGAAGAATGCTCCCATGGGCGGCGGCGGCCACGGCGGCGGCATGGGCGACATGTACTAAGGTAGAGACGGGCTTGCCCCGTCTCTCAGCTCCGAGCCGCGAGCTTCGAGCTTTGAACCAGTAGGGTGCCCCGTCCAAGCTCGGCTTGGGCGGGGCTTTTTCTTCGGTCACAATAGGGTTCGGTGCAATGTTCCGCGTGGAACATCATGCTGGTCTTTTTGTACGTACATATCTGTAGTATAATTGGCTCCACATGAAACAAAAGGCTAGAGTTAGGCGCCGTGGCGAGATCGCCGGCCTGGCGGCTTCGGCGGGCGTGGAACACTACGGTTCCGCGAGAGGCGACAAGAAACTGCGGGCATGGGTCAAGCGGGTGGCGGAGCTCCGGCGGTGGCGTAGTTTGCCGAAGAAGCGGGTCACCATGGGTCTGGATGCGGATGTGCTGGCCTGGTGCCGAGAGAAGGGGCCCGGGTATCAATGGGAGATCAATCGGGCGCTGCGGAAGGTGATGATGAAAGAGAAGCTGCGAGCTTCGAGCATTGAGCTGCGAGCTTCGAGCATTGAGCCGCGAGCTTGAATCGCAGCGGGGCGATCCGCCAGTTTTCTATTTGTACGTACAGTATTGTAATGATAATATCTGGCGTTGCGAGCGAAGACACGGCGAATAGAAGAGCCGAAAATAAATCTGGGTTTTGGGCCGGCGTGAAAGTGGGCGAATCGGCGATTTTCGTTGGGCGGGATGTT
Source organism: uncultured Acidobacteriaceae bacterium (assembly GCA_963709055.1). Lineage (GTDB taxonomy): Bacteria > Acidobacteriota > Terriglobia > Terriglobales > Acidobacteriaceae > Acidiflorens. Next base: position 474,063 of record CAVPUZ010000010.1, read on the forward strand.
TACTATCCGATTAAGGCATCCTCTCTTTTGATCTCCTTTGGTTTATGAGAATGCTGGAGTTAGCGAAGATGCTGGTTCAGGGCTTTAGAATGAGGCGCTTGTAGCGAAGTATGTGGGAGTAGGGCACTTACCGGTTTCAGTTCACGTCGCTTTTTGTGTTCCAGGGGGGGTTCTGGGGCTGAGTTTTGTCAAGTTGACAGGGCGTGATATAGGAAATCGAGATATGAGAACAGAGCTTACACTTGCTGACCGACGCGTCGGTGGAACCCAGGTTAGCGCCCAAAACACTGGCGCGAACCTGGGGCACCGGGCTTTTCGGCCGGGCTAAGGGACGAGCGTTTTGCCCTGCCCAAGCCGACCGAAGCTCGCCAGGCGTTCCCTCGCGTTGCCCCGCCGCCCCTGCTATTTCCCGAGCCCAGACAGGGAGATATTCTGACGTCCTCCCGGCGCATTGTCACTGAGCGAGAGCACGCCCGGAACGGTGCCTGGCGAGGTTGGACTAAAACTTATTTTCAAATTGCAGTAGGCTCGAGCGGCGAGAGCGCTGCCGCAGTTGTTGACGATGTGATAGTTCTGCGGCGCGCTTACAGCCATGATCTCCAGCGGAGAATTCCCGTTGTTCATAACCCTGACATTTCGAACGCCGCTCGTGTGCCCGACTTGGATGGTGCCGAAATTCAATGCAGTCGGGTAGATTGTCGCGACGGGCGTGCTTAGGAACATCGACCCACTCAATCCTTCAGCGATCAAATCCGTCGTCCCATCCTGATTCAGATCGCCAGCCTGGAGCGGAAGAGAAGATGCAATCCCATTCCCCACTTGCACGGGTGGTCCAAACTTTCCATTACCCGCCCCCAGCAGGATTTCGAGATTACCCTGTGCACCGGATCCTATCGCGGCGACAGCAATATCGATCTTTCCATCCCCGTTAAAATCGCCCGTGACCACCGAACCGGGAAAGCTCCCACCGGGATAGTTGACGCTCTTGGCGAAGGTGCCATCCCCTTTACCGATGAACACGTCCACCAGATCGCCCGTGGCGATAATATCGGGAATCCCATCTCCATTCAGGTCTCCTACCGCGAGACCATTCGGTATAGTGTCGGTTGCATAAGTCACCGGAGCCTTGAACGTTCCGTCTCCATTGCCCAACATGACCGCAATCCCGCTCGGATTCAGCGTCACCACCAGGTCTTGTTTACCGTCGTGATTGAAATCGCCCGAAGCAAGCGTCATCGGTATGCTGCTGGAACTCCAGAACTGTTTCGGGAGTTGGAATGTACCATCCCCATTTCCGAGGTACACATAAATCGGATTTGCCTGTGTGAATCCATTCCCCAACACGATAAGATCCTGATGACCGTCATTGTTAAAGTCACCTGCAATTACTCCACGAACGGAATCTGGAAGATTTGGCAATCCCAGCGGCGAGCCAAACTTTCCCCCTCCCTCGCCCAGAAAAACTTCGTGACCGTCGGCAACGTCGAGTCGGCCATCCCCGTTGAAGTCGGCGGCGACAATATAGGAGGTCGACGGGCCGGCTGTGAGAATCGGCGGTTGGAATATGCCCTTGCCTGCGCCCAGCAGCACCGATATCTTTCCCGCGCCGTAGTCCGCGAGCGCGATGTCGGGAATCCCGTCACCGTTAAAGTCCCCGATCGCCGCTGCCGTGGGTCCCGTGGCGGGCAGACTGATTTGCGGACTAAACGTACCGTCCCCATTTCCCAAGAGTGTGGTGATATGGTTTGCATACTCGTCCACGACCGCCAGGTCCAGATGCCCATCACCATTCAGATCTGCAACCGCAAGTTTGTCGGTGTAGCTTCTCGGGGATGCTCCACTGGTGTACGCAACAGGGCTGCTAAACGTCCCATTACCCTTTCCCAGGAAGACAACCGCGCCTCCGCTAGTTACACTGGGAAGGATGACGTCATTCTTGCCATCCCCGTTTACGTCCGCAGCCACGACTTGATTGGTGGATTGATTCTGCGCGACCTGCTGCTCTGCCTGAAAGGAACCATCACCGTTCCCTTTTAGAAACGTTAAATTCCATGGTGGGTCCTGATGCGACACTATGAGGTCAGGTATCTTGTCGCCATCAAAGTCGGCAACTACGAGCGCGCTGGGGCCGGATTGCGTGGCCACCGGGGGCTCTGGCTTAAATGTCCCGTCTCCCTGCCCCAATAAAATGGAGATGGACGCTTCTCCTGCGTTCGCGACCGCGAGATCAACATTACCGTCATGATTCAGGTCCTGGGCCACCATGGCATTTGGGGAGGAACCAACCGCATAATCCACCTTCGCCGCAAACGTCCCATCGCCTTTTCCCAACAAGATGGATACCGTGTTGCTCGAATAATTCAAGGCTGCAAGGTCCATATTCCCATCGTGATTGAAGTCTGCTGCCAGTAGTCCCACCAGTGGATAGCTGCCGACATCATAGTCAACGTGGGGTTGGAACGTGCCATTTCCGCTTCCCAGAAGAATGGACACGACGGTAACCGAACTAATCGATGTCGCCACCGCCAGATCTAGTTTGCCGTCATGGTTGAAATCAGCGACCACCACCGCCACTGGACCCTGCGCGGTCGGGAAAACCTTTTGTTTCGCGAACAAACCATTTGCCTGCCCCAACAGCACAGACACAGTACCGTCACCAAAGTTTGGCACAATAAGATCCGGCCGGCCATCGCCGTTAACATCGGCGATGGCGACGTCGTATGGATAGTTGCCGGTTGCGAAATCACCCCGATTGAATACATATTGTGGTGTAACGGCGGAGCTACTAGGGATCATCAACGCCAGTAACGCAAATAACAGCACGGCTTTTATTGCTGAAGGATTGCAGATCATATGTCTCCTAACTCGGTCTCTCGGCGGCTGGCCGAATCCATAAAAACTGTCCATGCTAGCACATGGAGGGAAACCCGGGAAGACGGGATGTGGAAGATCAGGCACTGCATCGGGGTGCGATCACAATCTGCACGCCTCTGACTAATCGGTGTATCATGTCGCTCTCAGGAGCTTATTATGAGCACTAACGTTGTTTCTCCCATTCGGCCCCGCCGTCTTTTATCTATTGACGGTGGCGGTTTGTGCGGACTTATTCCAGCGCAAGCTCTGATACTGATTGAGCAGCAGCTTGATCAGCTGACCGGCGATCCGCAGCCTTTGTGCAATCGTTTCGATCTGATTGGCGGCACCAGCACGGGCGCGATCCTGGCGGCTGGGCTTGCCCTTGGCATGAAGGCTGCCGACCTGCGTGATTTTTATCTTCAATTTGGTCCTGACATCTTCAAGAAAGTCTTCTTACCCGAGCAGTTCTGGCACAAGTATCCGAGCGGTCCAATCGAGCAGCACTTGAAAGACAAGTTCGGCGAAGCGACGACTTTGGGCGATGCTCGCCTGCGGGCAATGGTTTTGCTGGTTACGAAGAACGCCACGCTCGGCAACGACTGGTTCTTCACTAACAATCCCAAAAGTAAGTTCTTCGTAAACAACGCAAAGATTCCGTTGTGGCACATCGTACGCGCCAGTTCGGCGGCACCCACTTACTTTCCGCCGCATGCATTCGATATCCCCGATGACGCGGGTAAGCCGCAGACTTACGAGTTCATCGATGGTGGAGTGAGCAGTTACAACAATCCTTCGCTGCAGGTCTTTCTGGAGGCGACAATTCCGGAATACGGCATTGGATGGCCGATGGGTGTCGACAATCTGCTGCTGATCTCGCTGGGCACGGGCTTCGCTCCGGTGACGGTCGAGCCGGGCAAGGCAGCGCACTACAACGTCTTGGATTGGGCGCAGTACGTGCTCAAAGAGTTGATGAACGAAGCGAACCTGCAGCAGAACGTGCTGATGCACCTGCTCGGCGAACGGCCCGCGCAAGGCGCATCCGGCGTTGCGGAGGCCGCTGTCTCCGGAGCGTCGTCTCCCGGAACGCCAAGCGCCGACGTGCTCGCCCATGTAAGTAAGGTCCTCGCAAGCACGAAACTGGTGACCTACCAGCGAATCACCGTCGAATTAACCAGAGAACGCTGGATCAATTGAACCTGCCGGATGTCGACCCGGTAAAGGTTCGCGAGATGGATGCGGTCGACCAGATTCCCAACATGCAGCGCGTGGGCGAGGCGGTGGCGAGGGAACAGGTCCACATGGAGCGCCTGGTGACATTCTTTAAGAGCTGATGGCAGGAGATCGCAGGGGGAAGATCGCAAGATGCTGATCGTAAGGGAGGAAGACGGTCGCGAGAGGGGACGGTTCACTTCCTGTTTGCATGTGGAATCAATAGCTTGCAAACAGGGCGGGCAAAGAGGCGATTCAAGGGACGAACGACCGCGCCGAATCATGGGCGTACGAAGGCGCGAATTCCCTGCCCGGCAAGTCAAATAGAGCGTATGCTGAAAGAGATGCCAGCCACCAAGGAATACCTCTCCAGCCTCCGCCAGGAAATCGCCGATCTCAAAATGCTGAACGACCGCGTCCCGCCCAAGCAACACCGCAGCCCGCTCGACCGGTCGGCGCTCGAAGCACGCGCCAGCCGCTTACTTGAGATCAAGCAGGAACTGGTCAAGCTGATGAACAAGCCTGACAACCCCGTTTGGTGGTAAAAGCTGCTGGCTTGATCGGGTGCGGAACGGGATCGCGCCTAGACCTTACGTGGGCGAAGACTGCCGCTCTTTTTGATAGCCAATCGAGTTCCTGAAATTTCGCCGCTGAGCATATCCATCACCTCGAAGCAAAGTGCGGGATTCTGCCGCAGGCATTCGACCACCGCCTCGCGCGCCACGAACGCCAGTTCCGCATCGTCAAGCACCTGCGCCGTAAGACTATACGGAGAGCCGGCGACGGTAGCAGGCAATCCCACAACCGAGCCAGCGCCCAGAATTCTGGGCGGAAAGGTGGAGTTGACACTGTCCAGCGCCAGGCCGACCTTTCCCCGGCGGATGAGGTACAGGCCGGTGACTGCGTCTCCATGCCGGAAGAGTATGGTGCCCTTCGCCTTGAAAACAAGGGTGGCGAGGCGCAGAAGCTGCTCCTGCATTGCGGCCGAAACCACCAGATCCCCCGGCCCTGCGGCCATCGCTCCCTCCCCGGTGTTTGTCTCTTGTATCGGAGGGTGAACATGAATGCTGTGACGCCTGTCACTATGGTGTGTGAGGGTGTTTCCGGCTGCGACGGGCTGTACAATCACCTTCATCGCTATCGGTTGGAGCGTCATTTTCGAATACAGGACTGCCCATGAAATATGGAAGCTATTGCGTGCCGGTCTGCCTGTTGGAAATCCTGTTCGCTCTTGTGGCGCACGGGCAGGCAGCAAGCCAGACAACAAAACAACCAGCCGACACCATCGTGACCGGCATGGTCGTCACCATGGATGCCAAGCGCTCCATCTATGACGATGGCGCGGTTGCGGTCGTAGGCGATTCGATCGCCGCCGTCGGACCACGGGCCGCCATTGAAGGCCGGTTCGAGGGACGGCAGACGATCGATGCGCGCGGCCAACTGGTGCTGCCCGGGTTCATCAACGGGCATACCCATGTCCCCATGACGCTGTTCCGGGGGCTGCACGACGATGTCACGCTCAACGACTGGCTCTACAAATACATCTTTCCCGCCGAAGAGAAAAACGTAAACGAAGAATTCGTGCGCTGGGGCACGCGCCTGGCGGCCGCGGAGCAGATTCGTTCCGGCATTACGACCTTTGCCGACATGTATTACTTCGAAGACGCGGTTGCCGAAGAAACCAAAAAGGCTGGCATGCGCGGCGTGCTGGGCGAAACTTTCATCGATTTTCCCGCGCCCGATAACAAGACGCACGCGGCCATGCTCGCCTATACGGAGAAGTTCCTGCAGAAGTGGCAGGGCGATCCGCTCATCCACGCGGCGCCGGCGCCCCATTCGATTTATACCTGCTCGCAAAAGACCTTGCAGGATGCGGCCGCGCTGGCACGCAAGTATCATGCGCCGATTCTGATTCACGTAGCCGAGATGAAGAAGGAATTGGATGACAGCCTCAAGAACAATGGCGCGACCCCGGTGCAATACCTCGACCGGATCGGCGTTCTCGGGCCGGATGTGGTGGCGGCACATTGCATCTTCGTTGACGAGGCCGATCGCAAAATCCTGGCGCAGCGGCAGGTGGGATGCGTGCACAATCCATCGAGCAACATGATGCTGGCCAGCGGCGTTGCGCCGGTGCCGGAGGAGCGCGCGGCCGGAGTCGCGGTTGGTCTCGGCACCGATGGTCCGGCGGGCAGCAACAACGATCTCGACCTGATGGAAGAGATCGACCTGGCGGCGAAGCTGGCAAAGATTACGAAGATGAGTCCGCTGGCGCTGAATGCAAACGCGGTCGTGGCGATGGCGACGATTGATGGCGCGCGCGCTCTGCACATGGAGAAGGAGATCGGATCGCTCGAAACAGGCAAGAAGGCGGATTTGATCGTGATCAGCCTCGACGAGCCAAATGCCGTGCCGATGTACGACGTCTACGCGCAGATTGCCTATGCCTTGAAGGCGAGCGATGTGGAAACGGTCATGATCGGCGGACGCCTGGTAATGAAGGACCACAAGCTGCTGACCGTAGATGAAGAGGCAGCCATCGCCAAGGCGCGCGAGTATCGGAAGAGTGTGGCTGCATCGCTGGGCATGCAGTGAAGTCGGACAGTGGTAATGCAGACGTCGGAACGCCGGCGCGTTGCTCCTGGTGGAACGCCTGCGCCGCGCAACGCAGCCAGGATCGTCTTGGAGAAAAGCCAAGCACCGAATTCATCGTTCGCAGAGCAGCTCGATCAGGTTTCACAGCAAGCAAAGTCTCATCGAAGCAGACGTAAATGCGGTCTCAGGAATTTATCTTCTGGGAAGTGGACGTGCAGCGCGACTTCATGCTGCCCGGCGGCAAGCTCTACGTCCCGGGTGCGGAGAAGCTCATCCCCAACATCCGCAAGCTGACCGATGCGGCGCGGCGCGATGAGGTCTTCCTGGTTTCCCACGGAGACTTTCATTCGCCCAACGATCCCGAGTTCAAGCAATTTCCTCCGCACTGCATAAAAGGCACGCCGGGCGCGGAGTTGCTGCCGGAAGCTCTCGCCGATCAAGTTGTCCAGGTCGAAAATTTGCCGGATGCAAAACTGCCGGACGATCTCTCTCCGTACCAGCAGATCGTGCTCGAGAAACAGACGCTGGATATTTTCCAATCGCTGCACGCGGATGAATTGGTGAAACGGCTGGATGCCAAGGCGGAATACATCGTCTTCGGGGTAGTCACGGAATACTGCGTCAGCCTGGCGGTCAAGGGCTTACTGCAGCGCAAGCGGCGCGTGGCCGTGGTGCAGGATGCGATCGCAACTTTGTCGGCGGACGCGGGCGAGAAGAGTCTGGCGGAGTTTGCCCGGTTGGGAGCGCGGATGATAACAACGCAAGAGGCACTGATGGACGTTAGGCCGCGGTGACTACCTCGCATAACGCGCCCGCGCCGCACGTTTTAGGCCGGCATACTTAGTGAAACTCTGATCAGTGTCGACGAAGAGCGTAAACCACAGAGGACACAGAGGTACACAGAGGCATCCAAGACTTAGTCACTCCCTGCAGGTAATAGCACTTTGTAAGTCGTAGCCCCCACCTTTGTGGGATATTGACTCCTCCAAAAGCCTTGACTGGCAGTCAGTCTCCATAGAAAATATCCAAAGCAGTAACGGCTTGACTCTCCCCATTCTCCCCACGCAATTTCGTTGTTACTTCCCCCAATTGGCAGTTTTCCCCGGACGAAACGTAAGAGAAATCAAGGAGGATTAACGTGGCAGCCAGAAACAAGACGCTTCTGTTTACAGTGTGCATGCAATTCCTGATGTGCTGGGCAATTGCTCCGGCATCAGCGCAGAAAATCATCGCCCAAATTCCGATACCATCGAATTCATGCTGCGGTGTAACGGTTAACCCGGCGCTCAATCTGGTCTACACGAGCGGTGGATACTCCGGCGGCCAAACCGTAACCTCCATCGACGGCCAAGCTCTCAGCGTGATCACAAGCGTCTCCGGAAGCGGCGCCGCGGTTGACACCAAGACAGATAATTACTGGGCGGCGGGAGTTTATTCGGGCTCGGCATTGGTCTATTCGGGTTTGACAAACTCTCAAATTGGCAATGTGGCAACCGGGTGATTGTCCGGGCCAGGTAGCCTTCGACTGTAAGGCGCGCCGCGTGTGGACGGCAGCGCAGTGCGGCGGCGGAAACGATCCACTTTATGCGGTGAATGCCGACACATTTGCCATTGTCGCGGGTCCGATTGGCAGCGGAGGCGTGCAGGGTCCGATCATCGCCAATCCCAGCTCCGGCGCGCTCTTTATTGATCCCAGCGGCGTCTCGAAGCGGGTCGACGGAAAAACATTTGCCGTGACCACGAATGCCTTTGGGCAGGTTGTAGCAGTGAATTCGGTGCTGAACAAGCTGTATGCGATTTCCGGCACCAACCTGCAGATCGTGAACGGGAAGACGAATCCGGAGGCCATCCTTAAAACTGTAGCGCTTGGCTACCAGCCCGGCTGGGGGGGAGCAGTGAACAATGCCCTGGACCATCTTTACCTGGGAAATCCGAATGGGGACTCGATTGACATCCGGAACGACGCAACCGGGAAACTGATCACTACCGTGCCGCTTGGAAGCGGGAACTCTCCGCAGGGGATGGCGGCCGATTCCACGCGCGGACGCCTCTATGTCACGGTGGGCAACAACGGTTCGATTTCGCTCTTTGTGATTGACGACTCATCGACCGCCAGGGTTTGCCTTAGCCGCGGATCTTGCTAAATATGCGTTGTGGCGCGGGCCTCGCGGGCCGCGCCGCATCTTCACTACAAACATCGCAACAAACATCACAGCAGCATCCCGGCAATCGAGGCGGACATCAGGTTCGCCATGGTTCCGGCGAGCATGGCGCGCAATCCGAGCTTGGCCAGGTCCGCTTTCTTGTTGGGAGCGAGCGCTCCGATCCCGCCCATCTGGATTCCGATGGAGCTGAAGTTGGCGAATCCGCACAGCGCAAAGGTCGCAATCGTGAAGGAGCGCGGGTCGAGCATCGCCCTCTGCGGTCCCAGCATCGAGAATGCGACCAGTTCGTTCAGCACCATGCGCACGCCAAGCAGGTTGCCGATGGCGGCGCAGTCGTGCCACGGAATGCCAATCACAAACGCGACCGGGGCAAAAAGCTTGCCAAGAATCAATTCCAGGCTCGACGGGAACCAGTGCAGGTGAGCGTGAATCCCTCCCATGAGGCCATCGAGCAGCGCAATCAGCGCCAAAAAAGAAATGAGCATGGCGGCAATGTTGAGCGCCATATACAAACCGTCGGTCGTGCCCTTGGCGATCGCGCCCAGAAGGTTGGGTGGCTTCCTCACCTTTGGGCATCACCACGCGGCCGGCAGTTCTCGGAACCCCGGTTTCGGGAACGAGCATCTTCGACATCAGAAGCGTGCCGGGCGCGGTCATGATCACGGCGCTCAGCAGGTGTTTGGGCTCGATCCCGAAGGCGATGTAGGCGGCCATGATGCTGCCCGAAACGTGCGCCATACCGCTGGTCATCACGGTCATCAGTTCGGAGTAAGTGAGGTCGGGAAGAAAAGGAAGAATCGTCTGCGGCGCTTCCGTCTGGCCCATGAAAATGCTGGCCGCCACGTTCAGCGATTCCGCGCCGCTCACTCCCATGAAGCGCGTCATAAACCAGGCCGCCGCACGGATGACGATCTGCATAATGCCGACGTAATAAAGCACGGCAAACAGAGCGCAGATGAAGATCACGGTCGGCAATACCTGAAATGCAAAATAGAATCCCAGATGCGAGCCTTGCTTTCCGAGATCGCCAAACACAAACTGCGATCCGGCAAATGCGTAACCGAGCATGGTGTTCACGGCATCTCCGGCCTTCTGAAAAAGGATCCGGCCCATGTCCACTTTGAGAACAAAAAAGGCGAACACAATCTGCAGGCCAAGCCCCCAGCCGACCGTCTTCAGGCGGATCGCCTTGCGGTTGGTGGAAAAAATGTAGCCGAGCGACAGCATCGTGATCAGGCCGAGAATGCCTGTAAATCGTCCCATTAATGCTCTCCTTTATGAATCACGCGATGAATCAGCGAAGGCTTGTGCGCGGGAGGCGCAGCCGAGATTTGATAGCTTTCTTCGAGCAGGCTCTTCGCGCGCGCCGCCTGCTGCGCCGGAATGGCAGTGAATCGTGCAGAGCGGTTCACCGGCTCCAACGTGATCGCCAATCTTTTTGTGAATGACAATGCCGACTGCGGGATCGACCGAATCTTCCTTGCGCTCGCGGCCTCCGCCGAGAATCACGCAAGCTGTGCCGATCTGCTCGCACAGGATCTCCGTGACGTAGCCAGCCGACGGGCTGGGCACATCGACATGATGGTCGGCGGACGGCAGGCGAGTGGGATCGTCGATGGCGCTGACATCTCCGCCCTGCAACTCGACCATCTGGCGGAAGCGGTCGAAAGCCTTGCCCGACGCGATAATCCGCTCGGAAAGCAGTTTGCCCTCAGCAACTGTTTTGGTCGCGCCGCCCAGATAGAACATCCACGCCGCTAAATGCAGGCACAGTTCGCGCAAGTCCTCCGGTCCGCCGCCGTGCAACACCTCGATACATTCCTGCACTTCCATCGCGTTGCCGACCATGCGGCCGAGCGGCTGATCCATGTTGGTGATGAGCGCCACCATCTTTTTGCCCATGCGCTCGCCGGTTTCGACCATGAGTTCAGCGAGGTGCATGGCGTCTTCTTCTTTCTTCATGAACGCGCCCGAACCGGTCTTCACATCGAGCACGAGCGCGTCGGTGCCCTCGGCAAGCTTCTTGCTCATGATGGAGGCGCAGATCAGGTTCGGACTCTCCACCGTGCCCGTCACGTCGCGCAGCGCGTAGAGTTTGCGATCGGCGGGAGCAATTTTCTCGGTCTGCCCGATCATCGCCGTGCCACAGGCTTTGAGCACGCGATGGAATTCGGGCACCGAAAGCCCGACGCGGAAGCCGGGAATGGATTCGAGCTTGTCGAGCGTGCCTCCCGTGTGACCAAGGCCGCGTCCGCTGATCATCGGCACGTAAAGGCCACCAGCCGCCACGAGCGGAGCCAGGACGAGCGACGTCTTATCGCCCACTCCGCCGGTGGAATGCTTGTCCACTTTTGTTGCGGGCAGAAAACTGAGGTCGAGCACTTCGCCGGAATGCAGCATTGCATTGGTGAGAGCGGCCAATTCTTCGCGCGTCATGCCGCGCAGCAAGACTGCCATTAACCACGCGGCGATCTGGTAATCGGGAATGTTGCCGGCCGTGTAGCCGTCGACGATGTACTCGATTTCAGCGGTCGAGAGCGCGCCGCCATCCCGCTTTTTGCGGATGAGGTCGATGACGCGGAATGGCTGCTGGACAGACGCCTGGCTGGCTCATCGGAGTCGAAAGCCCTCCGGCAAAAGTTCGGTGATGCGGCTTTCGGCGTCGCCCTGCTGGCCCTGATAAAAGATAACCGCCTCGGGGCCGAACTCATAAATCACCTGGCGGCACGCGCCGCAGGGCGAGCACGGCACGCCTTGCGCGTTGGTCACGGCGACGGCCAGAATCTCAAGCCCGGGGCCTTTTTCAGCGACTGCCGAGAAGATCGCGGTTCGCTCGGCGCAGTTGGTCATTCCGTAGGAGGAGTTCTCGACATTGCAGCCGGCGAAGATGTCCCCTTTCGAAGTGAGAATCGCTGCGCCCACTTTGAAGTGAGAAAAGGGAGCGTACGCATTCTTCATCGCTTTGCGGGCGGCCTGCACCAGACGCTCGCGCGCGCCGGCGGGCAGACCTTTCTTTGGCTTTGTTTTTGCCTTCGCCATAGTCGATTGGAATCAGAAGATTTGGTGGGCCATTGTAAACCCGAGGCAGGCGGGTTCGCAGGAGAATTTCCAGCACCTCTGGCGCCGCAGCCGTGAGCGTCACGCAACGCTAGGCTGCAAGTGCCACGTAGGACGCCGCCTCCAGCTGTCGGCGGGCGGAACTGCAACGAACGACGCTCTAGTTCGGCGATGGCGATGCGGCGGCCGCGACAGAAGATCGATTACCATCTTGTTGAATTTTTCCAGGTTCAAATCCGTCTGCACGTGCACGATCTGTTCGCCAAGTCCGGGCTGGTTCGCGGGAAGCCATACGAGCGTGTTGCCGTAGCCCGCTCCGTGCGAGATGTCGATATCCATGGCCAGCATTTCTTCTTTGGTGATGATGCTGGGATCGAGCCACGCGGCGGCCGCGAGTTCGTCCCACAGAAATTCCTCGTCGGCCCATTTCCCGATGTACTGCGCTGTCGGCGTCCCCGCCTTAGCGATCTCATCGATCATCGCCCGCGTCATGTGGGTCTTCACGGAGATGTCGACGGTTGTCACGGTGATCTTCTTCCACGGCGCGCGCAACACGATGTGAACCGCCTCGGGATCCCACCAGAAATTGAATTCGCGCCGGTTCGACTGCACCCATTCGATCGGCGCAACCGGCTGGATGCTTCCACCCATCACCACAAGTTCCTGCGCCAGTTCGGGGAAATGAGGATCGAGGCTGATGGCCTGCGCAAGATTGGTCAGCGGCCCGGCTGCGTAAATCGTAACCTCGTGCGGATACTTATGCACCATCCGGATCATGAAGTGCGCGGCATCTTCGGCCTCCGGCTTAAGCGTGGGATTGCCCTCCGGCAAAGGATTCGGCACCTCAAACGGTCCGTGATAGACGCCGGAATTCCATGCGCCCGCATTGTTCGTTCCGGTCACAGGGCGGATCTTGTGCTCGTTCCACGCTCCCTGATACGTGACCGTGCCATAGAGTTTCTCCCAGCGCTTGATCTCCTCCTTGCTGTTGATCAGCGGGAACACGGCACCGGGATACACCTTGATGTCGGAATGCCCCGTCAGTTCGAGCATGCGCAGCGTGTGGGCGACTTCCTCATCGCGCCATTGATCGCCGCTGACAATGGTGATGCCGAGCGTCTCAATCCCCGGCGACTGCAGCATCAGCAACATCGATTGCTGGTCGGTGGTTGCCGGACCGCGCCCGTCCTGGTCGAGAATGACTTTGCGGCGCGCCTCGCCCTGTGCGCAAATTGAAGCAAGAACAATAATGGCAACAGCAAAGACAAACCAAAGCCTGCGTCTCACGTGTTCGCTCCTGGATTGTGGGTCTGAATGCGCGACGAGTATACGCCATGATCTACAATGCCAACGTTCGCTGTCTAATTTCATCTTCGATTTTGGGGATTTGGCTCTGAAGCAGACCGGCAAGAATCCTACGGTGGATTTTCATCGCCGCGACTTTCTCGCCCGCTGCTGCCAGAGCGCGGCGGCGGCCATGATTCCTGTGCGCAGCCTCGGCCTCGTTCTGCCGGCGCTGGCGGCCCTTGACAGTCAATTGGAACGCGCGCCAGACGGCGAGTTTCACCTTCATCCCCACTATCGAATGCCGATGCCGCTCGATGCGCTCCTGCTTCAGACGCAGCCCGGACTCGACGAGTTCGTCACGGAGAAATACGCGGACCAGATTGCGGCCATCCTCGCAACGTGGAGTTCGAGTCTGCTGCGGTCGCCGCAGGATATCGACGGTTTTCGCCAAGGTTCTGTTGCCGAATTTCTCCGGCGCTTCGCTCAAGCCAGCGGAGTCGCGCGTGGTGCGGACGAGGCCGACGATTGAAGTCCGCCATAATAAATTCGCCGAGAATTTCTCGCTCACGGCAGAGCCATTTCTCGCGGAACTGCGCGCCTCCAACAGTGCGTTTTCGAAGATCATCACCGCCGAATTTCAGGTGACGAGCATCACTACTACAAACGAAGGTGCGACTTATGCACTCCAGCCGTTGCGGACGCGCGTGCGTTATGAATTAGTCGGCGCTGGCCGCGACTTCCACCGTGAGCAACGCATCGGTTCCTGGGATCTGGTTTGGGAAGCCGCGCCCACTGGCGATTTTTACCTGCGCGCATGGCAGACGCTCGAGGAAACGCAGAGCCGTTCCACCGCGCCCGGCTACATTGACATCGCGGGTGCGGCGCTCGGCGCTAATGCGTCTTACTCCGCACAACTTCTGCATGGAACCGATTATTGGCGCACCGTGCTCGATGGCGCGTGCGGCATCGATATCTACGGGCACAACGGAGTTTCGGTAGGCGACATCGACGGCGATGGCTTCGACGACCTCTACATCTGCCAGCCCGGCGGACTCCCCAACCGCCTCTATCGCAATCGCGGCGACGGAACGTTCGAGGACATCACGCAATCTTCGGGAGTGGGAGTCATCGAGAACACCGCCTGCGCGCTCTTTGTGGACATTAATAATGATGGCCGTCAGGACTTGATCGTCGTGCGGTCGAATGGTCCGCTGCTGTTTTTGAATGATGGCAGCGGCAAATTTCACCAGAAGCCCGATGCCTTCCAGTTCGCCAATCCTCCCCAGGGAACTTTCACGGGCGCGGCCGTCGCCGACTACGACCGCGACGGCTGGCTCGACATCTATTTCTGCCTCTACGTCTATTACCAGGGCACCGATCAGTACAAATATCCGACTCCGTATTACGACGCCCAGAATGGCCCGCCCAATTTCATGATGCGCAACAATCGCGACGGCACTTTTCGCGACGTCACTCGCGCAAACTGGACTTAGCCAGAACAACACGCGTTACAGCTTTTGCTGCGGCTGGAATGACTTCAACCGCGACGGCTGGCCCGACCTTTACGTGGTCAACGATTTCGGCCGCAAGAATCTTTACCGCAACAACGGTGATGGCACGTTTACCGATATCGCTGCCGAAGCCGGGGTGGAAGACATTGGCGCGGGCATGAGCGTCTGCTGGTTTGATTATGACAACGATGGCGCCGACGACCTCTATGTCGCCAATATGTGGACCGCGGCCGGCGAACGCATCACCATGCAGGATGAGTTCAAGAAGAATTCACCCGCCGATGTGCGCATGCTCTACCACAAGCATGCCATGGGCAATTCGCTGTTCCGAAACGAAAACACGAATTTGTTCAAGCAGTCCTCTGTGTTCCCCGTGCCCTCTGCGGTTAAGAGTTTTGGTTCCCGCGCATCAGCACGGAAGGCAAACGAGAATTTCCGGGACATAACTGACTCGGCAGGCGTGGGCATTGGCCGATGGGCGTGGTCGAGCGACAGCTGGGACTTCGACCATGACGGCTTCCCCGATCTCTACATCACGAATGGCATGGTCAGTGCGCCTGATCGACAAGACCTGAACAGTTTTTTCTGGCGGCAGGTGGTCGCACAATCGCCGGATCAAGCCAAGCCTTCTCAACAATACGAGCAGGGATGGAGCGCGATTAACGAATTAATCCGCGCCGACCGCACCTGGAGCGGCTACGAACGCAATATTTTTTACGCGAACAATGGCGATGGAACATTTTCCGACATCTCTGGCGTCGTCGATTTGGATTTTCTCGAAGACGGCCGTTCTTTTGCGCTCGCCGATTTCGATCTCGACGGCCGTCAGGAAGTTTTTCTCAAGAACCGCAACGCTCCCCAACTGCGGATTCTGAAGAATGTAATGCCCGTTCTGCCTCCATCCATCGCCTTTCGCCTGCGCGGCACGAAAAGTAATCGCGATGCGATTGGCGCGGTAATCACGATCACAACCGACAAAGGAAGACAGACCCGTGCGCTGCAGGCGGGTTCTGGCTTTCTCTCACAACATAGCAAAGACGTCTTCTTCGGCCTCGGAGCGGCGACGGGGACTGTGAACGCTTCGATTCGCTGGCCCAGTGGTCTGGTGCAGGAGTTGCGCGATCTCCCGCTCAACCATCGCGTCCCGGTGGAAGAAGGCTCCGCGCCATCGCGCATCGAACCGTTCCGGATGCGCGAAGGCCTCGCGCATCCGGGCGAACTTAAACTCGGCGAACCCAAATCTCAACCGGCGGAGACTCTCCCTTCTATCGCTGAAACATGGCTGCTGGCACCGGTTTCCGCGCCAGACTTCTCGCTGACCGATTTGAGCGGCCGCCTGCAAACACTTTCTGCTCTAGGCGGCAAGCCGCTGCTGCTCCACTTCGGGGCCATCGGTGACGAGCGCACAGAGAAAGACTGGTCCGCTTTCAATGAACACTACGCGAGTTGGACTGCCCATGGCTTCCAGCTTCTCTCGATCGTCTTCGACCAGCCTGCCACTGGCAAAAAGCCCCACCGTGATTTCTCGTTTCCACTCTTGACTGGCTCCAATGACGTCGCCGCCATTTACAACATCGTGTATCGCTACCTCTTCGATCGCCATCGAGATCTCATTCTGCCTACGTCGTTCCTCATCGACGCCAAAGGACAGATCGTCAAGGTGTATCAGGGTCCCGTCACTCCCGCGCATCTGGAGCAGGACTTCCGCAATATTCCCAACAACGCGGCTGATCGTCTGGCACGCGCGCTTCCCTTCCCTGGCGTCACTGAGGTGACAGACTTCGGCCGCAACTATCTTTCTTACGGTTCAGTATTTCTTCCAGCGCGGATATTTCGATCAGGCCGAGGCTTCTTTCCAGATCGCACTGCGCGACGACCCAGATAGTGCCGAGGCGATCTATGGCATTGGAAGCGTTTATCTCAACCAGCAGAAGAACGCCGAGGCGCAAAAGTGTTTCGAGAGCGCGCTCAAGATGCGCACAACTTATCCCGGCACGCTGGCCAATTGCTGGAACAACTTGGGACTGCTCGAAGGACGCGAGGGACGCACCGCCGAAGCCATCCGCGATTTTCAGGAGGCGCTTCGACTTAGTCCCGACCATCTAATCGCGCTCAACAATCTCGGCGGTGCCTATCGTCAGCAAAGACAGTGGGACGACGCGCGCACGACTTACGAGCGCGCACTAGCGCTCAGCCCCAACGATGCCGACGCCAATTACGGACTTGGCATGGTGTATGCACAGAATGACGACACCGCCCGCGCATTCGAGTGCCTGCAGCGGGCGTTAAAGGCTCGTCCCGTATATCCCGAAGCGCTGAACAACCTCGGCATCCTCTATCTGCGCACGCAGCGGCGCGACCAAGCGGTCGCGAGCTTCGAAGAGTCGATCCGCGTAGCTCCGGAGTTCGACCAGGCATACCTTAATCTGGCTCGCGTTCATGCCATCGAAGGAAATCGGGAGCAAGCCCGCGCCGTGCTGCAGGAATTACTCAAGCGTCATCCCGGTTATCCGGCTGCGCAGAAAATGCTCGAAGAGCTAGATCGGCGGTGAGAGCCTGGCAATAGCCTGCGGCATATGGTACGTCGCGCTAAAGGCTTGCGGCGTTTCCGCCGTCAGCAAATCGACGAACATCTTATAGAACCTTTCTGTATCGAGATCCACCTGTATCTCGACTTGCCGAACCTGCCGCTTCGGCTTGTCGTTGTCGCTCCAGGTCAAAGTGTCGCCGTAGCCGGCACCCTTATCCAAGTCCACATCCATGTAGCGTGTTTCTGTTTTCGTAATCAGACTCGGATCAATCCACGCAACCGATGTAAGTTCGTCCCATAGATAGTTGTAAGTTCCGTATAGGCGTCCATAAGTTCCGATATAGTGTGCTACCGGCCTTGTGCCCGTCTTGACCTTATTGATCAGGTCCATCGACATGCGCGTTTTCAGCGAAATATCCACCGGCGTGCAGACAATCTTTTGCCATGGAGCCCGCAGCACAATGTGCGCCGCCTCGGGATCGAACCACAGGTTAAATTCATGGCGAGGCGTGTTCGCGAACTCGGGGTCGTTGGTCTGCGGATTCAGACTCGCGCCCATGAACACCAGTTCCTTCGCCAGGCTGGCAAATTCCGGATCGATCGTGATGGCGAGCGCGAGATTCGTCATCGGGCCGCCTTCATAGATCGTGACTTCATGCGGATACTTGTGGACCATTCGAATCAAAAAGTGCGCGGCGTCTTCGTTAGCCGGCTTGGTGGTGGGCATGCCTTCGGGCATCGCTCCCAGTTCGCGGGGCGCGTGGTAGACGCGCGGCGTCCAGGCTCCCAGCCACGCCACCGAGCCATAGCGCTGCTCCCATTCTTCTGTCTGTTCTTTCGTCCGCACCAGCGGATTTTCAGCTCCTGGAACGACGGGGATGTCGGTTCTTCCGATGAGTTCGAGGGTGCGTAGGGTGTGCGCGACCTCTTCCGTGAGCCATGCATCGCCGGTCACAACCGTGATGCCGAGGACTTCACTCCGCGGAGACTGGATCAGCAGCAGAATGGCCTGCTGGTCAGTGCCTGCGGGTCCGGCCGCATCCTGATCGATGATGATTTTGCGCTTGCCTTCCGCTGCGCTTGATATGCAGGTCGAGAGCAGGAGCGCGAGCGTACAGATCCAGAATCTTCTTACTTTCATTTTCACCTCGGTCATCTCTGCCTCAGATGTCTGTGCCGCCTTGGGCACTGCTGAATCCGAGTATGACTCGAATACGCCGACCGTGCGGAAGAGGCGTGCTATTGTAAAACCCGGCCGTGAAGTCTGTCGATTGCGGATGCGCAATCTCCGCGAATAGAATGACGGGCAGCACGACTCATTCGTTTTTGCTTTGAGTCGCCGCATCTCCAGGAGTCAACTCGCGTGACCTTTGGCAATCTCCGGAAACTTGGGCCAGGCATCTTTGTCTGCATTCTGGCAGTTATGACCGCTCAGGCGCGCGCGCAAGGGCAACCTCAGGGGCAGACGGGAACGTGTGTTGTGCAAGGGCATGTGCGCGATTCCGGCGGCAGGGTCGTCAACGATGCTGCCGTCTGGTTGCAGTGGCTGCCGAACAGGGCAACGGAAGCGGCTTCGCGGGCGGCTTCGCGCGTGGAACCCGGGACGGAATTTCGGGCGTTGTCTCGAAATGTGCACACCGATTCCGTGGGAGTGTTCCGCTTCTCGGGGCTTCGCGAAGGCGCCTACTCTTTGCGCGCGGAAGTGAACGGAAGCAATGGAGCCACGCCCGACGGCGTGGCGATTGTTAACTCGCTGCAGCTTGTGCAGAACGAGACGAAGACGATTGATCTGGTTTTGGAGCATCCATCTTCCGAGTCGCTAAATTCTGCTTCATCCAAAACCCAGAGAGCTCCGCATGCTGGTGTTCAACGACCAGATGCTCAGCGACCAGAGTTTTTCGACGAGCCCCAATTCACGGTTGCGGGCGTCTCGCAGGCTACAAACTCGGGAGGGCACGGGTCGGACACGGTGCTCCGCAACAGTGAAGCGCTCGTGCGAGACACGGCTAGTTTGAGTGGAGAGGCATCGGCCAAGGAAGCTTCGGGCAGGATTGCGAGTGCGGACGAAGGTGGTGGACGAAACATGGGCACTGCGAGCTCTGGTTCGGCAACACACAATGCTGCGATCGACGATTCGCGCGAGACGGGCGAGCTTGTGCAGGAGGGCGCGGAGATTCAGGCCGAGATTCTTCGTTATGAGCAGGGTTACGAACAGGTCCATGGACAGGCCGAGGGCGGCAAAGTTCCTGGCGGCTCCGCGACTTCGGACAAAACCGGAAGCGAGCAGAGTCCCGACGCGCAGGCTCGGCAGAAGCAGGCGGAGCGTTATCACCGGCTGGCGCAGATCGACGAGAGGCTGAACAATCCGCTGGAGGCGGTGCGCGAATACCAGCGCGCGGCGGAACTCGCTCCGAGTGAGACGAACATTTTTGATTGGGCGAGTGAACTGCTGACGCATCGCGCGCTTGAACCGGCAACCGAAGTGTTTGCCAAAGGAAACACACTCTATCCGCAATCGGCGCGCCTGCTGATCGGGCTGGGAGTGGCGTGGTATGCGCGTGGATCGTATGAGCGCGCGGCGCAGTATCTGGCGCGCGCGTCCGATCTTGCTCCGGCGGATGCGACTCCGTATTTGTTCATGGGGAAGATGCAGGGCGCGGAGATTGTGCCTTCGCAGGAAACGGTCGAGAAGCTCGCGCGCTTCGTCCAGCTTTCGCCGGCAAGCGCGCTGGCCAACTACTATTACGCGGTTAGCTTGTGGAAGTCGAAGGAATCGGCCGGTGCGCTGGATGAGGCAAGTTCCGCACAGATAGAAACATTGCTGCAAAAGGCGATTCAGATTGATCCGAAGTTAGGCGCAGCCGATCTTCAACTGGGCATTCTCTACGCGCAGCGCGGGGATTACGCGCGCGCAATTCCCGCTTACCGGAAGGCGGCTGAAGTTAGTCCCGAGTTAGATGAGACCCATTACAGGCTGGCACAAGCTTATAAGCGGACCGGCGACGCGGCGGATGCGGAGAAGGAGCTGAAACTCCACGAGCGGCTGTCAAAGCAGGCAAAGGAAAAAGCTGAGCGCGAGCGGGCAGACATTCAGGCGTTTGTGATTACGTTGCGGGATAAGTGATCGGCCGGCGACGTCAAGGGTCCCGCGCCAGCTGGCGCGGGCGAGACGGGGCAAGCCCCGTCTCTACCAGGAAGTGGTTCGAAGCACGCCGAATTCAGATTGCCCTAGAACGTGAGCTTGAGAGCGAATTGGACCAGACGCGGGTTGTTCACGATTGAGTTCACTGCGCCAAAGCCGTTGGAATTGGTAATAGTACCGCTGCTGTCGACGGTCGCCACGGCCATGTCGTTAACCGGCATACCGAACTGGGGATGATTGAAGAGGTTGAAGAACTCCGCCCGGAAATTCAGGCCCATGCCCTCCCTTGGCAGCGCGAATTGTTTAATAATGGAAAAGTCGGTATTGACAAAATCCGGACCCACCACCGGCACGCGACTCGCATCACCCAATTCACCGACGGCCGTTCGTAAAGCAGGCCGTGTTAATCCACTGATGCGCCGTGTGATTGGCCGAGCTGGGATTGCATCCGGCGACCCGGTTCGGGCGGTTATAGTTGTTGCCGTTTCCTCCGTTGTTGAAGAAGACCGGGGACTGGTTATTGCTGTCGATCAACGGGATCGGGAATCCGGAGGAGATATGCTCGATCATGGTTAGCTGCCAGTTCCCAAGCAGCGTGTTGGTCGCGCTATTCCAGCCGCCGCCATACATTTTGCCCTTGCCGAAGGGCAGGTCGTAAATCACGCTGGCTGTGAAGTTGTTATGGATGCCTTCTTGCGAAGGGGCCCAATCCAGCTTCGGCCAATTGGGAAGTGGGAAATAGGGCGCACTCAGCAAAGAACCCAACCCGTCGGAGAGGCCGTCATCGTAGGCGTGAGCATAGGTGTAACTAACCAGAGCGTAGAGACCGTAGTGGCGCGACTTGGTCTCGGCTTTGAGCTGGAACGAGTTATATGTGGTCTTGCCGAGATCCCCAAACTCCAGGATGGAGTTCCCGACCGAGTAAGGCGGGATGAATTGGCTCCCATCGGGATTGCAACCGATGTTGTTCGGGCAAGTCGCCGGGCCGAAGGTATTGATGTTGTTTCCGGAGAGCAGCAGGTGATGGCCGCGTGCGCCTGCATAGCCGGCAGTAAGGACGACGTTGCCCGGGAGTTGGCGTTCGACGTTGACATTGATCTGCTGTACGACGCCTAGCTTAAAGTCGGTCGGCTGGTAAAACAGCGTTCCTGTAAAACTCGATAGAGTGGGCGGACCGTTAAAAATTGGAAATCCGGAGGACATGCTGGGGCCACTAGCATTCGGCGTTGCGGGGTTGTAGCAGAACGAGGTCGAAAAAGGGCACCCAGCGGGGCCAAAGAAATCGGACTCAGCGAAGTTGGGTGGATTCTGCCAGAGACCCTGAGAACCCTGGCTCCAGGCGGAGTCGTGGAAAAGGCCGTAGCCGGCACGGATCACGGTCTTGTCGCTGCCTAGCACCTTCCATGACAAGCCGACGCGCGGCTCAAAGGCGGTCCAGTTCATCTTTACGCCGGCAGCGGAACTTACTCCATTTTGGCCAGCGATGAGAAGCTGATTGGTAAAGGGCAGGTAATCCGACATTTTGTTGTGAACTTCGGAGATAGGAGTGGTCATGTCCCAGGCCAAGCCAAGGTTCAAGGTCAGGTCTCGTGTCGGCCTCCAATCATCCTGGACGAAGGGCCGCCAAATCTTCCAGCGGCGGCCGGTGACCGCACCATGGAAGGTTTGATCGTGCTCGGACAAACCGAGGATACCCATCAGAACGTCGGCCTCGGGATTACCGGCAACTACGCCAGCGCCGCTAAAATTGCCGGCTACGCCGGGAATCCAGAATCCATCCTGGAAGGCCTCGGTGCCGACGTTCATCTGGTTGTCGCGCAAGGTAAGTCCGACCCTGAACTCATGTTTGCCGCGAATCAATTCGAGGGAATCGCTGAACGAGAAGACGTTCGTTCCACCCTGGAACGGAGAGTACCCGCGATCGCCAATGGACCAGTATCCAGCTCCCATTAACACGCTGACCAGACCGCAGCTATAGGCTCCGGCGGCGCAGGTGTCGCTGCCGAGAGGGCAGCCGAGGTTGGCTCCGGGAATACCTACACCAGCGATGGTGGCGGAAGCGCAAGTGCCGGTGCCCTGCGAATTGATGTAGTCGAAGATGCGGCTGTAACCAAAGGTCGCCTGGTTTACCGTGGTCGGAGAAAACGTGTGAGTCTCGCCGATGGCGATCTGACGCCCGTGGTTGATAATGTGTTGATTGCTGCCGAAAGCACTCGCCTCGGTAAGGAATCCAATACCCGCGCCGCCCGGCACATAGGAATTCGCCTGATCGTAACTGAAGCGGCCAAACACACTATCGGAGGCGGAGAGGTTGTGGTCCAGACGAACGTCAAACTTGGTTTCGTCGAGGCTGCGGGTGGGTTGGCTCGCAAAGTTGAAGGAACAGTTGGTGCAGCCGGCGTTAGCGTTGGGCGCTGGGTAGAGGTTAATCAGAGCCTGCCCGATGGGGTTCGCCAGACCGTTTGCGCCAGTCGGGATTTTGTTACAGGGAGTTCCAGTTGCCTGGCTCCCGTCGGGGTTTACAGGCAAAGGGTTGCCTGAGGCTATCGCACTGGAAGTAGGGATTCGCCGCTCCGAACATATTCGGATTTGCGATGACCAGACCGGATTGAGGATTGCCGAAGTTATCGGCGCTGAAATCCCCGCTGCGCATGGCGAGCGGTGGGAACCAATCCTGTGAACGGAATGCCTTCGCGCTGGTACTTCTGTTCGGCATCGATAAAGAAGAAAGTCTTATCTTTCCGGATGGGGCCGCCGAATGATCCACCGAACTGATTCAGATTGAACTTTTGTTCTGTGTTCTGAAAGGGAACTCTTGGCATCCAGGTCGGTATTGCGGAAAAACTCGAACAGCGATCCGTGATAGCCGTTGGAGCCGGATTTTGTAGTTACCAGCACGGTGGGGCCGGCGCGAGTGCCATATTCGGCGGAGTAGTTGTAAGTCAGAACCTTGAACTCCTGGATGTCGTCGATCGAGGAAAAGATGCCAATTCCTCCGCCGGTCAATTCGTTGTTGTCGATGCCGTCGAGGAGCCAATCGGTGGCATTGGGACGTGATCCGCCCACGGACAAAGAGAACGAACCGCGGGCGGCGACTTCGCTATCGGCACCCTGGGTGAAGAAGCTGCCGGGATTCGTCTCCTGTATGGCACCCGGCGTCAGGGTGGCGAGTTGGACAAAGTCGCGTCCGTTCAAGGGGAGTTGCGCGACCTGTTGCTCGGTGATGACTTGGCCGAGGGATGGGTTGGTGGTTTCCACGGCCACTTCGTTGGCGTTGACTTCAACGGACTGGCTGACGGAGGCAGGGTTCAGCGCGAAATCGACTTCGCTCTGCTCATCGACTTGCAGGCGGATGTCTTTCTGCTCGGTTATCTGGAAGCCCGATGCTTCCACGTGGATGGTATACGTGGACACGGGCAGCAACGGGACAAGGTAGTGCCCGGAGTCGTCGGTCTTGGCTTCACGCACGAGGCCGGTTGCCTGCGAAGTGATTTTCACGCTGGCACCGGGGATCACGGAACCGGTTTTGTCGGCGACCGTTCCCGAGAGGCTTCCATTCGCTTGGCCGTACAGAAGTGGACAGAGGGACAGCACGGAGCACAGAACCGCTAGCAGCAGCGCTCTTCCAGTCGACATTGATTTTCCCCTGATTCAAGCCACTCCCCATGAGTGGCGATTCGGGCCGAGCTCCCCGGAGGCTGACACCATTGCGCAAGAAATGCGGAATGGACTCCGGACGCGGAGAGTCCCTTTTTTTTGATTCGGTCATATAAAAGGATTAGTTGGGCAAAGTCAAGTAGTTTGTGCTGGTTGGAGCGTGATTAAGAGAATTCAGGAAATTCACTTTTCCATAATGCCTATGCCTTCACGGATTTTTACGATGCGATTGGCGGGAATGTTCTCGATGCGCTGCACGAGGCCGCTCGGCCAGTGAATCTCAACATCCGCCTTGGTGGCCTGGCCCAAGCCGAAATGGAGGCGGAAATCACTCTGAGAAATGTATCCGCCGCCGCTGCGGACTTCCTGCATCTGCTGGTGCTGCGCGGCGTTGTTATGCTTCGCGCCTTGTTGATTTGGATAGTGCAGGGCATCGTCATGCCCCGCGGCTTGGTGCTCCAACTCATCGCCGGTGCGAAAGTCGGTTCGAACTATTACGCGCGCGCCGATGGCGTCGCGGTTGGATTTCGTTCCTTCCAATTTCAGTAGAATCCAGTTTCCGTGGTCGCCAACATTTTTTAGCAGGCTTGGGCGATCATGGCTGTTGTTCACAACGATCTGTAGAGATCCGTCGTTGTTGAAACTTGCAGCAGCGGCTCCATGGCTGTTGAAGGGAGTCGTGATCCCCGGGCCGGCATCGCGCGAGATGTCGAGGAATTTGCTGTTGCCGCCATTCCAGTTGCCGGCATTCCAGTAAAGCAGCTTCGGTTCGCGAAATGTGTTGTTGAGACCTTTGCTGTCGAGTTCGGGATAGACGTGTCCGTTGGCCATGAAGATATCGGGCCGGCCATCGTTCGAGACGTCGAGGAAGAGCGTTCCCCATCCCAGATATTGCGAATTGCGGGCGAGGCCAGCGGAGGCCGTGACGTCGGTAAACGTGCCATCGTGATTGTTGTGGTAGAGCGTGGCCGTGTCGTCGGAGAAATTCGTCTTGATGATGTCGAGCCAGCCGTCGCCATCGTAGTCGGCGGCATCGGCGCCCATGCCGGCTTGCTCGCGGCCTCCGTCGTTGAAGGCGACGCCGGATTCGACGGCGGTTTCGGTGAACGTTCCGTTGTGATTGTTGTGAAAAAAGAGATTGGGCGTGGAGTCGCAGGTGACGTAGATGTCGGGCCAGCCGTCGTTGTCGAAGTCGCCGGTGAGCGCGGTGAAGCAGTAGTAACGCGTCGGTTTTGGCGACGCCGGATTTCTCGCTGACATCGGTGAACGTGCCATCGCCGTTGTTGTGGTAGAGCTCGCTATGCGTGCCCTTCAGTCCGCGCGGACCGCACATGACGGGAATACCTTTCCAGATACAAGAGGCGGCGCTGCCGGGCTCGGGCGTGTTCTTGGGATCGAAATCCACGTAGTGGGCGATGAAGAGATCGAGGCGGCCGTCGCGATCGTAATCGACAAAGCTGCAGCCGGTGGACCAACGGACGTCATCGTGCCAGAGTCCGGCTTTGCGCGTGACGTCGGTGAAGGTGCCGTCGCCGTTGTTGTGGAGGAGAACGTCGTGTCCCCAGAAGGTGACGAAGAGATCGACGAAGCCGTCGTTGTCGTAGTCGCCGGCGCAGACTCCCTGGCCCCAGCCGGTGAGCGCGACTTTTGCCTTTTGGGTTACATCCGAAAATGTCCCGTCGTGGTTGTTGCGGTAGAGATGGCTGGTCGGCTCCTGTCCTTTCGACCCCATCGCGCCAACGCCGGGCGGGCTCGGGGCCCCGGCCTTTGGGAAGCCTTCGAGGCGGCTGCCGTTGACGAGGAAGATGTCGGGCCAGCCATCGTTGTCGAAGTCGAAGGCGGCAACGCCGCTGCCCGTGGTCTCGATGATGTACCGCTTGGTCTTATCGCCTCCGTCTTCGGTTTTGGCGGTCACGCCGGCTTGGGCAGCGATATCGACGAAGTTGACCTTCGGGGGAGAAGGCAGGGATGCCACCGGTGCGGTATGCTGCGCACCCGCGAGTATTGTGAACCCGCACACCGCAACAACAATCGTGGCCAAGCTGCTATTCATGAGTCCGCATCGGGCGGAGAATTTTTCTCCAGGGAAGCTCCGATTAAGTGCTGGCCAGAAGCATAAACCACCGTGTTCACAGAAGTGCACGGAGTACTGCAGATAACTTGATCGGAGCTTCCCTGGAGGGAATCTTACAACCGCCAGGAGAGCAATGGACGAGGAGGGTAGCTGCCTGTAACGGCAGTTATCGCGATTCAGAATATCCGTGTGATTGGAGAAAGCGAAGGGCCCACCAGATGTGGGCCCAGGCGATTCCTGCACAAGCGTTCAAGGCAACACGTCTCATCCGTGGAAGCGGCGGCTCCCAATAAGAATCTCCGTTTTGGCGCCTGAATCTTTGGCACCTGAATCTTTGGCGCCTGGACCCGCCGGAGTTTGAAGCGGAAGCACGTGCGTGGATGAAGGCTCGCTTCGCCGCAAAATGCCACAGTTGGTGAGCCATTTCGGCAGTGCAGTGTCACGTTCTCTCTGTTTGGTGTACTCCTTGACCACGGCTGTCATTTCGCCCACGGCTGCGGCGATGCGCTGCTTGTCCGCCAAAGCGACGGGAGCGTCGAGAGGGGCGTTTGCCTGAACATAGGCCTCACAGTCTTTAGCGAGCCTCATGAGATCATTCAGCATACTTTTAAATTCCGGATCGACGATCACGATCTCTTTTCGAAACACCACGGCACTGGGTTGGTTGGTATCGATTTCCGCCCACCTCCGGGAGCTAACTAGGCGGGCCGTTAAATTCTTGGCCTTCGGGACAAAACGGTTGGCGAATTGTTCTACGCGATCAGCGATCTCACACACAGAGCGATTCCTCCACGTTTTTCTGTATTGCCTGACGGGGGAGTGCACAACCGACGGTGCAACCTTAGCATTTCGTAAGTCGCGCTAGAATCGCCAATCCTTCTCAGCCGGAAGACACTACTCCACATGGCTAGCACTTGTGGGCAATTGCCAAATCATCGAGCATGCCCAGCTGCCGAAAGATCGGATAACGCAAGCTTCTGCGGTAGACGATGGTCTAACCGACGCCCGGAGTGCTATTCTGTTTTCTTTTTCAGACGCCACCCGATAGTGAGAGGGTCCCGACCTTTGCCGGGGCTGATCAGACCGAGCTGTTCGAGCGCCTTGATGGTATTGCGATTGGCGGACAGCGGGCGTATTTCTTGATTATCTTTCAACCGGCGCAACACCGGGTTCCCGCCAAGTGAATCAGTTTCAAGCTGGTATCCCTCTTCGACGTGCGACAGCAGGTCTTGTTCCGTCTCTGTGAGTATGGGCGGGAGATCGGCAGCTTTCTTCTTCGGCATTTGTTCACATCTAATCGCGATTGGGATTAGGTTTCCGGTTCTCCCAATCGAAGCACTGGAGACTCGGTTCGGCAACAGACGCCGTAACGCTGCCAGAGCCGAAACCACGGGCTATGCGCGAGCCTTTCGTCGTGCCTGCGATTCGCAGCCGCGAGGTCGCTTGCGCTCAGCGGTCTGGTGTCCGGCGCCGCGAAGATGCGCTCAAGGCACTCGATTTCGGAGATGGTCTGCTCCGCGTCCATCCGCCTACCAGTATAGCTTCTCTACGCACGTCTCGTGATGCACGTCACACCTGCGAGTGAGTACCCCAATAGTTCCCCAGCGTGCACACAAGAGCCATTCACTAAGATTGGCACAAACCTTATCTTGGGATTGAGCAGACTTCGGGGGAGGGCTGTTCGGCGAAAGCGTTCGATGACTCTTTGAGTCATGGAACGCTTTTTGTTTTGTGACTTCCGGATCGAAGCTCGGCAGGATACGGCGAGCCCCAGACAGCCGTGAGCGCGAGAAGATTACCGCACTCTACAGGGCGTAACGCCGGCAACTTGCCGGCGGTTTCGAGGGCGCCCCGCCAGGCGCCCCGCACTCGGGCCCCCGCGTAGCGACAGCCGCCCTCGGCTGTCCAGAAGGGCTGATGGAAAGTTAGAAAAGATCATGCGGTCAGGCTACTACCGCGACCCACCTGCATGAGTGCCATTTTCCTCGTTGCTACCGCTGAGCATTTTCCGCAAATCAAGTGTACCGGAGATGAACCGGGCGCTTTCTTTCAAGCTCAGTGATGTGCGTCACCCCGCAAAGTGAATAGCCCGTAAGCGCCCTGGCGTGCACGTAAGGGGGCTACCTTGAGCGGAAACCATAACGTAGGCTGGAATGTGACTATTCACCGAGAGCGCCCTCGCGACTCTACTCTCCCAATCACAAGCAAAATACTTTCACACGGAGATTAGCAATGGACCCTATTCGTAATCTAAAATTCTCTTGTCTAGCTTTATTTGCGTTTATCGCACTTAGTGGGCTGGCTTTTTCTACTACGGTAGCTGTTGGCGGCTGCACAAATTTTGTCCACTTCAACACCATCCAACTGGCGGTAAACTCTGTTCCCACCGGAAGCACCATCAAGGTTTGTCCCGGCACCTACCCCGAGCAGATCTCAATCAACAAGAACCTGACCCTGATTGGATTTGGCCCCACCGCTTCGGTGGTGGTACCACCCGCTGGCGGACTGGTTCAAAACGGCCTTGACCTCGCCGACTTTCCGGTTGCCGGCGTGGCCGCGCAGATTCTCGTTCAAAATGCGAATGTCACGATTTCCCATCTCACCGTAGACGGCGCCGGCAATGGGCTTGACGGCTGCGGCTCAGTGAATTTGCTGGGAATTTATTACGACAATTCTTCCGGGACGATCACCGACAACGTTGTTCGAAATCAGATAACTAACACGAACGTGGGTTGCGGTCTTGGTTTCGGAATCTACGTAGCGAGTAATACGGGTACTCCGGCAGTTACGATCTCAAATAACTCAGTGCGGAACTACGGAAAGAATGGCATCCTCGCCACGGGTGTCGGCAGCAGCACGCCGGGACCCAACGTCACGGTAAATGGAAACACCGTAGTCGGGATGGGCGCCACTACGCAGATCGCGCAAAACGGCATCCAGCTTAGTCTGCTCGCGACCGGCAAGGTCACATCCAACTACGTGGTTGACGACATTTATATCAACCCTCCAGATTGCGCAGCGACAACCTGCTGGGGGTCGTCCGGCATTCTGCTTTATGCCTCGCCGGGCGTAACCGTTTCCACTAACACCGTGGAGAGCACGCAGCTTGGAATTGTGCCTGTGACAGACACAAACTACGGCACTGGTGATGGCACGATCATCAAGTTGAACCATATCGGCGGCACGCAGAATTTCGATGCCATCGACCTGTGCAGCAATGGAAATACGGTGGAAAACAACATCATCTATGGCAGCGCACAAGACGGCGTCCATGCCGATGATAGCTGCGGCGGCACTGGGTCCAACAACACCATAACCGGCAACACCATCAACGAAGCCTGCGCCGGGATTCTGACCGGCACGGGTACGTCAGGAAATACGGTAAGTCCGAACACCTTCATGAACGTGGCTAACGTAACGCTCGCGGGCGATGTATGTACACCTGCGGGTCCGACGGCAGACGTTATGGGGGCAAACGGGACGCTTGCCAAACATCCTTCCCTCCGGCCATCAAAACGAGACCGGAATTAAAAGAACTCTTGCAGGCCATGCGCCGGGGTGCGGTTTGTTATCCCGCACCTCGGCGTCTTTCTGAAACCTTCTCTCTCACTTCCCCTTCCCTCTCCAGCTTGAAGCGATCGTCTTCCCGAACAAACACTCTAAAACTGCCCAGCCATTGCGTGTCATCCAGATGCGCATTTCAATTTGAGAAAACCTGCGCGCCACTGCCTCGATTAACGCGATATTCAACAAACGTTCATCAGTTCTTAACAATTGCCGCTTTAGGATCATCATTCGCCATTGAAGAGTGACCCCAAGAAAATCTCTGGGGGTAGTGGTTGTCTATATCCGGAAGGCGAATCGATTCGCCAAGGGACAGAGAAATTTGTCTAATTTTTGTTTCTCAGGAGATAAGAAATGAAGCGAGCGTTAGCTTTGGCGCTGTTGATGGCGCTGGCGGGCGGCATGTACATTGCGGCAGCCCAACAGAGCGCGTCAGAAAGTACGGCGAAGAGCACAAAAAGGAAGACGCTTCCCAAGAAGGCTGAGTCCAGCGTTTCCAAAGAACTTCATGAACTGAAAGAGGCGATGGATGCACAACAGCAGCAGATCCAACAGTTGAGCCAGCAGATTCAAAGCCGCGATCAGCACATTCAGCAACTCGAACAGAGGCTGGATCAGAGTCAGGCTGCGGCCACCCAGGCGCAGGCAAAGGCCGACGCCGCCGCTTCGCAGACCACCGAGCAAGGCCAGACGGTGGTGGCGCTCAAGAGCGACGTTAGTGACTTGAAGTTGAATGCCACCAATGCCGCCCTGACCCTGCAGGAAACACAGAAGAATATAAAAGATGCGCTTGAAAGTCCGCTGGCCATTCACTACAAAGGCATCACCATCACGCCGGGCGGCTTCCTGGCGGCAGAATCTGTGTACCGCAATCGCGCGCTGGGATCGGATATCAATACGCCGTTTAACAGCGTTTCGATGCCGGGAAGCGGTACGAACCGTATTTCTGAATTCTTTGGATCCGGCCGTCAGTCGCGAATCTCGATGCTCGCCGAGGGCAAGGTCGCCAACGTCAAGATGTCGGGTTACTACGAGGCTGATTTCCTTTCGGCCGGCGTGACTTCCAATAACAACGAGAGCAACAGCTACACGCTGCGCCAACGGCAAGTCTGGGGCAAGGCAGCCTGGGACAACGGTTGGAGCCTCACGGGCGGTCAGATGTGGAGCCTGGTGACAGAAACCAAGAAGGGTGTGGACAACCGAACTGAAGCTTTGCCGATGACCATCGATCCTCAGTACGCGGTCGGTTTCAGTTGGGCGCGCCAGTATGGCGTCCGCGTTGTCAAGAACCTCAATAACCGTTTCTGGCTGGCAGCCTCGCTGGAAAATCCCCAAACGACCTTTTCGGCTAGCGGCAACGCCGCGAACTTCGCCTTTGGCAGCCCTGGCAATGGCGGCGGACTTTACAACGGCGGCGGCGGCCCTGGTAGCCCCAGTGCAGCGCTCACCAACTATTCGTTCAATGCGATGCCTGACATCATCCTCAAAGCAGCCGCGGAACCCGGATTTGGACACTACGAAATCTTCGGCGTCTTCAGCCGCTTCCGTGATCGCGTTTATCCCTGCGCGGAATTCCTCAGGCGGGTCAAGTCTGTGTACGGCACGCACCCCTCCCGCCACAGGAGCTTATAACAGTTCGAGAAATGCCGGCGGAGTGGGCGCGAACGCCCGCTTCACAATGGCAAAGCATATGGATTTCGGCCTACATGCCCTCTACGGCAACGGCGTAGGCCGCTACGGCTCCTCGGGTCTGCCCGATGCCACCGTGAACCCCAACGGCACACTGGCTCCGCTGCGCAGCTATCAGGGCCTGGTCACGCTCGAATACCACGCACCCAAGTTGGATGTGTATCTCAACGGCGGCGAGGAGTATGTGGCAAAGCGTTTCCTTGTCGACCCGATCTCAGGCAAGGTGGTGGGGTACGGAGCGCCAACATTCAACGACTCGGGATGCTATTCAGAAACCAGTCCCTCTTCCGGCAATGGCTACAGTTTCGGATCGGTTGCTAACTGCAGCGGCAACACCCAAAGCACAATCGAGGGCGTATTCGGATTCTGGGTCAAGTTGTACAGCGGCCCCAAGGGAAGGATACAGTTCGGACCGCAGTACTCTTACCTCGTGCGTAACGCCTATCCAGGAACATTTGCAACGAGTCCAGCCTCGGTCTTTACTGCGCCACATGGAATCGACAACTTGTTCCTCACGTCGTTCCGCTACTACCTGCCGTAGCATTCGCAGATACCCTCGCCTCCGGAATCCACATCCGTGAGGCGAGGGAAGTTATCTTCGTTCCCTTCTGAAGCGGTTCCCCGCTGAAGCCGCATCGCATCTTAGCGGCCATGGCCGCCGCCTCCGTGGCCACCGCCACCTCCGCCATGGAAGCCGCCTCCGCCACCACCGTGGAACCCCGCCTCCACCGTGGAAACCACCGCCTCCACCGTGGAAGCCTCCACCACCATGAAATCCGCCCCCGTGGAACCCACCGCCGTGGAAGCCGCCGCCGAACGCGCCGAAGCCGCGTGATCCACTCATCATCTTTCCGGAATGGATACTGCCTCCACTCGAGCCGGGTCCGCGGTAGATACCGTTGGCATAGTGAGTACTGCCAAGATAGTGAGATTCGCCACCCCAGTTGTGATAGTTCGAACTGAAATGGTGGTAAAAAGGCCTGTACCCATATCCCGCTCCGTATCCGCCCCATCCACCATAGCCAAATCCGAAGAACGGACAGTCGTCAACCCACCACGGCGAATAAAATCCCCAGCCGAATGGACTGTAGAAAATTCCATCCCCGGGGATGAATGTGTAAGCGCTAAACCAGGGATCCCAATACCAATCCGCACCCCACCAACCCCCTCCCCACGGACCAGACCCGTTCTCCGCATAAAGACCAGCCGCATCCACATTGGCTTCCGCCTCATATGCCGAGCGCAGACTGCTCCAGCGGTATAGGTCGCCATCCTCGTATGCCTTCTTATCAAATTTTTCCGGCTTGAGCCGCTCATTCGTAGCCAGAGCGATCTCGCGTCCGCCCTTTACAGTGGTATGCCTGCCAGGCTCCTCGACGAACGCCTTCCCGTCAAAGACGCGGAACTGGTCCTGGTTCAGGTTGAAATCGTACAAACCGGTTTTCAGGAGCCTCGCCTTCATGCCGTTCACATCGACCAGAATGTCGTTCTCCGGATGGATCTCGGCAACCTCAATCATGGCGTGGCCCTTATCGACCTCGACCTCGGTGTCGGTCAAACTGGGAGAGATCATCTTCACCGTGCTGTTATCGCCGATGCGCAAAAAAACACCCGGGGTCAGCAGAATTTCGGCTTTGCCTTTTTCCGTCGTCAGCGATTGGCCGGGATCCAACTCCGCCGAACCGACCGACTTCGAATTGAGAGCCTCGGAGCCGATCGAAACCTTTCCTTCAACGTAATTGAGACTCCCTGGTTGCGCTGGATTTGAGCCCGCATTCGCCCACGCGGGCACAGATAGAATCGCGGCCAGGAAGAAACTCGCAATTACCGTTACACGTGGTAAACGCATATCGGTTTCCTCCTCACCTCTACTAAGTTGGATGAGGGCCGGAGTCTGCACGATGCCCCTGGCGCGTCATTGACCACGAAAAGTGCGCACGACGAAGGACGCCTGGAAGTCTTACTTTGTGCTGGTGCCATTCACGCGCAGCAGCATCCCGCTCCCTCCCCTGATATTCAACTCCGGCTTATCTGTCCGCAGCACAATATCACCCATAGGATCACTGCGCCCGGCATGGACGATCGCAACGTCCGGCAAGTCGTAGGTTCCACAAGCATCGGACGAAAACACCCACAACGCTTGCAGCCGATCGTTGCCGTTGAGTTCACCACGGCACCTGGTTCCGGACACCGCATCGACACGAACTAGCACTCCGTTCGTCGTAGGGTGCCCCACAATCTGCCTTCCGTTGACGACCGGCCCGCCACTGCGATAGACAACCTCGTCGCCTCCCACCTGAACCGTCGTCCACGCCTCCTCTGGAGTTCCGCGGTCGGGGCCGGTCAACGGCAACTGAGCCTCCCAGACGCTCATGCTCGAGGCCAGAGCCCGCAAGCTTGTGTTGATCGGGATCCGGTGCTTTCGAATCACAAGAGTGTCAAAGCGCAGGGTGAGTCTTGCTCCACCGTTGTTGACTTCGCTCGCCTCGATCACGTGGCCGATTACTTTCGCGCCAGCGGGAATTTTTTCTCCTGCGGACAGAGGAACGTCCTGCATAATTCGCGCCGTAATCACCTGTCCGGCTTTGCTTTTCTTGGAATTCGATGAAGACCTCAATGAAACGGGCAGTATTGTGCCCGCCGGAATCGAGATTTCAGCCAGCGCTTGCGCTGAGAACGCGAGCAGAATGACCAATAACATTTGTTTCATCGCAACTTTCATGGCGTAACCCTCCTCTTCATCGGGTCATCTGTCGCCTTGCGCTCCGAGGTTGGCGGTTAATTCCGAAGTTACTGCGACGCGGGAACATACACGCTATCCGCCGAGACCAGGTCCGCATTCGAAACTTCCGTGCTCACTTTTACCGGCCGCAGACCGGCTTTTTTCTCAGGCTTCGCCAGAAAGGTCAAGAGATATTGATGATTCAAACGGCTGGCAAACTGATTCAGATAGGGAGCAAACGCTACCGGCGGACCCGTGAATCCAATGTAATACGATTCACCGCCAGTCTCCTCCGCGAGTTTAGCCAGATAAATTTGGCCCCAATAGGTTCGCCAGTAGCTGTGCCCGAAATGCCCAGATCCGGGCGTATAAATTGCAGAGACGATGACGCCGGCCCGCTGTGCTTTCTCGATCGCGTCGGTCAGATAGGGATCGAGCAGATCGCCGCTCCCGTAGTAGCGATCGACTCCGTCCGTCGCCATGAAAACTTCCCTTCGATTGCTGCTTTGATCGTCGCTTTTCGGCCAGCGCTTCAACAGATCGGTAAGAGCGAAATACGGGCTGGCGTTCACGCCACCGATGCCTATGGGCAAACGTAGCGCCTTCGCAGCCAGAGCATGGTCAGTCGTCAAGATTCTGTGCGATCATAGCTATGCCATTCCGCATATAGGCAACGCCAATTTTTGTGGAACTCGGCTGTCCGTCGATGAATTTCCGGATGTCTTCGAGTTGATTGCCGATGCTCGTGCTGGAGCTATCGTCCATAAGAATAAAAAGCTCCAGGCCGGCATGATCTCCCTGCGCCGGAACCCAATCGGTAACCCGATCGCGATTTTTCCCCTCATGAACCACGACATCCTCTCGACTAACAACTGGTACATCGGAACCGTGAGCAGCTTCGACCGTAACCACCAGGTGTGCCGGAACCCCATTGGCGGCAGCCTCGGATTGAGCAACACCGGAGACGCTAAACGTCCGCAAACGTCCCAATGACCAACGCCACCATTATGCTGAATAGAAACCATTTCTTCTTCATGACATCTCCTTCGCAATGCGAGCCTGATTAAGAGAGAATGGATCCATCTGATTCACAAACCCCGTCATGGTTCTCCCGTGCCGGCTCTAATGACCTTTTCCTTAAATTAGATGCCGTCTACCGTCCTCCCAAGCGCTGCGATTGCGCTCGCAACAACAATACCGTCATTAATGTTGGATTATGTTCCTGACGGGTGGGGTTGTCGGTTGCCAGAGATACCTGATACCCAATAAAATGATGGAAATAGGGGTTTCCCGCTAAGTTCGCATGCAGTACAATTGCGCCTCTTGGTCGCCGCTCACCTTGCCGGTGACTTTAATAAGGAAGGAGTGCGATTCGGAGTTCAAGGCGTCGATCTTCAACGCGTCCGTCATCGTTGCAAGAAAACGCGCCTCCCCCGCAATCGATTTCACGATGAATGCCAAAGCTCAACCCTTCCCCATAAGCCATCGACCCGAGACTCCCTTTGACAGCATCGAAAACGCGCAGGACTACCTGCACCTTCTGCTCGAAACCATCGTAGATTCCAGGAACGACATCGCGGACGACATACGGGGTGCTGAGCAAGCCAAGTCCGAACGCCGCCTCGAGGCGCTCCGCCTGGTGCAATACAAACTGGAGAAGCTCGAACAACACTTGCGGAGCGGGAGCCGCACCCTCAACGATCTCCGCACCTTGCGCCGCCTGCTGCTCGAAGAACGTCCCTAGTCCCCAGACCGACAGATTATTACCACAAGACCGGGACTGTAGCGCCGGCACCTTGCCGGCGGTTTCCGGGGGCCGGGCTCGCGTAGCGACAGCCGCCCCCGGGCTCGCGTAGCGACAGCCGCCCTCGGCTGTCCAAGAAAGCTGATGGATAGCTAGAAACAATCATGCGGTCACAGCACTAGAGAAGAACGTCCCCCGGGATCAATCGACCCGCAAAGTACCCGCTCCTACGCCCGCAACTTTTCCGCAAATTTCTTTTCGAGCTTCGCCAGCTTCGGCGAGATCACAAACATGCAGTAAGGTTGCCGCGAGTTCTCGTTGTAATAATTCTGGTGGTATCCCTCGGCCACATAGAATTTCGACGCCGGTTCCACCGTCGTGACGATGGGCTCGGAAAACTCTTTCCCGGCCGTCATCTCCGCAATCACATCCTCGGCAATGCGCTGCTGCTCTTCATCGGTATAGAAGATCACCGAACGATACTGCTCGCCCGCATCATTACCCTGCCGGTTGAGCGTAGTCGGATCGTGCACCGAGAAAAATACGTCCAGCAGTTCGCGATAGCTGATCTGATCCGGATCGAACGTCACGCGCACCACTTCCACATGTCCCGTATCGCCGTCGCAAACCTGCCGATAAGTGGGATTGTCGACGTGTCCGCCCATGTAGCCTGATTCGACGTGGGCGACGCCCGTCAAACGCTGAAAGACAGCCTCAATGCACCAGAAACATCCGCCGCCAAAGATCGCTGTTTGCTCTTTTGCCATGCAGATTGGATGCAAATGCCGACAGGAAGTTCCAGTGCGTTCTCACCACGGAGACACAGAGACACGGAGACAACGAATAAGGCTTTCCTCCGTGTACCTCTGTGTACTCTGTGGTCAAGATTTTAGACAGCAGCTTAAACCGGATACGGTAAACGAAGTTTCCGTCCGCGTCACCGGCCGGTACAGCGTATCGCGCTCGATCGGTTCGCGCCCGGCTTCTTTGATCAGCCGAATCAGATCCTGCCGCCGCAGCCCCTGCGGAGTCGTCGCCCCAGCATCGTGATAGATCTTCTCCTCGACAACGGTCCCATCAATATCATCCGCCCCAAAGCGCAGCGAAATCTGCGCAATCTTCGGCGTCATCATCTGCCAGTACGATTTGATATGTGCAAAATTGTCCAGCACCAGGCGGCTGACCGCGATCTGCTTGATGTCGAGCATCCCGGTGGTCGTAAAAAGATGTTCCAGCGGCGTGTTCGCGGGATGAAACGCCAGCGGGATAAACGTCTGAAAGCCGTGCGTTTCATCCTGCAGCATCCGCAACTTCATCAGGTGGTCGACACGGTCTTCGTCGTTTTCGATGTGCCCATAGAGCATCGTCGCATTCGACTTCAGCCCGATCTCATGCGCGGTGCGCGCTGTGTTCAGCCAATCGTCGCCGTCAATCTTGTGATCGCAGATGATATGCCGCACGCGATCCGAAAAAATCTCCGCGCCGCCGCCCGGCAGCGAATCCACGCCCGCCTCTTTCATCTTTTCGAGCGTCTCGCGAATCGTCAGCTTCGCCCGCTTCGCCAGGTACGCCACCTCCACCATCGTGAAGGCCTTCATGTGGACCTGCGGAAAGCGCTCCTTCAATCCCGAAACCAGGTCGAGAAAATACTCAAACGGCAAATCGGGATGCAGCCCGCCCACAATATGAAACTCGGTGATCGCCTCCGTGTAACCGGTGCTCGCAATCTGAAAAGCTTCTTCGAGCGCCATCGTGTAAGCGCCCGGAGCGTCTTTCTTGCGCCCAAACGCGCACAACCGGCAAGCCGCCACACAAACATTCGTAGGATTGATATGCCGGTTGACGTTGAAATACGCCGTGTCGCCATGCATCCGCTCGCGCACCCAATTCGCCAGCCAGCCGACGGCGAGGATGTCGCCGGTGGCGTAAAGAGTCAGCGCGTCGGCGTCATTCAGGCGCTCGCCAGCGAGAACCTTATCTTTGATCGGGTGGAGACGCGGGTCGTCCGTCTGGAATGGGTGGGAAACAGGCATCAAAATTGATGATACCGCAGGAACTGATGCGAGTCATTACACCCGGTGCCCCAGGTTCGCGCCCCTTTTTGGGCGCTAACCTGGGCTCCACGTACTCTGGGGTCCCTGGGCGTAGGTTTTCTTGCGCCTCCAGTTATTTCGTCTCCACGCTCAACGATGTGGGCTGACCGGCAGGTAGCAATTTACAATTTGTGGGGGGGGTACCCCCCCCCTACCAAAAAATGAGTTAAGTCGATGATAGTAAGGTAGTTATAGACAAAATATTCAAAAGATAGGACTTAGCCTTTAATTTTGCGGTTTGGCGTGCACTTGCGGGGGTGCTGACCGGGCCATATGTTGTCAAATAGCGGTGAAAAGTTTGCGGCCAAAAATGCGTTCGTCTCTGGAGATTGGCGCAGTTCTCGATGGTGCACTGTCGGGGTATCTTCGCACCGATTGGGGAGCAAGTCTGTGATGACTCCTACATCGCGTTGGTGATGAAAAAGGTCAAGAGGGTGCCCCGTCCAAGCTCTGCTTGGGCGGGCCCGCAGCCGGACGCCTCCGCACGGTTGGAAAGATACCTGCCTGCTCTCTCCGCCGCGCCGTCCACTGCGATTCGATTTCTACCCGACCCGCCTCACCATTTGCGTAATGACGGAAGCTGCTCCAGGCCCAATCTTCGGGACGCGCCACCAACCCGCGCGTTACCGGATTCCGGTGAATATAGCGGAGCTTCTCCACAAATTTGCGCTCACTCCATACGTTGAAATCGTAATATCGAGCCTGCCAGAACGGATCCTCTGCGCGCAAAGCCAATGTCCGAGCGACCGACTGCTTCAGCGACTGCATAGCTCGCGACAGCGAGCCTTGTTCCGGTTCATTTACCAACATGTGGATATGTTCCGGCATAACGACATAGCCGTACACGCAAAGTCCGTAGCGTCGTCGTGCCCGTTCCAGAGAAGTCTCGAACGTGGTGCGGGACGGGACATTGGTGAAGTTTGGTCGTCTCTGGTAGCAACTGAAGGTGAGGAAGTGTAGCTGGCCGGTTTCCTGAAAACGCCGCAATCCCCAGGGCATGGTGACAACCTACCCCTGGACCGCTTCTCAGTATGTGATCACTGACTTCTCAGTTTGTGATAAAACGGGCCCGCCCAAGCAAAGCTTGGACGGGGCACCCTCGAGAGTCCGGAAGAACGCGATGGGCCAGGCCACCCGCCCTTCCATCCAGGTTAGCGTCCAAAGAACGGACGCGAACCTGGGGCACCGGGCCAAACTAACGCCGCAGCACCAGATCTCCAGCCACGAACACAAAGAATACCACCGAGATCACTCCGTTCATCGTAAAGAACGCGGCGTTCAGCTTGCTGAGATCGTCGTGCCGCACCAGCGAGTGCTCGTAAGCGAGCAGCGCGGCCACCGCGATCACTCCCACGATCGCGAGCTTGCCCAAACCAAATGCGAGCACGAGCCAAACCAGCAGCCCAAGCATCATCAGATGAAACGCGCGCGCCACCCAGAGAGCCGCGTGAATCCCAATGTGCCGCGGAACTGAGTGCAGATCATGGCTGCGATCAAAGTCATGATCCTGGCAAGCGTAGATCACGTCGAATCCGCCAACCCAGAATGTCACCGCGGCGGTGAGCAGCAAAATTCTCGGGTCGAGCGACCCACGCACCGCAATCCACGCTGCTGCAGGCGCGATGCCAAGCGCAAATCCCAGAAACAGATGCGACCAGCGCGTAAATCGTTTGGCATACGAATAGAGAAGCACAACGGCCAAGGCCACCGGCGAAAGCATCAGCGTCAGCCGATTTAATTGCGAGGCTGCCAGCACAAAAATTCCGCAGGCAATCAAAACAAACGCGCTCACGAAATTTGGGGTCAACACGCCAGCAGGCAGGGCGCGAGTAGCCGTACGAGGATTGGCCGCATCAATCGAAGCATCGGCCAGCCGATTAAACGCCATGGCCGCCGAGCGCGCCGCAACCATGGCGACGATGATCCACGCCAACTGGCGCCAGGCAGGCAATCCGCCCGCCGCCAGCATTGCGCCACACAGCGCAAATGGGAGCGCAAAAATCGAGTGCTCCCACTTGATCATCTCCAGTGTGATCTTAAGATTGTGCAGGAATCCCACGGCGATATTATATCGACACTCGACTGTAGCGCCGGCGTCTCGCCGGCAGTTCTGAGGGCGTCCCGCCCTCAGTCCCTCGAATCAAAACTAGCGCTGCGCTTCTCCTTCGACCAGCGGCACAAAGCGGCAACCCTCCAGAATCGTCAGATCAGGCTGACCGTTAATCTTGCGAATCAACTGCAGCTCCTGACTGATCGGCGATCCCACGGGAATAATCATGCGTCCGCCTTCATTCAGTTGAGCGAACAGCGGAGCTGGCACTTCGGCGGTCGCGGCCGAAACGAGAATGGCATCGAACG
This sequence comes from uncultured Acidobacteriaceae bacterium, assembly GCA_963709055.1. Classification (GTDB taxonomy): domain Bacteria; phylum Acidobacteriota; class Terriglobia; order Terriglobales; family Acidobacteriaceae; genus Acidiflorens. The sequence continues at coordinate 514,316 of CAVPUZ010000010.1, forward strand.
GAGCGTACTCGCTCCAACCCTGGCTGCCGTCGCCAACCTTGACTCTTACGTTGCCAAACCCAAGGCGCCGCAACGTTGCATCCGCCGATACCGCCAGCAGCGCGTGGCGTTCCACCGAAAACACCTCGGCGCACAGCACCGACAGCAATGCCGTCACATAGCCCGAGCCAGTGCCCACTTCAAGCACGCGATCCGTCGCCCGCAGCGCGAGATGCTCCAACATCGCGGCAACAATATAAGGCTGCGAAATGGTTTGACCCTCGCCGATCGGCAGCGGATGATCTTCATACGCATCCTGCCGCAAAGCTTCGGGCACAAACTCATGTCGCGGCACCGTGCGCATGGCATCAAGCACCCGCATATCGCGGATGCCACGCTCCGCAAGCTGTGTGCGCACCATCTCTTCGCGCTTGGATTGGAACGATTCCCGTGAAAAGATCAAAGGATTGGACCCTCAGTACGGTCCGATGATTCCGCCGATAGTGCGCGCCGCCGGCGTATCGGGGCGTGCTTTTTTCGTCTGTGCTTCCATCATGTCGAGATATTTATAAGCGCTGCCGGTATTGAACAGGACAACCTTGTCTTCGGCGCTGAAAAATCCGCTCGCGCGCAGCTTCTGGTAGGCAACCAGCGAGGCCGCTCCTTCAGGCGCGGCAAACACGCCCTCCACGCTTCCCCAATGCCGGGTAGCCGCAAGAATCTCCTCGTCGGTCGCAGCCACCGCCGTGCCTCCGCTTTTCTTGAGGATGTCGAGAATCAGGTAGTCGCCGTAAGCCTTGGGCACGCGCAGACCGGCGGCGAACGTGTGCGCTGCGGGCCACATTTCGGAAGTGGACTTCCCTGCTTCCCACGCCTTCACAATCGGCGCGCAACCGGCCGCCTGCACCGTGATCATCTTTGGACGGGTTGACCCAGGCCGCTCTGAGCCGATCCATCCAAGTTGCTCCATCTCGTCAAACGCCTTCCACATGCCAATCATGCCTACGCCGCCGCCCGTCGGATAGATAATGCCCTGCGGCAGTCTCCATCCCAACTGTTCGGCAACCTCGTAGCCCATGGTCTTTTTGCCTTCCACGCGGAACGGCTCCTTCAGCGTTGAAACATCGAACCAACCTTCTTTATCTTTTCGCTCGGCAACCATGCGGCCGCAATCGCTGATCAAGCCATCGACCAGCGTGACGTGCGCGCCGAAGTAGTCGCATTCCATGCGATTGGCGATGGGCACATCTTTCGGCATGAAGATATAAGCTTCGAGTCCTGCAGCCGCCGCATATGCCGCAAGTGCGCCGCCGGCATTTCCGGCGGAAGGTGCAGCCAGCTTTTTCAAACCATAATGTCTGGCCATCGTCAGGGCGGCGGACATGCCGCGCGCTTTGAACGATCCGGTCGGATTCAGGCCTTCGTCTTTGATGTAGACGTTGGGATACTCGCGGCTCGCAAGCATGGGAGTGAAGCCTTCGCCCAAGGTCACCGGCGTCGCATCGGGAAGTACTTCCGCATAGCGCCACATCGAGGCCACGCGTCCCCGCAAGTCTTCGGGGCGCAACTTCCCTTTCAGGCTGGCAAGATCGTAGCGGACGAAAAGCACGCCGCCATCTTTCGGGCAAACATTTTGCGGGCGGTCAGCGGGGAGATGCTCTCCGCAACGGGTGCATTCGAGGTAGGAAATTTGCATCGTGGGAAGGATAGCACTCGGAATGAAAACTAAACGCGCTGCTGCCAGCGTTGCGGGTCGCGACTCCCGTGAAAGCAGGCGATAACCACTACGAGTTCTGTTTCGATACAGAAGAACAGGCTATAGGGAAACTTGCGCAAGCGGGCGCGGTGGACTTCCTGAAATACGGCAGGAAATTGATAAGGGTTCTCATGCATCCGGCTCAAGGTGATCTCGAGCTGTCCGCGAAACCGCACCCCGAGGCCTGCCTGTTGTGTTTCGTACCAGTCCTGAGCGTCGACGATCTCGGACCGCGCAGCCGGCGTAAAAATGACTTGCATCAGTCGGGGCAGCGTCGAGCTAACTCGGCTTGCAACTGTTCCCAGGTGACGGCCCCGGCTCGATCCTGTTCCAAGGTGGCAAGGCGCCGCCCCAGCTCAATTTTCTGGGCGGCAGACAACGAAACCTCGCCGTCATCCAGGCTATCCCAAAGCTGTCCAATCAGAGCAAGGCGTTCCTCAGGACTGAGCCGGGAAATCTCGTTGGGACTAAGGGGCTGCATGGTCCTAACCTACCTTCTTTTGATTTCACATTCAACCTTCTCACGCCGGCACCCTCTTCAAGAATCCATTCGCCCGCCGGAACCACGGCCTCTCGCGCCGCCGCAGATAGCCCGGCATCGAGGGTTTCTTGTCGAGCACTTTCTGCGCCCACTCCCGCGCCTCGGCGTTGCGTCCTTCGGACGCGAGCAGCTCCGCAAAATTGAGGTAGGTCTCCGACAGAGTTGAAGTAACCGTCACTCGCCGGAATAACGCCTCCGCTTTCTCTTTTTGGCCGGTCTGGGCATAGGCATGCGCCAACAGTCCGGCGGCACGCTGGAAGTCATAGTCTGGATCCTGGTTGACCGCTCGTTCCAGGTCGGGCACGGCAGCCGCTGCATCTCCTAACTGCAGCGCGCAGACTCCGCGCCGGTAAAAAGGATCGAGCGTATCGGCGCGGGCGGCAATTGCCCGGTCAAAGGCCGCGCGCGCCGTTGCGAAGTCGCCGTCGTCCATGTAAAGACCGCCCAGCTCTTCGTAATTGCCGGCAGAGGGATTGTCCCGGATCGCGACTTCCAGCTCGCGGATGCGCTTGCGGCGGGGAAAAACTTTGAAGGACTGCCCGATCAGGCCGATGTCGGGGAGCGCTTCCACGGCCAGGTAGATGATCGCGCCCAGCGGCCCCAGAAACAAAATGATGAAGATCCAATAGGTATCCGGCCGGCGGCGGATGAAGTGCACAATCGCCAGTCCCTGCAGCAGGAGCCCCCACGGATAAAATAGATAACTTAGAAATCCCATGTCATCACTGGTCGTTCGTCGTTCGCTGCTCGTCGTTCGCTGTTCGTCGTTCGCAATTCGAGATGGGAATTGCATTATTCTCGCCCTGTGAGCGACTAGCGGCTGCTTCGAGAGATACCACATTGTGCGCGTCTCCGAAAGGGACCGGCGATGATCCGTCACAAACGCGCACCGGAAATCGTTGGAGTTGAACGTTGGAGTTAAACCATGTCGCTTGCATTCGATGAACAGCAAATTCTGGCGCTCTTTGAAGCCGGGGATAAGGCTTTGATGCACGCGGATCTCGAAGCGCTCTCCCAGATCTTCGCGGATGACTACGTTCAATATGACGACTCTGGCAATCCGCAGAGCCGAGAAGCGATCCTCGAAAAGCTCCGCACCGGAGCGATCCGCTATCCTTCGATCGTTTCCACGAGGCGGAAGATTCGTCTGTTCGGCGACACCGCCGTCGTCCACGGCTCGGAGTCCGATGAGGTCGAAGCGGAGGGAAAGCGATTCGCTGCGCGCTACATTTATCTCGATGTTTTACTCCGGCGAAATGGCGAGTGGAAGATCGTAGCGTCGCAACTGGCACGACCGGTCGAGTAGAGCCGAGCTGCGCTCGGGTGGACGGGCGAGGCGCCCGTCCCCACACAACCCCGTCCCCACGCGAACTCTAGTCCGTGTCCCGCAGCCGGTTCTGCCAGTGCGACCAGATGAACCACCCGAACCCGGCTAGCAGGATTACGCCGATCACAGCATCCATCTTGTGGAAGTACTTTCCCAACGAGCGCCAGTTTTCACCCAGCTTCATTCCAAACCAGGCCAGCGCCAAACACCATGGCCATGACCCCAGAAATGTATAGAGATGGAATTTTCCGCGCGGCATGCGGGCGACGCCGGCCGGCAACGCAATAAACGTGCGAACCACGGGCAGCAGGCGCGCGATGAACACGGCCATGTATCCCCAGCGCAGAAAGAAATGGTCCGCCCAATCGAGTTCGCGGCGGCCCATAAGAATCCAGCGTCCATAGCGCTCGACCAGCGGCCGGCCTCCGTAGGCGCCGATCTCGTACGCGATCAGCGATCCCAAATTGCATCCGATCGCGCCCGCCGTCGCCACCCACAACAGCTTCATCGTGCCCGTGAAAACAAGGTATCCCGCGAATGGCATGATGAGTTCGGACGGCAACGGAATGCACGCCGATTCGATCGCCATCAGGATCACAATCCCGCCATAGCCAGTGGTTGCGATCAGTTGCGAAATGAAAGCGAATAGAATGGCGAGGATTTTTTCAGTCATGGAAGCGGGTTATCGGGTGATCCGGCCATCGGGAAGATTGGCCATCGCCCTAACTAAGAATCTTGTATTTTCTATGAATATCGCAGCCCAAAGCGGCGCAGTCGCATTTCGATCGCCCGATGACCGATCGCCGGATCACCCGATCTAAAACGCCCCCTCCTGCGTGAAGCTGAAGCCCGGCAAGAGCCACTCCATCGGCCGACTTGGCGACCTTCACTTTGATGCCTGGCACGTTGGGCGCATTCACTTCGGCAGGACGCAGCACCGCATATTGCGTGAAGACTTCGCTGTAAACCTTGGTGACAAGAAAGTCCTGGCCGCTTGCGTCCTGACGCCAGACTTGTCCGAGTTTGATGTTCTTGACGGCCATAGTTTGCTTTTGATTCAGACTACTCACCGCCCACCGACACGTCAATTGCACCGCAGTTACCTTGGTCGCTCGCCGCGAACAACTTTTGCGCGACCGCGCGTCAATCGCGCTGGCTTTGTTACCATGAACCTCTGCTCAGGAGGAAAAATGCCTCGCGGAAATGTGCCCCGGCAACCCAGCCGAAGTGGACGCCAGGAAGGCGTGCGACTCTTGAAAGTTGGTAAATCGAAAGCCTTACCTGGGCGTCCCGCTGCACGGCGAGTGCCTCCGCCCGGAAACGCGGCCAAGCCTGCTGCTCTGAAGTCTGCCGCGCTCAAGCCAGTTCCAAGAAAGAAAGTTGCTGCGGGATACGATCCTCTGAATCCCGAGCGCGTGCGGCAAATTATCGCGGGACTCGACCAGATGTATCCTGGGGTGACGTGCGCTCTCACGCACCGCAGCGCATGGGAATTACTCGTTGCGACGATCCTCTCAGCCCAATGCACCGACGTGCGCGTCAACATGGTCACACCCATTCTTTTTGAAAAGTATCCCACCGTGCAGGATTTCGCCGCCCTCGAACCGGAACAGTTGGAGCCCGATATCCGCTCGACCGGATTCTTCCGCAACAAGTCGAAATCGGTGGTGGGCGCGGCGCGCAAGATCGTCTCCGATTTCGGCGGCAAAGTCCCAGAAACGATGGACGAGTTGCTCACCTTGCCCGGCGTAGCGCGCAAGACAGCCAACGTCGTGCTCGGAACCTGGTTCAAGAAGAACGAAGGGGTCGTGGTCGATACGCACGTCACGCGCATCTCACGAAGGCTAGAGCTGACACGCCATGAAGACGCACAAAAAATCGAGCAGGATCTGATGCGCATCATCCCCCGGGAACGCTGGACGGATTTTTCCCATGAGGTGATCTGGCACGGACGGAAACTATGTGTCGCGAGGACCCCGAAGTGCGCAGATTGCAAGCTGGAAAAGCTATGCCACGCCGCCGACAAAACCTGGTCAACGGTTGAAATTCACAAAGACGCGAAGCCGTAACTCTACCCAATCCTGTCACCCTGAGCGGAGATTGCGACGCCCGAAGGGCGCGGCAATTGGAGTCGAAGGGCCGCTATTCTCATACATAGTGCTTGGGGATTTCCCGGTGCTCAGCGGCGGAAGGGAACAGTGGAAGAGAAAACATAACGGCGGCAACGCAATGGTCCGCGCGTCGCGGACCATTCCCCCGCGCTCAGCACGATTCAGGGCGCAAAGGGCCTTCAGTCCCCCGTATACGCCAGCTCCACCACCGTGCAATCGTCATTGAGTGGAGTGCCGCCGCAGAAATCCGCGACGGCCGAAAAAATATCCTCCATCGACTTGCTCTTCCCCGCCACCTTTTCAAGGCGTTCGCTGTCGAACATGTCGCCGCGAGCGTTCTCGGCTTCGGTAACGCCGTCGGTCACCAGAATCAGCCGATCCCCAGGCCTCATCTGGCAACGGTCGCTGGCGTAAGTCGCATCCGCGAGCAGGCCGACCGGCAGGTTGCCGTGGGACGGCCTGAGCACTTCGTCGCCACAAATCCAAACCGGCGGAATGTGTCCGCAATTGACATATTCCAGATCGCCGTCATTCCGCAAACGGGTGATGATCATGGTCGCGTACTTTTCGCCAATGTGCTTATAGGTAAAGAACCGATTTACCGCCGCCACAATCTCGACGAGCGGCATGCCCGAAATCAGCTGCGAGTAAACCATCCCCTGCAGAATGGAGGCCAGCAGCGCCGCCGAAACTCCCTTGCCGCTCACGTCGGCGAGGACGACCGCCAGGCCATGCGGCGTATTCACGGCTTCAAAAAAATCGCCGCCAATCTCCTTGCAAGAGAGGTTGCGTCCGTTCACGCGCGCAAACGGAACCTCGGGCAGCGTCACCGCCAAAAGCCGTTGCTGAATCTGCGCCGCAATGGAGAGTTCCTGCTGGTAACGGCGTCCCGCTTCCTCGGCCTGCACCAGGCGGGCGTTTTCGACGAGCTGCGCCGCTTCCGTCGCGATCGCCCGCAAAATATCCTGGCCCACGTCACCGATGTTGCGCGAGGCAAAGCGCGAGTCCACATAGAGCGCGCCCATCACTTCGCCGCCAGTGCGCTGATCCTCGCGCGAGGTCTGCACCATCGGCTTGCGCAACGGCATGCAGATCACGGTCCGCAAATCGAACGCGACAATACTCTGCCGCTGCTTCACATCCAGCTCCTTGCTGGTGTCGGTCACCAGATATTCGGAGTTGGAAGTGAGCGCGCCCTCCAGCACGGAGCGCGAAATTGTCGTGTCATCCAGCAGCGGCTCGCCCTTCGAGTTGCGTCCCGCCGCCAGCGTCAAAGTCCCGGCGCTGTCGCGAAGAAAGATGTATCCCCGTTCGGCGCGCGTCAGCTTCAAGGTGGCTTCGAGCAGCGTCACCAAAATTTCGTCGAGCACGCCGATGGTGTTCAGCTTGCGCGCGGCTTCCATGAATAGACGTCAGCTTTTCGAGGTCCGTCGCCTCGGGAGCGATCTGGATGCCCGAGATTTGGCTCAGGAACTCCCGCGCCGTGTTCGAGGTCGTGTGCACAGGATGAAAAATCAGGTACGCAACATCCCGCGCCCCAAACTCCAGCCGGTCGTTGCGCTGGAGCTTGTGGCGATCCACGCGTTCGCCGTTCACGAAGGTACCGTGTTTGCTGCCCTGGTCGACCACGAAAAACTCGCCATCTTCCGCGACGATCGATGCATGCTCGCGCGACACCCGCGGGTCGGCGATGACCAGATCGCGATCCACTTTGCGCCCGACAGTGTACGGGGTGTGATTCAGCGATAAGGTCTGCTGTTCGCTCCCTTGCACATAGATCGCGATGGGAAAGATGCTCGAAATTCCAGATTGTGATGAAGTTGCCATATCCCCTTGAATTCTGCCCGCCCAACCACGCCGTGCCTGACGCGGGTCCCCACAGCATTCTACGACGGAAGGTCCGCCGGCGCAGCAACAGACCTCTGCCCCGCAAGAACCAGCATCATCGCGGCCACCGCTAAAGGAATCAGTATTGACGTCCAAAAAGGAACAGCCCAGCCGCGTTCAACCGTCTGCTGCGGCAAGACGAAGCAAAGACCGGCCAGGGCCAAGCTCGCGATCCAGGGCCAGAAAACCAGGCCGGCCGTCAGCACGAGCAATAAGCGGCCTACCGGACTTCTCTGCCAAATCGTGCGGCGTTGCCGAACCAGCACCAACAGCGCTGGAATAAGGAGTACCTGATTGTAGAAGCCATAGCTGGGCACGACGAACATCGTGATCGCCAACACCAGGCTTAGCGTGAACGCAAAACCTTCGCTATTCGCTTCTTGCCGGCGCTCTCTCCAGCAAGCGCCTATCATGCCCGCTAATGCCAGCAGTTCGACAGCCCGGCTCCACGGACTGCCTATCAACACGTCCATCACCGACATCTCCCCGGTAAAACTCCGGTATTCGCGAATCGCCCGCCAGAAGCGCACAATCCAGTGCGAAAGGTACCACTCGGAGGCAGCACACAGGATAGCTATGGCGAGCAGGAATGACACTGCCCAACGATAACGTCGCCGCCAATCAGCCAGGGTCCAGACCGTCAGCCAGAAGAGGACCAACCAAACCAGTTGGGGCTTGATTGTGGCGAGCGCCAACAAAATACCGGCGGGAACGTGATGGCCCGAAACAAGCAAAACCATCCCTCCCGCCAGCAGGGCTGCAACAAGAAGCGTCATTTGCTCGAGCTTCAGGCCCAGCAACACGGGCAGGCTGCCAATCGTGAACAAGACCACTGCAGCTTCCACCCACAGCGACAAAGACCAACGAAACACCCGCAGCCACAGCGGAATCGTGAGCACCGTGAGCCCGAGCAAGACCCAGAAAAAGCCCTTCCGCACGACGTCAAATGGAAGATCGATAGTGGGAGCCAGCAAAAATGCAACGTAGACGGGATAGTAAAATCCCTGCTGGTAATTCCGGCCACCCGGCGCTTCGGGAGGAAGCGGGCGGCCGTAGAATCCCATCTGAATCTCGCGTGTTAGTTCGGGGCTGTAAGGGTCCCGGCCATGCAGGAGCAGTTCCCTGGCACCCAGCCAGCGCGGATAGAGGTCGGAAAGATTTCCGCGCGGAATGTCATGCGCTGCTGCTTCTCGAATCTGATATGGAATCAGCACGCGGCTCGCGTAGAGCCATGTTCCCGACGCGCACAGCAACGCCACGAGCAAGAGCCAGATTTGCCGGCGGCCGATGGAATAGTCGATCATCAGGCGGGTTCTGCGGCGGGCGAAGGCGCCCGAAGCAGCCTGAAAAAGAGTACGAGCGGAATTAGGCCGAGCCAAAAGATGTGTCCGTTGAATTCCAGATCGATGTAAAGAGGTGCAAGAAACAAGAAGACCAAAAGCAGGAGCAGTATCGCAGGAACCTCCCCAACGTCCGCTCTCATCAGGGAAACGATCAGGAAGAAAACGACCGGCAGCAAGAGCGTAAAATCGTACCAAAGCGCGTGAAAGCTGATCAGGATCGTGGCCGTTATAGCGAGACAAAAATAATAGCTCGGCGAATCCCGACGACCAAGGATCCGGCGCAATGCCAGTCCATACACCACCAGCGATGCCGCAGTGATCAGCACAACAACAATGAGGCTTGATTCGTGCAGTCCGGGCAGATCGGCGATCAGTCCCCTAAGGTTGGGTACCTGATGAGGCCCGAAACTGCTACCCCGTTCCCGTTCCACCTGCAGGACAAAATGAAGATATGCCAGCGGCCATCTCCACCCCATGATCATCGCCGAAATCCCCCCAAGAGTGACTGCGACTGGAAGGAATCCGAGAAGAATGCGCCATCGGCGAAAAGCCAGCAGAACCAGCAAAGGCACGATCATATGCGGTCGAAAAAGGCCAGCCGCCAACCAAGCGCCTGAGACGACATCATCGCCCCGGTTCATCGCCAGCAACGCAAGAACCATACACAGGAGTAAAAGAAAAATATCCTGTCCCTGGATCATGCCGATTGCGATCGGAGGAAACGCTGCACAACTCAGCGCGACCATTCGTCCTGACATCTCCCGGATCCCGGGGAGTTGCCGGAGAAGCATGGCGCTCGCAGCCAACATGATCAGATTGATTACGTCCCACAGCAGGTAGGCGGGGAAAAAACCCAGCATCGCCAGCGGGACGAAAAGGAGCGCTTCAAACGGCGGGTGATTGAATGGTATCGCCCGTTTACGGTTCGGAACGTGAGTAAACTCAAGTTGGCTGCGATCCTGAACATCCGGATCGTACAGAGATGCAGCCTTCCCTTCGCGGAGAAGCCGCCCACTCATGTAGTAAATGATGAAATCCTGGTGCCCATTGGGCAGATACGGCGCACACCACCTTAGGAACGTCAGGTTGCAGCAGAACATGCCAAGTAGAAACGTAGTCACCACGAACTGACGTTTCCGGGCGAAGAGGTTCTTAAGCATGGCAAGCAATCGCGACCACTGATTCTATAATCCGGCAGATGCTTGCGCCTGCAATTTCAATCCGAGGCAGCCGCGCCTTGTTTGCCGGAATTCTCTTCTTCGGCCTTCTGGCCATGACGGCGCGTCCCGCCACTGACCCCGATCTCTGGTGGCATCTGCGCACCGGCCAGTGGATTGTCGATACCGGCCACGTGCCTCATACCGACCCTTTCTCATTTACGCGTGGCGGCAGTTCGTGGGTGTCACACGAGTGGCTCTCGGAGGTCATCTTTTACGCGCTCTGGAAAGTCGGCGGTCCCAGTGCCGGTCCCCTTATCTTGATCGTGTTTTCATCCCTCCTCACAACGGCTGGTTTCCTGCTGTTGTATTGGCGCTGCCCCGGAAAGCCGCACTGGGCGGCAGCCGCCACCGTCCTCGGAGCCTGGGCATCCGCCCCTTGCTGGGGAACGCGTCCACAGACCTTCACTTTTCTGCTCGCCAGCGTCTTCCTGTGGTTGCTGGAACGGGCGGAGGACCGGCCTCGCCTTCTGCTCTGGATTCCTCCTCTGTTTCTGCTCTGGCTGAACCTGCACGCTGGTTTCGCACTCGGTCCCGTGCTTATGTTCCTTTATGCTGCCGGCGTCGTCCTCGAAGCAGCGAACGGAACCACGCCTTGGCCGCAGGCTCGTCCCCTCGTCACTCGCATCCTGATTGCGACCCTTGCCTGCCTCGCACTCGTGCCCCTCAATCCCAGTGGCGCGCGCCTCTATCTCTATCCGCTTGAGACCGTGCGCGACTCCGAGTTGCGTACCTTGATTGTCGAGTGGCATTCCCCTGACTTTCATCAATGGATGTACGTCCCGTGCCTCTTAGTCTTCCTGCTGCTCATGCTCGCGCTATCCGGGTCCCGCTCACCGATCCGCGGACGCGTTCTCTTGCCATTGGCGTTTATGTTCTTGTCCGCGCTCGATGCGGCACGCCATATCCCAATCTTCATTCTGCTGGCCGTCCCCGTGATTGCGCAGTGGCTGTCGCAGTTATCGCCGGCACCGCAACTCCCCTCCGTTCGCCCTTCCCAACACCGATTCCTCCCGGTCTTTAACTGGGCCATGGTCCTGCTGTTGGCTGTCTTTGCCCTGGCGCGATGGAACAGCCTTGCGCGCACCCAGAATCTTCGGGAGGCACAACAATACCCCACCCAAGCGGTCGCCTTTTTGCGTGCCAGTCATCCTTTGTTACCGGCCGGCAACCCCGATCAACCAGGCCGGCTTTTTGCCTACTATGACTGGGGAGGCTATGCCATCTGGAAGCTCTACCCGCAATATCGGGTTTTTGTGGATGGCCGCTCCGACCTTTATGGCGACAATATCCTGAAACAGGCCGAAACCGCGGTCCAGTTGCACGATGACTGGCGGGCGGTCCTCGCCGACTGGAGTGTCCAAACTATCCTCATCCCTCCTAATTCCGCGCTTGCCCAGGCCCTTGTTCTCGACCCCGGCTGGAACGCTGCCTACCGTGACTCCCATGCCCTGGTATTCGTCCGGAACCGCCTGTCCGGGGCCAGTTACCCGCCCCCGCGGCTGCCGATTACCCCTGGCAATATCGGCAAAGCGGCCATAAACTGAAAAAAATGTTTAGCGGAGGTGGGCCGAATCTGCGAAACTATGAGCGCGTACGAGATTGCCTCCGGCTTTCCGCCCATATCGGGAAACGACGAATGCCGCTGCCGGGATTGATTTGTTTTGTCCCGGGGGGTGCGGGTTCGTCTGGAGGGGAACACCGCTTCGCTACACAACTCTGGCACGGGCTTTGAGGAGACTCGAATGAGAAATTTCATTAAGTTTTTGTGGCGCAACGATGAAGGTCAGGACATCGCCGAATACGCGGTCATGCTCGCGGTGATTCTCGTGATTGTGATCGGCACAATCCGCCTGATCGGCACCAACGCGAACCTGGTGTTCTCACAGGTCGCGAGCGGAATTTCAACAACCCAGTGATGCTGGGCCGTAGGCAGATCTGCATCGCGCTCGCCGAACCTGCGCGCGGTGATGCGACCTCGGTGCAATGTCACGAAGGCCCGTCCCGTTTGTAAGGAGTGGAATGAATCGAAGTCGTCTTTTGATGATCGGAGGCTTGGCTCTTGCGGTTGGTCTCCTTGTAAGCTTCACCGTTTATAACAAGCTGCGTGATTTCACGGGCGCAAATAACGAGAAGTCCGTGCAGGTGGTGGTCGCCGCCGACGATATACAGGTCGGTTCGAAATTGGCGGATCACGACGTTCGTTTGACCGTGTTGCCGCAGTCCAGCGTCCCTCCCAACGCCTTCTCCCGGAAATCGCAGGTGCTCGGACGCGGCGCCGTTCTCCCCATTTCGAAGGGCGATTTCGTTCTGCCCACCAAACTGGCTGCGGAAGACGCGGGCGCGGGTCTGCCTTCGATGATTCCGCCCGGAATGCGCGCGGTTTCGGTGCGCGTAAACGACGTCGTTTCCGTCGCCGGCTTCGTGCAGCCCGGTACGCGCGTCGATGTTCTCGCCACCGGCAGCGAGGGCAATGAACGCCAGACTACGACCGTCCTTGAGAACGTCGCGGTCATCGCGGTGGGTAGAAGCCTGCTGGATCGCATGCTGACGGGCGAAACTCAGAATGCCAGCGTGATTACCCTGCTGGTCTCGCCCGACGACGCCCAGAAACTCACCCTCGCTTCCCAGGAAGCACGAATCCAGCTGGCGCTGCGCAATCCCCTGGATACAAAACAGGGCGCGACCGGCGCGACCCGGGAGAGTTCCCTATATCCCGGCCAGGCCCCGCACCCGGTTGCAGCCAAGTCGACCGTTCATAAGATGGTGGCGAAGGCCGCGGCCCCTCCTCAGCCATTGTCTTACCAGGTAGAAATGATTCGGGGCAGCAAACGGGATGAAACCAAGTTCGGGGACCAGAACAAGTAGTCGATCAATGCTGCAACGATTCGCGTCCGCTCATCGTCTCGGGGAATTGCCTCGGCTTTCCTCGCATAAGGTCGCATTCATGAAATTTCTCGCCCTCGTCGCCGCCGCGCTGGTTCTCGCTGCGACTCCGCTGTTCGCAACGCCAGCCGCTGCCAACAGCCCATCTGCGGTCCCCGTTCCTTCTTCACAAGAGACGCAAGAAACTACTCTTCCCCCTCCCGGCACCGCCGCGCAGAATGCGCCAGAAACTCCCGGATCCGCGCCGCTGCGCGTCATGGTTGGCAAGTCGCTGCTCATCAATACCAACGGGGAGAGACTCAAGCGCGTTTCGGTGACTGACCCCTCCGTCGCCGATGCGCTCGTCGTTACTCCTACCCAGGTACTGGTGAATGGGCTTTCCCCCGGCGAAATCTCCTTGCTGATCTGGGATGAATTCGAGCGCTCCCGCAGCTTCGATTTGCGCGTGGACGTCGACATCACCGCCGCCTCCGAAGAGATTCAAAAGATCTTCCCCGACCAAAAGATCGATGTCACCGCATCGCGCTCCGCTATTGTTCTTTCCGGGCACGTCACCACCGAAGACGTCGCAAAACACGCCGGCGCCCTGGCCTCCGCCTATTCCAAAAACGTCGTCAATGTTCTGACCTTTGGCCCGGTTGGAGCTGACGAAATTCTGCTGGAAGTAAAATTCGCGGAAGTCGATCGCTCCGCGTTGACGCAGCTCGGGATTAACATGTTCTCCACTGGTGCCGGCAATACACAAGGCACGATTACTACTGGCCAGTTCGGCGGAGTTACACCGGGGCCTCTCACCGACACTGGCGGCAGCGGAATTCCCACCACCACGACGACCACGGTATCGAACTTCCTCAACTTGTTTTTCTTCAATCCCCAGGTTCATTTGGGAGCCGTAATCGAGGCATTGCAGTCGAAGAATCTTCTGCAGATTCTGGCCGAGCCTAACCTGGTCGCGGTCAATGGCAAGGAATCCAGTTTCCTGGCAGGCGGAGAATTTCCCTTCCCCGTCGTGCAGCCCGCCGCCACCGGGATCTCTACGGTCACCATCCAGTTCCGTGAATTTGGCGTCCGCTTGAGGTTCACTCCGGTGATTCAGCCCAATGGCAATATTCATCTGCACGTTATTCCCGAGGTGAGCACGCTGGATTTCGCGAACTCCGTCACCATCTCCGGAACCACCATCCCCGCGCTCAGCACGCGCAAGGCAGATACCGAGTTTGAATTACGGGACGGCCAGAGTTTCGTCATTGCCGGGCTGATGGATAATCGGGTCACAGATATTGTGAACAAGATCCCCGGGCTCGGCGATATACCGATCCTGGGAAATTTTTTCAGAAGCAAGAGTCTGCAGAAGAGCAATTCGGAGTTGATGGTTCTCTGTACCGCGCGCCGCATTTCGCCCAGCTCGCAGGAGCCCAAGGGGCCGGCGAATCCCGAATCCTTCATGGATCAGAAGAAATTCGATGGTAAAAAGGCTGTGAATAACAACAAGTGATTGCGGTAGCGAAGAGGAAAAGCGCTGCAGTTGCGGAAAAACTGGAGACAGGGTAGACCGGAACAGAGAGATTGGAACAGAAAAGATTAGAAAGGCTAGTGGGGTTTTGAGGGATGCCGGAGTTATCAGTAGCCATATTCGCCACCGACAATGACCAGCGGGCGGTGCTTCAGGTCCTGGTGGATGGGACCAGTGTGGCCCGCACCGTGTGCGTCAACGCGGCTTTTCCCGTCGCCGCGAACGACCCTGTACTCCGCAAAACCCTCGCCTTTGCGCCCGATGTGGTTCTGGTCGATATCGCCGCCGATGGAATTCCTGGCGCCCAGCGCGCCGTCGAGTTGATCCATCAGGAACTTCCCTCCGCGGCTGTTTTTGTGGTCGGCCCGATGACCCAACCCCAGTTGATCGTGAACGCCATGCGCGCGGGAGTTCGCGAATACATCGAGCGGCCGACGACCACGACCGATCTGCTCGAGGCATTCGTTCGCCTTACCGCGACCCGGCGCAAGCCAGGACGCGAGACTTCGCGCGGCAAGGTCTTCACGGTCGTCAACGCCAAGGGCGGCAGCGGCGCCACCACCGTCGCCGTCAATCTCGCACTGGCCTTGCAATCGATTCATCCCAGCACCGCGCTGGTCGATCTTGCCCCGCTCGGGCATTGCGCTCTCCACCTTAATCTGAAGCCCGCCTTTACGATCTCCGATGCCGTCACCAACCTGCACCGCCTGGATTCGTCTCTGCTCGAGAGCTTCATGGTTCGTCACGATCGCGGTTTGCAAGTCCTGGCGGGAGCGGGCGCACTCGTTGCCCTGGAGCCTTCCGCCTCCGACTTCGCCCGCTTGTTCGACATGATCGCCGGGATGTTCCACTACGTCGTCGTGGACGCTTCCTCTCGCCTCGATACCGTTACGCGCCTGGTTGGCAACTTGTCGGAAAAGATTTTGCTCATCGCCCACGCCGATGTCGCTTCCCTGTGGAGCGCCGGCCGGGTTGCGCAGTATCTCGGTGAAAGCGGCTCCCGCGATCGTTTTGCGCTGGTGCTGAACCGGTACCGCAAAGTTGGGGGCTTCAACGAAGTCGAAACCGAATCCGCGATCGGCGCCCCTGTGCTGTGGAGGATCCCGAACCAGTACTTCGCCGTCTCCGCGGCCATCGATCGGGGCATCCCCGTCATGCAGGCGGGAAACACGGAAATGTCCCGCTCCATTACCGGCCTGGCTCAGCTTTTGACAAAAGACGATCTGGACGTAAAACGGCGTGCCTGGTCGCTGTTTAAGACGGTCTGACACCTATGGCAAACGTGCAAGCTTTCGAGAGGAGCGAATACCAGCAGGTCAAAGCCGACCTGCATCGCAAGATCCTCGATCGTCTTGACCTCGAGAAACTCGGAAAATCTACCGGCGACGCCGCGCGCGAGGAAGTTCTCGTTCTGATCCGCAACTCGGTGAACAGCGAAGCCGTTCCTCTTAGTTTCGCCGAGCGCGAGCGCCTCTCGCGCGAGATCCTCGACGAAATCTTCGGTCTCGGACCGCTCGAGCCGCTCCTCAAGGATCCCAGCGTCTCCGATATCCTCGTCAATCGCTTCGACCGCGTATACGTCGAACGCGGCGGCAAACTCGAGATTACGGGATTGTCCTTCAAGGACAACCAGCACCTGATGCAGATCATCGACCGCATCGTCTCCCGCAT
The DNA here is from genome assembly GCA_963709055.1 of uncultured Acidobacteriaceae bacterium. Classification (GTDB taxonomy): domain Bacteria; phylum Acidobacteriota; class Terriglobia; order Terriglobales; family Acidobacteriaceae; genus Acidiflorens. The sequence goes on from CAVPUZ010000010.1 coordinate 530,547, forward strand.
CGGGCGCCGCGTCGACGAGTCTTCACCCATGGTCGACGCCCGTCTTCAGGATGGCTCTCGCGTCAATGCCATCATTCCTCCGCTCGCCTTGGATGGAGCCTGCCTTTCCATCCGCCGCTTTGGCCGCGATCCCATCACCGCGCGCAACATGCTCGAAAACAAAACTCTCACCGACTCCATGCTCGAACTGCTCTCGGCCATGGTCAAAGGACGTCTGAATCTCCTCATCTCCGGTGGAACCGGCGCCGGCAAGACCACTCTGCTCAACGTCCTCTCCGGATACATTCCGAATTCCGAGCGCATCGTCACCATCGAGGACGCCGCCGAATTGCAGCTCAAGCAGGAGCACGTCGTGCGCCTCGAAACCCGCCCCCCCAACATCGAAGGCAAGGGCTCGGTGCGCATGCGTCAGCTCGTGATCAACAGTCTTCGTATGCGCCCCGACCGCATCGTGGTGGGCGAGGTGCGTGGCGAGGAAGCCTTTGACATGCTTCAGGCCATGAATACCGGCCACGAAGGCTCGCTGACCACCGTCCACGCCAACTCCCCGCGCGACGCGTTGAACCGCGTCGAGAACATGGTCTCCATGGCCAACCTCAATATTCCCGAGCGCGCCATCCGGCAACAGGTTGCGAACGCCATCCACGCCGTGGTGCAGATTGCCCGCCTGGCTGATGGCTCCCGCAAAGTGCTCACCATCTCCGAAATCACTGGCATGGATAATGACATGATCGTCATGCAGGACGTCTTCGTGTTCGAGCGCAGCGGGATTGACGAAACTGGACACGTTCGCGGCGTCTTCCACGCCACCGGTTGTCCTCCTCATTTCGCCGAGCGCCTGGCGACTGCTGGCTGCCGCCTCAACCCCAAGCTTTTCGAGTCCCGGTTGGAGGTCTAGCCGATGCTGCCGTTTGTGGTCGCCTTGCTCGCCTTTGTGATCATTACGGTCGCGGCCTTTGCCGGCTTGTCTCTGCTCGATGAGCGCACCGCTCAATCCCGCATCCTTCGCGATCGCCTCGCCAACGTTGACAAGGCCGCCGATCGCGCCCCGCTCGAACTAGCTCTTCTGCGCGATGAGATGCTCAGCCGCATCCCGGCGTTCGACACGCTACTGCGCCGCTCCGAACGCGTCTCCGTTCTGCAGAAAATGCTCGCCCAGGGTAACGTCGACATTCGCGCCGGAAACTTCCTGATGCTCTGCGGCGCGGCCTCGGTGGTCCTCGGCCTCATCGCGTACATCGGCGGACGCAACGTGATCTTCGGCTGGGCGGGCGCTCTGCTTGGCTTTTTCGTTCCCTACGCTTACGCCTCGCACATGCGTACCAAGCGCTTCCAGAAGTTTGAGGAGAAGTTCCCCGAAGCCATCGACACTCTTTCCCGCGCCGTGCGCGCCGGCCACGCCTTTACCACCGCGCTCGAAATGATTGCCAGTGAACTGGCCGAACCCGTGGCTGGCGAATTCCGCCAGCTTTATGAAGAACAGAAATTCGGACTGCCGGTGCGTGACGCTCTCATCAACCTCACCGAAAGGGTTCCTCTGGTCGACGTAAAATTCTTCGTGACGGCCGTCATGTTGCAGCGCGAAACCGGCGGCAATCTTGCCGAAATTCTCGACAACCTGTCTTACGTGATCCGCGAACGCTTCAAAATCCTCCGCCAGGTCCGCGTCCACACCGCCCAAGGCCGCCTCACCATGTTCCTGCTCATGGCTCTGCCGCCTACCATCGTGGTGTTCATGCAGGTGCTCAACCCCGGCTTTATTCATCCCCTGTTTGCGGACCCGCTCGGACACACCTTGATCGTCGCCGGCATTACCCTGCAGACTTTGGGATATTTCGTCATCCGAAAAATCATCAGGATTCAGGTCTGAGTCATGGCCATCGTCCTCGCCATTCTCGTCTTCCTTACCATCGCGGTGGTGGTCTTCGCCTTTGGAGCTGCTAGCGTCGCTCCGTCTTCGGTCCTGGGCTCCCGCCTGCGCGAGATCGGCTGGCAGCCCACCGAAAGTGCAGCCCAAGCAGCCCATGCGCGAGCGCTTCCAGCAGGCTCTCGATCCGCTGAGCCGCGCCCTGCCAGTCTCTCCCGACCGACGTCTCCAAAACCCGCGCCTGGTTAATTCAAGCGGGATATCGTGACGCCCAGCACGTCACCATCTATCGTGGTCTTCGCGTCCTGTGCGCCGCTGTCGCCGTCATCTCCGTCATCCTGATTTCAGGATTCCATTCGCCCCTCCTTTTGCTCGGCGTGTTCGCTTTTGGCTTTTTTATTCCCCGTTTTCTGCTGAAGCGCAAAATGAAGGAGCGCCAGTTGCGGATTCGCCTCGGGCTTCCCGACGCGCTCGACCTGACCGTAATCTGCGTCGAGGCCGGCCTTCCCCTCGATCAGGCGCTGATCGCGGGTGGGCCAGGACCTGAGCCACGCCCATCCCGAACTCAGCGATGAGTTTCGTCTCTTCGATCTCGAAACACGCGCCGGCAAGCCTCGCGTCGAGGCGCTGCGCAATCTGGCCGCCCGCACCGGTGTCGAAGACGTGCGCTCACTCGTCGGCACCCTCATCCAAACCGATCGCTTTGGAACCAGTGTGGCGCAGGCCTTGCGCGTCCATTCCGATTCGTTGCGAACCGAGCGCCGCCAGCGCGCCGAAGAACAGGCTGCCAAAACCACCGTCAAAATGATCATCCCGCTCGTCCTGTTCGTGATGCCCTCTCTGATCTTCGTCACCGTCGGGCCAGCCGTAATTCAGCTGATGCGCCTGCTTCTCCCCATCACCGGAGGCAGACGTTGATCGCAAAACTCCGTAGCGTGTCATCCTGAGACGGAGTGAGCTGCGCATGCCGAACGGAGATCGAAGGACGACTAATCCCTCCTCCTAAGATTGCAGGATCAGATGATCAGAAGAGTCCGATGACACCGCTCAACTCGCGATTCGCAATTAGATGAGCCGATCACCGATGCACCCGATGGCCCACGGCCTGCGCCTTTAACCGCACCCGCGCCACCTACCTCGCCACCGATCTCAGAATCGCGCAGACCCACTGGTCTCGCTTTCGCGGCCTCATGGCCACCGACTCATCCCACCTCCCGCGCGGAAGCGGCCTTTGGATCAATCCCTCGCACGGCATCCACACTTTTGCCATGCGTTTTCCCATCGACGCCGTCTATCTCGACCGCGACCGGCTGGTCGTCCACATCGAAGAGGATCTCAAGCCCTGGCGCATGGCTGCCGTTCGCATCCAAGCCGCGTCAGTGCTCGAACTCCCGGTAGGCACAATCAGGAATCCAAAACAGCGCTCGGCGATCAAGTAGATATTTTCCTCGCCCACCCGCTCGACACCAAAGTGGCCTGACACGAAACAAGTGCGCGAGGCGCCGCTGGTCTCAACATAATCTCGATCTCTCGAGCGAGTCGTCCTGAGCGTAGCGGGGAAAGCGAAGCGCAGCCCCGCGAAGTCGAAGAGCCCCTATTCAACAACAACACCCGACAGACACCGCAAATCTCCGGCCCGGTGGCGGGTGGCCGCTTCTGTACCTTCCACCCTCCGTCCCGGGACGAATAGCCTTGTCGCCAATTGCTGGGACCGTAACAACTGCGGGTGCGCCACTTCTCGTGCTTTTCGAGAAGTGGCCCCTCTCCGCGGTGGGCGGCGAGGGCTTCGTCACCATCCGCTGGTGTGCGCGGTCACCGCGCGAGTTTCATCATGCCGCTACTCTAGCGTCATGCGGCGCAATCTGACGCGCTACTATGGCGCTGGGGACCTGCATTTCATTACCTGCAGTTGTTACGCTCGGCAGCCGCTGCTGAGCACGGCACGACGCCGGGACTTATTTCTCCACGTTCTGGAGCAGGCACGCAGGCGCTACCAGTTTGTGGTCGTGGGCTACGTCGTGATGCCGGAGCACATTCACCTTCTGCTCAGCGAGCCGCAGGTCAAGACGCCATCGACGGTGATGCAGGCGCTGAAGATCGGGTTTGCGCGGCGCGTGCTGGCGCGGGCGCGGCGGCGGAATCCGGCGCAGGCGGAGCTGTTCGAGGGCAGGCCGCAGCACATCTGGCAGAAACTGTTTTACGACTTCAACGTTTGGACAGCGCGCAAACGGGTGGAAAAGCTGCGGTACATACATCGCAATCCGGTGATGCGGGGTCTGGTGGCGTCGCCGGAACTTTGGCGTTGGAGCAGTTTTCGCGCGTACGCCATGGGAGAAAGCGGGCTGGTACGAGTGAATGACTGGACGGTCCTGAAGCTGAAGATTCGACCGCCGGCGTTGTAGAGTCCACGCTGCAGGCGGTAGTGAAGGGCCACTTCTCGAAAAGCGCGAGAAGTGGCGCACCCCCAGTTGTTAAGGTGCAAGCATCTCCGGACAATTGCGTTTACGCTGTCGGAATGAAGGGTGAAGAAGTGGCCCACCCGCCAGGCGTTGCAGACCAAAACCGCATTCCAAAGCTCACCGCCAACGCCGCCAGACAAACGACCGACAACTGCGCATGCGTCCACCGCGCCATCGGCCCGGCAAAAGGCAACACATACGAGAAATACAATAGCCACCCAATGCGCGAAGCCGTGTGAGTCTGAAGCCAGTCGCCGATCCACAGCAGTGCCGGTGCCAAAACTATAAGGTCATATACAGTCAGATGTGGCGCCACCAGCACGGTCACCAGCAGCATCACCGCGAAACGCTCTTCGAGCGCTACCGGTCTCCGCCAGCACGCAATCGCCAGCATGGTCGCCAACCCTGCCGTCAAGACGTACAACGCAAAAGCAGCTTCGCTCCTGCCCAGCAACAACTCCCAAAACGGGCGCAGCGAGTGCAAGAGATAAAGTTTTGGTTCCAGAATCTCCGCCGCTCGAACCAATCCGCCGAAGCACATGCGCATAAGCAATAAGCGGTCCCGCACCATACCAAAACCAAGCCGCCAGGAATTGCATGATCAACGCGACGCTTGCTCCTAACATGACTTTGCACGCCCCATACCTCGTCATCTCGCTGGTCGCCCCTGGATATCTTGCGCTGCCGGTCTCCCGGCCCAACAAGCAGGTCGCCACGAAAACGCACGCCGGCGCCAACGCTAATTGCGGCTTATACGCCAGCAATCCCAGGCACACGCCTGCTAACACCTCGCGCCGTGTTCGCAGACTAAAGTACATGCCGACAAAGCACGCCAGCGCCAGCGCCGAATTCTGTCCAAACGTGATCAGCCCAAAAAATCCCGGGAACGCCGATGCCAATAGCGCAACCGTGCTGCCGTACGCGCGCAGATTCGGGCACGTCCGCCATATCGCATAGCAGCAAGCTGCGTAAATCGCGGCGCTCAGAACCATCCAGATCGCCGCCGCCCAACCATACGGCAGCCGCGCCAGCGGCGCCCAGATCAACGAATACTGCGGCCCATATACCGGCAGAAAATAATCGCCTGCCGACTCCGGTACACGTTCTTCGCCGATCTCCCGCTGTAGCCGAGCGTCATAGAGCGCGTCGCCGCGATGCTCGATGGCCACCGTGCCCAGCACGTAGGCGTGGAGAAAGTCCGCGCCCTTCAAGTGCCCAAATCGGTCGCGCAATCCCGGCGTGGCAATCGTCGCCCCATAGCCCAGCCACAAGCACGCCGCCAGCAAGAGAGCCTGCCGTCGTATGCGCGCCGGATTGAGCCACCCGGCAGCCGGGCTGGACTTGGCTTGACTGAACTCGGTTTGACCGAACTTGGTTTGATCCGTCATCTGTTCATGGAACGACAATCTGTGTAGCTGCGGTTCGTGTACCTTCTCGAGCTTTTCCTCCGCCAAGGTTGACTCAACTGCTAAAATCCATCTATAGCAAAAACTTCGGTAAGGGACGGGTGATGCCCGTATCTCCTTGATTCTGGAATACTTTACATGTAACTCCTTATTCCTCAAAGACCTAACAGGAAATTGCTCCTAAAGTCTTGATTCCAAAAGACCGGCCTAGGGGGGAGGGATACTTCTGGCGACTGCGGCAGCGGCGGAACTTCCGGCGCAATCGCGCCTAAAGCATGGGGCGAGAAGTTCCTAAAATGGCACTACACTGTAGGGAGTAATGAACCAAGTCGATACCATTCCCGAGAGCACCGTTCAATTGCTTGAACCGCCGCGCCTGCTCGTGGAGTGGTCGTCGCCCTGGCAAGAATTCAAGACGGCTTTTGGCCCTGCTTTAGCGCGCTCTCCCAAGGCTCTGGCTGGAGAAGCGCCCGTCGGCATCTTCCCCTATCGTGGACTTCTGGGAGCTTGGCTGATCGAGATGCCTCCTCCTCGTCGCCGTGATCGTTCTTCCCGAGCGCATTGCCAGTCTTCAACCATTTGTTCCTCCGCCTAAACCCAAGTGGGATGTCATCTATTACTCCGGAGACGAACTGCCGCAAACGGCCGATCGCGGCGGCGCGGAAGCCGGCAAGTCAGGCCGCGCTGGCGGCCAGCAGGCTCATCACCGCACCCAGACCATCCGAGTCGCGCGCGGCGATAAACCGGGCGAGAAGATCGTGGATGCTCCCAAAGTGGATTTGCCCCACAGCGATTCTGCGGTCGCCAATCTGCTCGCCTTCAAAGCAAATCCCGGACCGCCTCCCGCCGAAGGTATGCAAGCTTCGCTCACCAGTCGTGCGCTCCCGGCTCTTCAGGCCGTTCCTCCTTCGCCGGAATTGAATGCATCGACGAACCGCGACCGGAACGATCTGTCAGCCCGCGCCATCCCACCCGCTCCCGAGGTTTCCCACGCTGACACGCGGAACAAGACTGCGCTAACCTCGGCGCCGATTGCTCCAGCCCCCAATGTTTCAACCAGACAAGAGGCGAGCCGGCGATTCAATTGCGCCCACGGTCGTCGCCCCCGCTCCGCGCGAAACTCCGCGAGATCTGGCTAGCTCGCGCGTCCCGCTTTCGCAAACTACGGACGTAGTCGCGCCGCCAGTCTCTGCACCACCACGCGACCTCTCGTCGACGCCCAAGCTGTCTTTACCAGCGCCTGCAGTCGTTGCTCCGCCTCCATCCCAGGTCAGCCGCGATCTCAATAGCTGGGGAAGCACTCGCAGCGGTGATATACGCTCGCAGCCTGTGCCGCCTCCACCGTCTACGTCCGGAGGCGGCTCACTGGCCAGATCCGGAACCGGAACACTCACCGCCAAAGCGGTACCACCGCCAGCCAGCATCGATAGCAATGCATTGTCGGGAGGCGGTTCATCAGGAAATGGATCCCGTGGAAACAGCGGCCGGTCTGGAGCGACGCAGTTAGGATCCGCCAGTGTAGTTCCACCTCCGCCCAGCGTCGGAGGCGGAAAAGGCCTCTCTGGCAGAGGACGAGGCAACAAGGGCAATGGAGCTGGAGGTCCGCTCGATATGGGCTCCGCGGCAGCTCCCCCCACAAACGCGGGAGGCAATAGTGCCGGCAATGGTGTCGTGATCTCCAGCCAGCCCGGCACAAAAGTTGGCCTGCCCAACTCCACCGGCGGAGGAGCTATCGCGATGTCCCCCAGCGGCACGGGGAAATCCGGTTTGGGCGGCAGTGGCGGCGGAGCCGGCATCGGTCGAGGCAACGGCCCTGGCAGTGGATTGCAAGGCGAAGGGTCAGGCGCAGGGAGGGAAGGCGCAGGCCGAGGCTCCGATCCCGGTGCCCATGGCGGCATCTCGCCCTACCCGGGCCCCGGCGGCGCCGGCAGCGGCACCAGCGGCGCCCCCGCCCTGCCCGGAGTTTCCGTGGAAGGGGGCACCACCACGATCACTCTTCCGAGCTTTGGAGCCCCCGGCGGCAACGCGCCTCCCAACGGCCCCGGCCATTCTTCCGCCAACATCCATACCGGCTCCGGAATCACCATCGAGGCGACTCCGCGCTCCGGCGGCGTCTTCAACTATTACGGACTCCTCAAAGGCGACCGCAATTATTCGATCTATATTGAAACTTCAATCGGCACGGCAGTCATGCAATATGCCGATCCATCCTCGGTCACACATCCCTCCACCGAAGAGCTGGCCGCTCCTGAACCCATGCGCAAGCCCTTGCCTACCGGCCTGCGTTCAGGCCGCGTGATCATCGCCTGCATCCTCGATCGCTCAGGAGTTTTTAAGAATCTGAGAGTGCTCGAACCGGGCCCCGCCGAAACCACATCGAAGCTTCTCGTCGCTCTTGAAAGCTGGAAATTTCGTCCCGCATTTCGCGGGAATGAACCAGTGGAGGTGAATGCGATTCTTGGATTTGGAGTGGATACGCGCTAAACTTGTGGCCCGACGTCATCATTCGCATTTCGAAGTAGCGCCGACTTCGCGGTTCGAGCGAGTCGCGCTCGCGCAGCTCCGCTAGTACCCTTTTCGCTTATCCACGACAGCCAGCAACGGTTGCCCGCGAGATAGCGCCGCAAATTCTCCGAGAACAGCGCATAGTGCCGTTCCCATAACTTGTCAGTAAGTGCCGCTGTATGCGGAGTAATAAGTAGATTCGGCAGGTCCCATAGTGGAGAATCCGCCGCCAGCGGCTCTTTCGGAAAAACATCCAGCGCAGCGCCGCCAATCTTTTTCTCGCGCAAAGATACTGCCAGCGCCGCTTCATCCACCAGCGGTCCGCGGCCAACATTTATCAGACATGCTCCCGGCTTTATCAGCGCAAGCCTCTCAGCATTCGCGATTGCCCTGGTGCTGTCCGTCACGGGCGCAGCCAAAACGACATAATCGGCCTGACGAAAGAGGTCGTCGATTTGTGCGGGACCAAAGGCGGCATCCGCGCCTTCGCTTCCCTTCTCCGGATGTTCGCGCACAGCGATTACGCGCATGCCGAGCGCCTTCGCGCTTTTCACAACAGGCCGGCCGATCGAGCCCAGTCCAACGAGCCCTAACGTCGCACCTGCTACTTCGCGAACGCGCGGCAGTTCGTCCCACAGGATCTGTTGTCCCCAAACATGTTTTTGCTGAAGTTCGACCGAACCCGGAATTTTCTTCGCCAGCGCAAAAATCAGCGCAATCACGTGCTCTGCAACGACGGGCCCGTGCACCTCACGCGCATTCGTAAGAACGATGTCACTTTGGATGAGTTCGGGAAACATCAGTTGATGCACGGCGGCCGCCGGAGAATGAATCCAGCGCAGTCTCTTCGCCGCCGTGATCTGCTCCGGCCTAAGCGACCACGCAATGACGATCTCGGCGTCGGGAATTTCGGCGTCGAGTCGTTTGTAGTCGGGAAGGTGAACGATATCGAGTTCGCGAAACTCGGAACGCAAGCGGTCCGAGAACCACGTCGGCGCGTTCCACTGATCAAACGGATGGTGAACGGCGATAAGTAGCTTCATCGGGTCTTTATGGATCGGGTCATCGGCGATCGCGTCATCAGGTCATTGACAATCAAAGCCAACCGAATTCGTGGTAACGGGGCTCAGCCCCGTGAGCGGGGCAAAGCCCCGCCACTACACAAGTCTGGATCACCCGATCAACCATTGTTCTTGACGCGCAGATCGCTGCCTGTCATTTCTTTCGGCTCAGTGATTCCTAACATGCCTAGGATGGTCGGCGAGATGTCCCGCAGCGACCCATTTGGCTTCAGCGTATATTGCTTCGCGTCCTCCGCCATCACGATAAATGGCACGGGATTCGTCGTGTGCGCCGTGTGGGGTCCACCAGTCGCGGGATCGATCATCATCTCGGCATTCCCGTGGTCGGCCGTAATCAGCATCGCTCCACCTTTGGCACGCACTGCTTTCTCAATCTCGCCGAGACAGGCGTCTACAGTCTCAACCGCCTTCACCGTCGGCTCAATCTTGCCCGAATGTCCAACCATGTCGGCGTTGGCGAAGTTCACGATGATCACGTCAAATGTGCCGTCATTCGTGGCTTTCACAACTGCGTCGGCGATTCCAGCGGCACTCATCTCGGGCTTTAAGTCGTAAGTCGCAACTTTCGGCGATTGAATCATTATCCGATCTTCTCCCGGGAAAGGCTGTTCGACTCCGCCATTGAAAAAGTAGGTGACGTGCGCATACTTTTCGGTCTCAGCGACGCGCAGATTGCGCATATTCAGTCCGCCCATTACATTCGCCAGGATGTTGGCCATCGACTCGGGAGGAATCACAATCGGCAGGCTGAAGTTTTTGTCGTACCGCGTCATGCAGACGTACTTGAGATTCTTCGGCACGCGGTCGCGTGGAATGGTCGCATCCAGTTCGGCCGCGCCCGGCAGATCGCTGCCTCCTTTTTCATTCAGTCCGCTGTTGCGGCACAGCGCGCGCGTGATCTCGCGCACGCGGTCGGCGCGAAAGTTAAAACAGATGCACGAATCGTCGTCGGCAATTTTCGCCAGCGGCTGGCTCCCGTCTTTACTCGTGTCCGTGCAAACGAAGGGCAGCACAAACTCGTCCGTTACGCCCTTGTTGTAGGACTCTTTCATGCCCTGCACGGCGTCCGCGTATGTCCCGCCTTCGCCCTTGCCGATGAACCATCGCGTCATAAGCCTTCGCAATGCGCTCCCAGCGCCGGTCGCGGTCCATGGCATAGTAGCGGCCATTCACCGTAGCGATCTTCCCCGAGTTGTATTCGCGCATCTTCTGCTGCAGTTGCTCGAGATACCCAGCGCCATTGGTCGGCAGCGTGTCGCGTCCATCCATGAAGGCGTGTACGAAAACGCGGTCAACACCTTGTTGCTTGGCCATCTTCAGCAGCGCGTAAAGGTGCTCCTGCCGCGAGTGCACACCGCCATCGGAGACCAGGCCAAACAGGTGCAGCTTACGCTGGCCGCTGCGTGCATGTTTCATCGCATCGACCAGCACTGGATGCGAGAAAAATTCTCCGTTCTGGATCATCAGGTCGATGCGCGTGATGTCCATATGCACGATGCGCCCGGCGCCGATATTCAGGTGGCCGACTTCGCTGTTGCCCATCTGGCCCTCGGGCAACCCGACGAATGGGCCCGACGTGTGAATGAGCGTGTTGGGATACTCATGCAGCAGTCGGTCGTAATTTGGCTTGCGCGCCATGGCGATGGCGTTGGCCTTGGTTTCGGCGCGATATCCCCAGCCGTCGAGGACGATTAGGACGAGAGGTTTGGGACGAGACAAAGGCAGCTCCTGGCTACTAGCTTCCAGCTTAAAGCGAAAATCCACCCATGCAGACGAGGAGAAAGCAGAACCAAATTAGCACTTACCAAATCACTTCAACAGGATAGCGCGCGAACTGCGGATCAGCGGTAACGACTGGCCATCCCTCTTCCATACTCTGGGCGATGAGCATCCGGTCAAACGGATCGCGATGATGCAAAGCAAGACCTCCGAACGCAAGTAGATGGTTCAACTCGATGGGCAAGGTTTCGATCCGATTGTCAGCCATTTTGCGGATCACATACGGTCCAGAGGGTTCGGGAAGACTCAGCTTTCGCAATTGCACCTTGATCAGGATCTCCCAGATGCTGGCGATGCTCAGAACCAGGTCACTAGGTCCGACGAATACATCGTGCGCCTTTTGCGACATTCGCCGGTCGCCAGCAATCCCCCACAAAAAAGTGTGCGTATCGAGGATCGCTTTCATTTAGTGGAATGCTCTTCAGGGAACAGGTCACCTTCATGAAACAGTTTCTCTATCTCCGGATCGGGCTTATTGAAGTCATCAGGGACGATGAACTCTCCCTTGGCGCTACCGAAGATTCGGGTCTTCGGTTGATGAACCGCAACCAGCTTCGCCACCGGCTTTCCAGCCTTGGCGATGACGACCTCCTCGCCCAGGGCCACCCGCTCCAAGAGCTTGGAAAGATGGGTCTTAGCTTCGTGGATGTTGACTTCCATGAGCTGATTATGGACTAAGTTCCTAGCTAAGTCAAGCTGACGGGGATGCCTGCTGGTCTCGGTTTGCTTCGTCCAAAGAGCCTATCCCTTGTAGTTCAGCGCCTTCAATCCCAAAAAGCGCGCCGCATCGCCCAACTCCTCTTCAATCCGCAGCAACTGGTTGTACTTTGCGATGCGGTCGGTACGCGAAGCTGAACCCGTCTTGATCTGTCCTGCGCCGGTCGCTACTGCCAGGTCGGCGATGAACGTATCTTCGGTTTCGCCCGAGCGGTGCGAGATCACGGACGTATATCCGTTGCGGCGGCCCAGGTCGATCGCATCGAGAGTTTCACTCACGGTGCCAATCTGGTTCAGCTTGATCAGGATTGAATTCGCGATTCCTTTCTCAATCCCCTTGGCGAAGATCTCGATGTTGGTTACGAAAATGTCGTCACCCACCAACTGAATTTTGCCGCCGAGTTCTTTGGTCAGGTTCTGCCAGCCGTCCCAATCATTCTCGGCCAGCCCATCCTCGAGCGAAACAATCGGATAGTCGTTCACCCACTTCGCGTAGAAGCGCACCATGTCGTCCGAGCTTTTCGCCGACTTGTCCGACTTCTTAAACACATACTTCCCATCCTGACAGAACTCGCTGGCTGCCGGGTCAAGCGCGATCGCAATCTCCTCCCCCGGCTTGTAGCCTGCCTGCTGGATCGCTTCGAGCACCACCTCGATCGCCTCGACATTCGATTTCACCGACGGCGCAAAACCTCCCTCGTCGCCGACCGCCGTGTTGTAGCCGCGCTTCTTCAGCACGCCTTTGAGCGTGTGGAAGACTTCTACGCCCCAGCGCAACGCCTCGGAAAACGACGGCGCTCCGACCGGCATGACCATGAATTCCTGGAAGTCGACGTTGTTATCGGCGTGCGCGCCACCATTTAGGATGTTCATCATCGGCACCGGCAGCGTATTTGCCGCCGCTCCGCCCAGGTAGCGATAGAGCGGCAATTCAAAAGCATTGGCCGAAGCCCGCGCCGCCGCCATCGAGACCGCGAGGATCGCATTCGCTCCCAGCCGCCCTTTGTTCGGCGTGCCATCGAGTTCGATCATGCGCGCGTCGAGCGAGCGCTGGTCTGCCGCATCAGCGCCTGCGACGCGCGTCCGCAATCTCGCCATTCACATTTTCCACGGCCTTCAGCACGCCTTTGCCTTTGTACTTTTGCTCGTCGCCATCGCGCAGTTCGACGGCTTCATATTCGCCGGTGGATGCGCCGCTGGGCACAATCGCCCGAGCACTGGCGCCGCCATCCAGAAAAACTTCAGCTTCTACGGTTGGGTTGCCGCGTGAATCCAGTACCTGGCGTCCGCGGATTTCTGCGATTGATGTAAGTGGCATGAGTGCGTCCTTTCCATAAATAATCTGGGGGACATGACTACAATCCGTGCAGGAACCAGTTGGATCACCCCGACACGCGAAAAGCGGATTATAGCGGACTGCCGGGGTAAGGTCAGTGCGCCATGAACATCTGTTTGGGTCCATTTATTTAGATCCTTTCCAGTCGCTTCATTTTTGCTGTCCCGGTATCCCATCCGTTATTGTCCCGGATTCCCACCTCGCTTAAAGTCGAACTCAACATGAAAGATCGCACCGAAACTCTTGAGATCGGGTCGAGCGCTCCGGACTTTTCGCTCGCCGCAGCCAACCGCGAGGGCGTGTTCACTCTCGGCGGATTTCTGGAGCATGGCCCGGTGATTCTTGAGTTTCTGCGCGGTACATGGTGACCAAACTGCGTGAAGCGCATGGCTCAGTTCGAGTCGCGCAAGGCGGAGATCGACGGCGTGGGAGCGCAGCCTGTGTTTATTGCCGCCGAAAAGCGCGACGGCGTATGGAAACCGGCAAAGTTTCTCGAGAAGCACCCTCTCTCTTCGCTCTTTCTATTGGATGAGGACCGCGCCGTGACCAGGAAGTATGGGGTGCATCACGGCATTGCTACCGATGCACTGGACATCGCGCATCCCGCGACATTTCTGATCGATCGGAGTGGCGTGGTGCGCTACATCTATCGCAGCGAGAACCAGCATGACCGCGCGCCTATCGAGGAAGTACTCAAGATAGCTCAACGGATTCAAAGCAATGACGACCGAACTTGAAATCAAAACTTCAGGAGGTTTCATGAAAAAACTCGCAGTTCTCGCAGGCATGTTCCTGATGGCAGCCTTCGCGGTTGCGCAGACTTCCCTGCCGCCGGGCACCGCCGTCAAGATGAAACTCGACACGACGCTCGCTACTTTCAGCTCCAGAGCTGGCGATCCGTTTTCAGCCCGGGTCACCGAACCAGTACTGCTGGACGGCAAAACCGTGATCCCCATCGGCGCAACCATCGAAGGCCGGGTCACTAAATCGACCGAGCCGCGCCGCATCGCGGGCAAGCCCACCATCGCGATCTTCCCTGAGAACCTGGTGCTTCCCAATGGCGATCGCTTCATGCTCAACGCCACACTGGTCGACACGAACGCCCGCCGTGGCACCGACGTCGACACTGAAGGCAAATTTAAAGGCGCCGGCCATGACGGAAAAGACCTTACGGAAATTGGCATGGGAACGGGCGGTGGAATGCTTATGGGCGGCCTGATTGGCGGCGCCAAAGGCCTGCTCATCGGCGGTGCCGTCGGCGCTACAGCCACCGTTGCTCATTGGCTGGGCAAGCATCGATCAGCGACGCTACCCGCCGGCACGGAACTGGTGATGGAATTGAATCGTCCAATGACGATGACGAGCGTATCGGCGGGACAGTAGCGGGAATCGTCGTTCGCTGTTCGCTGTTCGTCTCTACGTCGTTCGCTGTTCGTCGTTCGCTCTTCGGAAAACCGCAGTTCGCTGGTTCGCCATATATAAATCGCGGCCGGGTTTCGCAAACGACGATTGGCGAACGACGAAGAGCGGTCTCTCAACCCCCGATAGCCATCAGATCCTCTTCTGCCAGCAGTTCCAGTTCGATCCACCCTTCCAGGGGCAACGCGTCCACCGGCAGGCGGTTCTTCCACAGACTGAAGCGCAGCCGCAAGCGCGTGGTCAGCAATTCCGAGCTTTTCGCTCCGCGAACCTTTTGCAGGCCAAGCGGAGCTGCCAGCAGGTAGGTCAGCGGCAGGCGAAATTCAAAATTGCGGGCCAGCGCCACGCGCACCTCGACATTTTCATTCGGGTCGGTCGACTTTGCCAGCACTCCTCCATCTGCCTTTGTCACCGTCCACAGATGTATGCGGCCACCCTCCACGGCCACGTCCAGGCGCAGGTCCCGCCTTGGCTCGGCAGTATTGTTCGCCCATGACTCCACGTTAACCACCACTTCAAATGGGTCCCCGGAAATCTTGCCTGCGAAGTCTAACCGGCCATACACATATTTTTCGTCGATCCCGGCATAGACGCCATCCATCAGAAATTGCTTGCCGTGCATCGAGCCCGATCGCTTGTCCGCGGTGTGACGCGCCGCTCCCATCCACTCAAAATAGCGCACCATGTCGCCCGTGACGCGCGGATGAATATAGGCGGTCTGCGGTGTGAACTCCGGACGCGCCACGCCACCGGTAATGGGTTGCGCCAGATAATCCGGCGGAACTCCTCCCAGCGCCTGATAGACGTTCGACAGGTGCTTGCGATAGAGTTCGTCGAAATCGCGATCGTTCTCCGAGTGATGCTCGGGCCCATACCACCAGTTCCAGTCGCTGCCTTCGGCGATCAGAATTTCTTCCCACGCCAGCTGGCGTTGCGCTTCGGTCGCTCCCTGGGCCGCCTGCGCATAAAACTTTCGCGCCTCGATACAGATAGTCCCACGCTTTGTTGTCCTCCGGAGCCCCAATCCAAACGTTGAAATTCGCATTGATCCACGATCCCGGGATGAGCGACTCGAGATGCCCTTTATTCTGGTGCCGCGCGATCGCTTCGGTTATCGTCACCGCTTCCATTCCCGGTTCCCGCTGCAATGCGTCGTAGAATCTCCGCAAGAACTCCCGGCCCGAACGCGGATAATATTCCCACGCATTCTCGCCGTCCAGAAAGATTGGCACCACCGCATCCTGTCCGCCAGCCACAACCGGTTTCGCCGATTCTCTGATCTTGTGCATGAGGTTCTCAGCCGCCTGCTGCGGGGGCATTCCTGAGTACACGAATCCGATCAGGTCTGAGAGCGTGTGATCGCGGAACAGCAGGTTCATCTCCGTGCCGGCGTTCTCATACCGGTAAATGGTGTAGAGGCGGTGCGCCAGGTCGGCATTCAGAAAGCCATTGCCATCGCGTGCAAAAAATGTCCCCAGGGTTCGACCCAGCACGCCTTCGTCAGTCGCCATCCACTTCACGCCCAGCTTGTGCGCAATCCCGAGGACCTGGGTTGAAACGCTTCCCTCGGACGGCCAAACTCCCTTGGGACGGATCCCAAAAACTTTTTCGTGCAGATCCAGTCCGCGCAACAACTGCTCGCGCGCGTCTTCGGGATGCCGGTAACGATTGCGCGGCAGCGGCAGCCCGGGCGATGACACCGCTCCCATGTCCGTGTCGCACACCAGCGGAAGAATGGGATGGTAGAAGGGCGAGGCCGAGATTTCGATCAGACCCTTGCCTGCCGCCTCCGCATGGGCAGGAAGAACCAGCCGCAGCAACTCCCGCTGGCGCGCAATGACTTGCCGCTGATCGTCGAGCGAATAATTCCGCCCTTTGCGGATCAGTTCCGCAATGTCCTTCTCTTCCTGAAAGTACTCGTCGAACCACCCGATTTGCGACAGCACCTGCAAGTCGGTGAAATCCTGCGGCAGAAAATACTTGTCCGCTTTCTCCGGCACGCTTCCCGCGCTGCGAAACTTCTCGAACAACTCGCGATAGCGCGGATATCTCCCGATCACATTAACGGGATGAGCCTGAAACAGATATTGCAGCGCAAACCGGCGTTCCTCCTGCGTCAGTTCCTTTGCCGGCCGGCTCGCCACCAGCAAGAACGGGTCCTGCGCCTCTCCCGAAACGTAATCCTGAATCTGCAGGATCAGCGATGGCACGAGGTTGAATGTCTGATGCACCTGGGGAAATTCATCCAGCAGCTTCACCATCCCGTAGTAGTCCTTCAGGGCATGCAGCCGCGTCCAGGGCAGCCGGTACTGCCCGGTCACCAGGTCTTTATAGAAAGGCTGATGCTGATGCCACAGGATGACAACTCGCACTTGCGCCATGATTTAGGGTTTCCTCTGAATCTATCGGCAAAATTTTAGTATGGCATAAGCCCAACGCGTAATTCTGGCATCTGATTCGACTACACTAGTCTCGAAACGATACCTATGACGCCAACCACCTCCCAAAATGCTGCTCCGGTCCGCTACGACGTCTCCTTGCTGACCCCCGACGATTTTTACCTGTTCAACGAAGGCAGCCACTATCGTATCTACGAAAAGATGGGCGCGCACCTGGTTGAATCGGGCGGAACGCTCGGAACCGTCTTCAGCGTCTGGGCTCCCAACGCCCACCACGTTGCCGTCATTGGGGACTTCAACCGTTGGAATCCCAACACTCATCGACTCGCGCCCCGTGGCTCCTCTGGAATCTGGGAAGGGTTCATCCCGGCTGTCACCAAAGGTACGCTCTACAAGTTCCATATTGTTTCGACTCAACTCGGCTACGAGAGCGACCGCGCGGACCCGATTGCCATTCTCGATGAGAAGCCACCGCTCACCGCCTCCGTCGTCTGGGATCTCGACTACACATGGAACGATGCAGCTTTTCTGGAAAAGCGCGGCGCCGCAAACTCCGTCCATGCGCCCATTTCCATCTACGAGGTTCACCTCGGCTCCTGGATGCGCGTTCCGGAAGAAAACAATCGTTCGTTAACGTATCGTGAGATCGCGCCTCGTCTTGCCGACCACGTAAAAAAACTTGGATTCACCCACGTCGAACTCCTCCCCATCATGGAGCACCCCTTTTACGGCTCCTGGGGATATCAGACTACTGGATACTTCGCGCCCACTGCACGATATGGATCGCCGCAGGATTTCATGTACCTGATTGATTACCTGCACCAGCACAACATCAGCGTCATTCTCGACTGGGTTCCCTCGCACTTCCCCTCCGATGGCCACGGCCTGGCCTTTTTCGATGGAACCCACCTTTTCGAGCACTCCGACGCGCGCCAGGGATTCCATCCCGACTGGAAGACTTTCATCTTCAATTACGGACGCAGCGAGGTGCGCAGCTTTCTCATGTCGAGCGCCATGTTCTGGCTCGACAAATATCATGTCGACGGACTGCGCGTCGATGCCGTCGCCTCCATGCTCTATCTCGATTACTCGCGCAAGGAAGGCGAATGGATTCCCAATCGCTTTGGCGGCCGCGAAAATCTCGAGGCGATTGAGTTCCTGCGCCGCTTCAACCTCGAAGCCTACGGAGAACATCCCGACATTCAAACTTACGCCGAAGAGTCCACCTCGTATCCCATGGTGTCTCGCGCCACCCACCTCGGTGGCCTCGGCTTCGGCTTCAAATGGGATATGGGCTGGATGCACGATACTCTGCAATACTTCCAGCAGGATCCCATTCACCGCCAATACCATCACAACAAACTCACCTTCCGGATGATTTACTCCTTCCACGAAAATTTCGTTCTGCCTCTCAGCCACGACGAGGTCGTCCATGGCAAGGGTTCACTCATTGGGAAAATGCCAGGCGACGAATGGCAGAGATTCGCCAACCTGCGCCTGCTATTCGGCTACATGTTTGCCCAGCCCGGCAAGAAATTGCTCTTCATGGGAGACGAGTTTGGCCAGGTCAGCGAGTGGTCGCACGACCGCAGTCTCGACTGGAACGTGCTCCAGTATCCGGTTCACGGAGGACTGATGGCGTGGGTCGAACAACTGAATCGCCTCTACTCCAGTGAGCCCGCGATGCACTGGTTCGACAACGATCCCCGCGGCTTTGAGTGGGTTGACTGCAATGATGCGCCCACCAGCGTCGTCTCTCTATTGCGCAAGGGCAAATCGGACGACGACTGCATTCTCGTCGTGTGCAACTTTACGCCTGTCACCAGGCTGGGTTACAAGGTAGGCGTTCCTTCGGGTGGCTACTGGAAAGAACTTCTCAACAGCGATGCGACGGAATATGCCGGCAGCGGAGTCGGCAACATGGGAGGCACCGAAGCTTTGCCCGAAACCACTCATGGGCGACCGCATACCTTGCGGCTGACGCTGCCGCCGCTGGCGGCACTGTTTTTCAAGAGGAGTTAATTAGCTCTCTCGTGGAATTCCCCCACTCAAGCCAGGATAGTTTGAGTGGGGACGCCCTCGGTGCTTCCGCTTTAGTTGCAACCCGGGAATCGGAACGATACCATGTGCGTGCTCCAGTCGTAGCTTTCGCTGCCACCGTGTTTCTTGTTGTAATACTCCTGCGAGTACCAGAACGTGCAATCGTCGCCCGGGTCAACGCTCATGCTGCTGTAGTCGCCCCAACGATTGAAGCCATTGAACTGCACGGCATTCCCGGTGACGACAACCGTGGGCGCCTCCATTTGCCCGAGGGGATCGCTGGGAACGCGACCGGCGTACCAGATACTGGGATCAAGGTCTGTTGCGGAATCGGCGCTCATGCCCATCGCAATGTTGCCACGTTTATCCATAGCCATGCTCGCCATCCACAAATTATCGGTTTGGCTCTGAAACGTGCCCGACTGGTACAGTGAAAAATCTCCTCCCGTGGATCGTAGTTCGTACCAGCGCGTAGCCACGGTCGCCGTGGAGGCCTTCCCAGGTGCCACGGCGTGGGGCACGACCATAGCTTCGTGGTCTCCGAAGTTGCGGTAGGCAAGACGGAACATTAGCAGGCCGCTCAGTGAGTCCACTTTCTCACCTGGCTTTGGTTGCGGCACGCAGGCAAAGACGTTGCCATCGTTGCACAGCAGAACGTAGTTAGGTACCTTGATGACGTGCGGCCCCGTGAAGGTTGATTTCTGTGGATCGGTAAAGTCGGCATGAAAATCGAATTCCTTCAACTCGTTGGTAAGGTTGCCCAGTTCGAGGTAGTGGTTGGGCGCACCGTGCGGGGGAAGCTTACGTCCGTCGAGATCCGAAGGAAGAAACCCGAA
Source organism: uncultured Acidobacteriaceae bacterium (assembly GCA_963709055.1). Taxonomy (GTDB): domain Bacteria; phylum Acidobacteriota; class Terriglobia; order Terriglobales; family Acidobacteriaceae; genus Acidiflorens. The sequence goes on from CAVPUZ010000010.1 coordinate 550,392, forward strand.
GTTAGCGGGGTTCGGCTTGATGCAAATCATGGAGGCTGCTTCCCCGGCGAGCATCGCGGTACGGTCAAAGGCGCAGGGCTCAGCCCCTAGGAAGGAAGTCGGGCCGTAGAGGTTATGCGTGCCATAGTAACCGTCTGGCCAGACGGCATATTTCGGATAGTCGGGAAAGTTTTCACCGAATCCAAAGTTATAGCGATTGTAGCTTCCGGTGGCGTCCACGCTCGTCGACACTGCCATGCACAGGAAGTTATTGGTGGCCGATTGGTTGTAAGCGAGCTGCGTGACCAGCCAGCGTTCCGCTAGCTTATCCCAAAGCACGACCGGATCGCCGCCGTTGGTGGTTTCGCACAATCCCCCAAAGCCCTTCCAAAGGGTACTGATCAGCACCGGCTTGGGCAGTTTGGGTTGACCCGTCGTCTTATCGTAAACCTGTAAGGTCACGTTCACAATTTCAACAAACTGAGTGCCCCCGACCGCTCCGTTGGTATCGGGAGGAACAAAACCACCGCCCTGCTTTCCAGTGATGCCATCGAAACTCAATAATCCTGACATGGCAACACGCGGTAGATAATGGTCCTGGACGACTGGGTCAATCCCTGGAACGGCGGAGAAGAATCCCGCAGGGGCCCTGTGCTCTTCTTTTTCAAACCTGCCGACGGCCATTGGGGGAGCGTTCTGAGCCATCTCCCTGAGAGGTAACGACACGTCGTGTTTCGATTCGGAAACGACTCGAATCTCTCCTCGGGAATTCTGGGCGGTGGCAGGAATGATCCACAGCAGAACACTGGCGGCCAGCAGCCAGGCAAAGAACATCTGAGAGCGCTTATCCATATTTCCTCCGTACGCTAGTTGAGTACAAGTGCTGGCCACCTTACTTATGGTCGGTAAAAAAACAAGGCGCGACGGCTTGGAGCAGTCGGGGAATTCTGTCGCAGGTACCGCAGCGTGTCAAGATGCAAGACTTTGCGTTCTGAGATTTCCACGTAGCCGCGCGCACGGTCTTCCCGCACTTTGGAACAGATCTAGGCCACGGGCAACCAAAACCTCGGTAACTTCCCCCGCTTCAAGATCGCCTCACCTCTGGTGGGATTCTGCCAAACTGGAATGCGAGACAGCAATGGCTTCATCCACCATCACGAGACCACCGTCATTGCGGCTAAGAGTGGCGGAAGAACCGCCAGAGCGCATCCCGCCAGGCCAGTTCAGCCGGTTCTTGCCGGGATTGGCCACCGCCTTTTGCATTGCATTCGGCCTCGCCCTGATTGCCAATACTCAATTGGCTTGTGACGGCGGTTGGTACCTGTACGCAGTCCTGCACCACAGCGGAACGCGTTTGTATCGGGACCTGCATCTCGTTCTCCAGCCCTTGGCGGTGCTGGAAACCGAGTGGTGGATGTCGTTGGTGGGTAAGGGGTGGATCGTCTCCAAGGTTCCGGCGGTGCTCCATCTGGTTGCATTCACTACGGGCATTACTCTTGTGACTTCCAAGAGCAAGTTGGCAAGCATTCCGAGGGCGATTGTCATCGCCTGCGTGTTTTTCGTGGGCATCCACTTCGAGGCCTATCGCTTCGACGACTACCACGTGATGACGGATGCCCTTGCGCTTTTTTCCATACTTCTCCTTCTGAAGATGGACGAGGCGGAAAGCTTCGATTCGAATTGGAAGCGAACCGCGGCCCTGGGATTTCTCTCAGGACTTGCAATCACGACCCGATTGACAGACGGAGTTGCGCTCTGCCTGGCCGTCGCTCTCGCGATGGCATACATAGTGAAGACGAGAAAGACCGCATCTCTGGTCGCATTCTTTTGCATTACGTGCCTTGTAATGCTTGGCATCGTCGTTTTGACGGGCGATTCCCTGAGAGATTACGCGACCTCTACCATACTGCACGCGGCCGGACCAAAAGGCGGACTCGCGAGCGTGCTGATTCGTCCTTTCCTGCTGTTATGGAACTCCCTGGCCTTCCTCGCCGCGCGACAACAATTCCTAACCATGCTTTACTGCATGGTCGCCGCCGCTTGTTGGACATGGCTTGTCGCTCCCTTCTCAAGAGCAGACCGGCCCCGGTCGACGATCAAGGCCGCCGCAGGCTTAGCGCTCCTGGCGGGTGCGATCGGCTTGCTGTGGCCGGTGATTCAGAACGGCGACGTGATTGTCACCTTGTCAGCGGTGTGGGTAATCGCCGAGTACGGCATCGTATTCTTCCTGGTGTACAGGATCGGACTCGAATCGCTGCGAGCTCATTGCACAGCGATCACGAATCCGAAGCGAGTTATCTTCTTTCTGCCTTTCGCATTGCTTTTGGCAGGCTCCTTGTCGAGCGCCGGTTATCACTTCGGCCTCTATTCACAGATTGCGTTTCTGATCCTGGTAGTCGTTGTGCTGTTTCCGGCCCTGTTTGAGATGAGATGGTTGAGATCCTGCTTCCTGGTCATCGCCACGCTCATGGCGGTCTCGGGCGCTTACAGCAAGGTGTTAAATCCAGCCTCCTGGCACAGCTACCGGTCATTTCCCATGTTTTCGCACCGCGTGCTGGTCCACCACCCGGCGTATGGAACGATGATCATCGATGACAGCCTGCATGGTTTTGTCGAAGGAATCTGTTCGGTTGTCAAGAGCGATGGAAAGCCAGAATTGGTCTCGATTCCGTTTTCCTACGCAAATTACTACTGCGATATACCACCGTGGCAAGGATTTGTGCAGACGTTTTTCGACCTTTCGGGCAAGGATGCCATCGATGACATGATGACGAAACTGCAGCACTCTCCGCCCAAGTGGATCCTTTACCAGCGTCAACTGGAAAACCTCGCGATGCACGAGAAGGTGTTCAACAACGGCAGAAGGCTGCCGCAGCGAGATCTGGACGAGTTCATTGTTGCGAACGTTGTTGCCGGACGGTGGAAACTCGTATTACGCGGGCATGACCGTGCTGGGACAGACTGGTTGCTTTTAAAGACGCAGTAAATGTCTCTGGGAGTTTTCTTGAATTCAGAAAAATGAGCGCGCTCGACCTAAAGCCGGAAACGCAGAACGTGGCTGTGACAGTGATTGTCAAAAGCGCGCGCGATGATTTTTCAATCACACCGCGAGCCGAGTGGCTGATCCTGGCGCTGCTTTGCGTGGTTCTGCTCGGGCAACTGTTCCTCAGCGCCCGGCAGCTTTCACAGACCGCCGACGAACCAACGCACCTCTATGCCGGCTATCGCTACCTGAAATGTGGCGACCTCACGGTCAGTCCCGAACATCCGCCCTTGGCTAAGATCGTCGCAGCGGCGGCGCTGCTGCCTATGAACCTGACCGTAGATTGCGCCCCGTTCAAGGGAGGCGAAATCCAACAGGTCCTGACCGCTCAGGCTTGGCTGTACAACCAGAACTGGCGGCCGGCTCTGGATCGTGCGCGGATTGCAGTTTCAGTTTTCGCGTTGGGGCTTTGCCTGATTGGCTGGATGGCCGCGCGGCGCATGTTCGACTTTGCCACGGCGATTGCTGCCACAGTGCTTCTGATCTTCGAGCCGAATATCCTGGCTTACTGCGCGCTCGTCATGACGGACATCGCGGTCACGTGCATGCTACTGCTCGCGGTTTTTGCTTTCTATCTGTGGGTGAAGAGCCGTACCGTTCCCTTCCTTTTGTTGACAGCTCTGGCCACGGGACTGGCGCTGCTGGCCAAGCATTCCGGAGTCGTCCTCGTGCCCATTCTGTGCGTGCTGGCGGTTGCGGATGCTCTCATTCGCCGCACCAGCGCACGGTTGACTTTGCAGGCAGCCCTTCGCAACCTGCTGGCGGTTGGCCTAATTTGCGCGATCGCTGTCGGCATCGTTTGGGTGGGTTATGGAATGCGCTTTGCTGCGTCGCCAGCAGGAGTGCAATTCCAGACGGCGCCTGCCGACTCGACATTGAAAATTCCGCCTCTGCTGCTTGCGATGAAGAAATACCATGTGCTGCCCGAAGCCTACTTGCAGGGATTCGCCACCGCACTCTCGATTTCCGGCCACTCGGGTCCGGCTTTCCTGGACGGCAAGATTTATCCCCAGCCGCCGTGGTTTTCGGTCCCCTTCTACCTGCTGATTCGCAACACTCCCGGGATGCTGGCGTTGTTTCTGATGGCCGTCTGCGGTACTTTCATCGCTTTCGGAAAGCGTCCGCGTGAAGTCTTATTCCTGCTTATCCCGGCGGGTATCTTTCTCGTGGTGTGCTTGCGTTCCAGCATGATCGGTGGCATCCGTTATCTTCTGCCGGCATTTCCATTTCTCTTGATCGCCGTGGCCGCGGGCTGCGTGGAGTTGGCGCGCCGCATCCGTTGGGTACGCTACGCGGTGCCGTGCCTCATCATTTTGCACGCGGTTTCATCGCTCCATGCCTATCCAAACTATCTCTCTTATGCCAACGAGTTCTGGGGAGGCCCCGCGAACGCCTACCAGTATTTGCCATGGGTCGATACCGGACAAGCCTATCCGGAGGCGAAAGCCTACCTGGAGCGGCACCCGACTGAGAACTGCTGGTTCATCACCGGTTGGCAGTGGGATCCAAAGTTCTACGGCATTCCCTGCCAGACCTTTAGCCTCTATCTTCCCACCCAGATACCGCCTCGCGTGCAAGGCACTGTCATCGTCAGCAGCACGTTGCTCACGGATGTGCGGCTGCCGGAAGAGGAGCTTGCAGCGCCATTCAAAAACCTTACGCCCAAGGACAAGATTGGTGGCAGCGCGTTACTGGTTTATGAGGGTGATTTCGACACCAGGCTAGCCGCCGCCAAGAGTGAGCGGGATCTGATGGTGCGCGCCGCTTCTGCCGGACAGCCCGCGTCCGCTCTGCTGCACGGCAAGCGGGCAGTTGAACTCGCCCCTGGCAGCGCGCTGTCGCACAGTTACTTCTGCGCGTTGCTCGCCCAAACGGGACAGCTCGACGCAGCCCTGAAGGAATGCTACGCAGCACAAAACCTCATCCTGCAAGATCCGCTGAGAGAGGAACCGGGTCGAAAGGAATCTCTAAAACAACTCGATTCATGGATATCCTCCGCACGGGCCGCCGCACAGAAATGACTGCAGCGCGAATGCCAGAGAGCCTGCGCTCAGATCCGAGGCCTGAAGAATCTGAGACCTAAGACCGCGCACCTACGGCTTCCACACGCCCACCTGTTCCACCAATTCATCCAGCTTCGTGTTCCTAAGAATCTCCCCGACCGCCGCATGATCGAGATGCGGCGCAATCGGCTTCTCGCTCTCGGCAATCGCCCAAGCCGTCACCGCTACAATCGCCTCGTCTGCCTTGAAGTCCAACGGATCCACCTTCTCCAGCGTGTCGCTTGACTTGTGATGTATCTCAAAGTACTTCGTCATGTCCACCCACTGATCCAGCGCCGGAATTCCCTGCAGCATGAACGGCCCATGATCGGTATCGTAGGTCGCATCCATCGACAGATCGCCACCGCTCAGATCTTTCAGCAGGCCATCGCTCCACGGCTGCATGGCTTGCTTCAGATCGGCCCGCCCTTCGACCTTCCATCCCATCGGATGTCCCGCTCCGTTATCCGTGTTCAGCACGGCTACGCACTTCGCCAATTCTTTCTTATGGGACTGCGCATAGGCATGCGATCCGAGCAATCCCTCTTCTTCTCCGCCCCAGAGCGCAAACCGCACGCTTCTCCTCGGAGGCTTTCCTGCCGCCATAATTGCGCGCGCTACTTCGAGCACGCTCACCGTGCCGGTTCCGTTGTCCTGCGCGCCCGTGCCGAAGTCCCATGAGTCCAGGTGGGCTCCGATCAGGATCCACTCATCCGGCCGCTCGCGCCCGCGAATCTCCGCTACCACATTGTTGACAGTCATTTCTCCCGACGTCTTATTTTCGATTGTTCAGATGAACAGTTACCGGCCCGCGCTCCAGTTCCCGCTGGATCAGTTTCGAATCCTCCATTCCCAACTCAACGCCCGGCAGCGGAACGATCTTCGATCCCCACAAAGCAGCGTGCGCATTAATGACATTGTTCGTCGGGCGGTCCGTTTGCATGACTGCCAGAACGCCCGCCTTTTCAAATGCCGGCCAGGCCGCTTGCAGCTTCGGCAAAGCCTTCGCATAGCCCTCCTCATAGATCTTGGTCGTGTCGAGCAAAACAATCTTCCCCTGGAGTTCGTCCGCTCGCGACTGCAATGCATCCGCCGACACATCCTCGACCAGCACAACTGCGCCCTCTACTCCTCCCGCCGGAGTCGAAGGCGCCCATCCCAACGACGCCACGTGCAGCGGCCGAGACAGCGGACTCAACATCTCGCCAATCGCGGTCCCGCGCTGCCATCCCGCATCCATCGTGAAGGGCTCCAGCCGCACATTCTCAATTCCGTAACTCCGGAACTTCGCCGCCGCCCATTCCGTCGAGCGCACATATGCCGGCGATCCCGTCAGCCTGCCCCCGATTCCGTCCGCCAACTCTCCGAGCGTGCGCATAGACGGTCCGGTATAGATCGAAGCGGCCAGCCGGTCCGTAGCCGATTTCATCTCGGGCTTAATCTTTGTCTGTAGATCCGGCTGTGCTTCCGGCTGCACATCGATCGTGATCCCCGAAGGCTCCTGGGCCCACGCCCGAAACTCCAATCGCCAGCCCAAGCGTCACGGCCCAACACATACCTGCCAATTTCATTCTTCCTCCGAGGCGAACTCGGCATTCTCCATGAACTCCGCCCGCATTGCAAACCCGGCTCCCATGCTAGACTCGCCATTAGATACTATTGTGCGGATCCGCATCCTCACTCGCTACATCCTGGGAGAGGTCGTCTCCCACGCGCTGATCGGCGCAGCCGTCTTCACATTCATCCTTTTCACTCGCGACCTGGGACGCATTCTGGAACTCGTCGTCCGCAACAGCGCCCCGCTGCCCAGCATTGCCGAAATCTTTTTTTATACCGTCCCGGTCGCCCTTACCTACACCATCCCAATGGGCGTGCTGGTGGGTGTACTCATCGGACTCAGCCGCCTGTCCGCTGACAGTGAAGTTACCGCCATGCGCGCCAGCGGCCTCAGCGTGTGGAGCTTCCTCCGCATCATTTCGATTTTCGTCGTCGCCGCCTGGCTTCTCGCGCTTGCCAACAGCGTCTATATCGCGCCCCGCTCGCTCGCCTCGCTTGACGAACTCCAGAATCGCCTCAAGTCTTCTCAGGCATCGTTTGAGGTTCAGCCCCGGGTGTTTTACGAGGGATTTCCGAAAATCGTTCTCTACGTTCAGGATGTCAAGTCCATGGCCGGCGGAGCGCTTTGGAAAGGTGTGTTCCTCGCCGACCTCTCCGATCCCTCGGCGCCTCGCATCAGCCTGGCGCGCGAGGGCCTCCTCGTCAGCCAGGGACCCGACCGGCTCGATCTCCATCTCATCAACGGCTCCACTCATGAGAGCGATCCCAAGAATCCCGACCAATACCAGATCTCTACCTTCCAGACGACTGACATTCCCATCCAGATTCCGCCCGCCCAAAGCAGCCAGCAGAACGAGCCCGCTTCACTCAGCGAGATGGGGGTTCCCGCCCTGCTCCAGAGCGCGCGCACTTCCGACCCCAACACCCGCCGCTGGACTCTGATTGAGTTCCATCGCCGTTTCGCCCTGCCCACTGCTTGTCTGGTCCTTGCCATGGTCGGCATCCCGCTCGGCCTCTCTTCAAAAAAAGGAGGCAAGTCGAGCGGCTTCGTCCTCAGCATTCTTCTGGTCTTCGCTTACTACTCGCTTTCTTTGATCGGAGTCTCGTTCGCGCGCCAGGGCCGCCTTTCCCCCGCTGCCGGGGTCTGGCTTGCCGATTTCGCATTCCTGCTTGGAGGCGCGTTTCTTCTTTGGCGATCCGAACGCCGCCCCATCAGCTTTTCCTTCCTGAAGTTCTCCAGGTCAAAGCTCCCGCCGCTCGCGGCCTCCCATTCTCCGGCTTCTCGCGGGCCGAATGCACTACACCGCGAAGCCGCCCACCGCCAGGACCGTCCGAGGCGATTGTTCAATCTCCGCTTCCCAACCATTCTTGACGATTATGTGCTGCGCGATTTTCTGCTTTATCTCGTAATGATTGGCGGCGCCTTCGTCACTCTGCTGCTGGTCTTTACTCTGTTCGAGCTGCTCAGCGACATTCTCCACAATGGCATCTCCGTGCTTACCGTGGGAGAGTACCTGCTGAATGTAACCCCCTATTTCCTCTACTATCCGATTGCGCCCATGAGCATGCTGCTGGCGGTGCTCATCACCTTTGGCCTGCTGCAGCGCTCCAACGAAATCACCGCCATCAAGGCCACCGGCATCAGCCTGTATCGTGTCATCATTCCCGTCCTCGTCGCCTCGGCCATGGTCGCCGGCGTGCTCTTCCTTTCTGACCAGTTCTATCTGCCCTACACCAACAAGCGGCAGGACGAACTCCGCAACCGCATCAAAGGCAAGCCTGCCCAAACCTATCTGCGCCCCGATCGCAAGTGGATCTTCGGCCAGCATTCCGATATTTACTACTATCAACTGTTCGATCCCGACCGCGATACATTTGGCGGCATCTCGGTCTTCCAGTTCGATCCCAAGACCTTCCAGATCACGCATCGCATTGCCGCCGAACGCGCACACTGGTCCAGTCCCATGGGCCGCTGGGTATATGAGCAAGGATGGGAGCGAAGCCTGGATGGCTCCGCCATCGAAAACTACCGCAAGTTCGACGTCGCAACCTACCCGCAACTGGCCGAGCCGCCCGCCTATTTCAAGAAGGAAGTGAAACAGTCCTCGGAGATGAATTACGAGGAATTACGCCGATACATTCGTGATCTGGAGCAGAGCGGCTTCGACGTAGTACGACTGCGAGTGCAGCTCGATAAGAAGATCGCTTATCCGCTGATTACGCTGGTGATGGCTGTTCTCGCCATCCCTTTCGCGCTCTCGGCCGGCAAGCGCGGCGCCCTGGCAAGCGTAGCCACCGCCATTGGCATCGGCGTCGTCTATTGGACCATCTCAGGCTTGTTCGAAGCCATGGGCAACCTGAGCCAACTCCCGCCTGCGGTCGCCGCCTGGTCTCCCAACCTGGTCTTCGGTTTTATAGGAGGCTACCTGATCCTCCGCATGCCAACCTGAAGGATCGGGTCATCGGATCATCGAAAAACCTATCCTGGCAGCTCTCAAGACCTCGTCTATCTTCGATGCTTCCGGCTTTTAGATCCGATCACCGTGGCCCGATCACCCGATAACTCTACCGTGCCGCAATTCCGGCCGGTTCTCCCGGGAGAAACAGTACCGTTTGCGGACTACTCAGCGTCCCGGTCGTAACCTGTACATTGAAGCCCGAAACGCTGCCGCCGGTATTGTTCGAGACGTACAGAAACTCGGCTCCGTTGTTGTAATTGGGGTGCATCGCCATCGCCACCGGAGTCGCTCCGGTCGGCACCGAGGGCGGAGTGAGCGCATTCAATAACCCCGTCCCCGGAATCATGTGGAACCCATACACTGCATTCGATCCCGTGCACGCGATATAAAGAAAACTGTTTGTCGGGTCCGCCAGCATCGGGCCCGGATTAATTCCCACCGAGGCCGGTGTCCCCACCGAAAGCAACAGGTTATTGGTGACATCCGCAGTCGTGCATGATAACGGTCCCCGAAGTCACCTGCGTACAAAGCTGGAACTCGCTCACCGAGCCTGTCACCGCTCCCTGACTCCCCAAGTAGACAAACACTCCACCGGTAGTCTGCCCAACCGGGTTGGTGTTCACGGCCAGCACCGCACCGGGATTCACTTGCGTCGTATAAGGTGAATTTGGCTGCTCGGTCAAATTACCCGACGAGTCCACCGCGTACACGCTGAGTTCGTTGTCATTGTGCAGCGAGGTCAAATCCAGATTGCTGGTCACAAACAGCAGGGTCTCCGCCGTTGTTTGCCCGGGAGGTGTAAATGTAATCACCGAGAGCGCCGTCGGAATCCTATTCAACAGATGGGTGGCGGCTAATGTGACAGTCGTCGAACCTGGCTTTGTGCTGAACACCGAAATTGAAGGGCAAGTAGAGTCCGTTACCGTCGAATTCGAACAATCATTCGCCGATGGCAGCACGCCCGGACTGATCACAAACATAAACGCCCCAGCCGCATCACGCGTCTGCGCCAGCATTGGTCCAGCGGGCACAGGCACCCCTGACGCGGGCGCTACCGTCGCCGGTACTGAGATGCTCCCGGTATTGAGGATGCTGTAGCCGGAAATCGAGTCCTGATTCAACACAAACGCCGTCGTCCCAGTCGGATCCAGCGAGATGCTCAGCGGTACCCCGCAGGGCGCAGTCGGGGACATGTTGCAGGCGTATTCTCCGTGATCAGCGACAAGTTTCCGGTGAACAGGTCGACGGTGTAAGAACTTATATCGTTTTCCGCCTGGCTCACCACGTACAAGAGTCCAATCGGCCGCGATGAAGAGCTCCCACAGCTCGCCAGAAACACACTCAGGGCACACATTCCCAACAACGCCACCACCACGCCTGTTTTCCTCAACATCAATTCTCCTAGTAGAATTGGGGCCATCTGAATTAAACGTGGTCATCGGATGATTGGGTCATCGGGCCAACGAAAAACCAAACCCAATCCGCAGATGGATTCTTGCCGTTCCGATCGCCCGATGACCCGATCACCAGATGGCCCGATATAATGGCCCGCTCAATTGTGTCCGAAACATACTTGTGTATCAGGAATGGGCGGGAAGAGCAAACCCGGGGTCCCCGGAGCGGCCGCTTTTGCCGCTCTGGGGTGGGAATCCGGGAGTCGCAGGAATTCGGATCTCAACCTCCAACCCACCCTCTTTCCGGTTGGATGCGCGCACTTGCCCCCCGTGCAACCGGATCGCCCGATCCGCGATCGAAAGCCCCAACCCCGCGCCGCCGGTCTGCCGGTTGCGGGCATCGTCCAGGCGGTAAAAAGGTTCAAATATCTTGGCCAGAGCCGCCTCGGGAACACCCGGCCCTGAATCGGACACCCGAATCACCATCTCTTCACCATTTGGCCCATCCTGCCGCTCCAGTCGCACTTCAACCGTAGTGCCTTCGGCAGTGTAGCGCGTGGCATTTCGAATCACGTTCTCGGTTGCACTTCGCAACAAGTCCGGATCCGCCTCCACCAGAAACTCATCATCCCCCTCGGCCAGCACGCGGCAATGCCGCCCCGCGCTTTCATACTCCGCGTCATGCGCCACCTGCTCCACCAGTTCCCGCAGCGACAAACTGGTCTTTCGGATTCCGTCGGCTCCCGACTCCAGCCGAGAGATCGTCAGCAGCCGCTGGATCAACTGGTTCAGGCGATCCGCCTCCAACTCAATGCGGTTCAGCGAACCCTCAATCTCCGGTGTCGCCTTCTGCCGCGCCAGCCCCAGCGCCACACTCAACCTGGCCAGCGGCGACCGCAGTTCGTGCGATACATCTTTCAACAGTCGCGACTGCGAATCCACCAGCCCTTCCAGCCTTTCCGCCATCACATCGAAGTCGCGCATCAACTCGACTATTTCGCCCCGCCGTCCGCCCGCCGGAGCGCCCGTCCGCGCACTCAGGTCCCCCGCCGCCAGGCTTTGCGCCGCCTTCCGCAACCGCGTCACCGGACTCGTCATCGAACGCGCCAGCAGATAGCACACCAGTCCCGACGAAATCACCGCAATCAGGATTCCCAGCCCTGGAAGCTCGTGCATCGTTCCGAAAAATACCCTGGGCCGAGGCGGCAACTCGATGATCAGCGTGTAACGTTTGCCGTCAAGCGTCAGCGCCTGACGCCGGATGCGCTCCGGCAGCAAACTATCCAGCCACCCATGGTGAAATGACGTGCCCCGGCGCGTATCTTCGATCCACGGCGGAATGTGCTGGTGCCCGCTCAGTTCCTTGCCCGCCGGATCGAACACAAATGCCCGTACATGCTCGGTATGCCACAACCCTTCCAGATACTCATGTGCCGCCCGCTCGCCGCCGCTTTGATAGGCGTTCACCGTCTCTGCCAGAATCTCTGACTCCTGGTTCTCAATTCCGCGCCGTCCCGGTCGCATGGCAATGGTCACCAGAATCGCCAGCACGATAAACAGTGCCTGCGCCGCCCAGAACGACAGGAAAATCCGTACGAATAGACTCTTCATATTCTTTCAAATCAGACTAGCCGGGCAAACTCACCAGTCGGGACAGTCTGGCGATCTGAAATCGCAGAACGTATGAACCGCTGTTTGTTTTCGATCATCGATGACCCGATCACCCGATGACCCGATTCGATTCACTTCTTCGCTTTCACCGCCGGCCGCGCAAACATATACCCCACACCTCGAATCGTTTTAATGTGATCGCCGTTCTCCTCCGAATCGCCGAGTTTCCGCCGCACTTTGCTCACATGCATATCGATGCTCCGGTCGAACGGCATAAATTTCCGGCTCAGCACCGCATTCACCAGCCGCTCCCGCGTCACCACTCGCCCCGCTTCGCGCAACAGAACTTCCAACAGATTGAATTCCACCGAGGTCAAATCCACGGGCTGCCCTGCCCTCAGAACCGTACGGGTCGCAGGATCGAGTTCCACATCGCCCACGTTCAAGACTTCGGGCACGGCGTCCGCCGCTCTCACAGGCTTCGTGCGCCGCAAGATTGCCCGGATTCGCGCCACCAGTTCCCGGGGATTGAACGGCTTCGGCAGATAATCGTCCGCCCCGATTTCGAGGCCGACGATTCTGTCAACATCCTCACCGCGCGCCGTAAGCAGCAGCACCGGAATCTTCGAGACGCTGCGGATCCGCCGCAATACTTCAAACCCATTGATCCCCGGCAGCATCACATCCAGTACCACCAGTGCATACTCGTTCGTTTGTGCCTGCTGGAGCCCGCGCTCCCCATCGTGGACCGCTTTCAGGCTGAAGCCTTCCGCCGTCAGGTATTCCTCCACCAGCCCGCACAACTCCACGTCGTCGTCCACCACCAGAATGCGTTCCATTCTCTTATTCATATAAACACCTCCGTTGGCAACGCGCGGGTAAAGATTTGTGATTTGTTGAGACCGAGTGAGCGCGTCAAAGTGCTCAATGGCCGCGAGCCACGAGCCGCGAGCGTCGAGCAGTCTGTTTGCTCGCGGCTCGGAGCTCACAGCTCGCGGCTTTACAAAACTTTACTCCGCTTGACCGACTCTTTACCTCATTCCCCGCAAGAAAGTGTTCTTATCTTCGTATCAAGTTCAGTTCCGGGCTGCCTCCCGGACATCAGGAGATCACAAATGAAATCAGTTCGCTCCCTCTCCATCGGCGCCGCTGTATTGATAGGCGTGGCAGCCCTGTTCGCACAGGGAATGCATGGCCACGGCGGCCCCATGGGTTTTAATTTTGACAGGATGCTCAATTTTTACACCCAGAAGCTCGACCTTAGCGCCGGACAGCAGGATCAGATGAAAACAATCTGGGCGAAAGAGAAGCCCACGATCCAGCCTCTGATGCAACAGATGCGCCAGAACCACATCGCCATGAAGACGCTGGAAAACTCCGGCCCCTTCGACGAAGCCAAGACGCGTACCCTCGCCACTCAAAACGCCCAGACGATGATCGAACTCCAGGTCCAGCATGCCCGCATCAAGTCTGAAATGATGCAGGTCCTCACCACCGATCAGCGGACAAAACTTCAACAGCTTGAGGCCAACCACGAAGGCTTCATGAAACATCACATGTCCGAGGAGCCACCCTCCGACTAACCAAGTCGTTCCTGAGTCTCTCCTAGTCCCGGGCGGGGACGGAATCCAAACCATTTTTCCCCGCCCGCCTTTTTTTGTCGGCTTCGAGCCGGGAACCATCGGTCGCCACAATTGACCGCAGATTCTGGTATAACGTTCTGGCAGCAGCGACGAAGCCCGCATCACAAAGCTTGCACGTTGGAGCTCACCATGGAACGTATCGACCTGCTTTACTCAGGACTGATTCTCGCTGCCCTGATGCTCTCGCTTTGGACCGCCGGACTTCTCACCGCCGCCTGCGTCTTCTTCGCTCCCTCAGTTTTAGCGCCCTCCATGTCCGCTCCTGCCCGGCCAAAATCCGCACCCCGCGCTGCTACAATCGCATCTACACAACGGTATGTTCCCCAAGCGCCTGCGCCCTCTCGTCCCTTACCTGAAGCGGCACCGGCTCGGTCTGCTTCTGGGCGGCCTATGCGTCTTATTTAATAACGGCATCTGGATTCTCTTTCCCCAGGTCATCCGCCGCGCTATCAACGACCTCAACTCCGGCGTAACCCGCCACAAGCTCTTCATCTATTGCGCACTCATCGTTGCCATCGCTCTGTCCAAAGGCATCTTCCAGTTCCTGACTCGCTACGTAGTGATCGGCATCTCGCGCGATATTGAATTCGACCTTCGCAACGACATCTTTGCCCATCTCGAGCGCCTCTCCTACTCGTACTACCAGCGCAATCGCACCGGCGACATCATGGCGCGCGCCACCAACGACCTCAACGCCGTCCGCATGTTGCTCGGCCCCGCCATCATGTACTCGGCCAATACCCTGGTCTTCACCGCCGGAGCCCTGGCCTTCATGCTCGCCATCAGCCCCAAACTCACGCTGATCGCCTTCCTTCCACTGCCCATCGCCAGCATCATCATCCAGTATTTCGGACGCCGCATTCACGAGCGCTTCGAGCGCATCCAGGCCATGTTCTCCGACATCTCCGCCCGCGCCCAGGAAAATTTCTCCGGCGCCCGCGTCATCCGGGCCTACGTCCAGGAGCAAGCCGAGATCGCCACCTTCGAAACCGCCAACCAGGAATACATCCGCCGCAGCCTCGGCCTCGTCCGCCTCATGGGAATGCTCTGGCCCACGCTCGAACTCATGCTCGGAGCCGCCGTCGTCATCGTGCTCTGGATCGGCGGACGCCAGGTCGCTCGCAGGGCCGCATGAACGTCGGCGATTTCGTTGCCTTCAACACCTACATGGTCCAGCTCACCTGGCCCGTAATCGCCCTCGGGTGGGTCATCAACATCTTCCAGCGCGGCACCGCCTCGCTCATCCGCATCAACGAAATTCTCCAGGCCAAGCCCGAGATCGCAGATGAACCAGCCACGAGCCTCGAGCCGCGAGCCACGAGCAACCAAGCCGAACTCGAGGAGCTCGCTCGTAGCTCGAAGCTCGAAGCTCGAAGCTCCAGTGGCGAAGTCGAATTCCGCAACCTGAACTTCGCCTACAACGGCACGCCCGTTCTCCACGACATCAATCTCCGCATCCCCGCCGGCTCCAGCCTCGCCATCGTCGGCCCCACCGGCTCCGGCAAAACCACGCTCGTCAGCCTGATCCCGCGCATCTACGACGCCGCTCCCGGCGCCGTCCTGATCGACGGCCGGCCCATCCGCGAATTCCCCATCGCCACTCTCCGCCGCAACATCGGCTTCGTCCCGCAGGAGACCTTCCTCTTCAGCGACACCATCCGCGAAAACATCGCCTTCGGCGTCCCCGATGCCACCCTCGATGAAATCAAGGCCGCCGCCGAAGCCGCCAACATCGCGCAACGACATCGAGTCCTTCCCCGATGGCTATAACACCACCGTCGGCGAGCGCGGCATCACCCTCTCCGGAGGCCAGAAGCAGCGCACCGCCATCGCCCGCGCCCTCCTCCGCAGTCCCCGCATCCTCATCCTCGACGACGCCCTCTCCAGCGTCGACACCCACACCGAAGACAAAATCCTCAACCACCTCCGCCGACCTCATGGCAGGGCGCACCACCATCTTCATCTCCCACCGCGTCTCCACCGTCCGCAACGCCGACCGCATCGCCGTCCTGCACCGGGGCCGCATCGTAGAACTGGGCACCCACGACGAACTTATCGCCCGCAACGGCTATTACACCGACCTCTATAACAAGCAGTTACTCGAAGAAGAGCTCGCCGAAGTCTAATTGCGCCACATCAGATTCGCCACAAATCAAATAAAGAGACGAGTCATCCTGATCGCAGCGGGGAAAGCGAAGCGCAGCCCCGCGCAGTGAAGAGCCTGCCCCGAGCAACGCCGAGGGGACCCCTGCTCCCTAATCCGCAGCGACTTGGCCGCCCGACCAGTTACCCTCACGTTACCTTCGTGTGCAACCATCAAGAAAAAAACATGTTTTCTATCGCCTGAAACTCCACTAGAATGGGCCGTCCCTTAAAACCTTACCCAGGTCAAGGAGCGTCCATGCCCCGTTTCCGCCTACTTCTCACCATTTTCCTAGCCTTCATTTTCTTGTCATTGGGATCGTTCAATGCGTTCGGTCAAGGATCAAAGCGGAAATCCGTCTATGATCCGATCGAAGAGAAAGACCGCGACCGTCCCGACCTGCGTTCAGAGTGGATGATGCGTGGCCGAACGGCGCCAAAAGGACAATCTGCGGCGGCGCTGCGCTTGCGCGCACACCAGCAGAAGATGGCCATGCGCGCCCAACGTGCAGCGGCCTTAAAGGGAAGCGGGGCAAAAATCCTAATTACCACGCCCTGGGTTGCGCTTGGACCAGCGCCCCTGCTTTCCGATGACCAGAACTCTTCTGTCCCGGTATATGGCCCGGTAACCGGGCGCTCAACCGCCGTCGCCATTGACCCTAGCGACGCCACGGGCAACACCGTTTATATCGCTGGAGCCTCGGGTGGTGTCTGGAAATCTACCAACGCGGCCACTTCCGTGGCAGCCAATGTTACCTGGACTCCTCTTACGGACCAGCAAGCCTCCCTCACAGCAGGAGCCGTTTCTGTTAAGAGCGACGGCAGCGTCGTGCTGGTGGGAACCGGCGAACCCGATAACGCGATTGACAGTTACTACGGCGTGGGCATTCTGCGTTCGACCGACAAAGGCACCACTTGGACTCTGGTTTCATCAAGCGACAGCGGCGCCCATCCGTTTGCCGGCATCGGCTTTACCAAGTTCGCTTGGTTGCCCAGTTCGAATACTGTCGTAGCAGCTGCTGGAGATGCCTTCAAGGGCGACCAGGAGAATCTCATCAGCAACGGCATCGCGTTGGGCATGTACCTGTCAACCGACGGGGGCCAGTCCTGGACATTCAAAACACCGACAGATAACATTGCGCCGTTCTTTTCGGCAACCGACGTCACCTACAACGCGTCCGCTGGCAAGTTCTTCGCTTCGATCCAGTACCACGGCGTTTACAGCTCGACCAATGGCACAACCTGGGCTCGCTTGTCGAACCAGCCGGACCCCACCAATCTCTCTATTACCAACTGTCCGACGAACACAAATTTCAACAGCATCACCTGCCCTATGTTCCGCGGCCAGATTACAACCGTCCCGGGCCGAAACGAAATGTACTTCTGGTATGAGAATGCCAACAACGGCGACGCCGACGGCGGAATCTGGCAATCCACCAACGGTGGAACCTCATGGAAGCAAATCGATGAGACCGGCATTACGTCGTGCGGTGACTCTAACGGGGGCTGCGGGACGCAGCAAGCGTTCTACAATCTTGAAATTTCCGCCGTTGCTGACGGCACAGGCACCGACATCTACACCGGCGCCGTGAATCTCTTCCGGTGCAAGTTGGCGAGCGGAGCCACCACATGCTCCACCGTGGACCAGAATCTCCCCAGTTCATGGCTCAACCTGACGCACGTTTACGGATGTAGCACCGTTGCGAACGTCCATCCTGACGAACATGGATTGGATTTCCTCGTCGTCGGTGGCAAGGACATCATGTACTTCGGCAATGACGGCGGCATCTATCGCGCGCTCGACGGTTTCACTGGCTTGCAGGTGGGATCATGCAGCACCGCCGGGACTAATCAGTTTGACAATCTTAATGCCAGCATGGGCTCCATGACGCAGTTCGTTTCCTTCTCGATCCACCCCACCGATCAGAACACACTGCTGGGCGGCACGCAGGACAACGGCTCACCTGCTACCAGCACGGCCACAACAAGCTCACAATTCATTACTGTGCTTGGAGGAGACGGCGGCTACAATGCCATCAATCCCGATAGCACAACCGAGTGGTTCGCATCCAACCCGGGCTCCGAGATTGGCATCTGTGAGTCCGGTATCGGCTGCAACGATAATACCTTCAATTACCTCGCCAGCCCCGACCTAATCGGAAACATAGATTTCGGAGCTTTCTATACCCCCTTCATTCTGGATCCGCAGAATAGCGGTGAAATGCTCATCGGAACCTGTCGTGTGTGGCGCGGAGACACGGCAACCGGCACCTTCATTTCCTTAAGTCCGAACTTCGATACCGATGACAGTACTTTCTGCGGTGGCCGAGAAACCAACCAAGTCCATGGCCTCGCTGCCGGCGGACCATTAGACAATAACGGCCTCTCCAACGTGATCTACGCCGTGACGTTCGGCTTGGGTCCTGCCTATGGACTCGGCACAGGTGGCGCGGTCT
Organism: uncultured Acidobacteriaceae bacterium; assembly: GCA_963709055.1. Classification (GTDB taxonomy): domain Bacteria; phylum Acidobacteriota; class Terriglobia; order Terriglobales; family Acidobacteriaceae; genus Acidiflorens. The sequence goes on from CAVPUZ010000010.1 coordinate 568,718, forward strand.
GGGCGACAACCAACGCATCCACTACCCAGTTGTCCAACGTCACTGGAAGCATCAATCCCTCAAACTATGCGCTCTCCTCCGTGGCCATGGACAATTCCGACGCCACCGGCGACACCGCATACGTCGGAGTAATGGGGTTCGGCACTCCCCACGTCTGGAAGACGACGAATGCGGGAGGTGCCTGGACTGACTGGAGCGGCTCTGGCGGCACCGCATTACCCGACGCCCCCGTCAACGACGTGTTGGTAGATACGCAGACGGCTGAAATCTATGCCGCAACTGACGTGGGCCTGTTTGTCAGTTCCACCACGAGCCCTTCATGGAGTGAAGTCGGGACACCGTCTGCACCGGGAGCAACCGGTTATTTGCCAAACGTTCCCACCTCGGCAATACGGATTTTCGACTCCGGTAACGTCAAGAAGCTGAGGGTCTCAACCTATGGACGCGGCATCTGGGAATACAGCTTGCCAGTGACTGGGCCGAGCTTCACGCTCGCCGTTACCGCTACTCCACCTTCCACGATCGTTAACCAGGACGTCACCTGGAACATCGTGCTAACCCCACAGAACGGCTACTCCGGCACAGTAACCCTCTCCTGTACGGCAGGCGCGCCCGCAACGTGCTCGTTCTCGTCCAACCCGATTGTGCTGACTTCGCTGACCAATCTCACGGTCACGCTCAACAGCGCCTCCGCCGGACCATTCAACTTCTCGATCCAGGGAACTGACGGAACCATCACGCAAAGCCAATCGGTCAGTCTGACCGTGACTGGAACCTTCACCGTGCCCGGCACTCTAACAAATCCCACCTCTGCCAGTCCGGGCCAGACGACCACCACCAGCATGCAGCTCACTCCGGTGGGCGGCACCACCTTCACCAGTAGCGTGTCGTATTCGTGCTCCGGACTCCCGGCGGGCGCTACCTGCTCATTCTCTCCGGTGTCTCCGCTTGCCTCGGGCTCCTCGGCAACGGATGTGATGATTACCGTCAATACCGCTGGCCCGTTCGCTGGCACGGCAGGTGGCGCTATACGCTCCGGCACACGGCGGATAGCGCAGAACCAGAACCCGCGTCTCTGGCTGCCGTTAACTCTCCCATTGGCGGGCGTGGTGCTGGTCGGTCTCGGCAGTGGCAAGATCTCCCGCCGCTACAAGATCGTCGGACTCTGCCTCATGCTGGTTCTGACGGGATTGATGGTGGCGTGCGGAGGCGGTAGCAGTACTCCACCCGCTCCAGTCGCAGTCAGCGTTAGCCCGGGTTCGGTAAGCACCCTCTGGCCCAACCTTTCGGGCGCACCGGCGCAGACCCAGCAGTTCTCGGCGACTGTGACCGGATCATCGAACACGGCTGTCATGTGGGCCATCAGTTCGGGCGGAACAACGGACTCGATCAGTGCAACGGGACTGTACACCGCTCCAACCTCCGTTCCTTCGGGAGCGGTAACCGTCACCGCAACATCGCAGGCGGATAACACTAAGAGCGGCAGCGCCACGGTAAACATCAAGACGCCGACGCCGCCTGGCACCTATCCAATAACGGTGACGGTGACAGAGGGATCGGGAACTGGATCGGTAACCAAGATGCCCACGTTCAACTTGACCATTCAGTAACTAGCCAGGGAACCGTTGAAATCTTGGGGGCACGCTTTTCGGCGTGCCCTTTTTCTTGCGCCGGATCGACCAACGGGCGCGGATACACTCCGCGCCCCTTAAATATTCCGGGGCACCTCACTCCTCCACAGCGAAAAGCCTTGCTTGACATACCAGACTAAGAAACAAACATAAGACAGAAAAACACGAGCATGCCAAAAAAACGGAGATATCAAGCTAATACCTGTATTATCTATACTTTACGAGGAAATGAAGATAAACCTTTATTCCTCAAAGACCTGGGGGAAATCGACCTCTAACTCGTTTGTTTTCAAAGACCAGTTAATGGGGGATACCCACCATGATCGGATAGCAGTAAACGATATTACCTAGACAACGACCGGAAGCTTGGGGGGAGAAACGATCCAGACCAAAGGCGCAATCGGTGCAACTCTTCGAACCTTCCACTCGGAGTTAACTCCACTTGATGTCCGTTCCGAGACGGACAAGCGGGCAAGTGGTGGGCAGTGCAGGACTCGAACCTGCGACCTCCTGCTTGTAAGGCAGGCGCTCTAACCAGCTGAGCTAACCGCCCGCTCCAAAGCGGAACGACGCGAAGAATTAGGATTAAGCGTTTCGCGCCGACGAAAAACTTAAGTTGAGAATACTGGACGCTTCCCTGCCGGTCAAACTCGTGCTTGGTTGCGTTCAATGATTGCGTCCTCATGGACTCCGCGAGGCCAACACCGGATGCGATGGCTGCTACACTTTTCCGGTGCGCCAATTAATAGTCAACGCGGACGATTTCGGTTTGACCGCCGGAGTGAACCGCGCCATCGTGGAGACGCACCGCGAGGGAGTCGTATCATCGACCACCCTGATGGCCAACGGCGCCGCCTTCAGCGATGCAGTCGAAGCCGCCCGCGCGCTGCCTCGGCTCTCAGTCGGATGCCATGTCGTGTTGACCGACGGCGCTCCCGTCTCGCCGCCCGGAGCTGTGGATACGCTTCTCGCCATCCGCTCGGCCGAGCCTGAAAAGTTTTTCGCGAGCCTTTCCGCCTTTGCCGCGCGCGCGACTCTCGGAGGCTTCGATCGCGAGCAACTGGTCACCGAGATCACCGCCCAGATCAGAAAAATTCAAGCCGACCGGTCTGGAAGTGACGCACCTCGACTCGCATAAGCACGCGCACATCTTCCCTGAAATTCTCTCGGCAATGCTGCGCGCCGCGAGGATTTGCGGTGTGCGCGCCATCCGCAGTCCATTCGTTCCAAGGAAAGCCATCATGGCCCAGCAGTTTGCCGGCAAGCGCGCTCTGCTAAAGCGCTATGGCCAGGTACGGATCCTTAATACATTTGCAGGTGGCTTCCGACGGCAGACGCCACGCGCCGGCTTGCGCGCGCCCGATGGTGTAATTGGAGTGATCGAAACCGGCTGGCTCGATGCCACTCTGCTGCAACAAGCGCTTACCAGCCTGCCCGAAGGCACATGGGAACTGGTATGCCATCCTGGCTACGCGGACGCCGATCTGCGCGCCGTCCACACTCGTCTGATCGAAGCGCGGGAACGGGAACGCAGGTTGCTCACGTCGCCCGAACTCAAGGATTTCCTGGCGAAGCAGCAGATCCGGGTGATCAGCTACCGGGAGCTGGCGCAACCGAAGGCCTGATTAGCGCACCAAAAGTGTTGCTCCTGTCGTGCACCGAGCGGCGCTACTATGTAATATCGGAGACGTTACCGTTAGGTTATCATCGGCATAGTCCGATCGGCAGCGTCCGAATGCAAAAGACGACAATGGCGAAGCCTCCGACAGAACCGCGCGTTACGGTCGACCTACCCGTGCGCATCTGGGGACTCACCGCCGATAGCCGGGCATTTTCGCAGCGTGCGCGGGCGCAGAACGTCAGTTCTGAAGGAGCGTTGCTCAACGGCGTGGAGAGCGAACTCAAGGTGGGCGACGTGATCGGGGTGGAATGCGAGGAGCAAAAGGCCCGCTGCACCGTGATCTGGGTGGTCAACGCCGGCACGACGAAAAAGAATCAGGTGGGCATCCGGCTGCTCTCCAACCAGAAATGCCCGTGGACAAAATATCTTTCGAAAGAGGCCGGCGCTGCGTCGTTTTCGGACCTGAATCGGCGGCGCTTTTACCGGCATAAGATTGGCTTCCCTATCGAATTGCGCGATGAGCGCCTGAAGACTCCGGTCCGCATCAATACCACCGACGTGAGCGGGAATGGATGCTATGTCGAAAGCATGATGCCAATGCCCGCAGGCACCACTGTGCGACTGGATTTCTGGCTCGATTCCGAGCACATCAACATCGCCGCGGTGGTGCGAACGTGCGATCCGGGAGTTGGCAACGGGATCGAGTTTTCGGGATTGTCTCCCGAGGGCAAGTCACACATGCAGGCCTATCTCGATGCCATCGATCCGCAGATGGGAATAGCGGAGCCTGAGCCGGAATAGCAGCCGCGGGCAGACCTAACCCGGAGGCTGGGCATAGCGGGCGAGCACAATCGCACGAATCAATCCGCCCATTGTGAACTCCTGGGCTTCGATCGAGACCGGCAGTTGTAATTCACGTAGCGTCCCCGAAGTGACCGGACCAATCGAAGCGAACTGAACGTTCTTCAGTGCGGTCGCCATGGACGCGCCAAACTTGGGTGCACTGGAGTCGGACGCACCGGACTTGGGTGCACCGGCTTTTGGCCGGCTGAGCAGTTCAGCGAAGTTCCGCACAGTGGAGGAACTGGTAAAGGTCACGACGTGCGGGCGGCGTTCCTTATTCTTGAAGACCTCGCGCAAACGCACCCGCGATTTTTCGGGCACGACAGTTTCGTAAGCTTCGACCACATCCACTGTCGCTCCGGCGTCACGCAGGGAATCCGGAATCACGTCGCGAGCAACCTTGGCCCGAACCAGCAAAATGTGCTTACCCTTTACCTTGTCCCGAAGTCCCTTCACAACCGACTCGGCAACATATTCTTCTGGCATCATCTGAACCTTAAAACCATGCTTGACGATCGCTTTCTTCGTGGCCGGTCCGATGGCAGCGATCTCGAGGCGTTTGAAATGGCGCTTCAGATGCCGGCCGGTGATGCGAAGTTTGCGAAGCCTTTCCCACATCGCGTGAACACCATTGGCACTGGTAAGAATGAGCCAGTCGTAGGTCCCAAGATTTTTCAGCGCCTGATCCATCGGCGCAGATGATTGCGGCTCGCGAATCTCAATAAACGGAACTTCAATCACACTGGCGCCCAGAGCGCGCAGGCTAGACGATAGGCTCCCGGCCTGATGGCGAGCGCGTCCAACCAGGATGCGGGTTCCGGTGAGCGGATGATTCTCGTTTGGCTTGCGCATGAAATGGCTCTCAGCTCTCAGCTAAAATAGAATCATACGTGCTTGAGCAAGAAGCAACTTCGTCGGAACATCTATAACACATATTCGATTTCACGGAGTTACTGAGAACTGAGAGCTGACAACTGACAACTGGTTTATGGTTGCTGCGGAAGGGCGAAGCCTTCGCCATACACTTCTTCGAGAATAGCATCACCGCCGCGGCTTAGGAGCGTTTTGCCGACCTCTTCGCCGAGGCGGACGGGATCGGTACCCTCGCGCGACTCGCGCAGGACTTTCGTGCCATCAGGATGCGCCACAAGTCCACTCAGATGAAGCGTGCCGCCGCGCATCTCCGCGAAGGCGCCGATGGGCACCTGGCAACCGCCGCCTAGCTTGTTGAGCAGAGCCCGCTCGCAAGTAGTGGTAGAGCGCGCAGGCGCGTCGTCGAGGAACGCCAAAAGCATGCGGGTGTTGGTATCGCCTTTGCGAATTTCGATGCCCAGAGCGCCTTGTCCTGCGGCTGGCGTCATGACCTCAGCCGGAATCACCTGACGAACAAGCTGCGTCTTGCCCAGGCGGTTCAGGCCAGCGGCCGCGAGAATGATGGCATCGTATTCTCCGGCTTCGAGTTTGCGCAGACGCGTATCCACATTGCCGCGCAGTGGGTGAATGTTGAGATCGGGGCGGATCGCCTTCAACTGAGCCTGGCGGCGCAGGCTGCTCGTGCCCACATTGGCGCCGAGCGGAAGCGCCTCGATGTTCGCAAACTTTACCGAACAGAACACGTCGCGCGGATTCTCCCGCGCGGTAATGGCGGCAATTTCGAAATCGGAGGCAAGTTCGGTGGGCAAGTCCTTCAAGCTGTGGACGGCGAGATCGACTCGGTTCTCGACGAGAGCTTCTTCAATCTCCTTCGTAAACATGCCCTTGGTACCAACCTTGGCCAGAGCAACGTCGGTGATTTTGTCGCCGGTCGTCTTGATGATCTCCAGTTCCACTGTGTGGCCCTGCGCGCGCAGCAGATCGGAAATATGACGGGCTTGCCAGAGAGCCAGCTGCGAGCCGCGGGAGCCAATGCGCAGGCGGGCCATCAGTTTTTCGCTCCCGGTCGAGTGTTCGATTGGCCCACAACCTCTGTTTCGCTGTCTTTTTCGCGGTCACGAAGATTGAAGAGCCGGCGCACCAGGTCGACTACGGTGGTGGATTCGGGATCGCGGGCAGCTGTTTTCAAAGTGCTGATCGGAGTGTGCATGATTTTGTTGACAATGCCGCGGGTAAGGGCTTCCACCGCCATTTCCTGATCGGTGGTTAACGGCCCAAGGCGTCCGCGCACGCGATCGATCTCCGCCTGGCGAATCGTTTCCAGGTGATCTTGCAGGCTGACGATGGTCGGCACAACGTCGAGCGTCTGGAGACGAGCGTGGAATTTCAAGACTTCGTCGTTGACAATGGCTTCGGCCTTTTCGGCCTCCTTCTTGCGATCCGCTACATGGGAGCTGACCGCCTGCTGCAAGTCGTCGATATCGTAGACGAAGATGCCGTCAAGCTTGTTCATCTCCGGGTCGACATCGCGTGGAACGGCAATGTCGATAAAGAACATTGGACGGTTGCGGCGGCGGGAAAGAAATTTCTCGCCATGCTCGGGGCGGAAAATAAAGTGTGGCGCTCCGGTCGAGGTAATGACAATATCAGCGCTGTCGCATGTGTCGTGGAGGCGGTTGAATTCGATTGCCTGCCCGTTGAATTTGTTTGCCAGGCGGATCGCGCGATCATAGGTGCGATTAGCGACGAAGATCGAAGACGCGCCGTGTGCCAGCAGATGACGGGCGGCAAGTTCGCTCATCTTCCCGGCACCGACCAGGTACACACATTTGCCGTTCAGGCTGCCAAAAATCTTCTCGGCGAGTTCGACTGCGACCGACGCGATCGAAACCGATGAAGATCCAACGGCAGTCTCGGTTCGTACGCGCTTGGCCACCGCAAAGGCTCGTGTGAGCAACTGGTCGAGTTGGGCGCGCACCGCTCCCACCGCGCGGGCCGTGGCATAGGCCTCTTTAACCTGACCCAGAATCTGAGGCTCGCCTACGACCATGGAATCGAGACTGGCGGCGACGCGGAAGACATGCCGGATGGCCTCGTCTTCGCGAAACTCGTAGAGATGGCTTTCAAACTGGCTGGGATCGATCTGAAAATATTCGCGCATGAACTCGCGCAGATCGCCCGTGCCGTTCTTCATGTTGGCGATGAACTCCACGCGGTTGCAGGTGGAAACGATCATACCTTCGGCAACCGAAGGATGCTCGGCCAGTTTCTTGCAGGCATCGGGAAGGCGGGATTCGGGAATCGCCAGGCGCTCCCGGACTTCGACTGGGGCGGTCTTGTGGTTCACGCCAATAAGCTGAAATCTCATGACGCGATAAACCTGTGCATTCCGCTAAAGTAGTTGGCGATCCAGGCTACGATCGCGGTCACGAAGGCGACGCTGGCGAGCATGGCGGCGCGGCGCCCGCGCCAGCCAGCATTCAGACGCGTGTACACCATGAGCAGATAGACGGCCCACATCAAGACGGAAAGCAGAATCTTGGGATCAAAGAAGTCAACTCGGCCGTACGCCGATTCGGCAACCACCGAGCCTGCAATCAAGCCCAATGTCATGAATGGAAAGCCAAGCATCAGGGAGCGGTAACCAATATCGTCGATCACCTGAAGAGCGGGCAAGCGCACAAACATTCCACTCGAACTTTTCGACTTCAGGGCGCGCTCCTGCAGCAGGTAAAGAATGCTGGCGCCGAAGCTCAGGAATAGCGCGGCGTAGCCGGTAAAAATCATCAGGATATGAACGAAGAGCCATCCGCGCCGGACGGCAACCGACGTGAAGACCAAAGGCTGTTGACCGGTGGCAGCCACGAACGTCAGCAGAAAAACCAGTGGAAAAACTACGATACCCGGAGTCGTCGTCTTATACACCAGGTAGGCGAGCATGAAGACGACCATGATCAAAAAAGCCAGCAGAGATTCGGAGTTATGAATCGAGGCCGAGGTGAGCTGCCCGCTTTGCACGACGGCCTCGGTAAGCGAGACCAGATGAAAAACCATGCCCAGATACGAGGCATGGAGGGCGATCTTGCTGAGAACTTCGGAGGTACGGGTGAGCGCAACCAGGGCGTAAAGCAATCCCACGGCATAAAAGACCAGCGCAACCCGTAGCCAGATCAGCGTCATAAAAGTCTTGGTGCTTGCCCCGACCGGAGGATACCTGCCCCACCCCGCCGTGGCAATTATAGTTTGCCGCGTACGGCAGGCGCGGGAAAACGGGCGTTATCACAAGTGCATGTGACGTAGATCACAACGAGACTATTCGACGCCCAGTGACGGCAGCGCTTCTCCGAGGAAGGCCTCATCAATTAGCAACTGGCGGCCCTCCGACTGCATGTCTTCCACTTCGTCAAAGGCACGGAACAGTCTTAGTTTGACGGCGGCGTACTGCTCGGAATCGCTCAGAGCGCGCCGATGGGATTCCGCCCATCCAAGGACGACCGAACGCGGAAACAGGACGCTAACGGAGTACGTCAGCTTGCGATCGGACGTGACATCGAAGATGTATTCTGTCGTTTCCGGAGGGTCGGCGGCTGGGCGCTTTCCGACGAAATAATACTGGTACACATATCCCTGCGATCCGGCATAGGTTTTGAGTCGGCGGACTGTCATAAGTAGCCTCGAGCCGCGAGTTTCGAGCGGCGAGCCCAGAGCGAGGAGAACTGGTTGCTCGCGGCTCGAAGCTCGCAGCGCTACTTGCTGCTATTGGCCGTCGATACTACGCGGCCATACTCACTGGCACGCCCCAGACGGTCGAACATACGCCATGCGTCGAGCGAAACATTGCTGATGGCTTCTTCTCCTGCGCGCTCGTTGCGCAGGTAGCTCGTCATCACGCAGATCACATAGGGACGGTTTTCGACGAAGACCACGCCGGAATCGTTGCGCACGCCTTCCAGAGCGCCTGGTTTGTCTGCAATCTTCAAGCCGTCGGGAAGAAGGCGCGGAATCCAGCTGTCCTTGTGAGTGGATAGGACTTTAAAGAAATCGTCGGTCATCTCCTTGTTGAGAACTTCGCCCCGGTAAAGGGATTCCAGCAGCTTCATCATCTCGTTGGGAGTGGAAATATTCTCCCGCCCTTCGGCGGCGGCTTTGACATCCATCATCTTGCGCCGCAGGCGAGTCTGCGCGAGGCCCTGCGAGCTTAGGAACGCATTGACGTTATCTATGCCGACGCGGTCGATTAGTACATTGGTAGCCGAGTTGTCGCTGACGGCGACCATCATCGTGGCCAGATCGCGCAGAGTGATCCGGGTGACGCCCGGCGTGAGGCCTCCCATAATGTCGCTGTCCTGCACCAGATCGCTGGCGTTCACGGTGTAGAGGTCGGTGAGCTTGAGTTTGCCTTGCTGAGCCTGGCGATAAAGCTCGGCAAGAACGCAAATCTTGATGGAGCTGGCTTGCGCAAAAATGTCATTGGCATGCAGCAGGTAGCTATGGCCGTCGGTGAGATCGACGATGGCGACGCCCATGACGCCGTCGAGATTGCGGTCGACCTCCAAAATGGATTTCTCCAACTTCGTCCAGAGCACTTGCTGCTTCTCGCTGGGAGGTGGCGGAGCAGTTTGCGCGGCCGCGGAAACGCCTAGAAACAAAAGTAGCGAAAATAAGGACAAACAGGCTGACCCTGCCCGGGCAATGGCGAAGGAGGCGGCAATTGTTCTCTCCACTGTGACTTTCGTTGTCATGAAATCAGTGTCCTGGATCAAAGTTTCGCCTCGCGTAGACGCTTGACGGCGGTCTCGGACGTAAGCGGAGAATAATAAGTCTCTTTAAAGGTGTAGGACCTCGCTTTGGCTTCGAGAATGGGCAGGATCTCGATGTGCCAATGGTAGTCGTCATCGAGGGTCTGCCAGTAACCGAGCGCCTCGGAAGGATGCTGGCTGTTGGGTGAAGTATGGAGCACGAGGTGGAATGAAGCGGCGACTGTGAGGATACGTTGCAGAGTGCGACGCAGCAGGGCAGCCAAGTCTGTCATATTGCTGACGCGCGAAGTAGCCGTGCTCTCGAATGCGGCCTCATGCGTCCGCGGCAAAATCCAGGTCTCGTAGGGAACGCGCGGAGCGTACGGACAAATGGCAACATACTCTCCACGCATTTCGAGCACGCGCACATTCTGCCGTTCTTCCTGGGCGATGATATCGCAGAAAACGCAGCGCTCCTTGCTTTGAAAATAGTCGCGCCCGGCGCGCAGTTCGTAGAGCACGCGCCGCGGCACAAAGGTAGTTGCGGTAAGTTGCGAAGTGGGGTGGTCAAACTCCTGGCCGGCACCGTCTCCGTGATTCTTGAAGATGCTGACGTATTTGAGACGAGGGTCGCGTTTTAGGTCCTGAATGCGTAGCGCGGCCAATCGCAGGAACTGTTCCACTTCGTTGTCGCGTCGCATTCCAGATATGCCCGTCATGGCGGGGATTTTCGACCAGAACCTCGTGGGCTCCGACCGCTCGCATGCGATCGTATAAGCCTTCGCCGCGGCGCGCGGCTTCGCCCTCAATGTGATAGAGCGCCTGCGGATGGACAACCGAACGGGCCGACCAGGAATTACCACTTACGCCAGGCAATGTGGCGACCACCTGCGCAGACTCGGCGGATGAGCTGCAAAACTGGCAAGCCTGAGAACGCGGAGCGGGTTCGGCAACGTCATCGCCGATGATCACCCAGGAACGGGTGATGGGATCTTTGCGAAGTTCCATGGACGTAAGAAGAACAAAAGGCGAGACCGGAGTCAAATGGATTGACTCGATAAGATTGCAAATTAGCCAATTACAAATTACAAATTACCCATCGCTCTAATGTCCGATTTCTCAACGCCGTTGATGCGGCAATATGCCGCGATCAAGAAAGAGCACGCCAATGCTCTGCTCTTCTTCCGGCTCGGGGACTTCTATGAATTATTCTTTGACGATGCCATTCTCGCCGCGCGCGAGTTGCAGATCACTCTAACTTCGCGCAACAAAGAAAAAGGTGTCGACATCCCCATGTGCGGAGTGCCCTATCACGCCGCCGAAGGCTACATCGCCAAGCTGATCCGCCGTGGCTTCAAAGTGGCAGTCTGCGAACAGGTGGAAGATCCGCGATTGGCAAAGAACTTGTGCGACGAGAGGTGACGCGCGTGGTCACTCCCGGCACAGCCGCCGACTCTTCGCTCAACGCCGAGGACAACAATTTTCTTGCCGCCGTCGCAACCGTAGGGGATCGCGTAGGGTTCGCCGCTCTCGATCTCTCGACTGGCGAGTTCCGTGCAACGGAGTTTGCCGGGCGAGGCTGCCGGGCGGCGCATTCAGGAAGAACTTGAACAATTGCGTCCCAAAGAACTGCTCTATGGATCGTCTGCGCCACTGTTTGAAGATACAAAGAGGACTCCTGGCGGTCATCTGCCAAGGGATCAGCAGCAGCCGTAACGCCGGGTCGACACGAGGCGGGCTGGACCGAAACTCCCCTGGATGACTGGATTTTTGCTCCCGACCACGCGATGCCGTTGCTTGAGAATCATTTCGGCGTGCTATCGCTGGAGGGCTTTGGCTTGGCGGGAAAACCGGCAGCCGCCTCCGCCGCGGGAGCAATTCTGTATTACATCCGCTCCACCCAACGTGGCACGCTCGATCACATCGACCGCATCGGCTTCTATGAGCGCCAGAATTGCCTGGTGCTCGATGCAGTCACAGTGCGCAATCTGGAATTGATCGAACCGCTCTTTGCTGGAACCGATGATGGCGTAACGCTGTTCCGCTGTCTGGACGCGACCGTAACGCCGATGGGCAAGCGTCTGCTACGGGCCTGGATGCTTCGTCCGTCGCTAGATGCGGCGGAGATCAACGCCCGATTGAGTCGGTGGAAGCGCAGGTGAAAGATATCGTCAGGCGCGAAGAATTGCGGCGAGCACTCGACGGAATTCTTGATCTGGAACGACTCCTCAGTCGCGTAACTCTGGAGACGGCAAATCCGCGGGACGTGCTGGCGCTGGCGGCGTCGCTCGTGCGGATTCCCAAAGTCCGCAGCGCGATAGCTGGATTGTCGTCTGCCGCGCCTCGCCGCACTGCACGCATCTCTCGACGAACTGGCCGATCTGCGCCAGAAAATCGAACAGACGATCGTCCCCGAACCTCCGCTTACCCTGAGCGATGGCGGCGTGATCGCTGCAGGAGTTGATAAAGATCTCGACGAACTGCGCGACCTTAGCCGAAACTCGAAGCAATATCTGACGCAGGTCGAACAGCGCGAGCGCGAGCGCACCGGCATCGGATCGCTCAAAGTAAAGTTCAATTCGATCTTCGGTTACTACATCGAAATCTCAAAAGCCAACCTGCAAAACGCGCCCACCGATTACGAACGCAAACAAACTCTGGTCAATGCCGAGCGCTTCACGACTCCAGAACTGAAAGAGTATGAATCGAAGATTCTCGACGCCCAGGAAAAGATTGTCGAGATCGAGCGGCGCCTGTTTGCCGAATTGCGATCCGCAATTGCCGCTGAGGCCAAACGCATTCGCCAAACCGCGCTTGCCCTGGCTGAAGTCGACGTGCTCGCTTGCCTGGCACACATCGCGGCCCTGCGCAATTACTGCCGGCCGACAGTTCATGAGAATCCGGAGCAGTCCGAGCGATCTCGAGATCATCGACGGGCGACATCCGGTGATCGAGCAGCAGGAACTGGCCGCGGGAAGCGAACGCTTCGTCTCCAACGATCTTTTCTTGAACTCGCGAACCACGCACAATCATCGTGGTGCTGACCGGCCCGAACATGGGCGGCAAGAGCACGTATCTGCGTCAGGCGGCGTTGATCGTGATCATGGCGCAGATGGGTTCGTTCGTTCCCGCGCGGTCTGCGCGGCTGGGAATTGTCGACCGCGTATTCACCCGCATCGGCGCGAGCGACAACCTGGCGCGCGGCCGTTCGACGTTCATGGTCGAAATGACCGAGACGGCGGCGATTCTGCACACCGCGACCCCGCGATCGCTGATCTTGCTCGACGAAGTCGGCCGCGGCACCTCGACTTATGACGGGCTGGCGATCGCCTGGGCCGCCGTCGAATATCTCCACGCGCGAGTGCGCGCAAAGACTCTATTCGCCACCCACTATTTCGAGCTGACCGAATTGGCCGAGCAGTTGAGCGGAGTGAAGAACTATCACGTCTCGGTGAAAGAGACTGGTGGAAGCGTCGTTTTTCTGCGCAAAGTCGAACCCGGCGCTGCCGACCGCAGTTACGGCATCGAAGTGGCCAAGCTGGCCGGACTGCCCAACGAAGTCGTAGTGCGCGCTCGCGAAGTGCTGGCCGAGCACGAATCCTCCGAACGCCGCCTCACCGGGCACCTAACGCCCGGCGCTGGAGCCCGATCGTCCGACCCAGTTGACGATCTTCACGCCGCTGTCGCAGCCGGTGCTGGAAAAGCTTCGCGCGGTAGATTTGAACCGGCTGACGCCGCTGGAGGCGCTAAACTTGCTGGCGGAGTTGAAGAAACAGATTGAATAGATCCGAGCGAGATTTGCATCGAATCAGCGAACGACGACCGGCAGAGTCCAAGTCACTCCTACAGCTATCTAAGCTCCGGCATGCACAATCGGCCAACTCCTGATCATCGGCTTCGACGGAACGGAGATGTCCCCGCGCGCTAGCCTCCCTGCTCGCGAAAATTCAGCCCGCCGGCGTGATCCTGTTCGCTCGCAACATCTCCACCGCCGCGCAAACGCACGCGTTGCTCCGTGAGTGTCAGAAGTGTGTCGCCACCCCGCTTTTAACCTGTGTGGACCTCGAAGGCGGCACAGGTCGATCGCTTCCGCAACGTGACCGGACCGGCGCCTTCGCCGGCGGAGTCTTTGCCACGGGCGATCGCGCACTCTATCGCAAGCATGGACGCGTAATCGGCGAAAACTGCCGGGCATTGGGTTTTAATGTGGATTTCGCTCCCGTCCTCGATCTTGCATTCGTAGCTTCGCGAAGGTCATGAGTTCGCGCGCTGTCTCCGCTGATCCAAAACAAGTAGTCGCATACGCCCGCGAATTTCTGCGCGGATTGAAGATGCCGGAGTTTTGGGCTGCGGCAAGCATTTTCCCGGACTGGGCGAGGCCACCCTCGATACTCATCACAAACTCCCTCGGGTCGAAAAGTCCTTCGAAGAAGTGTGGGACGAGGATCTCGTTCCCTATCGCATCATGCGGCGCGAATTGCCGATGGTCATGGTTTCGCACGCCGCGTTTCCGGCAGTCACCGGAGAACGCACATCCCCGCTTCACTTTCGAAGAAGTGGATCACCGATATCCTGCGCAAGAAAGATCGGATATCGCGGCCTTATCTGCTCCGACGACCTGGAGATGGGCGGCGTGCTCGCGGCCGCTCCCATCGAGGAGGCGCAGTTGGTCACATTCGCGCGGGCGGCGATCTGGGCCTGATCTGCCATCAGGAAGAACTTATACTGCGCGCGCATGAAACCCTGATCAGGGAAGTCGAGCGAGATAGGAGATTTGCGCGAGCGTGCGCAAGAATCGGCACGGCGTGTGCTGGCATTCAAGAAGAAGACATCTGCTCGCCATCGCGAATCCGCCCGCCACCTCCGCCAGTATGGCGAAAAGCTCACGCGCCAGCTTTGGGAATTCGGCGAGGAGATCGCTGCGAATTGCCAGCGCTCAACACGCGAGGCCGCGTCGATGATCGTGGCTGGCGTCATGAGCGGCACGTCTGCCGATGGAATCAATGTTGCTCTCGTTCAATTTGCAGCATCGACGGGCGAAAATCTGCCGCGACGACTTGCACACAGCATGCCTCGCGCCACACCTTGCTCGGCCACGCGGAATACCCATTCCCTGCTCCCGTACGCCGCGCAATTCTCGAACTGATGAATGCGCGAACTGGCAAGCGTCGCCGACCTGGCGCGCCTGAACTTTCTGCTCGGAGAGCTCTACGCAGAGGCCGTCGCTGACGACCGCGCGCAAATTTCGCGTGAAACCCGATCTGGTCGGTTGCCACGGGCAGACTCTGTATCACCAGGGAGCAGCCGCGCGCTTTCTCGGTCGCAAGCTCGCTGTGACCTGGCAGACCGGAGAAGGCGCAGTCGTCGCAGCCCGCCTGGGTGTGCCGGTGGTTTCAGATTTTCGTCCGGCGGACATGGCTGCGGGCGGCAAGGGAGCGCCGCTCGTCCCTTTCCTCGATTACCTCGCTTTATCGTGATCGCGCGCTGGACGCATCGCGCAAAATATCGGAGGCATCGCCAATCTCACCGCCATTCCTCCCGGCGCCTCGGTTGCCCAGATCATTGCCTTCGACACCGGGCCCGGGAACATGGTGATCGACGCGGTGATGGAGGAACTCTTTCATAAGCGTTATGACCGCGACGGCAAGATCGCAGCCTCAGGCCGCGTGCTGGATCAGTGATTGGGCAGCTTCTTGCGCGCGCCATTTTTCCGCAAAAACCTCCCGAACCGCCGGTCGCGAGGAGTTCGGGCGCGAATATCGTCGCCCGGTTCCTGCAACTTTGCCGCGGCGCAAGCAAAGTTGACGTGGTGGCGACCGCAACGGCCCTGACAGCGCGATCGATTGCGGATGCGGTGCGACGCTTCATGTGCTGACTCGCGCACCGCAAAGCGTGCCACGAATTGATTGTCTCCGGCGGCGGAGCGAAAAATCCAACGCTTATAGGATATGTTGCGCGATCAACTGGCGCCGCTCGGACATCGACCTCCGCTTCTCCGACGAATTCGGCCTCCCGGCGGAAGCCAAGGAAGCGGTCGCCTTTGCGCTTCTCGCCTATGAGACCTGGCACCGCCGGCCATCGAATGTTCCCGTCCGCTACGGGCGCGAAGCGGCCAGCCATCCTGGGAAAGATCTCGTATGCGTGATTTGGAGTGACTTGAGCGTGCACAAGGCAGGTGTTCGCTCGCTAGCGATGACAATCGCTTGTGGGTTATTCGCCGCCATGTTGTTTTCGCTCTTCTCCTGCTCGCGGCCGCCCGATCCCAACACGCTGGTCATGATCATCGAGAGCAGTCCCACGAATCTCGATCCGCGGGTGGGCATCGACGCGCAATCGGAGCGCATTGACGAACTTCTCTTCGATGAGCTGCTGACCGCGATGAGCATTTGAATGTCAGCCGGGGCTGGCGGAGAGCTGGGAGATTCCCGATCCCCTGACCTACGTCTTCCATCTGCGTCACGGAGTCCGCTTTCACGACGGCCGGCCGCTCACCTCCCGCGACGTGAAATGGACGTTCGATTCCCTGCTGCAGGGAAAGATTCGCAGCACCAAGCGCCGCGGCGTACCGCTCTGTGGATCACATCGACACGCCGGACGATTACACCGTCGTTTTCCATTTGAAGGAGCCCTTCTCAACCTTGCTGTGGAATCTTTCTGATGGCGCGATCGGAATCGTTCCTTCTGGAAGCCTGACGAAATGACGAGCCACCCAGTCGGTCGGGGCCGTTTCGCTTCGTCAGCGCCGAGCAGGACAAAGAAGTAGTCCTCGAGCGCAACGACGATTATTGGGGCCCGAAGGCGCGTGTCGAGCGGTGCGCTTCGCAGTGGTGCCCGACACCACGACCCGGGCGCTCGAACTGCGCAAAGGCAGCGCCGACATGGCCATCAATGCGCTGACCTCCGACATGGTGCTTGCGCTCGAGAAGGAGCCCAACCTGAAGTCGAACATGCGCCCGGAACTGTGCTCACTATCTCGCCTTCAATCTGCGCGATCCCATTCTGCGAGATGTGCGCGTGCGCCAGGCGATTGCCTATGCCATTGATCGCCGGCCCATGATCCAATATCTCTGGCGCGGATTTGCGCAGCCCGCCAACAGCATTCTTCCGCCGCAAAGCTGGGCCTACAACCCCGATGTGCCGAGGTATGACTATGCTCCGGACAAAGCGCAAGCAAGATTCTGGATGACGGCGGGCTACCGCTGCAGATCAATGGTGTCCGCTTTCACCTCACGATGAAGACTTCGACCGAAGAGACGACACGCCTGCTGGTGGCGGTACTTCAGCAGCAATTGCGCGACTGTGGGCATCGCGCTCGACATCCGCACTTTTGAATTCGCCACTTTTTTTGCTGATGTCACCAGCGGCGCCTTTCAGCTTTATTCTTTGCGCTGGATTGGCGGCAATGAAGATCCCGACATCTTCGAATACGCTTTCCATTCCGGCAAATTTCCGCCTCACGGCGCCAACCGCAGCTATTACGCTAATCCGCGGGTCGACGCTCTGATCGACAGGGCCGCGCCGAAACCGACCTCGACCGGCGCAAGCGGATCTACGCTGAAATCCAGGCGATCCTTGCCAGCGACCTCCCATACATCAATCTGTGGTATCTCGACAATGTGCTGGTGCATTCCCGGCGAGTGCAAAACCTGCCTCTGAATCCCTCCGGAAATTACGATTTCCTGAAGACCGCCGAAATCAGCAGCCAGTAGCCAAGCCCGAATCCAGTACTTTGATTTATGCGTGATACCATCCCAATTTGGTCGGACTGCACAGAGTTGGCGTGTGCGAAACGACGCTGCCTGATCACGCGCGACCGACCAACGGACACTGACTTTGAACATTCTTTTCATCGGCGACATTTTTGGCCGTCCCGGCCGGACGATCGTCAAAGATCGTCTGCCGGAACTCGTCAAGCAGCACTCCGCCGACCTGGTCATCGCCAACTGCGAAAATGCCGCCGCCGGATTCGGCATCACGCCTCCGCTCGCCGAAGAGCTTTTCGATCTGGGCATCGACGTCATGACCACCGGCAACCACGTCTGGGACAAGCGCGAGATCATCGAATATTTCCAGATGGCCGACGGCAACCCGCATAGTCCGGCGCGGCGGTTGCTGCGTCCGGCGAATCTTCCCGCCGGCCTGCCCGGTTGGGGGGTCTACGAAGGCCAGAAAAACGGCGTCCCCTATGCGGTGATCAATCTGCAGGGCCGCGTGTTCATGGGGTCCAGCGACGATCCCTATCGTTATGCCGATCGCCTGCTGGAACAGATCAAGGCCAAGATCGTTTTTGTGGACTTCCACGCCGAGGCCACTTCCGAGAAAGTTTCCTTCGGCTGGTACCTCGATGGGCGAGTGACTGCCGTGGTAGGCACTCACACCCACATCCCGACCGCAGACGAAACCATCCTGACCAAAGGGACGGCCTACATCACCGACGTCGGCATGACAGGCCCCTACGATAGCGTGATCGGGGTGAAAAAAGAGTTAGTGATTGAACGCTTCCTGACCGGGATGCCAGCACGTTTCGAAGCCGCTGCGGGCGATGTGCGCCTGTGCGCCGTGGTAGTCGACTGCGATAACCAGACCGGCCGTGCTCAGCGCATGCAGCGATTGATGGTGAGGTAGTGGCTGGAGTTCACGGCTGATTTTCCGACGGCTCAAAACGTTCCAATCGGCGAACACTGTCGGAAAGCGAAGTGCAACCGCAGCTAATGAGAGCTCCAGCACCGCGGGAATTTGCTGCCTGCGGGCGGCTAGCCAATAAGACTAGCCAAACGAATTACTCCCACTAATCTATTTGGGCTAGTTGCCGTCGGTCAGGAGGGAAAAATAATAATGAGGCGATTGGAAAAACTGCTTGGCATTCCTAGACCACGAACTGAAGGCCGCTGATGTAGCTCTTGGCTTTATTGCCCCGCTTGGCCGTCCATCGTACCTGCATCAGCGTAGGAATCGACACGGGAACGTCAGACGCTGGGAAACTGCAGCACACGAACATCGAAGCCTGGAGCGGGCACGAACTCAGAATACAAACGCCGCCGTTACTAAGATTGTGAATGCGCCCTCCGAATTCCTTGGGCAGAGGGCCGGGGGTTTGACCCGAGAGCAAACTCCGCGCACGGACATCAAACACTTGCGGGAAACGCTCATGCTGCCGTCGTTCTCTATCTGGGAGGTACGTCACAGCATGGCATCATGCCGCAAATCGTTGGTTATGTAAATTCTTCAATCGGACTAACCCCGATTGCCCATCACTCAGTTGTTTGGCCTCGAACCGGCAATCTTCCCAGCGATTCCAGAACGCGTTGAAACCTTCATTTTGACCATAACCAGGCGAAGAAACGCCTTTACCGTATTCGGACTAATGTTCATGCGGTTCGCGATCTCCTTGCTGGTGAAACCTTGCAGGAGAAACTCTACGGTTTCACGTTCTCGCTGGGTCAAGGCGAACTCTTCCGAGATTTCCGTAAGCGCAGAGAAACTGCTCGCTGCATTCCGCTCCAGGAGCACGGCGAAAGCGGCCTGCATGGCGGGTTGCACATGACAATCCACTTGAAAGCTCTTACAGATGTACTGCCGCTTCCCCGATTTAAACTCCCTGACGAAAGCGGGTCCGCCCTGATGCTGGTGGTCGACGAGGGTGGTGCGCACGCGGTCAGCAACAAAGACCTTGGGTTGTTTGATCCGGTCCGCCTGGCTGGGGAAGCAAAGGATTTGAAGGGCGGGCTGGTTCGCTGCAATCAGATTCAATGAACTATCCAACAGTAAAAAGCCGTTGGCGCTCGGAACCATTGACACGGCGCTCTCCTGAATGGGTAACTTGCATCGGCCTGCGTTTGGGGGCGTAACCAGACCTATTCCGCTCACACTGCACCAAAGAATTCGTAATTGAGTTCTGGCTCAGGAGGGGAGTGCGATGCGCAAGAGCAAGAACGACACAGGAACTTAAAAAACTACTCGGGGCAGTATCGTACACGTGACATAATTTGTCAAGCAGGGATTCGGGGGCCAGGGTCAGTGCATTTGTCCTACTCCAAAAGGATTAGCCCATCATGGCCTACACAAACAGGCTAGTCCAATCGTGGAATTGCCGCCTGGAGTCCCGCGTGGTCAACTGTATATGCCTCAGCGCTATGATCTAGCCGGGAGGTCGAAGTATGGGTACATGATGGAGATTTACCCACCGTATCCAAGTGACCATTTTGTTTCCGGCGGTATTGCTTCTGGAGGGGTCTACTCCTCCGAAGTTTTTTCCTCCCCCAGCTATTCCGCTGTAGACTTCCCCTAGCAGCGTGGATGAAGAACTGTAGCCAAACAGCCAATCGGCTTCTCTTACCGGTTGGCGACTGACCCGAGTGGGTCGGTTATGCGAAGGAACAGTCCAGCAAGGTACGATCACGTGAATGTCTCTCGCGCAGGAGGTCTATTCTGGAATCGCTTGCCCGCATAGGGGGCTTGGCTCGCGTTATCATAACAGTCGGGTTGCTGGCCTCGATTGGCGTTGCATCCACGTCGACCATCCCGCAAAAGTTGACTGTTCATCGATCGATGCGTGCGGTTCCGCGCAGATTTGTCATTCATCCGAATGGCGCAACTCTTCCCGTAAATCAAGCTCAGCGCTTCGATGTGACCGACTCTGAGGGAAGACCGGTCGCAGTACGGTGGAACGTCTCCGGGCTCGGTTGTTCCGGCGCAACATGCGGGACTATCGACGACCAGGGGGTATACCGAACGCCGTCTTCGCTTCCTAGTCCGCGAGTCGTCATTTTGGAAGGCGTTCTAGTTTCCGATCCCAGATATTCGGTATTGACAGAGATTCGGCTTGAGACCACTACTGCCACGAATTTAAATGCTACTTCTGCGCAGTTTCCCACTGGCAAGACCGCAACATTGGCGGATCCTGTCGTTCAAGGACAGAACATTCCCCGCAGGCCGAATCATTGCTGCCGTCGCAGGCGGTCGAAGCCGCTCCAGTCGTCCAAGATCTGAATTCGGCGCGTCGCGTCGCGGTTCCGATGCCCCAGCAGGCGGTGGCTGCCACGCCCTTGGTGGAACGCCCAGACATTTCCCGCCATAGCGAATTAAAGTCGTTCCCCCAGCAAATCGTGGCCGCGCCTCCGGCGGTCGGACATGGGAAGTAGCTCGCATCGTCGAATCGCCTCGGCCGCCCCACGTCGTAGCGGCTCCGCCCGCGATTCAGTACCTGGGCCATGGCCCCCGCCTCGAGAATCCGCTGCCCCAGCAGGCAGTTGGCGTCGCTCCAGCGGTTGAAAGATGGGACGTCGCCCGAAACGCCCACCTGCCTCCGCAGCCCCATGTGTAGCGGCTGCCCCAGTGGTCGTCGGATTGAATCATCCGCCCGCCGTCGAATTCGCGGCGCGACCCAGCAAGTCATCGCGGCTCCCCCGGCAGTTCAACCATGGAGTGCTGCTCGCACCGTCGAATTCCGCCGCCGCATGTAGTGGCATCAGCGCCAGCGGTCCAAGAATTGAGCCATCCCTCCCGCGTCGAGGTCCCGCTGCCCGCAGCAAATCGTCGCTGCTCCGCCAACAATGCAGCCATGGAACGATGCTCGCATCGTCGAATTGCCGCCGCCGCATGCAGTAGCGGCCGCTCCTGCGGTCCAAGACCTAGGTCATGGCTCCCGCCCGAGATCGCCGCTTGCCCAGCAAGCAGTTGACGTCGCGCCGGCGGTTGAAACATGGGATGTCGTCCGCAACATCGATTTGCCGCCGCTGCCGAACGTGGTTGCGGCTGCGCCCGTGGTCCATGAGTCGAATCGCGCGCCTGCCGTCGAGTACGCGCTACCCCACCAAATTATCGCCGCCCCTCCAACCGTCGAACCGTGGACGTTGCTCGCAGCCTCGTGTCGCCGGGACTGCCACAGGCCGTTGCGGCTGCTCCGCTAGCCCGAGATCTGGGCCAGTCTCCCCACGCCGAGTACGCGCTGCCCCAAGGAGTTGTCGCTGCCCCGCCGCACTCGAACCAAGGAATGTTGCTCGCAACGTCAAATCGCCCCCGCTGCCAAGTGTGGTGGCAGCTCCCCAGTCGTCCGGGAATTGCCCCCTGCCGCCCGCATCGAGATTCCGCCGCCCCAGGCTGTTGCCCCCGCTCCGGTGGCTGAAAAGTCGGAGGTCGCCCGCAAGGTCGAGCAGCCACCCCTGACTATCATGCGGTCCCCGTCAACTAAGTCCGCGGTAGCTGGAAGCCAACACTGCAGCCGGCGCGATCTTGTCCCCGTTGCCGGTTGAGGGTAGCGCTGCGCAAGGGGGAACGGGTGCATCGCCGAACATGCGCCCGTGGTCATTTATCGAAACGGCCAGCTCACGATTAATGCGGAAAACGCGACTCTGGCCGATGTGCTGAAGCTGGTCGCGGAGAAGACCGGCGCGACGATCGACGTTCCACCTGGAAGCGGCCAGGAGCGCATCGTTGAGCACAGTGGCCCGGGACGCGCAAACGATATATTGACGCAACTGCTGAATGGTTCTCATTTCAATTTCATCATCGTCAACTCCCCGCAACACCCAGATGATCCCACGCAGGTCTTGCTATCGCTGCAACGGCCGGAAGCGGACGGTCCGAGTACCGCCTCGGTTGCCCCTCCCCAACCTCAAGCCTCGCCCTATTGGAAACCGCCGAGAGCCCGGGCCGTCCGTTTTGCCCCCCCAGTACGACAGTAGCCTGACACCTCCCCCACAGGGCTTATCCCCTGAGGCTCTAGGGGAACTCATGAAGGCGAAGGGTAAGGAACTACTCGAGAGGGCCCAACAAGAGGCTCGACCGCAATAACGATAAGAGTCTTATGCGAATTGGATTGCCGGCTCCAGCGCATGACCGGGTTTCGCTGCAGATTCTCTATATAGTGGTCCCCGCGAGACTACCCAGAAGCATTAGTTATTTAGCTAGTTTTTTAGGCTAAGCCACGTGGAGTCTTGTAAAGAACTCAGCGATAGGGTAAAGTTCCCCAAGCGCCACAGCTGACCTCCCCCCAGCGTCCGGCGTATCCAAGAGGAGGATCAATACAATGAAAAAAGCTTAGTCTTTTAATGCTGGCGATCGCGCTGCTGATGGGCATCGCTGGGAGCGCGTTGGCTCAGTCCGCCACGGTAAAGGGCGACAATAGCATCTACTTCGTCTCCTATTTCTCCAACAACGTTGCCGCGGCGCCGGACGCAACGGTTCGTTTCATCAACGATGGCGACACAGGGGGCAACCTGTGGGCAGCCTTCTACGTGTTCGATGACAGCCAGGAACTGACGGAGTGCTGCGCTTGCCAGATCACGCCTGACGGCTTGCTCTCGGAGAGCGTGAAGACTCAGCTGACCGCCGCCCCGCTGACCGGCAAAGTGCCGACTCGTGGCGTGATCAAGGTCATCTCGTCCTGCGTCGTCCGACCCGACCAACGTTATTCCGACGGCCGGACTGCGTGGCTGGGCGACGCACATCCAGGTTGTCAAAGGGACCACCTACGCCATCACCGAGACCAAGTTCGCTGACGCGAACCTGGCCGGCGGGGAAGAAACACTGCTGCAGAACCTCTGCTACTACGATTCACTGTTGAGCGGATTGCCTTGCACCTGCACACCGGAAGACCACGACTTTTAGTCTTTGGTCTTACGGAAGTAAGTAAATCCCGAATACCCCGGACGCCGGGTGTGGTATGCTTGGCGTCTGGGCCCTCCCCCTCTTGATTCTCAAAAAAATCCCTTTTTTTGAAAGAGAGGAAATCTTCACAATGTCGAACAAATACACTCTGATCGCGCTTGGATTGGGAATAGCTCTAGGCGCTTTTTCCGTCCCAGCCGTTGGCCAGAATGACTCCACTGTAGTCGCCGAAATTGCTGGTACCAAGGTGACTACACATGAGTTGGAGGACAAGGAAGCCGGAAAACTGCTTCAAGCCAAATACAAGTATTATCTTGCCGAGCGGGATGCGCTCGATCAATTCATTGACAATCAACTGTTGGAAATGCAGGCGAAGAAAGAAGGCGTGACGCTCGATGAATTATTCAAGCGCCATGTCGCCAGCGACGTGCCGGAACCGACGGAAGATCAGCTTCGCTTCTACTATGAAGGCGTGCAAACCGACGAGTCCTATGAGTCGGCCCGAAGCAAAATCATCGATACAGTACACCAACTTCGCATTAAGAAGGCGCATGACGCTTATATTGCTGAACTTCGAGGCCAATATGGTGTGGTGGTTGAACTGGACCAGCCCAAAGCTCATGTCGAGGTGGGGAACGCTCCGCGGCTTGGCCCTGTGAACGCTCCCGTCCAGATCATCGAATTTGCGGACTATGAGTGCCCTTACTGCCAGAAAGTGAACGAGGATCTCGGCCGGTTGCGGGAACAATTCGGCAGCCAGGTTTCACGTCGTTTACAAAGACTTTCCCTCTTCCCATGCACCCGCTTGCCGCCAAAGCCGCAGAGGCCGCGCACTGCGCAGGCGAACAAGGCAAATTCTGGGAGTTTCACGATTCCTTGTTTCAAACCAAACGACTTCAAACTTCCGACCTGAGACAGCAGGCAACCACGCTGAAACTCGACACCGCCCGTTTCGATCAATGCCTTAATAGCGGAGAGCAAGCAACGGGCGTGAAAAATGATGCCCAGGAAGGCCAGCGGCTCGGATTACAGGGAACACCGAGCTTCTTCATCAATGGTCATTTCATGAGCGGCGCCATCGGATACATGAAGTTGCGGGAAACGGTGCTGCAAGAACTGGGTGTCGATGCCTCGAAAAAGCAGAGCGCTGCGGCCTGGTGCCCTCGAAAGAGGCCACTAAAGTAGGAGGTGGATCTAGTATGGGAGATGCTGCGCCTTATTCCTGTGAAGCAGGCGGTGAACCAGGAACGGCCGCAGCGGTCTTGAAACGCGGCCATGCCCATGCAGTACTTGCTCGCGGCCTCCCCCCGGTTAGCGTCGGTTGATAGGTCCCCGATGCTCCATTGAGCACGTACACATAAGAAGTGTGTACTTCCATCCCTCAGGAGTGACGCCCGGTTGGAAGAGGGGAGGAAGAAAAATAGCGGGCAATAATGAAATCGTTCGCGGTGGTCTTGATACTCGGACCAACTTCCGACCCTCCGCTCGTGGCAGTCCCGTCGTCACGTGAACACCGTTTCCATCCACGACCGAGGATAACGCCAATCCGGAAACTTCAAGAAAACCATTAAGACTGGCTGTCACGTGATCCGATAAATGAAATTTGAGTTCGGTCACCCCTGGGTTGCAGTTCTCGCAGTACCAAATTTCCAGAGATTGTTTCGCGCAAGATGAAGTCGCACCTGGTGACTTGTTTATACGTGTTCCCTCCATCGGGTGCATTGTCGGTAACACTCACAACCTTGACACCAGGGAAAGTTGCACCGGCATCGCGATCAGAACGCTGCCCTTGGCGGTCGGCTGAGGAAGATCCATGTCGGAGACGGTGCCTGCCCCGCTACTAACGGCCACAAACTGTTGAAGTACGGTTTGAGCAGATAACTCGACTCCTCCCAAAACAACAAGAAGACGAGCAAGATTCTTCCTCATATCGTGACCCTTTCCATACTGTAAGTGATATGTTTTCGCGCTTCGCATCGGACTCAGCTGTCGAAATCCAACGTCATAAAACTGCGGGCCGCCGCCAGAAGCGTTCGTACCGACTGCGGCTTCGCGGTTTTCGAGTGTCGGGTCGCGGGCTAATCCCGCTACTTGGTTTCCGGTTGAGTCTTAATCTGGGAACGGTCCTCTGCCAAGATGAATGGCCCCCCGCTGGCTGCCTGTTGATCTTGCCGGTCACGCATACGTGCTTGCCCTGGTAGGCGGCAATGACCTCTTGGGGCCGCCCGGCTGCGCCCCGAACGCTACGAAATAGAACACGGGATTCGGTCCCGGCTGATCGAGATCGAAGTTTACCGGCTTTCCGTGGCCCGCGATTCCATACCTGGAACCTTGGCGTCCACTACTTTTCCGCAGACCACTGCGGTCTCGCCGATGTGGTTCTTTGCATCGGCAGGGGTTACGTGCGCGGGCGCGCGGGCGCTCTGAGCAAAAGCGAGGGCCAGTAGCCCTGTCATAAAAAGCATCACGATCAGCGTTTTCATTTTTCTCATGTTCTCCCGTGATTTGGCTTGAGCGCAAAGGCAGCAGATTCAGGAAATCGGCATAGCTTGGCGCTGGGTATCCGCCACATCTAAACTCAGAAACGTAGGCCGTCAATTCCTCTTTTGGTGCCTGGAGTATCCAAAAGTGCTTCATCCAAAGGTCACTTCATCCGGCTAACCCATTTGGAGAATTGCCATAAATGGCTGCAAGTTGTAATGTTTTTAAGGTTTTATTTTGTCTTTGCAAACCTAAGCCCACTTATCGTAAAATAAGCCATCAGGTCAGGCACTGTTCCCCCTCGCCCGGCCTTTTCAACCCTCTCCCCACAGTCGCTGAGCAGGAGGTGTTTGTGCGCTTTGGTCGCCTTGCTGTGTGCTTGTTCACAGCCTACCTGTTCTATGGCGCCTTTGCAATGGGTCAGGTGGATGGACTCCAATCTTATTCGGCCTCTTCTACAGTAGTCAGTGTACCTCGGTTGATTCGCACGAATGGATCTGTCCATGATGATACGGGCAAGTCCCTCACAGGCAATATCGGAATCACGTTTACTCTCTACAGTGACCCGAATGGTCAGTCTCCGGTCTGGCAGGAGTACCAAACGGTGCATCTCGATTGGTCCGCCGTTATAGCACGTTACTCGGCGAACGACGATGTAGGCTTGCCATTAGAGATTTTTTCTGCCGGCGAAGCTCGCTGGTTGGAGTTCGTGCGGAGGACAACTCGGAACAGCCACGAATTCTGTTCCTAAGCGTGGCCTATGCCCTCAAGGCAGCCGACTCGGATATGTTGGGAGGCAAACCGGCCTCCCGTTCGTCCTTGCAAACGGCAAATTCGTCAGCTCAACCGGCGAATAGCGCTCAGCCCGTTTCACAAATTCGCAAAGCGCCCCCTGGGTTCTGGACGTTCGCACACCGCCTTTACTCATGTCACCGACGGTCTTCTGTTCCATAGGCGCGGATGGAACCGGCGCCGCCAATCAGATCGCCAAGTTCTCCGACAACTGCGACATCGTCAGCTCGGCCATCTTCGAATCGGGCGGCAATGTAGGTATCGGCAACACCAGCCCAGCCGGCACGCTGGACGTTAACGGAACAGCCTACATTCGAGGCCTATTCACTGCCATGGGAGGTACCGTCATAGCTCCCAGCGGTACAGCGACGCCTTCGCAAGGCTACATCTCCAATCCTCTGGACATTCAGACTTCGTTGTTCAATACGATCTTGAGCCGGGCTGCGAATTATATCTTCCGCTGGCAAGCTGAACCGGTCGGCAACAATACCACGAGTACCTCAGCAACTCTTAACTTGCTCTATGGGGTCACCGGGAACATCACCGAGACTGGAATTTCCGTCAACAACAAGGGAATTATCACCTTTGCCCCCAATCAGACCTTTCCCGGCACTGGTACTGGAACTGTCACCAGCGTCAACACGGGCGCTGGTCTGACGGGGGACCGATCACCGGCAGCGGCACGATCAGCATTCCTTCCAATGGCGTGACCAATGCGATGCTCGCCAACAATTCGGTCACGGTGAACGCTGGATCGGGACTGTCGGGAGGCGGTAACGTTGCTCTGGGAGGAACGATTACCCTCACAACGCTTCTCCCAGTTCCGGCGGCACGGTCACGAATATCAGCAGCGGAACAGGACTGAGCGGGGGGCCAATCACGACCGTGGAACCCTTAGTTTGAATACGGGTTACACCGATGCGCGATATTTGCAGCTTTCGGGAGGCTCACTGACCGGCGGGTTTGAACGGAACTACTGCCGCTTTCACGGGAGGTTTGTCCGCCGCGAGCGGTACATTCAGCAGCACACTCTCGGCAGCTGGCGCGCTGTTGCCTAAGACAGGCACGGCAACAACAACGCAAGGCTTCATCTCCAATCCATTCGATTTGCAAGCGTCCTCGTTCAACAGTAGCAGTTCAGCGGCCATCCCGCAGGACTTCCGCTGGCAGGCCGACCGACCCGGAAACGATTCCCCGAGTCCCTCGGGTTCATTGAACCTGCTCTTTGGATCGAATGGAAACTCGCCCAACGAGACCGGATTATCCATCGCGAGCAATGGCGTGATCAGTTTTGCTTCGGGACAGACCTTCGCCAACCAGCAGCGGGACGGTCATGGGCATCAATACCGGGGCGGGTCTGACGGGAGGACCAATCACCACTACCGGAACCATCAGCATTCCTTCCGCCGGCGTCACGAATGCGATGCTCGCCAATAACTCGGTCACGGTTCAGGCTGGGACCGGGATTGTCGGGCGGCGGTACGGTCGCCTTCGGGGGAACGCTCACAATCACCAACGCCTCTCCCAGTTCCGGAGGAACGCTCACGAGTATCAGCAGTGGAACGGGACTGAGTGGGGGGGCCAATTCCCCAGCCAGTGGAACCCTCAGTTTGAATACGGGTTATACCGATGCGCGATACTTACAGCTTTGGGAGGCTCACTGACCGGCGGTTTAAACAGAACTGCCGCTTTCACAGGAGGGTTGTCCGCGAGCGGTACGTTCAGCAGCACACTCTCCGCAGCTGGCGCCCTGTTGCCTAAGACAGGCACGGCAACAACAACGCAAGGCTTTACCTCCAACCCATTTGACTTGCAAGCGTCCTCGTTCAGCAGTGGCAGTTCATCAGCTATGCCACAATTGTTCCGC
>CAVPUZ010000011.1:0-363530 GCA_963709055.1 uncultured Acidobacteriaceae bacterium
AAAAGTACGAACTGTAGTAGGGCAGCTCTCAGCTGTCAGCTCTCAGTTGTCAGTTCTCAGTTAGACCCTACCTTTCGGGTCCACCTTGGCTTTCTTTTTTCACCTTCTGGCTAAATTTGGGGGGGACCCCCCCCTCCCCCCCTGTTTTCTCGCAAAGTATTGAAAAATAAGCTACTTAACTCCAAAGTATTCAATAATAAAGACTTAGCGGCGGACTTTGCTTATTTCCGGCCATTTCGCATACTTTCCGTGGGACCGTTGGGTTGTCAAATAGCGTTTTGGGATCACTTTTTTGTGGGCCGGGATACCCGTCTCTGAAGACGGGCGCACATCTGCCTTGCCACAGGTCAGTGATTATTATCGCGCGGGGCGGGCTGCAAGTCTGTGATGCGGGCACGGGAGATTTGTGATGAAAAAAGTCGGAGGACTCGCTTCAGAGCCGACGCTCTAAATCGGTGGGCGAGATCGTTCCATGTTGAGTTGGAGGAGCCGGGTCAGAATATCCTGGTCGCTCAAATCTTTCGGCCAGCCGTAGGCGGCGAACACAGCTTCGTCGAGTTCACGGTGGGCGTCCTGGAGCCAGGTGGGATTTTCGTTGTAGAGGTTGGTCAGCGTGCGCTTCTTCAATTCCGCGGCTGAAGCGCGGGCGGATTGAGCCACGCGTCGCGTTTCTTCACGAGTTCGCGGGCGGCGGCTGCGATCGCTTCGACGCGCGGATCGTCTTTCGGTTCTTTTCCGGGTGGCCACGGGAAGGGGAACGTCTCGAAAGTACGCGTGGCGTGTAACGGAATCATTAGCCACTCCCGATTCAGTGAGCCTTGGTGCCGAGTCCAGACTTCGTGAACTCGTGATTGCAGGACGCCGAACATATAGTCATCGTCAACTCGCGAAACTACGATGGCGAGCCTGATCGAACTACTCCGGTATCCACCAGACAAATACTCGGTGCTTCGAGACCCCGGGCGTGACGATGCAGCGCTTCAGATCATTAATGGCTTTTCTTAATCCCGGCCTTGCTTCGCCGTGTATCCACCACAGCTCACGTATGCGCTTCCTGCGAGTCTGGTCTCTGACGAGGTTTCACGTTCTCCAGGACGTATTCGAATGGCAGTTCATAAAGGGCAGCATCTTTCTGTGGCATGTTCGCACCGAAGTCGATGATCCAAGAATTGCTCGGCCGCGCGGTGATATCCTTCGCGCCCAACCGCTGCTTAACCACATCAGAGTTCGGGCGACCATTCGGATTTTCTGGCGCATACATCATGTTCTCGGCTGTTTCGGCAGTTATGTCGAACGGTCCTGCTTTCATTACCCCCAAGAAACAGAGTCCCTCGTTTTCTGCCAATGCGCTTGCTTGAGTAACATCGGCGGTGCTGGTCAAATCGGTATTGATGCTCGCAACTGCCACTCCGTCAAGCTGCCGTTCTTTCTGGCTGCCGTCATCGAAGCCAACCATAGAAACGCGCACTGCCGCGCCATCCAAGTACCCATGGCCGGTCACTCCATGCCATGAAGATGTCGCCGGTTTCTTGATGCGTTCTAGCACAGGACGATTTCCCATCATGCGTGATCGAATTCGTCGCTAGCAATCCTGCACCGCTTGCGTCTTTTTCGTCTGAATCTGTTCGCGTGCGCTGTTCATACCAGTAACGTGACTAGATCAGCGCCGCCGGGGACACGTCCCTCATATAGCTTGCGCAAATCATCTACATACTTGTCGCCCAAGTCCTTCGCGCATTTTCTTCCCGCCAAGAAACGGCGGATTGCCAATGATGACGTCCGCTTCTGGCCATGCTGGTTCCACGGGCTGACCCTTTTCGTCGTAGGCGAGCACGGCATCCATGCGCTTGATGTTCTTGAGCGGTTTAAGAATCGGGTGCGAGCCGAAGTTGAAGCCATTATCGTGCTGCCATTGGATGTAGCCGATCCAAACGACAACGGAGGCGAGTTCGTGGGCGTAGACGTTGATCTCGATGCCATAGAGTTGCTCGGGGCTGGTGCGCGGTAACAGGCCGGAGAGTCCGTTGCTGGCGGCGAAGACGCTGACTTTTTTTTCGAGGTCGAGAATCTGCTTGAGCGCGACATAGAGGAAGTTGCCGCTGCCGCAGGCGGGATCGAGCACGCGCACTTTCGACAATTCCTCGGCGAAGCCCATCAGCAAGTCGGAAAGCGCCTTGCGCGATTTGGTCTGGCCGGCTTTCTGCTGCGTCTTTGACTTCTCGATGATCTCCGTGGCTTTTTGCTCGACTTCAGCCCAGCGGCGGCGCAACGGTTCCATCAGAACCGGTTCGACGATGAGGCGGATGTCGGCTTCGCTGGTGTAATGCGCTCCCAACTGCGACCGCTTGTCGGGGTCGAGGCTGCGCTCAAATAGCGTGCCGAAGATGGCGGGCTCGATGCTGGACCAGTCGAGCACCGAAGAGAGCGCGAGCACGGCGAGATCGTCTCGGGTCAGGTCGTAGGCTTCGTCGTCGGAGAATAGTCCGCCGTCGAAGTAGGGGATGTCGTGTTCGCCAAAGGAGCCTTGCTCGCCAGACATGGCGCTGAAGAGTTGGCGCAATCTCTTGGTGAACTCGGCGGGGCGTTGCAGGTTCGACTCGACCAAGCGAGAGAAAAGTTTGCCGGGCAGGAGGCCGATGTCTTCCGAGAAGAGGCAGAAGAGCAGGCGCATGAGGAAGTGGGCGGCGCGCTCGGAGGGGACTCCGCGAGAACGCAGGCTCTCGGCCAGTTTGGAGAACTGTTCGGCTGCCGCTTCGGTGACTTGCTCGGTGGTCTGTCCGGGTTTCAGCCTTCCCGGATCGGTGAAGACGGCGCGCAGCACGTCCAGCGGCGGGAGCTTGCAGGTTGCGGTCGGCTGGTTCGTGAGCAGGTCGGCTAATTCGAATGCGAATACTTGCTTTTGGGTATTGGTGTAATTGGTATGGACCTCGAAACGATCGAAGTCGCAGACTATGAGCAGGGGCGGGTTCTCCAGATCCTCGCGATATTGGAGTAGTTGTTGGTAGGCGGCGTTCAGGTCTTTGTGTTTGCCTTTATATTCCCAGGCGAAAAAGCCGCGCATCCAGACATCGGCGAATCCGACTCCACCCAGGTTCTTGGTAACTCCTTTCTCGAAGGTGTAGGTGTTGCCCTCTTGATCGACTTCGGCCGGAGTGGGCTGTCCGAGAATTTCGCAGAGGTCGATGAAGTGTTGCTGCGACCCTCCGCGTTCGGAAAGGACGGAGCGCTGCCAACGGGCTACGAACTCGGGGATCGATAGCGCAGGCATGGTTTGTGGGGTGACGTGACAGTGTAGATGGTTTGTGGGCGGGTGCGCCAGTAACGAGCCGAATAGGATTAATCAGCGCAGGAGGACCGCCTTCAGGGGCTAAAACAGTTTGCTGAAAAAACTGGAGACTCAGGCCCCAGGGCCCTTGTGTGTGCGTGAGAACTCGTCTTGCGCCCCTGCGGGGCTTGATCGTTTCCCACCGGCACCCACGGCTGGCGCCGTGGGCTGCATTCTTACGCCGCTTCGCGGCTGATAATCGCAGAGATTGTTACCGCAAGTTGGAAATTCGAGTTCTCACGCAGACACTAAAGGGGCAATTGATTTCGCCTTTGCGGTATCGCTAAAGCGACACCCTGATACGAAACCGAGTTTTTCAGCAAACTGTAAAGCCCGCGTGTTTATTGGTGCCGATTGGCACGGCTGAAGCCTCCCATCGCACGAGACTGGGAGGTGCGTTATCGCAGCGATGAATCGCTGCGCCACCCAAAATCAAAGACAACGTCGTGCAGCCGAGAAGAACGCAGGGGTCCTTCGACTCCGCAGGAACTTCACTTCGTGAAGTTTCTGTTCCGCTCAGGATGACAGGTTGGATGGGGTGGCCGAGATCTTAGTCCCACAGCTCAGGCCGAGGGAATCATAGGGCGGCCTACTCGCGGGTTTACTCCAAGAATTGGTCGGGGCGCGCGGATTTGAACCGCGGACCCCCTGCGCCCAAGGCAGGTGCGCTACCAGGCTGCGCTACGCCCCGACTAAAATTGGATTATAAATGAAACGGTACCGGTGACCTCGGTGACACTCCCTAAAGGTGGCGTGCCCTGAGGGCCACGCACACGCTATAATCCGCTTCGAAAGTCATGCCCGTTTCACGCTACGCACTGGTCACCTACGTCCGCAATCCGGTTGGGCTATTCGTGGAAAATCTCCGCAAGGAACTTCATCCGACAATGCCCCACATGGCCGCTCACCTGACAATTCTTCCGCCCCGCGAACTGGTGGGTTCGGAGGCGGCCGCCCGGGAATTTCTGGAAGAAACTTGCAGCCATGTCATCCCGTTCGATGTCGAACTGGGAGACGTAGAAACTTTCTTGCCTACGACTCCTACGGTCTTCATTCAGGTAAAGCGGGCCGCTTATAAAATGCGCGAGCTGCACGATCGGCTCGGCGGGAAAATGCTGTGCTGTCCGGAGAGCTGGCCGTATATTCCGCATCTCACCGTTGTGAAAACGGAAACCGACGAGCAGGCCCGGGTGGCGACTGCCATTGCCCGGGAACGGTGGCGGCAATTCAAAGGCAAACGCCAGGTGCATGTCGATGAACTGATGTTTGTGCGCGAGACCCACGGGCAGTGGCAGGATTTGGCTCCGCTTCCGTTAGGACGCGGCCAATTGTCCTCCAAGTCTTAGGCCCCTCAAGAAAGCCGCAAACAGCCCGCCCCAAAAGCCCTTCAAAACCCTTAACTGTCGGCCATTCTCAGGCCTCGAAAGTGCATGTCCTTTCCGACCATTGCCAACTCCAATAGCAGGATTACCATGGATTTACGGGCTCGAATCCAAGCGCCGGATCCCAGGCTGCGGTTTGATCTAAGAAGATCTGAAGAAGGTCTGAAGAAGATCGCAATAAGATCGGAAGTGTGAATATGCAAATTGGCGTTTATGGATCCGGGTACCTCGCCACCGTCATCTCCGCTTGCCTCGCCGATTTCGGCACCCCCGTTTGCTGCTGTCACGCCGACGGCACGCAACTTCTGGAAGTCTCCAAGGGCAATACTCCTTTCTACGAGAAAAATCTGCAGGAAGTGATTCGGCGCAACGTGCGTTCCGGACGACTGGTGTATTCGGCGGATCCCGAAGACCTCGCGCGCAAAGCCCAGGTTATATTTCTCGCCGAAGATTCTGCCGAGGGTCTGGAACAGCTGGTATTGCGCCTGGCGCGGGCGGCAGGCAGCTTTCAGGTACTGTCGATTGTCACGCCGGTAAGCGTGGGTTCGACGACATTGATTGAAAAGGCGCTACGCGGAAACGGGCTGAAGAGTTTGCTGGTATGCCAGCCGATGTTTTTCACCAATGGATGCGCGGTCGAAGACTTCAACTGGCCGGATCGGATCCTCCTTGGCACCTCTTCCAGTGAAGCCGTTTCTTCGCTCAAACAGATCTTTCATCCCCTGGTGATGCGCGGCGTTCCCGTCCTGGTGACGAATTACGAGACTGCCGAACTGGCGCGCGAAGCGACCACCGCGTTTGTTGCGACCAAAATTTCATTCATCAATGAGATTGCAAGCCTGTGCGAACACGTTCATGCGGATGCGGTCAGCCTGTCGCTCGCTCTTGGACTGGACAAAAAGATTGCGCCGCGTTGCCTGCAACCGGGCGCCGGCATGGGCGGTATTTTTGCCGAGAGCGACATGGATTCTCTGACCGGGCTGGCGTTGGCCAACCATGTCGACCTGAAAATTCTGAATGCCGCTCGCGATGTGAATCTGGACCTGGCCGACCGGCTCCTGAAGAAAGTAGCG
Source organism: uncultured Acidobacteriaceae bacterium (assembly GCA_963709055.1). GTDB lineage: Bacteria > Acidobacteriota > Terriglobia > Terriglobales > Acidobacteriaceae > Acidiflorens. The sequence continues at coordinate 5,781 of CAVPUZ010000011.1, forward strand.
GGGGCGCTGGACACCGTGCAGAATAAAGACCTCGGCATTCTCGGACTGTCCTTCAAGCCCAACACGAATTCGGTAGCCGGATCGGCATCCGTTCAGCTGGCAAAGAACCTGCTCATCCAAGGGAGCGCGGGTGCGGGCCTATGATCCGGTCGCGATTCCGAATGCGCGGCTGCAGCTCAATGGCACGGTGAAGTACTGCGAATCAGCCTACGGAGTGGCCGAGGGAGTCGATGCCCTCATCGTAGCCACCGGCTGGCCGGAGTTCCGCACACTGGATTTTGCCAAGATCCGTCACCTCGTGAAACGGCCGATCATCATCGATACCAAAAACCTGCTCGACTCCTCTCGCTTGCGCGCCATGGGATTCCAGTACATGGGCCTGGGACGGTAATTCGGCGCCAGGCGCGGGTGTTTGGACTTGCGAGACTCGAGGATAGACAGCCGAGGGCTGAGAGCTCGAACCCGTCCTCCCTGCCGCAATTGCTATAATCGAGGTCTGCGGTGGGAGTAGCTCAACTTGGTAGAGCATCGGACTGTGGCTCCGACGGTTGCGGGTTCGATTCCCGTCTCCCACCCCAATTCGAAAGAACTTAGCTCACACTTTTGGTCAGTAACTGACTGAGAGCCTGCCCCGCCACCTTCGATGTGGCGTCTCGGAGCGCATCGCTCACCAGATCGCTATAGACATTCATCGTGACCCTGATGTCCCCGTGACGCATCGCACGCTGCTGAACGCTGATGGGAGTTCCAAGCTCGTCCAGCCATGCTCGATAGCTGTGGCGAAAACTGTTAGGAACCGGGAACGAGAAAAAGCAGCGATGCTCCGAAGACGAGCAGCGATATCGCAAAGGTGATAACCATGAACCCCATCATGCGGCGCATAGGAATGCCTGCGATCGCGAGAATCGGAAGCGCCCAGAAGGGTTGCAGCATGTTCGCGACGGACTCGCCCATCGCCACGGCCATCGTGGTTCCGGCGAGCGAGGCGTGAAGATCGCGGGCGGCGGGAATGATAAAAGGTCCCTGCACGGCCCAGTGACCTCCTCCGCTCGGAACAAAGAAAGTGATGATCAGGGAGGTTAGATAGGTCCAAAACGGCAGCGTGTGGGCGGTCGAGAAGCGAAGGAAAGCCCGGGCCAGAACCTCCGCGAGTTTCGTTCCCGTCATAATGCCCATCAGCCCGCCGTACAAGGGATACTGCAGAATGAGTGAACCAGTAACTCGGGCCGCACGTTGCACCGCCCCTACATAGGCGGCAGGTGTCCAATGCAACAGCAGTCCGGCGAGCAGCAGCATCGTAATCACCGAATTCAAATCCAGCGAGAAGCCGTTATGCGGCCCACTGAATGCCAAGGGCGAATCCGCCAAATCCCACCATTAACAGGTTCAGAATCCATGCATGATCGAGCCTGGAGCCGATGGTTCCGGTCTTTTCTTTGCCTTTCTGCTGTTGATCCTCTGCGCGCAGTTTGGCTGGGTCCGCTGTTCTTGCGTGCGACGGGGTAGGGCCAAGATAGCGAAAGATCAACGGCAGCACGATAAATAGCACGAGCACAGGAAGAAGATTGAAGCGCGTAAATACGGTTTGCGACAGAGGAGTCAACTGCCCGGTAACCTTTTCCACGATGTTGAGCGACGATCCGTGAGTGGCCTGGGAGAGAGCGATGGACCCGGAGAGCCCTTCGGTCGATACGACAAAGCCCGTGTAAGCGGCGGCGACCAGCCAGCCAAAGTCGACTTCGACGCGCTTCGCGATCTCGCGCGCAAGCAGTGCCGACACCACCAAACCCAGGCCCCAATTCAGCCAGGAAGCGATCATGGCAACCGCTACGGTCAACGACACTGCCGCGGGCGCGTTCTTTGGAATTGAAGCGATCCGCGAAAGACCTGCTGCAATGCTGGGCGCGCTGGCCAGCGCGTAACCCGTAACCAGCATCATGACCATTTGAAAAGCAAAGGTCAGAATTCCAAATACGCCTCCGTACCATGACGACAGAATGTTCTTCGGAGTTCCCTGGGGCGCCAGGAACAAAGCCAGGAGCGCGGCAACAAACGTCAGGATTACAGCGAACACATACGGATCGGGAATCAGACGCTCGAACAGATAAACGAAGAAAGCGGTGCAGCGGCTGAGTAGCGACGGGTTTTCTTGTTTATCGAGTACCACGGCAGTGTCAGACAAAATCCGCTCTCCGCTATGAAACGCGTCAGAAATAATATCTTCTACTGGAGGCTGAACGTGAGTACCTTTGCCGTGGCCTTGGTGTCACCCGGAGAAACCGCCAAGACGATCTTCTTGCTATCGGGAAGGAGGATGCCAGTCTTCGCTCCCGGCGCGGTTGGCACTTTCGAAATCAATTTCAGGTGGTCCGGATCGCTTGTGTCGTAAACCCCCATATAGCCTTCTCCGCCTGGCATATAGAGCCGATGCGATGCGGCGTCAAATAACAGTTGGTCAGAACGCAAAGGGCCGGCAATTGTCCCCGTGACGGCTCCGGTATCGGAGTTCATGGTCACGATCATGCCCGGCTTGCGGCAGCCGACGTACAGGCGATGATGGGCCGCATCAAAGGCGACCATGGCATTTTGCTGTGCGGCCGGCACCGGCCACAGGGAAAGTACTTTCATCGTCTTTCGATCAATTACGGCCAGCTTATTGGTTGCCGTGAGGTTAATAAAGAGTCGATTGCCGTCTTTCTCTATAGCCATGGCTTCGACGTGGTCATCCTGAAGGGTGACAGCGCGTTTTTTTTCGCCCGTATCAGGATCGACGGCAGCCAGCTCAGCCGTCTTCATATCCACATCTTTGCCTCCGGTGACGATGTAAACGATGTTCTCCGCAGCGCCATAGCCTATGGAATCGGCCCCCGGCACCAGGCTAACGACTCGCTTTGTTTCGTAAGTGTCGGGGTCCAGCAACTTCGACATGGACTTGCCGCTGTCGGTCACGAGAATCGTGGACGCACCCGGCCGTATGAGAATACTGTGCGGAGCATCGAAGCCTGCGATGGTGCGCAAATGTTTGCCACTCTTCAGGTCGAAAACCTCAAGAGTACCGTGGTCTTCAGCGGCGAGCAGCAGGCGGCCGCGCGCCTGGTCGACGGCGAAGTGGTCGAAGTCACCGCTGTATCCCGGCAATTCGACCGTGCTTTCGAGACGAAAAGATGCAGGCACTTTGTGCCGCAAGCAGCGATACGAAGACACTACCGAATAAAAAAACCAGCAGAGGAATAAATCGGTTCTTGCTTCGCAGCATTGGGTGTTCTCCGGATTTTATGCAGCAAGTTTGCGGCGCCGCACTTCACGATTGGCGTCCTTGAGCATGAGGATCGTCCATTACGAACCTCTGAATCGAGTATTAAATTGCGTTAATTCCATTCTTTCCGTTCCTTGGTAAACTTGCGCCGTGCAATTGAGTGGAGAGGAGCCATGCGGATTTTGCTGGTGGAAGACGAGCCGAAAGTGTCCGGCTTTGTCGAACGTGGCCTGGTAGCGGAACGCTATGCCGTCGACGTATCTTCCGATGGGAAAGAAGGATGGGAACTGGCTGAGGCGTATCCGTACGATCTGATCATCCTTGATCTGATGCTGCCCACGCTGGAGGGAAAGGAAGTTCTGCAGCGAATCCGCAAGAAAAACACCACCGTGCCGGTGTTGATTCTCACCGCTCGTGACGCAGTGGACGACAAAGTCCGGCTCTTCGAGATGGGCGCCGACGACTATCTCACCAAGCCCTTCGCTTTTGCGGAGCTGCTCGTCCGTGCCAAGGCTTTGCTTCGGCGCGGTCCGGTGAACCGGGACAGCACGCTGCGCATTGGCGATTTGGAGTTGGATCGTTTAACCCAGTCGGTGAAACGTGCCGGCCGCCGGATCGAACTGACGACGAAGGAATATCAACTGCTCGAATACCTGATGCAAAACGCCGGCCGTGTAATGTCGCGAAACATGATCATCGAACATGTATGGGACCAGAGCTTTGACGGCTTCACCAATATTGTGGATGTTTATGTGCGCCATCTCCGCGCCAAGGTCGACGACGCGCATGAGTTCAAGATGCTCCGCACCGTTCGCGGGACCGGCTACATGATTCGCAGCGAGGAGGAGCCATGAGCATTCGCTCCCTTCGCGCACGCATGACCTGCTGGTATGTCGGTCTGCTGGCGGCTGCACTCGTCGTGTTCAGCGCCTGCCTTTATTTTGGTTTTAAGCGCTATCTGGATTCCGCCACGGAAGGATCGCTGGCCTCGGAATCCAGAAACATCGGAGAGACGTTCGTTTCCGGGGTCGAGGAGAAAGGCCAACCCTGGATGTCGGGAGAACTGTCGGAATCCTATCCGCCCGAAAATGGCGAGCACTATGTCCGAATTTCGCGTTTTAGCGCCGGCAGTTACCAGGTTATCTACCAGTCGGCGGATGCTCGCGATCTTTCGTTGCCGCCCCCGCCTTCGACAGTTTCAGATAGTCGCCGGCTCCGCATCGAGTCGGGCGCTGGCGGCCAGAAGATCTTTCTCTACAGCCTTCCTTACACGCTGCCATCGGGAAGTCGATATCTCATCGAGACTGGCGCGCCCCGGAACAAGGTCGAACAATTGTTGCGCAGCCTTTTCATCATACTGCTGAGCTTAACGCCGTTGGTTCTTTTCGGCGCCGCTATCGGTGGATATCTCATGATGTCGCAACCGCTGAAGCCGATGGTTTCACTTACTCTTCAGGCTGAACGTATCGGCACGGGAGAGCTGGGAGAGCGCCTTCCGGTGATTCCTACGGGCGATGAACTCGAACGGCTTTCGCTTTCGCTGAATCGAATGATCAGCCGCCTCGAAGACGCCTTGGCTCACAACCGCCGCTTCTCGGCCGACGTTTCGCACGAACTTCGCACACCTCTTACAATCTTGCGCGGCGAACTGGAGCACGTGATTGAGATGCGAGATGCCAGGCCCGAGGTGGTTGAGTCCGTCGGCAGTGCGCTCGAGGAGATTGAACGCCTGGCGAAGATTGTCGAGAGCCTGCTGACGATATCTCACCTCGATACCGGAGGAGCGGGCATAGAATTCAATCGTTTCGATCTGCAGGGAATGGTGCAAACGACCACTGAACAGATGAAGCTGCTTGCCGTCGAGAAACAGATCACGATGACAAGCGATTCCTCGGGACCCGTTTACGGCTTGGGCGATGAATCGCGCATCAAGCAGGTGCTGGTCAACTTGCTCGATAACGCCATCAAGTACAGCCGCCAGGGAGGGCATGTAGTCACATCCGTACGGATAGAGGACAGTACGGCGGTCCTAACGGTCACCGACGATGGAGCCGGCATTCCAGCCGACGCTCTGCCTCACGTCTTCGAGCGCTTCTATCGAGCCGAAAAAGCGCGACCTCGGGGAACCGCGGGAGCGGGGCTCGGCCTGTCGATCGTACAGGCAATCTGCCGCGCCCATGGGGGAACAGTTTCTGTCACCAGTACCGAGGGCAAAGGAACCACAGTACGGGTCTGTTTGCCCGGTGCGAACGTGGCTTCCCCGTCTCCGGGTCTGGAGCAGGTCGGTGTTCCCTAGCGGCAAGCTTTGTACTTCTTAAGCGCGCGTCGATCCCTCGTCATTTGGCCGGTTGAAACAGGCTGTCTTTATCGGGTATTTGCGGCTTCCATTCATCGCGAATCTGGTTGGCAATCTTTTCGAGCTTGGCCTTGTCATCCCCTGGTTTATAGTTGAAAACGATTCCCGCCGCGCCAATCGTCTTCCCCGACCGATCCTGTAGAACCAGCTCCACCTCGAAGTGATTACCCGTCTTATTGATCTCGAGATTGCTCTTGCCGGTATTGATCACCCGCATGTCATCTTCATCGGCCTTCTTGCCGATTCGCCCGATGTTCGAGGCAACGATGACGTAGTCGCTCTGGTGAGGTGGAGCGACGTGCAGAGCTATGATGACGACCTCGGGATGTTTCGCGAGAGCTTCATCGACAAGCTTCTGCGCGGTGGGTGCGGGGGTGGTTTGCGCAACAGCACCTCCGATGGCTGATGCGACGAGGAGTAGGGTCAACGACAAGCCAACTGGGAGCTTCATCATATTCGTCCAAAGTCCTTTCAACAGGGTATTTGTTCGTAGATGCAAACTACGAACCGCATCACTCTGCGGCTAGCACATGAACCACGCATGAAGCCAAGATGAAGGAAAATTTCTTTAACCCAAAACAATCGCGCACTGGTTCCCAATGGGGTTCCAAACTCGATTCCGCATGTTTTTTAATTTTTCTTTCAGATCATATTCATTTAACGCGCTCTTAATACGTGAGGTTTGGCCATTGTGCCTGTAAACATCTCGGCCTCAGACGGTTGGCAACGGAACCTTGCCGCTTACAAAAGGAGACTGCAATGCTAATTCCTCGTCGAATTGACAAGTGGTGGGTCAGAGCGGTTTTCCTCATTCTGGTGATAAGCACGCTTTCTCCAAATGTAATGCGTGCCCAGGAAGCCGGCGGCAACATCGTCGGCGCCGTGACCGACCCGAGCGGCGCCGCCGTGGGCAATGCCCAGGTGACGATCAAGAATACGGGCACCGGCGTCGAACGCAACGTGACCACCAATTCCGAGGGATTGTACGTTGCGCCCAACCTCATTCCTGGAAGTTACGAGGTTCGGGTCGCGGCGACGGGGTTCTCCACCGCGGTTCAAAGCGGCATTGTCCTGACCGTGGGAGAGAGCCGGCAGATTAATGTCGCGCTCCAGGTCGGCCAGGCGACCGAACAAGTCTCGGTTGTGGGTTCGACGATCTCGGATATTCAGCTGGTCACATCCTCGGTGGGCAACGTGGTCGATTCGCACACGGTTGTTGAACTCCCACTGAACGGCCGCGACTGGACATCGCTGACTCTGCTGGAGCCGGGCGTCGCGCAGGTTCGCACGCAAAAAGCGCTGGGCATCAGCAATGACCGCCCCAATCGCGGACTCGGAACCGATGAAACGATCAGCGGGAATCGCCCACAAGGCAACGACTATCGCCTCGATGGCGTCACGATCAACGACTACAGTTCGGGCGCGCCCGGAAGCATTACCGGCGCAGTGCTCGGCGTTGACGCCGTCCAGGAATTCTCGGTGATCTCAAGCAACGCGGACGCCGAATATGGACGAACCTCCGGCGGCGTCGTGAACGCAGCTTCGCGCTCGGGTACAAATGCCATCCACGGATCCGCCTACGAATTTCTGCGCAACAGCGCGCTCGACGCGCGCAATTTTTTCGATGGCCCGAAAATCCCTTCGTTTAAGCGCAACCAGTTTGGCGCCTCCGCCGGCGGCCCCATCTGGAAGGATCATACATTTTTCTTCGGAGATTATGAGGGCTTGCGTCAAGGCCTGAACACGACGAGCGGAATCACGGTGCCTTCTGCGAATGCACGCGCCGGCAATCTGGTAGGCGGCACTGTTACCGTGGATCCTTTAGTTGCGCCTTTCCTGGCCTGCACCCCATCCAGTTGCCTGTTTCCTCTTCCGAATGGACCCGTCACTGGAGACACCGGCATTTACAACTTTGTTGGAAAGCAGATTACGACCGAGAACTTCGCCACCGCGCGCATCGATCACCGAATTTCCAACTCCGATAATCTTTTCGGAACCTACCTCTACGACAGGGGCCAGATCTCCAATCCCGACGCATACGACATCAAGAGTGTCGGCAATAAGTCAAGCCGTACGACTCTGGCCCTCGAAGAATCGCACATCATTTCTCCGTCAATGCTGAATACCGCGCGCTTCGGTTTCAATCGCGACTCTGTGATCGCTTTCACCACCCTGAGCGCTATCAATCCAGCCGCGGCTAACACCGCCTTTGGCTTCAATCCCGGAGAAGATGCCGGCATCATCACCGTGGGCTCCGGAGTCACCCAGTTCTCGGGCGGACTGGGAGCCATTGCCGAATATCGCTTTCACTACAATTCCTTCCAGGGTTACGACGATCTCAATTGGACAAAAGGCAAGCACTCCATCAAGTTGGGTGTCTCGGTCGAGCGCATTCAGGCGAACCAGTTCACGCGCGGCGCCAGTCCTGAAGGGTTTTATATATTCGGCGGTCTCGCGCAATTCCTCACGAACCAGCCAACCAACTATTCTTCTTTGCTCAGTTCATCGCACACTCCGCGCGACCTCCGGCAGACACTCTTCGGCGGATATATTCAGGATGACTTCAAGTTCCGCCCCAATCTGACATTGAATCTAGGCGTGCGCTACGAAATGTCCACCGTGCCGAACCGAGACGGCGAATCAGTTGTCAACTCTGATCAACTTCACGGACACCACTCCGCACCTCGGTTCGCCATACTTCTCCAATCCAACCCTGCGCAACTTCGCTCCGCGCATAGGTTTTGCCTGGGACCCCACGCACAACGGAACAACCTCCGTTCGCGGAGCGTTTGGGATCTACGACGTGCTTCCTCTGCCCTATCAATTTGAACTCCTGACTCTTCTCTCCGCTCCATTTACGGAGGCTGGAAGCTACACGTTCCCGACGTCCGGCCCGCAAGCCTGCAACGCACCGGTGTTCACTGCTTCCCCACCGGAGGATTTCCCAATCTAACTACCAGCACTTTACGCTATGGTTACCTGAGTCAAAATCCCCGTCGCAGTTATGTCCAGCAATGGACCCTGAACATCCAGCACCAGTTCTTCCCCAACTTCACGACGACGATCGCATACGTGGGCTCGCATGGGGTTCATCTGCCCGAACACAACGACGACATCAATGATATCCAGCCGATCGCGAATACTCCGGAAGGTTATGTCTGGCCCAAGGCCGTAGGAAATGGAACGCGTCTCTTTCCCAATCTTGGCGGGCAGGTCAGCGCCAATACGTGGAATGCCGTTTCCACCTACCATGGTCTGGAAGTGGAAGCCATCAAACGGCTCAGCCATGGTTTCCAGATCCAAGGCTCCTACACGTTCTCGAAGAGCATCGATACCAGTTCATCGGGAATCGCCGGCGACACTTTTGGAAATTCCGTGTCGAGCCTTCCCTTCTTTAATCAAAGGCTGCGCCGCGGCCTCTCCGATTTTGATGTGCGGAATGTTGCCGCAGTTAGTGGAATCTGGGATGTTCCCGGCCCAGATTCCTGGAACGGCGCTCCCAAATATGCGTTGTCAGGATGGCAAGTCGGCGAAATTGTAACGGTCACGAGCGGACTGCCATTTACGCCTGTGATTGGCGGCGATCCTCTGGGGTTGAAGGCTAACGATCTCTATGCCTTCCCCGACCGCGTTTCCGGTTGCAATCCCGTCAACTCCAATTTCAAGCACACCACGAGCCCTCCGCTGCAATATCTCAACCCAAATTGTTTCTCCCTGCCGGTAGCAACAGCGGATATTGCTTCGCTGTGCCGGCCGTTTCCTTCTGCGCCTGTGGGATCCCAGCCAACCTGTCAGAATCTGCTGGGCGACTCCGGGCGCAACTCGGTGATTGGGCCGGGTCTCCGCGATTTTGATTTCTCTCTCTTTAAGAACAACCCCGTCCCGCGCATCTCGGATACCTTCAATGTGCAGTTCCGCTGGGAGATTTTTAACATCTTGAATCATGCGAACTTCAATCCACCGGCCCCTGCAGCGCGGCAAGTCATTGCCGCCTCGGGAGCGACGAACCCAGGCTCAGGCGGCCTCGCTTTTCCCACGGCGACTACATCGCGGCAAATGCAATTTGCTCTTAAGTTCATTTTCTAGAGGGGCAAACGGGCGCAGGCCTGTTCGGTTGCAGCGGGCTCTCGTGGTGACGTTTGATCTGGCGGTGAAGGGAGCGCGTGCGGGGACGCTGATTGTTACCGACAATGTGGCGAGCGGGCAAAGTACGGTGGCGCTGACGGGGACGGGTCACTGATCGGTATTCAGCGGAGGAGCCGGGGTAGCCTTATCACGGGCTGGGCGGAGCATCGCTATCTCGAAACGAAATGGAGGCGAGGGTGGAAATACATCGACGGGTGGCTGTTATGGTCTCGCTGAGTTTGGCCCTGGTGGCGGCGCAGCTCTCTCTCGCGCAGTCCTCTCCGCGTTCAGGAAAAGAGGTAAGCCATGCAGAACCTGCGGTGCCCGGACTCCATGATTTCGATTTTTTAGTGGGGCACTGGCGAGTTCATCATCGAAAGCTGAAGGTGCGCCTCGCCAACAGTCATGAATGGATCGAATTTGAAGGGACATTATTCAGCCAGCCGCTGATGGGTGGCTACGCGAATGTAGACGACGACGTGTTCGAGGTACCGGGCGGCGCTTATCGGGGTGTGGCTCCGCGATCGTTCGACGCCAAGTCGGGGCAGTGGTCGATCTGGTGGATGGACAGCAGGACACCGCGGGCGCCGATGGATCCGCCCGTGAGAGGGAGCTTCCACGATGGCGTGGGTACCTTCTACGCCGATGATACCGAGAACGGGAAACCAATCCGTATACGATTCCTGTGGTCCCAGATAACCGCCACCTCATGTCACTGGGAGCAGGCATACTCGCCGGATGGCGGTAAAACGTGGGAAACGAATTGGGTGCAGGATCTCAAACGAGTGCAATAGTTCGCTCTCGGAGATGTTGGCGATGATCGCCAGTTCAAATATCGCTCCTGTGCCGGCTTGCATGAAGGTGTAGCGCTTCCCTCCGCTCACACAACCGCGGATCGTAATCTGCGCGGTGGAAGCCGGGGAAGCGGCGGGACCGCTTGCAGTCCGAGCCGTATTCTTCGGCCACATGAAGGCGAGCCCGCGCTTGCGAAGAAACCGGCGGCGGCGGGTGTACCAGAGCAGCGATTCAATGCCATAGTGAATCGACGCCAAAGTGAATCAACGCCATGAAGAAGCTCCCACGCCAGCGTCGTCAATACGCCGAAAGGCCGGGTAGTCGACAGGACTATCGGCAATCTCGCTCCTCCCGGGAACTTTCGGTTCTCTACGAAGACGATGCCATCGTGGTCCTGAATAAACCAGCCAAGCTTCTGGCGGTGCCTGCGGAGAACTCCGGCGCGCCTTCTGCCCTGTCGCTTCTTTCCGCCGAGCTAAGACATAAGAGACAACGGGCCTATGTCGTCCATCGCATCGATCGATACACCTCCGGAATCTTGTTGTTCGCCAAGACCTGGCCGGATCGCGAGGCGCTGGTGCGGCAGTTTCTCGAACATACTCCGGTGAGGCAGTATCTGGCAGTTGTGCGCGGGCGCCTCAAGGCCCCCCTCGATGGCAAAGAAGGGGTGCTCGTTCACCACTTTCGGCAAGAAGGAATGTTTCAGAAGTTGACCAGGGAGCGCGACCCGAAAGCGGCTCGAGCGGAACTTCGCTATTCGGTCGAACGCATTCTGCGCGGCGCTTCGCTTGTCCGGGTTTCGCTGGTGACCGGATTGCAGAATCAGATCCGGGTGCAGCTTTCGGCGCTCGGCCATCCAGTCATCGGAGACCGAAAGTACCATCCCGAGGAGGCGTCGGAACGGCGTATCACGCGCGTCGCTCTGCATGCCGCGCACCTTGAGTTTGCTCATCCACGGTCGGGAGAAAACGTGTCCATCGATTGCGAACCGCCCGCGGACTTTCAGTCCCTGCTGCAGGCCTTGATACCGCCATCTCGCCGGCGGCGGTGAATCTCTAGGGAGTGTCTGACTACCGCATTCGGTGTAGAATCCCGTTGACCGTATAGAGGGCCAGTTACGATACGACATTGATCGGCGCATGAAGAAAAACGCAATCAAAAGCCTGCATATTCGGAATCTGTTGTCCTTTGGCGAAAACTCACCAAGAATCGAACTTGGTGATCTCAACGTGCTCATCGGTCCAAATGGATCCGGCAAATCAAACCTCATAGAAATTATCGGATTGCTTCGAAGCACGCCGAAGGACTTTGCTGCAGAGGTAGGGGACAGCGGGGGAATCTCCGAGTTGTTGTGGAAGGGAAACCCCAAGGCCATTGCCTCTATGGAAGTGGTTGCTTGGCCGACTGGAGTTAAGGGACCGATTCGTTATCGACTCGCCTTTTCTAAGGCGGGGGCGCTGCTCAAGATCGTGGACGAACGAATCGAAAATGAAAAGCCAGACGCAGGTCACGTATGAAGCCGTACCTGTACTTCGACTACAACGGCGGACGCCCCGTGCTTAACGTGGCCGACCAGCGACGTCATCTTCGCCGTGAAGAGATCAATCCTCAGCAGTCAATACTGTCTCAGCGACAAGACCCGGATCAGTACCCGGAAGTGACCTACATGGGTAGATTCTTCGGCAACTTCCGGCTTTACAGAAACTGGGATTTTGGCCCCGACTCAGGAGTTAGAGATCTTTACGGTTCCGAACTTAAAACAGATTTTCTGGAAGAAGATATCAGCAACCTTGGCCTCATGCTCAACAGGCTCCGCTCGGAGTCGAAAACGGATTTCCTCAAATACCTCAAAATGTTCTACGAGGGGGCTGAAGACATCTTTACAAAGATTGTCGGCGGACTGGTCGACTTACGACTCGAAGAAGAGGGTGGGATTAGCGTTCCTGCCTCCCGGCTCTCGGATGGCACGCTCCGATGGCTCTCTCTCCTGACTATCCTTCTGCATCCCGATCCGCCGCCCGTGGTAAAAGGAACCCGAACTGGGTCTGCATCCGGATGTGATTCGGACTCTGGCCAAACTTCTTAGAAGCGTTCTGAGCGTATGCAATTGGTGGTGACCACTCACTCAGATGCACTGGTTGATGAGCTTTCGGACATCCCAAAATCCGTTATTGTCTGCGAGAAACACGATGGTTCATCGACTCTCAAACAGCTGGACAGCGAACAACTGTCAGAGTGGCTGGAACGGTACACGCTGGGACAACTCTGGCGCACTGGCGAGATCGGAGGGAACCGCTGGTGAGCGTTGCAATCTTTGTGGAGGGCGGGCCGCAAGGCCCTGCAAAAGGCGCCTGCCGACAAGCTTTTCGAACGCTCTTCGAAAAAGTCATCCCGCGCGGATCCTTCCGGGTCATTGCCTCGGGCAGTCGCCGCAGCGCCTTCGAGGATTTCTGCTTGGCATTAAGGCAAAATCGCGGTGACTACAATATCTTGCTGGTGGATTCGGAAGAGGCAGTCGTAGCGGGCTCTTGGCAACATCTCGCGAGCCGACATGGCGACGAGTGGGACCGGCCCAATGGAGCCACTGATGACCGGGCCCACTTAATGGTCCAGGTCATGGAGTCGTGGTTCCTCGCTGACCGGAGAGTGCTAGCAGATTACTACGGCCAGGGCTTTACCGCAGGTTCATTGCCGGGTCAGCCTAACATTGAACTGATATCCAAACAGGATGTGTTTAGGGCACTCAAACAAGCCTCGAAGAATACGAAAACAAAAGGTGAATACCATAAGACGAAGCACGGATTCGACTTGCTTGAACTGATTGATCCTAATCTAGTGCGGGCAGCGTCTGGTCACGCGGAGCGCCTTGTCATCGTGCTACAGAGGGAAACGGCTGCCTGAGGTGCTCGCCGTTGAACCGACTCTTCAGCGCGCCGACTTCTTCTTTCTCTTTCGCGGCGTAGTGCGACTCGACATAGTCGTCCAGAATCTTGATGAACTCGGCGACGATCTTGTCCCCTTTTAGAGTAGTGAACAGGCGGCCATCCACGTAGACGGGCGCTTTCGGTTCTTCGAAGGTTCCGGGCAGTGAAATGCCCAAGCTCGCGTGCTTCGACTCGCCGGGGCCGTTGACCACGCAGCCCATGACTGCGACTTTCATCTCTTCGACGCCGGTGTGCGTCTGTTTCCAGAGCGGCATTTGCTCGCGCAGGTAGGTCTGGATCTGCTCGGCCATTTCCTGGAAGAAGGTGCTGGTGGTGCGTCCGCAACCGGGGCAGGCTGTTACCTGCGGAGTGAAGCTGCGAATGCCGAGCGATTGCAGAATCTGCTGCGCCACTCGGACTTCTTCCGTGCGATCGCCTCCGGGCGCGGGGGTAAGCGAAACGCGGATGGTGTCGCCGATGCCTTCCTGCAGCAGCACGGCCATGGCGGCGCTGGAGGCCACGATGCCCTTTGCGCCCATGCCAGCTTCGGTCAGACCCAGATGCAGCGGGTACTGGCAGCGGGCTGCGAGGCGGCGATAGACGTCAATCAGGTCCTGCACGCCGCTGACCTTCGCGCTCAGGATGATCTGCTCCGGGCGCATTCCGTATTGCTCGGCCAGCTTCGCGGAGTTGAGCGCGCTGACGACGATCGCCTCCATGGTGACTTCGCGCGCGTCTTTCGGTTCAGGCAGGCGCGAGTTCTCGTCCATCATCTTGGTGAGCAGCGACTGGTCGAGCGATCCCCAATTCACGCCGATGCGCACCGGCCGCTGATACTTGACGGCCACTTCGATCATGGTGCGGAAGTTGTCGTCGTTCTTGCGTCCCACGCTCACGTTTCCGGGATTGATGCGGTATTTCGCCAGGCCCTCGGCGCACGCCGGATACTTGGTGAGAAGCTGATGTCCGTTGTAGTGGAAGTCTCCGATGATGGGGACACGCAATCCCTGCTTGTCGAGGCCTTCGACGATGTAGGGGATGGCCTTGGCGGCATCATCGTTATTGACGGTGACGCGGACCACTTCGCTGCCGGCGCGCGCGAGGGCGGCTACCTGCTTGATGGTTCCGGGAATGTCCGCGGTGTCGGTATTGGTCATGGACTGCACCATAACTGGTGCAGCGCTGCCTACGCGGATCTTGTCCGTGCGGGCAGTGCCAATCGAGGCGGTGAGGGTTTTGCGACGCAGAATTTCAGCCATAGGAACTTATATTTTAGCAGGTTAGCGCGCCGAGATCGCCGCTTGAGTGCTGAAGGCTGACGGCTGAAAGCTGACGGCTGACGGCCGTCTATGGCATCCGCGTCAGTCCGGGCAGCGTCTTGATGATGTCGTTGTAGATCACCATCACGGCAAACAGCACCAGAAACACGAAGGCAGCCTGGTAGATGCGTTCTTTGATCGGGAGGCTGATGTCCTTCTGCATGAGCGATTCGACGAACAGCAGCAGAATCACTCCCCCATCGAGGATGGGAATGGGGAGCAGGTTCATGATGCCGAGGTTCAGGCTGATGGCGGCGGTGATGAGCAGTAGCGGGGTCCAACCCTCTTCGCGCGCCGCTTCGCCGACCGCGCTTCCGATTCCAATGGGTCCGTCCACCTGGCGCATGGAGACCTTGCGTTCCGCCATTTTTTGCAGCAGCTCGAGGATCAGGAAAGAACTCTTTTTATTGTCGTCGAGCGAGCGCTGGAATGCCGCGGGGAAGCCCAACTTCACGACTTTGGTGGGATTGCTTGCGATGCCGATCCGGTAGCTGGGTTCCCCCGAGTAGCCGCTGGGAGCAAGCACCGGTTTTACATCGAAAGTCAGTTTCTGCCCGTCGCGGAGAGCGACGATGTGGAGAGGCTGATCCTTGGTGTGGCTCAGCATTTCGACGAGCGCTTCGATATGGGGAATTGGCTGGCCATTGACGCTGAGAATAACGTCGCCTATTTTCAGGCCGGCTTGCTTTGCGGGCATTCCCGACTCGATCGAGGTCAGAATCAGCTGCGGCTCTTTGGGAAGCCAGCCCACGCTTCCATACTGGTGGACACCGACTGGTTCGGGAGTGAGTTCCTTGTCAAGAACCTTGCCGTCGCGTTCGATGGCAAATTTCAGAGGCTGATTCGGGCTGAGCGCATCTTTGACTTCAATCTGCTCCCACGTGGGATTGGAGACGCCATCGACGCGGACGATCTTGTCGCCGATCTGGATCCCGGCTTTCTCCGCAGGACTTTTGGCATTCACCCAACCGACGATGGCGGGGCCATCGAGATAAGTCGGATATTCGTAGTGCGCCATGTAAACGCCGGTGAGCAGGCCTATGGCGAGAAGGACGTTCATGGCGGGTCCGGCGAGAGCGACGATGAAGCGCTGCCAGCGCGGATGCGAGAGGAATTCTCCCGGATCGCCGGTGCGCTCGTCCATGGGATTTTCGCCGGCCATCTTGACGTAGCCGCCGAGCGGCAAAATGTTGATGCGATAGTCCGTTCCCCCGCGCTGGAAGCCCACCAGCCGCTTGCCGAAACCGATGGCGAACTGCTCCACCCGGACGCCGAAATACTTGGCGGCGGCGTAATGTCCGAACTCATGAATCAGGATCATGAATCCGAGCACGACGCCCATGACAAAAATGGTATGAAGGATGGACAAAAGCTGGGGCATAAATTAAGAGATTACTCCGTAAGTCCCATTAGGAAATAGCCCTGATGGGCGATGCAGTTCGGCTTCGTTGTTTCACGATTTCACTTGCCAAGCGGCGGGCTTCGGCGTCGGAAGCCAGTACCTCTTGTATAGATTCCAAATTCGCTGTTGGCGTTGCAGTTATTACGTCTTCGACAATACGGGGAATATCGTCGAAGGCGATCTGCTCATCCAAAAACGCGGCGACCGCGACTTCGTCGGCGGCATTTAAAGCGATGGTTTTGCCGCCTCCGGCACCGGCGGCCTCGTAAGCCAAGCTTTTGTAAGCCAGACCGAGACAAGGGAATTTGACCATATCCGGGGGGCAAAAATCCAGATGCCGCAGGTTCATGACCGGGAAGCGCAGCTCGGACGGGATGCGATCGGGGTAGGTCAGGGCATAAAGAATGGGCAAGCGCATGTCAGTCACGGAAAACTGGGCGAGGATGCTGCCATCCACGAACTCCACCATCGAATGGATGGTAGATTGGGGATGCACAATGACTTGCACACGGTCCGGGGGCAGATGAAAGAGGCGGCAGGCCTCGATGACCTCGAACCCCTTGTTCATCAATGTGGCGGAGTCGATGGTGATCCTCTTCCCCATCTTCCAGGTGGGATGATTGAGGGCCTGTTGCACCGTAATTGATGCAAATTCCGACTTTGGAGTATGCAGGAACGGCCCGCCGGAGGCGGTGAGCCAGATGCGCTCAACCTCATGCATGCGCCCTCCGCGGAGGCACTGGTGCACGGCGTTGTGCTCGGAGTCAATCGGCAGCAGCGGCTTGCCCTGGCGGCGCGCCTCGGCCGTGATCAGCTCTCCGGCAACGACCAGACACTCCTTGTTGGCGAGGCCGACAGACTTGCCGGCTTTGACGGCCTCGTAGGTGGCTTCAAGGCCGGAGACACCGACGATCGCGCTCACCACGAAATCGACGTCAGGGTGCGTGGCGACGCGCACCGTGCCCGCGCTCCATGGACGACTTCAATCCCGGAGAGTCCGGCGTGCCTGAGCCGGGAGTGAAGGCGTCTGCGCCGCAGCTTCATCAGCCATCGAGACAACGCGCGGCTTCCAGCGGAGCGCCTGCTCATAAACCACGTCGGCATTGTTGCCGGCGGCGAGGGTCGCGACCTCAAAGCGATCGGGATAGCTTTCAACAATGCTGAGAGTGCTGCGGCCGATCGAGCCGGTCGAACCGAGAATGGCGATACGTTTCATGCGGGGATAAAGGCGTCGCTCTAGTCGCTCTATTCTACGGGAATTGCGGACGAATTCGGTGCACGGGCCGGAACGGCTGCATCGCCGCGGATTTAAGACGGGCTTAGGCATGGCTCCACATAGGCCATTCCGCAATGGCCCAAAAGTGCGGATCCAGCACCCCGGGAGCATTTGCGCCGATCGCTTTATAATTTATCCTTCGATACATCTGCATAAGTCGACCTCTCCTCCGGCGACATGTAGCTACTCGATTTAATACGGAGGATCATGTCCCGCCTAAGCATCTCCATACGTGTAATCTTTCTTGCTACCTTCACTACGATTCTGCTGTCCACTGCGGCCTGGAGCGCAAACGAGGTCGTTCTTTATAACTTTTGTCAGACGGGCGGCTACATTCTGCACCGGATGGATCGAGCCCGAACGGCGCGCTGATCTTCGATGCCGCCGGCAATCTCTACGGCACCACTACCTCGGGCGGCGCAAACGGCTACGGAGTGGTATTCGAGCTGAGCCCCACGCCCAGCGGATGGACGGAATCCGTTCTATATAGCTTTTGCGCGCAGGCAAATTGCGCGGACGGCCAAACTCCCGAAGGCGCGCTGATTTTCGACTCGTTGGGCAATCTCTATGGGACGACATCTCGGGCGGCGCCTACAAGCATGGCACAGTCTATGAACTGAGCCCCGCGCCAAGCGGATGGACGGAAACGGTGCTCTATAGTTTTTGTGCCGAGGGCGGAACTTGCGGTCAGGGTGTTTGGGGTTATTTCGACCAAGCTCCCCAGGCCGGTGTCGTAATGGACAAGGAGGGCAATCTCTTTGGCCCAACTTTTTATGACGGCATCTTCGAACTGAGTCCGTCGGGTACAGGAAGCTGGACGGAAAGCCGTCTCTTCGAGGTCGGCTGGAGCAACCCCGCCGGAGTTGCGCTGGATGGAGCGGGAAACGTCTACGGCGTAGCCGAGCAGGGTGGCCTGGCGCCCGATCCTGGAGGCTATGTCTTCGAGCTATCGAAAGCGGGCGGTTGGGCCGAGAGCGTCCTGTTCGGGCTTCCCAAGAACGCCCAGGGACAATATGCCGACGGCTACAACGTGAACAGCACGCCGGTATTCGACAAGGCCGGCGCGCTTTATAGCACGACCCAGTACAACGGAATCAATGTCAATGGCGGCAACGTTATTGGAGGCACGGCTTTCAAACTGACACCGGGCCATAACGGTTGGAGCTTTCGATTGCTCCATCGATTCAACGGCAAGACCGACGGCGCTCAGCCCGTCGGCCCGGTTGTCCTCGACGACGCCGGCAACGTGTACGGCACAACTTATGCGGGAGGAACCGGAGCGTGCCAGGGCGCAGCGAGTTATTGCGGCACGGTCTATAAAATCACGAAGAGTGGATCCGCCTACGCCGAGATCCGTTCTTTGGAGCTTTAACGGCACCGACGGCGAGCACCCCATGGCGGGCGTGATTCTCGACAAGGCAGGGAACCTCTACGGCACAACGCAATCTGGTGGCACAAGCACATGGCCCAGCGGGGTTCTGTTTGAAGTGAAATCTACCGAACCGACTGCAACTACCCTCTCGTCTTCGCCGAATCCGTCCGCATACGGACAGGCGGTGACCTTTACCGCGGTGGTCGCCTCCAACATCGGCCCGCCGGCGGATGGGGAGAGGGTCACGTTCATGAAAGGCACAGTATCACTGGGAACGGGGACGTTGGGTGGCGGCTCGGCCAGCTTCACTACTTCGGCGCTGGCGGTGGGCACCGACTCGATCACGGCGGTGTACGGCGGCGACTCGACGTTAAGCGGTAGCACCTCGACAACGGTGAAACAGATGGTGAGCAAGGCCACGACCACGACCACTCTGGTCTCCTCGCAGAATCCGTCGAACGCTGGGCAGTCGGTGACGTTTACGGCGAGCGTGGCGCCACAGTTCGGCGGTACGGTGACCGGAACAGTGAGCTTCTACGATGGCACGACGCTCCTGAAGACTGTGGCCTCGAGCGGAGGAATGGCCAAGTACGCAACGAAGATGCTGACCTCGGGCACCCACACTATCACCTCAGCCTACAACGGCAGCGCCAGCCTTAGCGGAAGCTCTACCGCGCTGACCCAGACGGTGAATTAGGGATTAGTCGCACGGTGCGGAAATGCCAGTCCCGCTCCTTGTGTTTTTGCAAGGGGCGGGCGCCGATCTCGATCATGCCGCTGGTTGTCGCACCGTACTTCCCTACTGCATGATTCGCCAGGCAGTGTAGGCCCACACCACCGGCACGGCGAAGAGCATGGCGTCGATGCGGTCGAGCATGCCTCCGTGGCCGGGGAGGATTGACCCCGAGTCCTTCACTCCGGCACCGCGCTTGATGAGCGACTCGACCAGATCGCCGAGTTGCGCTGCGATATTAACCGCAGCCGACAACAAAATGATCGGCCAGAGGTGCGGCTGCTCCAGGCCAAACATGCCGCTCCGGCGATCGATCAGGCCGACGCGCAAAAATGCCGCACTTAGCTGTGGCGCGTGCTGAAACCACATCGTACCGACGATGACGCTTGCCAGGATCGAGGCGATGGCGCCTTCCCAGGTTTTCTTCGGGCTGATGCGCGGCGACATGCGATGCCGCCCAAGCGACTTGCCGACGAAGTACGCGAAGATGTCTCCCGCCCAAACCGCCAGCAGCGTGTAGATGACCCAGATCGCGCCCGCGGGCTGACGGCGAATTTCGACCAGCAATGCCATCGGAATAGCGATATAGGCGAAGGCAAACACCGAGGCCGCCGCCGCGGAATAGCCACCGCTCAATTCAGCGCGCCGCATGGCCGCAGTCAGAAAAATGAATGGTGCGAGCGCGGCGCTGACAATCATCCAGTAAAGCGTGGCCGTCGCTTCCATCAGGGGCGTTAGGTTTGTGGAAGCGACGATCACAGAAACAAAGAAGAGCACGACAAAGATGTAGGTAAGCTGCGAGAGCGGTTGAACTCCATAGTGAGTGACAAGTTTAAGAAATTCAGCGATCGCTAGCAGAGCGACCACTCCGGCAACGACGATGAGGATGTAAGCCGGCGCTTTCAGCACGAGGATCAGAACTAGCGGAATCAGGACTGCGGCCGTCGCTATGCGCTGGATCATTAAATGAAAGTGGGTCGTGGTGCCGGAAAATCTTAAACCACAGAGGGCACAGAGGACCACAGAGGAATTCCGGAGGGAGCGCTAGGGCTTGGCGTCGGGTCCGCGGTTGGGCGTGTTCTCGATTGTGGCCCGGGTCGTGGCCAAGGCCTCCGTAGCGTCGTTCGCGCTTTTGGTATTCTTCGATGCCTTCGAGCAATTGCAATCCGCGGAAATCGGGCCATAGGGTCTGCGTGACATAGATTTCGGCATAGGCAAGCTGCCAGAGCAGGAAGTTGCTCAGCCGCATCTCGCCGCTGGTGCGTACAACCAGATCGGGATCGGGCAGGTCACGGGTATAGAGATGTTCGCTGATCGACTGCTCGTTCACTTCCAGATGGTGGAGTCCGCCATTGCGGGAAGCAGCCTCGGCAAGGGAACGGAATGCATCGACAATTTCGCTGCGCGCGCTGTAATTGAGCGCGAGGGTCAGAATCATCCCGGTATTCGAACTGGTGGCTTCGCTGGCTTCGGCCATTTCGTGCTGCACCGCAGCCGGCAGTTCGTGCTGGCGGCCGATGTACCGCAGACGGATGTTATTTTCGTTGAGCGTGCGGATTTCGGCTTTCAGATAGCGGCACAACAGACGCATCAGGAAATCGACTTCCGACTTGGGACGCTTCTTCCAGTTCTCTTCGGAAAAAGCATAAAGGGTCAGCGCCGGAACTCCGATGCGAGCGGCGGTTTCAACAGTTGAGCGTACCGCGGCAACGCCTGCGCGGTGTCCGGCAATGCGCGGCAAATGGCGGCGGCGCGCCCAGCGGCCGTTGCCGTCCATGATGATTGCGATGTGCCTGGGAAGCCGCGCCGGATCGAGCCGCAGGTAAGCGTCGCTTTCCTTGCGGTCCATGCCGGCCGGAACCGTGTGTCGCAAGCGGATCTCTCCGAAGTCGAAGCTAACACACGATTCCAGTGAGTGCAACGAGAGCCGCAAGTTACAAGTCTCGAGTTACGAGTCTCGACCGCGAGTTTCGAGTCCGGCACGACTCACGATCCACGATTCTCAGGCTGGGTCTGCCGAATTCGGTCTGCCGAATTCAGCGGTCCTCTTCAGGAGAGATGAAGAGGGTCAATCGTTCGGTGTGACGGATGATCGTCAAGGCGCAACGTACACCCACCTGCGCATCGGTCAGCAAACGGTGCAGATCGTCGACGCCGGCGACGGGTTTCTCGTCGAGCGCTACGATTACGTCGCCTTCGCGCAAACCGGCCGTCCGCGCAGGGCTATTTGGCTCGACGCCGACAACCACTACGCCGCGTTTCTTTGGGCAGATTGTAGAAGCGCACGATGCGGCGATGGATGGGAACGGTCTGGGCAGAGACGCCAATGTAGCTGCGCCGAATGCGCCCATCGCGCAACAGCCGGCTGGCGACGAATTTTGCCGTATTGATGCCGATGGCAAAACAGATTCCCTGCGCGGGAAGAATGGTTGCGGTGTTCACGCCAATCACATGGCCTTGAGAATCGACCAGCGGACCGCCGGAGTTGCCCGGATTTAGAGCGGCGTCGGTTTGAATCACGTCCTCGATCAGCCGTCCGGAGGAGGATCGCAGCGAACGGCCCAGCGCGCTGATGACGCCGGCCGTAACGGTGGACTGAAATCCGTAAGGATTGCCGATGGCGATGGCCATCTGGCCGGGCCGCAGTTGCTGCGAATCTCCGAGCTGAACCGCCTGCAGGTTGGAAGCATCGATGCGGATGACGGCAAGATCGGTAGCGGGATCATCGCCGACGGTGTGCGCGGGCACGCGGGCGCCGTCAGAGACAGTTACCTCGATGCGCGACGCGTTGTGGACGACGTGGCTATTAGTAAGGATAAGGCCGTCCGGAGTGAAGACGAAACCGGAGCCTCCTCCGCGGCGTTCGCGCGGTTCGCCGTTGCGGGCGCGGCCGGCGGCCGGACGAACGGCTTGGTGCACCTCCACGTTGACGACCGATGGGCTGACTCTTTCGACGGCGGCGGTTACGGCGCGGGAGTAGGCGTCGAGAAGGGGGGCGTCGGTCACTCCCGATGAGCGCTCCGCAGACCCATGAGCCAGTTGGCCCACTACTCCCGGATCAAAAGAAGAAAGAGAACCAGCAGCAACGTCGTTCAAGTTCATGCTGCATAGATGTCACCTAAGTCTTCTTGGATTCTTCCGCGTTCGAACTTAAGGTTGACCGGACTGTTTATCTCAAGTTGTCCCGAGACTCGGGCCTGGCGTGCTAAGCTAGGCCGGGGCACGGCCGGGTATTGTTTGCGTGCGGTTCCTTCGATCCGAAGCCTGAGGCGTATATGTTCGGGAGGCACACTTACATCGGCATCGTCCTGGTGGCAGTAGCTACCCTTGTTTTTTCCCAAAGCAACCAGGCCCAAGCCCCAGATTTTAAAACCGGCAGCGCAACCAAGGCGCTGTCGTCCGCCATGGCGGCGAGTGCGCATGAGCATGAGGGGAATACGCCTGGTGCGGCCGAGATCCTCACCGACACCAGGGGAGTGGATTTTTCGCCTTACATGGCCACAGTCAAGGCGCATAGTTCGCAGTCGCTGGAGGCTCATGATTCCTTCGCGGGCGCTATCCCCCATTGTTGAAGCAGGGCGAGGTATCCATTGATTTCTACATCGGGAAAGACGGAAAAGTCGACGGCGTCAAGATTCATAAGTCGTCGGGCGAAGAAGCCTTGGACCACGCAGCTTGGGGCAGCATTACGGCTTCGAGCCCCGTTCCCACCCTTGCCATCGGAATTCGCTGGAGAAGGCATCGGCGCGCGGTTTCATTATTTGCTACAACCAACACCCGGAAAATAGCGCTCCGTGTGATCCCGAGTTTTGATGTGCAGGTTCCGGTCGGCTCGGCTCTCCAATTCTCAGTTTCCGGAGAGGAAATCGGAGCCGGGCCGGTGAGGTGGAGCGTTTCGGGCCCAGGGTGCTCGAAATCGACTTGCGGCAAAATATCAGAGACCGGGTTCTATACCGCACCTTCGCAGATCCCCGTTCCTCCGACGGTCATCGTGCGAGCAGTATTGCGAAGTGATTCAGATACCTCTGAAGTTACTCTCGTGCAGGCAAAACCGTCGCCCTAGTTCGGACTCAAGCCAGCAGCGAGTAATTTCCGCTGGCGTCCTCGATTTCTGAAATTGCTTTTAGTTCCGGGATAGTGTCTTCACCAACGTTTCCGGAGCGCGCACTTTTTTCCCTTCGAGCAGATGCCGCAACTCCAGCGCATTGACCGGCGCTTTCGCCTGGTAGTGATTGTTCGCGATCACGTAGGTCATCTGGGCTTTGTGAGCGATGATTTCGATTTTCTCTTTCCACTTCTCGAGTTCGGCGGGCTTGTAGAGATAATTGTAGCGGTCGTCGCGGCTGTCGCTATCGAACCCGCTGTCAAACCAATGCTCATAGTTGCGGCCATGCAGGCGAACGTATCCGATGACCGAGGTGACGTGCTCGGTTGGCTCAAGGGAACGTCCGAGGAGCGGCTGATCGATGTTGCAGAAGCCGACGTTGTGGCGCATGAATTCGGCGATGGTCTCGGGCTGGTTCCAACTTTCATGCCGCACTTCCACCACTCGGGGATACTCGATGAACTGCCGCAGCAACTGCTCCAGATATTCCCGGTTCAGGCTTGTGTTCTTGAACGACACCGGAAACTGGATCAGCAGAGCGCCCAGCATGTTTTCCTGGGCGAGCGATTCCAGGCCCTCGCGCGCCATGCGCTCATCATCATCGTTGGGACGGATGCTGGCGGCGGAAGTGGGTTCCATCACGGCTAACGGCGAATGCGTGAACGATCGATGCAGCTTGGCTGTGAAAACAAAATTCGGATTCACCGCCGCTGCGCGCTTGCACCACAGGCGTCCCCACTCGGGACGAATATGCCCATAGAACGAGGTGTTGATTTCGATGACGTCGAAGAAGCGCGCCAGATATTCGACGGGATGAATCTTCTTGCGCGTGACTTCCGGCGGGTAAAGAATTCCGTCCCAATCTTTGTAGGACCAGCCGGCCGTGCCGACGCGGATTGAGGCGGCGGAGTTCATGGGAAGATGGGTGCAGGTTAGCACAGAAACAGATCGACGATCATGTGAGGTAGCGAAGTCCGGGCAGCGCAACTTACGGCAGCGACGCCGGCGAGACCGCCGGCAACCGATGCGCGAAATCCTGCACGACGTAGAGTCGGCGTCCGCTCCAGAAGGCCACAAAGCCCGCGGAATTGAAGGTCGGATCGAGCAGGTTGCGGCGGTGCGGTGGGGATTGCATCAGTGCTTCGAAGGCTTTCTCGGCGCTCGCGTTGAAGGCCACGTTTTCTCCCACGTGATCGGTCTGCAGGCCGGTGTCAAGAAGTCGCCGCATCAACGGAGGCTCGCCGTCAAAATGATGGGAGAGTTGTTGCCGATCGATCATCAGCCGCGCATGCGCTCGCGCTGCTTCGTTCAAGCTTGTCTCGATGTGCAGTGGCGGTGCGCCCGCCTCGCGCCGGCTCTGGTTGGCCAGATCGAGGAGTTCCTGTTCGGCTGCCGAGTCTTCAAAGGGAGTGGGGGAGGAAACTGCCGAAATTGTTTTGACGCTCGACGGCGAACCAGAATTTGCGGCGGCATCCAAAGCCTGTTGTCCCATGCACAAACTACAGTTAACCGCGAGCATCGCGAAGCATCGCAAACAAGGCTCTGGGCATGGCTTTTGGCCTGGACTGCAGAACGCGGCAAAGTTCCGCTTTCCATCTCTCACGCTAGCCTCTAGAATTCAGCATCAGCCACTTACCATGGAGACCATACTGCTAGTTACCGTGCTCGCTGGAACCCTTGTCCAGCTTGGGTTTTGGGCCATTGTATTGCGTCGCCTTTCGGCCGCCTCGCAAGTGGATGTAAAGGCGGAGGTTGCCGGCGCGCTCGAAAGGCTCGATTCGACCCTTGGCCAGAAGATCAGTCTCAGCACTGCCGATATGGCCAGTCGCCTGGAGCAGACTAAAGGGGACCTTCGCCAGCAGGTCACAGACCGCATCCAGCAAGGCTTTTCAGAGATTCGCTGCTCGGTGGAGCAGCAACTTGCCTCGGGAAGGGAGGAGCAAAATCGGAGTCTGGCGGACGGCCGAAGAGAGATGACCAACTCGCTGCTGCTGACGACGCAGCAACTGAAGGCGGAGATTCAGGGATTGAATCAGCAGACCGCGCAGAGTCTGGATGGGATCCGCGATCGTGTCGATTCGAAACTGATGGCGATCACCGAGCAGGTGCAGCGAGAAGCTGGATCAGAACATCAAGGAAGGTTTTGCGCAGTTCGAAAAAGTTCAGCAGCATTTGAAGGCGGCCGAGGAACAGCTTAGGGAAGTGGGCGCGCTCGGGCACTCGATCAACGATCTGAATAATCTGTTGAAGCTGCCGCACCTGCGCGGCCAGTTTGGCGAGGCGAGCCTGGAACGGTTGCTCGCCGACTTTCTGCCCGCGAATATGTTTGCGCTGCAGGCTGCGGTGGGCGAGGGCGGCGGGCGCGCCGACGCGGTGATTTATTTTCCCGACCGCAAACTCCCGATCGACGCCAAGTTTCCGCGCGAGCAGGTGATTGCGCTCTTTGAGAGCAATGACAAGGCCGAGATCGAAGCGGCGCGGGTGGCGCTGGTGCGCGTGATGAAGGCCGAGGCCAAGCGCATCCAGCAATATATTCAGCCGGAGAACGGCACCACCGAAATCGCGCTCATGTATCTGCCGAGCGAGACGCTCTATATGGAAGTGATCCGCAATCGCGAACTGGGCGACTGGATGAACCAGCAGCATGTGTTTCCCGTTTCACCCAACACGCTGCTGATGACGCTGCATACCATCGCGCTCGTCCACAAGTGGTACGAGGTTGCGAGCCGCTTCGAGAAGAGCCGCGCGGAGCTGGCGAAGGCGCAGAAGTCGTTCGACTTTTTCCAGAACCAGTTCGAGAACGTCGGCAAGAACCTGAACAAGGCGCAGGAAGCGTTCGAAACCGCGCAACGGCATTTGAAGAACTATCGCGGCAAGGTGACGGCGCTCAGCGGGCAAGAGCAGTTGGAGTTGGACTCTGCGCCAGATGCCGCCAAGCCGTTGCCGCTGCTCGACAAGGCAAGCGCGTAAGGGCAATGCAGAGGTCAGAAGTCAGATTGCAGAAGTAAAACCCGAGACGCCTTTTGCTTTCGGGTTTTACTTCTTCAATCTGACTTCTGACTTTTGACTTTCCTACGCTACATCTTCCTTCCGCACATTGCCCGCCTGGTTCACTTCCCAAACGCCATCGAATGTCAGAAAGTAGGGTTCGACTGAAATGCCGGGGAAGTTTGTGGTCAGCAGTTCGCCGGCGCGGAGCAGCTCTGTTCGGTGATGAGCGGCTTCGGCCGCCCTGTCTCCTTTGAAGTGCGCGAGGCCCCCGTAGGTGGCGCAATCGGAATGGCTCATTACGAGTACGCGGCTGGCCTGGTGCAGACGGATCGACATGCGAACCTGTTCGAGGATGAAGTCCCGTTCGAAGTCGTTGCGCGGGGAGGCGAGAGTCTTGGCGCCTCCGGCGACCACGATCATGTCGGGATGCTCGATCCCCTGCTTCTTGAGGAACTTTCGCACGGCGGTGCTGATGCGGTGATCGAAGCAGCACAACACGGCAGCATCGGCCACGTACGGTTCGGGGGGAGAGTCGAAGTGGAAGACCTTGCGCATGGAGACCTCAACTCGATTGTAGAAGCCTGCCCAAGCTACCAGAACAGTCTACCCGATATATACCACAAATATCGATTCGGTATCGACTATTGGTATATACTAGCGTGGGAGGGTGAACATGGCCACAGTCGCTAAATTATTTCGAAATGGACGAAGCCAGGCCGTGAGGTTGCCGCGCGAGTTTCGCTTCGAAGGAACGGAAGTCTCTGTGCGCAGAGATCCCGAGACCGGGGATGTCATTCTCTCTCCACGCCGCAAATCCGCCAGCGAGTTTTTCGCCCTTCTCGATTCGCTCGGTCCCGTCGAGGATTTCATGAAAGACCGCCGCCAGCCGCCCCCCCAGAAGCGAAAGAAGCTTCTCTGATGGCGCTTCGCTATCTGCTCGACACCAACACCGCGAGCTACGCGATTCGCGGTAATTTTCCCGGCGTGAGGCAACACCTGCTGCAAGTGCCAGCGGATAGCGTCGGCATTTCGGTGATTACTGAGGCGGAGCTAAGATTTGGAGCCGAACGTCTTCCGCAGATCGCACGGGTCCGGGTCTTGGTGCGGGAATTCCTGGCCACATACACCGCATTCCCGTGGACCTCCGACGCGGCCATACACTACGCCAACTTACGGCTTGCCGTTGAACGCTCCGGGGCGCCGATTGGTCCGCTGGACCTGATGATCGCCGCTCATGCGCTGGCGCTTAGAGCCGTTCTGGTGTCACATGATCGCGTTTTCACGAGAGTGCCGGAACTTAAGCTGGAAGACTGGACCTAGGGCGCTCCACATTGTGGCGGTCCTATCTCGATTTCTCGGCACGCAGCGTGAAATAGGAGATCACCGTGTAAACGGCGGTGATGAAAGTTACAATCCATTCCCCAGCACGCACAACTCCTCCTTACCCGAGCGCATGGAATAACCGAAGCTAGACGGACCCGCGCTTCGTCTTTAACTCCGTCAGCAAGTGCTCGATGCGGTCTTCTTTTTCGAGCGCTGCCAGGCGGTCGTCGACGTCATCGGCGAGGAGTTCGGCTTTCGCCTGGCCCACCGCCTCTTCATGCGCGACTTTGCGTTTCATGCGGTCGAAGGTTGCCGACTTCGAATTCGCGCTCATGCCGGAATGCGCGTCGGTCGCCTTGCTGGCTGCCCGCGCCCGGCGATGCTGTGCAATCAGCAGATCGGCCTTCGTATTCGCCTCGGCAAGTTTCTGCTCCAGTTTGCGCAGGGCCGACTTCAGGTTCTCGACCTGGGCTTTCTGATCTTCCACCTGCTGCGTGAAGCCGGCGCTCATCTCCCGATAGCTTTCTACGCGGAGCAGCGCAGCGCGGGCCAGATCGTCCTGCTTCTTGTCGACGGCGAGTTCGGCCTTGCGCATCCACTCCTGCACCTTGTCATCGTTTTCCAGTTTCTTTTTTTCGAGCAGGTGCTGATCGGCAATCGCGATCGCCACCTGCGTTTTGACCTGCAGAAGCTGGTTCTGCATGTCGAGAATTACCTGCTTGATCATCTTCTCGGGCTCTTCGGCCTTGTCGATCAGGTCGTTGAGGTTGGCCCGAACTAATGTGGAAACGCGCTCCAGTAATGCCATAATATCACCTCGTTTGTTCGTCGTTGGTCGTTCGTCTTTCGTCGTTCGCGATACCGTGGCGCACCGTGCGGCGGCAATCCCTTCTAATTGCGATTTGTTTTCCAGGCGCCGCCTACGATCGTGATCGCGATATAGACCGCGATTCCGGCGGCTACCCAGACGCCCATGTGACCAGTCGCTGCGCCAATGGCGGCGCCCATGGCACCGCCCAGCGCTACGGACAAGTCCTAGCGATCTTGCGTGATGAACTTCGTCTTGCACGGAATCCTCCTCAAGGATGCAATGGATCGAGAGAGACGCGGCAAGCCGCGTCTCTACGCTATTACTTCGTTGTGCCGTTACCGGGCTCTGCCGGCTTTAGCGCCTTCTCGCCGATCGGCCGGACTTTGCCCAGCAACTCGCCGAGCGGCATGCCGCTCAGCGTTTCGAATAACGCCGGCACCTGCGCCGCCATCTTGGTGATGTCGCCGGTGATCTTGTTCATCCCGGCGGCGTCTCCGTTGCCCGTCGAGACGATGGTGATCTTGTCGACATTCGCCAGCGGGCTCGCCAGCGCTCTCACGATTTCCGGCATGCTGGCAAACAGCTTGTCGATCACGGCCGCCTGGTTGTATTCCTGATAGGCCTCGGCCTTCACGTTCATCGCCTTCGCTTCGGCTTCACCTTTCTTGAAGATGATCTCGGCTTCGGCTTCGCCCTGCTGGCGGATCGACGACGCATGGCCTTCGGCTTCCGACATCAGGCGCTGCTTTTCGGCCATGGCGAGCGTTTCGATGCGCTGGCGCTCGATCTCGGCCTGCTTCAACACGGTCGCGATCAATTCTTTTTCGCGGCGGTTGATTTCGGCCTCCTGCACCTTGACCTGGCCTTCTTTCTCGACCTGCTGCACCTTCACCTGCTCGGCGATCACCTGCTGCTGCATGATGTTGGTCTGGATGTCGTAGGCCTTGTCGGCTTGCGCCTGCTGCTTCTTGGTGACTTCCAGGTACTGCGCTTTCTTGATTTCGAGATCGCGCTGCGCCTCGGCCTGCTTGGCCTGCGAGAGTGTTTCTGCCAGCACTCGCTCCTGATCGGCCTGCGCTTTCGCTACCGCCGATTCGCGGGTAGCGACCGCGCGCCGGATGGCGGTATCGCGATCGGCTTCGGCAGTGGCCACGTCGGCGTCGCGCTTGATGCGGGCGACGTCGGGCTTGCCCATGTTGGTGATGTACTCGTTCTTGTCGCGAACTTCTTTGATGGTGAACGAGATCACTTCGAGGCCCATCTTGTTCATGTCGTCGGCGCAGGTGGCGCGCATGCGGTCGCCAACCATCTCGGGCTGCTTCACGATTTCTTCGACCGTGAGCTGTCCGATGATGCCGCGCAGGTGGCCTTCCATCACCAGGCGAATCAGGCCTTCGCGCTCCTGGTCGGTCTTGGTGAGGAATTGTTCGGCGGCGGTGAGAATCGATTCCTTGTCGGACTTCACTTTGATCTGCGCGACGGCTTCCACCGTGACGGCGACGCCCTGCTTGGTGTAGAGATCCTGCTGCGGGGCGACGTCGAACGACATGAGTTCGAGCGAGAGGTCGCGGCAGTTTTCGACCATCGGAAAAATGACCGTGCCGTGTCCCTGCACCACCCGCGTGCCGCGAAAGCCATAGACGATCAACGCTTCATGCGGTCCCGCTTTGCGGTATAAGCGAGCCAGCGAACTGATCAGGAACAGGACTACCAGAACCGCGAGTCCCACGAATATCCAGATTTCTACCGCTATGCCTAACACCATATCGCCTCCTAGAAAGCTGCGAGCTACGAGTTGCGAGGCTCGAGCTAAAAGCAAAAACAAAACCAAAATCGCCGCCACTTTCGCCCTGCGGGCTGCGTACATTCATCCCCTCGATTACGGGAGCCATCGTCTGATCCAGGTCGCGAATAGTCTGCTGCGAGCAACCGCTCGAGTCATTCTTTGCTGAAAATCCATTGCACTCGGTCTTAGCTCGAGCTCGCGGCTCGTGGCTCGTGGCTCGGGCTCTTTCTCACTCGCCGCTCATCTCTTCCCATCGCCTTACGTAGGCGATGCCCTTTTCGTAGCGTGTCACCACAATTTCCGTGCCTTTTTCAATTGCGCTGCCGTTCTCGCTGCGGGCCCCGCAGGTGCGCCGCGTACCGGCCTGCGAGTAAATGATTTCGCCCGTGCCCTGCTCGCGAATGGGCAGCGAGGTGCGCCCCAGCACGCCGACCATCTCGTAGTCGGCCGCGTCCATGTTCTCCTCGGACGAAATCAGCACGCGCGTCAGAAAAAGAAAGACGATCCCGGCGCCCACCAAGCCAGCAGCGATTGAAAGCAGCAGCCCGAGTGCGAACCAGACGCTCGAGAAACGCGTGATCAGGAATCCCGTCCCCCCGAACCACGCGAGGAACGCCGTCAGCGTGATGAAGTTGAACGGGGAAATGCTCGCCGCCTGGCCGGCCTTTGCTGTGCCTTGAGCCGCGGTGGAATGTCCTCCCGCAGAACTTCCCCGCGCAAAGCTGCCGCCCGAGGCGCCTCCCGCCGGAATATGTCCGATTGGGCCGTGGCCGCCGGGGAAGTGCGGCAGATGCACATGCCAGTGCAGCCCGCCGGCGATAAACGAAATTGCGCTCAGCAGAAATCCGATGGCGAAACAGATCAGATAAAAATCGGCCCACGTCATTCGCTTCGCCTCCTTGACTTCGCCAGCTTCGAGCCACGAGTTTCGAGCTTCGAGCCCGATTCTTGAGCAAGTTTGCTCGCGGCGCGTAACTTGCAGCTCGCGATCACTTCCGCTTCTGGACCAGCGCGTTTGCCGGACTTAGCGCCTCGAACAGCCGGTCGGCCAGCCCCGGCGTATTCAAAATCTC
Organism: uncultured Acidobacteriaceae bacterium; assembly: GCA_963709055.1. GTDB lineage: Bacteria > Acidobacteriota > Terriglobia > Terriglobales > Acidobacteriaceae > Acidiflorens. Next base: position 37,428 of record CAVPUZ010000011.1, read on the forward strand.
GCCGAGCAGCAGGATCGCGCGCCGCGTATCTTTTTCTCTCGCCGCCTTGATGAGCGCCTCGCTCACCGCCAGATCGCTTGCAAACCGCTCCGAGCCCTGGAGCAGCCAAACATCCAGTTGGCCCTCGGTCGTGCGCAGGTCGGAGGTCAGTTCGGCGTGGTAGCCCTCCGGGTCATCCACCAGAAATCCCGGATGCACCTTGAAGAATCGCGCCAGCAGCGTGCGTGTCGATTGCGTCATATGCGGGCGCTTGCCGCTCTCGATCTGCGACAAATACGACTGGCTGATCGCCTTGCGCGTCTCCTTCTGGATCGCCTTCATCAGCTCCTGCTGGGTCATCGGGCGCCCCAGGCCGCGCAGGGAGCCTTCGACCTCGCGCAGGTAGCGGATTTTCTCGCCGAGTGTCATATGTCAAATCGCAATAATAATATCGCAATTAATAATATTGTCAAGAACTCGATCTGGCGTATTTTTAGCGATTTGCAGAATTGGGGGCCGAGAATCGGGGCCCGAGAATCGAAAATCGAGGACTAGATCCCGGCGGCTGAGCAGCAACAAGAAAGCCTCCGCCACAGCGGAGGCCTTCGAGAATCACCGCGGGTACCCCGGATTACGTGACGTTCAGGGTCACAAGGGTCTGATGCGATGCTCCGGTCGATGCCGAGCCAGTGATGGTAATGGTGTACTGCCCGGCCGCGGTGCCGCCGGTGAGGGTCGTGGGGTTGCTCGACGAGCCGCAGGAGGGCAGCAGCAGGATCAAGCCCCCGACCAGCCCAAGCGCGATTCCAGCGAGCACGCGGCGCCGTTTGCGACTTGCGCCCACGCCGAGCCCAATCAGACTCAGGCCTCCGATGGGCAGCCAGGCAGCATAGAACGAGGTTCGACGGAACAAGCCGCCTGTCGTCACCGGACGCGCCACGGTTTGGATGTAGAGCTGGGTCTGAGCCGCGGTAGTGCCAGCGACCGTGACTGGGTTGATGATGAAGACCGGGGCCGGACTGGTGACCATCGCTGGCGATGAGCTTTGGGTCAATGAAACGGTGGCGTTGTAGCCCAAAGCGTAATCGGCGCTCACGGCGATATTGAAGGCGGCGAGCTGGCCATTCTGAACCGTCTGGCTCGAGGGCGAGGCGATAATGGCGAAGTCGGTGATGAATGCGGATTGACCCCACGTATTGCTCACATCAGTCCCGTTTGCGATGGCTTGGCCCGACACGCTAATCTGCGGGGCCAGGCCGACCGCGGGGCTCTGGGGCGTCACAAAGACTTGCACCTGTGCGACGGCACTTACAGCCAACGTGCCCACTGTGCAGACAAGCGTCGATCCCAGCGCCTGGGAGCAGCTTCCCGCGCCGCTTGAGACCGATGCGGTCGGTAAGCTTGCCAAGCCGGAGGTCGGAACATTCGCTTGGAATATCACATCGGAGGCGGGATCGGGCCCATTGTTCGTAATGTTGAAAGTAAATGTTCCCTGCGTGCCCGCTGGAAGCTGACTGGGAGACGGGCTTCCGCTGCCTGACGATACTACGAGTTTGCTGGTGGCGCCGAGCACGGATACAAACGCGCTCTGCGGGGCATTGAAACCCTGCAGCGCATTGGCGGTCGGAAAGTTCGCTGAGCCCGTCGTGCCTGCCACATAAGCATTGTCGAAGACATCGAGCGCGATTCCCGTGCCCTGATCCGCTCCGCTGCCACCCAAATAGCTAAGATAATCGCCCGCGGGTGGGCCGGAGGTCGTCGGCATTGTCGTCGAGATCAGAGCGACGAATGCATCCGACGTACCGCCACCGTAGGCTGCACCGCTATAGGAGCCCGTCACGGGATTGACGACGGGCAGATTGAGAGAGGCAGTCGATCCCGCCACATGCACCGTTCCGATTGAGTCGACGGCGATGGCCTGTCCGCTATCCGGTCCGGACCCGCCTATGTACGTAAAAAAGTTCAGCGGGAAAAGTACGTTGCCTTCGTTTCCGACCTTGGCGACGAATGCGTCGGTGGCGCCGCCATATGCGAATGGGCCCATAATGCAGGTGTTGCCGGTGTTGCAAGCCCAGTCGCTCGACCCGGTCGAGCCTGTGACATACGCGTTGCTGGAGGTATCGACGGCGACCGCAATGCCGTTGTCGTTCGCGCTGCCTCCGAGGTAGGTGGAATACACCGGAGGAGCATTGGGCTGGTTGAGATTCGGATTCAGCTTGACAAGGATTGCATCCGTGTTGGTCGACGCCGTACAGCCGCTTATTACGCCAGATTGGTTGAGACAACTCTGCCAGGAGTTGACGAGGGGGAGTCCAAATTCACCGTTGGGTCCGGTTCCGCCCAGCATATTGGTGGTGCCGGTGAAATACATATTGACATTGGTGTTGTTGGCATTATTCGCGGAGGGGTCGACGGCAATGCCTCCACCAGTCGCGGTTGCGTTTGCGGGATATCCCCCTCCGAAGTAAGTGGAGTAGAGCATGCTCGCCGCGCCCGATCCGGCCGTGTTGATTTTGCTGGCGAAGAACTGGGGCGGGCCGGCAGTCACGGGGCAAGGATTTCCTCCCGCCTGAGCCGGCTCAAACGGACAGATTTGAAATGCGTTGGGAGTCGATGGAAAACCAGTGATCACATCCGTCGAGGTTGTCGTGCCGGTGACGTACGCGTTAAAAGAACTGTCCACCGCGAGACCGGTGACAACGTCATTCTCGGTTGTGTTGGAGTTGCTTGCGTTACCCGCAAGAAACGTCGAGTACTTAAGAGTGAAGGTATTGCCGCTTGAGCCCGGACGCGACGTTAATCGTGCTGAGGAATCCGTGAGTCTGATTCGGGCCAAAGGTCGCAGCTCGGCTGGAAAGCATTGCCGGAGGTGGTGGGAAAATTAGCTCGACGAGGTTGTTCCCGCGACATAGATGTTGATGTTGGGAAAACTCGGGATGGGATCGACGCCAATGCCCGCCAGGCTATCAGTTCCCGAACCGCCCAGGTAAGTCGCAAAAAGCAGCTGTGACAAGCCGGTCGCCGAGGTATTGATAACAGCAATGAAAATGTTTTGCGTGGCCCCAGGGGCAAGCGAGCTTTGCAGAGCGCCGGCCGTAACGGGAAAGGCTGCCGATTGGGTCGAGCCGGCGACGTAAACATTGTTGGAGGCGTCGACGGCGACTTGCGGACAACCCTGGTCTGGCGTGGTTCCGGCCGTTGGACATACTTCGCCGCCTCCGCCGAGGAAGGTGGAATAGCTTAAGACTGGATCAATCACCAGTTCTCGCGAGTGGTCATACGGGCCGACGGTGAATCCAATTTTGTTGCCGGTAAGCTGGCGGAAACTTCCGGCAATCGTCTTTTCATTCCTCCCGGTGTTCGCGCCCCCCGTTTTCGCAGGCTCGACGTCTGCGCCGGGCTGATAGATATGGGGCGCTCGGAAGCGAACGTCTCCTCCGGCGGTTGAGAGCACGAGGTCGCCTGAATCCAGGTGGGCGGAAGCTCCCTTGAAGCTCAGCGCGATCTGGTTGGGATCGGCGCCGGGCGCTAAGCGGAAGTCATATTCGAGCTGCTGTTGATTGCCGTAGTACACGAGGTCGATGCCCGGATAGACGCTCTGGTATTCGACTCCGCCGAACTGAGGAATGCCGCGCTGCCACTTGGAAGGATCATTGCCGATGAAATAATTGCTCTTGCCGGGTAGCGGCTGGGTACCGTGAATGCTCGCCGCGGAGTCGGTTCCCTCGAGCCGCATCCGGATTACGCTGGCTGTCGGCTTTTGCGTGCCGGCTTTAGACGCGGCAAGCCGCGTCTCTACCCTGGACGTCTGCCGAAGAGAGAGCACCGCCTCGTCGCCGGTGAGGAAAAGGCCATAGCCTGCTCCGCGCGCCAGAAATTTGACCCGGCTATCGGTTTGGCCCTGGTTCGGCTCGAAGAATAGGGGCAACGACAGAGAGGTCGAAGAATGCGCAGGGTGGGCTGCGGAATGCGGGCGGCTGGCCTTGGCGAGGCCGTTTGATCGCTGCGCCCGCGAAATGGAGTGCAGTGCCGGCCATCGTCAGCACGACGATCGCCAGCAACGCTGCCTTCATTCCCCAATTTCCATTCAAGTGCGCGCCCCAACCTGTCCTCGATACGTTCACCGAAGATTTGTTCACCGAACCTCCTACCGACGCATAGTAATTCCGATTCACGCAACTCCTCCGATTTCCAATCTCGTGGCCAAATCTCGTGGAGAGAAGAAGAAAGGCACACCAGCACCGCTGGGAGTCGACGCCCCTGGGAAGCGGATGCGTACCTGTCACCAAGACCTGAGATTAAAGCAAGTGAATACTTTTACATCCAAGAGATATGCTGTCAAGCCGGACAGACCGAATGCGCCGCTTTAATGAGAAGCGCGGAAGGGTGGGAATGGTTGCTAGGAATTCAGGCTTTCGGCTCTGATGCTATAGGTTATCGGCTAGACCGCAGCCGTTTGCTGAAAGCGCCGCACGTGAATCCGATTCTCGCGCTTGCGGGTTGCGGCAATGTCATAGGCAGCCTGCATTCGCATGAGCGTGTCCATCTTTACTCCGAAGGCTTTTTCAATACGCAGCGCCATCTCGCCGGAAAGGTCCGCTTTCCCATTGAGCAGGCTGGAAAGCGCCGGCCGGGAGACCCGGAGTGCGGCGGCCGCCGCGGTAACCGATAGACCTGCCGGTTGAATGATCTCCGTTCGAATGAAATCTCCGGGATGGGGCGGGTTCTTCATGGGCATAGCATTCATTCCTTTTCTGCTAGCGATAATTCCTAGTGATAGTCTTCCAGGTTCAGATCGCAGATTTCGCTCTCCGCGAGGTCGATGCGGAACGTCAGCCGCCGGTTGCGCGTGACGCTAGAGGCTCCAAGTCCCTTTGCGATCGCCGCTGAGCGTGTGCACCTTCCACGCCGGCAGCAAGCGCAATTCCTCGGCGTCCTCCATGTTGTCGAGAAATGCCAGCATTTTGCGGAGCTTGTCCGCCGTATCCGGTGGAACGCCCCTGGCGTTGTCCTCCACATAGAGCTCTTTCAGCCCCTTGTGGGCGAAGTTCCGGATTCGCACCCATAAGAGTGTAGCCTGTAGCTTAACACTTGTCAATCAAGAATTGTGGCGGGAGACCTTTGGCGAAGATGCTCGGCGCGGTGCTTCTACTTTCTTCAACTCTTCAATTTCCCGCTTCAGGCGCGAGTAGCGGCGGACGATCGTTCCGATATAAGTGATGTGGATGACCCACGTCACCGCGTAGGCGGCGAACAGGTAGGGGTTCATCGGGCGGTCCTCGGATTGTTGATCGTTCGTTTTTAGCCTGCTCATGGGTTCATCCATTCAGGGAGCGTAGTGCATGGGCCTCATCGACTTCGCGCTGCAACTTCTCCAGGCGATAGCGCGACCAGCACACCAGAAACGCGAAGCAGGAAAAAGCCAGCCAGTTGAGAAGCAGCACGTGCAGCATGCGCGGATCGATCGATCCGCCGCCCCCCATCACCGGCTGCGGATGCTGCGTGCGGAAGAACCAGATCGAGAAATAAACGAATGGCACGCAGAGCGCTCCCAGCACAGACAGGGCGGCGGCCAGCAGCGGCGTTTGTCCGCTGGATGAAAACCGGCGCAGAAAAAGATAGCTCACGTAGATCAGCCACAGCACCAGGGTCGAGGTCAGGCGCATGTCCCAGGTCCACCAGATGCCCCAGACCGGACGCGCCCAGATCGGGCCGGTCACGAGCACGATCGTGCAGAAGACGACGCCAACTTCGGCGCTCACTAGCGCGACGATATCGGCCGTGGGACAACGCTTGATCAGGTAGTAGACCGAAGCTCCAAAATTAATGAAGAAGAGGATGAATGCGGTCCACGCCGAGGGCACGTGATAGTAGAAGATCCGCTGCACGCTGCCCATGGTCTGCTCGGTGGGCGCGCCGATCAGAGCCATATAGAGCGCATAGATCAGCAGGATCGCCGTCAGGATGCCGAGGATGGGGAAGGCACGTTTCATGGATTTAGTTTCGGGTTTCGAGCCGCGAGTTTCGAGCAATAAGACTCGCGGCTCGAAGCTCGTGGCTCGCAACTTCACTCCGCATTCAGCACGGTTTCAAACAAAAGCAGACAAGTCGTAGTAAACACCAGATCATAGGTCACCAGAAACACGATCCAGAAGCGCGCGCCTTCGCCGTTCAGGATTGCGGTGGTTGCCTGCACCATCGCGAGCAGCGCCGGAATCGTGATCGGAAAAAGCAGCAGGGGCAGCATGATCTCGCGGCTGCGGGTGCGGATCGACATCGCCGCAAAAAATGTTCCATTGACCACCAGTGCCCAGGTGCCAAACGCCGCCACCAGCAGCAAGGGCCACGCCGGGCCGAGCGCTCGCAGCCGGTAAAACATGATGAACAGCGGGGTCATCAGCGCTTCCAGCACGGACGACAAAAATAAAGTTGCCGAGCACTTTGGCCATGAACAGCGAATTGGGCGGCGCGGGCGAGACGCGGTAGGCATCGAGCACCTGGTTGCGCAATTCGCGCGCCCAGGTCTGGTTCAGCGCGACTACGGCGGCAAACAGAAATGCCACCCAGACCAGTCCACCTGCGATCTGGCGCGATTCCTCGGCGGTCGGATCGAACGAGAAACTGAAGACGACGACCACCAGCAGCGAAAAAAACAGCATGGAGTTGATGGCGTCTTTCGAGCGCCACTCCAGGCGGAGGTCTTTGCTGAGCGTGGCGCGCGTGATGCCGCGCGTGCCTCCGGCGTCGCATCTTTCTTGACTTCCGAAGGCTGGGCTCATGCCACTGGCTCCGGCGGCGTCAGCTCTCGTGTCCGGGCCGACGATCTTGCCCGCTTCCATCCAGATGAACTCATCGGCCGCGCCTTCGAGCAGCGACGCCTGGTGCGTCACCACGAAAATCGTTTTGCCCTGATCGCGCACGCCCGTCAGCAAATGGACCATGTCTCGCGCAGAACGAAGATCGACGTTCGAGAAGGGCTCGTCGAGCAGCAAAATTCTGGGATCGTTGAGAAGCGCGCGGGCAAGCGACATGCGCTGCCGCATGCCTTGCGAATATTGGCCGACTGGCCGCGCGAGCGCGGGATCGAGGCCGACCGCGCGAATCACCTCGGCGCAACGCTTCGGGTCCTCGATTCCGTAGAGCTGCGCAAAGTAGGCAAGGTTCTCGGCCCCGCTCATCTCGTCATAAAGCAGCGAGGGATGCGCCATGTAGCCGACCTGGCGGCAGATGTCGTGAAATTTGTTCGCGCCGAGGATCTTGACCTGGCCGCTCGAGGGCTGGTTCAGTCCCGCCAGCGTCCGCAGCAGCGTGGTCTTGCCGGCGCCGTTATCGCCAAGAATGGCGTAGAGTTTGCCGCCCGCAAAATCCGCGGTGACTCCGCGCAGGGCGGCGAAGCGGCCAAACTGCTTGATCAGATTGGAGACGGTGATGACGGCAGCGTTGTTAGTCAAAAAGGTCAGTCAAAAAGGTCAGTCAATCGCGTCGATTCTAATTCCCCATGCCGCTGGACGCCGTGCCCTGATTTTGCGACATGCTCTTGGCGGGTTCGGCGGCGGGAGTCCGCTCCCGGTTTCGTCGCATACTTCGAGGCGCACTTGGCCTGCAGTTGCTTTGCGTGGAAGACGCCATCGTGCCCGAAACTGCCATCGGCCAGGGCTTGCGAATCATCTTTAAAAGTATCCGGCGGGGCTTCGGTGCCGGTGTAGGAAACCGGCAGCGTGAATCGTTCTCCTTCAACATGAAGTCAACCCGCGTTCCGGTGCGCTTGATCGACCCGGGCACGACGTTTCCGGCCACCCGCAGGCGTTTGGAATACGCCTCGTTGCCCATGCCGTTCAGTTCTTTGATGGTGACGTAATAGCTCTTGCTATCCTGCACGCCGGTATAGGCGAGGTAGGCAAGCGAGCACAAAATTAAGACGGTGACGCTTCCAAATTTAAGATACTTGCTGGTTTCGCTGGACATAAGAATCCTCACCCCTATGAAGAACTCTACGCGCTGCCCTAATGCCGGGTCAAGACGACAAAAGGACGCTGGCTTGCCTACCCAGATGGCGGTATGCCAGCAGCAGACCGCGACCGGGCATTTTTCGACAGCTAGGTGTAGACTGCCGACGCACAGGATATTCAAATACAAATCCTGGCTGGGACAAGGAGAGCAAAGCCATGAACAGAAAAATGTGGTCGGTTTCGGCAGTGATACTGGGCCTGCTCGCGATGGCTACCATGTGGGCCGCGCCGGCAAGCGCACAAATGTCAGACAGCAAAGAGAAACCTCCAATGTACTCGTACGTCGCCAATTGGAGTATTCCCCGCGCCCAGTGGGGTGAGATGGGAAAGGCGGGTACGGCAAACGGGAAGATCCTGGAAAAGGCCATCGCCGACGGCACCATCGTGGCCTACGGCAGCGACGAGGAATTGATTCACCAGGCCGACGGCGGTACTCACGATAGCTGGTGGTCCGCCATGTCGATGGCCGGAGTCCTCAACATTCTCGACCAGTTCTCCCAGGCCGGCAATGCCACCTCTCCCGTCTTGGCCAGCGCCACAAAACACTGGGACAGCCTGTATGTCAGCCGGCATTACAACTGGCATACCGGATCGTGGAAGGGCGCGTATACGCACGAGTCTTCTTATAAATTGAAGGCTGATGCGCCCGACGACGCGGTTGAGATCCTCAGCAAGAATCTGTTCGTACCGTTTTTTGAAAAGCTGCTCGCCGACGGCACGATTCACGAGTACGAAGTCGACACGCAGGCGATCCACACCGAAGCGCCCGGCACGTTCTATGTTATTTACATCGCGCCGAACGCAGAAGACCTGGACAAAGTCAACGCAGCACTGCGGGAAAGAGTGAAAGAGACCCCGCTGGGCGGCATAGCAATTAGTTCGATGGTGGACTTCACCGCGCACCGCGACGATCTGTCTCGCACGAATGCGACCTTTAAATAACCCTATTTCAGGCCGGTCCGCGAGCGGTAGGGTTTGCGCCGCTCACGGACTGGCTTTTGGATTCCCACGCAGTCATTCTTAGTACAATCTCTCTTAGTACAATTTCTGCCGATTACAATTTCTTCAACACCGGAACGAGCATTTCAAAGGCAGGCAATCTTCCATGATTCATCCCTGGCATGACGTCACTCCGGGCGACCAGCTTCCCAACGAGTTCAACACGGTCATTGAGATTCCCTTTGGATCGAGCGTGAAATATGAACTCGATAAAGCCAGCGGCCTCATCAAGCTCGATCGCGTCCTGTACTCCGCGGTTTACTACCCCGCAAACTACGGCTTCATTCCGCAAACGCTGGCGGAAGACGATGATCCGCTCGATGTGCTCGTGCTGTGTCAGGAGACCGTTGTTCCGCTGACCATCATCCACGCGCGGGCGATCGGCTTGATGACGATGATCGATTCCGGCAAGAAAGATCACAAGATCGTCGCGATCGCAACCGAAGACCCGGAATTCAATGCCTATCGCGAAGCGGCGGAAATGCCGCCGCACCGGCTGCTCATGCTCCGCCGCTTTTTTCAGGACTACAAGCAACTGGAGGGCAAGTCGGTCGAAGTGGATGAGATCGAGCCGGCGGCCAATGCGTATCCCATTCTTGAGGACGCGTTGCGCCGCTACAGCGAGCAGCGGCGCAAGGGATTTAAGGGCAGAGCGAGCTGAGGAAAGAACTAGGAATCATGTAGATCGAGCGCCGCTCTTAGCGCCTGATTCAACTCCGTGAGTTTCGCGGCCGGGAGCGTGCCGACAAAATTCGTAAGGTCGGATTTCCGCAGCGATACCAGGTTGTCACACATGATCCAACTGGCGTGCTTCAAGCCTTCTTCCGGGCCAACGGCAACCTGGGTAGAAAGCCCTTGGCCGGTAGTAAACACGGGCGCGCAAATCGCCGACGAGAAGCGGGATTCGAGCAGGATCTGCCGGCTGACGACGACAAACACACGGGAACTCTTTGGAGCGCCCGTCGGACCGCCTCCCAGCCTGACAACGCGATAGAGTTGACCTCTGAGCATGGGTGGTTCACCTCTCAGAAGGCTTGGTAGTCGAGCACGTCCGCCGCTTCGGCATTGAGTTCATCGGCCGCTCGATTGAGTTGTTCCAGATCGCGGGTTTGAATGCGGGTGCGCGCTCTCTGTTTCAGGTAGTCGCGAAGAACATGTTCGATGACCGCGGAACGAGAGTACTTGGATCCGGCCATCTGGTCGATGCCGGCAAGTACGTCGGCTGAAAGTGTGATAGATGTCTTCTCTTTCATCCTACTTCTATCCTACTAATATATTACCATAATTCTACTGACCCCGTTCCGCTATTCGCTTAGTGGGAGGCCTGTTTGTTTTCTTACCCCTGTTCGCGCTCGTAGGGCTTCTGCATGTAGCGGCGCGCTTCGTCGAGAGCGCCCTGCGTATTGTCGTTGGTCTGAATGGCCTGCCGGTATTCATTCACGGCGCGCTCCCGTTGCCCGGTTACATCGAAGATCTTCCCGAGCTGCAGGTGGCTCCAGACCTCAGTCCAGCGAGGCTCTCCATCGCCATTCAGCGATTCGCGATACGCATTCGCCGACGATTGATAATTCTTTTGCAGAAAGAAGACCTCCGCGATCCGGTAGTGCGCAAGGGAACTGTTCTTGTTCACTTCGAGCGCTTTATTGAACTCGCTGAGAGCGCCTGCCAGATCGCCTTGTTGCGTCAACCCCTGTCCGCGCAAGATGGAGGCGCGCAGCTTGATGTCCTTGGAGTTGGTCAACACATGGTTTCCCGGATCCAGCGAGATCCGGCGTGGCCGTCCAAATGTTTCCACCGAGAAGGGCGAATCGGTGCCCACGACTTCGATACGCTTTTCTTCCGTTTTGCCATCCGTGTCGATCCGCAACCTCACTGGCATGCGGAACAGATCGAGATCTTGCTGGATCGCGCCCACCACCCGAAATCCCTTGTTGCTACCGAGACGATAAACCGTGTACTTGATTTTGAATTCGGGGGCGCCGGTCGAATCCATCCACTGCGAGAAGAACCAGGTAAGTTTTTGTCCGTAGACCTGTTCGACTAGCTTGCGGAAATCATCGGTACTTGCGGGTTTGCCTGCATACTTGGTCGCGAATTCCCGCATGACCTTCAAATACTTGTTCTCGCCCAGCACCCAGCGCAGCATGTGCAGAATCATGGCTCCCTTGTCGGTCACCAGGGACTGAAACTCGGGAGAAAAATAGTCCAGCTTGTCGGCGCTCGAAAGCGGAACGGAGTCGTAGGCGAGCGCTCCCACCGACATATCCTTGACCATTTCTTCGAGCCCCGCTTCGCCGGCCGCGCTCTCCACGTAGCGGGCTTCCGAATAGCGGGCGAAGCCGTCGCTGATCCACCAATCGTCTTTCGACGCCGGGCTCACCGAAACGCCCCACCACTGATGGGCGATGGTATTGGCCAGCAATCGGTAGTTGATCTTCTCGGTAATCCCGCGGCTGGCCAGCGCCGCAATCTCTGGCGCGTAGGCTGAGGGCACCGTGTCGTCCGGAATTTCCACCACCTGCAGCCTCGTCGAAGGCGCGTTTCCATATTGCGTGACGAAGTAAGTGAACGCCTTCACCGCCGTCGAGGCGTATTCCGCGCCTAAGTCCTGGTGCGACGGCTTGAAGAATACGTGCAGGTCCATCCCGGCTTCGTCGCTTTTGAACTCCTGGAATGCGCCCGCGATGATCGTGCCAGGGAAACTCGGCTTATTCCATGTGAAGCTGAAGGTCCGGGAGTTGGCGATGACGGTTTTTCTCTCGGCCGGAGATGCCGGCGTGGTTTCCTTGCCGCTTCCGATTACCACCATGTGTGCCGGGACGGTGACGTTGATGGTCGAAGTAAAGCGGTTGACGCCGTACCCCGCGACTGGAAACCAGAGTCCCGAGTAGAAAAGATAGCTGGTATCAGGTCCAACATAGGCGAGCTTCAATCCCTGAACCGGGCTGTCATCGGCGTTTTCGAGAGTTCCCTCATAGTCAAAGGTAAAGGTTGTGCTCGCATTCTTCGCTAAATCGGAATTGAGACTGAACCGTACGCTCGATTCCTGGGTGTTACGTTCCGGCGTTAGCGGCTTGTTATTGGCGTCCACCAATTTAGTGATACGGAGAGCATTATTCAGCTGAAACGTCGCTACATTGAGGTTTTCGAGCGCCGTAACCTTGACCGCAGCGTGCGCGCTGAGTTTATGGGTTTCGGGCAGGAGTTCGACCGACATCTGGTAATCGTCGACGCGCATGCGCGGCTTCTCGGCCGCCTGGGCCCGTCCGGCGGCGACAACCGAAATCAAAACAAAAAGATAGACACAGCGCGTCCGACGCAACAGTCGGAACTGGAAGAGCTTCAATTCAGTCTCCTGGGGATCACCGCAATCAGTATGATGTAGATTTTCCCGCAAACGATGCTGGGAGGACAAGGGTCGGCAAAATTTGTTTGCGGGTGAGCCGCCCGTCCGACTTCTCTAGTTCGTAGGATGGCCGCAGAAGCTAAGGTCCAAAAACTCAAGGTCTCTGACCAGTTAATTTCAGAATAACCTCGGCCGCCCTTTCGGCGGGGGGCGCATTGCCGCTGCCTTGCTTCAGTTTTTCCTTCACATGCGCCAATCGCCGGATCATGCGCGTTCGCGGCTCGCCGTCCGGGATGATCTTCCCCAACTCGGCGACGATATTGGCGGCCGTGAACTTGCTCTGGACAAGTTCCGGAACAATCTCTTCCTCCGCGATCAGGTTGACCATCGCAAAATGTGGAACCTTTACGCGCGGCTTACCCAAGGCATAGGTCAGGGGAGAAACGCGATACACCATGACAAACGGCGTGCCCATGATGGCAGCCTCCACCGTCGCCGTCCCGCTCGCCACCACCCCCGCGCGAGAATGATAAAGAGCCGGCAGAGCTTCGGGAACCAACCGAATACCATGATCCCGTTGTAAAGGCGCGCCACGCCGAGCCTCGATCAATCCCTGCATAAATCGAGCCTCCAACGTGGGCGCGATAGGCAAAAGGAAATCATAGTCCGAGCCCAGGCGGACCACCGCTTCCAGAATTTCCGGCATATTCATTCGCACTTCTTTTCGGCGGCTTCCCGGCATCAACGTGATCCACGGCTTGCCCAAGTCGAGTCCGTGCTCGGCCGCATAGGCTTCGCGAGTGATTGCAGGCGCGGGCAGATCGGCCAGCGGATGGCCGACGAAAGTCGCGTCTACGCCCCGATCGCGGTAAAACTTCTCTTCGAAGGGAAAGATGACCAGAGCTTTATTTACATACTTGCGCAGCAGCTTCACGCGCCCCTGCCGCCACGCCCAGAACTGCGGACAGACGTAGTACACAACTGGAATGCCGCGCTTGCGCATCTGGCGGGCTACCCGCCAGTTGAAGGCAGGGGAGTCAATCACAACAGCCAGGTCAGGCCGCCGCTCATCGGCCACCCGAATCAGATTCTTATAGAGGCCGAGAATCTTCGGAAGATGACTGAAAATCTCGGTGATCCCGACGACGGCGAGATCCTTGGCGTCGACGACTATGTCGCAGCCCGCGGCGCGCATGCGCTCACCCCCGGCGCCGAAGAAGTAAGTGACTAGCGGGATCACACCGCCGCGCAGCGCTTCCATGAGCTTCGCGCCATACATTTCTCCGGAGGCTTCCCCGGCAGAGATGAGGATCTGCACGCTGCAATTGTAAGGGAAGCCCACACGCTGCTTCTTCGAAGGATGCTCATCGGTGAATCGCGGCAACCCACTGCAAGGCGCGAGGCAAGCATCACATCCGGGGCCTGCGTGCTTTCACCGACGCCAAAAAAACAATCGGCGAGACCGCAATCCCGCCGACTGATCACAACGTTGGTTACCTGCCCACTCCAGTAAGAGCCACGCTTTGCGGACTATTGGAGGCGCTATCAGTGAAGATCAACAAGCCGGTCCGTGTTCCGCTTCTAGTCGGTTTGAAGACCACGGACACGATGCAGCTCGCTCCCGCCCCCAATGTAGTGTTGCAGTCGCCTGCGCCGCCGCCTGTACTCGAGAAATCCCCGGTGGTCAAGATACGGCTGATGCTGAGTTTGGAGGTTCCAGTGTTCTGAAGAGTTACGTTCTGGGGAGCACTGGTCGCGCCGATCGCAACCTTCGTAGTCCATGTCAGTGACGTTGGACTGACGACAACAGTTGTGCCGGCCGCCGCGATCGTAAGATTGACCGTTGTAGTCTTCGTGATGCTACCGGAGACGCCTGTAACGGTAATCACAGATGTGCCGGGCGAAGCATTCGCCGCTACGGTCAGGGTCAGAGCACTCGTTGAGGTTGCCGGATTGGGATTGAATCCTGCCGTAACTCCGCTTGGCATACCTGTAGCGCTCATGGTAACACTGCCATTAAAGCCATTCGCGGGGACCACCGTAATGACGCTGCCTCCCTGATTGCCCGGAGAAATGGTAAGCGTGCTCGGGTTGGCAGTAAGGCTGAAGGTGGGACTGGCAGTAACGGTGAGACTGAGTGTTGTGGTCTGCGTAATGCTGCCTGACACGCCCGTGATGGTAATCGTTGAGGTGCCAACGGTCGCAGTGGCGGACGCAATGAGGGTCAGCGTGCTGGTCGACGCTGTCGGATTGGGGCTGAAGCCAGCGGTAACTCCGTTCGGCAAACCCGAGGCGCTCAACGTAGGACTGCCAGTGAACCCGTTTAGAGGAGTCACGGTAATCGTGCTCGTTCCCTGATTGCCTTGCACAATCGAAACTGTGTTCGGGTTTGCGGTAAGGCTGAACGTCGGACCAGTCACGGTGAGACTCAGCGTGGTCGTCTGCGTGATGCTCCCTGAAACTCCGCTGATGGTGATCGTGGATGTCCCAGGAGTTGCGTTGGCAGCCACAGTCAGGGTCAGCGTGCTGGTCGACGATGTCGGGTTAGGACTGAACCGGGCGGTAACTCCGGTCGGCAAACCGGAGGCGCTCAAAGTAGGACTCCCCGTGAATCCGTTGACGGGAACGACCGTGATGGTGCTCGTGCCCTGATTGCCTTGCAAAACCGTCAACGTGTTCGGGCTTGCGGTAAGGCTGAAGTTCGGACCGGCAGTCACCGTGAGACTCAGCGTTGTGGTTTGCGTGATGCTGCCCGATACGCCGGAGATGGTAATGGTCGAGGTGCCAAGAGCCGCGGTACCGGATGCTGTCAAAGTCAGCGTGCTGGTTGACGATGCCGGATTGGGGCTGAACCCAGCTGTAACGCCGTTCGGCAAACCGGAGGCGCTCAAGGTGGGGCTGCCGGTAAACCCGTTGATGGGACTCACCGTGACGGTGCTCGTTCCCTGACTGCCCTGCTGAACCGAGACTGTGCTCGGATTTGCGGTCAGGGAAAATGATGGACCATTGACGGTGAGGCTCAGAGTCGTGGTCTGCGTGATGCCGCCCGATATGCCGGTGATAGTAATCGTCGATGTGCCAGAAGTCGCAGTGGCGCCAGCCGTGAGAGTCAGCGTGCTCGTTGACGCTGTCGAAGCGGGCTTAAACTTCGCCGTTACGCCAGTTGGCAGGCCTGAGGCAGTCAATGCGACGCTGCCGGTAAACCCGTTTGCCGGAACCACCGTGATGGTACTCGTTCCGGGAGTGCCTTCCGCGATCGTGACTGTGTTGGGACTTGCGGTGAGGCTGAAGGACGGGCCCGCCGTGCAGCTGTTGAAGATAAATGACGAAATGTTCGTGGCCCAGTCGAAAGTTCCATTCATCGGCTGGTACTGGTCGACGTACCAGAAGGTGCAATCGTCGGCGGGATCCACTTGCAGCGCCGTGTAGTCGCCCCAGCGATAGGCATCGGTACCGAGTTGCGATCCAACGCCCTGAAGAATGGAATTTTCCGATTCCATTGTGCCCAAAGCATCGCTGGGCACGCGGCCAGTAAAGAGAATGGAAGGATTGAGGGTGCTGCTGGACGCGCTGTATCCCATTCCAATATCGCCCATCTGATCCTCGGCCACGCTCGCCATCCAGCGATAAGTGCTGTCGGGGGCGAAAGTTCCCTGCTGGTTCAGGGTTACATTGCCGGCCGGGTCATAAAGTTCGTACCAGCGAATCCCCACCTGGCTCCCGTTGGCGACAGAGTGGTTCACTACCGCGCGATCATGGTCGGCGAAATGCCGGATGGCAAAGCGATACATCAAGCGGTCGCCGAGCGAATCGAGAGTCTGAGCGACTCCAGCCTGCGGAATACATTGGCCGCCATTGGTGCACGGCAACGTGTCGTTGGCGACGCTGATCACAGTTGGCGAAGCGAGAGTGGCCGTTCCCGCCGCAAAGTTCAGCGTGAGCGTGCGCAAGTACAACTCGCCCGGATTGTTGTTCTGCCAGTTGATGAAAAGCCCGGGAGTGCCATCGACTGGAGTGGCCGGGCCATCCATATCGGAGGGCAGATAACCGAACTCGGTGCTGGGAGTCATCTGGCACAGTAGCGCCGCCGTCGGATCCCCGGCCAGCATTTTTGTCCGGTCAAATCCGCAGAGGTCGGCGCCAATCAGAGTTTGCAGGTTCTTGTAGATGTTGTAGGTCGCCAGGTATGCGCTGTTGCTGGCCGTAGCCCACGTGCTCAGTTTCGGGTAATCGTTCAGATTCGTCCCGAACGGGTAGCTGTACAGGTAGTAAGCGCCCGCCGGGTTGTTGGTCTTCGAAACGGCCATGCATGCTGCGGCATTGTTGGCGATCGCGTTGGCGCCGATCATGCTGATCACCCAGCGGTCGGCTGGCCGGTCGTATAGCACCACCGGATCGCCGAACGAACTCACACAATTGCCGCCACCCAAGAGCAGAGAAAAAACTGACAAGGTCGGTGGGGCCCGCCAGGATCGCGCCACTTTTGTTGTAGACCGCGAATGATACGTTGACCGCTTCCACGATGTAGCTGGAGCTAACGGCCAGGTTGGAATCCGAAGGCACATATCCCGGCGATGCGATACCAGCGAAGCCGGCTCCCGCCGTGGCTGCGACCAGCGGCCCAGCTTCTTTCTGTAGAACCGCGTCTTCTTGTTGCCATGGTCCAACTACAGCCTTCTTGCGGAGTGGGCCCGCACCCGGCTCATGAATATGAACTCTTTCCGTGACGGCCTCGCCGATCGGCAGGTCGGAGACGTGCTGCGAAATAGCGAAACCGGATGGGTAAGTCACCACGGTGTTCTTCTTCCTGCCAGTTTTCGCAAATGCGAGCGTCGCAAAGGATAAACCGCAAAGGACGAGAGTTCGAATCAGTACTCTTGCACGCACTATGGGTCTCCTCGCGTTGCTTGTCACACCGCGGTCGATTCGTCGAGTGGGGGGCCGACGCAAAAAGGAAAGATACTAGCGACTAGCTTTATACCTTGAATTGAGGAAAAAAGCACGAAAAACCGTAACTTGCATTGCCTTTCAGCAAAGATGAACTTATCTTCACATCAACGTCGAATTAAGGCGACAGCTATCCGCCGGCTGGACTGGGCACGGTCCCAACTGGGAGCAAGCCCAAGCAGCCTTTTTCGGCAAGCTTAGTCGTCGGCGCTGACGGTGGATTGCGGAGCCTGAGGAGTTACCGACCGGGACTTCCTGATCCTTATATTGAAGCTGATAGAGCTTGTAATAGATTCCACGCTGCGCCAGTAACTGCTGGTGCGATCCCATTTCACGCACGCGGCCTTTGTGCATGACGATGATCTTGTCGGCGCGTTGAATAGTCGACAGCCGATGCGCAATGATCAGCGACGTCCGGCCCTCCACCATTCGCTGGAGCGCTTCGCGAACCCGGAACTCGGTTTCGGTATCGACGCTGGAGGTCGCTTCATCCAGGATCAGAATCTTCGGATCGTGCGCCAGCGCCCGCGCAAATGAAATGAGCTGCTTCTGCCCGGTCGAAAGGGTCGAGCCGCGTTCGCGTACCTCTTCCTGGAATCCTCCCGGCAAGGTGCGAATGAAGTCCGCCAGGTTCACGTCTTCCGCCGCCTGCTCCACGTCGGCGTCTTCAATGCGCGCCGTCCCGAGCCTGATGTTACCCGCGACCGTTCCCGTAAACAGAAAAGGATCTTGCAGCACGACCCCGAAGCGGCTCCGCAGGTCGTCGAGATTCATCTCTTTTATATCCACGCCGTCGATGCGGATCGCTCCCCGTTGCACATCGTAGAAGCGCATCAGCAGCGAGATCAGCGTCGTTTTACCCGCGCCCGTGTGGCCAACTACGGCGATAGTCTCGCCCGGTTCGAGTGTGAAACTGACGTCGCGGAGCACCCAATCGGGC
Source organism: uncultured Acidobacteriaceae bacterium (assembly GCA_963709055.1). Classification (GTDB taxonomy): domain Bacteria; phylum Acidobacteriota; class Terriglobia; order Terriglobales; family Acidobacteriaceae; genus Acidiflorens. Next base: position 55,648 of record CAVPUZ010000011.1, read on the forward strand.
TCTTTTGCCGCTGCGGGGACTGGTGTATGTGGAGTCCCTGACTCGCTTGCAATTCCTGAAATGTTGTATGCAAACCACACATGATCGAACTCAATCCGGCCCGGGCCCTCAGGCTGTTTTGTAACTGCCGGAGAACTGATCTCGACCTTGGTGTCGAGCAATTTGAAAACACGTTCTCCCGCTGCCATCGCGGATTGCAGAATGTTGTATTTCTCGCTCAGGTCCTGAATCGGACGAAAGAAGCGCTGGGCATATTGCATGAAGGCGACCAGCACGCCGAGCGACATTACATTTTCCACCACGTGGACAGTGATAAGACTCTTCCGGGAAAAGCCGATGCTCAGGCTCGATACCGAAGCGTGATGGAATATCCCGTTTCCTCCAAACCAGATGATGCTGGCCACCGCGATCGACGAAAGAATTTCCACCACCGGGTAATAGATGGAATAGGCCAGAATGGCATCTTTGTACGCTTCCATGTGCGAGGCGTTGATGTCGGGAAAACTGGTCGTGGGCGCGCTTTTCGCGGTTGAACAGTTGCAGCACCAGCATGCCGGAGACCGCTTCCTGCAGGAAGGAATTGATGCGCGCAATCGCAACCCGGATACGGCGATAGGAATCGCGCACCTTGTCGCGGAAGATCTTGGTCGCGTAGACGATGAGAGGAAGCACGGTAAAGGTCAGGAGCGCAAGCTTCCAATTCATGTCCAGCATGATGGCAAGGATGAACGTGAGCACGAATACATCTTCAAAGATTGAGACCACGCCCGCGGTGAACATTTCGTTCAGTGCGTCCACGTCGGTGGTCACGCGCGTCACCAGTCTTCCCACTGGGTTCTTGTCGAAAAACCCGACATGCATATGCTGCAGGTGGCGGAAGATCTGGCTGCGCAGGTCGAACATCACCTTCTGTCCCGTCCACTGCATCAGGTAGGTCTGCAGGAATTCCAGCGCGAAGGTGAAAAGCAGCAGCCCAATGTAGAGGCCGCCGATCTGCCCGATACCCTTAAGAGGCGTGTCACTCAGGTGGTCGGCAAGCCAGGAGTGCGAATTCGCCGATTTCGCCAGGTACTTGTCGATGGCAATCTTGGTGAGGAATGGCCCCAGTACGTCAGCCATCGACTTCAAAATGATGGCCGCCAGCGCCACCGCCACATGCCACTTGTAGGGACGCAGATAGCCCAGCAGCCGCCGCATCAGCCGGCCGTCATACGCCTTTCCTACTATTTCGTCTTCCTGGTTAGAAGCCATTCCCTGCTGGAGACCCGCGCCGAAAACTAAAGATTACTCTAAATAGATGGCGGAACGGACGAGAGGATGGAAAAGGTTTGGCGGGCCCTGTCGCATGTAAAAATCCGGTCTCGAGCGATCAGGACAGTGACTGACCGGCTTCCGCACGGAATAACAACGAAAAGATACTGGACATGATGAAGATTCTGAACATAATTATGTGACTGTTGTCACAGCCTCGGGTGCAATCTTCCCCTACATTTCCGCGATGGCTGTGTGCCCTCAGGAGGCTCCATGAGCGCCCAGAATAATCCGCTAAAACAAAGCCTTGCGCAAAACAAGAACGGCCGTGCCGGCTGGTTCCAGACATCGTCCGCCGATTGCGCCGACGTCCGCCAGGCAAACGGTTCGCCGTGGCGGCTGGTGCTGCTGGGCGCGCCGGGCGTCGGTAAGGGAACGCAAGCCGATCTGCTGAACCAGCGGCTCAGTGCGTGCCATCTTTCCACGGGCGATCTGTTCCGCGCAGCCTCGAAGCTGGCAGAATGCGACCAGAGTCTGGCCATGAAGGCGGCCATGGAGCACATGCGCCGCGGCGAACTCGTTCCCGATAGCACCGTGTGGGAGATGGTGCGCGAGCGCGCGGACTGCATTCGCTGTTCGACCGGCTTTGTGCTCGATGGCTTCCCGCGCACGCTTGGCCAAGCCGAATCTCTGAAGCAGCTCATGGAAAGCGAGAAGATTCCACTCAGCGCGGTGGTGAACTACGAGTTGCCGCTGGCAGAGATTGTTGCGCGTTTGAGCGGTCGCCGGACCTGCGAGAAATGCAAGTCGGTCTACCACGTCACCGGCCAGCCGCCGAAAGTCGAGGGCGTCTGCGATCGTTGCGCAGGCCGACTCTTCCAGCGCGAAGATGACCGCCCCGAATCGATCACGGTCCGGATGGCAGCCTACGAGCGCAGCACCGCCCCCCTGATTGAGTTCTATAAATCCCTGGGCCTGCTCGTGTCGATCACCGCTACCGGATCGCCAGAAGAGATCTGTACGCGCACCGTAGCGGCCTTGGAGGCGCGCACGCTGTCGGTCAGTCACTGAACCCATCAAGCGCGCGCCTCCCGCCAGCCTGCGGAAAAATGGACGTTGCGAGTTAGAATCTTTGGCGGTTGCGTAATTTTTTGACTGGGAGAAGGACTTTGGCTGCGTCCGCTGCTGGCCCTGAAGATCGTTTCCGGCCCAGGCAGCTCAACTTGGCGTTGGGTTACGTCGCTTGCAGAGCCAGATTCCGTAGGCGGACTAAATTATAGGCAGCTGCGGCAAAGGTGAAGACCCATCCGACCTTCAAGACCCCGCGATGCCGAACCTTCCGCAACAGCGCGATCGTCTTCAGCGAGCCGAAGCATTCTTCCACGCGTTTCCTCTTCCTCTGACTGATGGCATATCCGGCGTGCTGCGTCGTACGAGCATCGATGGCGCTCCCACCGGGACGCTCCAGGTTCTGCGCCACGTGCGGCGTGACCTTTAAGTTTCTGCACTCGGCCACGAAATCCGCCGTGTCATATCCCTTGTCGCCGCCCACGGTTACTTGTTTCGTTCCCGGAATCTGTTCCAGCATCACCAGCGCCGCATCGCGCTCCGCCGTTCCGTTGGCCTCGAACACCTCGGTGTTGACGATCAGCCCGTGGCGGTTCTCCACCAGCAGATTCCCGTTGTAACTCAGCTTGGCTTCCTTGCCCTTGCCTTTGCGTGCCATCTTCGCATCCGGGTCCGTCTTCGATGCGTGCGTCTGGTTCGACCGCTTCTCCCCGTGGAAGTCCACTGTCGCATTGCCGGGATCGTCCGGCGGAACGTCGTTCTTCGCATCTCTGCGTTGATAACTCTTCACACTCGCCCACGCTTCCAGTAACGTTCCATCCACCGTGAAGTGTTCCTCCGAGAGCAAACCCCGCTCACGCGCCTGCTGCAGCACGGCTTGGAAGAAGGCTTCGGCAATGTCCCCAGCGAGCAGTCGCTCCCGGTTCTTGGTGAACACGGTCACATCCCAGATGGCATTGTCCATGTTCAAGCCCACGAACCAGCGGAACAGAAGGTTATAGTCGAGCTGTTCCATAAACAGTCGTTCGCTGCGCAGCGTGTGCTTGTGGGGTTGCAATTCCCATGCGCAAAGACTTCCGCAACCTCCTAGGGCTCGGGTTGAGTCTCGTCTTCCAGTCTGCGCCTTCTCTTGCGCACGGTGCGGATGACAATGCCTACCGACAGCCGAAGGTTGTCCTGCTTCCTCTTGCCGACGCTCGGAAACGAGGTGCCGGTCTCTAAATAGTCCGCTTTGAAGCGGATTGCGAACCGCTCGTTGATCGTGTGGTCCGCCCCGCCGCCCGCCACCACCGCCCTGCCGGAGCCGATTTCTATCTCATCCAGGCCATTGGCAAGGGCTTCACCCCTGGTGCCCCCGTGCCCGTACAGAACCTCGCCAAAGGGCGTCCACCGCTCATATTTGCGGTATGGAAACTGTGCGCCGAACAGAATGTTGTACTCCCGGGTCCTTACACTGAAAAGAGGGCCCGTCGGGCAGAACGACGCGCTCGGGTCACCGCAACTGGGAAAGGGCGCCTGCACGGTCGTAGGAATCTTCGCGGTGCCATAGTACTCGCCGCCCTCCACCACCAATCCTAGCCAACTGGCTGCGTTTACCGCGAGTGAGGTATCCCATCCATTCAAGCCCGCCCAATGTCCAGCGTTAAAAGGACCCGTTTGCGCGTACGAATACCCGGCGAATAATTCGAAGCGGGGGAATTTGGGCACAGGATTTTGCGGCGGCACCGGACTGGAACTGCTCTCCTGAGGAGTGGGAGCTGACGGCAGCGGAGCAGTTGGAGTTGGAGAGGAAGGCGAAGGAGGAGTTGGGGCCTGAGTTGACGGTGCAGCGGGCGCCGGCGCCTGCGCCCACGACATCAGGCATAGCGCAGCACCCACAATCCAAACTCCCAGGCATTTCCTCACGATTCCTCCTTAAAATCAGTTGCCAGTTGCCAGTACCCGGTACCCAGTTTTCGGCACCGCACCCGTCGCGCGATCCGATCAGCTGCCTCTAACTGCTGGTTGAGCCAGGAATGAAAGCGCGCAGTGAATGACTGGGCACTGGCTACTGGCTACTGGGTACTGGGTACTGCTCTTCCGAAAACTGTGTTGTAGTGAAGCTGGATATCTCCGCAAGTTCCCTGTTCGGGCGAATAGACCACGCAGGTGTCAAAGGGGCGCGAATAGACGTGTAATGATACAGCCCGTTGGTTCGCCTCCCGCGGATTCACCACCCTGTGCACCGGCTCCTGCGGATCGACCGCGCACGGATGAGCCGCACTCAATTCCACCGTGTTAGATGCTGCCAGCCGGCACTTCCCCGCCTTGATATCCTGAAATTCCAGGCGGAAATTCTCAACCAGCAGCTTTCCTATCGGCGCGGCCATCCAGCAATTCTGATCGCGATGATTGTGCACCGAACTGCACTGTCCAACCTCCCAGCAGATGGCCATCAGCTCGTACAACTCTGTTTTATCGATCAGGTTGCGCGTGTAATGCTGGCGGTCCCACGTCAAATAGCGCGTCAGGCTGGCTTCTTCGACCGGCATCTCTGCGAGCAGCGCCTGCACCACGTCCGTCCGATCAAAGGCGGATGCGGGTAATGCGCGCAGCTTCGCAACCAAGTTTTCGACCGGGACCCGCGAGGGCGCAGCGATTGTGCTCATAGTCTTCTCAGCAAGTTATTGAGTATACCGTGTGCGGCGCGGACATTCCCTGTCCCGAGCTCTCACTGGCGGATTTTTTACTCCACGAACATTCACTCCACGAACATGCAATCGCCGTAGGAATAAAATCGATAGCCCGCCGCCACCGCGTGCTGGTAAGCCTGCAGAACGAGTTGCTGCCCTCCCAGGGCGCACACCAGCATGAGCAGAGTGGACTGCGGCAGATGGAAGTTCGTCAGAAGCGCATCGACGACGCGAAAGCGGTATCCGGGATAGATAAAGACCTCTGCCTCTCCTCGTCCTGGGGCCACGACGACCGGCTCTTTGCAGGCTGATTCGGCGAGAGCCGGTTCGACGTAATCCGGCGCGACGGGATCGCGTCGACGTGATTCGGGCCGACGCGATCCGGCTTGACGCGATCCAGGCCACTACGGGTTCCCTCAGTCCGCCCTGCCGCGTCTTCCAACGTGCGCACCGTGGTCGTGCCGACGGCCACCACTCGCCGGCCATCGTGCTTCGCCTTGTTAATGGCTCGTGCCGCCGCTGCTGAAATCTCATACGCCTCACGATGCAGCTTATGATCCTCGACCCTTGCCACATGCACGGGCTGAAAAGTACCGAGTCCAACATGCAGAGTGATCTCGACCATCTCGATTCCGCGCCCGCGAATGCGCTCAAGAATTTCGGGGGTGAAGTGCAATCCGGCCGTCGGTGCCGCCACCGATCCCCTCATCTTTGCATAGACCGTCTGGTAGCGCACGCGATCCTCCCGCTCATCGTCGCCGTGCTGATCGCGGTCCTGGTCGCGATCCTGATTGCGAACTATGTAGGGCGGCAAAGGTACGTGCCCAATGCGCTCGACTCGCGCGAAAAAATCCTCCACTGGAGCAAACCGGATCGTCCGTTCGCCAAAGCTGCCGCGCCCGATGACTTCCGCCTCCAGTTCGACCTGGCGGGATTCTCCGGTGCCCGCCTCCAGTCCGCCAAAATAGAGCTTTTCGCCGACGCCGATCTTGCGTCCCGGCCGAACCAGGCATTCCCACTCATTCGGATCGTCGCCGAGTTGGCGCGTCAGCAGAACCTCGACTCGTCCCCGAAGAAAATCGCGCGCTGCCGGATTGTGTGCGCTTAGCGGCTGCGCGCGCTCCCCGCTCCGGCGGCCATAGAGCCGTGCCGGAAACACGCGCGTATTGTTCAGAACCAGCAGGTCGTCGGGGCGCAACAGATCTGGGAATTCGCGAAACGATCGATCCTCCCAGCGATCCGCCGGCGGCGAGCCGGCACGTTCCTTGTTTAGGTGCAGAAGGCGCGAGGCTGCGCGATCCGCCAGAGGTTCCTGCGCAATGCTTTCCGGCGGCAGCTTATAGTCGAAGTCGGAAACGAGCATCGGATATGGCTTAGAAAAATGCGAAAACCTGCTTGCGGCGCACGAGGTTGAATGCAAAAAAGTTCTACTTCTTCAATCTGACTTCTGACTTCTTACTTCTGACTTCTCCTCAAACACGCCAGTTATCGGCGCGCCAGTTCTGGATGGCCTTCTTAATCTCATCCGGCGAAAGCTTCTCGTTCAGCACTCTTTGCACCAGCCCCGCCAGTTCGCCATCGGAGGCAAAACGCAACGCGATGAGCTGGCGCTCGGTCAGTTCCGGAATGCGGGAACGAAGAGGCTCAGGCAGCACAGTGGCCAGGCGAAGCCGTTCCTCCAGGCGAATGACGCGATCCTGCACCTTCAACGCATTGAGGCGAATTTTGAAGACCGCCATCAGCGCGGCGAGCGCTAACAGGACCAGAAAGACCCCGTGGATCGGATGATGGTGAAAGTGCAGGACGAGATGCACGATCGCCGCGATGAAAGCGATCACGAACACCGGCAGGATGAAAAAATGAAAAGGCGGATCCCAGCGCGTGTGATGGGTGTAGGACTGAGGTTCGTCGGACATATTTACTCCTTAGTTAAGTCGCGGGAATGAAGATCTGCCGTCAGGGCAAAGTGTAGCAAAGGGCACGAAGGTGTGTTGTCACGTTTCCAATGGGTGCGATACCATGGCGGCGCGGGGATTTCTATGTCCAGCGAACGCCGGCACCGTTTAGCCATCGTCGAGTTTGGCAGGTTGTTGCATGCAAACGCATTTGTTGCGGCAACCGACGGAAATCTGTCTGTCCGTTTGCACGACGGAAACGTGCTCGTAACGCCGACTTGCATTAGCAAAGGCAGAATGCGCGCCTCCGATCTGGTGATTGTGGATGGCACAGGGAAGCGCGTTTTAGGCAAGCGCCGGGTCTCGAGCGAGATCGGGATGCATCTGCTCATTTATCGTCTGCGCCCCGATGTACACGGCATCGTTCACGCGCACCCGCCAACCGCCACCGGTTTCGCCGCCTCCGGGCTCGATTTGAACCGCCCCCTGGTGTGCGAGGTGGTCGTCGGTCTGGGCTCGATTCCGCTGGCGCGCTATGGAACACCCGGTACGCCCGAGTTGACCGATGCGCTGGAACCTCTGATCCCGCACCATGACGCCATCCTGATGGCAAATCATGGCGTGGTAACCTTTGGCTCCTCGCTCGAAAGCGCCTACATGAAAATGGAGACGGTGGAGCACTTCGCCAAGATCGCGCTCGTCACCCACTTGCTCGGCAATGAACAGCCGCTCGGCGAGAAGGAAGTAGAGAAGCTCAACGAAGTACGCCACCGCTACAAGAATTCCTCGGCAGCGCCGAGGCCAGCCGCGGCTGATGATCTCCAGTCGGACGGCCTCCACTCGAACGATCTTGAATCCGATGAACAGCCCAAACAAACCGCTTCCACCCGCCAGTAGCGCGATTTCGTATGTTCCCCCTGTTTCTAATCTCCACCGATCCTGAATCGGAATCCTGCCCGAAAATTCGCCGTCAACGCAGGATACCCGACGACCTCGTTGTAATGCTGGTTTAATGCGTTTCGAGATTTGCGTAAGCGGTGACACGAGAGTTGATAGCGTACCATCCACCAGCATCGACGAGCGCATATCCTGCCGCGTGGTTGATGCCGAAGTTCTCAAAATCGGAATCGGGACGCCGCCCCACGAAGCTTCCACCAAGATTTGCCCCCCATCGCGTCCCCAGATAGCTGAGGAGCGTGGTTGCCGAATGCTTCGGGCGACGAAGCAAGGGATCGCCCGTCTGAAACACGGGCTCGCAAAAATTCGCGGGCGTGCAAAGCGGAGCTTGCTACATACCTGGTCGAAAGATTGGTATAGGCTGCGTTGAGCAACAGCCGTGTGCGAATTTTTCCCTGCAACTGAAACTCAGCTCCTTCGGCGAGAGATTGCTGCACATTAAAAAATTGAAACAGTGTACCCGGGGGGTTGCCTTGATATGGCTGCTGATTGGGGGCAGCTTCAATCTGGTCGTGGAAGAGATTGTTGAAGTAGGTTGCGTTCACAGCCCAGCGCCCCGCGAGCAAACTCTGTTCGACTCCGGCCTCGAATGCTCGCGTGCGCTCCGGCAACAGGCCTGGATTCGGAACGTAGTATGGAAGGTTGGCGAAAGTCTGGTAGAGGGCGGGCTCCATGAATCCCGTTGCGTAGGAAAAACGCAGCCGCGTTCCAGAAAAGAAGTCTCCACCGCGCAACGCCAGCAGAGTTAGAGCGACCCGCGGAACCCCCGTATTGCCGAACAAACTGCTGTGGACGAAACGTCCGCCCGCAATCACGGAAAGCCTGCCCAGTGTGAGCTGCTGCTGCAGGTATGCATCATTATTCAGCCGCTGGCCGGAAGTCGAGGGAGGATAAAACAGATCTCCTACCGTGCCGTTTTCGTTCTCGATGCGATAGCCAAAAGTCGAATGCGCCCAGGTCCGCTCGGAGTAATCGCCCTGGTATTCGAATCCCACGCGGTTGATGTGATCGTATTCGTGAGACGGAAAATCGAATTGAAAACCGTAGCCATCGACTCGGGCAGGATCGCCGTTCAGGTTTACCTCGTTATAGCGGTAGAGATAGTCGAAGGCGGTAAGGCGGTGCTGCCATCCCGAGGGCGCGCTGACCGAGAGTTCAACGCTGCCCAGAATACTGTTCTGGTGCGAATATTCGCTCGGATCAGGCTGTAATGGCTGCATCACTCCATTCACATTCACCAGCGGATCAAATCCATTGAAACTCCACTCCCCGGGCACGCCCGTATAGCTGTTGGAGTGGCGAGTTCGCACGCGCAGCGCAACCTTGTCGGTAATGGCCAATCCGACATTCGCTCCCTGCAGCGAATCCGAATAAGCGTCGTTGACGCCCTGTCCATTGGTCTTGAACTGGTCGCCAAAGAAGTTGTAGTCGAAGCGCCGCCAGACGCCAGCCAGCGATGCGTAGCCGTTGGCAGTTCCGAAGTTTCCTCCATCGGCGCCAAAGCGGAACTCAGGAACGGGAGTGCTGCCATTGCGTGTCCATACCTGAATAACGCTCGTCATCGCGTCAGAACCGTACAAAGTACTCTGTGCGCCGCGCACGAACTCCAGTCGATCGGCCTGCGCCAGCGACAAGGTGCCAAAATCAAACGTTTGCCCCGGAGTGTCCACGGCGACCCCATCGACAATCACTTTGTTGTAGGTCGATTCGCCGCCGCGAACAAACAGGGAGGAGATTCCGCCCCTTTGCCCTGCAGAATTCACGACCACTCCCGGCAGGAAGCGCATCGCGTCGTCGGCCGCAATCGGCCGCATCGTGCTCAGTTGCTCACCGCTGAGAATGTCAACCTCTGCGCCCGCGGCTTCTCCCGGCACTGGAGTGCGAGTCGCGCTCACCACCACCGTCTCCGAGGCGTTCGCCAAACGGAGGTTCACAGTGACTTCAGTTTGTGATGACACGTCAACGGTCTCCACGGCAAAGCCCGGCGCCAGGACTCTGATCTGATGCAGTCCCGCGGTTCCGATGTGGAAGGTCGTATCGCCTTCGGGAGAAGTGGACTGCGTGGCAAGAATCGTGGTATCGCCCGCGCGCAGCAGCGATACTTGCGCGCCAGCCACCGCGGCGGATTGAGGGTCGAGAACCCTGACCTTGAGGACTTTGACTTCGGCCGAAGCCGAACCGGAGAGAAGCACAACCAGAAAAACAGCCAGAACAAAAACGACGACCGATGAACGCATACCATTCTCCTTTACACGCGAAAGGGTTGTTGGTGATGGTTTGCGCCGGTCTCCTGGCTTGCGAGTAAGGACTCGATTCGAGTCCGGCCCTTTGCGGCGTCCTTCCCAGGCTCTTCCGAAATCATCGGAAGATAATTCCCAGTGAACGGCCGCGAGTGTCCTCGCTTACAGTTGCGCGGCAGCGCGGGATTTGCACCCGCTTCCCATAGCGCCGGCGTGGTCGCCGGCCTACGATCATGCGCAAACCTAAGATTGAGAAAAAGAGATTGAGAAAGAACCAAAAACAGCAGCCCGCCAAATTTACGCGGCGAAGCGGGATAAAGTCAACGAGAACACGAGTCAATCATCGCGATCTTCATCGCGAACTGCATTGCAATGTTCGGATCGCCGATCAGCCGATCGCCCGATCGCTTCTCAGAATCGGAAAATCCGCCGAGCCCACGCGCGCCACATTCGCTTCGGCAAAACTCGTGACCCGCTCCAGCGCGCCCTGCAATTGCCCTTGAAACTCCGCCATCTGCGCATCGTCGGCGTCCGCAGGAACTCGCATCTTTGCGCTCACTCGTACCAGCGCTTTTGAGAATGGCTTGGGAATCATCGTCGCATCCCAGGTGTTGAGAACCCAGGCGTCGCTGGCCGCAACATAGAAAGCCGCCATCGGCAAGGCGCTGGCACGCGAGAGCAGAACCGGGCCGGGCTTGGCGACATACTTTGGTCCGCGGGGACCGTCAATCGTGAATGCTACCGACATCCCCTGTTCCAGATGGTTTTTCAATCCCAGCAGAGCTCGGCCACCGCCGCGGCTGCTCGATCCCCGAACTGCGAGGTAGCCGAGTTTCTCAATCGTTCGTGCGATGTATTCCCCGTCGAAGCTGCGGCTCACCATCACCGCAATGCCAACTTTTCTCCACAACCAGGCGCTGCCGAACACTGCACGATGCCAGAACGCATAGATTACCGGCCTCTCAAATGTAGCATCCGGAGGCGAGGGAGGCTCCTCCCAGGAAATGGAGTAGCGCAGAGTCGGACCAATCAGCGCAATGGCCAGATAGCTCGCCCAGTTGATGAACCACAACTGAATCCTTTGTCGGAGGGAGAATCGACGCGCCTTCAGACTCGAGGTCCGATTCGACTCCGCAGGATTCGGCTCAGCAAGATCCTGCTCAGAAAAAGAAGGCGAACTCACGCAGACATTGTAGCCGGGGTTTGACCGCTTTCCGTGAATTGAGAATGCCGAAGACGTCTCTTAGTACTACTGTGTTATAAAGTGGATACCCTGGACTGAGAAACCACCCGGGACTGCATGCTTTAATGTTAAGTTGCTGGTCATGAGCGCCCATTCTGTTGCGCCAGGCGCCCAGCAAAAACGCTTCGCGGCCTATCTGAATCGCCTGGCGCAAGCCGCGGGGCACCTGGATCGCGTGGTTCCTCTGAAGTCCTATTGCACCGGTTTGCTGCTTCCCGGGGAACGCAAAAGCGTGGAACCGATGGCGGCTCGTCTCTGCCCCGACAACGTGCGCCAAACCCATCAGTCGTTGCACCATGTCGTGGCCCATGCGCCCTGGAGGGATGAAGACATTCTGGAAGCGGTGCGTCGGTATGCGCTGCCCGCCATGCAGAAGCCAGGACCGATCGAAGCCTGGATCGTCGATGACACGGGATTGGTGAAGAAGGGGAGGCATTCGGTAGGAGTCACGCGACAGTACTGTGGACAAGTGGGCAAGCAAGAGAACTGCCGGGTGGCGGTGAGTTTGTCGATCAGCACTGCGGAGGTGAGTTTGCCGATCGCCTGGCGTCTCTACTTACCGGAAGTATGGACCCAAGATAAGAGGCGGAGAAAGGCCACTGGCATACCGCCGGAAATCAGTTTTCAAACCAAGCCGGAAATTGCTTTGCAACAAATTCGCACCGCCCTGGACCGAGAGATCCCCACCGCTCCGGTACTGGCTGACGCGGCCTATGGCAACGACACCGGGTTTCGCGACGGCATCACCGAATTAGGTTTGCTGTACGTAGTGGGTATCCAGTCGCCGGTGAGTGTGTGGAAACCAGGCCAGGCACCGTTACCCAAACGGAAGTGGAAAGGAATCGGACGTCCCACCAAGCTGTTACGCCGTGATGACAAGCATGCTCCGGTTGCAGTGCGCGAATTGGCGATGAGCTTGCCTTCCTCTCACTGGAAGACGGTGCGCTGGCGGGAAGGAACTCGTAAACCCCTCCGTTCCCGTTTTGCGGCTGTGCGCGTGCGTGCGGCCCATCGCGATTACTGGAGCAGCGAGCCTCGGCCCGAGGAGTGGCTGCTGATCGAGTGGCCGAAGCAAGAAGCCGAACCCACCAAGTACTGGTTATCTACGTTGCCCGCCTCCACGAACCTTTCCGATCTGGTGCGTGTGGCTAAGCAGCGCTGGATCATCGAGCGTGACTACCAAGAACTGAAGCAAGAACTTGGACTGGGCCACTATGAAGGACGAGGCTGGCGCGGCTTTCATCATCACGCGACTCTCTGTATTGCGGCCTATGGGTTCCTGGTCGCCGAGCGGAGCCGTTTTTCCCCCTCCGCTCGCGCCGGTCAGGTGGACTTACCCGTCCCCGAAATGCCGCTCAAGTTCCGCCCTCGGGGTTCGCCCGGTACGCGTGGAGCGGCATAACCCCTGGTCCATTGCTACGCTTCGACAAACCATCGCACGGGTTCTGCTCCGACAACTCTCGGGTTGTCCTTTTTGTGGATCGCCATTTTTATAACACGGTAGTATTAGCAGGCTGCGGAAAAACTCCGATTTTGACGTGTCTTTGAAAGGGTGCGGCTTTTAGCCGCACCGTACGTTACGCAAAATCAAACGCGGCTTTGAGCCGCTGCAGGAACGTGCGCACAAAACAAATGACTTTTTCCGCAACTCTCCTACGCCTCCAGATAAGCGACGAGCCACTCTTTCAGGCGTTGACGCCGCTCATCGCTCGAATCGAAGCGAATTCCGAAGCTCTTGTTGGCCTTTTTCCAGGCCACGTTGCCGCGCACGCAGACGCGCGGCAGAGTCAGCAACGAAAAGGAAACTTCAACCACGCTTCCCGGTTCGGGCGGGTGATTGCCCTTCAGTGACATTCCGCCTGTACTGATTTCCTGGCTAGTCGCTGTCACGCGCCCGCCCTCGCCAAGGGCCACCCGCACTTCTGTCATCACTGGAATACGCACGTAGCGCCGGAATTCGTGCAATACCAGGTTGCGGCTTGACCGCACCAGTTTGAGCGCCGCCGAGCGCTCCAGAGGTTCATGAAACACGGCGTTGATGCACAACTTGGAATAGCGCAGAGCGTCCTGCGCGGTTCCGCCCAGCCCGAAAATCACCATGCGGCTATTGGAATTCGACGTTCGCGCCGCTTCGATAATTTCTCCCGCTGAGGGTCCTAGCGGCAGCACGCAGGCCTCGAACTTTTCTCTTTGCAAGCGTCCAGCGTCTTCACGCGCGAACCGGACGGTCTCAATGCCAAACTGGCGGAAACATTCCGCCAGCAAAGTTTCCGAGCTGTCGGGCAAGTCAAAAAGTGCAACGCTTGCGACCGACTTTCGCTGACTCGGCAGAACGGCGGCATTACCGGTCGACATAGTCATCAGTCCAGGAGGCTGAATGCCTCGAAAACCCCATTCTGACGGGCATTCTCACGTCTGCAAAGATTTCGAAAGGGCCTATTCAACGGGCGGGAGGTACATTACGGAGGGGGCAACCTGGACCTGTTACCCCTGTGTCCTTCGTTTCCCTGAACCCCTCTGCGCGTGCCTTTCCAGTAAGATAAGGAGTCCTTCATTCAGTTACCCTGGTTACACCCGGCAGGAATGATCGTTCTCAATGACATCAAAGCGGCCCTGGGCCGCATTCGCCATTCCATCTATCTTTCCCCCTGCGCACGTTCCGAGACCTTTTCGCACTCGACGGCTAACCAGGTCTATCTGAAGCTCGACAACCTGCAGCGTACCGGTGCCTTCAAGGAGCGGGGCGCACTCAACAAATTGCTTCTGCTCAGCCCTGACGAACGTTCCCGCGGCGTAATTACCGCCTCCGCTGGAAACCACGCCCAAGGCATCGCGTACCATGCCGGCAGGCTCGGCATCCGGGCGCAGATCTGTATGCCGCTGACCACCCCGTTGATCAAGGTCTCCGCCACACGCGGGTTTGGCGCCGATGTTGTTCTCCACGGTGCGAACTACGACGAAGCCTGTGATGAAGCTATCCGCCGCGGCCAGCAAGGCGGTCTGACCTTCGTCCATCCTTTCGATGACGACGCAGTCATCTCCGGCCAGGGCACAATCGGGCTGGAACTCATGCAGCAGCATCCCGATCTGGAAGTCGTCGTCGTCCCGATCGGCGGCGGTGGACTCATCGGTGGCATCGCCTGCGCCGTGAAAGAAACGAATCCCAAAATCCAGGTCTTCGGCGTTCAGCCTTCGCGCCTGCCTTCCATGAAAGTCGCCGTGGCGGAAGGCAAGCCAGTGACGCTGAATCCAGCCTCAACCATCGCCGACGGGATCGCTGTCAGGCGCGCCGGGGAACGCACGCTCCCGCTCGTTCAGAAGTATGTGGACGACATTGTGACAGTCGAAGAAGAGGAAATCGCCAACGCGATTCTCCTCCTCCTCGAACGCGAAAAAACTTTGGCCGAAGGTGCCGGAGCAGCCGCCATCGCGGCCCTGGTCAACCGCAAGCTGCCGTGCATCGAAAAGAAAGTTGCCGTGCTCGTGGGCGGCGGCAACATCGACGTGACCCTGCTCTCGCGCATCATCGAACGCGGCCTGGTCAAAGATGGGCGGCTGGTTCGACTCCGCGTTCATCTCGGAGATTTTCCCGGCGCTCTCCACCGTCTGACCTCGATCCTGGCACAGCATCGCGCCAACATCGTCGAAACCGATTACGATCGCGCTTACCACGGCGTGAACCTGGGCGAGACCGCCATCGAAATCACCATGGAAACCCGGGGTCCCGATCACATCGCCGAAATCATCTCCGCCCTGGGAGCCTCCGGCTACGCGCACGAACGGGTGCTATAGCGATCATCGGATTTCCCGAAAATTCGTTCCGAGGTCGAGCCAATTGAATCGACCAGCCCGAACGAATTTTCACGAAACCTTCGCAGACTCAACCCCGTAAACATAGTATGGTGGAAATCCACCAGGAGATCGCACCGTTGTCTTCCCAGCCCGCCACCTCTGCTTCGCTTCCTCTCCACGTCACCGGACTGGTCAAGCGCTTCGGCCAGGTAACCGCTGTCGATGGCATCACGCTCGAACTGCGCGGTGGAGAATGTCTCGGACTGCTCGGGCCCAATGGCGCCGGCAAGAGCACCCTGATTCGCAGCATTGTCGGCCGCGTGATTCCCGACGCCGGCACAATCCAGGTCTTCGGCGCACCCGCGGATTCAACGGCAGCGCGCAACGCGTTGGGTTGGATTCCACAGGAGCTGGCGCTCTACCCGCGCTTAACCTGCCGCGAGAATCTGCAATCCTTCGGCCGCTACCACGGTATGAGTGGCGCGACGCTTGAACAGGCCGTGAACCGATGCCTCGGCTGGTCAACCCTTACCGACCGCGCCCAGCGAACTCGTCAAGAATCTTTCGGGCGGAATGAAGCGCCGCCTCAACATGGCGGCCGGCCTTATTCACCAGCCCAGGCTCGTCCTCATGGATGAACCCACCGTGGGCGTCGACCCGCAGTCGCGCAATCACATCTTCGAGATGATCGAGAAACTCCGTGACGAGGGCATGTCGATCATCTACACCACGCACTACATGGAAGAAGCCGAGCGCCTGTGCGACCGGGTCGCCATCGTGGATCATGGCAAGATCATCGCGCTCGGCACCAATGCCGAACTCGTCCAGAACGCTTTCGGCTCGCGCAGCCAGGTGCTGGCGCGTTTTGCGGGAGGGGATGAACGAGTCGCGACCTGGGTCGCACAACACGGCGGCCAGCCAGTCGATGGCGTTGCGCAGTTTACGATTGAGCATCCCACTGAAATTGCCGGCCTGCTCGAGGAATCCGCGAAGTCCGGCCTCGAACTGCTCGACGTGTCGCTGCACAAGCCGAACCTGGAATCCGTCTTCCTGCACTTGACGGGAAGGGAGTTGCGCGACTGATCTCGCTACGAGATTTCAAGATGATGACCTCGCTATGATGATCCTCGCCATCATTCGCACCGCCCTCGTTTCCCTGCGCCGCGACCGCGGCGCGCTCGCGCTGAGTTTTATTCTGCCGGTTGTTTTCTTCAGCATCTTCGCCGTGATTTTCGGAGGCCGTCGCGACACCACGCCGAAGGTCCAGCATATCGTCGTCGATGAAGATCACAGCCGCGCCTCGCAGCGGCTGGTCAAAGGGCCTGCAGAGCGAAGGCTCGCTGGTCGTCAAAATTCGGCCCGCGCCCGTCAAAGGCGCCGAACAACCCGAATACACGGCAGCCACCGCCGAAGCCGCGGTAAAAGCTGGAACCGCGCCCGTCGCCCTCGTCATTCCGCACGGCTTCGGCGAGAACCCAATCTCGTTCGGCCCGCGCGATGCCAGTCGCCCCACCATCCAGATGCTCGAAGACAGCAGCGACATGATTGCGCCCCAGGTCGTCGCCGGCTTGCTGCAGAAGGTCGCAATGACTGCCATGCCCGACGTGATGGCCGAACAGGGCTCGAAATATTTCGATCAGTTTGCCGGCGGCCTCACCAGGGAGCAGCGCGATCGAATCGACGATGAGCCTGCGACGTCTGCGCGAGCGGGAAGAGAGCGGCGCTGCCGAGACCAATTCTGGAGGATCCGGCAACAACGGAATTATTGCGGTCACATCCCGCGCGGTGGTCGGAGAAAACAAAAATAATCCCATGGTCTCGTTCTACGCGGCCGCCATCGGAGTCATGTTCCTGCTTTTCACGGCCAGCGGCGCAGCCGGAGCGCTGCTCGATGAAGCCGAGAGCGGCACTCTTGACCGCGTTCTCGCCTCGCGCGTCACCATGACATCGCTGATGCTGGGCAAGCTGACCTACAACTCGGTGCTTGCGTTCTCGCAACTCGTGCTGATGTTTCTGTGGGGATGGGCCGTGTTCAAGCTCGATTTCTGGTCGCACATTCCGGGATTCGTGGTGATGGGAGTTTTCACGTCCGTAGCCGTCGCCGCATTCGGACTACTGCTGGCCAGCATCTGCAAGACACGCGCGCAACTGGGCGCGCTTTCCACGCTCGTCATTCTTGTCATGTCGTCGATTGGAGGCAGCATGTTCCCGCGCTTCCTCATGCCCGAAGCGATGCAGAAGGCTGGCCTGCTGACCATCAATGCCTGGGCAATTGACGGATTCACGAAAATCTTCTGGCGCGACGAACCAATATCGCATCTCTGGCCGCAGGTGCTGGTTCTCGCGGCGATTGCGATTGTGCTGTTCGCGATTGCCCGCCGAGTGGCCCGCCGCTGGGAATACGCCTAGCCCGTGTGGCGCGGAGCGACCCTCGTCCCGCGAAAAAGCAGGCAGCGGGAAACTTCGTCCTCGATGGTGATGGCACAATCCTGGGGCCGACTTCTTCAAGGCCGACCAAGATGCCGACTTACTGGAACTGCTGCCGAAAACGCTCGAACTGATCCTTCAATTCCCCGACTTCCCGCCGCAGCACGCCGACCTCTTCTTCCAAACGCGCCATCCGCTCGCCATCGCCTGAATCGTGCCCAGTTGCCGCAGCCGTCGTCGATGGCAATCTCCGCCACCACGACGTCCCCGGCGAGCAAATGCGCATAGCGCGATTCCTTCGTCCCCGGCTGGCGCGGCAGCACCTTCGCCAATGGAGGCTGTCGCTGCATCAGCTTCTGCAGCGCCACCTGTACGTCATCGAGCGTCTCGAAGTGGTGCATGCGCTCCGTGCGTCCACGCAACTCGCCCGGAGTTTGCGGGCCGCGCAGCAGCAGCACACACAGAACTGCAACTTCGCCGCGCGTGAAGTTGAAGACCTCCTGCGTCCGGTGTTCATATTTTGTGACGCGGCTATCCGCCCCGCCCGCCGGGCCCGCCAGTCGATGCTCCTGCAAGCCGCTCAGCGCATCGCGCACGGCATTTTCGTCAAGCTGCATGAACGGGTCGCGATTCGATTTCTGATTGCACGCATTGACCAGCGCATTCAGCGACAAAGGATAGTAATCGGGCGTCGTGATGTCCTTCTCGATCAACGACCCGAGCACGCGAACTTCATTTTCAGTAAGCAGCAGATCCATTTGATTCTGTCCCACGAAATTCTGTACAAGTTGCAACTCGACAGCTATGGCCCCGCCACCAGCGTCACCGCCCGGAAAAGATAGCGCACGAAAACTCCCAGTTGCCTGGTCTCAATCCGTTCGTCGTTCCCATGTACGGTCCGGCTCTCTTCCTCCGTCTTGGGAACGCCAATGCCATACGCCGAAACGCCTTTCACCCGCAGAAATGACGAGTCCGTCGCTCCAGTCGTCATCACCGGCAATGTGATGGCGTCGGGAGCAACTTCTTTCTGGGCGCTCTCCAAAGCATGAAACATCTCCGTCTGCAAGCTCGTCACCGGCGCCGCCGGCATGGAGTAAGTCACGTCTTCCGGCACGACCTTCACCTGGGGATCGTTGATCACTTCCGCGAGCATCTGGCGGAATTTTGGCAGATCCTCATCCGGCAAAGCGCGGATATCAAGCGTGGCTTCCGCCGTCGGTGGAATCACGTTCTCCTTGATTCCGGCCTTAAGCATGGTGGGAACAACCGACGTGCGCAGCATCGAATAGTACTGCGGCTTCTTCACCCGCAGTTCGGCCTGCACCTTGGGGTCAAGAACATTGCGGTACCAGGCAGCTTCTTCGGGCGGAGAGATCGTCGCCAGTCTCTTGAAAAACTCGCTCGTCGTTTCGTTCAGACGGCTCGGTGTCTCCCAGGTTCCAGCCTTGGCAACGGCTGCGCCCAGATGCGTGACGGCATTATCCACACGTGGCACCGAGCCGTGGCCGCTTGTTCCAGTCGCTTCCAGTCGCGCGCCGCGCGGTAGCTTCTCCGCCGTGGAAACGCCCATGTACTTGATCTTCCCATCCACCAGCAGCGAACCGCCGCCCTCGTTCAGCGCGAACTCGCACGCGATCTTGTCCCAATATTTTTCAACCAGCACAGACATCCCGGCGGGCGAAGAGGCCTCTTCGCTCGCCTCCGAAAGAAAAATCACGTCCCGCTTCAGCGGAATTTTCATTCGCTTCAGTTGCAGGAAAACTTCCAGGTTGGCAGCCACCGCCGCCTTGTCATCCGAAGCGCCGCGGCCCCAGATCATGCCGTCGCGCTCAAGTCCGGCAAACGGATCGACCGTCCAGCGCGCCCGATCCACCGGCACAACATCCTCGTGTCCCATCAGCAACAGCGGGCGCTTGCATCCATCGCCCTTCAGCCGCGCCACAATGCTGTCGCGTCCAGGAACCGTCTCGAGAATCTCAGATGGAATGCCCTCGCTCTTCAGCACGCCTTCCAGATAGTGCGCCACCTTCGATTCGTTCCCCGGAGGATCCTGCGTATCGATCCTGATCAACTCGACGAGAAAGTGAACCGCTTCCGCTTGCGCCTTCTCCGCATTCAGCACAGGTTGCGAAGACTGCGCGACCGAAAGACTCGCCGCCATGCAAATTGCGGCGAGAACGGCAAATCTGGGACGTAAATTCAGACGTAAATTCATGGCATAACCCTCGAAGTGCGCGATTATAAATGCTTGCGACATTCAACGGTGGCACTCGACGAAGAGCCGAGGACATTTTGACAGGATAAGCCATGTAAAGATAAGGCATGTAAACTGAATTCAAGTCCTCATGATTTACCGCCGCATCACGTTCGCGCTGCTTCTCGCTTTCTCCATCGTGGCAGTATTGCAGGCGCAACCCAAACCCGCTGCGCCCGCGTCCAAACCTGCCGCGAATCCCTCGCACGACGAAAACGCGCACCTTTACCGCAACACTACTTTTGCCTTCCGCTATCAAATTCCCTACGGCTGGGTCGATCGCACGAAAGAAATGCGCGATCAAGGAGGGCCCGAGCCGGACGTCCTCTGATCAAAGCCAAAAAAGAAAAACCCGCAAAACAGAAAGCCGCCGCCCAGGGCGAAGTCCTGCTCGCCGTCTTCGAACGTCCACCCGACGCCATCGGAGAGACCATCAACTCCGCCGTCGTTATCGCCTCCGAAAGCGCCGCCGCTTATCCTGGACTCAAAAAGGCCGAGGATTACCTCGGTCCACTCACCGAACTCACCACCTCGAAAGGCTTCAAGATCGAAGGCGATCCCAACATTTCGGAGATCGACGCCCATCAACTCATCCGCGCTGATTTCACCAAGCCGCTCTCCGGCAAACTCACCATGCATCAGTCGACGCTCATCCTGCTCGCCAAAGGTCAGATCGTCTCGTTCACCTTCATCGCGGGCAGCGAGGATGAAATCGATGACCTCATCGAAGGACTTCATTTTCGCGGAATGCAGCCCAAACGGTGAGCCTCGCGCAAGGGCCCGCTAGAAAAGATCGGCGAATTTGTGAGTCACCGCCAGTTATCGGGCTAACAATATCGGATCAGGCCCGTCCAATCTTCGGATATAGTTTCGACCCGGGGGTGAGTCATGCTCAAAAACGCTGCTCTGCTCTTGCTGGCCTTGGTCCCTTTCAGTCAGGCCTCGGAAAACTACACACAAACCGCAATGCAGACCTGGGAGTTCGCACCGGGCGGAAGTATCGAGTTCCACATGCTGGCCGGGGATCTGCGGGTCGTGCCCGTCGATGAGCCGCGAATTTCGATCCACTACACCATGCACTCCAACCACGCCAACTTCATCGCGAAAGTCAAACCGGATTTCAATGTGAATGGCTCCAAGGCGGTTGTGCGTCTCGAGGCGCCGCGCGACGGCGACATTGACGTCGAGCTTAGGGTTCCAGCGCAAGCCGACCTTTACCTGCGAGTTTTCGCTGGCGCTATTACAGTCGGCCAGATTGAAGGCAACAAGAATGTGGAGACGCGTGCCGGCGACATTCAAATCCAATTGCCGGAGCATCCGAACTATGCATGGGTGGACGCCTCAACCCTCGCTGGCGTTGTGTCCGCCCGTTCGGCAAAACCAAAGGCCGGATTGGAAATTCTTTGAAGTACGAAGGACAAGGACAGCACCATCTTCACGCCCATACCTTAGCGGGCGATATCGGCTTGGTTGAGTTGAAAACAGCACAGATTGAAGAGCCCGATACCGGCAAGAAGTGAACCGATCCGATCCTCACCACCACCCCTGGCCATCGCCATCCCCGATTCCCCGAAAATTCCGCTTCTAACAGTCACAAAAGAGGACGGTTACAGACCCGGCATCGGCCCCAATCCGCGGCCTTTCTGTGGTAAAATAAGTCAACTCTGGTGAGCGCTAAGTAGCAGATATTTCAATGATTTGAAGTCACCGAGTAGCCCCGGTGAGCGCTCTCCAGCCCAAGCGCCGATCCGGCATTTTCCACGGAGCAGAATGGCCACAAAAGAACTGAACGCAGAACTCGCCGACCAGAATGCGAAGAACGACGTCAAAAGCGCCGACGCGAAAAACAAGAATGGCAAGTCTCCCAACGGCGACTACAATGCCGACTCCATCAAAGTCCTCGGCGGCATGGAAGCCGTGCGCAAGCGCCCCGCCATGTACATCGGCTCCACGGGCGACTTAGGCCTGCATCACCTCGTCTATGAAGTCGTCGATAATTCGGTCGACGAAGCGCTCGCCGGTTTTGCCGACAAGATCGAAGTTACCATCCATCTCGACAACTCCATCACCGTCGTCGATAACGGCCGCGGCATTCCTGTCGACAACATGGATATCGACGGCGAAAAAATTCCCGCTGCGCAGGTCGTCATGACCACCTTGCATGCCGGCGGTAAGTTCGATTCCTCGACTTACAAAGTTTCCGGCGGATTGCACGGCGTCGGCGTGAGCTGCGTCAACGCGCTCAGCGAAGAACTCGATCTCGAAATCTGGCGCGACGGTCTCACATGGGAGCAGACTTACTCCAAAGGCGAGCCCACCAGCAAGCTCAAGAAAGCCGGAGCCACCAAGAAGCGGGGCACACGTGTCCACTTCCTGCCCGACCGTTCCATCTTCACCGCGACCGAATATAACTTCGACACACTGTCGCAGCGTTTGCGCGAGATGGCCTTTCTGAATCGCGGCCTCTCCATTACGCTCACCGACGAGCGCGCCACCGACTCCAAGACCGGCGAGGCCAAGCGCACCGAGTTCAAGTACAACGGCGGCATCGTCGAATTCATCAAGCACCTGAACCGCGGCAAGCAGACGCTCCACGACAAGCCCATCTACATGGAAGCCGACAAAGACGATGTGCATATCGAGATCGGCCTGCAATACAACGACGCCTACTCCGAATCCGTTTTCAGCTTCGCCAATAACATCAACACCATCGACGGAGGCACGCACCTCTCCGGCTTCCGCACTGCGCTCACCCGCACCATTAACTACGCCGGCCAGCAGATGGGGTTGTTCAAAGACGTAAAAGAAAATCTCACCGGTGACGACGTTCGCGAAGGTCTGGTCGCGGTAATCAGCGTGAAGCTGCCGCAGCCCCAGTTCGAAGGCCAGACCAAGGGCAAGCTCAACTCCGATATCGCAGGAGTCGTGCAGGCCGTGGTCAACGAAAAGCTGGGCGCATTCTTCGAGCAGAACACAACCGTCGCCCGCAAGGTCATCAATAAGGCGATCGACGCATCCCGCGCCCGCGAGGCCGCCCGCAAGGCCCGCGACCTCACCCGCCGCAAAGGCGCGCTCGATGGTGGAGGCCTTCCCGGCAAACTCGCCGACTGCTCCGAGCGCGATCCCAATCGCTGCGAACTTTTCCTCGTCGAAGGCGAGTCCGCCGGCGGCACCGCGAAGCAGGGCCGCGACCGCCGCTTCCAGGCCATTCTCCCGCTCAAGGGAAAAATTCTGAACGTCGAAAAAGCGCGCTATGACAAGATGCTGGCCCACGAAGAAATTCGCGCCATGATCACCGCGCTCGGCACCGGCATTTCGAAAGAAGATTTCGATCCCACAAAAGTCCGCTACGGCAAGATCATCCTCATGACCGACGCCGACGTCGACGGCTCGCACATCCGCACTCTGTTGCTGACATTTTTCTTCCGTCACATGCAGGAACTGATCAAGCGCAACAATGTCTATATCGCGCAGCCTCCGCTATTCGGCATCAAGAAGGGTAAGTCGCACCAGTACATCAAAAACGAGCACGAGTTCGTCAAAGTCATGGTGAAGCGCGCCTCCGAAGGCTTAGTCATCCGCTACGGAGAAGGCGCAGCCAAACTCGAGGGCTCCGCACTTACTAAGTTCATCACCGTGCTTAACGAGTATCTTGGCTTCCTGGACAAACTCAACAAGCGCCTGCGCGAGGAACAGATCACCGAACTGCTGCCGAAGCTCGACCTTGCCAAGCACGCCGATTTTGAAGGTGACAAGAAAACCGCGCCAAAGAAGATCGAGAAGCTCGAAAAAGAACTCAAGCGCCTGCAGAAAGATCTGAAACTGAAAAGCGTCGAAAGCCGCTTCGACGAAGAACACAACTTGTGGGAAGTGCACTTCGTCAACTCGCAAGGCGCCGAGCACGTCATCAATTGGGAACTTGCGTCCACGCCCGAATGCCGCCAACTGATCTCGAAGTTCAAGCAGATCGAGGAATATCTCAAGCCGCCCTTCATGGTGGAGAGCGTTCCGAAAGCCAGCAAAGGCAATGCCGAAGCCGCCGAAGCGCAAGACCGACGACGAAGATTCAGCCGAAGCTGAGGCCGACACCGAGGCCGAGGCCGAAACGAAGATGACCGACGCCGAGAAGGCCGACAAGAAAGCGGCCAAGCCCGTCGCGCGCCGCGCCAAAGAACCGCAGATCGTCGAGAAGAATACCGCCCGCGATCTGTTCGACTACGTCCTGAACGAAGGCCGCCGGGAATACACCGTGCAGCGCTACAAGGGTCTGGGAGAAATGACCGCCGAGCAACTCTGGGAGACCACCATGGATCCCGAGCGCCGCACGTTGCTATCCGTAAAGCTCGAAGACATCGCCGAATGCGAAACCATCTTCACCACGCTAATGGGCGAAGACGTAGAAGCCCGCAGAAAATTCATCGAAGACAACGCGCTGGACGTGAAGAACCTGGACATCTAGCTTAATAGTGTGGGGTCTGCTGTTTCTACCAGCAGAAGTTACCTACCCTACCGCGGCCACCACCCCAACTCCCCCAGCCACAGCGGCCCGCCGAAGGTCGGCGTCAGTCGTACGCCAAAGGCAAATTGAGGCGCATCGCGAGCGCCAAGTATCGCCGCGTCGTAGTTGGTACAGGCTTGTGCTTTTGTGGCGAGAGATGGCAGTTCGAGAAGTTCGGCTGGAGGCTGTTCGGCAGCAGTCGATAGGAAGGGCCTTGAGTCGCGTTCAGAAAACCTTCGATTTGACCGAATGTGATCCGCTTCCGCCGGTGGGCCATGAGCAGGCCGTTACCCAGCTTCATAGAACCACAATATCGGAACCACCGCGCGTTTGGTGGCAAGGCCTGGCAAGCACGCTGAGGCCATATTGCCGCCCAGCCTCGTCTTCCAAAAACCACTGGAGTGCCAAACGACGCATCCAGCACCAGATCACTCACAGACGGTGACCTTCGCGGATCAACTGCTTAACTGAGATCCCCTTCAGGGGAGTGCGGTTCTCCTCGACAAAGGTGAGCATTTCCCGGACGGCATTCTCATGGTGGCCATTGCTGTCATCCAGGAGCCGCCGAGCGTTTATCTGCCCGAAGAGCCACAATGAGCCTGGGCGATAACTTCCTCCGCCGACCGAAAGTGGCCTGATTTCAACTCGTCATTGACGATCCGTTCCTGCTCTGCGGTCAGATTGATATTCATACTCGA
Source organism: uncultured Acidobacteriaceae bacterium (assembly GCA_963709055.1). Lineage (GTDB taxonomy): Bacteria > Acidobacteriota > Terriglobia > Terriglobales > Acidobacteriaceae > Acidiflorens. Next base: position 80,643 of record CAVPUZ010000011.1, read on the forward strand.
TAGACCCCTGCACCGATGACCAAATAATAGCCAGTTTGCTGGGCATATTCCGCTAGCCAACCCTCCGCTGCTTCCCAGGCCAGATCGTGCCGATAACCACGCGCGAGCCCTGCGCCCGATACAAAACAATATAAGGCGTGCCCCCAATCACCAGCTCCCGAAGTCCAGGCTCGGCTCCGGCCCGGCCCAGATGAGGATGCTCTCGCAAAGCCTCGACTACAGCGACAATTCGAATCGCCAGCCGTTCCGCCGCCTCCGGCTTATCTTGCGCCTCGTAAGCTCGAATTTCCCGCAGGCGCGCTCGTGCCAAAGCGGACCAGACAATCTCTACTGGCACAGCGTCTCGTCATCGTGTTGTTTGCCGCAGGCGCACTTCGGAACCGGCAACTCGTGCTCGGTTCCCCAGGACAGCAGCCACGCTTTCATGTCCTCGTTCTTGATGTAGTGTCCCGATTTGACTTGGCGATCGGCCTGGCGAACCTCAGCCAGCATTCTTTCCTGATCGGAGACATAAACCTCCACCGCGTCCGCGATCAGAAAGTTCGAACTGCGCCCCGAGGCCTTCGCCAGCTTTGCCAGCCGTTTCTTGGTTTCCGGCTTGAGCCGAATGCTGAGAGTCGCACTCCGTGTGTTTGCCATGAACACATTTTAGCACCCCGGTACGGGCAGATGCTTTCGAAAGCTTCTAGAGGTTCTCTGGAAAATCGCTTGACTTAGCCGCTGAAAAACTCAAAATGGGTGTAGGGCACATAAAATATTCCGCTTGCCTGGATCCTTGAAAAAATCGAGCCATCAACGGACAGGGGCTCGTAAGAGTCCTTCGAGGCCGCGCCATAACTCATTAGCCCTCAATACTTTAGAAATAACTCATTATTATTGAATACTTTGCAGAGGAATGTATTCAAAAACGTCCAATTAACGAAGCTAACTGGCACGCAATCAATACTTTGCCTGTAAGCATTTATTTTTGAATACTTTGCGGGGAAAAAGTCGGTAACTCTATGATTCCAATAGATCGGTGCCACGGGGGGGAGGGGTACCCGCTGACGGGTTTCGCGGTACGCCGTACCTCACCCCCGGGTACGCGCGATTGAACAATAGCCATAGCGCCACGATCAGGACGAAGAGCAGATAACTGCCCTCCGGCCCGACCGACCCTCCCGTGAGCCAATCCGGTCCATGGAATGACGAGTTGAGCAGATGGCCGGTCGCCATGCCTCCGCTGTCGGGGACCGAAAAAACATAGCTCTCGCCCCAATCCCACGACATGTGGAAGCCGACGGCCCACCACAAGGTTCCCGTACGCCGGAGCGTGAGGCAGAAAAAAAATCCGATGGCGACTACCGCTGCGATTCCAATCTTCGCTTCGCCGGGATTGGCGAGATGCATCAGTCCGAACAGCACCGACAGCATCGCGGCTGCCGGCCAGAAGTGCATTCCCTGCGCCAGCACCCATTGCGAATAGCCGCGCATCAGGAAGTCTTCAAAAAATGCCGTGATCAGGAAAAATACCGCGTAGTAGAAGCCGAACTTCAGAATGCGCGTGCCGTGCAGATCGAGAGAGCCGAATGAGAAGACTCCGATCAAGCGAAGAACAAGCATCAACACGGCGAGGGACGCGATACCCCAGAGCGCACCCGCCCAAAAGTTGCGCCCAAAGGCGCTTCTCGCCGGCAGTCCGAAGTCGCCGAAACGCCGTCCTTCGATGCGAGCCATCGCAAATCCGGGCAGAACAGCAGCCAGCATGAGCCGGATCTCCGCGATCATGTTCCACCACAGCGGGATGTGCTGCGGGCGAAGGCCGTTGAGGAGAGAATTGAAGAGTCCCAGCAGAACGAAGCCTATCGCAAGATAGATTACCCAGCGCGCGCCGGGATAGAGCCCGTCTGGACCGCCGAAGATTTCCATCAAGGGTGAGAGTGCTGTTTCGTGTCGTTCTGTCGCCAGGGCAGAGTCTGTCGGTGTTGAATCGGCCTGCTGCGGAGAATCGGGTGGTGGAGAGGAGGGCGTCGCGAGCGATGTACCCTGCTGAGGAGCGGGACTCGAAGGCGGATTATTGTCCATGAGAGTCCTCGCCATGGTAAAACACTCGGTCTGCCCTTGATACGCCGAATTATCGATCCCGAGTCGATCGGCAGCCCGCAATTCATTGCGGCCGCGCTTCTGCTCGTCTATCTGCTGCAGTGTGCCTGGCTCATCCGCGTGCAAACGCTGCACGGCGCGCTCCCCGACTCCGATCACGCCCTTTGCATCTACGATGGACTGGAGCAGTGGAAGGGCGGCGCGATTGCGGGAACCCCCGAGGCGCTCCGCGCAGAAGCTGTCACGGGCACGCCTTCTGCCGGTCGCGCTGGCCATCTCCGCGTACGCGATGGCTACGACGAGGACCGCTCTCCTCTCTATTACCTGGTCGCAGCAGCGCCGCTTCTCGTGCAACCAGGTGGATTGCCTCCCGACTCGCCGCTCGGTCAAATCTTGGACGATACGCCATACCTGTTTTTCGGCGTCATGCTGGGAGGCTCGCTCTGGTACGTCGCACGCCGTCTCTATGGAAATGCCGGCGGATACATCGCACTCATGCTCTATTGTTTTTCACCCGCCATGATTCTGGCGGCAGCCGGCACCGAGAACCTTGGCGAGTTGGGAGGAGTATGGGGCGCGTTCGGCACCATCTTTACTTCCATCGCGGTCGCGCACACGCTTTACGCGCCGCGCGAAGTCATCCTCTGGAACTCGCGGCGAATTCTTTTGCTGGGGTTGTCTTTGGCGCTGGCGATCGGCAACCAGTTTTCGCTGGCGATCCTGTGTGTAGTGGCTTTGCCGCTTATGTTTTGGGTCGCGCCCGTCCGCCCGCGAGCCGTGATTGCAATTTGGGCGGCCGCAATCGCAGTCGGTATCGTGCTGGTTTTCGCCTCATATTTCTTTCAACCCTCCCTGTTCTGGCAGGCGATGTTGCGGGCGCAACTGGTTCGACATCCAACCTGCCGCGTTCAGCATGCGCGCCTCTTATGTGCATACGTTAGAGACGATCCGCGGCGGCAGTCCGGCTCTGGTGCTGGCGTTGCCGGTAGCAATCATCGCGTATCTCGCATGGAAGCGAACTCGCTACTTCGGGAACACCGCGCCGCTCCTGATCGCAGCGCTATTGTTCATTTTGGCTGTGGGTTCGCCCGATTTTCCCGGTCAGGGATTTCATCTTGCCCTGCTGCCGTTCGTCTTCGTCTTTGTCGCCGGCATATTCGCGGATCTGATCGAGACTCGCCAGGGTCTGCTGGTAACGGCAGGAATGTGCGGATTGCTGGGCGCGTCCGCGCTTTGGAATCTGGTCCAGTTGGCCCGTCTGAGATGAACTCGCGTCTTGCTTTTGCCCAAATACCACGCGTTAGAATTAGGGTGTGAAGCTTTCCGACATTTGACTATGAGCGCGCCAACGAAAGTTCCCCATCCAGAACCGTCTATGTGACGCGCACCGGTTTGCCGGTCACCTTCAAGTTTGACTGGCCTTTCCGCCGCGCCACTTCCGGCGCGGATTTCGACGTCCTCCACTCCGAGATCATCCTGGAAAATTCGGAGAACCTGCGTGCATTGGTCGCGGTAAATCTGTCTGCGACGCTTCGCGAAGTGCTGCCTTCGCTCGATCAAAAAGACACAGAGGGTCTCATTATTAACGCGCTGCGCAAAGAGATCGATAACAAGCAGATTGAATTCGTAAAGTCCGGAAAACTGGTGCCACTGCATTTCTCGAGCCGCCATTATGACTTCAAACGCAAGCACTGGATTTTCGGCAAAGCCACGGACGAGGAGATCGCGCGCTTGATCGAACGCAAAGTGTACTGGCAGACGCGCCTGATCGGCGGAGACGTTTGGCTGGGAGACGCGACCGAAGCCTATTACGTTCAAACTACCGCCGACCACCTCGTGGAGATCGCGGCCAATTTGGCGCAGCAAGGGCTTTTCACCCTGGCTCGCCGCTACGCCACTGCTTCTCCTGCGCTGATGGATCAACAGAAGCAGGTTCGAACAGGAGATGTCAGAATGCGCTGCGGCAACTGGAACAGAAACACGCCTTCGAAAGAGGCTAGCTATCCTGTTTTTATCCTCGCGCTTGCAGCGCTGACGCCGGTTTTCCTTGAATGGCAGCGTCCACGACCTCGATCATGTGCATTACCGGAACACGCTTTCCCGCGCGCTGTCAGGCCAGAGGCAATCTGCACCAGGCAGCCGGGATTGGCGGACACGACCAGGTCGGGGTTCGTAGAGAGGCAGTGGCTTCACCTTCTGGTCGCCGAGTTGGGCAGCTGTGTCGGGCTGCACCAGGTTGTAGATTCCGGCGGAGCCGCAGCAGATGGCGGCGTTGGGAACCTCGAGAAGTTCCAGCTGAGGAATCGTTTTCAGCACTTGGCGCGGCTGAGAGCGTATGCCCTGCGCGTGCTGCAGGTGGCAGGAATCGTGATAGGCGACGCGCAAGGGCAGCGGATGCCGCACAGCGCGCGGCTCCAACTCGGCCAGCACTTCGGAGATGTCTTTGCACTTGGCAGCGAAGGCCTTGGCGCGTTCGGCGTACTTCGAATCATCGCGCAGCAGGTAACCATACTCCTTCATGGTTGACCCGCAACCGGCTGCGTTGATGACGATCGTGTCCACCTTGGCGCGTTCGAATACGTCGATCAGTTTGCGCGCGAAATCCAGGGCCTGTTCTTCCAGTCCCGGCATGGACCATGAGCGCGCCGCAGCACCCCTGTTCGCGCGGGATAATGACCTCGCATCCTTCGGCGGCCAGCACGCGCGCCGTGGCCGCGTTCACGCCGGAGAACAGCACGCTCTGCACGCACCCAGTCAGCAGGCCTACGCGCTTGCGCACCGCCCCTTGCGCTGGGATGCGCTCCGGTAGGTGGGCAAACAGTTCGCGCAGCGTGATCGTGGGCAGCAAGGCCTCCGTTGCGCGCAGCTTGCGGGGAAGCAGGTTCAGCAGACCGGTGCGCGCGCGCCAGCGCCCGCAGTCCTGAAGCCTGGTACGCCCACGCCGGCAACATCGCTGCTCGCAGCCGTGCGCGATACGGGAACAGATTGAAGATCCACTGCCGGTGAACGATCTCGCTGGCGAGCGCCGGTATTGCCGCTGGAGTTGGGCGCGCGTGGCCTCAATCAGACGGTCGTACCTGCACGCCCGAAGGGCATGCGGTCATGCAGGCCATGCAGCCAAGGCACCGATCGAAATGTTGCACGAAGCTGTCGGTGAGATTGGCATTGCCTTCGGCGGCCAGCTTCATCAGGTGGATACGTCCGCGCGGGGAGTCCATCTCTTCGCCCCACAGCGCGTAGGTGGGGCAGGTGGGCAGGCAGAAGCCGCAGTGGACGCACTTCTTGTACAGCTCCGCCGCCGGCGGATTGTGATCGTCGAAAATCGTGGCGCGATTGGTCCCGTTCATTGCCGGCCATCAAATCCCCCCTACAAAGCGTCCCGGGTTCAGAGTTCCGTCGGGATCGAAGCGCTGCTTGATGCGCACCATGAGCGGCTGCGCGTCCGAAGGCGGTCCCCAGACATCGAGGCCGCGCTTGACCGCGAGCGGGCAGCCGAGAACGACCATCGTGCCGCCCATGCTCGCTACCTCGTCGCGCAGGCTTACCACCGCGGGCCGTAACGCCGGCTCGCTGCCTTCCAGGCTCGCATATCCCGCGCCGACGCTCTGTGCCACCAGCTTCCACGCGCAGCGAATGCGCCATGGCCGAGGCGCTCACAGCCGCACAGCGACCGCAGCCAACTGTGCGGGAAGCACACTGAATTTTGCCACCAGCGACGGAGTCACGGCGCGATCCCAAATGGATTGGTGCGAAGTCCAGGCATCGGGCGGCGCGTCAGACACGGCAACAGATGCACCAGCAATCTGCTGCAGCCTGATTGACTTGAGCCTCGATTCCGGCCGCTGTGCCGTCGAAGCGTATATCGAGCCGCGCGCCTTCCGCAGACGCCTGCAGTTGCAATCCAGTGAATGTCAACTTGGATGCCAGAATCAGCAGAAGGAGCGCATTCAGCGATTGGGGCGTACCACTGAAGCTCAGGCTGCGGCTTTCCCTCGGCAAGGGATGGAGCCGAAAGATCGCTTGCACGATCACGCCCAGCGTTCCCAGCCCGCCCGTGAAGAGTTTTGCCAGATCGTAGCCGGCAACGTTCTTGACCACTTTGCCGCCGCTCTTGGCCAGCGTACCGTCGGGCAGCGCGACCGTAATGCCGATGATCAGGTCGCGCAGCGAGCCATAGCGCGCCCGCAGCGTTCCACTGTCATTGGTCGAGAGGATGCCGCCGATCGTGGCCCGCTCTGGCCATAGCGGGTCGAGGGCAAGTTGCTGGCCGTGCTCGGCGAGCGTCTTCTGCAAGTCGGCGACACGGCATCCAGCTTCGACGATCACCGTCATGTCGTCCCAGGCATATTCGAGGACGCGGTTCAGCCGCGCAGTCGAGAGCACCAGATCGCAAGCGGCCGGCGGATTTCCCCAACCGAGCTTGGTGCCTCCGCCTCGCGGCGTCACCTTCAGGCCGTTGCTGTTGGCCCAGCGCAGCGCGCGCGCCAGGTCTTCTGGCGTTCCAGGCTCGCAGACCATCTGCGGCGTGACGCCGTCGAAGGCATCCGCCGCGACGGCCGCGCGCAAGTATTCCTTCCCGACAATTTCGGCCAGTTCCGGCCACGCGACCTGCGTCATAACGGGCTGGCATCAGTGATTCCCCCTGAGGCTAAAAGCGTTGCGCCACGCCCGCGATTTCCAGCGGATGCGGTTCATAGACCCCGGGCTTTTCTCCGCACAACCGCGGCCGGGGAAAAATCTTATCGGGATTGGACAGATTCTCGGGATCGAAGGCACAACGTACCAGTTGCATGGTCCCAAGGTCGGGCTCGGAATACATCTCGGCCATGAACATCTTCTTTTCTTCTCCGACGCCATGTTCGCCGGTGATGGAACCGCCAGCCTTGATGCACAGCCGCAGAATGTCGCCGGCAAGTTTCTCGGCCACCTTGTCCTGGCCGGGGACAGCGTCGTCATAGAGGACCAGAGGATGCAGGTTGCCATCGCCGGCATGAAAGACGTTGGCTACTCTGCAGCCCGACATTCGGTGCTCAGCCGGACAATCTCGCTCATCACGAATGGCAGTGCCGTGCGCGGGATCACGCCATCCTGCACGATGTAGGCGGGCGAAATGCGCCCGACAGCGGCGAAAGCGGCCTTTCGACCCGTCCACACGCGAGCACGCTCGGCATCGGACTGGGCGACGCGAATCTCCCATGCGCCGCACTTGGTGCAGACGTCGGCCACCTCATCCATCAGCGTTTCGACCTCTGGCGCGGGCCCATCGAGTTCGACCAGCAGCAATCCGCCGCAATCCGGATAGTTGGCGTGCACCGCGGCCTCGGCGGCTTGAATCGCCAAATTGTCCATCATCTCGATGGCCGCCGGGAGCATGCCTGCGGCGATGATCCCGCTGACGGCGGCGCCCGCTTCATTGGTGGAATTGAAAGCCGCCAGCAGAACCTGGATCACCTCCGGCTTTTTCATAATGCGGAGAATGACCTTGGTCGCGATGCCGAGCGTACCTTCCGACCCAACGAACACGCCGGTCAGGTCATAGCCCGGACGATCGACAGTGCGGTCCCCAAGATGGATGAGCGATGCCATCGGGCAGCACGACTTCCATGCCCAGCACGTGCGTCGTGGTGAAACCATACTTCAGGCAGTGAGCGCCGCCGGAGTTCTCCGCCACATTGCCGCCGATCGAGCAGACTTGCTGCGACGAAGGATCAGGCGCGTAGAAATACCCGTCCGGCGCCACGCGCGCAGTCACGTTCAGGTTCATCACTCCCGGCTCGACCACAACTCTCTGGTTGGCCAGATCAACTTCAAGAATTCGATTCATGCGCGCCAGGCTGATGACGATCCCGTTCTCAACCGGCAGCGCTCCGCCGCTCAGCCCCGTGCCCGATCCCCGAGCCACGAACGGGATCTTTTCGCGATGGCACACGCGCACGATCGCCTGCACCTCTTCGGTGGAGGTGGGCAGCAGCACCGCCTGAGGCAACACCCGGAACATGGTGAGCCCGTCGCACTCGTAGGTACTGAGTTGCTCCGGCTCCGTGATGAGGCCGGGCGTGCCGACGATAGCGCGAAATTCATTGAGGATTCGGGCTTCCATCTCGTACTCTCCTGATTAGAGCAATCAGCGCGGCTGCCGGGAACAGCAGCCCCGATGCGAAACCAGGTCACAATGGTTTCGCCGTCCGGAGTGGACTGAGAATTGTCTGCTCATTCACCGTGGAAAGCAACCTGTTTTGCATAAGCTCTTCCGCGCAAGATACACCCAGGCTAAGATTCGTCCAGCCTAAGATACGCCGCACCCACCCCTTTCGCGCTACGAATCGAAGGCTGAAAGTTGCAGTCTCCAGCCCAAGTGGCTACGCTTAACACCGATATGTCCGAAAGGTTCTCGTTTTGCGATCTCCGCGAGCTGTTTGCCAAGGCGAACGAGGAGAAATCCGGCGACCAGTTGGCGGGAGTGGCGGCGCGCTCGGAGCGGGAGCGGGTCGCGGCCAAGCGCAAGCTCGCCGATCTTCCGCTCGCGACAATCATCCAGCAGCCAATCATCGATCCCGACGAAGACGACGTAAGCCGCTTGATCGCCGAGACATTTGATGAAGACGCCTTTCGGCCCATCAAAAGCCTGACAGTCGGGGAGTTTCGCGAATTCATTCTGGACGATGCGACCGCAGCGGCCGACTTGAAAAACTTGCAGCGGGGGATAACTCCCGGAGATTGCCGCGGCCGTGGCCAAAATCATGAGCAACAAGGATCTGATTCTGGCCGCGGCCAGGATTCGCAATGTTACGCGCTGCCGCAACACCATGGGCGAGTCGGGCGTGCTCGGCATCCGTGTGCAGCCCAACCATCCTGCGGACGATGTTGGGGGAATTCTGCTTTCGGCGTTTGAGGGCTTGCTCTACGGTTGCGGTGACGCGGTGATCGGCGTCAATCCCGCCACGGACTCGGTTCACGCGGTCAAGTCCATACTTGATGGTCTGGCCCGCCTTATTGACGCTTATGACATCCCCACCCAAAGCTGCTGCCTGGCGCACATCACCACTCAACTGGCCGCGCTGAAGCGGGGCGCGCCGGTGGATCTGCTCTTTCAATCGGTCGCCGGCACTGAAGCCGCAAATCGCAGCTTTGGAATCACGCTGGCCATGTTGCGAGAGGGCCGCGAGCAGGTGCTCGAACATCACGGCAAGCGTGACGTGCGCTGGAAAGGCCCGCAAGTAATGTACTTTGAAACCGGCCAAGGCAGCGCACTCTCCGCCGAGGCGCATCACGGAGTTGACCAACTGACGCTCGAAGCGCGCGCCTATGGAGTAGCGCGGGCATTTGATCCATTTTTGGTGAACAGTGTCGTCGGTTTTATTGGGCCGGAGTACTTGTACGACGAGCGGCAGATCATCCGCGCCGGACTGGAAGATCATTTCATGGGCAAGCTGCTCGGCCTCCCCATGGGATGCGATGTCTGCTATACGAACCATGCCGCAGCCGATCAGAACTCGGCGGAGAACCTCCTCTTTCTGCTCACGGCTGCCGGCTGCAACTACTTCATGGGTGTTCCCTGCGGTGACGATGTGATGCTGAACTACCAGTCCACCAGCTATCATGACGCGCTGGCAATGAGGAGAATGTACAAACTCCGCCCAGCACCAGAATTCCTAAGCTGGTTGCAGGCGATGGGAATTTATCGCGATGAGGAGCCCGCGTTACTGGACGCGCCCGTTAGGCAACGACTGATGCAAGGATTGGAATCGTCGCTTGAGAGCTTGAAATAATGGCGAACGACGATCCTCCCTCACGTGATTCGCTTCTCCCATCTGCCTCTCAACTCGACAGTGATTGGCCGGAAATCGTACGGAAGATTCGGGCACGGACTCCGGCTCGAGTGCTTGCAGGCCGGGTGGGCACTGTCTACCGCACTGCTACTCAATTGGATCTGCGCGAGGCCCATGCTGCCGCGCGCGACGCCGTCCGCTCCGAGCTCGATCTCGAGAAGCAATTCGCGGCAGCCTTCATCAAGCATTGGGGACTGTTCGAAGTTTCGACCGAAGCGCATTCGAAAGACGAGTATCTCCTCCGGCCCAGTCTCGGACGGAGTTTTCCCGACGCGTCCCGTTCAGAGTTGATGAAACGTTGCCCGCCGCAACCCGACTTGCAGATCGCGATCGGAGACGGTCTCTCGGTGACTGCGGTCTTCGCTCAGGTTCCGAAGCTATTGCCCGCTCTGTGGGACGGAGCCAAGGCTCGCGGTTGGACACTCGGACAGGTGTTCGTGATTCGCCATTGCCGGGTGGGAATCCTGAATCAGATTGGCGAGTTGCTGTCTGCCAACCGTCGCGGTGCTTTTAATTGGAGAGCGGCCGGGACTCGCGACTGCCGAGAGCTTGTCAGCGTATATGGCGTACCGGCCCCGGCGCACACATACCGATGCCGACCGAAATCTGATTTCGAATATCCACGCCCGCGGAGTTAGCCCGGAGGATGCGGCAGTTCGCATTTTGGACTTGGCGAGTCAGATGATGAACGCCAAATCCAGCGGTACGCAGTTGCGAGCGGAGCCTCCGATGTTTCCTGAGTGATGGAATCCAGCCCTAAAAAGAAGCGGACGGCATTGCTGCCGTCCGCGGTCTGCCATAGAGAAGAGGAGGGGGAGGTTCGCTGCGGTTTGAAGATCTATGGCATTTCGACTACACGCGTTAACTGGGGCTGACCGTCGCCGCTCGCGGCACTTTTATCTTCGGCACCCAGCAAACGTGCCGCGATCCGCAAAGCGTCCATCTCCTTGCGGACTCGGATCAGCTCCTGTTCTTTCATTCGTAGGACGTCGTACGGGTTTTTCATTGGGGAAGGGCCTCACAGCAAATTCAGACTTGGTTCGCCTGTCAGTTTCACAGTAAGCCAACTGCAAGCTGCCGGGAAGCTGCCGGAGGTGCATCGCGACCGCGCGTTCTGCCTTCGCCAAAGCGGTCTGAACGGCCGGTGCCCGTTATCTTTCTAGTTAATGCCCAAACAGGCGTGCCACAACCGGCTGTAGGCCTCGACCCCGACTCACGCTCAATGCCCCCGATGGTACGGATGATTCTTCAGAATCGTGAAGGCCCGGTAAAGCTGCTCGACCAGCACCACGCGCGCCAATTCATGCGGCAACGTCATCTTTCCCAGCGAAAGCGTAATGCCGGCCTGCCGCCGTGCCTCCTCTGAGAAGCCGTCGCTGCCGCCAATCGCAAACAGCAGCGGAACGGCGTTGACCTGTTCGCGCTCCAGCAGCGCGGCAAGTTCTTCGGACGAATACTGTTTGCCCCGCGAGTCCAGCAGCACCAACTTGTGGCGTTCGTTTCTTCGTTCGCGCCGTGCGTCGCCTCGCCGCTCGCCGCTGGCCAGCGACAAAATTGCAGCTTCATCTTTTACCGCGATGCCGTCCACTTCCGCGTAGCGTGAAATTCGTTTCAGATATTCGTCGGTCAGAGACTGAATCGCTGGCTCTTTGTTTCTTCCGATCCAAGCGACTTGAATCTTCACGGTGCGCTCACGCCGTTGCCGACGCCAGGACGACGTCGGCTCCAAACTGGATCTCATCGCCAACGCGATAGCGCTCGATCGCTGCCACGGCCGCAGCGCGGATCGCCGGCCACATCTCTTCTGGGACGCGCTCCAGCATTGGCCGAAAGGGAGCTGCCACGGCGCACGCATATTCGAAAACCTCTTCCGCGTCACCCAGCCAGTTCCAGGGAAGATTGCGAGTCGATTCTTCCACCTCCTGAAATCCGGCAGCGCGCAGAACTTGCGAAAGTGAGTCCGGCGCCGAAAATCGAAAGGGATCCGCTCCGCCCGCTGGCAGCATCGCGCCGCCCACGTTCCGATGCACAATCTTCATCGTCGTTTCCCAGTAGGGCTGTTCAACCGGACCCCAGGCCGCGAAGCAGGCACGAGCGCCGGGCTTCAATACGCGGCGCAGTTCTGTCAATGCCCGTTTGGGATCGGCAAAAAACATCACCCCGAAGCGGCAAGTTGCAAGATCAAAGTTCCGGTCGGCAAATGGAAGCGTGTGCGCGTCCGCCTGCCTGCGTCGTAAGGTTCGCGAGTTTTTTGTTCCGCGCTCGATCAGCGGCAATTTCGAGCAGCTCCGAACTCTGATCCACCGCCGCGACCGACCCTTGCGGACCAACGCACTGAGCCAGGCTGATCGCAGGTTCACCGGTGCCGCTCGCCAGATCGAGAACGCTCATGCCGGGAAGCGGACGCGAATACTCGACCAACGCTTGCGTGACGGCTCCGCCCATCATGGCCGATTTGGCCTTCCACTTCTCGGCCGCCACCAGGCGATACGACGAATTCCACGTAGTTGGATGTGAGGCTGGATTTGATGTTGTCATTTCAGGCCTTCTTTTTGCGCGTGCTTTTGCGTGCGCTATCTCGCGCACCAGCCGCCGAGTCAGATTTCGCAATCCGGGATTTCTTCGGTTTTGCAATGAATTCCGCCGGCTCGATTCGTTTGGCCGACTTCCACAGCCTTTCCAGATCGTAAAACTGGCGCGCTTTTTCGGAGAAAATATGGACAACGAAGTCCACATAGTCGAGCAGTACCCACTCCGCTTGTTTGTAGCCCTCCTTGTGCGTCACGCGCATCCCGATTTGCTCCAGGCGCTCGTCGACCGCGTCGGCAATTGCCTGGATCTGCCGCGGATTGGTTCCGCTGCACATTACAAAGTAATCGGTGAATGCCCCCGAGTCTTTTTCCAGTTCGAGAATGGTGACTTGTTCGGCCTGTTTATCCTGACAAGCGAGGATGGCTTCATTTACCTGCTGTTTTAAAGGGTCGTTTTTGGACATAGATGATTCTGTCGATTGTAAATGAGCCGCGAGCTCCGAGCCGCGAGTTCCGAGCAAGTGAGAACCGGATCGCTCCATCGTTAGTCGCTGAGTCCCATGGTTGTAGATTTTCGCGGATACGGTTCGAGATCGTTGGCTGCGGCTCGTTGCTAGTCCCGTGATCGCGAGAAGATTATCGCAGCCGGCAGAGCGTAGCGCCGGCACCTTGCCGGCGGTTCCGAGGGCGCCCCGCCTGGCGCCCCGCCCTCGGCCCCGGACGCTCGCAGAAAAGATCGTGCGGTCACGACATTAGTGGCTAGCAACCCGCGGCTCCTGCCGATACAGGCCCATCTTCTTAACATAGTCCGCCACGCGCGGATCCAGCCATCTGGCGAGCGCTTTGCCTTTCGCAGCAGCAGCTCGGATCGCAGTCGCCGAAACATTCTGATGAACGCCTTCCAGCAGGTGCAGTGTGACGCCAGGTAAAACAAGGTCGCCGGTCGCCGGCTGTTTGTGGAATGGGCGAGTCACCGATGACAGAGGCCGCAAACTTTCCGGCAAGGCCTCGGCCACATCGCGCAGAGAGTAACCTGGGCGGCTCGCCACCACGAAATCACATTCCCCCAGCAGCGCTTGCGCTTCACGCCATTTTGCGATGTCGCGGAAGGCATCGACTCCAATCAGGAAAAAAATCCGATCCGATTTCTTGAGCGACGCTTTAAGCCGCCGCACGGTGTCGATCGAATAGTTCACCTCGGGCTGCGCGGGAGCCGCGCCTGGCTGCTTGTGTGGTGGCGGGGTTTTGCCCCGTTCGGACGGCGCCAACTCAACTGATCTTAGTTCCATTGGCGCCTCCAGCAGTGAAGGCACAAACTGCTTGTCATCCTGGGTCGCGAGCGCCACCATCGCATAACGATGGACAAATGCTGTAATCGGCTGTTTCTGCTTGTGTGGAGGGGCGTTTCCCGGCACAAACAGTACCTGCCGCAGAGAGTAGCGGCGAGCCGCCGCCTGGGCCAGCGAAATATGCCCCCGATGAATCGGATCGAAGCTGCCACCGAAAAGCCCAATGTTCATGGATCGTTCCTTCGCTGCTTCGCTAGTTTCGTCGTTTGCGGGTCATCGGGCAAGTCTTGGTTCCACCATCAAAAGACTACTATGAGCTTCCGGCTACTCTGCAGCCCGGTTTATCGTCCATTTCATCTCTCACTATGCTGTGTTACCTTCGTTATTCGCGCGGCTTGGAAACCGTTCGCAAGGCTGATACATTTGCGGCCAGCATGATTTGCAGGGGTTCACGATGTCACTGGTAGTGAAGCTCGAAGATGACTTGGGCGAACGCAGCGAATGGGTCATCCTGAACGGAGTGGTCCCAGGCTCCACTGACCCGAAATTTGTGCTCCTCAGCGGCATCGATCCTTTCGGCAAAACCGTATTCAATCATCTGCAAATGGAAGCGTTCCTGCAGGAATGGGAGCGCGCTAAAGACCGGGTGCGTGACGACACACAAATGGAATCGTGGGAAAAGGTGAAGCACATGGCCGAGGCCTGCCGACACGACCGCGACCTCTACCTGCGCTTCGTTGGAAACTAGTTCACCGCCGAGACGCAGAGGACGCAAAGAAAAACCAAAACAAGAAAAAGCCTCAGAACGCCTCTTTCGGCACGCTCTGCGTCTCGGCGGTGGAAATTCCCCCTGAACCGAACAAAAGGACCTACTTCTCCGGCAGATTCTCCAGCAGGAACTTCACCGCATTCTCCCCCATAATCAGGCGAATCTCCGATTCCGAATAGCCCGCATTCAGCATAGCGTCGGTGATCTCGACCAAGCCCGTTGTGTCGAACGGCTCTGTAACGGCGCCATCGAAGTCGGAACCCAACGCGACATGCTCCACGCCCACCCGATCGGAGACATAGCGCATGGCTTTCACAATCGCCCGCGCGTCCGTGCCGCAGGTTGCCGTATCCCAATATCCGATACCGATCAAGCCGCCCTTCGCGGCCACCGCGCGAATCTGCTCATCGGTCAGGTTCCGATTGTTATCGCAGGTCCCTTTCACGCCGGTATGAGAAATTACCACCGGCCGCGTCGCAATCGCCAGAACATCGTCGATCGTCTGAGGCGAGGCATGAGCCAGATCAACGATCATGTGGCGGTTTTCCATCTGATGCACCCATTCGCGGCCTTTCTCTGTGAGGCCAGTTTTGTGAACGCCGGCCGCCGAGCCGCCAATATCATTGTCAAAGAAATGGCTGGGCGACATCATGCGATAACCAGCCTGGTACAGCACATCGAGATTCTCGAGCTTGCCATCAAGCGCGTGCGCTCCTTCAATTGACAGCAGTCCGGCGGTCAGACGTCGATTCTGCTGGCGGCGATCCAAATAGCGGGAGAGGTCAGCGGCGCTCTCGATCACGATAAAGCCGCCTCGCGACCCACTCGCGAACTGGTGTAGACGCCGCGCTTGATACAACGCTCGCTCCGTCAGGCTCTTCCAAGTCGCGGGCGGCCAGTGCTCCGCGATTGCCAGCCACAAAATGTCGTCGTTCTTGTCTTCATTGCTCTCGGTGTTCAGGCCGTGCGGGCTCTTGGTCGGTAGCGAGAAAATCTGCAACGCAACATTCCCATCAGCGAGGCGCGGAATATCCACATGCCCATCCTCGCCGCGCTCCAGCAGGTCGCGCCCCCATAAAAGGGAATCGGCGTGGAGGTCGGCAATCGTGAGTTGTTTGTGCAACGCAAGCGCCCGATCAGTGGCTTTGTAAGGCGCCTTGGCCACAACTTTATTCTGGCTCTCATCAACGAGTCGCGGAATCTGAGTGAAGAACGCAAGCACGATGCACAACACAACAAGAAGAAAAGAAACCAACCGCTTACTCACAAAACCCCCTGACCAGTGCCGTGATTCGATGTCTGCCGCTTGATCTGAGGCGAGCGCGTTTACTTCGAGAGCGCGCCCAGCGCCTCGCGGAACAAAGTATCGAAACTCTTCCCGCTTGATTTAGGTTGAATCTGATTCGCCCCGCCCCGCGCCGTCAACAGGGCCTTCTCGGCCGCCGCGCGCGGATATCCCAGGTTGACAAGCGCCGAAACCACATCTTCTTCTATCGGACTTGCCTGCGCCCCGGCCTTTTCGTCTGCGCCCGCGGCGGCGGTCAGTTTCTCGCGCAACTCCAGCACCATACGCTCCGCCGTCTTCTTGCCGATTCCAGGAATTCGCGTAAGGCGCGCGAGATCACCCCCACGAATCGCCGTAACCATCTCGTCGGCTGGCATGCCGCTCAAAATCGTGATCGCCAGTTTCGGGCCGATACCGCTTACCGTCAGCAGTTTTTCGAAGAGATGTTTCTCGGCCAGGCGCAAGAACCCGTACAGGCTCAGTGCATCCTCGCGAACATGGGTGTGAATGTGCAGTGCGACCTCGCTGCCCGCCGCCGGCATTTCCGAAAATGTCGGTACGCTGATCGCCACCTCGTAACCGACGCCGTGCGTTTCCACGATCGCCTGATTCGGATGCTTCGCCAACAGCGTTCCTCGAAGATGTGCAATCATCGGCGCTATTGTACGGCACAGGTTGGGACCGCCGGCGCTCCAGAGGCCCGACTAGGCTGGGTTGGGCTGGGCGCTCGCCCTTCCGCTCCCTTGTTATGAACAAAGATCGAGCCTACTTTTCCTCTCGTATTCCACAAGAACGTTGTAAGCTCCACAGCTTATACACAGCGACAGGCGAGTTTCCCGTTGCACGAGTCATGCTCGCTGCTGCAGAGTGCTTGCAGTCAAAGCGCGAGTATGTTTCTGAAGCGCTGCCGACCGGAATTCAGCGTGCCGGTGATTCTCTCGAGGGTGAATCGCCGGGGGATTATCGGTTCATGTCCAGTGAACCGGTGCCCGGACCTTGCGGCCCTCCTCCACATCCTTCCTTCCAAGGCAGGATGGAAGCGCTGAATTGCAAGTCTGGGGCGTGAGCCTCAGGTGGACATCGCCACCTTGTACTCTTCGGAGTGCAGCGCGGTGTTCTTTCGTCATTGGCGAAAGACGGCAGTCAGAAGCGTCCGCGATAACAATGCGGCTCGGGTGGCTGGCCCGAGCCGCATTTGTTTTTCGAATTTAGCGTCCGTGCGCTCGCCGGTTTTTCACGACACGCGGGTTGCCGGAGCAAAGCGGATTCTGCGTTGCCGAGGAACTCCTACTTCTTCTCGGGCGGTTGCAGCAGCGTGGGAACTGCGGCGATGGCCGTCGCATCCGGCTGCTTCAGGCCCAACTCTGTTACCAGAAATGCAATCCGATCCCGCCGCGCCTCCGCGTTTAACGCATGCGGCGCATCATAAATCTTCAGAGTCTTCGGCTCGCTGACCAACGCGTAGTATTCCCGCGCACGCTCGGGAGTCAGGAATTCTTCCCTGGTCCCGTACTGAAGAAACACGGCTGCCGGCGCGGCGTGCGCCACATATTTTCCCTGATCCAGCCACGAATACTTGGCCATGAACGCATCCACTTTCTCCGGTCCCACTTGCTTGCGGAAGTCCTGAAACTCCTTCGACTTCATGTCCACTTCATCCGACAAATTCCCCGCCATCAGCACAAACGCTTTGAACCGCTTGTCGATCCCCGCCAAAAATGCGCCCGTTGTGGCGTTGTAGCTGTGCCCAACGTATGCCAGCCGTTTGGGATCGACATCGGCGCGCGCGAGCAAGAGGTCGGCCCCGCGACACATGTCAAGAATCTCCTGCACCCGTAATTCGATCTGCCGGTCGCTCAATGGGGCCGGATCTTCCACCGCCCCCGGGCGTGCGATCCAGCCATCGACCAGCAGGGACACAACGCCCGCTGGCGCCAGCGCGACCGCCTCATCCAGAAATTCCTTGCGGTTGCGCAGTGGCGATCCATCCTGATACCAGTGTCCCCAGATCACCGCCGCGAACGGCCCCTTTCCTCTGGGCACAACCAGATAGGCCGGCACCCTTCCTCCCTTGGGACTGACGTATGAGATGTCATGAATCGCAATCTTCCCGCGTTGTTCAACGCTCTTTTCCTGAATATCGAAAGCGGCTTTCGCGTTGTAATCGAAGTGCCGGAGGAGCTGAGAATCCTGCGCGAAGAGTGTGGATGCAAGCAGAAGGAACGTCGCGAAAGTGCGCATAAGAATCCTCCGGAGCGCCTCGCTATCTTAATCTCCAGCTTCAATCGTTGGGTATATCATTTTTGGAAAGCGTTTCCCACATGCGCTCGACGCATTCCCCAATCCGGAGTTGTGGAATGGTCGCGATTTTGCTCGCTATTAACGGACAATCTTAGGCAAAGTCTGGATTAGATCTGGCTAGGCTCTATCGGATCGGGACCCGGCAACGGCACGTCGGGCTCTTCCGGGCCGTCGGGCGCGGGTTCTCTGCCAGGCGTCGGCGCCGGTTCCGGCGCGGGAAATGGTTGAGGCGGCCGCAAGGGATCGCTCGGTACGCGTAGTTCGAATGTTTGATTCATCGAGCGCATCGGTACGTCATAAGTAACGCTTGAATTCGGCCTCTCCCAGGATTCTGCGGCCCGCTTCCGTAGCGGAACGGTTTCCGTCGGCTTTGGATTTCCGAGGCTGGGGCTGCTTCGTCCTCGCAGCAATTCGCTGCAACCGGGACCTCCAACGACTCCACCATTTTGCAAACTCTGCGTTAGCTTGATCCGTCTGCATCCACCGTACTCCTTGGCTTTCAATCAGCTGGCTCTTGGCCTTCGGCTCTTATTGCCGTGTCGGTCCATTCTTCCTGCCTTCACGTTCCAGGTCGATACAGGAAACCGTCCACTCCACGCGACAAAAAGACTGTACGCGGAAGTGGCGTTGCCTTCTGCGGCACGTTGGCCGGTGCCATGAGACGCCTTAAGCGGAACCAACTCTTATATTCGCTTTTTGTTCGACGTGGTGGCATACTGACCGCAAGGGTTTACGGCGGAAGGGTGGGTTGATTCACCGCGACGCCCTGGAGCAAGCATTCGCCCCGCCGAAAAAAAAAATAATTTAAGACGCGTTTTCCGACTCGACGCGCATACATCCACAAGGCAAAACAAATTACGATGCATCGCACTCACTTAAACATCGTGGCCACCATCGATACCAGCATCGGACGTATGCCGGCGAACATCGAAGCCGAGCGCTCCATCCTGGGCGCAATCCTGCTCGACAATCACGCCTTCAACGATGCCGCCGAACACCTGAGGCCCGATGACTTTTCCATCGACGCGCACCGCCGTATCTATTCGCGCATGATGGACCTCGCTGAATCTTCGCGGCCCATCGACCACATCACCCTCGTCGAGGAGTTGGAGCAGAAGAAAGACCTGCAAGCCATCGGCGATGTCGGCTACATCTCCAGCCTGCTCGATGGCGTCCCCGACCGTCCTTCGATCGATCACTACGTCCGCATCGTCCGCGACAAAGCGATCTTGCGCGGCTTGATCGGCGTCGCCAACACCGCGATTGCCAAGGCCAGCGAGCAATCCGAGCCCGCCGATGACATCCTCAATGACGCCGAAGCCGCCGTCTTTGCTCTCTCGGAAAAACGCATCGGCAAAGGCTTTCAGGGCATTCAGGATATCGTTCGAAACTCGTTCGGCTCGGTCGATGCCCTGCTTCAGCGCGGCCAGCGCATCACCGGGCTCGCCACCCACTACACCGAACTCGATGAGATGACCAGCGGCTTCCAGAAAGCCGACCTCGTCATCCTGGCCGCCCGGCCCTCCATGGGGAAAACGTCTTTCGCGATGAACATCGCCGAGAATGCCGCCATCGACGACGGCAAGACGGTCGGCATCTTCTCGCTCGAAATGTCGAGCGAGGCTCTGCTCCAGCGCCTGCTCTGTTCGCGCGCGATTGTCGACGCGCACAAAATGCGCACTGGCTCGCTCTGGGCGGACGACATGAAAAAAGTCGTGCGCGCCATGGAAGAACTAGCCCATGCCCCCATCTTCATCGATGACACGCCCGGCATTTCCCTCAGCGAAATGCGCGCCAAGGCTCGCCGTCTGAAACAATCGCAAGGCCAACTCGACCTGCTCGTCGTCGACTATCTGCAACTCATGTCCGGAGGCAGCAAACGCTTCGAGAATCGCACCCAGGAAGTCTCGGCGATCTCGCGCGGACTAAAAGCAATTGCCAAGGAGCTTGGCGTGCCGGTCGTGGCCCTCTCGCAGCTCAGCCGTGCTCCCGAAAGCCGCGGTGGCGACCACCGCCCTCAGCTCTCCGACCTCCGCGAGTCCGGCTCCATCGAACAGGATGCCGACGTCGTAATGTTCATCTTCCGTGAAGAGATTTATAAGCCGGACGACCTGGAACTGAGGGGCCGCGCGGAGATCATCATGGCCAAACAGCGCAACGGCCCCATTGGCAAGTTCCAACTCGCTTTTATGCACAACTCCACCCGCTTCGCCAACCTCGCGGACGGCAACAGCGAGCCCGGCGACATGGTTCAATAGGCACGGCTTCAGTAGGCATGGTGCGGCAGGCGCTGCCTCAATCCCCGCCTGGGGCGCGTCCTTGGAGGCTAGATGTCCTTTTTCCCGGGCTTGACGGGCGACACCTCCAACCTGTGGAAAACACTGTGGATGAGAAGACCTATTCTCGAAACCGCGTCTAAATGCTCAGTGGATTGAACCACTTCGACCGCCCTGAATACCATCTAACGCTATGTTTCTAAGTTGGTTAACCATGTTTTCTGGACTGGCTGCGAAACCCTTTCCAAATCAGTACTTTCGTTACCAAATGTGAGATTTGCACATACTAGGAAACCTGTACCGCAAAAGACATGACCGATTTTCGCCGATTCAAAGCGACCAGGTAATCCCCGCCGCGAAGGATGGGGGGGTTATATATGGGTAATCTTAAAAGCGGCCATCAGCGATTTCGCCGCCTAAAGCTATTCGACGAAATGACTATTTCCGACCGTCGCGCCTGTTCTGCAACTCTTCCATTGTGTTCTAGTTTGACGAGGCGGCACGGGCTCTCCCTTTGGCCCGCGAACCTGATTGCGCGCCTTCGCCACTGGCACTCGCATTGACTTTGAATTGCTCCACCAGGCGCTGGAGTTCGCCCGAGGTCTCCGCCAATCGTTGCGTTGCTTTCTGCGTATCGGCAGCGCCCTGAGTCGTGCTCTGCGCCGCCTGTGCCACGCCTGCAATATTGTTGGTAATCTCTCCGCTGCCCTGCGCGGCTTCGCTTACGTTGCGCACCATCTCATTGGTGGTTGCGTCCTGTTCCTCGACCGCCGTGGCAATCGTAGTGGAAATGCCATTGATCTGGTGGATCACTCCGCTGATGGTGGCGATCGCGTCAACCGAAGCCTGGGTGTCGGTTCGTATGGCCTCGATCTTCACGCTGATGTCCTCGGTCGCCTTGGCAGTGGCTTTGGCCAGTTCCTTGACTTCGTTTGCCACCACGGCAAACCCCTTGCCCGCCTCGCCCGCGCGCGCCGCCTCGATGGTGGCGTTCAGGGCAAGCAGGTTAGTCTGCTGCGCGATCGAGGTAATGACCTTGATCACTTGGCCGATCTCGGTCGAGGATTCGCCCAACTTGGACACCGTGGCCGTGGTGTCTTCGGCGACCTTTACGGCGGAGGTCGCTACCCGGGCCGCGTCGGTAGCATTCTTGGCAATTTCCCGGATGCTGGCGCCCATCTCCTCGGCCCCGGTCGCAACCGTCTGCAGGTTCTGGCTCACGTGTTCTGCCGCTTTGGAAACGACGTCCGCCTGGGCAGATGTCTCCTCGGAGTTCGCCGTGATGTGCTGGCTGGTGGAAGACAGTTGATCGCTCGCGGTGGCCACCGATACCGACGTCTCCGCGATCAAATGGATCACCTCGTGCAAGTTATTCTTCATCTGGTTGAGCGCCCGGTTGGCTTCTCCAATTTCGTCCTCCGTCTCTACCGGCAAGTCCCGCACCGACAGATCCTTCGCGGCGATCTTGTTCGCTAATGCGACGGAAGCCGACAAAGGCTTCACCACCAGCTCGCGAACGAGCGCGAATACCACGCCGGCAGCCGCCAGCAAGGTGAGAAAGCTGCAAAGAAAGAGCGCAATCGAATTCGAACTCGCCGTCTTGACCAAACTTTCCGTGGATGCCTTCACGGTAAACGCACCTCGCAGATCGCCCGCTTTCATGCCTTCCTTCGTGTAACCGAAAGGATCTTTCGCTCCCGCTGGATCGCCGTGGCACACCAGGCAGTCCTGCGTAAGGCGCACCGCTTGCGCATAGCGCATGAAGTCTTTTCCGTTGTCGCTTTCCCTTTCCGAGAATTCCTTCAGCTCCGGATCCCTTTGAAATGCTTCCAGTGCGCGCCGCTCGAATGGATCCGGTTCATGCTTGGGATCTCGGGGACTTAAGGAAGGCGTGTGAAACTCCATCTCTTGGGAGGTCGCATATTGCTGAGCCACACTCCACGCCACGACGACTGGCACCTGGTTCAGCGTCTTGAAATTCCCGCCCGGCACCATGGTGTCGAGGTTCGCGGAGAACCAGACACGAGTGGCTCCGGCCATCCCCGTAATCTGGCGAACTTTGTCGCGAAACGCCTCTTCCGCCTGATGATTGACACGTCGCTGGGTAATCCAGAAACTGACTGCCGAGGTCACGATCAAGGTGGCGACGATCGATCCAACAATCTTTCCCGTCAATTTCATTCCTCTGAACATGTCTGGTCCTCATCTCGATTTCTTATAAGGCTGCGTGAGCCGTTTAGGCCTTGGCTGCCAACCCTGCCTGCCCAGTATTTCCATAGCCTTCCCCATCAATTCTTGAATTGCTCAACCAAACGGCGCAGTTCGCCGGAGGTCGCCACCGTGCCGCTTCCTGCGTCTCAATGGCGCCGTGGGATGTATCTTCCGCTGCCTCGCCCATGCCTGCTGTGTTCTGCGCGATCTCACTGCTGCGATTGGCGGCTGCGCTCGCGTCGCGCGCCAGTTCGTTGGTGGTTAAGTCCTGCCCTTCGAGCGTCCTGCATGACCACCCCTTGTTCTTCGTCTCGTGACAAAAGGCCTCGTATGATTTTTCGGCAGAATGGGGCACTGCCGCACTTACGAAAGGACGCACCCGATGCGGTCAACTTTCAATGCTTTCGGGTAGTTTTCGGCGCACGCAGAAATTGAGATCCCGAATGGTGAGATGGGCGGCGAGGCAAAGTCTCAAAGACCGCGACCACCCGATGGTCTGGGCTTACGCAATCTCGGAAGCCGCTATTCGGAATTCATCAAATGTTAACTTGCCTGTCAGGAGTTTGTAACAATTTACCCCTACCTTAACCTCCACAAGCAATCGGAATTGTTGTCGGGGTGACGACGGAATCCGTTGCCTGTGGCGGACTTTCGCATGTCAAAGACCGCCGCTTCCCAGGATTGTTTCTCTCAAATTAATCAGGAGATCAAAATGAAAAAGCTGACCTTGCTTCTTGGGCTGTTGATCGCTGTCGCGGCCCCCATCTTCGCGCAGGAGGGTCCTGTTCCCACGGGCATCCCGCACCTTGACCATGTTTTCCTCATCATGATGGAAAACCATGGCTACACCGAAATTCTTCACAATCCCAACGCCAAATTCATCAACAGCTATGCCAAGTCCGCCAATCTCGCCACCGACTATTTTGCCGTCGCCCACCCCAGCCTCACCAACTATCTGGAAGTGGTCGGCGGATCGAACTTCGGCGTCCTGAGCGACAATTCGCCCGACTGGCACAATTCCAGCTGCCAGACCAACCTCCAGACCGGAGTTCCCAATACCGATAGCCCACCCAGCCCGAATATCTGTCCCATTCACGGCTCCGGCACCGATGCCGCTACTCCCCTTCTCGACTGCACCAACGAGGTCACCGGTCCTCCCTGCGAGATCAACATCAATGGCAAGTTGTCTTATCCGGCGGTTTCCACCACGCTGGGCATAACCATCGCCGACCAATTGGCGGCAGCTGGTTTGAACTGGAAAACGTACCAGGAAAGCCTCCCCATGGCGGGGCCAAACATGGTCAACTATAGCGACGGCAATTTCACGAACCTTACCGATTTCAGCAAAATCAAACCCGCGCTCAATCCGCCGCTTTCGAGTTCTGAAATCGTGCAGCTCTATGCCGTCAAACACAACCCCTTTGCCTATTTCCGCAATGTGCAGCAAGGCGCGAACCCGCTCGTGAGCTTCGCCCAAATGGCAGCCTTCGATGGCTTCAATGGACTGTGGGGCGATCTGGCCTCCGGAAATGTCCCGAATTTCTCGTACATCGTGCCCAGCCAGTGCAACGACCAGCACGGCCGGGGCAACGGCACCGCTTTCTGCAACTTCGATCCCAATGATGACGGAAAACAGGCTGGACTGAACCCGGCGCTCATCATCCTCGGCGACCAGGCCGTAGAGAAAATCGTAGATGCTATTCACAAGTCGCCGGTCTGGAACCAGGGAAACAACGCCATCGTTTTGACATGGGACGAGAACGATTATGCGGTTCAGCCCATCATCAATCAGGTGGTGACAATCGTGGATACGAACTACGGTTTCCACGCCATCCAGAGCGGCCAGTTCTACGACAGCTTCTCGTTACTGCGCTCTCTCGAAGGCGGGTTCGGCATCCCCTGTCTGAACCACGCCTGCGATTCAAGCACAGCAGCCATGTCCGACATGTTCGGCGCGCCGTAGGCGGCGCGGTGTCGAATCGTTGTTGAGTTTCGCTGAAAGTAGATAGACACTAAGAATCGGGCTCGCTTGGAAGGGCGTCAAGGCTTTCTAGGCGCGGCCCGATTTTTGCGTAAGGAAGGAGACTGAATGCGGCGTGGAGAAGTGAAGTAGATCCCAGCAATGGTCAAACTTCTGCAATCTGACTTCACTTCTGCAATCCCTTTTCTGACCTCTACCCTCTGACCTTCTAACTGTTTCCCTCACCCACCTTCAGCACCGCCAGAAACGCTTCCTGCGGAATATCCACGCGCCCGATCCGCTTCATGCGCTTCTTGCCTTCCTTCTGCTTTTCCAGCAGCTTGCGTTTGCGCGTGATGTCGCCGCCATAGCACTTGGCCAGCACATTCTTGCGGATCGCCGGCACCGTCTCCCGCGCAATGATCTTCGCGCCAATGGCCGCCTGGATCGCCACTTCGAACATCTGTCGCGGGATCAACTCCTTCATCTTCGCCGCCAGCGCACGCCCGCGCTCATAGGCAAAGTCGCGATGGATGATCGTCGACAGCGCGTCCACCGGTTCGCCCGCGACCATGATGTCGAGCTTGGCCATCGGCGATACCCAGGTGCCCGACAGGTGATAGTCGAGCGAAGCATACCCGCGCGACACCGACTTCAGCCGGTCGTAAAAATCGAGCACGATCTCGTTCAGCGGCAACTCATACTGCAGCATCACCCGCGACGAACTGACATACTCAAAGCTCTTCTGCTTGCCGCGCTTCTCTTCCACCAGCTTCAGGATGCCGCCCACATATTCTTCATTGGTCAGGATCACAGCCAGAATGACTGGCTCCTCAACCTTCGCAATCTCGCTCGTGTCGGGCCAGCGCGAGGGATTGTCCACTTCAATCACTTCCCCATCCGTTTTATGGATCAGGTAACGGACCCCGGGCGCCGTCGTAATCAGGTCAAGGTTGTACTCGCGCTCCAGCCGCTCCTGAATGATTTCCATGTGCAGCAGGCCCAGAAACCCGCACCGGAAGCCGAATCCCAGCGCCACCGAACTTTCTGGCTCAAAGAAGAATGACGAGTCGTTGAGCTTCAGTTTCTCGAGCGCCTCGCGCAACTGCGTATGCTCGTGCGCGTCCACCGTGTAGAGGCCGGCAAAGACCATGGGCTTGATCTCTTCAAAGCCCGGCAGTGGCTCGATCGCAGGGCGCTCATCGTCGGTAATCGTGTCGCCGATTTTCGTGTCGGCCACGTTCTTGATATTCGCGATGATGAATCCAACTTCGCCCGCCACCAGTTCGTCGATCACCACCGGCTTGGGCGTCAGCACGCCCGAGCGCCTCCACCTGGAACACGCGCCCGTTCGACCATAGACCGAATCTTCTGTCCCACCTTCAACGTGCCTTCGAAGACGCGCGCCAGCACGACGACTCCGCGATACGGATCGAACCACGAATCAAACAGCAGCGCCTGTAAAGGCCGCTCCGGCTTCCCTTTTGGCGGACGGATGCGCTTGACGACCGCTTCCAGAACGTCGGGCACGCCCTGCCCCGTCTTCGCGCTGATCAGGAGCGCATCGGTAGCATCGAGTCCGACCGCGCTTTCGATCATCTCCTTCGTGCGCGGAATGTCGGCACTTTGCAAATCGATCTTGTTGATGACCGGAATAATTTCCAGCCCGTGATTGATCGCCAGGTAGGAGTTGGCAAGCGTCTGCGCCTCGACGCCCTGCGATGCGTCCACGATCAGCAGCGCCCCTTCGCAGGCAGCGAGCGACCGCGAAACTTCGTAGGAAAAATCAACGTGCCCGGGAGTGTCGATCAGGTTGAGCTGATAAGTTTGCCCATCCTGCGCGGGGTACACCATGCGGACAGCGTGCGCCTTGATCGTAATTCCCCGCTCACGCTCCAGATCCATCGAATCCAGAACCTGCTCCTGCATCTCGCGCATGGCGAGCGACCCAGTTAATTCCAGCAGTCGATCGGCCAGCGTGGACTTCCCATGGTCAATGTGCGCGATAATCGCAAAATTTCGAATGCGGGAGGCTTCCATGGGGACACTACGATTCTAACAGGGGAACGCCGCTCCCCCGCTTTCTGAGGCACGCTCAGAATCGTCATTTACTCGGCAGTTTGCGGCGCATCTTTCACCCATGTAGTTGCAGGTTTTCTCGCAGGAGTCGTGGTAATCACGATTACGCTAACCAACACCAGCAGCGTACCGAGCACAGTCCGCGGGCCGATACCTTCGCCACCCAGGAAGTATCCAATCGCGACCGCCACAATGGGATTGATGTAGGCATAAGTTCCCACCCTGGTCGGCGACTCGTAGTGTAGCAGCCATACGTAAGCAGTGAAGGCGACGATTGATCCTGCAAGAATCAGGTACGCGAGCGCCATCCAGGCTCCACGCGAAACCGCCTGTGGATGAAATCCACGGAACTCCCCCAAGGCACCAGCCGTAAGAAACAGGAAAACGCCGCCCGCGAGCATCTGTGCGGCCGAACTCATCGGCTTGACAGCCGGCAGAGGCAGCTTACGCATCAGAATAGCAGCCACCGACCAACTGATGGCCGCGATCAACAGCGCAATCGCGCCCTCAGTATTGATCGGAGCTTCGCTCATACCAAGCGATCGGCTAACCAGTACGACCACGCCGCCAATCCCTACCAGCAACGCGAGGGCGAGTCTTAGCGTGAGTCTCTGAGTGCCCAGGAAAACGATTTCAGAGAGCGCCATGAATACCGGAATGGTCGCCATCATCACGGCCGCGATGCCGGAGGGCACGCGCTGTTCGGCCCAGAAGAGGAGTCCGTAGTCGCACACAAAGATCAGTAAAGCGACGGCCGAAGCGGACGCCCATTCGCGGCGCGTGGGCGAGGGCGTCTCTTTGGCGCGCATCCAGGCATAGAGGATGATTCCCGCCAGCAGAAAACGAATTCCCGCCAGCAGAAAAGGTGGGACCTCGCGCACTCCCACGCGGATGGCGAGAAACGTCGAGCCCCAGATGAAATAGATAGCGCTGAACGCCAGCAGAATTTTCCAGGTAGCCGGACGCGGCGTGGCATTCATGAAGAAGCTCCCCGAAGAATCTTTCTTTCCGCACTACCCGTTAGAGAATAGATCACCGCGAAGGCTCGCACGACGCAGCATTCCTCATGAAAAGTCCTTATGGGTCGGACAAGGTTTTGTTTATCGGGGTCTCCGAAGATTGAGTCCGCCGGGGCCAAGAGCAGCAAAAACGCTACGGACTTGTCGCTCGGTAGCCTCAAGCGAACCAGAATTATCAATGACGAAGTCGGCGGCCTCGATCTTTTTTTCGTCAGGAATTTGGGCGGCCATGCGCCGCGTGACTTCCGCACGCGCTGCATCTTCCGAGATGCCGAGACGGCGCGCGAGTCGCTGGATGCGCTGTTCGGGATGGCATGTGACTACGATGAGATAGTCGAAACGGTCGGCGGTGCCGGCTTCGAGGATGAGGGCGGCTTCCACAATAGCGACGCCATTCGGATCGCGCACTCCAATCTCTTCCATCCATTCGTTTTCACGTGCGATCACGGCCGGATGGACGATGGCATTGAGCTCCTGTACGCGGGGTGGCCATTTGGAGTCCCGTGTAGCCGCGTCTACAGTCACGCCAGATTGTCTCGCAGCGGATCCGAAGGCAGCTTCCGCGAGTTTGGGCCGGTTGATGGTCCCATCCGGGTTGAGGATCGCCGGGCCGAAGCGTCGAACAACTTCTTCATAGACCGGGCGGCCCGGCTCCATGAGTTCGTGCGCAATGGCATCGGCCTCGATGAGATGGGCTCCGAGTTTTACGAACATCTGGCCGACCGCCGATTTGCCGCTCGCAATGCCGCCAGTCAGGCCGAGTTTGAGCAAGAGGATGTCACCTTTTTGGAGGTGAGAGGTTAGAGGTCAGATTGCAGAAGTAAGAGCTTGAAGGTTTCAAGGTTTTCACCTCTGCAATCTGATCTCTAACTTCTGACCTCCCGTACTTCCGGAAGGCGGCTCCCACGCCGCAGTTTTGCCGCCTTCACCGTGTTCGCCATCAGCATTGCGATCGTGAGCGGTCCAACTCCGCCCGGGACGGGAGTAATCGCTCCAGCCACCTCACTCACCTCGGGATGCACATCTCCGACGAGCGCCGATCCTTTGGCGAGAAAAGTTTCCAGGCGTTTGGCGGCCTGAGCTCCAGAAAAGAGGCGGTCGAATTCCGCGCGGTTCGTGATTCTATTAATGCCGACGTCGATGACGGTCGCTCCCGGCTTAACATAGTCGCGCGTGACCATTCCGGCCCGTCCAATGGCGGCCACCAGTATATCGGCACGGCGGCAGACGCCGGGCAGGTCACGGGTCTTGGAGTGGCACACAGTTACCGTCGCGTTCTGATTGAGCAGAAGCATGGCCACCGGCTTGCCAACAATATCGCTGCGCCCGACAACCACAGCTTCCTGTCCCGCAATCGGGATCGAACTCCGTCGAAGAATTTCCATGACGCCCGCGGGTGTGCACGGCACCAGGCCTGGCCTTTGCGTGGAGAGGTAGCCGACATTCATCGGATGGAATCCATCAACATCTTTCGCGGGATCGACGGCGAGCAGAATTTTCTTCGAATCTACCTGCGCCGGCAGCGGCAACTGCACCAGAATGCCGTCGATTTCGTCGCGGCGGTTCAGCGAGGCGATCAGCGCCAGCAGTTCGTCGGTGGAAGCGGATTCAGTCGGGGAATGTTGTTCGCTGTAGAGTCCGACCTCCCGTGAACTTTTTACTTTGCCGCGCACGTAAACTTCTGATGCGGGGTGGTGTCCGACCAGCACA
Organism: uncultured Acidobacteriaceae bacterium; assembly: GCA_963709055.1. Taxonomy (GTDB): domain Bacteria; phylum Acidobacteriota; class Terriglobia; order Terriglobales; family Acidobacteriaceae; genus Acidiflorens. Next base: position 109,984 of record CAVPUZ010000011.1, read on the forward strand.
ACGGCGAGCCCAGGCCGAACTCCGGCCTCGGCCAGAGCTTTGACTTCGGCGGCTACTTCCGCTCGGATTTCACCGGCCAATTTGGCGCCATCAAGAATCCTCGCTGGCATTCAGTCCTCTCTCTGAATCGTTTTTCTTTGAGCCTACTTTGATCTCTTACTCTGGTCGCTGACGTCGATCTCTGACTCTAGGAATGGAACAGCGATTCTAACGTATCATCGTTATCGATAGGTGGTGCGGACCGGCTGTTCATCTTCAAGCTACAATGAGAGCGCCATGATTCCCAAAGATCTGCTCGATATGCTGGTTTGCCCGGTTTGCAAGAAGCCGGTGATCCTTAACCAGGCCGGGACCAGCCTGAAATGCGCAGAATGCCGCCGCGCCTACCCGATCCAGGACGACATTCCGATCATGCTGATTGACGCCGCGACGATCGAAGCGGAGTGATCCGGCCCATCTATCCGACGATTGGCTTTTCATCCGACGCTCGAAATGTCTAGTTAAGAAGGCTCGCGCTCGCCATTGATCGGCAAGCGTTCAGAGGAGTCGTTTTTAGACAAGATGGGCCTTCTTCGACGTGACAGAACGACACATAGTGTCATTTTGGCCTCAGTCATCGGGCGCCGTGGATCCTTGTCTCGCCAGTTCAGTCTTTCCGCAACTATTTGCAAAATATCGGGTTCATATGACTAAGGGAATCGAAAGAGGGCCTTGGATACGGTACCAAGGTTACGGCATTTCGATTGCATACAACGAAGTGGAATGCCGATGAGTCTAATGACACAAGAGCAGCCGAAGGTGAGGACGGCCATGAGAGAGAAATTTTCGGTGACGGAGTTATCAGCCTTGCGCAACGACCTCCTGCAGGGCGGGATGGTGGACTCGCGGGAGGCGGCGGAAGTGCTGCAGGTATTCCTGATGGGGCGCGGATATGGTGTCTCTCCGCAAGCAGCGATTGACGCAGCCGGAAGGGTGGAAATGGCCGGATGCTCTCTGCCAGTGCTGGAGCGGGAACTGGAAGGCTTGGCGTTGGTGATGTAGGAAGCCGCTGCCTACGCCGTAAAAGGAATTGGGAAGAAGGAATTGGGAAGATAGACAAGACAAGCAATACAGAACGACGTTAAAGGGAAACTGATCCGGCTCAACCCAGCAATTGGACGGTTTCTTAGTTCGAAGGCCGGACGAAATCGCCCGGCCTTTTGATTTCAAAACAGAAAATTTTGGCGCGAAATGAGCGCTGCGACTATCTCGCCGCAACCTCCGCCTGTTCATGCGCATGGTAACTCGAGCGCACCAGCGGCCCCGACTCGACATGCCTGAATCCGAACTTCAGCGCTTCGTCCCTGAGAAAACCAAACTCCGCCGGCGTGTAGAAGCGAGTCATCGGCAGATGATCCTTCGAGGGCCGCAGATACTGCCCGATCGTCAGAATATCGACCCCGCGTGCGCCCAGATCGCGGAAGACTTCAATCAACTCTTCCTGCGATTCGCCAATGCCCGACCATCACCCCACTCTTGGTGACCATACCCGGATCCCACTTCTTGGCATTCGATAGCAGGTCAAGCGTGCGCCCGTAACGCGCTCCGGAGCGCACTGCGCGATAAAGCCGCGGCACCGTTTCGGTGTTGTGATTCAGCACGTCCGGCTTGGCTTCGAGAACAATGCGTAGCGGCTCTTCGAGTCCCTGAAAGTCGGGGATCAGCACCTCGACCCGGCAACCCGGCACCAGTTCGCGAATCTCGCGGATCGTCTCGGCAAATATCTTCGCGCCGCCCACGTTGTCGTCGTCGCGGTTCACGCTGGTCACAACGGCATGCCGCAACCCAAGCGTAGCCACCGCTTCGGCCACCCGCCGAGGCTCATCCCAATCAATCGGCTCCGGACGCCCCTTGGGCACGGCGCAAAACCCGCAGCGCCGCGTGCAGATATCGCCCAGCAGCATGAATGTCGCCGTCTTGTGATTCCAGCACTCCCCAATATTCGGACACTGCGCCGACTCGCAAACCGTGTGCAGCCCAAGCCCGCGCGCCAGCCTTTTCAGATCATGGAAGTTATCTCCAACCGGCGCTTTCGCCTTAAGCCACGAAGGCTTGGGGCTGGGAATCCTCGGCCCAAGTTCAATCTGGACGAGTTGGGAAGATGCAGATTCAGACGGCGCGAATTGAGAAGATGCGGACACTCTGAACTTAATTCTAGCAAATCGGCAAACGTCCCACGCACCCAAGCGCCCGCGTCACTCGCGGCTAAAGCGTATGCATATAAGCGATGAGGTCTTTGATTTGCTGGTCGGTCATAACCTGTCCGAAGCCTTCCATTTTCGCGCGGCCGTACTTGACGATGTCGGTAACCCGGTCGTCGTTGGCGGGAAGTCCGCTAAGAGGGAGGTATTGGTGCTTGAAGACGCCCTTCATGCTCGGGCCTTTCTTGCCACGCGAGGAATAGGGTTCATGGCAGCGGTCGCAATAATTGTCGTAGAGTTTCCGGCCGGCAGCCTGTTGCGGGTTCAGTCCCAGCTCCGCGTCGGACTTGCGACGTTCTACATCGCAGGCGAGGAGCGAAAAGAGAACCACAGAGACACAGATACCAAGAGGAAGGCAATCAAGAATACGCATCATATCGGACCCGTTCACAAGGAAGATTCAGAAGTAGGATAATACGGACGAGATGACCGTGGTTGTCAAACGCGTGTATGAGCCTGCTGCGGCGGCAGATGGAGTGCGCGTGCTGGTCGACCGTTTGTGGCCGCGGGGGCTAACCAAAGAAGAGGCCGCGGTCAAATTCTGGCTGCGCGATTTGGCGCCTTCGAATGAGCTGCGGCAGTGGTTCCACGCGAATCCGGACGGGTGGGTGCTGTTCCGTAAGCGGTATTTGAAGGAATTGGCGGGTCCAAAGGCCACGGCTGCGGTCGAAAAGCTGCACGAACTAGCGGCAGGAAAGAAGAACCTCACCATGCTGTACGCATCGCGCAACCAGGAGCGCAACAACGCGACCGTGTTGAAGGAACTGTTGGAAGGCGGGCGAAAACCTCCCTCCAGCGTAGGCCGCGCCGCCGCCGGCCGCGGGCGCATTCGAAAAGCGAAAAAACAGTAGCGCCCCAGGCAACCCGAACCCGACACGCGTCCATCCGCATGCAAAGAGATTAAGAGCGGACCCGCACTATAATCTTCCGGTCATGCCTCCTGCAGCCGTCAAGAAGAAGATCGAGTCCCTCCGCGAAAAGATCCGGCACCACGAATATCTCTACTATGTCCTCGACAATCCCGAAATCACCGACGCCGGATTTGACATGCTGATGAACGAGCTGAAAAAGCTCGAGGCGGAGCATCCCGAACTCATCACGCCCGACTCGCCCACGCAGCGGGTAGGCGGCAAGCCGCGTGAAGGGTTCGTGAAGGCAAAGCATTCGTCTCCCATGCTCTCCCTCGACAATGCTTACAGCGAGGACGAACTGCGCGATTGGGAGCGCCGCGTCCACGAACTAAGCGGGCGCACCGACGTCGAGTACATGTGCGAACTGAAACTCGACGGCATGTCGCTCGCGCTCGTCTACACCGACGGGCAGCTGGAACGTGGCATCACGCGCGGCGACGGCAGCGTCGGCGAAGACGTCACGTTAAATGTGCGGACGGTGCGGTCCGTGCCTTTGTCGATTGAGAAAGAAAAATTGAAGAAGGCCGGAATTCCCTCGGATTTTGAAATGCGCGGCGAGATGCTGATGCTGACAGAGGTGTTTCGAAAGCTGAATGAAGAGCGCGAGCGTCAGGGGCTGGCTACGTTTGCGAACCCGCGAAACTTTACGGCGGGAACAATGCGGCAACTCGATCCGGCAATCACAGCGAAGCGTCGCATGGATTATTTCGCCTACATGCTTCTGAAAGACGGTCAACCATCCTTCGACCGGCAATCGAGAGCGATGGATGCGCTTGAGGCGGCCGGTTTCAATGTCAATCCGAATCGCAAGCTGGCGAAGAATCTGGATGAGGTTTGGGAGTTTATCCAGAGCTGGGAGACAAGTCGGGAATCACTGCCCTACGAGATCGACGGGATCGTAATAAAAGTCGATCGCACAGCGATGGCAACGAGAGTTGGGCTTCACGGGGAAGGCTCCGCGTTGGGCGATTGCCTACAAATATGCGGCCCGCCGAGCAGTAACCACAATCGAGCACATCGACTGGCAGGTGGGCCGAACGGGCAAGTTGACACCGGTGGCGTGGCTGACGCCGGTGGCCATTGGCGGAACGACGGTTTCGCGCGCCACTCTTCATAACATGGATGAGATTGAAAGCTGGGCGTTAAGATCGGCGACCGGGTCGAGGTGGAGCGCGGCGGCGACGTGATTCCGAAGGTTGTAAGAGTGGTCGTCGAACCTCGATGGCAAAGGCCTCACTATCGCGGCCGCATCCGAGGAAGCTGAGTCGTTCGAGCCGAAGCATTGCCCGGCATGCAGGCGGGAATGTAGTCCGCAGTCCGGGCGAGGCTGACTATCGCTGCGTGAACGCGAATTGTCCGGCGAAGCTCCAGGGGACGATTCTGCACTTTGCCTCGCGTCATGTAATGGATATTGACGGGCTGGGCGAAGCGCTGGTCAATCAGCTGACCGAGCGCGGCCTGGTAAAAAACGTAGCCGACCTCTACCGGCTGACGAAAGACGATTTGCTGAAACTCGAACGTATGGGCGACAAATCCGCGGACAATGTGCTCAAAGAAATCGCCGACTCGAAAAAGCTTCCGCTGGAGCGCGTGATCTATGGGCTCGGCATCCGGTTCGTGGGCGAGCGCACGGCGCAGTTCCTTGCCGAACATTTCGGCTCGTTGGACGCGATTATGAATGCAAGCGCGGAAGAACTGGAGGAAGTGAACGAAGTAGGCCCACGGATCGCGGAGAGCATCGTGGAGTTCTTCGGCGACGAGCACAATCGTAAACTGGTCGCGGATCTGCGGAAAGCAGGCCTGACCTTCACCGGACAGAAAGAAAGAAAAGGGCACGAAGCTCGCGGGCAAGACATTCGTGCTGACCGGGACATTGACTCGCCACACCCGCGACGAGGCCAAGAAGAAGATTGAAGATGCGGGCGGCCGCGTCTCGGGTTCGGTCAGCAAGAAGACGGATTATGTGGTGGCCGGAGCCGATGCGGGCTCCAAACTCAACAAGGCGCGGGAACTGGGCGTGAGCGTCATTGGGGAGGACGAGATGGAGAGGTTAACGAAATAAAAGATTACAGGAGAATCGCCGCCACTCCAGGTCCGCAGTCATACTACCGCCGTGGGAATTCTATAGTGATGAAGTGCGCTGCTACTCCCCCCACGATCAGATCCCCATACACTTGCGAAGCATGATGAGTTGGCCAAGATGATAGGCGTTGTGATCGGCTATGAGCAGGGCTTCGCGCAGGATTGTCTGCCCGTCTCCCCAGGGTAATTTTTCATAAAGGTTAGTTTTGGGATTCGCGACCAGTTGCTGAACGGCGCGGAGGTCTTTCTTGAACTCAGCCATCGCAGATTTCCACGCCTTTTCGCTGGGCGGCGCCTCCGACTCCGGCCAATAACCTTCGGGCCACGGCGGCGAGACATGTTTCGAATTCCGGCTAAATTCCAGAATATCCCGTTGGGCAATGCGCATGTGTTCCAGCAGCATCCAGCCGGTGTGGGGAAAATTTGCCACCTTGGCGCCGGCGAGTTGCACCGGCCAGTCTCCCATCGCCGCGTCGAAATCGGCGTGAGCTCCTCCGCCAGCGAGCAGGTATTGCAAGTGTTCGCGCACGGATTTGTCGGGCGATGCCGAGGGCTGAATAGTTTTCTTCGTGGCGGCCTTCCTGGCTAGAGTGCGCTTCTTGCTCTTCGCGCTTTTCTTCTTCGGCATGGTTTTCTTTGGCATGGTTTTCGGCATCATTCCTTCTCCCTCGACTGCAGTTATTCTATTGCGATTCCGGCGGGCCGGCTGGCGTTGCCGCGGATTCCGTTAACATCGATTCCGGCGCTTCCCCTTTGTAGACGCGCCCAATCCCGCGTACTACCCGCCGCATCGGCAATTGGCCTTTGGAGTCGGCGAAGAAAATCTCGCCCTTGCGCGTGCCGCGATAACACCAGCGCCGCAGAATCGCAAGGTGCTCCATTCGCTCGAGCGCACTGCGCGGCTCGGCGGCGTGGAATTCAGCAAGAACAGACTGGATGCGGGCCTCCATCGATTGCGACTTCGTGTGTTCGGCGCCGGAGATCGGGAAGGTAAGCGGACCGGAGATCGCCCCGGCATCCACTCGAAACAGAGCCACACTTTCGGGCACGGCCGATGTTTGCACGATGAGCGCGTGCATCTGATCGATGCGCTGCACAGGCTCGGGCATTTGCTGGAGGACAGGCGCAAGCTTTTCAAGGCGCGTATGCAGCGCAGCAGCTTCCTCAAAGGCCAGGGATTCGGAGGCCCGATCGCGCTCGGTGGAGATCTGGCGCTTTAGCGATTCGCCTCGCGTGTTGAGGAAGTCTTCGACACGGACAACTTCGGCGCGGTATTCGTCGTCGGTGCAACCCTTGAAGCACGGAGCCAGGCACATTTTCATCTCGGAATAGACGCAGCCCGGGAACTTTGGGATCGGGGTGCAGGTCGTCGGTGCAGCGGCGCATTTTGAAGAAATCGAGCGCGTCGTTCATGAATTTCTCGGCGGCCACGCGGGAAAGAAATGGGCCGTAGTAAATGTTTCTGCCGGTCAAGCGGCCGAGCCGAGTCGTAACCGAGGCGCGCGGATATTCGTTTTCGAGATGCAGTTTGACGAGCGGCGCAAAGCGCAGGCGCAGGCGTTTCTCGTAGGTTCTCGGAAAAGCCGAGCGAAGAAGTTGGTAGAGCAGGAATCCGGATTCAAAATCGGAGCCGGTGAGCGAGTATTCGATCAGAGCGGACTCGATCCCGCAGGTTGAGGCGTCGGGAGCGCTCTTCGGGCGGTGAAAGCAGCCGTTCCAGGCGGCGGCGCAGGTTCGCGGTCTTGCTGACGTAAGGCTCGGAAGTCAGCATCGGGCGCGCGCAGCAGAAAGACAGCGGGCGCGGCGGGAACCGCGGAGAAGATCTCCCGGTCGCACGCCGGTGCGAATTCGATCCGCTCTCGCAGCACAAGGCGATTGTAGAGGAGGTCAGAAGTTAGGGCTCAGATTGCAGGCGTGAAGAGTTGAGTCCACGGGTTCCTCTGTGATCTCTGCGCCCTCTGTGGTTCAAGCTTCGATCTACTCTTCCCGGAATCGTCGGCGTCAATTGCATTACTTCGGCAATCTGGCCTCTTACCTCTGACTTGCACTATCCAAAGCTCGCGCTCTTGATTTTTTCTCGAAAGTCGGGCCCTTTCATTTTCACGACACGACACATTTCATGGAGGCGCGAGCGCATGGGCTCGCCAATGCGATCACCCAGGGTATCCTTCCGAACAGCCGCTTTCGCGGCAGAAAAAGATGCGGATTGCGTAGGCGCATCCGGATCCGAAGCGGCCGCCGGTTCGTCAGCAAAGTTGGTGGTGATGATCGTGGTGCGGTTATCGTTGTAGCGCGTATTCAGCATCAGGCGGATTGTGTCCCACCGCCACTCAGCTCGGCTTCACCGAGCCTAAATCATCCAGCACAAGTACTTCTGTGTTGAAAACGGGCTGGAGTAAGGTGAGTTCGGTGGCTTGGACCGAAGGATTGTAGGAGTCCTGAATTTGCTTCAACAATTCCGCGATAATCATAAAAAATGCATGCGCAGCCTTTCTCGCGAATCAGCAGCTCTTGACGATGCCGACGGCCAAATGCGTTTTACCGGATCCGACATCTCCCACTAACATTAAACCGTTCTTTCGGACCGGGTAATTCCTGCACGAAGCGGCAGGCCGCCATTCGGGCGAGCTCCAAGATGGGAACGCGGCCCCTCAAAGTCAAAATTGGACAACTCGCACTCTTCATGCCGTTTCGGGATGCGAGCCGCCGCGATAAGGGAACCCGGCCCGCGCCCGCAACTGGCAATCGCAACGCGTCACACCGTGTTCGGGCGCTCCCGGAACCGTCTTCCACCCTGAGCCCGCGCACAAGGGACAAACTTCGGTTGCTGATTTCATGATTCTCTACCTAGACTGTGCACCGGAACCGCCCTCCGCCGCAACTCGAAACCGATGGCGCGCTGTGCACTTCCTGTGCAGAGCAGGATGCGATTGTGGAGAAGGAGGTGCGATTGCTGAAGAAGCGGGGAAAACGAGCCGTGGTGGACAGAATCCGGAAGAAATTTACTGGGTCTGTTGGAAAAACGGCAATAGGAAGTGCATCGGCGCCCAAATTCCGTGTCAAATGGGGCAACCCGCAACTGTTTTCCATTGACAATCTGCGAGCATGGAGGAAAATGACTCTCGCCGGTTCTCGCGCCTTCGAAGTTATCCCCCGGCGGACGGGCGGGAGCCGAAATAGACTAGTGTCAGGAGAACGCATGAACAAAGCTGATCTGGTTGACCGGATCGCCGGAGCCTGCAACATTTCCAAGGCGCAGGCGACGACCGCGATCGATACCACAGTGGATAGCATAACCTCCTCCCTTCGCAAGGGAGACCGGGTCGCATTAATTGGGTTTGGCACGTTTTCTGTCTCGCAGCGGAAGGCCCGCAACGGCCGGAACCCGCAGACAGGTGCCACGATCAAGATTGCTGCCCGCAGAGTAGCGAAATTCACTCCCGGCAACGAACTCAAGAAGGTAGTCAACAAAGGGAAGTAAGGGCCCCGAAATTTCGGATTTACAAACGGCAGGGGGTCGGCCCTGCCGTTTTGTTTTGCTTCAGGGCTTGGCTCTCAGCTCCCAGAAGAGCTCAACCCTTCAGATTCGTACGCAAGACTCTAGCGCGCTCGCGATGACTGCAGTTGACTTGGACCTTCTGCCACTGCGACTCTCTTGTGAATCCTTTCTAACTCCTGTAGAATCTAACGATTGAATTGAGGGAATCAGGACTAGACCATGAAATCAGCAATCCATCCTAACTATCACGAAATACGGGTGCACTGCGCCTGCGGCAATGCGTTCGTTACCCGCTCGACCCATAAGGGCGACATCAGCGTGGAAATTTGCGCTGCCTGCCATCCATTTTTCACCGGCAAGCAGAAGCTGATGGACACTGCCGGACGCGTCGAGCGCTTCCGCCGCAAATACGCGAAAAGCGATGCCGGCAAGGCCGAGGCAGCCAAGGCGGAAGCAGCCAAGCTGGAAGCGGCCAAGGAAGTAAGGCGCGGTCCAGGCGGACCGAGTGTCCGCCCTGCACACAAATCGAGCCCTCGCCTCTGGCGGGGGCTTTCTATTTTTGTGCTAAGGCTAGAATAGTAACCATGAAGTACTGGTACAAGTCGGAGCCAGATCCGCGCGACAACGCGACCGGCGTAGCGCAGACACTCTTGTCCGCGCCCTCGGTACGCGCCTTCCCTGAATCTTTGCGGATCGGGGAGGTCGAGATCCGTCCGGCAACCGTGCTGGCTCCGATGGCGGGCGTGACCGACACCGTCTTTCGCCGCTTCATCAAAAACCTGGGCGGATGCGGCCTGATCATGACCGAGTTCACCTCGGCCGATGGCGTGTTGCGCAACAAAAAAGTGCGCGGCCGGTATCTGCATTTTTATGAGGATGAGCATCCGATCTCCGCGCAACTGTTTGGCAGCAATCCCGAGGTGCTGGCCGATGCGGCGCGCCTGGTGGAAGACCTCGGCTTCGATCTGGTGGATTTGAATCTGGGATGTCCGGCGAAGAAGGTCGTGCGCTGCAATGGCGGCTCGGGGTTGCTGCGTGATCTGCCGCTGATCCGGAAGATTTTCGAGTCGGTGCGTGCCGCGGTAAAAATTCCGTTTACGGTGAAGTTTCGCGCGGGGTGGAATGACGAAGAGATCGTCTGCGTGGAACTGGCGCGCCTCGCCGAAGATTGCGGCCTCGGTGCGGTGGCCTTGCATGCGCGCACGCGCGAACAGGGCTACAGCGGCACGGCGCGCTGGGAGTGGATCGCCTCGGTGAAGCAGGCGGTGAAGATTCCGGTGATCGGCAATGGAGATATCCGCTCGCCCGAAGACGCATGCGCCATGGTCGCGCAAACGGGATGCGACGCGGTGATGATCGGGAGAATGGCGCCCGCAAACCCGTGGATTTTCCGGCAGATCGAGCAGTATGCGAGCAGTAGCAAAGAACAGTAGGACGGCCGCCCCGGCCGTCAGCGACCAAAGCTCCGGAGCCAGTGGACGGGCGCCCTCGCCCGTCCAAGTCGAGCGAAGCTCGACAGCGAAGGCCTATGCCGAGCCCTCCGAGGCCGATCGCTACCAGATGATCCGAACCTACTTCCAGATGCTTCTCGAAGAAGAAATGCCGGGAGCCGAAGGCAAGATGAAGCAGTTCGCCTCGTGGTTCACGCACGGCGTGCCCGGCGGAGCGACACTGCGGAAGGCCATCTACGACGCGAAGAGCGGGACGGAAATACTACAGAGCGTCGAGGAGTTCTTCGAGGCCAGGCTGCAAGTCCCCAGCGCATAGCAGCAGCTCTGCAAACCGCAAAGCTTTGCCCCAGAGATCACTGGATGTGCCTCAAGCTCAGCCGTCCTTTTTCTCCTCGCTCCACATATCCCCACGGCGTTTGATCGTCGTGTGTGAACACCGTCAGCCAGCGCTCCGGAATCGCCTGCGCATAGTATTTCTTGCGGCTTTCAATCGTGGTCAAGGGAAACAAGTCAAACGCCATCACCCACGTCAAGTCGAGGTGCATGGCGGTCGGAATCAGATCCGAAATGTAGCACGCCGTCTTCCTGCCACTGCCCGCCCCGCTCTCGACCATCACCGCCTGCATGTTTGCCGTGTGGCCAGGGAAGACTTTCACCGAAACACCCGGCACAATCTCGCGATCGCCGTCCAGCAATTCCATCTGGCCGTTCTCAATCAGAGGATCATAATTCGGGCTCATGTAGCTGACAGCGTCGCGTTCAAGCTGCAGCCGTCCGTGTTCCCATTCTTTTTTCTGCACGTAATACTTGGCCTTCGGAAACGTCGCCATGACCCGATCCCCGCGTCGAACCGTATTCCAGCCGCAGTGATCGAAGTGCAAGTGCGTGTTGATCACGATATCGATGTCTTCAGGCGCAAGCCCCGCGGCGTGCAGATTTTCGAGCAGCTTGGCGGGCTGCTTGTAGATCTGTACCAGCTTTTCGGGAAGCTTGTTGCCGATCCCGGTTTCAACCAGGATATTTTTTTCCCCAGTTCGGATGAGCAGCGAATTCAGCCCGGTGTCAAAGCGGTTCTGCTCGTCGACGGCAGCTTTTTTCGACCACATGGGTTTGGGAACAACACCGAAGAAGGCGCCGCCGTCGAGGAAGTAAGTGCCATCAGAGACGACGGTGAGTTCGAAATCGCCAAGTGTGGTTCTATGCATAATGATTCGCCTTCAGCTATCAGATATCAGCTATCAGTAGAACCTGGCCGGCGCCCGTCCGCTCGAAAAGCGTATCCTCTGCGGCACCAGGGGCTTTTCCTGACGGCTGAGAGCTGACAGCTGACAGCTATTTCAATTCCTTATTCCAAAAATCTTCCATCATGTGAAACAACTGCGACCTCGCTTCCGGCCCCGAGATGCCGTGCGTCTTATTCGGGTACACCATCAAACGGAATTGTTTTCCTGACCGGATGAATGCATCCACCATCTGGATCGTGTTCTGAAAGTGCACGTTGTCGTCGCTCGTTCCATGTACCAGCAGCAGCGATCCATGCAGGTTACCCGCGGCGCTGACTGTCGAATTGTCATAGCCGCCGGTGTTGTCCTGCAGCAGTCCCATGTAGCGCTCGGTATAGATCGAATCATAGTTGCGCTGATTCGTAATGGGCGCCACCGAGATGCCGGCCTTGAAGCGGTCGGAATGCGTCAGCGAATAGAGCGTCATCGAGCCGCCATTCGACCATCCCCACATCGCCGTGCGCGCGCGGTCGAGCTGCGGATACTGCGCGTATAACTGGTCGAGCGCGGTGAGCTGGTCTTTCAGTTCGACGCCGCCGAACTGTCCGCGGATCGCGGCGGAAAATTTTCTGCCGCGATTCGGCGTGCCGCGATTGTCGACGGAAAAAATGGCAAAACCCTCCTTCGCCAGCATCTGGTGAAAAAGTGCATTGGTGCCGCCCCAGTCGTCCTTCACAGTCTGGCCAGCGGGGCCGCCATAGATGTAAACGATGAGGGGAATTTTTGCGCTCGGGTCGGTGTTCGCGGGCAGGATGAGAAAGCCATACAGCAGAGTGCCGTCATCGGCTTTGAACTCGAGCGGCTTGGGCGCAATGGGAGCGTAGTCGGCGATACCGCGGCTTTCCCAGATTTTCTGGCACGGGCCAGCCGTGGAGCAGATGGAAATGGCTGGCGGCGTCAGCGTGGCGGAATACGTCTCCACATAGTGCTTGCCATCGTCGGCAAAACTGGCCAGGTTGTGACCCGGTTTCGTGGAAACGGTCTGCAGCCCTGAGCCATCGAGCTTAATGGAGAAAAGTTTCTCCTCCCGCGGGTCATTTTTATTCGCCGTGAAAAAGATCGTGCCCGAATCTGGGTCAACGCCATTGACGGCGAGGACTTCGTAGTCCCCGCTTTCGACCTGGCGCTCGAGTTTGGCTTCGCCCGCGATCGGATCGAGCGCATTGAAGCTGTAGAGATAAATATGAGTATGGCCGTCGCGCCAACTGGTCCACAGAAAGCGGTCGCCGGACTTGAGAATGCGGAAATCGTCGTTGACGTTTACCCACGCGCCAGGCTCGGACTCGGTAAGAACCTTGCGTGTCTTCCCGGATTTCGTGTTGATGAAATAAAGGTCCAGCACGTCCTGCTTGCGATTCAGGACCTCAGCCCACGCCCATTCTTCGCGAATCCACCCAAAGCGGGGGACGTAGGTGTCATCGTCATCCGTGAGCTTGATCCACCGCGCCTTGCCCTTGCCATCGCTGCTCGCCACACCGAGGCGCACTGTAGGATTCGGATCGCCCGGCTGCGGATACTTCTCCTGCTCGACATGAGGATGAGTGGGCAACCAGTCGGTGATGGGATAAGTAGGTACGCGACTTTCGTCCATCTGGAGGAAGAGAATATCGTGCCCTTCGGGCGACCAGAAGAAGTTGCTGCGCACCGCTAGCTCTTCGGCGTAAACCCAGTCGACTTCACCGTTGAGGATGTCGTCTTCCGCACTCTTATCTTTGTCTTTGTCCTTGTCCTTCTCGGCGTGCAGGAGCGGGCGCTCGCCCGCTTCTTCTGTGACCGGATGCACATAAAGATTGTGTTTGCGGACGTAGGCCAGCCGCGTGCCGTCGGGCGAAAACTTCGGGTCCTGGCTCGGATCGGGAGACGAGGTAAGTTGCACGGCCGTTCCCGTCTCGAGGCTGTAATACCAGAGCTGGCCCTGGGCATCGAAAAGCAGGTGCTTGGAATCGGGCGACCAGGAGTAAGCGGCGACGTGATAACGCGTAACGCGCTCTTTCTCGCGTTCATCCTTGATTTTGGAGGCTGGCGGGGCAAGTTGGGAAAGCTTGACCGCGCTTACCAGAACTTTTTTCTCGCCAGTGGCGGCGTCCACATACCAGAGTTCGCCGTGCTCGCCGGAGTCATCGCGCAGCACGTACGATACCTTGCTGCCATCAGGACTCCACTTGATGGTCTCGGGAGCACGTCCGGTGACGCCTCCCTCGGCAAAGATGGCGTCGATGGAAAGTTGTTTGGCGGGCGCTGCAGTCTGGGCGCTGCCCGCCGAGAGCGACAATAGGGTGAGCAGAAAGACGGCAAAGAGTCTTCGCACGAACGTACTCCGATTCAGCATAGGATCCAACCCACTACAACCTGATTAACTTCGTTCCCAATAGCTTTGAAAGGGCATGGCTTTAGCCATGCCGTAAGGACTCAAAAGTGTACAACGTGTAGGGATCGCCTAGTCCCGTGACCAAGAAGATTACCGCAGCCAGCAGAGCGTAGCGCCGGCACCTTGCCGGCGGTTCCGAGGGGCGCCCCGCCCTCGGCCCCCGGAGCTAGTAGAAAGGATCATGCGGTCACGACACTAGATAGGATTGGCCGGCCCGATTCCTTTCATCTCAGCGCGAATGGGATGTTGCGCCTCATAGGCAGCGATTTCGGATTCATGCTGAAGCGTAAGTCCGATATCGTCCAATCCGTTCAGCAGACAATGCCGGGCGAATTCGTCGACGGCGAAAGCGGCAACGAAGCCTCGTCCATCTTCTACCCGCTGCGATTCGAGGTCCACTGTGAGCCGGTAGCCTTCGATTTCTTTCGCGCGGCGCATGATCTCGGCCACGTGCTCGTCGGTGAGACACACGGTCAGAAGGCCGTTCTTCAGGCTGTTATTGGCGAAGATATCAGCAAACGAAGATGCGATTATGACGCGGAACCCGAAATCGGCGAGCGCCCACACCGCATGTTCGCGCGAAGACCCGCAGCCAAAGTTCCTGCCGGCGACCAGGATTGAGGCACTCTGGTAGCGGGGATCAGTGCAGCACAAAATCGGCGACCTTCTGACCTTCCCCTGAAAACCGCCAGTCGTTAAACAGAAATTGCCCAAAGCCGGTGCGCTCGATGCGCTTGAGAAACTGCTTGGGGATGATCTGATCGGTGTCTACGTTCACACGATCGAGCGGAGCCACAAGGCCGGTATGTTTGCGAAATGGTTGCATATTATCCGTCGTTGGTCGCTGGTCGTTAGTCGTTCGCTATTCCGGGTTGTCCAGGACTGTTGGTCGTACCACACGTTCAATTTGCTTCCGAGCCGCGAACGACCAACGACGAACGGCCACCGACTATTTAAACTGCCACTTCCGTATATCCGTAAAATGTCCCTCAATGGCCGCCGCAGCGGCCATTTCCGGGCTGACCAGATGCGTTCGGCCGCCACGGCCCTGCCGCCCTTCGAAATTTCGATTGCTGGTCGAAGCGCAACGCTCGCCAGGCTGCAGGATGTCAGGATTCATGCCCAGACACATCGAGCATCCCGATTCCCGCCACTCAAAGCCGGCATCGACGAAAATGCGGTGCAACCCTTCCTGCTCAGCCGCGTGCTTGATGGCCTGCGAACCGGGGACGACCATCGCCCGGACGTTTGGATTTACACGTCGTCCCTTCGCCACCCGCGCCGCCGCCCGCAGGTCTTCAATGCGCGAATTGGTGCAGGATCCGATAAATACGCGATCCACGGCAATTTGCTCGATCGGCATTCCGGGCTTAAGGTCCATGTAGGCGAGCGCCTGTTCGGCGGCCCGGCGATCGGATTCCGCAGCGAAGCTGGTTAATTCGGGTACACGCGCGTTGACGGCAACAACCATCCCAGGATTCGTGCCCCAGGTCACGAACGGCGCAAGTGACGCTGCATCGATTTCGATGACGCGATCGTAATGCGCTCCCGGATCGCTCGCCAGCGTCCGCCAATAAGAAACCGACGCTTCCCAGTCCTTGTCTTTGGGCGCAAAGCGGCGGCCCTGGATGTAGGCAAAAGTGGTCTCATCGGGCGCGATCAATCCCGCACGCGCTCCGGCTTCGATGCTCATGTTGCAGAGCGTCATGCGCCCTTCCATCGACAGGTCCCGCACCGCTTCGCCCGCATATTCGATCACGTGACCGGTAGCGCCATCGGTGCCGATGCGTCCAATGATTCCCAGGGCAAGATCCTTCGCGGTGACGCCCTCGGGCAATTTCCCTCGCACGTAAATCAGCATCGACTTCGCTTTATTCTGCGGGAGGCACTGCGTAGCCAGCACGTGCTCCACTTCGGATGTACCGATGCCAAACGCCAGCGATCCAAAAGCTCCATGCGTGGAAGTATGGCTGTCGCCGCAGACGATCGTCATCCCCGGCAGCGTGATGCCGAGTTCCGGGCCGATCACATGCACAATGCCCTGGTCGGCCGAATCCATGTCGAAAAAGGGAACGCCGAACTCGCGGCAGTTCTTCTGCAGCGCTTCAATCTGCCTGGCCGCGATCGGGTCGGTAATGGGCAAGCCACGAGGAGTAGTCGGAATATTGTGGTCAACGGTGGCGACGGTGCGCAGAGGCTGGCGAAGCCGGCGCCCGTTGGCGCGCAATCCATCGAAAGCCTGCGGCGAAGTCACTTCATGCACCAGGTGCAGGTCGATGTAGAGGATCGCCGATTGCCCGGGTGGTGCGGCGACCAGGTGGGCGTCCCAGATCTTGTCGAATAAAGTGCGAGCGGGCATGAGACTTCAAGGTACTCCAAACAGTTTATCGGAACGCGCCGCCTCTGATAACTGCCCAGGCGCTTTTTTCCTCGAAGCGGAGGCGCGGACAGCAGTTTCGGTTATGATTTGAGAAAGCTCAATTGAGGATTTCACCGCATGATCAACGGCAAGCGCATTGCCGTCGTGTTGCCCGCCTATAACGCGGAAAAAACGCTGGAAGCCACCGTGCGGGAATTGCCCGACCTCATCGATACCTGCATTCTGGTCGACGATCACAGTACAGATCGCACGGTAGAAATTGCACAGAGCCTGGGCCTGCAGTATTTCGTCCACGACCGCAACTACGGCTATGGCCGCAACCAGCAGACCTGCTACCGCGAGGCGCTGGCGGCGGGTGCGGACGTGGTGATCATGGTGCATCCCGATTATCAATACACGCCGTTGCTGGTCACAGCCATGGCCAGCATGGTGGCCTATGGCGTCTATGACGTCGTCCTCGGATCCCGCATCATTGGCGGCACCGCGTTGCGCGGAGGCATGCCTTTTTACAAGTACGTCGCCAACCGCCTGCTGACCGCGTTTGAGAATCTGTTTCTGAGAGTCAAGCTCTCCGAGTATCACACCGGATATCGCGCCTTCAGCCGCGAGGTCCTCATGCGACTGCCGCTCGGCGAAAACAGCGACGACTTTGTCTTCGACAACCAGATGCTGGCGCAATGCGTCTACTTCGGCTTCCGCATCGGCGAAGTGTCGTGCCCGACAAAGTATTTCGAGGAAGCCTCGTCCATCAATTTCCGGCGCAGCGTGCAATACGGACTGGGCGTGCTGAAGACCACGCTGCAGTTCGCGCTTCAGCGAGCGGGCCTTGCCCATTTCGGAATCTTCAGCGAGCGCGGCCGACGCCTGGAACGCGAGTATTACAAGCCCGGCATCACCAAGGGCTCAGAGTCCGGACTTTGACGGAAGCGTCCTTGAACAGACACCCCGCTTTGCGAGATGACACCGGCTCCCGCTTGCGGAATGCTGGCGCTGCTGGTTTTGGCAACGGCGGTTGCGTTCTTAGTGGAGGGCTACCATCCGGGGCTGGAAGACGACGCCTTTTATCTGGCCGCTATCAAGAGAGACTTGAATCCCGCTCTTTTCCCGCACGACGCCGATTTCTTCCGCCTCCAGTTCCAGGCCACAATCTTCGACAAGGCGGTGGCCGCCTCCGTCCGCTTGACGCACCTGCCGTTAAGCGTAGTGATCTTCCTCTGGCAGTTTGTCACAATTCTGCTGATTCTCTGGGGCTGCCTCGCAATCGCTCGCCGCTGCTTTTCGTCGCGTCAGGCGCAGTGGGCCGCTGTCGCCCTGGTCGCAGTTCTGCTGACAATTCCCGTCGCAGGCACGGGCATCAGCCTGGTCGACCAATATCTCCATCCGCGGGCGGTGGCCACCGCCGCAGTGCTCGGCGCGATCGTCGCGATTCTGAAGGAACAACGCCTTCTGGCTGGGATTCTATTGGCATGGGCGTTCGTGATCCATGCCATCATGGCCAGCTTCGGCATCTCGTTTTGTATTTTTCTGGCCTGGAACAATTCGCCATGGAAGACGCCCTGGAAGAATAAAGATCAAGCCCTTGCCGCCTTCGCCGTACTCCTTCTTCCGCTGGGGTGGATTTTTGAGCCCTCCTCCGCCGCCTGGAGGCAAGCCGCCGCAACTCGTAACTTTTACTTTCTCAGTCGCTGGCACTGGTACGAATGGTTGGGAGTCTTCGCGCCCCTCGTACTCCTCGCTCTGTTTGCCAAAATCGCTCGGCGGAACCAGTCTCCAGTCTTGGCGCGGCTTGCCTCACGTCTCTTGTACTTCGGAATCTTCCAGATGTTGGTAGCGCTTGTCATCATGCTGCCACCTTCTCTCGAACGTCTTCGGCCATTCGAGCCGATGCGTTATCTGCAACTGATTTATCTCCTGATGTTCCTGATGGCAGGCGGCCTGATCGGCGAGTACGTTCTGGGCAAACGCGTCTTACCGCTGGCTGTTGCTATTTGTCCCTCTCGGCCTCGGAATGTTCTATGTGCAACGGCAGATGTATTCCTCAACTGCCCATCTGGAACTGCCCGGATTGGCGCCGAGTAACAACTGGGTCGCGGCCTTCGACTGGGTGAAGGGAAATACTCCAACCAACAGTCTCTTCGCTTTGGATCCCTACTACATGGAACTTCGCGGCGAAGACTATCACGGCTTTCGGGCTCTGGCCGAGCGCAGCGCGCTGGCCGATGTCGTCAAGGACGCCGGCATGGCAGCCCGCGTTCCCCGCCTCGCCCCGCGCTGGCTGCTCGAAGTCGACGCCGCTCGTGGTTGGCGTAGTTTTCACGCGAACGATTTTCAATCTCTGAAGAATTCTTTCGGAGTCGACTGGGTCGTGCTGGCTCAGCCGGGCGTAACGGGTCTGAACTGCCCATACCGGAATCGCAGCGTGTTGGTTTGCCGCCTTGAGTAGCGCGACGAGGACTGGCGAGACGCGAGGACAAAGAACACTGATACGAAACGGAACACTGACGCAAACGAAAACGTGATGCAACCGAAGTCTCAACTCCGCTGGCCGCCCTACGTTCCCATGTTCCTCGTGGGCCTCGCGATAAGAGTTGCGGTCACCCACTTTCTTTATCACGAGTGGATGGATCCTTTCGTCCTGGAGCATTGGGCCTTCGGCAGAGTCGGGAGATCCATCGCCCTCGGCCACGGATTCGGCAACCCTCTGGCAGACACGGGCCCATCGTCCCTTTTGCCTCCCGTTTATCCGTACATCCTCGCAGCGATTTTCAAAGTCTTCGGCGTCTACACCAGGTCATCCATCATCGCGGCCCTGGTTCTGAACGGAATCATCTCTGCCGCAACCTGTGTTCCCGTCTTCTTCCTGGCCAGAAAAAGTTTCGGCGATAGGACCGCAAAGTGGGCCGGCTGGGGCTGGGCGCTTTCACCCTACGGAATTTACTACGGCGCAGATTGGGCTTGGTCCACCTGTCTTGTCACTCTGTTGCTGTGTTGCCTTTTTCTCTGGGCTTTTGACCTCGAAGATTCCGGACGCATTCGCGACTGGCGGGCTTCGGCCTCCTCAGCGGCTTCGCAGCTCTCACCGAGCCCTCTGTGCTTTCAGTGTTGCCATTCCTGGGCGCGTGGACGTGCTACCGGCGATATCGACAACGTCTCCATTGGGTACTCCCCGCAACCGTTGCAGTCTTGGCTGTGCTCGTCGTTCTCGTGCCCTGGGGAGTTCGTAACTACCGCATCTTCCATCAGTTCATTCCCGTCCGCAGCGGATTGGGACTCGAGTTGTATATCGGCAACAACGGCTACTCAACCTCCTGGGTGAACCGCGACCTGCATCCCAACCACAACGCCAGCGAACAGGCGGAATACGAGCGCGATGGCGAAATCGCTTACATGGAGCATAAGCGCCAGCAAGCGGTCGAATACATCCGCTCCCATCCCGGCTGGTTTGCCTGGATGACACTCCGCCGTTTTATTTATCTCTGGACCGGTTACTGGAGCTTCAGTCACGCGTACCTCGAGATGGAACCGTTGGATCCGCCCAACATTTTTGTATGTACAACGCTCACTTTGCTTGCTCTCACGGGCCTGTGGCGTTGCTTCAAACGAGATCGCGCGCTCGCGATCCGTTATGCGATCGCCCTGGCCTGCTATCCCGCCGTCTACTGCCTCACCCATCCCGAAACGTACTACACACGCCCCCTCGACCCAATCATCGATGTGCTGGCCGCCTACGCAGTCGTGACCTTCTTCCGCCGCGCCAGAGAAGACAATCAAGTACCATAAAGAGCTGAAGCATGAAAGACAATGAAGGTGCCCCATTCTAACGTCGCGCATTTTGCGACGTTAGAGTGGGTAACGCAACGACGCCCACATTGTGATTCCTGCGCATCGAAGGCGCTTGCCGCTCCTTCCCTCGCGAAGTAACATCTAATCACGTTAATGTCCACCACCGCCTCAGCGCCGATCGTGCGGCATAAACCACGATTGGTATTCAGCGAAATCCTCAGCTTTGGTTACGACACATTCTGCGCCAACAAAGTTCGCTTCCTGCTCACCGCCCTGGGCATGATGATTGGCACCGCTTCGCTGATCCTGGTCACGACCATCGGTCTCACCGGCAAGCAATATGTACTGAACCTCATTCAGGGAATCGGCACCAACATGATCGAGGCCGAATACCAGGCGGGCGGCCACATCGACGAAACTGCCCCGGACGATTTGACCATCGACGACATGCACGCCGTCCAGCTCCAGGTTCCCGGCATCGCCGCCGCCTCGCCGGTCGTTCCCCTGTTTGAGCGCATCGCAATAGGGAATGGAAAAGAGCGCGACATCCAGGTGCTCGGTGTCGCGCCCGCTTATCTCGACGTCCGCAATCTCGTGGTGCTCGCCGGGCGTTTTTTCGACGCGCAGGATTCGCAGGCGCATAACAAAGTGAGTGTGGTAACCCAGAAACTCGCTGAGGACCTTTACGGGTCTTGCCGGAATGCGCTGGGCAGAACGGTCAAGATGAGCGGATTGCCGTTCAGCATCATCGGGTGTTTCCGCGAGCGGGTGGATACCTTCGGACAATCGGAAGTGACCGACCGCACCATGCTGATTCCCTATTCGGTGAGCCGTTATTTTCAGACCACGCCGAATGTGCGGCAGATCTACTTCGCGGCCACCGATGCGTCCCAGGTGATTCCCATCACCGCCCAGATTCAGCGCGTGATCCAATCCCGGCACCGTTCAAACTCGGTCTATCGTGTGCAGAACCTGACCCAGTTGTTGGCCGTGGCCGACAAAACCGCCAATGCGCTCACGGCAGTCCTGCTCGCAGTCTCCCTTGTCGTACTCCTGGTAAGCGGTATCGGAATCATGAACATCATGCTCGCCACGGTCAGCGCCCGCATTCGCGAAATCGGGATTCGGAAAGCGGTGGGCGCAACCAAAAGCGAGATCCTGTTTCAGTTTCTCTCGGAGGCGGTTCTCATCTCGCTCATCGGCGGCGTCATCGGCATCGTCGTTGGACTCGCGATCCCGTTCTCCGTTCGCTTCTTCACCGAATACCGCATCCCGGTCTCGGGCCTGTCGGCGATCATCGCGATCATCGTTTCTTCGCTGGTCGGGATAATTTTCGGAACCATTCCCGCCACCCGCGCCGCCCAACTTGATCCGGTCGAGAGCCTGCGCTACGAATAGCCTCCTCTCGAACAAAGACCTGAAACCGGCAAAAACGCCCTCGCGTTCCGGCGCATAAACTCTTCCACACCGTGACTCCTTTCCCCTCATCACCCTGAAGATTTGTAACCAAACTACCCCTCTGTCTTCCTGAGCGGAGTGGCGGCTTCGCATTTACGAAGCGGCCACGGAGTCGAAGGACCACTACTCCCTCAAACACGTACGACAATCTCACGATACCGCGCGATCTCCTCCCGGCATCGTTCTCGTGCAGTTTAGGGATTTTCCACCCGCATCCACAGCGGGGCCTAGCGTGCCGCCCCATAAAGCATTGCCAGAGAGACATCGCATCATGCGTCCCCGTATGTGACCGGTCTGTACCAACCCCAGTGAGGTACCCACCCCCCTTCGTGCGGTCTATTGGAATCATTGGTTTAGCAAATTTTCCCAGCCAAAGTATTGATCTTCAAAGACTTATAGGCAAAGTATTCAAAACATTCGACTTACATCTTGCTTGGGGTGGGCAGACCCGCTCGACAAATGTTCAGTTAAAACCTTTATTCCCTTCAATTTGGATGGAATTCTAGGTGCGCTGGTCCCCGGATAACTATTCGCAAAGTATTCCGGAATAAGGAGTTGCACGCAAAGTATTGAATGCATTTGACTTATGAGCTACAAGAAGATTGCCCTGGTCGT
The DNA here is from genome assembly GCA_963709055.1 of uncultured Acidobacteriaceae bacterium. GTDB lineage: Bacteria > Acidobacteriota > Terriglobia > Terriglobales > Acidobacteriaceae > Acidiflorens. The sequence goes on from CAVPUZ010000011.1 coordinate 132,054, forward strand.
CTTGCCTGCAAAGTATTCCGGAATAGGGAGTTACACGCTACTTATCTAAAGACCGCCGATTCGAAGAGCGCTTGTGCTCTCCATTAATCTTGAGTTTCTTGTCTCTTAAGTCAAGCGATTTTTGGTTGTTACCGATAGGCCCCCGGGCAAACTTCTTGCCACCAAGCATTCCAACGAACCCCGCTAGGCCGTCTTGGCGCCCAATCGACCCTCGGCCCGCAGGGCAGCCACCACCAGCCGTATGTCATTAAAGCTGACATACGGCGGCACGGCGTCCTTGATCTCTCGCAGGCTCTCGCCCCCTTTGCTCAGGCATGCAGCCTCGATCAGCGGCTGGGCGTCAGGAGAAATCCATTTCGTGTCCAGCTTCACCTGGCCGGTTTCGACCAGGTTGGCGACCGTACCGACAATCGTGGAAAGCTGCCGCGCCCGCATGCGCGCAATCTCCTCGAATGTGCGGCCTTCTTGCAGCATCCGAAGCGTTTGCTCTCCCGGGGTCGGCTCCCGAGAAAGGCTTGAAGTGGCGCGTGCTCCCTGGGCGAAGTTTTCGCAAAGCTTGAAGAATCTCTGCTCCGTAAATGTCGGCTTTGTGCTCGCCAATCCCGCGCACCTGCATCAGTTCAGCGCGAGTCTTCGGGCGCCGCCGGCACAATTCCTCAAGCGTGCTGTCGTGCAGCACGACAAAAGCGGCGACCTTGGTTTCGCGCGCGACATTGCGCCGCCATTCGCGAAGGTAGTCGGCCAATGCCGGATCGACTTCGCGCGCGGCCGCAGACTCCGCCGCCAGAGCGGGAGACAGGAAATCATCTTCGGGCAGCCGGACGCGCGAATTTCTTGCGCCTTGGCACGGAGACGCTCGTCAGCGCGGGCGCCTTTTCGCTCAGCCAGTCTGGCTTGGCCGCGCAATTGTCGCAGGTTCCGCAACGCTCCCATTTCGGAGTCTCGCCGAAGTGCAGGCAGATCTGCCGATGGCGGCAACCCCGTGAATCGGCGAATCGGCTGATGATCCGCTTCCGCTCCCACGAGCGCTCGCGCTCGGCTTCATCTTCAATTTTGCCGATGAAGTATTCGAGCAGAACGTGATCTCGTTTCTGCCAGAGCAACACGCAATCCGCCGGACTACCATCGCGTCCGGCGCGCCCGGCTTCCTGGTAATACTGCTCAATCGACTTGGGCAGAGAGAAGTGAATCACGGCGCGCACCGAAGGTTTGTTGATGCCGAGTCCGAAGGCGATCGTGCCCACCAGCACGCGCACTTCGTCGGACATCCAGCGCTCCTGATTCTGGCGGCGCATGGTGGATTCCATCTTGGCGTGATACGGGATTGCGGCGATCCCGTTCTCCTCCAGGTATTCGACGGTTTCTTCCACCCGCCGAATCGTCGGCGCATAGACGATGACGTTCCCTTCGTCGTAATAGCGCAGGGCGCGGCCGAGCAATCCCAATTGCGTGATCGCTTCGCACTCGTGCACGATGTAGTTCAGGTTCTTGCGATGGAAGCTTGCGATGTAGAGATGAGGATCGCGCATCTGCAACTGCTTCAGGATGTCATGGCGCACCTGGCGAGTCGCACTGGCAGTGAATGCGGCAATCGGAACGTTAGGGAAACGCGTGCGCAACCGGCTCAGCTGGCGATAGTCGGGACGAAACTCGTGTCCCCACTCGGAAATGCAGTGGGCTTCATCCACGGCAAAGAATCCGACGGGCACGTTCGCGAGCCAGTCAAAAGTATTGTCGGCAGCCAAGCGTTCGGGCGAAAGATAGATCAGCCGGTATTCGCCCTTGCGGGCATTGCTCATAACGATGTTTCGTTCGGACGAATTCTGAAAGCTGTTGATCGCCGCTGCCGGAATCCCCATTTGCGCCAGTTGGGCAGCCTGATCCTGCATGAGCGCGATCAGAGGAGAAACCACTACCGCCGTTTGGCCGGAAACCACCGCGGGAAGTTGGTAGCACAAAGACTTTCCGCCGCCAGTCGGCATCACCGCGCAGGTATCGTGCGCGGCGAGCAGGCTCCGGACTACATTCTCCTGCTTGGGGCGAAAGGAATCATATCCCCAGTAACGTCGGAGCGGGGCGAGCAGATCGGGGAAGAATCAGGCATTCATCGGAGTATAGCCGTAGAATCCTCTACCGCGTCTGTGCGGCTGGCATCTCCTGATTTGTGACGAATCATCAGGCGTTGGGCGACGTGTGCGATTTGTATCACCAGAGATATACCGAGGCACGGAAAAAATCTTCCCATAGTCTTCTCCGCGTCTCAGCGACTCCATGGTGAAATAGGTTCTTGGATCGGATTACACTTCTCATGGTCCTCGGGGTCATTTCGGATACGCACGGCCTGCTGCGGAAAGAGGCAGTCGAAGCTTTGCGGGGAGCCGATCGCATCCTGCATGCGGGAGACATCGGAGCGCCCGAAATACTCGAGACGCTCGCGCAGATTGCGCCAGTCATTGCGATTCGCGGCAACGTTGATACCGAATCGTGGGCGCAAGGTCTGCCCGAAACCGAAGTTGTTGAAATCGGCGGCGTTTCAATTTACATGCTGCACGATCTTGGCAAACTCGACTTGAAGCCCGAGGCCGCAGGAATCGGCGTAGTCATCTACGGTCACAGTCATCAACCCAAGATCGAAACGAAGAAGCGGCGTCCTGTACTTCAATCCCGGTAGCGCAGGTCCGCGGCGGTTTAATTTGCCGGTGAGCATGGGAAGACTGCACATCGAGAACAGGAAGATCAAGGCGGAGTTGGTAGAACTGAAAATTATCGCGTAAGACTAATGAGCAGCGTACAGGCACACGCGAGGTCAATTTGCTTGTAAGCTCGGGACTCCTGGCTCGAAGCCCTCATGGCAAAGGGCCGGCAACTTTCGCCGGCCCTCGCAATTTCTCGCAGAGATGAACGTCTGCACTACTTCTTGGGTGCGATCGCGTCTTTCGCGGCCTTGGCCACGCGGAACTTCACGACCGTCTTGGCCTTGATCTGGATCGGTTCGCCGGTCTGCGGATTGCGGCCCATGCGGGCTTTGCGGTGCGCTTTCACCAGGCGTCCGAGTCCGGGCACGACGAATACGCCGTTCTTCTTGGTCTCTTTGATCGCGGTGTCGGCGAGGTGCTCAAGGAACGTTGCCGCCGTCTTATTGTTGGAGCCGAGTTTCTCGGCCAAATGACGAGTGAGTTGAGTCTTGGTCATACCAGAAGCCATGAATTCCTCCTTCAGGAAGCGACTAAATGATTGGTTCGAGCGCATCTTAACTCACGCCGCTGTGGAAAAGTAGCAATTTCTCCATATTTTATGCGGTTTCCGAGAAAGATACTCCCGAAAAGCGGCGTAAACCTTAGGTTTTGACGCCTGCGCCATCCTAGAAATGGCCAAATTAGCTGTTCCCGTGGCAGCTACGGATCGTACACCGCAGTGTGCATGCCGGCGTGGCGAGCGGCCTCCTGCATGTCTTCGAGCTTTTTCTTCTGCTGGTCGAGTTGCTGCTGCATTTGCGCGAGGCGCTCCAGTTGGCGCGCCTGATAACGGTTCTCGGCCAACCCTGCGTAGGCGCTGTTGGAATCGTATGGGTAGTAATTGTTGGGATCGACGAAATGGATGGAGGCTTTGAGCCTGTCGACCCGCAATCTCAAATTGGCGATCGTGTTTTCTTGCGCCAGGATCCTTTGCTTCCATCGTTCAGCGGCGCGTCGTTCTGCCGCGGGCTGTCTGGCAGTTTGTCTGCTGGATTCCACATTTGCGGGCGACGGTTCCGTTTGTGCTTGCGTCTGACTTTCGCCGGTGCTCGAGTTTGCGTCTGCGTCCGGGTCCTTCGGTAGGGTTTTGTTGGTGATCACTTTCGGCGGCGGGGACGCATTGGAAGCTTTCTGCTCACGGTTCTCGCGCGCCACGTCGCCGAGCGACTGGCCATAAGCCGCTGGAATTGCGAAGAGCAACGTTGCCAATACTGTCAGAAAAATACGGACGTGAAAACTCTGGCTGAAAATTCGGCGCATAGTTCATCCTTCTATTAAGAAGGAACCCTTCGACGATTTCATGGTAGCGCTGACTTCCGCGGCATTGCGCTTACGCTGGTAACATGCCGTGGTTACCTGGCTATGCCGCGGCTAGACCGTAAAGCTTGTTCGAGTACGCGTTCCGGCGACATTCCGCTATGCCTGAGATTCCGGATGCTCAATGCGTCATGCCTCTTGGCGAGGCGAACGCCCGAAGCATCGTGCACCAACTCGCAGTGAAAATAGGCGGGAGCGGAGAACCCGAGTGCGCGCAGCAAGAGCAGTTGCCGGGCTGTCGACTTCAGCAGATCTTCTCCGCGCACTACCTCGGAGATGCGCATGGCGGCATCATCGACTACGACTGCCAGTTGATAGGCTGGAACATCATCACGCCGCCAGACGAGAAAATCGCCGAAATCTTTTCCGGCGAGGTAGCGTTGTTTTCCCAGATTCAGGTCCGTGAAGATTAGTTCATCTCCATCCGGAACGTGAAAGCGCCAGTTCACTCCAGCGGACTCGGCAAAGGTAGCTGCGTCGCGGCGACCACGGCAATGTCCGGGATAGATCGGTTCGTCATCCAGATCATTGGGAGCGCTGGCTGACTGAGCGAGATCTTTGCGCGAGCAGGTACAAGGATAAATGAATCCTCCGTCGCGCAATCGCCGCCAGGCAGTGTAGTAGTGTGCCCGCCGCTGGCTTTGGGCGTAGGGACCATAGTCTCCGCCGCAATCTGGCCCTTCGCTCCACCGAATTCCAAGCCAGTGCAAGTCCTCGATCATGGCCTGTGCGAATTCGGGGCGAGATCGCTGGGGATCGAGGTCTTCGTTGCGCAGGATCAGAGTTCCACGATGCTCGAGTGCGCGCTGGGCGGCGACCCAGAAGGTACGCGCGTGTCCGAGGTGGAGAAGGCCAGTCGGTGAAGGAGCGAGCCGACCGCGATATGATGAGGCCGAGGTCACAGGCGCATTCTAATCGTTGTTTCAGCTTTCGGTTTCAGCTTTCAGTTGTCAGCTATCAGCCATCAGGAAAATCAAAAGCTCATAATGAGCTGCTGATGCGTGCTTTTCTTCCGGTTTCCCATGCGTCTCATCATCAACTACTTCCGCGCGCTCACTCAAGTTTCTGCCAGCCGTTATAGACCGGCTTCTTGGCATGGCCTTGCTGAATGCTTGGCTCGATGCGGGCATCTTCAACTGGCACGTAAGTTGGCTCGAGTAGAGGCTTGAGATAAGTAGGTTCCTGATTCTTACTGGTGTCGTTGCGATTGTTATGGGCGGCGGTGGCGTCATTGGTTTCGAGCTGGGGTTGATGGATGGCGTCGAGATTTTCGACGACATCCTCGGGTTGCGGGATTTCTGGCTTCATCTGTTTCAGGTTCGAGGAGGCGATCTGGAGTCCGTAGAACATGAGGCCGGCGGTTTTGGGATCGATTACTTGCGCGAGCAACCGCTGCATGGTTTGTGCGAGCGCGAACTGGATGGAGTGGGCGTCTTCGAGGACGGGCACTACGAAAAGAAGCGGCTTCTCCTGCTCGCCCAGATTGACGAGGCCCGGACGCCAAGCCTGATGGTAGTAGCAAAATCTGCGGGTGTGCAGGGCTGGCGACCCGCAACGGGTTCCGGTTGTCCGGATGTGCTGGCAAAGTGGTACGGACTTGGTTCGCATGGTTAAAGCTCCTTGGTGATCGTTCGTCTGGCTTGGGGGTACCCCCATTGTTGCGTCTATTTAGAATCATTGAGTTAGCAAAATTTTCCCGCTAAAGTATTGAGGCGCAGGTGGTTATAGGCAAAGTATTGATTCTGCATGTCTTAGTTTTGGTACTTGCGTTCTGACTCTGGCGGGCGGGTTGGCCAGAATGCTTTTAATTTCCTTTTCGAACGCGGGCGGCGCATTTGGGCGGGGAGGGCGCGGGCCTGATTCCACTATTTCGGGTGTGAATTCTTAAGTCAAGGGGAAAGAGGTGTGAGGCGAATTGGAAGCTGAAGTGGGAAGGTGGTTAGTGGAATGGGGATGTTACGACAGTCAGGCCAAACCCTGACGCGACTCAAACCACGGAGATGTCCGGTTCCATGACAATTTCGGATTTCACGGAGTTCGCGACGAGGCTGTACTTCTGAGCAGCTTCGAGCGCCCGCAGAGTTCTTGTTTGTACAGCTTCTTTGCTTTCATTTCCGCGTGCAATCCGAATAACCGGCCTGAAATGCAAGCGGGTGAAGATCTCCGTTCGGTCCAACTCAACCAGTTTCGTGCCTTCGGCCCGGCATTCAAACGACAGGAGATTGAGACGGAAGCGCTCGGTCGCCCACAGGAACATCATCATTACGCAACTGTTCGCGGCTGCCACGAATGCATCTTCGGGGGTGAGGACACCGGCATGCCCCTGGGCATCGGGAGGAGCTGAGAACTTCATTTCAGGGCCGTTCCCCATTTCGATATGCCCCCAGTGTTCACCGGTCCACCTAACCGTGGTGTGATAGGTGGCGGTGCGGCTCATCTTGCTCCTTTCACAGGCACTGGGGTAATCGAAATCAGCGGTTTGGCAGTCGGCTTGGCGGCGAGGATCTGATCAACCAGATTCGTCAGGCGCTCCGTCGTAAGCTCCACTGCTTTCTGTCCCGCGTCGTTTAGTCTTCGCCGCCCGTCGATGTGCTCGACAGCGTTCTCGCCCGCAAGTTCGCTGACCACGACGCTCGCGGTGGGTCTCCCCGAATACATCTCAGTGCCTCGCGCGGCGCAACGTAGTTCACAACCGTCAACCGTGATGGTCGGGTGGAAACGGGCAAACGCGCGATCGCCCTCGCCTCCGGCAAGAAATAACGGTAGGCAAATGGTCACCGTCTTGCCTGGCCGTACCTCATGCAATACCTTCAAAGCAGCCAGACGGGTGACGGTCCCAACCGCCAGCTCCTCCCCACTACACGCGATAATGCCGACTTTCCGTTCCGGCAGATCAGGCATGCTGTCCTCCCGCAGTCTCCCCAAGGATCTCGTCCAGACCGTCCGAAATCTCAGCAGCTATGGCTCGCGCGAGTTCCTTCCCCGGCTCGTTCAGTTCTGCAATTCCTTCGGGCTTGAGATCCTTGTGCCGACGAAAAACATCGAGAACCGAAACCTCGCAGGCCACAGTTCCTCCCGTGTGCTTCACCAGCTTGGAAGCACACATGAGCTTGCAGCCGTCGATGGTGACCGCGGGGTTTGTTCGGACTCGCGACTGTGCGTCTTGCTCGCCAAGAACGAGCTTTGAAAGTGCAACCAACGTGGTGTGGGCTGGACGGAGGTCCTCGCAGAGTTCGTAAGCCGCTTCGCGACTCACCGTGCCGAATGCCTTGCCGATCCCGCTGCACGGAATCACAGCGACAATGCCATGTTGGCTCATGATGTCTCCTTCAATTCCCGGTCAATCTCGGCCCGCATGTACTGGAAGTAAGCATTTGCGTCAAGCAGGACCGCGCTGGCGCCTTCCCAGTCTGCAGCTTGAATTACCACAAGCCAGCCCTTCCCGTAGGGGTCCTGATTGACAAATTCGGGATTCAACTCCAGACCTTTGTTCGTTTCGATGATAGATCCTGCAATTGGCGAGGGCAGGCCGACGTTCACCTTGACCGTCTCGATTTCGGCAAACTCGTCGCCCGCCTTGAGCGCCGCCCCCGTCTGCTTGACGTTCACGAACGCTGCATCTCCGCTGTGTTGTTGAAGGTAATCCGTGAGGCCCAGGCGAACCGCAACGCCAGCCGGAGAAATGGACGGCAGTAACCAAACTCCATCCTGGGTATAGAAGCGGTCGCGCGCAACCTTAAACGTGAACTTGTCAATCGTAGCTTCCAGATGCTCCGGCATGTAGCCCCTGTCAAACATAGACGAATTGACTCACGTCGGGCCGCGCGGCGTGATCGCTCGGTAGCACGGGAAAGGTCCTCACCATCCGCCTCTCTACTATTGAAGCGCATCGTCCTTTGGGTTGCAGTGATACGTCGCACCGGTTAGTGTGACGCGGCTGTGTGAGGCCGATACTGGCGCTCCGATCAGTGGTTATTACGTCCAGGATCCTATGCTGCACCCGTTTAACTGTTTCATAACAGGCGTTTGCACTAACTGGGTGCTCGGACCGTCTTATTGCCACGTGCAATGAACAGACGCGGTTGCTGTGAGACCTTGCGACGTTGCTGGTGATCAGGGCCGGCGCCGATATTTAGGAGGCGTTTAGCTCGGTTGACTTCCTTTCCTCAGGGTGACCCGAGTAGCCCAGGTTAGCGCGCAGAGAACGCGCGCGAACCTGGGGCACAAAAAGTCACACACTCTCAGGATGCTGTGGGGGAGGAGGTAGGGGTGTTTCGACTCCGCGGAGGCTTCGCTTCGCGAGGCTTCAGCTCCGCTCAACATGACAGAAACAGGAGGATGTCAACAGAGCCAAGGCGTTTCATGCTTCAAAACCCTAAACTAGAGCATTTCTCTTGATGGCGTAGAGTGATCGCCCTCAGCGGCTGAAAGCCGCAAAATCTTTGCAGGCTTTGCGGCACGACTGAAGTCGTGCCCTTCCCGACTCGATCCGTACTCTACAGTAACTCGAGAACCGCCCTAGCCTCCTGTTTCCAGAAAATTCGCGAACAAAGTCGATGCAATGCGGGCTCCGCGACCCCAGCGGCTAGACAGTTCGTTGAGAAAGTTATTTTCTCGAGGTCGACATTCCCGCAGCGGCTGGAAGCCGCTTTTGATTGGGCACGGTTTATGGCACGAGTTGGAACTCATGCCCTTCCCGTCGGCGCCCTTTCCCAGAGTTTTTCAGACTTACGCGGCCCTTCAGGTGCGAACATTTTGGACTTTTTCAGCCCTTGCGGCTCGGCTAAAGGCGAGCCCTTTCAAAACAGCGGCGAGGTTGTTCCGCGAACTTGGCTTGCGAGGGGGTAGAGACAATGCGCTGAAGCGGTTGGGCGGAGGGTTGGTGGCGCGGACGGAGAAAGTTGTCCGCGCCACATTCTTTTGGCGGGCTTTTCGCGGGCCAGGGCCCCTTCGGCTGCGCTCAGGGTGACCGGAGTAACCCAGGTTAGCGCGCAGAGAAACGCACGCGAACCTGGGGCACAAAAAGTCACACACTCTCGGGGCAGGTCCGCGCCACACCTGGCTTAGCGCGCGGCTACGGGCGCGGCGCTCCGTTTCTCCATGGGAACGAATTCCCTGGTTTCGTGGCCGATCCAGACTTGGCGTGGACGGGCGATCTTCTGCTCGGGATCGTTGAGCATTTCCTGCCATTGGGCCAGCCAGCCACAGGTACGCGGGATGGCGAACAGGACGGTGAACATCTCCGGCCGGAAACCCATCGCCTGGTACATGATGCCGGAGTAGAAATCGACGTTGGGATAGAGCTTGCGGGTAACAAAGTAGTCGTCCTGCAGCGCGATGCGCTCGAGTTCGAGAGCGATTTCGAGCTTCGTGTTGCGGCCGGTTACTTCGAACACGCGATCGGCGGTCCACTTGATGATTTTGGCGCGCGGATCGTAATTCTTGTAGATGCGGTGGCCGAAGCCCATCAGCTTGCCTTTGCCTTCCTTGATCTTCTTGATGTAGGCGGGCACGTTGTCCTTGGAGCCGATCTCGTCGAGCATGCGAAGAACTTCTTCGTTGGCGCCGCCGTGCAGCGGTCCGGAGAGAGCGGATGCCGCAGACGCAGTCGCCAGGTACGGATCGGTTTGCGAACTCCCCACGGCCCGCATTGCGTTGGCGCTGCAGTTCTGCTCGTGGTCGGCGTGCAGGATGAAAAGGATGTCGAGAGCACGCGCGATGACGGGATTGGCCGCATACTTTGGCTCGACCATCTTCCACAGCATGTTCATGAAGTTTTCAGGATAGGAGAGGTCGTTATCGGGGTAGACGTAAGGGAAACCGACGCTGTGGCGGTACGACATGGCGGCGATCGAGGGCACCTTGCCGATGAGACGCTTGATCTGATGGAGGCGGTTGGCGGGATCGTGAATCTGGCGGGAATCAGGATAGATGCCGGAGAGCGCCGCCACCGTGCTCACGAACATGGCCATGGGATGGGCGTCATAGCGGAAGCCTTCCATGAATTTTTTGGTGCTCTCGTGAATCATGGTGTGATGGGTGATCTCGTTGACCCACTCTTTGAGCTGGGGAGCGGTGGGCAACTCGCCGAACAGCAGGAGGTAGGCGACCTCGAGGAAGGTGCAATGCTCGGCCAGCACCTCGATGGGATAGCCGCGGTAGCGGAGGATGCCGCGATCTCCATCAATGTAGGTGATCGCGCTGCGGCAGGAAGCGGTGTTCATGAAGGCTGGGTCATAGGTCATGAGCCCGAAATCTTCGGGCCCGGTTTTAATTTTGCGCAGATCCATCGCCCGGATCGTTCCGTTTTCAACCGGCAGAGTGTAGTTCTGCCCGGTACGGTTATCGGTGATTGTTACAGTATCCTGAGGCATACTGAAGCTCCTGAAATTGATTGTCGGGCGAAAAACCGCCGTTTGACCGCTTGCCCGTTGGCACCGACAGTAGCGTCTCGGAAACCGGGGCGCGGTGAGCTACGTCACAAGTGAATGTTCTTTCGCCCTGCTTCCTTATTATGCTACCAGCGGCGGGTTTCGTAGTGTTTTCCAATTATTGGCAAAGCGACGGCCCCTTAGGTAGGGTGTCACAACGCCGGAATTGCGGCCATCCCTGTTAAAGGCAACCTTCACTATGACTTGGATTCGGACGATACCGGTCCCGGAGGGGGACCAGCAGTTGCGCGATGCCATAGAGGGTCAGAAGGCACTCTATCCGCAAGAATATGCGGTTCCGATTCACCCGGCGGAAGGAGGAGGGTCGCAGATTCGTGGCGTCGCACTCGCTGATTCCGCAGGCGTTGCACCATGCTTTTTCGACCTTCGGGGCTCTGATGTCGCCCGAACTGCCGCTGCAGCGGCGACAGCACGAGATGATCGCGACGGTCGTTTCGGTTACGAACCGGTGCGTGTATTGAATCGAGTCGCACGCAGAGTTTCTGCGTCGCGTTACGCTCGACAGGGAACTGGTCGAAGCGCTGGAGCGCGATTACACGACCGCACCGATCACGCCGGAAGAGCGAGTCATGCTGGACTATGTGGTCAAGCTGACCAAGGACGCGACCAAGGTCAGGAAAGACGATCACGAAAAGCTGCGGGCCTCGGGCTTCGACGATCAGGCGATTTTGCAGATTACGCTGATCGCAGCGTGGTTCAACTACATTAACCGCGTGGCCGATGCGCTGGGCGTGGGACGGGAGTGAGGGCAGTACGCACTTAACGGCGCTGTCTTCCGCCCCTTCGGGGCTGGATCACATGCCACTCGCCTACCCACGGCTTACGGCCAGTGGATCGTGCCCTTCCCGTTGTGACGGCGAACGCTTGGCGCGGCAGCCGCGCTATTCATCGAAGATTGCCGGCTCCGCGCTCAGGCAGAATTTTTTACCAGACCTTGCAGCTGTTCTGCGCGCACCATGGGCTGGCCGGAGCGGCAGTGAAATGCCGCGCGAAATTCAGGCATGTTGGATACCACGCCATTGGCGCGAAACTTGTCGGGCGAGTGGGGATCGACGGTGGCACGCAGACGCTTATCCTCATCGCGCACGTTGGCGCACCAGCTCTGCCCGTAGGCGATAAAGAAGCGCTGGTCGGGCGTTAAACCGTCGATCGGCTCGAGCTTTTGATCTTCCGTATCCTGCTTCCAGGCGAGATAAGCGAGCAGGGTTCCGCCCAAGTCCGCAAGGTCCTCGCCGTTTGTCAATTTGCCATTGATTTTGATGTCGTCGATGACCGTATAGCCGGAATATTGGTCAACTACGCACTGGGCACGCTTTTCGAACTCCTTGCGATCGGCGTCCGTCCACCAATTGCGCAGGTTGCCTTGCGCGTCGAACTGGCTGCCCTCGTCGTCGAAGGCGTGAGTCAGTTCATGGCCCATGGTGGCGCCGGTGTCTCCGTAGTTAGGCGCGGCATCCGACAAGGCGCTGAACAGGGGCGGTTGCAGAATTCCCGCGGGGAAATTGATGTCATTTTTCTGATCGTCGTAATAGGCGTTGATGGTTGGGGGAGTCATGTCCCATTCATTGCGGTCGACGGGCTTGCCGATCTTCGCCAGCCATCGGCGGAACTCGAACCAGGAGGCCCGTTCCGAATTGCCAATGTGGTCGCCACGCACGATCTGCAGCGTGCTGTAGTCGCGCCACTTATCGGGATAGCCGATTTTGTTGGCGATGGCGTGGAGCTTGATGAGCGCCTGCTGACTGAGTGGCCTCCTGCATCCAGGGCAGAGTCTGGATCTCAGTTTGCATGGAGGCTTCGATTTCTTTCACCATTTTCAGAGCGGCCTGCTTTGCCGCCGGGCCGAAGTAGCGGGCAACGTAGGCCTGGCCGAGGGCTTCTCCCAAGTCGCCATCGACGTCGTTGGTGCAGCGCTTCCAGCGCGAGGGTAACTCCTGCCTTCCGCGCAGAGTCTTGTCGTAAAAATTGAAATTCTCTTTTACAAACGGGGATGAAAGGTCGTTGGCGGCTTCGTGCGTGGCATGCCAACGCAAGTAGGTCTTCCAGTCTGCCAAACTTTCCTTCGTAATCTCCTCATTCAGGGTGCGGAAGTAATTGGGCGTGACGACGTTGAGCGACGGCAACGAACCGGCGCCGGTTTTTGTGAAATATACGTTCCACTCAAATACAGGCATCAATTTCCGCAGTTCTTCGGCGCTCATTTTGTGATAGAGATTGGGGGGATCGCGACGCTCGACACGGGTCATCTGACTTTTGGCGAGCGCAGTTTCGATGCGCAGGACGGTGGCGGCTTCGCTGGCTGCGTCGGCGGGCGAGTCTCCGACGAGTTCGAACATCTTGGCGACATGCGCCACATATGCCTTGCGCAGCTCTTGCGATTTGGCATCATCTTTCAGATAGTAATCACGGTCGGGAAGACCGAGTCCGCCCTGATCGATTTCGGCAATCACCTGCGCCGAGTCTTTGAAATCCTGAGTCGAGCGAAATGCGAAGAGGATTCCTCCGCCGTAAAGGGAAGGAGGGTACTGGGTGGTAGAGACGTACTCCGCAAAATCCTGCTTGGACTTCAGGGCCGCGATGCGCGCCAGTTCCGGTTGGAGAGGCTTAGCGCCGAGTTTTTCGATCGCTGGTTCGTCCATGCACGAGGCATAGTAGTCGCCAATCTTCTGCGTGACTGCATTCCGAGAGGTGTTGGGTTTGGCGGATTCTTCGAGAATCGTCCGCAATTGTGCGCGATTTTCGTCCTCCAGTTTGCCGTACGTGCTCCAGCTTGCCTGGTCGGGGGGAATTGGATTGTTCTTCATCCATCCACCACAGGAGTAGGTGTAGAAGTCCACACACGGGTCCGTCGTCTTGTCCATGTCAGAAACATCGAGGACAGGCTCGGAGGCGGCATGTTGGGCCGGGGATGGTAGAGGAGCAAAAAGCAGCATCAGGGTAATAGCGAAGAATTTCCTATTCATAAAATTATTTAGGCGTAACGCTCGTTGAGATCAACGCTATTCGTTGTACACCGAGGCAGGGCGACGAGGCAACGATGTTGGCGTAGATCGTAGCAAACATATCGCCACAAGCGAATAATATTATTCTGTCATCGCAAGATGGATGATGATATATCCGAGACTTATTAAGTTAGAAAACAGTGCTGTAGCTCACTGTTATGTTTCATTCCCTACATAACAAATTCTTCCAACAATGCAACTGGTGGGCTTGATCCCGTCCCCCGGCGTAAGTACCTCTACCGGTGAAGCCTGGTTATGGGGGCGCAAAACCATTTGACCACCAGAGAGCTCGACATACCTTATGGTAGACGTTCCATTTTTGCGAACGGCATACATGTTAGTTTCGTCCTTCCGATAGGGCTTCAGAGAATTGTAGTGACGGTCAAGCAAGGCAACAGCGCCCGGTTGCAGCCGTGGATACATGCTGATTCCATCTTGTGCGTCGACTTTGATAATGACAAAACGGTCCCAACCGTTGCGATCGCCATCCATCTCTTCTTTCAGGCGCTTGAGGAAACTCTTCTTAAACTTGAGGATTTCCTTGACGTGCCTGCTTGTTATCCGGGCTTCATTGGCTGCACTCAGAGGATCAGTGACCACAATGTTATCGAATTCGTCCTCACTAGGAGGCAGGATTGAGGCGCGCTTGTTGACTTCCGCTGGATCGATGAGATCGAGTACGGAGAGATGCTGAACGTCGAGGACGTTATCCATCCCTTCCACGCTGAGCCCGCGCTTGCGATTGAGGAAGTTGGAGATATGGGCCTGCTTGAAGCCGGTCTGCCGGGCGAGCCGCAGGCCGGTGATCTCCCCAGAATTAATGCGGTCCCAGAGGGTTTGACGAAGATTCTCCTGCAGGGCGCAAAATTTCATGGCAGAGTATAGCATAGAAGTATAGCGCGCGTGCTAGTGTATAGCTCATCTGGAGTCTCCTTTCGGAGAGGGCGTTTTACGATTAATCTCTTGACTTAGGACATCAATAAGGCCACGATCAATAAATTATACGTTTCACAACGCACTTATACGGCAAGAAAGGTCTTTTATTTATGATCGGGATAGAGAGTTACAACGATGAAGAAAAGAGCTTCGCCGAGTTTCGCCGCAAGGTTCGATCGGCCGAGGTTCTTTCGGCGGCAATCGAGCGGTTATTGCGGGGACTTCGCTTCACCGGGCGCTTGAGCGTGATTGTGCAGAACGGGCAAGTGCTCAAGTCCGGCTATGAAGAGGGGTACTTCCGGAAGATGGAGCCGGGAGTGAGTGCCGGGCTGCAATAACTGCGTCATCATAACTAAATAACCGAACAGGTCATCGTAAGAGAAACGAGCCCTGGGCCGAGCGATCGGCGCCAGGGCTTTTTTTTTGCTTTAAGGCAATCAATTTCATACCGGAGGCAATCGTGAATTTCATAAGCAGGCTGGAAAGCGCTCAGGTTCAAGTTGAGCTCAAGTATTGTGAACGGTGCGGTGGGCTGTTCCTGCGTCCACAGGCAGGCGAGGTGGTGTATTGCAGTAGATGTACAGCGGACTTGGCGGCGAGATCCCACGTTGGGGACGGGGTGAACAGGTTGGCGGCGCCACTCGCGGAGCTCGCAAGCCGCGCATGGCAAAGGGACCCAAACTTCAGAAGCACGAACTGCACGCGACGGCGCGAATTGAGTATCTGGAGGGAGTGGCAGCGCGGGAGGTGCGAGCATGACGAGCGCCCTGCGAATGACCACGCAACGGTGGACTTTGAACGGTCAGGCCGAGCTGCCCCCTTCTGTGCACTTTGGAGATACGGAGTTCGACCTGTGGCCTTACAGAGCGCGCACGGTGGCGCTGCTGCGACGCTACGCCCGAGCCTCAGTCGAGGTTGGCCGGCTACCCTCTCTGCTGGGACGCGAGTTTTTTCGCTCCCGGGTCACATCGTACTCGATGGGGAGCTTCGAAGACGTCGTGATTTTCGTGACCGACATGGAGCACAGAATCGAGAAGCTCGACGCGTTCGACAAGAAGCTGGTGGCGATGAACGTCCTGGAGGAATATAGCGTTCCCGGAGATGTCCAGGCGGCTCGCTTGCCCGCAGAGAACGCTAGAGCGACTGTTGCAAGATGCGATCGATCAGCTCTCGCGAATCCTACTGGCGGATGGCTTGTTGGAAAGGCTGCCTGAAGTCCGGGTAAGTTGTCAATAACTCACCGTAACCGCCGATCGCAACATGACGTACAGTTATAGATGTTATTTTTTGTTTGGTGTCCTGCAGGTTGTCAAGGGGGTAAAAGGTGCGAATATCTTGTAAGTTACTCAAAGTAAGACAGAAATAAATTCCTCACAAATTGGCGGGGTACCCCCCTTTGATTTGATATGATTAACTTAAGAGTCGAGAAAACTAAGGACTCTGAAGGGCGCGACGCAAATCGCGCCCTTTTTCGTGTGCCCTTGACTTCATTGTGGATGGACCGGCCGGGTGACGTAAAATCAGAGCCAGAATTCCAAGACGCAGATTTAGGATCGCCTGGGGAGGGCCGGCACGCAGCATGGACATGACCTGGATCACCGAACAAGTTGGACTGGGAGGCGCGATCTGGAACGCGCGGAATATGGAAGAATTGGCGCAATCGGGCGTGACCCATGTGCTGGACATGCAGATCGAATTCGATGACCGACCGCTGGCGGCGCCATATGGCATCCAGGTGCTGTGGAATCCGACGGACGACGATTTTCTGCCGAAGCCGCCGGAGTTGCTGAAGCGCGGGGTGGACTTTGCACTGGCGGCGCTGGAGGATCGCGAGGCACGCCTTTATGTTCATTGTGCGGCCGGGGTGCATCGGGCTCCGATGATGACGCTGGCGGTACTGTGCTCGTTGAACTGGAAGATGGATGATGCAATGAGACTGATCGAGACACGCAGGCCAGTGGTGGATTTTGCGGACGTTTATGTGGAAAGTGTACGGCGATTTCTGGAGCTGCAGGGGAATGCGCCCGGAAGTTCGGATAGCAAAGTTTAATCGCGAAGCTTCCGGGATTCCAGGTCACTAATCAGCCAAAGGTGGGATCAAGGTGCAGGTAAACTCTGATTAAGTGTCGGCGAAAAGCATAAACCACGGAGGGCACAGAGGTGCACGGAGATACCAGGGCTTAATCAGAGCTTCCCTGGCAGTTTGCCGAAAGTAGAAATTCGAAGCCCCGCCCTCGGACAACGGATTTCAAACGAGTGCGGTGTCACTAAAGCGATACTCTGATACGAAGCCGAGATTTCCGCAAACTGCCAAAAGTGGTGGCGCCTTCAAAGTGAATTTGTAAGATGGCTTCGGGGTGTTGAGAAGGAACAGAAGAATACGAAAGTTGCCGCTCCCCGAGCGGCTTTCTTGTTGGTGCGAATGAGTGCGAATGGTAACGAGGAGAAAATAGTACATGCGGAGAAATTCTATGGCGACTGGAAAGCGGTTTTTGACGACGACCAGCCTCGCGATTTCCCTGTTGCTGGAGTTGCTGATGGCACTGACGCTGTCGATTGCAGCGCGCGCACAAGGGCCAGCGCTGACGACCGTTAGTGACACGGTGTATCGCGCGGACGGAGCGCCAGCATCGGGCGTGGCGTTGATCTCATGGCCGTCGTTCCAAACGGCGGAGGGAGACGCAGTGGCAGCGGGAAATGAGAGCGTGACGATCGGGGCGGGCGGTGCTTTTGTTGCGCAGTTAGTTCCGAACGTGGGCGCCAGCCCGACAGGAACTTATTATGTGGTGGTCTTTCAACTCGATGATGGTTCGGTGCGCACGGAGTATTGGGTGGTTCCAACGACATCGCCGGCCTCGATTGCGGCGGTGCGGACGACGCCGGGAACGGGACTCGGGAACCTAATGGCAACGCAGCAATATGTGAATACGGCGGTGGCCAATCGGGCGGTTGACTCCACGGTAGTACATCTGGCGGGAGCGGAGACGATTACAGGCGCAAAACAGTTTGCGGTAGCGCCGTCGCTCCCTCCGCCAGCGGGAACGAATGACGCCGCGAATAAAGGGTATGTGGATGCGGCGGTCGGAAACGTGGGGTCGGGATCTTATGTGTCAAAAGCGGGGGACACGATGACGGGACCCTTAACTTTGCCGGGTCCGCCCGCAGCGCCAAACCAGGCTTCGAACAAGCAGTATGTGGATAGTGGCCTTTCCGCGAAGGCCGACATTGTCGGCGGGCTTGTACCCGCAGGAGAATTGGGGTCAGGCGTCGCCAGCAGCGCTACTTGCCTAACCGGTAACTCGACGTGGGGAACATGCGGCGGTGGAGCACCGGCGGGAATTACTTATGCCACAACCGCCCTGAACTGGTCGCAGACTATGACGAGCGCGCTAACTGGTGGTTCACCGGCAACAGTAACACTTACACCTTGCCCGGTTGGTATTGATACCACGAGTGGAGCGGGCTACCAGGTGCTTATTTCCGGATCGGGGAACAGCGAAGCGGTCAATGTGCTTACGGCGGCTGGCGGATGTACCTCGGGGACGTCGTCTGGAACGATCACTTTTACACCATTCTTTTCGTACCCAGCTGGATACACGATCGGGTCGGCGTCATCGGGGATCCAGGAGACGATCAATTCCGCGTGTGGAGTCGATCCCACCTCCTGGAAAAACAGGTTATGCAGTGTTACTCTCCCGTCGAGCGGACCGGGATATCCGACACATTCGCTGAATACATACAACGTTGCAGGCACGATCTATTTCCACTCCAACGAGTCTGTTCTAAGCGGGTATGGGGCATCGTTGAATTGTAATGGCCGCGGCGCGTGCTTACAGATAGGCGACTTAGTCGGGACGAACGACTTTACAAACAATACAGTCGAAGGGCTCGGCTTTCGCTCGCCGACAAACCTTTCCAACAGCCCGGCATTCGCGGGCACGCCGATCACACAGACGCAGCGAACGTCGCAAGTTGTGACCATTACGACGGCCTCGGCGCATGGGTTCCGAATCGGGGATATGGTGACAATACTGTTTACGGACAACAGTGCGTTCTGGGGCGATGCGATCGTGACGAGCGTTCCCAGCCCGACGACGTTTCAATATGCGCATTCCGGAGCGGACACGGCTGCACAAACTACTCCCGGGGTAGTTGCGCTGGCCTACATTGCGGTGCTCGACAATTCCATGAACACCCATCTGAACGATATTGTTTACGACGGGCTCGGCGCGAATGGTTGGTTTAACAACTTCTTCGACATCTGGGACGACGAAAATGTGACGATCGACCACTTCAACAACAATGCCGGCTCCATGAACGCCAATGTAAACTGGACGGGATCGTTCGTGTTTTCCGCCGGTAATCAGGGAGCACAACACCAGATAGCTCCGGTAATATCGCTGCGAGATTCGTCAATCACAGCCAATTATTCGAATGGCATAACTGTATATAACTCAAACGGCTTGTATGTTGAAAATACGGTCGTGCAGGCGACGGGTCCATGGCAGGTGTATTCGTCGAATTCTACCGGTAACTATCAGGGAGCATACCTGAAGAACATTTACTCGGAAAGCAGCGCATCGAGTAACCCGCTGTCTCCGGCAAAGTCACCTTTCCCTGGAACCGGGGTGGCCGGACTGATCGCGGGATCGTCTAGTGGGGCAGCGAGCTTTTCGATTTCGGGAAGTGGTGGAACCCAGGGGTGGTTCGCCACGGGGGGCAGCGGCTCAACAGCCTACTCTTACTTCGTCGTCGCGAAAGATAGTACTGCGGGGACTCAGACTTCACCCGATGCAGATACTCAACTACAGCTCAACCGGCAGCGACTCGATTCCAGTTCGCTGGCCGCGTGTGGCAAACGGAACCGACGTTATTACTTATGATTTAATCCGCGCCGCGACTCCGATTGGAGCCGGAACTACGTATCCCTATGCCGGCGGTTGTGCGGGTGGGTCGACGACAGCCTGCGGAGCGGTAGCGACGAATATTGCGCAGTGTTCCGGCCTGGTATGCACTTATACGGACAACGGCGCAACGGGTACGACGAGCTATACAATTCTGCAAGGTAATTATAACGGTAATATCACCTTTTGGCCTGGGTCTATCGTTTCGGTCAACAAGAGCGTAACAACGGACTCCGAAGAGCAAAACGTCGTTGGCGTTGGGTTGACCGGCAATCCGATTCAGGTTACCAGGCAGTGCACCAGTTACGGCGTGTCATCGCCGGGGGGATATACAAGTTGCCAAGCAAGCATTACCACCGCCAATAACAGCTCACCGAATGCCGCCCAGACAGCCACGCTAATGACGGACGGAGAGTCTTCTGGCGGGGCGGCGGGCACGCCGTTGCCAACGAAGGGAAGGTTGAACTTCTCGATGTCTCCATTTGCGGCGTTGCAGCCGCATCATTTTATTACGCTCGTCGATTCGCAAGCTGCACTTACGCGCGCGACCCCAGGGTATAGGCCCACTGCGAGCGCGAGCGATACCTGGATTGGTACAGACGTAGCACCCGGCGGAGTATCTGCCAGCCAAGGGCAGTTAGCGTTTGGCGCGCCAATTGCAATCACAAGTTATATTGCCGCGACGGGTGACGGGGTTACGGCTAACTGGCTCGAGCGGCTGACATCGGCGGCCAAGGAGTTCAACGTACCGGTCAAGTTCGACCAGAGTGTGACGGTTACCGGGCTGGCTAACGGTTGTCTCAATATAGCCTCCGGCGTGATCACATCCACCGGAAGTCCGTGCGGCTCTGGCGGCGGGGGAAGTGTTAGCTCGGTCTTCGGGCGTACGGGGCGTTGTTACGGCGAGCAGCGGGGACTACACGGTAGCTCAAGTAACCGGGGCGGCGGCGGATGCATCGGTGGTCCACAATACGGGGACCGAGACGATTGGCGGGGCGAAGACGTTCACTAATAACGTGGTGGTGAGTGGTAACTTGATCTTGCCGCAGGGAAGTGCCTATGTCCCCGCGGCGGGCGGCATTGGGTTGGATACTACCGCCGGTCTGCCCGTCGTGAATATTAGTGGGACTAACTACCAGGTCGCCCTTACGAGTTCGAATATCAGCGGACAGGCGGGGACAGCACTGGCGCTGGCAGGCACCCCGACGCAGTGCAGCGGTGCGTTTGCGACGGGGATTGCCGCGAATGGAAATGCGAATTGCACGACGCCCAACGTGATTCAGTTGGCGGAAACGGCGCAGCCAGCAGGGATTCCGAACTGGGGAGTGTTCTGGTTTGACGCAGCAACGCATACTCCACGAGTGATTGAGAATAACGGTCAGGCAGTGCAGTTAGGGCTGACGAATCTGTTTAACTCGGATCCGGGCGGAGATCCGGCGGATAGTCTTGAGGAGCGAAACGGAACAGCTCCACAGGTTTTGCGAGTTTATTCGAGTTATGTTAGTAACACAACGTGGGATAGGATCTCGCTGGGTTCTGAGACGATTGGCGGCACTAACTATAACGTTCTGCGCAGCGAGGACGCGACCAGTGGCAATGCACTTAGCCTGGGAATGCATATAGGATCGGGTATCAAATGGTTCTTTGCTTCCGACGGGAGCTTTAAGCCAAACACGGATAACAGCTATGACATGGGTACGGACAGCGGGCAAGCGATGCGGAGTGTGTTCGCGAAGACGTCGTTCAATATGTACAGCACTGGGCGGCAGGACTTTGAGTTCTTGAACGACTCCACAAATGGTACAACGTTGAGCCAACTGGCGGTCTACAACAGCGGTGGGACGGGCGTTCAGACGGCGGGGACCGCAAGCACGGATGGAGTGATCGGGATTGTCAGCGGCGGGAGCCGGGACGTAGCGGGAAGGCGGTGGTCACCTGGGCGGGACTGGCGTCATGCAACTTTGATGCCGGGAGTCCGGCAGCGGGAGACTATGCGATCGCGAGCACGACGCAGGCGGGAAAGTGTCATGATACGGGGTCGAGTAACCGCCCAACGGGCGTGCAGGTGATTGGACGAATCGAGGCGGGCGGGGTGCGAGTAAGTCTGGGACCGCCGAGCGGGGGTGGTGGCGGCGGCGCGGTTAGTTCGGTGTTCGGACGCACTGGAGCGGTGAGTGCGGCGAGTGGAGACTACTCAGTAAGTCAAGTTACGGGGGCGGCACCTTTGGCATCTCCTACTTTTAGTGGGGTGATGACGCACCCGGATGGAACGTCGATTAGCTCGTCGGGATGGGCGGGGAGTCCGACGTTTCTTAGTAACGTTACGATCAATGGAAATTTGAGCGTGGCGGGGAACATCAGCCAGACGAGCAGCAGCCCGACGCAGTGGTCGGGGAAGGAATGGACGGGAACCACGGCCACAGTGCCGTCGGGGATGGATTTTTCGCTGGGCGTTGGTTCGGACGGGACGTTCCGTTGTCAACTGGCTAGTGGGGCTTCGTGTATGCCTTCGGGCGGGGGCGCTGTAACGAGCGTGTTCGGGCGCACGGGGGCTGTGGTGGCGCAGAGCGGGGACATTCCGAATAATGCGGCGAATACGACCGGGACTGCAGCCAATTTGAGCGGCACTCCGGCGCTGCCGAATGGGACGACGGCGACGACACAGAGCGCGGGAGATAACAGCGGGAAACTGGCGAGCACAGCGTATGTGAGGAACGAGATCTATTTGACATGGACGTGTCCGGTGGCGGGGGCCACGACTAGCGGAGTTAGTTACTGTAACTGGACGCTTCCGGCTGGCATGACGATCACTGGGTTCGATCTTTCTGCGAGCACTGCGCCGGCTGGATGCACGACTTATCCTACGCTGCAGGTATGGGATGGGACTAGTAATGCCGAGGTTGGAGGCTATTCTGTCACTATGACTTCCGGGTCGAACTTTTATAGCCAGGTAACAGGGAGTGCGAACATCGCATCTGGACATCTGTTGAGGGTTAGGGTCACGACCGGTGGCGCGGGGTGCAGCACGGCTCCGGCGGGTGTAGTGGCGGTGGTTACTTATCAGATGCAGAATTGAAGACCTGGAGCTATTCGCACGTCTGAGCTGCGAGTTTCGAGCCGTGAGTCTCGAACAATCAGAGCCGTTGACATTAAGAAGCTGCTGCGAACCTTGGCTCCGAGCTCGATACTCGCGCCTCGAGGCTTAACCACAGAGGACACAGAGGACACAGAGGTGCATGGAGGGATTTCGGGGTCTTAATCAGAGGCTTCCTTAGGATGCCGTGGAAGAGGAATTAGGGGTGTTTCGACTCCGCTGAGTCTTCACTTCGCGAGGCCTCAGCTCCGCTCAACATGACAGAAGCGCGGCGATGTCGACGGCGCCAGAAAAGTGTCGCTGTGCGATCAACCCGCTAATCGACGGCAGGCGAATAAACAAACATGATCAAAACACTTTTGTTGCTCCTATTGATGGGGGCGCCGCTGGCGTGTGCCTCGGACTATTACGTGGATTGTAATGGCGGGGCGAATGGCAATCCGGGGACGAGTCCACAGCTGGCTTGGCGGACGCTGCTGCAGGTGGGGATCTCGACGTTTCAGCCGGGGGACACGATCAACCTGAAACGGGACTGTACCTGGAATGAGACGTTGACGCCGCCATCGAGCGGGACGAATCCGGCGACGGGCGGGGCGTTGATCAAGATCGATAGTTATGGGAACGGACAGCCTCCGCATTTGACGGGTTATTTGCCGATTGCGGCGCCTTGGTGGCAGACAACGGGGAATCCGAACGTCTGGTCGGCTACGCTGTTTTCCGCTACGAGCGGGCTGACGACTGTGGTGCAGTGCGGGACGCGGGGGTTTTATTGTCTGACGCAGGCACCGGCGCAATTGCAGTATGTGCGATTTGGCACGGTTTGGGGCGTGGGACAGGCAAGCCAAGCGGCGCTGGGCGCGGATCGAGACTGGTGGTACGACGCTGTGAATTCGGTTCTTTATGTTTACAGCGCGGGTGGAAATCCGGCGACGCATTACGGAAATGTGGCGCCGATTGTGCTGAGCGGCCAGAGCCTGGTGAATCTTAATGGCGTGTCGTGGCTGGAGATCCAGCACCTGCAGATTGACTGGTTCGATAGTTACGGGGTGCAGGTGCAATCGCCGACGGCGGGGACGAGCGATCATTTGTGGTTTGCAAACATAGCCGCGAACAGCGAGGTAGAGAACGGCGCGGTCCCGTTGGGGTTCTATGTGCATCCGAGCGGAACGCCGGTGGACATTCATCTTTATAACACCGACGCCAACATGAATTATGCGGGCTACCGGTTCGATGGATGCACGAGCGGAGGGTGCGCGTTCGAGATCAAGAACTGCCGGGCTTATGGAAATCGGGCATACGGGATCATCGATAACGTACAAGGGGCGGTAAGTTACGACTACTGCCACTTATATGCCAACAATCTCGCGACGGCCATAACGGTGGATACGTCGGGGACACCTGGACCCACGGGCGGGACGCACAATGTACCGGCGGAAACTCCGCCCTGGGTCCGGGAGTGGCGGCGATGGCCAGCTTACACGACGGTCAGCTATGACGATCCGGGACTGGTGCAATATAGCGACACTTATATCAACTCGCTGTTGCCGGTGATGAGGGCAAAGGGAATTCCACTGTCCATCGCAGTGGTTACGGGCGGGAGTTACTCGCAATCGATAATCAGCGAGGTGCAGGGATGGATCAATGCGGGGTGGGACGTGAATACACACTCCATCTCGCATGAATACTGGGATCCGCCGGCGGCGAGTTGCGGGGCGAGCGGGCCGTTTCCGGTGCCATGCCATGCGTTTGAAAATCTGCAATACACGGGGACGGCGGCCACGAGCGTGAGGTTGACGATTTCGCACTCACAAAGCACGTGCGGCTCGGGGAAGCTGGCGTGCTTTCTGGTTACGACCAGCCCGGATGATCCGGCAGCGGATATTACATGGAATTTGACGCCCGCGGCTCCGGGACAGGCGCCGACGGGACTGGACACGCTGGGCGGGATTCTGTACACGCTCGAACAGCGCGGCGTTTTTACGGTGAGTCTGGATGGGAATGCGAAGAGCACAGCGCGCAGCATTTCGCTGGCGGATGTGACGAACCTGGATATTGAGAGCGTGGCGCAAAACCTCGATCTGGACGAGACGCAGATGGAGAGCGAGGAGATGAGTTGGGCGCAAGCCTGGATGAATTTGAACTTCACTGGGCTGCCATCGAAGCGAGTGTATGTGATGCCGGGAAGTTATGAGGATCCGGTGACGGAAGGGATCGCGGCGGGACATGGGATATGCGGGTGTGCGGGGAACGGGAAGCCTGAAGCCGTGTTGTGGGGCGAATACGACGCTGGCGACCGGATATGACGTGCTCAACATTCTTAGCCAGGGGATGGTTCCTTACTATCAGGGGCTGAGTTACCAGGCGATGCGGAATCGAGTTAGTCAGGATCTGTTCAAGAACGCGCTTTGGGGCCGTCCGATTGGGTATTTCTGGCATGTGAACGAACTGCGTCCGGATGAGGTAGAGAACATGATGGATGCGCTGGTGCAGGGGGGCGCGACTCTGGAATCGAACACGCAGATGGTGAACTTGTTGCTGGGGTGCTCGGCGAATGATGCGGTACCCGCCGGGTATGTGGCGGGGAGTTATTACGTTTGTCCCTCGAATGGAGTGGAGGCGGATTTTCGGCCTACGGCGAATTCGCCGGTGCGGGATAGGGGCGCGAACATGGGGGCGGAGTACCAATACGATCTGATGGGGATTAATCAGAATTTGTTTGGGACGCAGTGGGAGATTGGGGCTTATGCGTATGTGCCGGAGAGCGTGAGCGCGGGGCATTGAGGGGCAGCTGTCAGCCATCAGCCATCAGCCGTCAGGCAGGACCTGCCACTAGTACCGTCACCGCGGCAACTTCCGCTCAGGGTGATAAGGGAAAGTAGCCGCAATAAGGAGGCTTCACGCGGTCAAAACGGGTAGCGCGGGAAGAATGCCTGGCGGCTTCCGTTTGAGAGCGCGAGCGGACTCGGGGTCCTTCGACTTCGTTCGGCTTCGCCTCACTGCGCTCAGGATGACCCGAGTAACCCAGGTTAGCGCGCAGAGAACGCGCGCGAACCTGGGGCACAAAAAGTCACACACTCTCAGGATGACAAGACCAAGGACACTGCGCTAAAGCGCGAACTCGAATTCGAAAGCCAACATCTTAGGAGGTTGCCGAAAAAGTAAGTTACGGTGCGGCTAAACGGTTTGCTGAAAAAGTAGAAATTTCGAGATCCAGCCCCTAAAGTGTGTGCGCGAGAACTCGTCTTGCGCCCCTCCGGGGCTTGATCGTTTCCAACCTGCACCCACGGCTCGCGCCGTGGGCTGCATTCTTACGCCGCTTCGCGGCTGATAATCGCAGAGAATGTTCCACCGCAAGTTGGAAATTCGAGTTCTCACGCACACACTTTAGGGGCAACTGATTTCGAACGACTTGCGGTATCGCTGAAGCGATTACCTGATACGAAACCGAGTTTTTCAGCAGACTGTAACAGGCCGCACCCTTCCACAGCAACATCAAAATCGGGGTTTTTCCGCGGGCTGGTAGGGCTTATTGGGCAGAGTGGGGGACAGGTTTTTGGGAAAGAAGAAGGACCGGGGACAGGAAGAAGAAGACGAAAAAATTCGCGAAAAGAGTTGCGAGACGATTCATGAAGAGGGACGCGGGGCGAGTCAAGAGAGCGGCGGGGAGATTCGGGTTGGGAGGGCTCCAGCGGGGCGGCGGCGCGGCAGGCCTCGGAAAGACGACAAGTGGGTGCCGGGGGTACCGGGAGGAGTAGTGGTATCTGCCGGGGTAATCGTGCCGGGAGGACAGCTCGACCATTTGCAGACACTGGCTGGGTACCCTCGGGAGGACGAGGAGCGTGTGGTTCAGGGCAAGGGTTCGGCGAAGAAGGATTGGGAGAAGGCGTGGCGGAGCGAGTTAGACAGACTTATCGATTCCGGGAAGACGCTTGACCAGCCGACGAACGATCCGGACTTCTGGCGGGAAGTTGCGGGAAGCGCCGGGCCGTTCAAGATGCCGGAAGGGGATGTATGGGTCGAGCGGCATTTGAAGATCCGGACGAAGCTTGGGCAGGTGGAGTTGATGCAATTGAACCCGGCGCAGCTGAGGTATTCGCACGACTGCGCCGAGACGAAGGCGAAGCGGAACATCGTGCTGAAGGCGCGGCAGGTGGGGATCACGTCGTATGTGGCGGCGCGATATTTTGTGCAGACCATCATGCGGCCCGGAACGCTGACGATGCTGGTGGCGCACGACCGGGAGGCGGCGGAGGAGATTTTCCGGATCGTGCACCGGTTCTGGGACAACCTTGCGGAGAAATCGCAGAAGGGGCCGCTGAAGACGTCGCATTCGAGCGCGCGGGAGTTGGTGTTTCCGCGGCTGGACAGCGAGTTTACGGTGGCGTCGGCGGACGAGAATGCGGGGCGAGGGAGGACGATCCAGAACCTGCATTGCACGGAGGTTTCGCGGTGGGGCCGGGACGGCGAGGAGGCACTGGCTTCGCTGCGGGCGGCGGTGGTGCCGGGCGGAGAGATTGTGCTGGAGTCGACGGCGAACGGCGCCTGGGGTTCGTTTTACCAGGAATGGCAGCAAGCGGAGGAGACAGGATACACGCGGCACTTTTTTCCGTGGTGGTTTGAGGCGAGTTACAAGAGCGAAACGGGTCCGTTGTTTGAGATGACAGAGGAAGAGGCGGCGCTGGCGATCGGCGCACGGGCTGACGGTGGGGCAGATTGCGTGGCGGCGGCGGCAGAGGGCGGCGTTGCGCGGACTGGCGGGACAGGAGTTCGCGGAAGATGCGGTGACATGCTTCCGGACGTCGGGCGAGTGCGTGTTCGAACTGGACGTGATCGACAAGGCACTGGCGGCGACGCCGGAACCGCTGAAGACGCGGTACAACGGGGAGCTGAGCATCTGGCTGCCTCCGCAGCCGGGAAAGCGCTATGTGATAGGAGTGGATCCGGCGGGTGGGGGCGTGGATGGGGATTTCTCGTGCGCGCAGGTGATCGAAAGAAAGTCGGGAACACAGTGCGCCGAGTTGCACGGGCATTTTGCGCTGAAGGAGCTGTGCAACAAACTGGTGCGAGTTAGCGAAAGACTATAACTCGGCGATGCTGGCGGTGGAGCGGAATAATCATGGCGCGGCGCTGCTGGTGCATTTGCGGCACACCGACCTATCAGGAGATTTATGAGACAAGATGGGGATGATGGGTGGCTGACGTCGAAGGCGAGCCGTCCGGTAATGATCGAGAGTATGGCGGAGGTGATGGCGGAGTCGCCGGAGTTATTCCGAAGCGCCAGGTTGTGGAATGAGTGCAGGACGTTTGTGCGGACGGTGAATGGGACGACGGGAGCGGCTCCGGGGGCGCATGACGACTGCGTGATGGCGATGGGGATTGCGCTGGCGGTGCGGGACGAGATGGCGGCAAAGGGGTGGAAGGGAGTACGGGAGGCGAGGTAGGAAATCGCATTCTCGGGGAAACTGAACAATGTGGATGTGGCGGGGGTCACACGCGAGGGAGTCTTGAAAGGGTAGATTGCAGAGTGCGCTCCGTCGAAAATCCCCACCCCTAACATCGCAAATCGCGACGCCAGGATGGGGCACGCGGCGGGCGGTGATTGGGGCTAGGGGTCCTTCGACTCCGCGGCTGCTGCGCTTCGCTTGCAACCGCTGCGCTCAGGATGACCGTGTTTTGAGGCTCCTGCAAGAGTGCTCGTTAGTGTTGATGCGATGCCGACGGCTGCTGTGCAGCACATAAAGAGGATGCGGGGCGGGGCGCAGGGACATCTTATGCGCTGCGACGATGGGCATTATTATGTGGTGAAGTTCCGGAATAATCCGCAGCACGAGCGGGTGCTGGCGAATGAGTTTCTGGCGACACGGCTGGCGGAGCGGGTGGGATTGCCGGTTCCGGTGGCCGAGGTGGTGGACGTTCCGTCATGGCTGGTGGAGCATACTGCGGAGTTGACGATTGTGCTGGGGAGCCATGAGATCCAGGTGGAAGCGGGGTTGCAGTTTGGGTCGCGGTTTGTGGTGAGTCCGGTGGAGGGGCAGGTGTTCGATTATTTGCCTCCGGAGATGCTGGACCGGGTGCGGAATTTGGAGACGTTTGCAGGGATTCTGGCTTTGGATAAGTGGACGTGTAACGCGGATGGGCGGCAGGCGGCGTTTTGGCGGAAGATGCGGGAGCGGAAGTATTCGGCGGCATTTATCGACCAGGGATATTGCTTTAATGCGGGGGAGTGGACGTTTCCGGATTTTCCGCTGCGGGGGGTGTATCCGCGGAATGAAGTTTATGCGCAGGTGAACGGGTGGAATTCGTTTGAGCCGTGGTTGTCGCGGATCGAGATGCTGGATGAGGACGCGATCTGGCGAGTGGCGGGAGAGATTCCTCCGGCATGGTATGGGGCGTCGTGGGATGAGTTGGAGGCGTTAGTGCAGCGGCTGATCGAGAGGAAGACGATGGTGCGGGAGTTGATATCGGCGTTTCGGGTGTCGCCGCGGAGGCCGTTTCCGGAGTGGTCGAGTGAGGCGTGAGCACGGGACACGTAGGGGTCCTTCGACTCCGCGGCTGCTGCGCTTCGCTTCGCATCCGCTGCGCTCAGGATGACAACGGGTAGTGTAGTCACAGACTCTTGGGGTGCCAGGAGTGGTGACTTTTTGAGGGCTGACGGCTTCATTCATGGCTGAGAAGCGACAGTTCGAGGTTTTGTTGTTGCGGGTGGTGCCGCATGTTTTGCGGGACGATTTTATGACCGTGGGCGTGGTGCTGGTCGAGGCGAACGGCGAGTTTGCGGATGTGCGGTTTACCCGGGACTGGAAGCGAGTGGAGTGCTTTGCTCCGGAGATTGAGACGGAGGTTTTCGAAAAGCTGGAAGCGGCGGTGCGCGGACAATTGAAGGAGATCCGGCGGCGCGAGGATCTGGTGACGATGCTGGAGGAAAGATTTGGGCCGCTGTTTGATGTTGGGCCGGCGAAGGGATTGGTAGCGCTGGATCCGATGGCGGAGATGCAGGTGCTGGCGCGGGATTACCTGGATCCGATGCAGCCTCCGGAGCGGGCGCGGCGATTGGGGCGGATCGGAATTGTGGGCAGAATGCAAGAGGCGTTTGCGGATGCGGGGTTGTTGGGTTTGCTGCAGCGCGATATTGAGATGAAAGAGTTTACTGGGGAGAACGATCCGTTTCGCGTGGACTTTGGATTTCGCGTGGGAAAGTCGCTGAAGATGTTTCAGGCGCTTGGCGTTGAATCTTAGCCGGGAGCCGGCGGTTACGCTGGCTTACCGGTATTCGAAGATTCAGGAAGGGATGCGGAAGCGGGATGAAGAGGCTTTGTTGACCGCGATCATTAATGAAGATGCGATTCGGGGGACGGGCGAGATCGCTTCGGGGATTGGGATGTTACGGGCGAACGAGATCGAGGTGCGTGGCGTGGGCGAGATGGCAGAGATTGCGGAAGAGGTGAGGCGGGAGTTGAGGGCGTAGTGAGGTTCGAGGTTAGAGGTCAGATTGCAGAGGTGAATTCTGGGAACGGCGCGGCATTGGCTGCGCCGTTTGCGTCTGTTGGAAAGTTTTGGCAAGCTCCTTGTAAAAAAGCTTGAACCACCGAGGACACAGAGGCGCACGGAGGAGAAGACTTGCGAAGTCTCCTTGGAGTTTCGTAACTAACCGCACAGTGGCTAGGCAGTAGGGGTCCTTCGACTCCGCAGGAACTTCACTTCGTGAAGTTCTTGTTCCGCTCAGGATGACATCGCGTAATTCCTGGGGAGTTCGTTTCGACTGGACGGCAGAGGGCGGCCGTTTCTACGCGGGCAGAGGAGATCATGAACATTCGAGAAGCGGTTCGCGGCGCGGTGCGCCGGGTGGGAGAAGTGTCGCTGCGGGAGTGGCTGGAAGTTTGTCGCGCGGAATGTTGTTTTCGCGGGCGTGGGCGCCCGCGCCGCACGGCGCACGATGGGAGCGGGGTCGAACCTGGCCCCGTTCGCATTCGGTAAATTTCCGCAGACATTGCTACCGGGGGCGGGATCGCGAACGGGAGCATCCGCGCAACACAACGTTGTGCCCAAGCCGACGCCGGCTAATCTGCGGCGGTTTGCGGAGACTCCGATAGCGCGGCGGGCGATCAATGTAATTAAGGACCGGATCGCAGGAATGCGGTGGCGGATCCAGCCACGGAGCGGGCGATCGCTCGAGCAGATTGCCGGATGGACCGCAGCGGATGCAGATATTGACCGCGAATTTTGAGGCTCCGAATCCGGATGATTCGTTCCGGTCGTTTGTGGAGCAGGTGCTGGAGGATGTGATTGTGGGCGGGTATGGGGCGATTGAGGTGGATCTAGCGGCGGGGTGGCAGCCGGCAAGCTGCCGAGACTCCGTCCCGGCTTGGGCGGGCGGGACGGCGCCGGTCGTTCGCCCACAAGCACCTCTGGTGATGTGGCCGGTGGATGGGGCGACGATTCGAATTATGACGGATTGGGATGGGCGGCCGGACTCTCCGCGATATGTGCAGGTGACTGGGCTTTATGGGGCGGACGGGCAAATCGTATTGAACGATGACGAGCTGAGTTATATCCGGCTGAATGCGAGGACGCACACGCCGTTCGGGCTGGGGCGGGTGGAAGTGGC
Source organism: uncultured Acidobacteriaceae bacterium (assembly GCA_963709055.1). Lineage (GTDB taxonomy): Bacteria > Acidobacteriota > Terriglobia > Terriglobales > Acidobacteriaceae > Acidiflorens. Next base: position 163,099 of record CAVPUZ010000011.1, read on the forward strand.
GTTTGAAACGATCAACACATTCTTAGCGGCACACGGTATGCGGGGCGGCTGGCTTCGAATTCGGTGGTGCAGTATGCGCTGTGGCTGCAGGGTCTGACGCCGGCAAATCATGAGCGATTGATTCGCTGGTGGCAGGACGAGATTGAAGGCACGGGCCGGGTTCCAATTATGTCGGCGGAGTCGAAGCCGGAGGTGCTGCGGTTCGCGGCGGGGAACGACGCAGACCTCCGGCTGGCGTGGCAGGAATTTCTGATTCGAATTATTGCCGACGCGTTCGACTTACCCGCGCAGTTTTTGGGAGTTACCAGCGATGTGAACCGGGCGACGGCGGCGGAGATGACCGAGATGGCTTTCCGGTCGGCGATTGTGCCGACGGCGCGCCTGGTGGCGGAACATCTGACGCGGGATGCGATCGGCAAGAAGCTGGGATGGACCGACCTTGAGTTTGTGTTCACCGACGTTGACGCGAGCGATGAAATGGAGCAGGCGCAGATTGACGAGATCCTGCTGCGGAATGGGGTGTTGACGGTGAATGAAGTTAGGCGGGCGCGGGGGCTCAGCGAGATTGTGTGAGGGATTGCAGAAGTTATAAGTCAGAAGTTAGAAGTCAGATTGAAGAAGTAAGTTCGCCGTTGTTAGTTCTTGAATCAGATTTCAGGCACAGAGGCGCGGAGAGAACGCCTTCTAGCGGTACCGTGCGATTGAGGGAGCAGGGGTCCTTCGACTTCGTTCGGCCTTCGCCTCACTTCGCTCAGGATGACAACAACAAACAAAAGTCAGGAGTGTGGAATGGGAGTTGTCACTGGAGTCGATGGCGATTGAGATGCCGGCGGTGCATGGACATCCGAACCGGGTTGCGTTTCGGGGAGTGTTGACGTTTGTCGATGCTGCGTCGGACAAGGCTCCGGCGGGCGCGCGGGGGCATCGGGTGCTTCTGACCAGGAAGGCTGCGGAGCAGGCGATTCCGTCGCTGCTGGGAATGGGACTTGATTACTCTCCGCGACTGGATGGCCATGACACGCGGCGGAAGATTGGAGTGATCACGCGGGCGGAGATTGTGGGGCGGGAAATTGCAGTTGGCGGATTTCTTTATGGGCGCGATTTTCCGGAGATGGTGGCGGAGATTGGGAAAGCAGCCATCGGCCATCCGCCATCAGCCGTCAGAAAAGGCAGCACGGATAGGGGCGCATTCGGCGCTTGCTCAAGACAGGTCCGGCGCCACACAAGATGGGTTGGGGATGTCGTATGAGATTGCGGACGCGATGGTGGAAGACATCAAGGCGACCGTGTGGGTGTTGAACCGGGTCACATTCACGGGGGCGGCTGTGTTGCGGCGGGACAAGGCGGCGTACCGGTCGACTTGGATTGAGTTGGGGTGATTGGTTCGATTCACCGGCCTGTGCTGCACGAGTGCGGGTTTCGATAGCTGGCATCAGTAGCGGGATGAAGCCCGGAGAGGGGGTAGGGGTCCTTCGACTCCGCGGGAGCTTTACTTCGCACGCTCCCGCTGCGCTCAGGATGACAGTGGACGAGGAACGCGTCATAGAAGCATGAGTAACTGGTAACTAATGGAGGAAACGGATGAATGAAGAGATGGTGAACCAGATGATGGCGGCGGCCGAGCGACTGGCGGCAGCGACGGAGACGTTGGATCGGGTTCTGGGAAAACTGGATGCGCAGCAGGAAATGCTGAACGCGAAGGTGGACCGGATTGTGGCGGCTGTCGAAGAGAGCATTGCACAAACAGCGGATCGGGAGAAGTTGGAGGGAGCTGGGACCGAACTAAATCAGCGGGTGGCAGAGCTGGAGAAGTCGAACGCCGATCTGAAGGCGCAGGCTTCGCGGATGGTACGGAAGACGCTGTCTCCGGTGGTGGCGGCGCTGATCGCAAAGAACGAGATTGAAAGCGATCGGATGGATCCGGGGATGCTGAATAAGACGCTGGCGTCGTTGAGCGTGGAGCAGCGGATTGCGGTGAAGTCGGAATTGGCGCGGGCGGGGATGATCGAGTAGCGGCCGTCAGCGCTCAGCCGTCAGCCGTCAGGAAAAGCACAGAGGCGCGATTGATCGCGCCTTTTTTTATCGGGTGAAGGTATGCCCACTCAAGCCAAAAGAAGGCTTGAGTGGGGCACCCGCGCGTCACACAAGAGAAATCAATTTGAGGAGAAAACATGAAAGCGAATTTTCTGGATTTGCAGGCGGCGGCGGATTTTCTTGGGCCGGGCGCAGTCGAGATTGAGCGGTATCAAACGGAAATTTTTGACATCGTGCGGCGGCGCGGAGTGTTTGGCCAGCGAATGAAACAGGTGCCGGCGACGGGGCATCCGTCGCGGTTTTTCGAAGAGACGGCGATCGCTTCGCCGACGGCGGCGCAGGCGTTCGTCGATCCGCGAAACATTCAGCCGACATTGCAGGCTCCGACGCGGGTGGAACGGAGCGTTCCGTTGAAGGCCCTGGTGTCGCAGATCAACTACAACCTGTTCGACATGGAAGTGGGAACTCAACAGAGCCAATTCGCCTATTTGCAGGCGAAGGACCTGGCGGACTCGGTTGAGGGTTTGCTGCGCACGCACGATGTTGCGCTGTGGAACGGCAATGACACGTCGCTGAGCACGCCGACGACACCTCAGTATTTCGGGGCGATCGGGCAGATCGAGGCGGGCGGCAACACGACGACGATCACCGCGACGGAAAGCATCGTGGACGGACTGAAGAGCACGATCGCGCAGATGGTCTCGAACTCGTCGTTCGAGGTGCGGCCGACTGCGATCTATGCGAACCCGGTGCTGCTGGACCTGATTGATCGCGAAATGAAGGCGGAGTTCAACGTGGTGATGTCAACCACACAGATCACGGGCGGGCTGAGCGTGAAAACTCTGAGCACGCAGGCGGGCGATTTGCCGCTGATTCCGGAGTGGGCTCTGTCTTACACGGGGACACCGGGAAGCGGCAGCGCGGTGCTGCCGGCCTACATCGTGAGCGAGGACCTGGTCGAGTATCACTGGCTGACGGAGCCGAACCCGCGGGTCTTCAAGCTGGGACTGCCGAGTTCATTGATGACGCAGAGCGTGGTGGTGAAGTTCGGGGCGCCGGTGGTGAAGGGCGCGTCGTATGCGCACTACGAAGTGAAGGTGACCAGATAGGGCGCGTTCTCAGTTCTCAGTTCTCGGTTCTCAGTTCTCAGTGGTGACGTGGTTGAGGGCGAGGACCGAGGACTGAGGGCTAACGGGATAGAGATGAGGAATCGATCACGGCCGGGGCCGCGATTCGTGGAGGGTGTAGGGGTCCTTCGACTCCGCGGAAACTGCGCTTCGCGAAGTTTCCGCTCCGCTCAGGATGACATGAGGTTGAAGAGATGAATTATTTGCAGCCATCGGAATATGAAGCGTACGGGCTGGAAACTACGACAGATGCGGCCTGGGTGACAGCGGCATCGGCGATTGTGGATTCTCACTGCCGCAGGACGACGCTGGCGGTCAATCAGTACACGGAGCGATTGCGAACGGAAACCGGGCAGAGGCCGGTGCGATTGACGTACTTGCCGCTGACTGCAGTAGCGCCGGCAACGTCGCCGATTGTGTCGGCACGAGCACGGTACGCCATGCCGCGGCGCGGCGAGACGAGTTATAAGGACTTGTCATGGGATGTGGCGATCGCGTTTGGGATTCCGGGAACGTGGGCGCAGCTGAATGTGGCGGATCTGGATTTCTTTGCCGACACGGGAGAAGTCACGCTGCCACTGAATGCCTTGTCATGGGCGTTCAACGAACTGGAGATTGTTTATACGGCAGGGTGGAATCCGTTTCCGGATGCGGTGAAGGTGGCGTGCGCGCAGATTGCGAAAAACGCGCAGGTCACGCCCGGATTGAATGTGAAGAAAGGCATGCTCGAACATCTTCAACTCTGGTATTTCTCCGATTCGCTGCTGGATGAAACCGTACAAGAGCTGCTGGCGCCGTACGTTGCGCAGAAGGTTGGCTGACGATGACGGGAATTTCAGGAGGTGGGGCAGCGCGCGCGGCGGATGCCCTGGTGCGCGCTTTGGGCGGGACCGAGGTAATTCTGTTATTTGCAGCGGCAGGAATGCCGGCAGATGCAGTGGCGGAGTTGGGATTGGTCGATCCAGGAGTGGAGCAGGCATCGATTGCGCCGGTGGTCGTGAGGGAGCTGACGACGGAGAACAACGGGCCACGGCGACGAATCGAGCTACTGGCGGGACGTTCGGCGATGGCAGAGCAAGTAAGCCAGCGGAACGTAGCGTCGGCGGAGGTTTTGTTCGATACGGCGCTGGGGATCGTTTATCAGGGAGAGGTGTTCCACATTGAAGGATTTCTGGTGGAGCGGTTTGAGGGCGTGGCCTATCTCTATCGCGTGCTGGCGGTGGCTTAGGGCCAGGGTCGGTTGGTTCGCGGCAAAAGGCCTGAACCACAGGGGACGCAGACGAGCACGAAGGCGAGCGCAGTTGGGGAGTAGGGCTCCCTCGGCTCCGCTCGGGAAGACAACAAGTGAGGGCTAGAGGAAAGATATGCAGGCGGCGAAAGACAGTTTTTTCATGGCGCTGCGAGCGCGTCTGGCGGCATTGAATCCGGCGCGAACGGTGGTGATCGATGGTGTGACGCTGCCGGGAATTGTGGTCCGCGAAAATTTGGAGCCGCGATTTGGGGAAGCGCAGCCGGGAGTCTTCTACGTGGATTGGGGTGAGGTTTTGATTGCGGCGAGTTCGCATCCCATGCTGGGAGTGGAATGTGGCATCTGGTATGCGAGCGAAGGAAGCGGCGGAACGGGAGTGGATCGCGGGCGGATGCTGGCGGAGATGGATGTAGAACTGCTTAGCATCTGCGATCCTCCGCATACCGAGATGCTGGATTACAGCCAGAGCCCGAGCGCCGATTTGGGCGCTGGAATTTTCTGGACAGTGCCGGAACTTGGGAATGATCCGGGAGATACGCCCATTGCGAAACAGCAGTGGAGCGCGGGGACGGCTCGGGTTTCGCGGTATGCCCAGTTGAAGCTATATTTCTTTCTTCCCGAGGTGGTGGCATGACGCGCACGGGTTTACGACCAGTGGCGCGCCAGACGCGGGCTTATTTCGCACCGGTGGATCGGGTGAATGGGCCAACGGCGATCTTCGATCCATCGAAAGATAGCGGATTTCAGTTCGATGCTCCTCCTGCCCCGTGGCTTGACCTTGGATGGATCGAAAACTTTCAGCGGACCAGCACATCGCAGATCGAGGGGTTGCCAGGAGGGACGGCGGGAGCAGTTTCCGCGCAGGCGCGCCGCGCGCTCGGGGCGCAGGTTGAGTTCGAGTTCCGCGATTGGGGGAAATTGCAGATGGCGCTCGCGGGTGGCGCGGAGCACATGAATGTTCTGGCGACCGATCCCAGCGCGGCGCGAGCAGGTTCGGGGGGCGTTCCGCTGCCGGCGGTACCGCTGCTGACAGGTTCAACCGCGGAAGAACTAATTGTGGGGACGGAAGCTGCGACGGTATTCAAGGCGGGGGATATTGTGGCTTGCGATGTCGATTATCTTCAGCAAACTGGATATGTCGGTACGGGAATCGCGGCGGCGTACGTCAACAATGCGGGCGATGTGCGGCAAGACTCGAACTATGTACGACGAGTTACGTTTAACGTGGCGCGCGTCGCGCAAACAACTGCCACGTCGCTGGTTCTGGCACAGGCACTGCCGGGAGGAGCGCCGGCTGCAGGAGCTTCAGTACAAAAGGTGATCGCGTTTGTAGATCGCGAGGGCGGCGCATTCCTGCAGCAATGGTCGGGATTATTTGTGATGGAGGAAGAGTCGGGCGGGCGAGTGTGTTTTTACTATCCGAATCTGAGTCCGTGCACGGTGAAGCCGACGTGGCAGCGGGAAAGTCTGGTGGAGATTCAAAAACCGATTGGCGAAATGTCATTGTATGCGTCGTTCACGGCACTGCCTACGGTTGACGGGAACGATGCGGCGGTTGTGTTGTGTTATCGCAGTTACTTTCCAGCGAGGGAAGCTGATATCTATTAAATGGCAGTCTCGAGTTAGACGGGCCGGGGAAGACCTAATTAACGAGCACTCGACCGCCCATGGCCGGATTCTTGCTCTTCAAGGTAAAGCATGAAACTGATGATCGACAATCTCGACGGACGCGGCGCGCAAGATTTCACCGCTTTCGTCGACGCGAGCAAGAGTATGAGCGTGGTACGCAAATTGAATGCTCCAGCGGAGCTCAAGGTCAGCCTTGCGTCTGGACCGGGAAGCGTGGCGGTGCCAGCAACCGGTGCGCGGGTGACGTTGACCCGGAGCAGCGGCAGCCACTTATTCACGGGATATCTTACGACGGCACCATCTTACGAGTATCTTGGCTGGGATAGTCACGGTGCGCTTTACCGGTACGAGTTAGTCGTGCAAAGCGATGCGATGTTGTTGGATCAGAAGGCGCCGCCGCCGGTTCCTCCTTTTGTTGCCCGAAGCGCCGGCGATGCGCTTCGACAGCTCACAGAGGACGCGCTGCCAGGATGGTTTGATGTTACCGGCATCGAAGCTGGCGATACGATTCCGTATTTCAGCGTGGATCCATCGAAGACCTGGGCGGCATCGGCGAGCGGAGATTGCACTGGCGGCCCGGTGCAGCTTTCGGGATGATGATGGCAAGCTTTTTTTCGCTCCGCTGGCGCAAAACACATATGCTCTGGCGGAGAGCGATCCATCGTTTTCTCCCGCCGATCTCCAACTGCAAAGCGTGAACCGACTGGTGAACGACTTGACGGTTCTTGGACAACTGGAGCCGGCCGCGCACGTGAAAGATTATTTCGTGGGGGATGGCCGCACAACTCTTTTTTATCTTTCGCAGATTCCGTTCACACGCAAAAATGAGATTCCCCTTTATAACCGCACGATTCTGGACGAGGAGTATGCGGAACTCAATCCATCGCACTGGGTGGTCGCCGATCCGCTGCGCGTAATTTCTGTGAGCGGGGGACAACTGCAAGTTAGCGGGCGGGAACGGACAGGACGGCCAGACACTGTTGAAGTTTCGTGGAGCAGGTCGAACTGGGAGGAGCGACGGTTCTGGAACATGGCGACGTTGCGTTCAATGCCGCATCGGATGGGGTGATCGGCGGGCTTTATGGCGGAACAGCTTCGATTGCCGGTTGCATGGCCGGCTTTCGAATTACGCCCTCGGGAACGAATTGCAGTATCCAAGCGCTGGTTGGCGGCGCATTGACGGGTACGCCGCTGGCAACGCAAGCGGGCCATCACTACATCTTTACTACCCAATTGTATCCTACGGAGATTTACCGGATGCAGCAGGTGTTTCACTCCTCGCTGCACCCGAGTGGAAGTCCGCGTGGCGGGGGCGCTGTGGCATGCGATGTTCGCGTGGTTTTGGCAGTGCATGACATCGATCCGACGAATCCCGCGTCGCAGGTCGCGCCAGCAACGGTTTTGTATGACGGGGTGATCAGCAATGCGCCCGGGTTCTGCACTTATGCGCTGATCAACGCGGCCAGCATGCAGTGCTCGGTGACATTTACCTACATCTATCTCGCAATCGATGCGCTGGTACGCAATACAGTGCCGCAGGAAAATCCGACCACAACACGAACGGGGACCTTGCTTGAGGGAGGAGAGTGCAGAGTTTCCAATTCGCCGAAGCTCGAATTTTATCCCGAGTATATTCCCGCGGCCAACGAAACGATTGAAGTGACGTATCGCGGCCGGGGGCATGCGATGGGGCGGGTGATCAATTCGGCGAGCGTTGCGGCTCATCAGAATGGGGCCGACGATGGAGTACGAGGAAGTGTGAGGCATATTGGAACACCCGTGCCACGCACGTCGGCGGACTGCGAAATGGCGGCGCTGGCCTTGCTGGATGATGCGGGGCAGGGCTTTTTGGGGGAGTACCAGGCATGGGGCCAGTTTCTTCCTGGTGCGGCACCGGACATTTTTCCGGGGGATGGGCTGGCAGTGAATGTGCCGTCGCGGTCGGCGTCATTTTTGGCGATCGTGCGTGAGGTTGACCTGGTTGTGGTCGACATTGCGGGAGAAACCTTGCGCTATACGATACGGTTTGTGGATGCAGGGGATCCGTCGCTCGATTTTTCCTTCGCAACAGCGCTGGTGAAGCAGGCACAGGTGCTCACGCCGATCGATGTAACTCAGGTGGGCAACATCTATCTGGCCGACCTCGTCGACGCGGAGGTTACAACTGTAACGTCAACAACTGTCACTATCGATGCAGGATTAACGCCGCCTACTGGCGGAGGGATCGAAGTGCGGTACTCGGATACGGGATGGGGAACCGGCAACAATCGCAACCTGCTTGGCCGCTTCACGAATAGCAGTTTCACCCTACCTCGCTATGCCCGAGGACAGGATTACTTCTTGCGGAGTTATGACAGCAGTTCACCGCCCAAGTATTCGAGATATTCGACGGCGCTGCATGTAGATTATCCAATGACTTATTCAACATGAGACATAACGATGACGGCAACAGATACGAAGGACGAGTTCAGTCGCCCGTAGTAATTCATACGAGCAGCGATTTTCAGCTTGACGTGCTGGAAAAACTGGGACGCCTGGAGGCCAAGATCGACATGATCGTTGGCAATGGACAACCTGGCCGGATGCGCCTGGCTGAGGATCGTTTAACGTTCCTGGAGCGAAATGACATCAAAAGAAATGTTTATGACCGTCTGGTGACGGCGGCGATCGCATTTGTGATCAGCGCTGTGATTGCTCTGCACGATCATCTTCTTCCGAAGTAACAATACTCACACACACAAGCTTCGAACACGGCCCGGCATAGCCGGGTATTGGGGGATAACCATGAACTACTTAAGCCAGTATGGCCCTTTGACACTTACGCTTGCTGCAACGATCGGGGCGGCGCTATTCACGCCGTCGTTCATTTCGGCGCATCCCATGACATTCGCGTGGGTTAACGCGGCAGCCCAATTATTGCACGCCATTCTGCCATCAATCTTTTTGACGAAGGAGAGTTAATCATGAAACAAGTGACGCTACTTATGCTTGTGCTTACTCTATTTCCGATGCTTGGTTGTTCTCCGCTGGAGAACCAGGCTCGGGACACGGCCGCGGCGCTTTCGGGTTCTATTGTTGCCGCTCAGACCAAATATCAAGCGAGCTGTGCGGCGAACCCGGGGCAGGAAATCTGCCAGGTCATCGATCGGGGAGTGTCCGGCGAAAACGCACTGATTACTGCGGTTGAGTCTTACTGCGGGTGGACGCCGACGCTGGCTCCTCCCGACCCGACGGCCACATGTGTTCCAGTCAAGTCAGCGCAAGCGGCACTTCAGGTAGCCATCGCGAATGCTGCCACGCTGACACTGCAGATTAAAGGAGCCATCTAATGGGCGCAGCAACTCTGATTAGTCTTGTACTTTCGTTGCTCCAATCGATTCTGGCATCGGCAAAGATCGGGGGGGTAGCTCCGGATGTGATTGCAAACATCGAAGGCGCGGTTACTAATTTGCTGGCTGTGCAGGGGACGCCGGTTACATTTGCGCAGTTGGAGGGGTTGAGGGTAACGACTAAGTGGTAAAGAGCCATCAACTGTCAGCCGTCAGCCATCAGGTAAGTCGGTGTGAGTGAGGGAGCGGTCGTTAGCCGATGGACTCCACTCAAGCCAAAGACCGGCTTGAGTGGGCACCCGGCGATACCGTCTAGCCGACGTCTTCGCTCCAGTTTTCGAGGGTCTTTTTAACGAACGCCATGAACTGGTCGGCAACGGCGCCGTCGATGATGCGGTGATCGTAGCCCAGGGTGAGGTGGACAACGGAACGGATAGCGATGGAATCGTTTCCGTCCTTGTCGGTCAGCACCATGGGCTGCTTGGTGATCCCTCCAATGCCCAAGATGGCGACGTTGGGCTGGTTGATGATGGGCAAGCCAAAGACGGCGCCGAACTGGCCGGGATTGGTGATGGTGAAGGTTGCGCCTTCAACGTCGTTGGGCATCAGTTTCTTGGAGCGGGCGCGCTCGCCCAGATCGGTGATACCGCGCTGCAATCCGAGGAAGTTTAATTCATCGGCACCCTTGAGAACAGGCACGATGAGGCCCCAGTCGAGGGCGACAGCGATGCCGGCATTCACATGCTTGTGGTAGCGGACGTTATCGCCCTCGAGCGAGGCATTTACGATGGGGAACTGCTGGAGCGCGATGATGGCCGCGCGCACGAAGAAGGGCATGAAAGTAAGGCGTGCGCCGTAACGCTGCTCAAATCCGCTTTTGAGTTTGTTGCGCAGATTGACGATGCGGGTGATATCGACTTCAAACATGCAGTGGACATGGGCACTGGTGCGACGCGACTCGATCATGCGTTGAGCGATGATTTTCCGCATTTGCGACATGGGAACCAGATCGCCCGGAATGGCCTGTGGCGCTGGCGGGACGCGGGCCGGTGAAACAGGCGCTGACGCTGGCGTTGAGGAGCCGCGGTCGACGAAGTCGAGAATGTCTTGCTTGGTGACGCGGCCGCCGGTGCCGGTGCCGCTGACTTTGGCCAGGTCCACGTTATGCTCGCGGGCAAGTTTGCGGACCAGCGGAGAAGAGCGGACATCGGATTCGTTGTCTTCCTTCTCGACGGCTGGAGAGGCCTGAGATGGAGCGGCCTGAGAAGGTGCAGGGGATGGCTCCGGCCTGGGAGCTTGCGTTGTTGGGGCTGGCGGTGATGGCGCCGCGATCTTTGCAGGTGAAGCAGAAGCTGTAGCGCCGTTGCCTTCTCCGATGACACCGACGACGGTGTTTACCTGAACCGTGTTGCCTTCGGAGACCTTGATTTCCTGAAGAACACCGGTAGCGGGTGCAGGAATTTCTGCGTCGACCTTATCGGTAGAGATCTCAAAGAGCGGCTCGTCGCGCTGGACCTTGTCGCCGGGCTTCTTCAGCCATTTTGTAATGGTTCCCTCGAAAATCGATTCGCCCATCTGGGGCATGACCACGTCAGTCGGCATAGTTCCCTTTCGATAAAACCCGCGCCCGGAATGCGCGAGAGCACACAACATTATAGCCAAGACGGCCGCGGCCTTAGGGATCGGCCGTCGGACGGCGGGCCTGATCCGAGCAGAACCCAATCTTTGAGTTCACCGGCAACGAAAACGCTTCCGCGCAGCGCTTGACCTGTGCCGACATGGGCACGCGGACGAGGGTGCTCGCGCCACGCTCCCTGGGCAAGGTATGCGGAACCTTAGGGAAACTCTGATTAAGCGCGGACAAAAAGCGTAAACCACAGAGGGCACAGAGGTGCACAGAGTCCCAAGGTACTTAATCAGAGCTTCCTCAGGCTTCGCTCAAAACCAGTCTGCGCACATGGAGTGATTACCAATGAAGAAGTTGATGGTAGTTTTTCTTTTGTGTCTTTCTCTTTTGTGTCTTTCGGCGTCCGGGCAGTCGACGTCTTCGGGCCACGGGTTCTTTGCCGGCGCCGGCTCGCTGAGCGGAGCAACGCTACCGCCCAACGCCTATGCGGCGCGCACCGATCCATGCGTGATTGGATATGCCGCCGGCGACCATACGAACTGCGTCAATGGAGCGACCGCTGGACAAGCCGGCTCCGCGCTTTCGTTTCTCGGGCAGAATGGCGATCCCATGCCCTGGTACCAAACTGCCGGCACCATCGATCCGGTGAATACCGCGATCACCGACCCGGATTTTGGCTCCTATCAGATCATGCTGACCTCGGGGACGTGGGGATATGCCAATGGCTTCTCGGGCACGGCCAACAAGAACTACAACGAGCAGGCGGGAGAGTTCGATCCGTTCTCGGAAGACAGTTCCTTGCTCTTGATCGCCAACGACGGCGGTCAATGGGGCCTGGTCGCTCTGGACGTGGCGCTTATTCATGCCAAGGGATGCAGTCCGACGACACCCTGCTCGGTCTGGACCGGCATTGGGAGCCGGATCACTGACCCGGTGTGTTCGCAGGGAGTCTCTGGCACTGGGTGCATCGGCCTCAACTCCGCTGGGCAATTTACCTTCAGCCGCGCTCCTGGAGAGGCTCACGTTCTCTACGAACTGATGGGAAGCGGTGCGGGCGCAGATGTGCAGGTGAATAAACTGACCGTGACCTGTCCCAGCGGAGCGCCTCATACCTGGGGAACGAATCCCTGCACCTTCGCGCGCGCGGTGTATGTCAACTTCACCTCCGGCGGCACGGCAGTGTTGCCCTCGGGCTACACCAGCAACTCGCCGTGGACCGGGGTGTTCGCGATGGCCGACGATGGGACGGTTGGGTATGCCGCGGGGGGAGCGGGAGATTGGCTGGCATCGACGGCCTATAACAACGCCACGGTGGGCGACGCCTTTGTCTATCCGAGCGTTAATAATGGCAGCAACTATGCCTTCCAAGCGACGACGCCCGGCACTTCCGGAAGCACGGAACCGAACTGGCATTCATCCTGCAACACCGTGGGCTCGACCTGCACGGACGGCACAATTACCTGGACCAACATCGGCAAACTCGGCGCCCAGGGACCGGGGTTCGATCTGCTGTACTACAGCCCGATCTTGGGGGCGCGCCGGCTGAACACCTTGACGGGCTATATCTTCAACGCGAGCGGCTACAGCGGTTCGGCGGTGGCGGGCTATGCCGTTTCCGACACCGTTCCCAATAACTTCAATTCCTGTCTTGATCAGTATGACAGTTGCTCGGGAAACGTTTGCACTCCGCCCACCGGAAGCTACAGCGGCTACAGCGCAGGACAGATTTCCGGCTGCCAGACTCAGGCACAGTCCGTTCAGCCCTTTACCGACCAGACGACCCTGCATGACGGCGGAATCAAAAACAATTCACGGTATTTTGGCTGGACGCCGACCGGCGGCGGGGGCAACGGCGGGTCGTTTGTACCTAAGGTAGAGAGTTGCCGGAACTCGGGTGCGACTTATCCGGAGATCAGTTGTTACCACTATTTTTGGGACACGGGGACCGACACGGTTCGCGGAGAGCCGACCTGGACGAATTGGAGCGGCACGAGCGTCAACGGGCAAAGCGCGTCGCACGCCATCAGTGGCTACGGCGGGCTCTGGCAGGGCGACTTCGGCCAGTTCCACTCTTTCAACGAACCCAACTTTCCGAACACCGCCGACTATGGGGCGTCGCCCACCTGCTACTCGGCCTCGGGAGGAAGCTTGAACTCCTCGACGTGCCCGATTGGCGCGGGATATACAGGCACGCCATTGCTACTGACGGCACGTAATACCGGGGTCACGGGTGCGCCCTGGGACGAGCATGGCGCGGGCCGCATCGCGGGAGCAAACGACTTGGCTCCGGTGTTTTTCTTCAATACATCGGTGCCGGCCACCGGCCGCCAGACGGGCACGGGCTATCCCGGTTCGCTGCCGGGATACAACGAGATCACAGGTATGGGAACCCAGACCATTGCAGGCTGCTCTTCCACCATTGCCACCTACTGCCAGTACCGCTTTGCGCACAACTGGGGAACGGGCAGCGTATTTAATTTCAACGGCCAGAACGAGCAGGGCATGAACTCGCAGGATGGTGGGTTCGCGGCCTTGGCCTCGGATGTAATGGGGACGCGGGGGAGTATTTCTCCCGACTGGGCGGGCACGCAAGTTTACGCCTATGGCGCGATCGTCAATCCCGTGTGTTCGTCGGGTTGCACAAATGCCCTGCAGTCGAGCTTCCAGCAGACGAACTCCTCGGGATGCACGGCGGGGGGACGGAGCCCAGTGCGTGGCCGCAGACGCCTGGAAACACGACCTCGGACGGTTCGTGTACCTGGCAGAATGTTTCCGGGACGTATGGCAGCGAGCAACTGCCCTGCAACGGCCTGCGGGCGGACCTGCAGCAGACGACCGGAGCGACGATTTACCTGGGGACGCAGATCTTCGATCTCTCGTCCGCGAACATCTATCAGGCTACGGGATGCGTGGCCAGCTCCACGTGCAGCACGGCCAATGGCGGAGCGGGCCTGACCTCCACGCTTTCGGTGGCCGAAGGGACGATGTCGCTCAGCAGCAGTCCGGCGTTCATGACGACGGTCAATGACTCGAATGGCATCATCTGGCAGTTTATCGGACAGAACGATTGCCGGACGGATGTGATTCTGGTGGATTTGCTGAGCGCGAAGCCGCACTGAGACAACGTGGCAGACGTTGGCTTCCGGACCAGGGTGCAGCTAAGAGCCGCACCCTTTCAAGGCAACGTCAAAATCGGAGTTTTTCCGCAGCTTCCTAAAACATACCTATAGGACGAAGGGGAAAAAGCCGCAGCCGACCCGCGGCCATTCTTCCTCTGGCGCACCTGGCCCAAGCCACAAGGATCATCAGTGCTTGTCTTTGTAGATACTCTTGCTGATGCGGTTCTGCTGGCGATTGATTCCTCTTTGCTCTGCCTTTGTGAGATGGCCATTGTTTTTTGCCATATCTCTTTGTTCGCGATTCTGCACGCTGGTCTCACGCTTTTCGAGGTTTGCGGTTTGGCGCGAATTCAATTTGCCGCTTTGCACGCCATTGGCGATGCGCTGCTGCTGGCGATCCTCGCGACCGTTGACCTGGTTAACACGAGGATGGCCAGGATCGGCAACACTGGGGCCAGCGCCTGAGGTTGAGGTTTGAGCAGAGGCAGAGCCGGCGAGCATAAGGCCACCAACTGCAAGGACCAAGAGCGAGTTCGTGAAGGTATTGTTCATGTCGATAGAAACCCCCAGCCGAGAGATTAGTTGCATCGCGCTCCGAGAGCGACGTTACTAAGGCAGTAGACCGCCCGGTGCGGGGGATATCTCGCGCCATCGTTCGCCGACCAACCTCGTACTGCTCCTTCGTTAAACGGTTCACAATCTCACTCCTTTCGTACGCTGCGATTCTCCTAGTGTCGTGACCGCATGATCTTTTCTACGACCGCCGAGGGCGGGGCGCCTGGCGGGGCGCCCTCGGAACCGCCGGCAAGGTGCCGGCGCTACGGTCGGCTGGCTGCGGTAATCTTTTGACGTTCACGCTACTAGTAGTTCTTTCTGGCCAAGACCTCCCGCTTTCGATTCCGGATTTTTGTAATGCGCTGCATTTGGGTCAGAATGCTGCACCGTGTTTGTGCAGCATGGCGGGGCATCCGCAATTTGTGAAGCTTGACCGCAGGCCTCGGCATCAAAACTTCTGATTGGAGGTTTGTATGTTCGTCGTTCTAGGAGCAAGCGGCCACACCGGACAGGTTGTGGCCAGGAATCTTCTCGCTCGCGGCAAGAAAGTACGTGTCGTCGGGAGAAGTGCAGACCGTTTACAAATTCTAGCGGCGAAAGGCGCGGAGGTTTTCATTGCCGATGCGACGGACGCGCCCGCCCTCACCAAGGCGTTCAAGGGCGCTGACGGCGCCTACGTTCTGATTCCACCCAGCACAACCAGCAGCAACTATCGCGCCCTTCAGGATCGTGTCAGCGACGCAATTGCCACGTCCGTTGAGAATGCGGGCGTCAAAAATGTTGTCTCGCTTAGCAGCATTGGGGCTGACAAGGCGAGCGGCACCGGCCCGGTGGTGGGCCTCTACAACCTTGAACAGAAGCTTAACCAGATCGACGGGGCGAACGTGCTCCATCTGCGCGCGGGCTCCTTCATGGAGAACGAACTGCCGCAGGTGGCTGTGATTCGCATGATGGGAAGTATGGCGGGGCCGGTTCGTCCGGATCTCAAACTTCCCATGATTGCGACGCGCGACATTGGAGATGCGGCGGCGGACGCGCTGGTGCGGCAGGAGTTCCGCGGCAAACAGACGAAGGAACTTCAAGGGCAGCGCGACATCGACTACGTTGAAGTTGCGTCGATTATCGGGAAGGCGATTGGCAAGCCTTCGCTGGGCTATGTGCAGGCGCCGGACGAGCAGCTTCGCACGGCGATGGTGCAAATGGGGATGTCCGCCGATTTTGTAGGGCTGATTCTCGAGATGGCAGACGCCCTGAACTCGGGACACATGAAGGCGCTCGAGCCGCGGTCGGCGTCGAATACTACGCCCACAAAGTTCGAGACGTTTGTGGAGGAGGAGTTTGCACCGGCGTTTCGGCAGCAGACGGCGGCGTAGGGTGCGTAAAAGAGGCCGTTTCGGCTGGAACCGGTCCAGCGTAATTTAAAAGGCCACGTCGATTAGGGCGTGGCCTGATCTTTCTGCCGTCGCGAGCACTTCCGTGAGGTCGTTCAAATCCCAGAGTTCTGGCGGTAAACCGCGCACTATTTAGGGCAGCCCGGCAGTGATATGCTTCCAAAACGGTGGCTGTGTAGAGTGCGGGTTCGGCACGGCACGGCGGCAGGGGGCTCCCATGGTTGCAATTCGCCGCTGGCAAACCTGGGCCTTCAGTCTTCTATGTTGGACGTTGTATGCCATCTTCGATTCAGCAGGGTCTTATGCATACATTGCCTGGGCCGGTTCGACACCGAATTTGCGCGATGTAGTTGTTTGGAATTTCTGTTACGCCTACTCCTGGGTGCTGGCGACGCCGCTCATCTATGAGATTGCACTACGGTACAACTTCAACCGCGATGCATGGCGCAGATCGCTCGCAGTTCATGTCGTCGCAAGTTTGCTCATCACGGTTGCTGTCTCTTGCCTGTTTATCGGCTGGAACACTCTGATTGGGTTGGCGGACACGGCAATGCCGTTTAAAGTCCGGCTGCTCGATCTGGGCCTGGAAAACCTGCCTCGATGCTTTGCTACCATGGGCGTGGCGCACGCGATTGCCTACTATGCGCGCTGGCAAGAGCGGGAAACGGAGTCTGTGAGACTGGAAGGGCGGCTGGCCCAGGCTCAGCTTGAAATCCTGCGGAGTCAATTCGAACCGCATTTTCTGTTTAATACTCTGAATTCAATCGCCACTCTGATACGAAAGGATCCTGTTTCAGCCGAACGCATGACGCTGCAATTAGCCACACTGCTCCGAGCTTCTCTGGAGTGCATAGGGACGCAAGAAATTCCCCTCGAGCAGGAATTAGGTTTCTTGCGGAACTATCTGAAAATTCAGCAGACGCGATTTGGCGACCGGTTAACGGTGAATTGGAACGTAGATCCTACTGTGCTTCCGGCCCGCGTTCCTAGCATGATCCTGCAACCGCTCGTGGAGAATGCGATTCGGCATGGCATCGCCGAATCGGCAGCTCTCGGACGGATTGAAATCCGCGCAGCCAGCGACCATGGTTCTTTGTCCATCGAAATCTCAGATAACGGTCCCGGATTTACAGGTAGAAATCGCGAGGAGCGCAACGGGTTCGGACTGCGCAATACCAAGGCAAGGCTAAGGGAACTCTACGGCGAGCACCACCGGTTCGAGCTGAGATGCAATCCCGGGGAGGGGTGCACGGTGACGCTCGCCGTCCCCTTGCGGAACGCCATCTCAGCGGGCCAAAGCCCGAGCCTCCGCGGATCCGGGGCGCTGGCCAGCGAGGTCGATTGAAGATGGCGTTACGAGCTCTGATCGTCGACGATGAGCCGCTTGCCCGTGAGCGCATTGCCCAATTGCTGGAACATGAACCCGACGTTGATATTGTGGGCGAGTGTGGCGACGGCAAGGCCGCCCTGCGCGCGATCAAGGGCAAGAAGCCAGACTTGATCTTTCTCGATATTCAGCTGCCGGAAATGGATGGATTTGAAATCATCGATTCCCTTGGCGCCGACCGGCCGCCCGCCGTCATCTTCGTTACCGCCTATGACCGCTTTGCCGTGAAGGCCTTTCGAATTCATGCGATCGATTATCTGCTTAAACCAGTGGACGGCGAACAACTCACCGAGGCGCTGCACAACCTGCGGCAACGAATACGTTTGCAAGACGGTGAACTGCGCACGCGATTTGCGGAATTGTTCGCCGATTTGCATTCGCATTATGGACGGACCAGTCGCATCGTTCTCAAATCTGACGGAGAGCTGGTGTGCCTAAAACCCGCGGAGATCGATTGGGTGGAATCCGCCCGGAACCACGTCGGCTTCCATGTAGCAGGCCATACCTACATCGTTCGAGAAACGATGAACGACGCCGAAGGGCGGCTGTGCAATTACAATTTCGTTCGTATTCACCGCGGAACGATCGTGAATCTTGACCGCATCAAACGGCTCAAGCCGCGGCTCTATGGCGACTACTTGGTCGAACTCCGGGATGGCACCAAATTACCCATGAGTCGAGGCTATCTCCAGACGGTACTGGAGCGGGTCGAGGGCAAGCTCAGCTAATGCACCTGGAAAGCGGTGATCTTACAATCAAAGGATCCGTGATCCTGTTCCATGACTCCTTTTCCCGCTGCGTATCCCCAAATGTCCTGCTTTCCGTTGTCGTTGTAAGACGCCACCTGAAATATGCCGAGAGGCGTTTGATTCGTGTTCTCAAAATTTACGAACACCCGATCGATCGTGCCTCCATTTATCGCGGGATAGTTGAATGACTCATTGGCCGTCGGACTTGCCGAAATATATGGCGTCGGCGTTACCGTCTTCGGGGCTCCACTCACTAGGTATCCGTAGAACGTGGTGTTCCCTTTCGCGTCATTGGCGAGGAGAAATGTTTGCGTCGGGCCATTGGGGAATTCCAGTTGCAGCGCAAAGGTCGAGGTCCCACTGACGGTGACCGCCTGGGTGACGGTGTCCGTAATGGAAACGCCGCCTCCGCAATCGTAGCTCCAGGTGTTATTCAAGGCGAGGGGCAAATAGAACTGCGGCGGCGGCGGTGGCGTTGATTGCGACCCGCTTCCTCCACAGGAAAGAAGAAGGCCCAGAACGAGAAGGAAAAGCAAACTTGTGAGATTGCGCACCGTTACCTCCCGAGCGGATATGCTGCAAACCGCCGAAGCGTCGGCTTTGGCGTGGTGCGCGTATTGTCGCCTCGCATGACAACAGCAAAAAGCGATATCTGACCAGTGGCTTGATCAGCGAGACCAATCGCGATTCGGGCGCGACAGTCCGCATGGGACGCACCGCTTCACGACAAGGCTTCTATCCCGCCTTGGGAAGAGGGATGGATCGCGCTGCTCGTGGAATGTTTGTGAGGTGGGGATCTCATGGCCCAGTTGCCAGGAATTCGCTGTTTTCTTGGAGGGTCTCCATGAATTCGAGCCTTTTATCCCCGATGCATATACGGGATAGCCGCTAAACCGTTCAAGCCCTTGCAAGCGAGCCTACGATAGAGGGAGCACGGAGCGCCAGGGCCTCTGCGATTTTCATCCTGAGATTTCCTTTCGAGCATGGAAAGTCCCGTTCAGTTGATGTTGATGGGAAAGGAAGCCGAATTGTGCTTAACGTATTGCTCCAAATTGCTCCAAACCGTTTCGTCAACTTCATTTCCTAGTTCGAAGAATTCGCTGTCTTCTTCGAGCGTCTCCATGAATTCGAGCCTCTTTCCCTGATGCAGATGTGGATCCTCAAAAGGGAACATCGCAACGGCCTTCTCCAACCGTGCGACTGCCTGATTGGAGCCAATCCGGCGATAGGCGTCTACGAATTGTGAGTACGGAGGATTGAACGGGAAGTCGTTTTCGAAAAGGTACTGGAAGCCACCGTTGTCTATGATCGCCTGGACTGAATAGAGCACTGACACCGTCTGTTTCGGAAGGTCGAGCTTTGACGGATCGCCACCAAGTTGTTCAAGCTCTTTGTAAGTGTGCTCAGCCGCAAGATCAAGAAAGGATTTCTCACCCACGAACTACCTCCAAGCGATCCTACGATACCGGACCACGATCATGGGACTCAAGATAAAAGGAAAAGGCCAATCTGATTTCTCAGACTGGCCTTTATTAATGCCGGCAACGACCTACTCTCCCATACACGTGTGGCGCGGGCGCCCTCGCCCGCGTAAAGGCTGGCAGCGAGGATTCCTCCGCGGGCATTCTTGGGTTGAAATCGTCACATTATGGGTGTGTCTGCGTCACTGCGCGATTCCGTCTTTTGGGGCAGACTCACGAAAGTCAAGGGCAGCGGGCGGGGGCGCCCGCTCCACACTTTCACACATTCCTATGACTCAGGCATTGTTGCAGGGGAAGTACGAGTATAGACGGCGGCTACCGCACTATCAGAAAGACGAACGGGCGGTGTTTGTTAGTGATCACTGAGGGCAACAAAAGAAACGGGTTCGGGGGTTTTCGGGAGGTCAAACGGGGCTTGACAAGGCGTGATATGGAAAATCGGGGTGCGCGGCAGCCCTTTTGTCTGGTTTTCGGGCGGCTGAACTCGGTGGTTTCCGTCGGCGCAGGTGCAGCAGTTTGGATGTCAGAGCGGGGATGCGCTTCAATCTCCAAAATCCTAGCAGGACGGGTCCGTGGCAAATCGGCCTGTGACTCATTGGCAGAAATGACGCGGAATGGGTGTTGGGCACCCGGCAGCACGCGGCTAGACAACCTACACAATCAAAGGCGGTGAAAACGGTTGCGGTTACCGACAATATCCAACACGGCCCAAGACCAAATCCCCGAAACGATAGTGCCGACTCGCGTATACTCTTTCTCTTTTTCTTTGTCCAAGAACCGCGATATCAGTTCTTCCTTAGGCGACTTCGGTGTTTTCCAGAAACTGCTCGTACGGTCTAGTAATTCGTTGATCTTGGTATGAGCGGCGGTCGCTCCGGCTGGGAGAGCATCCACTCCAGACGCCGAGTGGGTGTTAGAGATATCATGCCGCAGCGTCATTGGGCTCACGGTCCCGACTTGGAGAACACTGACAAGAGGTACAAAAGTGCTGAATAGCAAGTGAGAAGCCGACTGTGTTTAAGCTTGTAATTCAGCAGCCTGCGCTTAGCCTCTCTTAGCTCGGGTTCACGCTCTGTCCTCGCTTCGTAGTTAACGCAAAATGTCCGCCACATTCGCAAGACGTCATTCGCCAGGAACGCAGGAATAAAGTCGTTCTTGTGATTCTCGTAGTCACCCCAGTACTCCGCGATCACATCATCGGTATTATTCTTTGTAGACGGTCGCCCCGATGAGCGGAGCGCTCTCAAGGAGAAGCAAGAGGCGAGCGGTAAAGGTATTGCTAACATCGTCGTGTGGTGTCCCGAGCGACTGGAGCAGTTCTGCAACCGTATAGTGCTTCAGGTACTCCCGTCCCCGGAAAACTCAGGTATATTGCTGTTCCCGGGTGGCTTCAATAAGGTCGGCCTTGACTAGGATTTCGTCGAGGCGGCTCAGCGCCGGTTTTGTCCGACGTGCCGTACCCTGCAATAAACAAATCCAGATCGCTGTATTGGCTTGTTTCTCGGCGTCCAGAAGGAACCCGTTACGTACACGCACGCTTTGTCCGTGCAAAGTTATCCGCGTCATCCAGTAGATGACGAAGCTTGGCAATCGCTCGGCAGTCTCTTTTGCGTCTGCGCTCGAGGGTTCTCCCACGGTTTCCCTCCCATTGAAAAACCCGGGAAAAAATCTCGGCCTGCTCCACCGCATCCTCCAAAGCGTGATGCGTGTGCCGACTCTGGGGGCGAAGAGAGGGAAGTAGTTTCGATTTGCCCGCCTCAGAGATTGGCACACGGGCTTTGACGGCGAATGCGGTCTTAATATCGAAGCAAAGGGAGTGATTAAAAGGAGAGCCCTGCGCCGAAAAACTCGTGAAATACCAGTACAGCCACGACCAGTCGAAGCTGAGCGGATAGGCCACCAGAATCGGCTTGCCGTTCCCGACCATCCTCTGATCCATTGCGCCGCTTCCGTCATCGCAGCTTCTGGCGGCTCTCCTTCAAGGAGAAGCCTGTCGCGATCAAGCCCGTTCACACGGAGGGCTTCGTGCTGGAAGTCAGCGGAAATTGGTCTAAGCTCTCGGTAGAAACTCTGATGGTAATTCTCAGGAGGGGTGAACCGCACACCGTCGAAAGTCCCGCGAATACAAGGGCAAATGAAAGAATGGAGAAGGGACCGGGGATGGGCCCGTCGGTTTCCACGTCCGCTGAGAAGTAGACATCGAGGCCATGTTTCATTGCGCCTCTTGCCTTTTCATCAGCGAGTTGTTCTGCATTCCCTTCAATCTCCGGTGGTGCGGTCAAAGCTGAATTCATCAGATGCTCATTCATGCTTGGGAAAATTTCGCAGCAAGACAGAGAAGTATAGCCGAGGAACCGCGACCGCTTCGATTATCTTTGTCTCGTCACACGACCCTGTTTTCCACAGAGGCAATCGACTCTCGCAAAAGAAAAGGCGCGGCGTGCGCCGTGCCTTCCTTCACGTGATGGCTTTAAAACTAGCTGCAGCCGCTGGTGCTGCCGCAGCTCATGCATTTGTAGCAACTGCCGTTTCTTACCATGATGCTGCCGCAGACGTGGCAGCTGGGGGCGTCTCCCATGTCGATCATTCCGGCCAGGGCGTCGGCGGCGTGGATGCTGCCCGTCGCTCGGTGTTCGTCGTTCGCCGTTCGCGATCCCGTGTCGGCATTCAGGTCTTCTGTAATCCCTTCGCCGGGCGGACGGGTTGCATCTCCCATACTTTTTGGACGCAGGTTTTCGAAGAGGAATTGCTGCTGTCCGGTCAGGAAGCGCAGTTGGAGCCAGCGGAAGATGTAATCCATGATCGACTTGGCGAAGCCGATGTCGGGATTGTTGGACCATCCGGCGGGCTCGAAGCGGGTGTGGGCGAATTTTTCGCAGAACAGTTTCAGGGGCACTCCGTGCTGGAGCGAGACGGAGATGGCCAGGGCGAAGCTGTCCATTAGGCCGGAGACGGTGGAACCTTCTTTGGCCATCTTGATGAAGATTTCGCCGGGCTCGCCGTCGGGATAGAGGCCGACGATGATGTAGCCTTCGTGGCCTCCAATGTTGAATTTGTGCGTGACCGACATGCGCTCTTCCTGGAGCTTGTGGCGGACGGCGCGGGGAGGCGCGTTGAGATTGTCTTCCGGCTGGACAGCCGAGGCGGCGTTGCGGGCAGCGTCGTCCTTTGTGGATGTTGCCGTCTTCGAACCGGCCGCTGAGAGCGGTTGCGACTGCTTGCAGCCGTCGCGGTAGATGGCTACCGCTTTTACTCCTAACTTCCAGGCCTGGATGTAGGCTTCGGAGATGTCTTCGACCGTGGCTGCATTGGGCAGGTTGACGGTTTTGGAGATTGCTCCGGAGATGAAGGGCTGGGCGGCGGCCATCATCTTCAGGTGTCCCATGTACTGGATGGAGCGCGTGCCTTTGGCGGGCTTGAAGGAGCAATCGAAGACGGGGAGATGCTCGTCTTTGATGTGGGGCGCGCCTTCGATGGTGCCGGTCGCGTCGACGTAGGTGACGATGGCGTCGGCCTGCTCGTGGGTGTATCCGAGTTTGAAGAGGGCGGCGGGGACGGTGTTGTTGACGATCTTGATCATGCCTCCGCCAACTAACTTTTTGTACTTGATCAGGGCGAGGTCGGGCTCGATGCCGGTGGTGTCGCAGTCCATGAAGAAGCCGATGGTGCCGGTGGGAGCGAGGACGGTGACCTGGCTATTGCGGTAGCCGTACTTTTCGCCGTTGCTCAGGGCTTCGTCCCAGGTCTGCTTGCTGGCTTCGATTAGCTCGGTCAGTTGTGCGGCTGCGGAGCTTCGCTCCGCTGAACGGGCAGGAATGCCCGTTCCCACACTAGTTCCAATGTTGTTGACGCTGGCACGGTGCATTCTTATTACATCCAGGAACGGCTCGCGATTTAGATAGAAGCCGGGGCAGGCTGCTCCGGGCATGTTGTCTGCGTCGGTCACTCCCAGACGCGTTTGAACTGTACTGGTGGCGGGGGCGAGCGGCTCGCATAGTTCGGCGATGCGGCTGGATTGGAGATAGGCTTCTCCGCACATGATGGCGGTGACACAGGCGGCGTAGTCGCGTCCGGCATCGGAGTCGTAAGGGAGACCGGCGGCCATGAGGAGCGCGCCGAGATTGGCATAGCCGAGACCTAGCGGGCGATAGTCATGGGAGTTGCGGTTGATCATCTCGGTCGGATAGCCGGCGTTGTCGACGAGGATTTCCTGCGCGGTGATAATGACGTCTACCGCGTGGCGATAGGCGTCCACGTCAAACGTGCCGTTGGGAGCGAACTTCAGCAGGTTGAGGCTGGCGAGGTTGCAGGCGGAATCGTCGAGGAACATGTACTCGCTGCACGGGTTGCTCGCGTTGATGCGGGCCGTGTTCTTCAGGTGTGCCAGCGGTTGACAGTCGAGTCGTACTGCATGCCGGGATCACCGCAATGCCAGGTGGCTTCGGAAATCTTGTTGCAGCAGTTCTTTGGCTTTGTAGGTATTGACTACGCGGCCATCGACGATGGAGCGGGTGGAGAAATCGGTGTCGCGCATGACGGCGACCATGAAATCGTCGGTGACGCGGACGGAGTTGTTCGCGTTCTGGAAGAAGATGGAGCTGTAGGCGTCGGAGTCGGGATGCGATCCGTCGTAGCCTTGCGCGACGAGCGCGTGGGCCTTGGCTTCTTCTTTCTGCTTGCACTCGATGAAGTCGACGATATCGGGATGGTCGATGTTGAGGATGACCATCTTGGCGGCGCGGCGAGTCTTGCCTCCGGATTTGATGACGCCGGCGAAGGCGTCGAAACCTTTCATGAAGCTGAGCGGGCCGCTGGCGGTGCCTCCGCCGGAGAGACATTCGGTGGAGGAGCGCAGCGGGGAGAG
The DNA here is from genome assembly GCA_963709055.1 of uncultured Acidobacteriaceae bacterium. Lineage (GTDB taxonomy): Bacteria > Acidobacteriota > Terriglobia > Terriglobales > Acidobacteriaceae > Acidiflorens. The sequence goes on from CAVPUZ010000011.1 coordinate 187,640, forward strand.
ATTGGTGCCGGTGCCGCTGCCCCACTTGAAGAGCATGCCTTCGGTCTTGGCCAGGGTGAGGATGGAATCGAGCGAATCTTTGACCGAGTTGATGAAGCAGGCGGAGCACTGCGGACGGGTGTATCCGGCGACGCTGAATTCGACTTGCTGCGTGGTCGAGTTCCAGTGCCAGTTGGTGGCGTCGGAGTTGGGCTCGATGCGATCGCATCCGACGTTGAACCAGACGGGCGAGTTGAAGGCGGCGTACTGGCGGATGAGCAGGTGGACCAGCTCGTCGTGGAAGGTGGTGGCGTCTTCGTTGGTGCGGAAGTAGCCGTCTTTCATGCCCCAGTCGCGGATGGTTTCGGCGACGCGGGCGACCAGTTGGCGGACTCCGGTTTCACGGTCGGGGGTACCGACCTGGCCGTGCAGGTATTTCGAGGCGACGATGTTGGTCGCGGTCATGGACCAGTCTTTGGGGACCTCGACGTTCTTCTGCTCGAAGATGATGCCGCCCTGGGAGTCGGTGATAGAGGCGGTGCGGAGCTCCCATTCGACGTCGTCGTAGGGCGATACGCCGGGCTTGGTGAAGAGGCGGCGGAAGGCGAGGCCGGGGGCCTTCTTCTTCTTACGTTCGTGCTGGGAGACTGGGGCTTAAGTTCTCTTTGGTCTTTCACTCTTTGATCGTTCTCTCTTTGGTCTTTTTCACGCACTTCGGGCATTTCCTTCTCTCCTGATTAGATGATGGCGGAATGAAATCGATGTTGCATAGGGCCTGCCAAGTTGCTGAAAATCCAAAGACTGCGACTTATGGAATTCCCACCCTAAACGCCGCAAAAACACGCGGCGTTTAGGATGGGGCACCCTCGTTTGTTAGGATGCGGGCACCCTCATTCGTTATTTCGAGACGCATTTCAAACGACTTTGTCGACCGACGGCTAGGTGGCGACGTCGGCCTCGGGATTCTTACGAAAGCCATGTTCGGGGAGCGCTATCTGAGAGGTTGGCTCAGCGGGGCGAAACCGCAGGGTGGCATTGGGATCGCCGGCTGGGCATTCGATGCCATGACGGACAAAAGAGGCGGCAACGAGTTCGATCAAACCTTCCATGGGGGGCTCCTCGTACTTCGTATTCAAACTTCGTACTTAAATGTCGCACTCAAACTTCGGCAGCAATTGTGCGGATGAAACTACCCGATCGGAGGCAGCTCATCCGCGAAAAATGATGAATTCCCCGAGAGGGGATGCCTGACGAGCCAGACCGCCTCGTCAGGCCAAGGAGAAATCACCGCGCAAATTCCATCCACTCAGGAGGGACGGTATTCCTTTGGAAGGAGCGGACAACGAAGTCACCTCAACCTTAGAGTCTGCCCCCTGATGTTCAGGGTCCCAGCCTTCCCGGTAAGAGGAAGGCTCGATAAAAATGCTCTTGGGATGCTTAACGTACTACCGCCGGTTGTGCGTGTCAAGTACAAATCACAACATATAGTGGCCCGAAAGTGTAATGGGTGCCGAATTGTGAACTGATCAAGCCGCTCATGCTGGAAGGCATTATTTTCTAACGACTTCCCGAGGGACCGTCTCAAGGGCTTGGAAAAGTGGAACAGGTTCGTGAAACTGCCGACGTGCGGCACGGATACGAAGCGGGATGTTTTCTGAACTCCATGGCATGACTCGGATGTGTATCAAGCTGTGGCTTGCAGATGGTCTTCGGTGAAAGTACGCGGCGCGGATCTCGCCAGCAAGTTAGACGCGGGAGAGTCTGGCGCCGCGGATGCTGGTGAGGCGAGCGGTACATAGATGTCTTCAAAAAGTTTCCGGGAGGTGATGCGGCGAATGCCGGGAGAGGTTTCGACCAGGTAGTCACCCGGCTCTCCGGCGTGTTCGCGGCCAAGGGCGTCGGTAAATGCGAGGGGCTCGGTGAGTTGGCAAGCGCGCACCAGGAAGCGGGTGCGATAAACATTCCACGATCTATTTACATTCATAAATCTCTCTCAATCCCTGGGGGAGGGCTGCCGTTGCAAGTTGCCGTTCTGGTTGGGCTGCGTGTTTTTGTTGTCAGTTGCTGTCGAAGTGGTGTGACTGTACGCGCAGAAATCGACCGGGTCAATTACACATTAATTGTGCAACCGTGGAATTCAGGGAATGAATTGCACGGTGATGAATCGAGGTGAGGGTTGGATGGAGAGGCGACGCGAACGGCGCACGATGAGCGGAGTTTGAAGAGGCGAAGGAAAATTTCGCGAGGAACGGGCTGGCGTGCTGGACGAAATTTGCACAGCGGCCGCACAGGAAAGTCAGAACGGCAAGGCAGAAGTTAGAAGTCAGATTGCAGAAGTGAAGACAGGGGCGATTATTAAGATGCGCCGCAGGATGACAAGAGAGAGCAATGGCTCAGTGCAGAGATGAAAACGCTCCCGGACAACTCCTGGCGCCGGCGCCGGGAGCGTTTATTCTGCATTCTGACTTCTAACTTCTGACTTCTAGTTGCAGCCGACGCCGTCAGTGATGCCGGTCAGGACGTTGTTGGCGGCGGTGATAGAGCGGCTGTAGCAGTAGCCAGTCAAGTTTTGCTCATAATAGTTTTGCGCGCTCGACTGGTTCTTATTGCCGATGATATTGAAACTGGAATCCAACTCGAGCGTGTCAGCGGGGGTGACGCCGTTATGCAGGACGCTGAACGATGTCACCTGGCCATTGAGAGTTTTTTCCACATTCTGATTGAAGTTCTGGTTGATGGCCGTGGTTTGGTCGATCGTCCCGTCGGAATTGAACAGGAGCGAAATATCCACGGTCACGGGCCAGCCTGTGCTGGCCTTCTCGACGTAAGTTCCGGCGGAATTGACGACCGTGAAGGTGGAATCGATGGTCGTGGCCTGGGTGATGTCCTGCACGTAAACCGGGCCGTTGATTGTGAACTTCTGCAGATTGGAGAAGTTGATATTTTGCGCGACCGTGCTCGTGACGGGGCCATGGGAGGTGTTGACGTATCCGGCGATCTGGAAGTTGTGTCCGGCAAACGTATTGACCGATCCACTCGACGTTGCCGCTCTTTGAGACGCTCAGGTTCTCCTTGATGGTGGGCGACGGCGGAGTGAGTGTATTTTGCGTGACGGCGCCGGTGACCTGGGTGGAACCGTGATCGAGATAGAGCAGAAGCGAGGCGGTAGCGGAGAAATAATTGTCGGCGTTGAAGACGCTCAGGGCGATGGTGTGGGGATTTCCATCGTCGAGCAGCCCGGCGAAAGGAGTGAGGTCAACACGGTGGGGAACGAAGTTCAGGGTCTGAACGCCCGGAATCGGGAACCAAAGGAAGGGATCGATGCCGCCGGTGTAAATCCAGGGATAGACGGGCGCGACGCCGGCGGGAGTGCCATCGATGGTGACCTCGGACTCGCGGAAGGATGTGCCGGGGCAGCTTTGAAGTTCACCGGCGACGTCGTTGGGAACGCAGGTGTACCAGAATTCATCGCTGCTCTGGCTTTGCGCGAAGACATCGAAAAAGATGCGCTCGATGTTGGTGGGGAGAGTTAGAGTTTCCTCGAGCAGGCTGGTGGAATTGCCTAGACCTACGGTGCCTCCGGTGGATCCGGCAGAGAAGCCGATGACCTGGTCGGCGGTAACGGGCGCGGACTGGCCTTTCGCGGCCGGATAGAAATAGAGAGTGGCGCGTACCGTAGAGGATGCCGGTGTAGGTCTTGTTCACGAGGTTGCCGAGATCGACGGTGCCAGTCTGCGAGGTGGTGAAGATGGAACTGTAGTCGGTGAGATCGCGCTGGATCTGCCAGTGGCGGCTGTCATTGGGGTCGGGCTCGGAGGTGGTGCCGAAATAAATGTTGGTGGGGCCAATCCAGATGTTGGCGGTGCGATCATACTGGATTCCCTTGCTGACGGAAAAATCGGCGACGAGAATCACTTTGCCCCACGGGGCGGCGCAATTTGCGGGCGGTGCATATGAGAAGCTCTGGGCGTTGAAGTTGGCAAATTTGTAGTGGTCGAAGAGAACGACCTTGCAGGGCTTGGTGTTAGGGTGTTGAACGGGAGGATCGGCGGTAGCGGTGTTGGAGGAACCGATTATGGGACCGGCGAAGGCGAGAGTTGAAGACAGCGCAAGGAGCAAAAAGAGAGACGCGGCGGATTTCGAGAAACGGGGGAGTGTCACGGGAGCCTCCTAGAAGTTGAGAAAACAGGTGCTGGTTGGAGCGTGGGTTCTCCGCGAAAAGGCGCGGTGGATAAGGAGTTTAGGCCGGGCCGGGGCGGGGTGTCAAGGGCGGCAAAGTCAGAAGTTAGAAGTCAGATTGCGGAAGTTCAAGGCGAGGTCAGAGGTTAGAGGTTAGATTGCAGAGGTTAAAACGGGACACTTGAAGACCGAAAGTGGATTGCAGGGTCACGGCGCCCGCTGGCGGTAGGGGTCCTTCGACTTCGCGGGGCGCGCTTCGCTTACCCCGCTACGCTCAGGATGACATTTCTTAGAGAAAATTTCTCAGGGAAGGCATTTCTTGGAGAAGACATTTTTGCGGTGGCTATTTTGGAAGGTGATTGAATGGTTCTTGAATACAGACCCGATTGTGGATTCATCTGCCCGCTCGGCTGCTGAATCTTTCTTTTTCGTTGGACTGGCATTCGCAGCATTTTGTCCGACTGGATTCGCCGGGGATGGTAACGCGCTAATTTCTCAGGCGGCGGGAGTTGCTTCAGGAACTCGTGTGGTGATTTTGGGGACTGGCACTCCGGCTGCGGATCCGGAACGGTTTGGGCCGGCGGTTGCCATGGTGGTGAATGATCGGGCTTACCTCGTGGATTGCGGACCGGGGGTCGTGCGGCGCGCGGCTGCAGCGGAGAAGAATGGCATTGCGGCGTTGAAAGCGAAGAAATTGAACGATCGTTTTTATTACGCATCTGCATTCCGACCACACGCTGGGATATCCGGATTTGATTTTTTCTCCGTGGGTGCTGGGGAGAAAGGAGCCGCTTGAGGCGTATGGTCCGCGTGGGCTGAAGAATATGACCGCGCACATCGAGAAAGCTTGGGCGGAGGATGTGCGGGTGCGGCGGCGGGGACTGGAGCAGGCGAACTCGACTGGATACAAGGTTGCTGTGCATGAGATTCGGCCGGGCGTGGTGTATCGGGATGAGAACGTGACGGTGACGGCGTTTCCGGTGAAGCATGGGATCTGGAAAGAAGCTTATGGGTATGTGTTCCAGACTCGGGACCGGAAGATTGTGATCTCGGGGGACACGGCTCCTACGGACGAGGTGGTAAAGGCTTGCGATGGATGCGATGTTTTGCTGCACGAAGTTTTTAATCCGCATGGGGAGGAGTTGAAGGAGGCACATTGGAAGGAATATTTTCGGACGTTTCACACTTCTCCGGCGGAACTGGGAGAGATTGCGCGGCGGGCGCATCCGAAGCTGCTGGTGGTGTATCACCAGGTGCTGGAGAAATTGCCGGAGGCGGATTTAGTGGAGCAGATTGGAAAAGAGTATTCGGGGAATTGGGTGATGGGGAAGGACCTGGGAGTGTATTAGCGGTACAGTAAATTCAAAATCATAACCACAGAGGACACAGAGGTACACAGGGGAAACGCAACGTCAAAATCATAACCACGGGGGGACACGGAGGTACACGGGGGAAAGCAACGGGCGACGATATTTATGTTCAGGACTCGATTCAGACGAGAGATTGTTACGGAATTTCTGCCTCCCGTGCGAGCCGGGAAATTGCAGAAGGTGATTATTTTGTGCGATGGGATGCCTTCGATTCCCCGCAAACAGCCTTTGGCGGAGTTTCTGGCGGCGAAGGGGTATTGGGTGTTTTATCCGCGATATCGCGGGACGTGGGAGAGCGGGGGTGAGTTTCTGGAGCGGTCTCCGCGAGTAGACATTGCGGATGTGATCGACGGGCTTCAGGGTGAAATTCGGGAATTGGCGTTTGGACGGCGGTTCCGGGTGAGGGCTTCGGAAATTTTCGTGATCGGCGGAAGCTTTGGGGGCGCGGCGGCGATTCTGGCCTCGCTGGATAGCCGCGTGAAAAAAGTGATTGCCAATTGCCCGGTGGTGGATTGGGGAATTCTGAGGGCGTCGGAAAAGGCGGAGACGTCGAATCCGAGTTATGCGGCATACATTCGGGCGGCGTTCGGGCGGGGATACCGGTTATCGGAGCGGAATTGGAAGAAGCTTTATACCGGGACGTTCTTCAATCCGATGCATCATGTGGATGAAGTTGATGCGTCGAAGATCATGATGTTTCATGCGAAAGATGATCCCAGCGTACCTTTCGAGAGCGTCGTGGAATTTGCGCGGAGGACGGGAGCGAAGCTGACGTTGTTGCGGCGGGGCGGCCATTTGAGCACGGACTTTATCGTGCGGAAGTATTGGGCGGAGATCAGAGAGTTCTTCGAAGATCGATGCGTTGCAGGCCGTGGCTTTAACCGCAGAGGACGCAGAGAACGCGGAGATAGATAGAGAAGCCGAGCTTTGCTCGGCCCGGACGGGGCACAGCCCCGTCCCTACACGACGGCTAGAGTTTGTTGAGGCCATCTAGCGCGGCTACTTTGTAGGCTTCGGCCAGGGTTGGGTAATTGAAGATGGTGTCGCGGAAGTATTCTATGGTGCCGCCCATGGCCAGCACGGCCTGACCGATGTGGATGATTTCGGCGGCGCGGTCTCCGATGATGTGGACGCCGAGCAGTTTGAGAGAGTCGGGTTCGAAGAGAATTTTGACGAGGCCCTGCTCGTCGCCTAGCATCTGTCCCTTGGCCAGCTCGGAATAGCGGGCGAGGCCGCTTTCGTAGGGAGCTTTCTTCTTCGTTAGTTCTTCTTCCGTCGCTCCTACCATGGAAATTTCGGGGATCGCGTAAATTCCGTAGGGAATCAGATTCGAGACCATTTTGCTGGGCTTGCCGAACATGTGGCAACTGGCGAGGCGTCCCTGCTCCATGGAAGTTGAGGCGAGCGCGGGGAATCCGATGACGTCGCCGGCGGCGTAAATATGCGGGGCGGTGGTCTGATAGTTGTCGTTGACGATGAGCTTGCCGCGGCCATCGGGCGACACGCCGGCGGCGGCGATATTCAGCTTGTCGCTATTAGCCTGGCGGCCGACGGAGTAGAGGAGCGCTTGTCCGCGAACGATTTTGCCGCTCTCGAGTTTGGCGAAGACCTGGGAGCGGTCGTTATCGAGGCCGACAGAGACGACTTTTTCGCCGAGACGAAAGACGGTGCCGAGCTGGCGGAGCTGGAAGCAGAGGCTCTCGATGATTTCGCGGTCGACGAAGTCGAGGAGGATGGGGCGCTGATCGAGGAGAGTTACTTTGACCCCGAGGGCGGCGAACATGGAGGCATATTCGAGGCCGATGATGCCCGCGCCGACGACGATGAGTTCGCGGGGAATTTCTTCGAGACAGTGGATCTGGTCGGAATCGAAAATTCTCTTGTTGTCGATGGGGATGCCGTCGTCGTGGGCGGGGCGGGTGCCACAGGCGATCAGGATTTTCTCGCCGCGAATTTGTTGCGTGCCGTCGGCGTTGTTGATTTCGATGGTGTGGGGATCGACGAAGTGGGCGTCGCCAGAGAGCGAAGTGACATAGTTGCGGCGCAACTGGGCTTTGATGACCTCGACCTCGCGCGACATGACGGACTGGGCGCGGAAGATGAGATCGGACATCTCGATGCGGTCTTTGAGGACGTAGCCTCGTCCGTAGAAAGTTCGCTGGCGAAAGCCGCTGAGATAGAGAACGGCTTCGCGAAACATTTTGCTGGGGATGGTGCCGGTGTGGACGCAGACGCCGCCGATGGTGCGCTCGCGGTCGATGATCGCGACTTTCTTGCGCATCTTGGCGGCGCAGATCGCGCCTTTTTGACCGGCAGGCCCGCTGCCGATCACGACCAGATCGTATTCATTGGCTTGCATTAAAGATGTAGCCCCGATCTTCCTATTATCGGCGGGAGATACAGATCGGTCTAGCTGCGAAAGGAGGAGAGCTTTGGTTCGGGTGGGAAATTAATCGATTCTTTAATATTGGAGTAAATCGTGAAGCCGGGCTTTGAGAGCTCGGCTTGCTTTTGAGTTCGTTTTGGCGCTGGCAAAAGCCTGCCGAGCTTTGCTCGGCTGGGCGGGCGAGGCGCCCGTCCCTACACGAGCCGTGCTTACACGAGCTACTTCTTCAGCGATGCTTGGTAGCGCTTGTTGATTTCTTCCCAGTTGACTACATTCCACCAGGCTTGCAGGTATTCGGGACGGCGGTTGTTGTACTTGAGATAGTAGGCATGCTCCCAGACGTCGTTGCCGAAGATGGGATGCAATCCTTGCGAAATGGGATTGTCCTGATTGGGCGTAGAGATGACCTTCACTGCGCCTTTTCCATCGCCCGCGAGCCAGACCCAGCCACTGCCGAACTGGCCAGCGCCGGCGGCGTTGAATTTTTCCTGGAAGGTCTTGAAGTCGCCGAATGTTTTCGTGATTACTTCGGCGATGGGGCCGGTTGGATCGCCGCCTCCATGGGGCTTCATGATGGTCCAGAACATGGTGTGATTGACGTGACCTCCGCCATTGTTGCGGACGGTGGCGCGAATGTCTTCGGGAATCGAGTTCAGATCGCGCAGCAGATCTTCGGCAGTTTTCTTGTGCAGTTCGGGATGCTTGTCGAGCGCCGCATTCAGGTTCTTGACGTAAGCGGCGTGATGCATGTCGTGATGCAGATGCATCGTCTTTTCATCGATGGTGGGTTCGAGCGCCGTATACGCGTACGGCAGCGGGGGTAGTTCATGCGCCATTTTCACTTCCTCTAGGGTTTGTGCCATGTTCGTTTCCTCCAAAGTGTTAGAGATGACAGGATGCGGTTGGAAGATTCATTGAGGCTGGGCCTGGTCGTCCTGGGGGCCAGTAATATTTGTAACACTTTGCGGCGGATTGGTCTTCGCCGGTGGCAAGCTTCCGGCCGCAGTGAGCGCAGCGGTTCCCAGGTTATCGCCCAAAAAATGGGCACGAACCTGGGGCACGCGTGCACCGTGCCCAAGGATATTTCCATAGGAATCGTGCGTCACAGGTCGAGTTCCATATATAACGTGCCGGCCATGGGATTGGGACGATAGGGCGCGATTTCGCGGAAGCCCATGGTGCGATACATGGCGACCGCGTCCTTCATCACTGGTCCGACGGTATCGAGACGCATGTGGCGATAGCCGATCTGGCGCGCCTCGGCGATAAGATGGTCGGCGAGCGCCCGTCCCAGGCCTTTGCCTCGAAACGGTGGACGCAGGTAGAGTCGCTTCATCTCGCAAATGCCGGGGTCGAGCTTGTGGAGCGCGACGCAACCCGCGAGCTGACCTTCGTACTCCGCGAGCAGCAGACGGCCTTCGGGAGGCGCGTAGTCGCCGGGCAGTCCAGCGAGTTCCTGATCGAAGTTCTGAAAGCAGAGGCTGAAGCCGAGCGAGGCAGCGTATTCGAGGAACAACTCGCGAAGCTGCGCGATCTGGGCGGGAGATGAGGCCGGGATGATGGTCAGGGCCGTCACTCCGACATTATCGACGGCGTGAGCCGGGATCGCAAACGAGGATTGCAAACTCGGTCGTTATAATTCTTGCGAGTTCTGGCGGACTGGTTTGGGCTCATCGCGATAGTGGCGTTCGCGGCGAAGGCATTCACCACGGAGGGCACAGAGGTCACGGAGGAAGCCCTTTCTGGTGAAGCGCTGCGGGTTGCAGGAGGGTACTTGAAGGTCTTATTGCTGGAGAACATTAGCGGCGTCGCGGCCTCGCAGTTTGAAGAAGCGGGCTTCGAAGTGCAATCGCTGAAGGGCGCGCTCGATGAAGCCGAACTGATGCAGAAGGTGCGCGGGGCGGTCATTCTGGGAGCGCGGTCGAAAACGCACATCTCGGCGGCGGTGCTCGACGCGTCTCCTGAACTGGTGGCGGTGGGGGCGTTCTGCATTGGCGTGGACAAGATCGATCGGGCGGCTTCGAGCGAGCGCGGGATTGCGGTTTTTAACGATCCGCATTCCAACAGCCGGTCGGTAGCCGAACTGGCGATGGGGGAGATCATTCTGCTGATGCGGCGGACGTTTGAGGCGAGCACGCGGCTGCATGGCGGGGAATGGAACAAGTCGTCGGCGGGATCGCACGAGGTGCGTGGGCAGACGCTCGGGATCGTGGGCTATGGAAAGATCGGTTCGCAGGTGTCGGATCTGGCGGAGGCACTGGGCATGCGCGTGGTGTTTCACGATGTCGCGCACGTGCTGGCTCGCGGCAATGCGCGGGCGGTGAGTTTTCGCGAACTGCTGGAGAACTCGGATGTGATTACTCTGCACGTCGACGGCAAGCCGCAGAACCAGAATCTGTTTGGCGAAGAGGAGTTGCAGGCGATGAAAGAGTGGGGCGTGCCTCATTAATATGAGCCGCGGGTTTGTGGTGGATCACGAGGCACTGGCGCGGCATTTGAAAAGCGGGAAGCTGTCGGGCGCGGCCATCGACGTGTTTCCGCAGGAACCGGAGAGCGGGGGCGCGTTTCGAAGCCCGCTGCAGGGACTGGCGAACGTGATTCTGACTCCGCACGTGGGCGGAAGCACGGAAGAGGCGCAGCAGAATATTGGGCAGTTCGTTTCCGCGAAGATGATCGACTACTTCCAGAGCGGCAATTCGCTGATGAGCGTGAACCTGCCGCATTGTCATCTGGATTACGATGCGGAGTCGGGATCGCACCGGCTGATGCATATTCACCATAATGTGCCGGGAATTCTGCGCGCGATTAACGACATCCTGGCGGATCGCGGGATCAATATCGAGCGGCAGGTGCTGGATACGCGCGGGAACCTGGGATACGCGATTTATGACATCAATCAGGCTTGCGACGAGCGACTTGCTGGCAAAGCTGAGAGGCATTCCGCATACGGTACGGGTGCGAGTGCCGGGGAAGGTTCGAGGTTTAGGGCAACTCTGATTAAGTGCGGACGAAAAGCGTAAACCACAGAGAGCACAGAGGTGCAGAGAGGTCCCACGGTACTTAATCGGCGCTTCTTAGAGGTCAGAGGTAGAGGTCAGATTGCAGAAGTAATCGTTCTGTGGGGACAGCAGATCGTCGTGAACCCGCTGTTTTATTCCGATTGCGCATTCAACTGAAATTAACCCAACTGCCCGGAAGCCCAGTTCCGGAGCCTATTTCGGCGATTGCTGAGTGTGCAATTATCTGCACTGCAGTGTCCAAGTGCGTTTGACGGGAAGACAACTGCGCAGTATCGCTTTTGGGTGAACCTTCGTTCATTCATCCCCGTTTAATAATTACTCGTTGTCGGGCTCGGCGGGCGAGGGCGCCCGCCCCACACGTTTCTTTAAAGCATTCGCTGCAACCCCCTAACACATCCCTTGAATCAAATCGACGCGCTACTCAGGAGATGATTCATGGCGGCAGCTATTTCGCGCGTGCGCGCAACTTTTCTTGGCGGGCTTTTCTTTTTCGCCGCTTGTTTCTTCGCAATCACGTTAGGCTACGCGCAGGTGCCAGTCACCACCTGGCATTTCGACAATTTGCATTCGGGCGCCAATCCTAACGAAACAATTCTGACCCCCCAGAATGTGAATCGATTGTCATTTGGAAAACTGTTCACTCAAAGTGTGGATGGCGCGGTGATTGGGCAGGCGTTGTATCTGCCCGGTGTGACGATTCCGAAGCTTGGTGTGCACAACGTGGTGTACGTGGCAACAATGCACAATAGCGTCTATGCATTTGACGCGGACAGCGCGACGGGCGCGAACGCCAGTCCGCTGTGGCGCGTCAATTTTCTGTCGGAGGGCGTGACGACTGTGCCCATCGCTTTGCAGAAATGCGGAGGAACGACGGCATGGACGTGAGGTGGGCATCCTTTCGACGCCAGTAATCGATCCGGTGGCGGGAACGATTTATGTGGTGGCGAAGACGTATGAGAATTCGGCCTATGTGAACCGGTTGCACGCGCTTGATGTGACTACAGGAAGCGAAAGAACGGGCAGTCCGGCCGTGATCACGGCGCAGCTATCAATTCGGCGGCGTTAATAATGTGTTCGCCGGTTACATGCAGGTGAACCGTCCCGCGCTGCTGCTGGCGAACGGCATTGTCTACATCGCTTTTGGATCGAACGGCTGCCGAAGCGGGCTGGAGCAAGGATGGGTACTGGCCTATGACGCGACGACGCTAGCTCCGGAGGGCGCCTTTGATGACGAGCCCTCGAAATCGGCCGCGGCCATCTGGCAACGAGGCGGCGGCCTTTCCGCCGATAGCGAAGGGTATATTTACGGCGCGACGGCCGATGGGCCATTCACGGCGGGCACGAATTTCGGGCAGTCGGTCTTCAAGCTTTCGCAGGTGGGCAGCACGCTGCAACTGGCGGACTGGTTTACTCCGTATAACGAGTTGTATCTGGACGATCACGATCTGGACATGAGTGAGCCGGTGCTGGTGCTTCCCGATCAGCCGGGAAAACATCCTCACCTGGCGGCGGCTGTCGGCAAGGAAGGGACCATTTACCTTTTGAATCGGGACAAGATGGGTCATTTTTGCAGCACGTGCAAGAAGCGCGATACCCAGATCGTGCAGGAGTTGCCGGCTTTCGCTCCGGAGACCGGGGCGCTGGTTTATTGGAACAATGCGATTTACACCTCGGCAAACGGCTCACCGATCACGGCAATCTCGCTCGACCAATGGAGTCCTTGGGAAAACGGCGATCGCTCAATCGAAGAAGGTGGCGACCGGACACTCACCGGTCATCTCGTCCAATGGCAGCTTCGGCGGGCGTGTTGTGGCAGCTTGATGGTTCAACCTTGAATGCCTTTGACGCCTCTACACTGGCCACACTCTATGCGAGCTCGCAGGCTCCCAACCAACGCGATGTGCTTCCGCCGCTTCCGCACTTTGCGAATCTGATGGTGGTGAATGGAAAAGTGTACGTGGGAACGAATAACAGTTTAGTCGCGTACGGATTGCTTCCGTAGCCGGTCAGGGTTTGGAGGCGGCGCGCCGCAAGCGGTCGTGAACGGCTTCCCATTCGGGCGTGGTTGGTGGAAGGTCGACCGCGATCCAATCGAAATTCGATTCATCGGCAGCGTGAAGTTCGCGGTAGAGCGCGGCGGCGTAATCCGCGGCGGAGTGTTGGCATCTGAACAGTCTTGATGCCGGTCCTGTTGGGCGGAATCGTGTGCTGCAGGTAAATTCCCTGGCCCCGTTCGGGCAGCTTTCCATTCGAAACCAGGAACAAGGGGGTGCGCGGACTATAGTGGCGGGCGTGCATTCCGGGAGAGGGATGGGCTCCGGCTACTGGGTCGGACGCGGTGGCGATGGGGCCGATCACGGACTCGAGATCGTGCCGAGAGAGGCCACCGGGGCGAAGCAGGACAGGCTGCGTTTCGACTAAAGAGAGGACGGTGGATTCGATGCCCACTTGGCAAGGTCCGCCGTCGAGAACGTAGTCGACGTCGCCGTCAAGACTGCGGCGGACGTGGTCGGCGGTGGTGGGAGAAAGTTCGGTGAATCGATTTGCGCTGGGCGCGGCGAGCGGAACTCCGGCGGCGCGAATCAGAGCGAGCGCAACTGGATGGGCCGGCATGCGCAGGCCGACGGTGGGGAGTCCGGCAGTGACAATTGCGGGAATGACAGCCGAGCTTCGAAGAACCATCGTCAAGGGGCCGGGCCAGAATTTCTTGGTAAGTCGGGCGGCGTTTTCGGGCCACGCTGCTACCAGCGACTTTGCCATCTCGATCGATTCGACGTGCACGATGAGTGGACTGGTCGGTGGGCGGCGCTTGACGGCGTAGATGCGGGCGACGGCTTCAGCGTCCAGCGCATTGGCGCCCAGGCCATAGACCGTTTCTGTGGGGAATGCGACGAGGCGCCCCGCACGGAGCAGGCGGGCGGCATGGTCGATCTCGGCGTTCGTGGGAACGCGGGGCACAGGTCATTCTAGATTGCGAATGCGGCTTGGGTGTAGGGAAAGGTCTTCGCAGACGCGGAGATGCAAAGTGCGCGGAGAGAAATTAAGCCGGGCTCTTTGCTCATCGCCCGGCTTGGCTTTCGGTGAATCGGCTATTTCTTTTTGTCATCCTGTTCGACGATGAGGTTATTGGTCACGGAGAACACTCCCGACACGCTGTTGGCTTGCACGCCCGCGATCTGTTTATCCATGGCACGGGCTACGGCTCCTTCGAGAGTTACGTGGCCATTTTTCACGATGATGTGAATGGGAGGAACAGCGCGCAGCTGGTATTGGTTAAGCACGGTATTGCCGTAGATGGCGCGATATCGGTCGCGGCGGATGCGGTCATCCATACGGGGATAGAGGAAGAACTTCAATGTTATTGACGACCTTCGTGACACCTTCAATGTGCTTGACGGCATTTTCGGCGTCGGACTTGAGAGTGGGCCCGCGAACCGGCGAGACCTGTCCCAACAGTGTCACCGTGCCGTCGGCGTCGACCTTGTAAGCGAGGTTGTCAAACACGCCGTAGTAGGGGAGCATGACCAGTTCGTGACGAACTTCCTTGTAGATGCGAGCAAGAGTTTTCTGATCGAGCGGCTGGGCCTGAGCGGTGGTTACGGCGAATAGCGAGAAAACCAGCGGAAGCGAAAGCACTGTGACGAACAGTGATTTCTTCATTGTTGACCTCGCGATGTTTTGGATTTCAAAAAGGATCTCCGACTTCTTCACAGCTCTAGAGACGCTGAAACAAAACGCGCAAGTTGCTTAATTTTTTCCGGTCGAGGGATGGAACCGAGAGGCCTTCGGCCGCGAGATTAGTGCCACAGAAATTGGACCGTAGAGTCGCAGTTTGTCCGCTGTACGAGTAGTGTCTCGCGACTGGCATGGCGGGACTCGAGTCAACCAAGGCTTGTGATCGTCCTATGCGGCTTTCGGTCGTCGACGGCGTTCGCGGAAGCCTTCGATCAGCAGGTAGAGCACGGGGATGAAGAACAGATTCAGGATGGTGCTCATGATCATGCCTCCGAAGACGGTGGTGCCGACGGAATGGCGTCCATTTTCGCCGGCGCCGGTGGCGACGACCAGCGGAACGACGCCCATGATGAAGGCCAACGACGTCATGAGGATGGGGCGCAAACGGATGCGGGCCGCTTCAACAGCCGAATCAAGAATGGTCATACCGCGCTGGCGGAGCTGCTCGGCGAATTCGACGATCAGGATGGCGTTCTTGGAGGCGAGACCAACGAGCATGACGAGGCCAACCTGACAGTAGACATCGTTTTGCAAGCCGCGCATCCATTGCGCGCCGAGCGCACCGAGCAGGGCCATGGGAACAGCGAGCAGGATGATGAAGGGAAGGACAAAGGTTTCGTAGAGCGCCGAAAGCGTGAGATAGACGACGAGGGTTCCGAGACCGAAGAGGAGGAGCGTGGTCGAGCCCGAGGCTAACTCTTCGAGCGAAATTCCGGACCACGCATAGGTGTAGCCTTGGGGCAAAACTTTCGCGGACAACTGTTGCATGGCGTCGATTGCCTGCCCGGAACTGAAGCCGGGTGCGGCTGAGCCATCGATTTCCGCCGAGCGGAAAAGATTGTAGTGATTGATGACCTGCGGCGCCGTGCTCGGCGTGATGGTGACAAGGTTGCCGAGCGGAATCATCGCCCCGGAATCGGAGCGGACATAATATTGGCCCATGTCCTGAGGATGGGAGCGGAATTGTTTGTCGGCCTGCACGTAGACGCGGTAAGAGCGGTTGTTGAAATCGAAATCGTTGACGTAGGAGGAGCCCATGTAGACGCTGAGCGTATCGGAGATCTGGCCGAGTGGGATGTGGAGGCTCTTGGCTTTTTCGCGATCGATGGCGACGACATATTGTGGATCGTTCGAGGTGTAGGTGCTGAAAAGGCCGGTGAGATCTTTTTGCGGACGCTGCCCGGCGGCGCGAATGAGGTCATGAGTGGTTTTGTCGAGATCCTGCAAACTGTGATTGCCCTGGTCGAGCAATTCGTATTGAAATCCGCCAAACTGGCCGAGACCCTGGACGGCGGGCGGTTCGAAGGGAATAACGATCGCACCGGAGATTCCGAAGAGCGGGCCGCGGAGGCGATTCAAGATGGCAGCGGCGGAATGCTTTTCTCCGTTGCGCTTCTCGTAAGGACGAAGAGGCAGAAAGACGAGGCCGGCATTGGGAGTGGCGCCTCCGAAGCTGAAGCCGGCGATCGAAAAGGTGCCTTGAATTTCAGGGATATTCTTGGTGATGGCGGAAACTTGCCGGCCGATATCGCGCGTGTATTCGAGGGAAGCGCCGGTGGGAGCCTGGATGGCGACGATAAGATAGCCCTGATCTTCAGTGGGAACGAAGCCTTGCGGAACCTTGCGAAAGACGAGATACGCGAGGCCGAGGCCGAGGACGAAGAGAATGAGCGCGACGGCTTCAAAGCGGAGAAAGACGCGAAGAGCGCGCTCGTAGCCGCGGGTTATGGCGCCGAGCACACGGTCGATGAGCTTGGAGAACCTGTTCTTTTCTCCGTGCAGGCGGCCCAGCAGCAGCGCTGCGAGAGCAGGCGCCAGAGTCAAAGCGTTGAAAGCGGAAATCGAGATAGAGAAGGCGATCGTTAAAGCGAACTGCCGGAACAGGATGCCGGTTGTGCCGGGGAAGAATGCAACCGGCACAAAGACGGCCACCAGCACGAGCGAGGTGGCGATGACCGCGCCGGTAACTTCCCGCATTGCGTCGGAGGCAGCCTTGGCTGCGCTGGGCTCGCCCTCTTGCAGGTGGCGCTCGATGTTTTCAATGACGACGATCACGTCGTCGACAACCAGGCCGGTGGCGAGCGTGATGCCAAACAGAGTAAGCGTGTTAATGGAAAAGCCAAGTAGCTTTATGAAAGTAAATGTCCCGATGAGCGAAACTGGAGTGGCGATGAAGTGAATAATCGTGGTTCTCCAGTCGCCGAGAAAAACGAAGATCACCAGGATGACCAGTAGAATGGCAGAACCCACCGTAAAGATGACGTCGCGTATGGATTCGCCCACGGCATCGGTGGTGTCGAAGGCGATTTCATACTTCATGCCGGGGGGAAAGCGCTTTGCAAGGCGATCGAGTTCGGCGACGCACCGGCGGTGAACATCGAGAGCGTTGGCGGTTGAGAGTTGGGTGACGGCGATGCCAACCGATTCGCGGCCGTTGTAGTCGAGGTCGCTCGAGTAATCTTCCGCGCCCAGTTCGGCGCGGCCCACATCTTTGAGGCGGACGAGAGTGCCGTCGGCATTACTCTTGAGGATGATGTTCTCGAACTGAGCGGGCTCGGAGAGGCGGCCAATGACGCGGACGCTGATCTCGAAATTCTGCCCGGGCAGGGCGGGCTGAGCGCCGACTTGTCCGGCAGCGATTTCGACGTTTTGTTCCTGCAGAGCGTTGACGACATCGTCCGCGGTCAAGGAACGGCCGGCCAGGCGCACCGGGTCAAGCCACAGGCGCATGGAGTATTTCCGTTCGCCGAAGATGATGACGTCGGCCACGCCGGGAATACGCTTGAGAGGATCGCGCACATAGACATCGAGGTAGTTGCTCATGAAGAGCGGCGAGTAACGGCCGTCCGGCGAAAACACCGCCCCGCCAAAAACAAAGTTCTGCGAGGTCTTGGCGACCGTGATGCCAATTTGTTTCACTGCGGCGGGAAGCCTGCCCGAGGCGGTGTTGACGCGATTTTCGATGTCGACGGTGGCGAGGTCAGGATTGCGGGTGAGATCGAAGGTCGCGGTGACGGTGCTAACGCCATCATTGGTGCTGGAAGAAGTGATGTACTTCATCCCTTCCGCACCGTTGATCTGCTGCTCGAGCGGCGTGGTGACGGCGGATTCTACTGTCTGGGAACTGGCTCCGGTGTAGACGGCGGTGACGCCAACCTGCGGAGGAGCGAGGTCAGGGAACTGCGCGATGGGCAAGGTGGGAATGCAGGCCGCGCCGGCAAGAATAATCAGCAGGGCGCAGACGGTGGAGAAGACCGGGCGATGAATAAAAAAGTCGACCATAAGGGGCAGTTGCCAGTTCTCGGTTCCCAGTTCCCAGTCTCCAGTCTTGCGCGTCCTGCTGGCTGCTTATCGGAGCTGGTTTCGGGGAATCTTTCTTGGACTCTTGCTAACTGCTGCTTTCCTGCGGGACTACCGGCACGCCGTCGATCAGAAACTGCGTGCTGGAGACGACTACCTTGTCTCCGGGCTTGAGACCATCGCGCACCACATAGTCATTGGCGATGATCTGGCCGATCTGGAGCGGCTTCTGATGGACCACGTATCCGCCCTTTTGATCGGGCTCGGCGACGAACGCAAAATAGAGGTCGCCGATGCGCGATACGGCGATCACGGGCACCACCGGCTTTTCTTCCGTGCCCCAGACGACCCGGGCGCGAATGAATTGCGCGTTGCGCAGAGCGTCATTTGAGTTGGCGATTTGCGCCTTGGCGAGCACAGTCTGCGTCGTGTTATCGACTTGCGGCGAGATGAACGTGATGCGGCTGGTGGCCAGCACTTTGCCCGAGCCGTCGACAATCTGGACCGGCAGATTCATCTTCAACTGTGCGGACTTCTCGATGGGAACATAGATGTAGGCCTCAAGGGTGCCGGGCCGGTCGACGGTGGTGAGCTGAGTGGTGGTCACTACGCGATCGCCCACCCGAACAGGTATATCGCCGACGATTCCGGCTCGGGGAGCGACTACCTGGAAGTAGTGCAACTGGACCTGCTGCTCGTTGACCTGCGCATCGAGAGAGTGAAGCTGCGCCTGGGCGGCATCGAGGGTTGCGCGCGCCTGGTCAAGATCCTGCTTGCTGACGACGCCCGCATTCGCCAGGCCGCTGACGCGGTCGTAATTCTGCTGCGCCCATTTGAGCTGCGCGAGTTGCGCGCTGCGAGCGTCCTCCTGGCTCTTGACCGTGGCCTGTTGCTTGGCAGGATCGATCTGCATGAGAGGCGCGCCATTTTTGACCTGCTCGCCGGAGTGCACGAAAATCTGCGTGATGATGCCCTCGACCTGGGGCATGACTACAGCCGAGTCGCGAGATTTCAGAGTCGCGACGTATTCGGTCGTATCGTCCACTTTCTGGAGCCTGGCCGTCATCACTTGTCACCGGCATCGCCTGCGGAGCCTCAGCTTTGGCGGCTTTGCTGTTGCCGCAGCCGGCGGTGAGCAGGAGCGATCCGAATACTGCAAGAAGCAGAGCCGGCAATACCAACTTCGCACGGAATCGAACCATAACTTTATTCGTAATAGCCTTTCTTGCTGCCAACCGGTCTATTCCGGCTATTCCAATCGGCCGAATCGCGATCACACTGCACGAGAACACAGCCACAATATCAGATCAATTAATAGATTCCGGTGGGCGGCGGAACGCTGCCAAGAATTTCAAGGTCCCGGCGCAAGGTCTGCCAGCGTTTGGTCTGCTAGATTGTTTTGTTATGAAACCGATGCGAAGTTTTGCCAGCGACAACAATGCGGTTGTTCATCCCGAGGTGCTGGAGGCGATTCGACGCGCGAATGAAGGTCATGTAGTGGGGTATGGAGATGATCCCCACACGGAGTCGGCCATCGGAAAATTTCGCGAGCATTTTGGAGAGGACGTCGAGGTTTTCTTTGTTTTCAACGGAACCGCGGCGAATGTGTTGAGCCTGCAGGCGCTGGCGCGGCCCTATCATGCGGTGCTGTGTCCGGAGCTTTCGCACATTTATACGGATGAATGTGGCGCGCCGGAAAAGCTGACCGGCTGCAAGCTGATTCCATTGCCCGCGCCCGACGGCAAGCTGACAGTGGAGATCGCGGCGCATGCCTATCACGGCATTGGCGATCAGCATCACGTGCAGCCGCGGGTGGTTTCGATTACGCAAGCCACAGAAATGGGGACGGTTTACAAGCCCACGGAGATTGAAGCGCTCGCGCGCTTTGCGCACGAGCGAAAGATGTTCCTGCACATGGATGGGGCGCGGATTTCGAATGCCGTCGCCGCGCAGGGAATGACCCTGCGGCAGGCGACGCGGGACTTGGGCGTGGATGTGCTGTCCTTTGGCGGGACGAAAAATGGGCTTGATGGGAGTGGAGGCGGTCGTGTTCTTTCGCCCGGAGCTTGCCTCCGATTTTCTTTTCATCCGCAAGCAGGGAATGCAACTGGCGTCAAAGATGCGCTATATGGCCGCGCAGATGGAAGCGCTGCTGACCAATGACCTTTGGAAGCGGAATGCCGAACACGCGAATCGCATGGCGCGACTGCTGGAACAAGAGATGAGAAAGATTTCCCGGGTGAAGATCGTCTATCCGGTGGAGGCGAACGGAGTGTTTGCGCAGATTCCGCGCGAAGCTATCGCGAAGATCCAGGAGCGCTACTTCTTTTACGTGTGGAGCGAGGAGGAAGCGGTGGTGCGCTGGATGTGCTCGTTCGACACTACGGACGAAGACGTGCGTCACTTCGCTGAGTTCGTCAAAGGAGTGGTCGAGAAGGCTCCGAACTAACCCACGGATAGCCCCACGTGGCCGTTTCCCTGGCCAGGAGCCACATTCCAACCAGCGTGCCGCAGCGACTATGCCTTGGCTTTTTTCGCCGCCCGGATCTTTGCCCAGCGCGCTCTTTGCGCGGCGGCGATGCGCTTGCGTCCCGCCGCGGAAATAGTGCGATTCCTGCGCGGAGCCGCAGACCTGGATTTGCCTCCCTGCATATAGACCTTGCCGAAAGCAGTGAGGGCGGCGGTTACACGATGCAGTTCGTTTTCAAGCCGTGCACGTTCGTTTTGAAGTTGATCGATAACAGTGTTTACCAGCGTCTTTGCCATTGGCTTATTCTAGCACTCATATTTATAGCTTGGGAGTCCGTATCGCTGATGGAGGCTAGCTTTGTAAGTCATTAGCTTGTTATTCCAAGCGAAGCGAGAGGTCCTGCGTCTGTCGGCAAACTGCAGATCCCTCGCTTTGCTCGGGATGACAAGCTTGTGAAATTTGCGAGCGGCGGAACGAGTCCGAACTTACTCCAGCTCCAACTCAATTTTCTTAGCTGCTGCGTCAAGCTTCACGATGCGAAACGTACATACCTGCCCAGCCCTCAATTCCTCCGGCTTGGACGCGCTCGAGGATGCGCCGGTCTTCCACCGCTGCTGCAGCATGGAGCCAAGCGACGACAAATCCGGCTTGGTTGGTGATGAACCGTCCTTTGCCGGCGCGTCTTCTGTCGATGCGCTCGCGCCCTCTTCTTTTCCTGAATGCTCGGCCGGGATACGAGCGTTCGCCTGGATGCCTTGCCCTAATTCGACTCGCGCGCGTCCGCCAGAAACGTCGAGGATGCGTCCCGTAACGCTGTCGCCCTCCTTGTGTTCCGCGAGATATTCGTCGAGTCCGGTGGGCACCAGTTGTTTCATGCTCAGCCGGATGATGCGCTTTTCCGTATCGAGCGCGAGCACTTGCGCCTTCACTACCTGTCCGAACTTCAGCACGTCCTGCGGATGATTGATGCGCTTCTCCGCGCTGATTTCGCTGACGTGAATCATCCCCTCGACGCCTTCGACAAGCTGCACAAACGCGCCGAACTTGGTGATGCTGGTGACCGGTCCTTCAATGACGGTGCCGGGCGCGAATTTTTCCGATGCTCCTGCCCACGGGTCGCCCAGCGCCTGCTTCAGTCCGAGTGACATGCGGCGCTCGGCCAGACTGATTCCGAGGATGACGGCTTCGACCGACTCGCCCACCTTCACCAGGTCGCCGGGGTTCCTGACTTTTTTTGCCCACGACATTTCCGAGATATGAATCAGGCCTTCGACGCCGGGCTCGATTTCCACAAAGGCTCCGAAGTCGGCAATACGGGTTATGGTGCCGCGCACTCGCTCGCCAACCTTATATTTGTCCGCAGACCGTATCCCACGGATGCGGCTGAAGCTGTTTCATGCCGATGGAAATGCGCCGCTTGTCGGGATCGATCTTGAGAATTTTGGCGTCAATCTGCTGGCCCACGGCGAGCACGTCGGAAGGCTTGTTCACGCGCCGCCACGAAATTTCGCCGACGTGCAGCAGGGCGTCAGTCCCACCGATGTCAACGAACGCACCGTAGTCAGTGAGGCTGCGCACCTCGCCGCGCACCGTGTCGCCTTCCTTGAGTTCGGAGTAGCGGCGCTGTTTGGCCGCAGTCTCTTCATCTTCGGCAATCGCGCGGCGATCGACGACCACGTCTTCGTCTTCCACGTCGAGCTTGATGATGCGGCAGCGAATTTCCTGTTCGACCAGTTTCTCCATTTCCGCAGCATCGCGTGTTCCGGTCCGCGATGCGGGCATAAAGGCACGCACGCCAACATCAACAGCTCAGGCCGCCTTTGATCACGCCGGTTACTTTACCGACGATCGTCGCTTTCTCATCAAATGCCTTCTGGAGGGAAGCCCAATCGGTTACGCGCTGCACCTTGCCGCGCGTCAGTTCGTAGTAGCCTTCAGGGTCGCGGCCTTTGACCGTGACCTGCAGTTTGTCGCCGGGCTTCACGGTGGCGCCGGCCAGTTCCGCAAGCGGCAGAAGTCCTTCACTCTTGAAGCCGATGTCGAGGATGACGGCGTCGGCAGTCAGAGCAACTATTGTTCCTTCGCGGCGCTGGGTGTCCGCCTCCGGCTTGCGGGCGTGGCTTTTCTCGTACTCCAGGAAAATATCCTGAAACGATTCTGTCGGCTCGTGGGTGTCGTGGCATCAGGTGCGGTGGATTCGGGTGCGTCTGGTTGCGAATTTGTTGGATTGGACATGGCGGTTGGGCACATGCCGCGCGTACCGCGGCGAAATGCCCTTTTAGAATAACATTGCGGGCTTTTTCTCCGCCGCCAGCACAGGCGCTTGCATTCGTCATTCATGACAGAAAAGCCGGACCATATAGGTCCGGCTCTTTAGTGAACGCAAGGGTTAAACTACCCCCCGTTCGGTCCGTTGTGGCAGTCGTAGCAGTTGAACTGGTGGCCCGCCGGGAAGGTTTTGGTTCCATAGTCGCCGGCGTTGAACTTGCGTGCCACCTTCGCAACCGACAGGACAGTGCCTTTGAAGTTGGCTCCATGGCAATAGGCGCAAGCTGTCAAGTTGCCCTGTGCGTGATCCGGATGTCCATTGACCCGGCTTGGCCACGGTGTGGACCCCGTGCGGCCCGCCATTCGATGTAACGGGCACATTCGTGTGGCAAACGGCGCACTCGGTGACCCGGGCGACATATCCCTGAAGCGCCTTGGGGTAAACGCCGTCATTCGGTTGCAGGGTTGGAAATTCTGCGTGTGGCGAGCCGTGGCAGGCTGAGCAATAGACGCTGCCATGGCCGGAGCTGAAGCGGTACAAATCGGATCCTGATATCGGCGCGTTTTGATCGGTAGCAAAAGTGTCGTCGGTTACGGCGCGCCAGTTCCCGCTGTTGTCGAAGGCGGTCCCGTAGCGCTGACTGTTCTGGTGGCAGAGCTGGCAGGAGGGTTCGACGAGCCAGGGGTTGCGCGCAGGATTTCCGGCATGACTTAACGTGCCATGGCATTCCGAACACAGAACTCCGCTCATCGCACCACGCTTGCACTGCGTGACCGGGCCAGGGTGGCACAAATAGCAAGAGTACGTGTCAGTCTGCTGGCTGTTCTGATCCAGAGTCAGCCCGTTCGATTGCAGGACTTGCGGGCCATGAAGCGTGTGCATGTCGCTCGACTCGGCTCCAATGCCTGCCAAACCTGGAGCGCCGAGTGCGTTATCGCTATGGCAGGCGGCGCAGAGCACCGGTGTTCCGCCCGCTGCCGTCTGATACAGACTCGACTGATAGGTGTAGCCGTTCGCCTGAAGCTGCGCGAGATAAGGGGCAATGTTCCAGCGGTCGTCATGCTTTCTCAGGATATTAAGTTTGGTATCTTTGGAGGGATCGGAGTTGTTGACCCAGCCGCTTGCGGGCTGTGCATTCGGATCCGAACCTGAGGCGTGACAAACGTTGCAGCTCAATTCGTCGGAGACAGAAAGAACGATCGAAGCCGAGGCCAGCACCTTGCCGGTGGCATCTTTCGCAATCAACTTGGCCATCGGGTAAGGATGGAACTTGCCCGTGTCGTCATAGCCGATGGTCGGCACGCCCACCGCTTCCCAATAGCCGAGTGCGCTGTTGTAGCTCATCGGCGCCGGTTTTCTGCTCTGGACCGCGTTTCCGTTTAGACCAACATCGGGCTTGGGATTACCATGAAACAGTGTCTGCACATAGGTCCAGAAGTTAGTTTTTGTGGAGCTGATCGTGTCGATGGACTTTGTGGGATCGGGCGTGGCTTGGTAGGTCATACTCACGCCGCTGGTTACCAAGGACGGCGGTTCGCCCTTCTTAATTAACTGGGCGTGAATCACGTTGTAGGGCGGCAACACCGAAAAGATCGAATAATCCTTGCCGTCGATACAATGCATTCCCAGTTCACTCCACGCGACAAGCGCATAGGTGCCGGTTGCGACCTGAAGCTTTGGATTGACAGGTGGATGAGAGGACACCGGACGGACCAGTACTGCCGGGCCTTCACCGTAGGAAGAGATCAACGCAACACATACCAGGGTTAAAAGGAAAGCACGCTTCATGACGAACCTCTCTCCGCTGAATCTTCATGTTGGGCACGTAACTTTCAGTTGGGTGGCAACCGGAGCCGGGGCTACGCCGGTCAGAAAATCCAAGATAATGATCCACCAGAGGCGAGAGGTATTCAGTGACTTTGGACACCGGAAGGTGTGACAAAGAGAGGGTGTTGAAAATGACCGATGGGCAGCAGGCGCGTAAGAAAAACGGGGACGCAAATCGCGCCCCCCTCCTGAACGTTGCTATGGGAGTTTCAGGCCGTAACAGGTTCGGGCTGCGTCTTTCCGGCCAGCAGTTGCCGCAGCACGTATTGCAGAATGCCTCCATTCGAGTAGTAGAGAGCCTCTTGCGGCGTGTCGATGCGGACGATGGCTTGAAATTCAGCTAGTCTTTCCTTCGGGCCCTTGCCGCCCTTTACGCGCACCGTGATTTTTCGTCCCGACGAGAATTTTTCGACCACGTCGCGAATGCCGGCAATCTCGAAGACTTCTTCGCCGGTCAACTTCAGCGATTCTGCATTCTCTCCCGGCAGGAATTGCAGCGGCAGAATGCCCATGCCGACCAGGTTCGAACGGTGAATTCGCTCGTAGCTTTCGGCGATCACGGCCCGCACTCCTAGAAGGCGCGGTCCCTTGGCTGCCCAGTCGCGCGATGAGCCGGAACCGTATTCCTTGCCGGCAAGAATCACTAGCGGAACTTTCTCGGCATGATATTTCTCGGAGGCGTCGAAGATTGACATCTCGGCGCCGTCGGGAAGGTGGCGCGTGAATCCGCCTTCGGTGTTCACCATTTTGTTGCGCAGGCGGACGTTGGCGAAGGTTCCGCGCACCATGACTTCATGATTGCCGCGGCGCGATCCGTAGGAGTTGAAGTCGGCGGGCTGCACGCCATGCGCGATCAGATACTTTCCTGCCGGCCCATCTTTCTTAATGGAGCCTGCTGGCGAGATGTGATCGGTGGTGACGCTGTCGCCGAGCAGGGCGAGCACGCGCGCGCCCTTGATGTCTTCGACTCCAGTTGGCCTGAGCCCCATGCCTTCGAAGTAGGGCGCCTGGCGAATGTAGGTCGAGTCTTTCTCCCACGCGTAGGTTTCGCCCTTGGGAACCGGCAGGCCGCGCCAGCGTTCGTCGCCGGAGTAGACCTCGGCGTAACTCTTCCGGAACATGTGCGAGGTGATCGAACTCGAAACAGCTTCCTCAATCTCCTGCTGCGTCGGCCAGATGTCGGCGAGATAGATGTGTTCATCGTGCTTGCCCTTGCCGATCGGTTCCTTGCGAAGATCGATGTCGATGCGGCCGGCCAGCGCGAACGCCACCACCAGCGGCGGCGACATCAGATAATTCGCGCGGACCTCAGAGTTGATGCGTCCTTCGAAGTTGCGATTGCCGGAGAGCACCGACGCGACTACCAGGTTTTTCTCTTCGATCGCTCCCGATACTTCGGCCGGCAACGGGCCGGAATTGCCGATGCAAGTCGTGCAGCCATAGCCCACCAGATGAAACTTGAGTTTCTCCAGATACGGCATCAGGCCGGCATTCTCAAGATAGTCCGTCACGACCTTCGACCCGGGCGCGAGCGAGGTCTTGACCCACGGCGGGACGGACAAACCCTTCTCGACGGCTTTTTTGGCGAGCAATCCTGCGGCGATCAGGACCGAAGGATTCGAAGTATTCGTGCACGAGGTGATGGCCGCGATGACGACGCTGCCGTGCTTGAGCGATCTCGCCGAATTTGCCGGGACGTGCTCAATCACATTGGGATCTTCGACGCCGATAGCGGCAGGATTGCCGCCTTCCTGCTCCCAGCGCGCCGAGTTCACTGGGGCGGGCGGTTTCGACCCATTTTTCGGCTTGATGAGCGAAGGCAGCGCACTCGTGAATGACTCCCCGGCTTGCGAAAGCAGCACGCGATCCTGCGGACGCTTCGGCCCGGCCAGACACGCCTCGACCGTGGAAAGATCGAGACTCAGCAGTTCGGAGTATTCCGCCGACGGCGTGCGGGCATCATGGAACAAGCCCTGTTCGCGAGCGTAGGCCTCGACGAGCGCGATCTGCTCTTCGGTGCGCCCGGTTAGACGAAGATAGCGCAGGGTCTCCTTATCGATCGGGAAGATGCCGCAGGTTGCGCCGTATTCGGGCGACATATTTGCGATGGTGGCGCGATCGGCGAGCGGAAGATCCTGCAGGCCGGGGCCGAAATATTCGACAAACTTGCCGACGACTCCATGCTTGCGCAGCATCTCGGTGATCGTCAGGACGAGATCGGTCGCGGTTGCGCCTTCGCGCAGGCGGCCCGTGAGTTTCACGCCGACCACCAGCGGGATCAGCATCGACACGGGCTGGCCAAGCATGGCGGCCTCGGCTTCGATTCCGCCGACGCCCCAACCGAGCACGCCGAGCCCGTTAATCATCGTAGTGTGCGAGTCGGTGCCGACGAGCGTGTCGGGATACGCAGTGCGCTTGCCGCCCTCTTCATTCACGAAGACAACACGCGCCAGATATTCGAGGTTGACCTGGTGCACGATGCCGGTATCCGGCGGCACGATCGCAAGGTTGCGGAAGCCGGTCTGCCCCCAGCGCAGAAACGCGTAGCGTTCTTTGTTGCGCTGGAACTCGAGCAGCGCATTGACATCGAACGCGCCGGCTGAGCCAAATTCATCCACCTGCACCGAGTGGTCAATCACCAACTCGGCGGGCTGCAGCGGATTGATCAGACCTGGGTCGCCGCCCAGGCTCCGCATGGCATCGCGCATGGCCGCGAGGTCAACCACGGCCGGCACGCCGGTGAAATCCTGCAGTAGAACGCGGCTGGGGGTAAAAGCGATTTCTTTTTCAGGCTTCGAATTCTTGTTCCAGGCTGCGAGCGCGCGAATCTCCTGCGGCGTGACGTTGCGGCCGTCTTCGGTGCGCAGCAGATTCTCCAGCAAGATGCGCAGCGAGAACGGCAGATGCTTGGTCGAAATCCCCTGCTTGTCGAGAGCATCGATGCGGTAAAGTTCGTATTCCTTGTTGCCGACTTTGAAGGTTGCGCGAGCGCCAAAACTGTTTGTGGACATGATTGCCTTCCTGATCTTTCCCGATCTATAGATGATGAAACATGATCTGACAGTCCTGAAACCTGAACGTGGACGAGGACGCTGGACGCGGCGGTCGCTGCACCACCACTCTCTAGTTTATTACTTTAGTTTATTACTTTGCCCGGGGAATTTGTAACTGTAAGGCAGCCGGTGACCAATTGCCTGTGAGCTGCGTCACACCCTTCATTTCGCCTTCAGCAGCAGCACGGGCGCGCTGATACTATGGCGCACTCGAGTGGCGGTCGCGCCCAGAAATATGTCGGCCAGCAAGCGATGCCCATGGGTGCTCATTGCGACCAGGTCGCACCCTTTCTTGTTAACCCATTTGATGATTTCATTGGCCGGCTCGCCATAGGCGAGTTCCGCCTCGGTCGGAATCCCCGCCGCCTCAAACTCGGCGCGAATTTTTTCCAAATACCTGGTGTCCTCGGAGATTTCGGGGCTAACCGCATCCGGGCCGTAGGTTCGGGCGGCCCACCCGTCCGCCACATGCAGCAGCACCAACCGGCTGTGAGCGAGCTTTGCAAGATCCTTGACGTGCTCGATAATCGCCCGGTCCGTCGGCGTGCCGTCAAGGGTTACAAGAATGGTGTCATACATGAGCGTTCATTTCGTTGTGCAGAGCCGCTTATCCGCCGGTGATAACTGACCATGCAGCCTTGACCGAATCGGGCAGGCCATAAATATCCATGGCGGTGATCAGAATAGCACTCGTCCAGCCCGCCATTAGCAGGAACCAGCCATTCTTCCACTTGCCCATGCGCTTGTGCGAGCTTGTGAACTGGAGCAGCGGGAACATCGCAAAGGGCAATTGCAATGCGAGCACCACCTGGCTCAGCGTGAGCAGATCGGTAACGCTGCTATCGCCACGTAGACCGATGATGAAGACCGCGGGCAGAATCGCCAGCGTGCGCGTGATCAAGCGCCGCACCCACGGCTTGATTCGCCAGTGCATGAAGCCTTCCATCACGACTTGGCCGGCGAGCGTGCCCGTGATGGTGCTGCTCTGGCCGCTGGCCAACAGGGCGACCGCAAATAGCGTGCTGGCGGCGGCTGTCCCCAGCAATGGCGCCAGGGTCAGATAGGCGACGCGAATCCAATCGCTATTGGCGTTGAAGACGACCACATGGCCGCCAGCGACCGTGACGCTTTCTTTTCCGAAGAAGACGGTCGCCGCAAGCACCAGAATCGCCGCGTTCACAAAAAACGCTACCGTGAGGGCCGCGGTGGAATCGATGGTGTTGAATTGAATCGCGCGCCGAATGGACCGGTCATCTTTCTGCAATTGCCGGCTCTGCACAAGGGCCGAGTGCAGATACAGATTGTGGGGCATCACGGTTGCGCCGATCATGCCGATCGCAATGTATAGCATCCCCGCATGTCCAAAGCGCGGGCTGATTAATGCTCGCGCCATTTCCACAAAGCTCGGCTGAGTCTGGGGCAGGACAAAAATCTCGATGAAATAACAGACACCAATCGTCACGATCAGCAGCAGTACCACGGCCTCGATGGTGCGCATTCCGAAACGCTGCAGGGCCAATAGCAGAAGCACGTCGAGACCGGTAATAATGACGGCCCAGAGCAGCGGAATATGAAAAAGCAGGTTGAGCGCGACGGCGCTGCCGAGCACCTCCGCCAAATCGCAGGCGCCGATGGCCAGTTCGCTCATGAGCCAGTTGGGCCAGCGCGTCCATGCCGGATACCAATCGCGGCAGCATTGAGCCAGATCTTTGCCGGTGACCACGCCCAGACGGGCGGAGATGACTTGCATGAAGATGGCCATCAGGCTGGCCACGCCGACTACCCAAAGAAGCTCATACTTGAACTGCGCGCCGCCTTGAAGATCCGTGCCCCAGTTGCCGGGGTCCATGTAGCCGACGCTGACCAGAATCGCCGGGCCCACAAAAGCGCGCCACTGCTGCCAGAATCCGGCCTGGTGATGCGGCACAGAGATCGAACCGTGTACGCCCTCCAGCGACACGTGCCCCACAGATTGAGCAGGAGAGACGTCTTCAGCTGCAGACACGCCAGCGCCTGTCGCCCCTTTGATGCTCATCGGCGCGTCTGTCTCTTTCATCGCTTAGTCATCCAACATGGAATGTTTTAAAGAATACCCCGACTGTCAACTGGCGTACATACTATGTAATTAACTGTGGTTAATTATACGGAACGAGATGTCAAACGGGAAACCCAAATTCTCTCCGCGGCCGACCGGCCTAAAACCATGGCTCCCGCTGCCGTGCGGATGGAGAGTGTCTTATCGTAGTTGCGCTCGACGAGGCCGAGTTTGGCGCCCGGCCGTATCCCGCGGTTTTCCAGAAATTCGAGCAGATGCCGGTCGCGTTCGTAGATCCCGCTGACCGCATAATTTTTCCCCGCCTCGGCCTCCGAGAGCAGCACAAGGCCGCGCCGCCGCCGGCTAGCCGGGCTTTCCAGTTCGCTCAGATTCCCGTGCGGACACGGCTTTCCGCGCCCCAGTTTCGCCACCAGCCGGACCTCAAAGTTGGGTGAGACGGCGTGCTCCAGGCGTTCCGCCTCATCGTGGACCTGGTACCACGCCATGCCGAAAATCTCGCTGAGCATGCGCTCGATCAGGTGATGCCGCTCGGTGAGTTTGCGTGCAATCTTTCGCCCGGCAGCGGTCAGGCGAACGCGGCCGTCGTTGTTCACACGCACCAGCCCATCCTTCTTCAGCCGGCGCACCGCCATCGTCACCGCCGGAGGCGAAACGTTGAGCCAGTGGGCAAGCGTCGCCGAGATGACGGCTTCTCCCTCGCCCTCGGCCTCCAGAATCGCCTTGAGGTAATCCTCTTTGGATACGGTGATCACGTGAACCGCATTATACGGCACGATTAAGCATGGTTAACGAGCAAGTCAGAAGTTAGAAGTCAGATTGCAGAAGTGAAAACCGGGAGGGCGTTAACTTCTGCATTTGACTTCTGACTTTTGACTTCTGCCTTCTTCCCGTTTGACATCGTCCGCGCTCGCCCCTACCCTTGAAAGTCCACAACCGAGTCCACGACAATGTCGGAAGCGATGAAAATTCTCGTCATAGGCAGCGGAGGCCGCGAGCACGCGCTTGTGTGGAAGCTCGCGCAGTCGCCGCGCGTTGGCAAGATTTACTGCGCGCCCGGAAATGGCGGGATCGCGGAAGAAGCCGAGTGCGTCGCGGTCGACGTCAAGAGTCTGGACTCGATGGTCGCCCTCGCCAATCAGCTCCAGCCTGACCTGACGGTCGTCGGGCCGGAATTGCCGCTGATGCTGGGCGTGGTCGATGAGTTCACACGGCGCGGCTGGCGAACATTTGGGCCCACGCAATCCGCCGCGCAACTGGAAACGAGCAAGAGCTTTGCCAAGGAATTTCTGCAGCGCCATCGCATTCCCACAGCGCACTATGCGATCTGCAATTCCCGGAAGAGGTTCGCGATGCGCTGCCGCACTTCTCTACTCCAATCGTGGTGAAGGCCGATGGCTTGGCCGCGGGCAAGGGTGTGGTCATCGCCAAGAGCAAAGATGAAGCGTCCACGGTCGCCAATGAAATGCTCAGCGGCCGCATGCTGGGCGAAGCCGGAGCGCGCGTGGTGCTGGAAGAATTTCTGCAGGGCGACGAATTGTCTTTCCTCGTCGTGAGCGACGGCGAGCGCGTGGCGCCGCTCGTTGCGGCGCAGGACCACAAGCGCGTGGGCGATGGCGACACCGGCCCCAACACGGGCGGCATGGGCGCGTATACGACGCCGACCATCATCGACGACCAGATGCGCGACTGGCTGGTGACGCACATTGCGCGGCCGGTTGTTGCCGGGATGAAGGCCGAGGGGGCAGAATACAAGGGCGTGCTGTACTGCGGATTAATGATGACCGCACGTGGCCCGATGGTGCTGGAGTTCAACTGCCGCTTCGGCGATCCTGAAACGCAGCCCATTCTGATGCGGATGGAGAGCGATCTGGTCGAGGCAATGGAGGCCTCCATCGATGGGCGCACCAGCGACGGCGATTTCAAATGGTCAAGCGATGCGGCGGTATGCGTGGTGATGGCGTCGGGCGGTTATCCGGGGGCGTATCAGGCGGGAAAGAAAATCACCGGCCTTGAAGATGCTGCGAAAGTGGATGGAGTGAAGGTGTTTCACGCTGGCACGTCGAAGCGTGATGGCGATTTCTATACCGCGGGCGGCCGCGTGCTGGGAGTGACGGCGCGAGCGGCAGATTTGCAAACCGCAGTGGATCGCGCGTATGAGGCGTGTGGAAAAATTCAGTTTGAGGGCGCGCACTATCGGAAGGACATTGCGGCTCGAGCGCTGAAGAAATAAGGTTTGTGCATCTAGAACAGCGATTATGACTAGACCAATGGTTTCAATCGTAATGGGCAGCGACTCCGATCTGGAGATCATGCGCGAGGCTGCGAAGGCGCTCGACGAATTTGGAATCGCATATGAGATCGACGTCACCTCCGCGCATCGCTCTCCCGACCGTACCGCCGACTATGCGAAAAAAGCTGCTGGTCGCGGCATTCGCGTGATCATTGCCGGAGCTGGGGGGGCTGCGCATCTGGCCGGCGTGATTGCAGCGCACACTACATTGCCGGTCATCGGTGTGCCGATCCCATCCACCTCGCTGCAAGGCATGGATTCTCTATTGGCGACGGTGCAGATGCCGGCGGGAATTCCGGTGGCGACAGTAGCCATCGGCAAGCCCGGCGCAACCAATGCCGGAATTCTGGCGGCCCAGATCATTGGCGTGGCGGATGCCGCAATCGCAAAGAAGCTTGACGCCCACAAAGAAAAGTTAGCGAAGGGCGTGGAAGAGAAATCCAAGAGGCTCCAGGCATCGTTGGGCAGCTAGGCTGTGGCTACTAGCGAGAGAGGTACAATCCTGTGGTGCTTTGGAGATGGGCAATTCTCGTAGTCATCATTGGTACGGCTCTTGCGATTCTGATTCCGTCGAATATATTTTTCTGCCTGATTCATCGCACCCAACACTGCATGTGAAATCCGTTTGACGCGCGCGGCTAGTAACTCGCGGCTACAGCTTAAGATTCTTCAAGTACTCGCGAAACGGACCGCCCAGGTCATCCCGCTTCAGCGCGAACTCTACTGTCGCTTTGAGGAAGCCAAGCTTGTCGCCGGTGTCGTGACGGCGGCCTTCATAGACACAGCCGTACAATTTTTCGCGCTTCAAAAGGGCGCGCAGGCCGTCGGTCAACTGCAGTTCTCCGCCCGCGCCCGGCTTGATGTCCGAGAGTGTTTCGAACACGGTCGGAGTGAGCACGTAGCGGCCGATGACGGCGAGGTTGGAGGGCGCGTCGGCGAGCGCGGGCTTCTCGACCAGGTCGAGGACTTCGTAGAGCTTGCCGCCGGAGCCAGGCACTTCTTTCCCCTTGATGACCCCGTAGGAGGAGATCGCCGGTCCCTCGACCGGCTGGATGGCAATCACCGACAGGTGCTTTTCGTCGAACACATCCATGAGCTGTTTGAGAACGGGGACCTTGGCGTCAATGACGTCGTCGGCAAGCAGGGCGGCGAAGGGCTCATGGCCCACAAGTTCGCGCGCCGTGAGGATGGCATGGCCGAGTCCGAGGGCTTCCTTCTGCCGCACGTATGAAACATAGATCATGTCGGAGATCTGGCGCACGATCTTGAGCAGGTCGTGCTTGCCTTTTTCTTCGAGCATCTTTTCCAGTTCGTAGCTGACATCGAAGTGGTCTTCGATGGCGCTCTTGCCGCGTCCCGTGATGATGATGATCTGGTCGCATCCGGCGGCCATGGCCTCTTCGACGCCGTACTGGATGATGGGCTTGTCAACCAGGGGCAGCATTTCCTTGGGCTGGGCCTTGGTGGCGGGCAGAAAACGGGTGCCGAGGCCGGCGGCGGGAAAAACGGCTTTGCGAACGGTGCGGAGGTGGCGGCGGTCGTGGAGAATGCGGCGATCTTCCTCGGGCGTCATAGCCAGTCAATTGTAAATCGTTGGGGTTGGTTCTCGACCGGCGCGCGGGCCCATTACGGGTATTGGAACGAGCATCCGATGTGGAACCTTATGGAACTTTGGAGAAGTGTTTCACGTGGTCGAAAATAGGGCGTGGAGAAGGCGTTGAAATTTGCAGATTTTAAGTAATTTTCATTTCCAACTCTTGATAGCATCTTTCCCTCCGGTGGCGCTGCCACAGCGTTGATTTTCGTCAACAATTCATCTGGAATTGCCCTGGATTTGCTCACACTTATAGGGTAGCCTTGCGGGTTGTTACTGGAGAACTCCCATGAGACGCATCTTCTTAGCCGCCCTTCTTTGTCTTGCTTTTACCCTTGCTGCGCTGGCTCAACAGGCCGACGATACGCCCGCTTCGAGAGCCGACATTCAAACCTACTTCGAGACAGTGCATTCCCACGACTCCATGAAACAGATGATGGACGCGATGACAAAGTCGATACGCCAAATGACGCACGACCAGTATCTCAAGAACAAAGACAAGCTCCCTGAAGACTATGAACAGCGCATGACGAGGCAGACGGATGACATGCTGAAAAACATGCCCCTGGACGAAATGATGCAGGCGACCATTCCGGTCTACCAGAAGCATTTCACCAAAGGGGACGTGAACGCATTGCTGGCATTTTATTCTTCTCCGACCGGACAAAAGTTTCTGCGGGACATGCCGGCCATCATGGGCGAATCCATGGAGGCGATGATGCCGATCATGAGCGGGTATATGGACGAGATGCAGAATAAGCTTAAGCAAGAGACGGACGAGATGATCCAGCAGTCCGGAAAAAAGTCCGGGCAAGCGACCAGCAATTAAAGGAATCCCAGCGATTTCAGATGGATTTTCTGCCCTTTCGTAAAGAAAAGTAAATCCGGCCACCGTTTTGCCAACTCGTGCATCGAATTAAATAGGCAGAACTGCAGTCTTCCACCCCTGCTGAAGAGCTGACGCACGGCGGCTCTGGGGGTGGAGACTGCCGTTAACATTGGGGTCATTTTTCCGCTAAAATACAACGATTATGAGATCTCCGTCGCGCCCTGCCCGGCTGTTCTGGATCCCTCGCTCGATGGGCGCGCTGCCCGGCATCCTCCTGCCTCTCATTCTTTCCATGGTGGTCCTGTTCCCTGTGAAGGCGCGCGCGCAGGAGGGGCCGCTGGACAAATCCCAGCCCAACGGGATCACGGTCGATGAGATTGTCAAACGCTTCGCCGCGAAAGAAAAGGACTTCAAGGAAGCGCGCGACCAGTATACCTACCGGCAAGACGTCAAGGTGATGACGCTCGACGGCGATACGGTCGATGGCACGTACCAGCAGGTCTTCGACGTGACTTTTGATGACAAGGGGCATCGAGTCAAGAATGTGGTGTTTGCGCCGCAGCCCACGCTGGAACGGATTCAGATGACCGAAGAAGATATCGACGACATCGAAAACCGGCTGCCCTTCGTGCTGACCTCCGACGAGATCGGGGAATACGACATTCTTTATGTCGGCCAGCAAAAACAGGACGAGCTGAATACCTACGTTTTCGACGTCGCGCCCAAACAGATTGTGGGCAAGAAGCGCTATTTCCAGGGACGGATCTGGGTCGACGACCACGATTTTCAGATCGTCGAAACCTATGGCAAGACCGTGCCCGACATCCGGAAGAAGAAAGGCCAGGAGAATCTTTTCCCGAAATTCACCACCTGGCGCGAGCAGATCGACGGCACCTACTGGTTTCCCACCTACACGCGCGCGGAAGACACGCTCCATTTCAGCCTGGGCGATATCAAGATTCGCGAGATCATCAAGTACACCAACTACAAGCGGTTTGGATCGAAGTCGAGGATCACCTACGATGGGCAGGAAGTGAAAAAGGGCCCCGATCAGAAACCGGAGCAGAAGCCGGATCAGACGCCGCCAGCAGCCGCCCAAGCCGCAGTAGCTGCGCTTAGATCTCAGTCCTCAGCTCTTGGTGCCGGAGGAGCGCATTCTTTTCTGGTGGAATCACAGTTCATCTGGCCAGCGCTGCGCAGCCGTGGTAGAGGGCGAGAATCACTATCCGGGTCTTTGCGACCGCATAAGCAACGATAAACGGTGTATTCGAAACGACCAGCTCACGTGTGCCTGGCACGCGGCCCGCCCGCCCCGACAAAGGGAACGTTTCGAGTTGCTGAACGCTGGCGAGGATTCTCATGGCGACCTTGTCGGCAACTTCGTCGCTATTCGATAGAGCGATGTAATCGTGGGCCTGATCAAGCTGCCGGACCGCCTGTTCGGTCCATGTCGATCATCGCGTCGAGCGAGGCGTCCGTCTGAACCTCTTCACCACATTCCCGTGGCTCACAACCCGGCCCTTACGCAATTCTTCGAGTCCTTTTCTGACGAGTGCATCCTGATAGGCATGGAGTCTCGATGTAATTCGTAATGGCTTCGTTGATGAGATAACTGCGCGGGCCGGCGCTGCGCGGCGGCAAGGGAATCAAGGGCATCGATCTTCCCGGCTTCCGCCCGGAAGCTGACCGTCTTTTCGGCATTACTCATGATTTGCAAATAATATCATGTAATACATACGAATACGAAGCTCGCTTCCTCAACAAGGCTAAGTCGCCACGCAAGTCTACAAATGTAGTGCGAACTTGCGGGTATGGATACAGTCTGAGGAGTGGGTCTTTGAAACCTTGAAACTCTGCAACCTTGAAACCCTTAATAAAACAAATACTTTCTCCACTTATCGTCGCTGTGTCCCATCAAACGCATGATATGGCGCGAGGTGTGGAGATTGAACGAGCGCGGCTCGCGCATGGGACGCATGTTCGCCTCGTGCGGAAGCTGATTGCCTTTGCGGCGATTGCAGGGATGGCAGCAGGCGACCAGGTTTTCCCAGGTGGAGAGGCCTCCTCGGGAACGCGGGATGACGTGGTCAAGCGTCAGTTCGCCTGACGGAAGCGTGGTGCTGCAGTACTGGCAGGTGTTGCGGTCGCGCAGCAGAATGTTCTTCCGCGACAAGGCGCGCGACTGGTGCGGGATCCGGCGGTATTCGAGCAGGCGGATGACCGACGGCACGCGCATGGCAACGCGGGCGGCGTGCAGGAAGTGTCCATTCTCTTCTTCAGTCATGGCGATGCCCTTCAGCACCAGCACAATGGCGCGGCGCGCGGCGCAGACGTTAATCGGCTCGTAGGAGGCATTCAGCACCAGCACGGGTTGGTGCAGGGCGTAGGTGTCCGTCTGCTGATGCATGCCGGTTGCAAGCATCGCCGCCGGCAGATGAGGCCGGAACGCTCCCCCGAAACTGTGCATTCGCAATGACATAATTCGTAATCGCCGTGATCCAACGCCCGCCGCGCTACGCAGTGCCTGTGGGCGCTTTCATCTCAGCCCAATCAGGTTCTCGACCCTCCTCCTCGAGAAAAAACCTCTGGCATTACGGACAAACTGAAAACTCTTAACGTTCGCGCCACGGTCGCGACCCAGACGTGGGCTGCGCCCGCGCGGCGAAGCACGCGTGCGCACTCCGATGCAGTAGCGCCGGTGGTGTAAACATCGTCGACAAGTAAGACGTCACGGTTCGCGATCGGCGTTGCATCCTTCACAGCAAAAGCTCCGCGCAGGTTCTGGCGGCGCTGATGACGCGTGAGCCCGATTTGGCTTCCGGTAGCGCGCTGGCGCACCAGAACATTGTCACGAACGGCAAAGCGGGACGGTTCAAAACCAGCTTCCCGGCGTGAGAACTCCTTGAGAGCGGCGCGCGCAATCACCTCCGCTTGGTTGAATCCGCGCTGCGCTTGCTTTCCCGCGTGCAAAGGCACAGGCACTACCGCGATTATGCCGGGCGGCAAGGCAGGTTCCAGGGCGGCGAGGGAATCTGCCAGCATGCCTCCCAAAACCGCGCGCGACCGGGCGAACCTGGTCGAACTTGAGCAAATGAATCAGCTCGCGCAACGCGCCGTCATAACTCCCGTAGGCGACCGCCCGCTCGAACGGCGGAGGGGCGTGTTGACAGAGCCGGCAGCGAACCGCCGCCAAATCGAGCCCCGCTGGAAAATCGCAGGCTTCGCCACAGATCGCGCACAACGTTCCGCTCAGCGGACGGGGCGCGTCGAGACACTCTTCACAGACAGGAACTCGGGAAAATCGAAGCAGCGGAGAACCACAGATAGGGCAATCGGCAGGAAACAGCGTAGAGAACACACTGGCAGCAGTCTTCTCTGCCCAGCAGGCGACCCGGGTGGTCGCTGCTGCCGGCTGGGTAGCCCGTATTCGAAAGCCGGTACTGCTGAAGACGGCCTCCTGCACCCGGCAGGCTAGTTTACCGCACCGGGAGACGCACCGTTAGCTAACACACGCTAAGTATAGCTGCCGTTTACTATCCATGCAATGTCGCTATACCGGCCTGATCGCAAGCCCGCATCGAGAAGCCCCAGATGGTGAGTCCGGCCTTATTTTGTCATATATTAGGGACTCCACCACTTGTAAAACCGCACGGCGGCGTGGTAACGTGCGCCGTCTTTATATACTGTGAACCGATGAATCCGCTTCTTCCAGTCCCGAGGTCATTATGAGCACTCTTGCCCCGCCCACCGAAGCTCCCCGCAAACATCGTCCCTACGTTCCGGAAACCATGGAAATGAAGGAGTTCACCTTCCGGGCCGTGCTGATCGGCCTGGTGATGACCGGCATTTTGGGATCGGCAAACGCATATCTCGGCCTGAAGGCAGGGATGACAATTGCCGCCACGTATCCGGCGGCCGTGATCGGCATGGCGCTGTTGCGGCTGATGAAGGGGTCGCTGCTCGAAGAGAACATCGCCCGAACCGTGGGTTCGATCGGAGAGTCGGTCGCGGCGGGCGCGGTCTTCACCATTCCGGCGTTTGTGATGGCAGGGTTGTGGCCCGGACTGACGGCCGACAAGTACTGGAACTCGGTCGCCCTGATGGTGATCGGAGGAACGCTGGGAATTTTGTTCGTCACCCTGCTGCGCCGCGTGATGGTCGAAGACCCGGAACTTCCCTTTCCCGAGTCGGTAGCCGCCTCTGAAATTCACAAGGCCGGGCAACAGGGATCGAAGGCCGCAAAGATTCTGTTTGCCAACATGGGCTTTGGCGGCGTTCATGTACCTGCTGGGCGCGGTCAACGTCTTCCAGGCCAGCAACACATTTCCGCTCAACATCGGTAACGTCGGCAAGACGCTTGCTGCTACGGACCAGCACGAATCCAAATGTAGCGACGACGATTACCGGCGGCGCCACTCTGATGACGGCCCCCGACATCAGCCCTGCCTACCTCGGCGTGGGATACATCATCGGCCCTCGCCTCGCCGCGTTGAACTTCGCCGGCGGAGTGCTGGCCTGGGGACTGCTGGTTCCGCTCCTAACCTTCACCATTGGTCCTTACATTCAAGCGGGATGCCGCCAGGGACAAACCATTGACTGGCCGCTGCTCGCGGGAGCGATTTATTTTTCGATCGTGCGGCCGATTGCGGTCGGCGGCATGCTGGTGGGAGCTTCCTACACTCTGTTCAAAATGCGCAAGCAATTGGGCGTGGGAATGGCGCGCGCGGTTTCGGATCTCAAGAAGTCAGCCGCGGCGCACGCAGCCAGCAACCGCACGGAACGCGATCTGCCGGCCAAGGCCGTTTTCGCGGGTGTCGCAGTCGTGTTCGTCGCCATGATCGTGCTCTACCACTACTTCATCAGCGGCGCCGGGAATCTTTCGTCTTCAAAGGTGCTCGCGGCTCTCTGGTGGCGGCGGGAGTAATGGTCGTCATCGGATTCTTCTTCGCCGCCGTCTCCGGCAACCTTGTGGGTATGATCGGCTCTTCCAATAATCCCGTGTCGGGCCTCACGCTCTGCACGCTGGTGATCGCCGCGTTGCTGATGGTCGCCATGGGAGTTTCTGGCACGGGTGGCGTCGCCGCCGTGCTCGGAGTTGCAGCCATCGTCTGCGTGTCCTCCGCCGTCGCCGGCGAAATGCTGCAGGACTCAAGGTCGGTCACATCCTCGGCGGCACACCATCGAAGATGCAGATTGGCGACCTGTTCGGAATCGTGGTCGCGTCGCTGGTTCTCTTCTTCCCGCTTGCCATTCTCGACCGCGCCTATCACTTCGGCAGTGCCGCCTTGCCCGCTCCACAGGCTGGACTGATGGCCATGCTCTCCAAAGGTATCGTCGGCGGCGACATGGCATGGCCGCTGGTGATCGTTGGCATCCTGCTGGGGTTGGCGATGATCATGATCGAAGTCAAGAGCGTGATGCTGTTCGCGGTCGGCATGTATCTGCCGCTCGGCACCACCTTCGCTATTTTTGTGGGCGGCGTAATTCGCTGGATCACCGACAAACTGCGCGACCGCCGCGGCTTGAACGACGCGCAAAAGGCGCGCGTGGAAAACGCCGGCGTGCTGACGGCTTCAGGTCTGATCGCCGGCGAAGCTCTCTGCGGATTGGTCATCGCAGGCCTGGTCGGCTCCGGCATGACGTCACGCTTTTCAAATGGAATGCCCCATTCATCGGAGCGCTGCTTGCATTAGGAATGCTTGCGCTGGTCATGATTCGTCTGCCGTTGGCGAACGCTGGACAGGCCGGAAGATCCGGCGCCGCCGACCGCGATCATGTGACGATTGTGCTGAAAGGATTGTTGCTGAAGTTCGTCTCGTTCGTGGCATATGCATTATGCGCGTATTGGGTGCTGAGAGATCCTCCCGGTTACGGTCCGTACGGGCTGAGCGGCTCAGAGTTTAGCGGGGGTTCGTTGACTGGCCCCCTCCTTAACCTGAACTTCGCAGGGTTCTTTTTGCTCGCGGGGGCGGTAGTTCTGGCGTTCGTGTTTCCTCGTATTTCAGCAATCGCTGCAATATTAGCCTGTCTGCTTTGTTTGCCACTCCGTCTCTACTTTGTCATTCCGAGAGCCTTTTATTGGAGCTTCCCATGGCTGAACTGGTCAGATCTAAGCAGGCTGCCTCCCTACTTGGTGCCGGACAAATGGGCAATTGAGAGCCTCGTCACCTTCACGCTAGTCATATCGCTATGTATCTACATCCTTCGTAACGCCAAGGATAAGAATATTGCTGGATCGGCGAGGCCGAAGCCCGATGTCCGTACATCCAGTATCTAAGCCCTTTCTATGGCCATAGCCGAAAACATCGCACACATACTGGGGCGCAATGAAGCCGCCGCCCGCCGCGCCGGGCGCGATCCGGCTGATATCACACTGATGGCCGTCAGCAAGACGTTCCCTGCGGAGTCGGTTCGCGAGGCCTACGCGGCAGGCATTCGCGTCTTCGGCGAAAACCGTGTGCAGGAATTTTCAGGAAAGAGCTGGGATCTGCACGATCTCCACGGCGCGGAATGGCACCTGATCGGACATCTGCAGACGAATAAAGCGGCGAAGGCGGCAGAGTTGTTCACGGCCATTGATTCGCTGGATTCTGTGAAGCTGGCAGAGAAATTAAACGCCACCGCCGAGAGAATGCGCAAAACCTTGCCCGTGCTGATCGAGATCAACGTGGGCGGCGAAGAAGCCAAGAGTGGAATCGATCCCGAATCGCCGGACTTGCAGCAGATTCTGCTGGCGGCGTCGCAGTGGAAGAATCTCGATCTCGTGGACTGATGACGGTGCCTCCTTACACCGATGATCCGGAAGGTGCGCGGCCTTATTTCCGCCAATTGCGCGAGATTCGCGATAAACTCGCCGCGCGCCATCTGCCTGCCGTTGCCCTGGATGTCCTTTCAATGGGCATGTCGCACGACTTCGAGGTTGCCATCGAAGAGGGATCAACCTGCGTCCGCGTAGGCACAGCAATCTTCGGGGAAAGGCCAAAGCTCTAACCATGGAGGACACAGAGGGGCACAGAGGAAGCCGCATGGATTCCGCAGCCGCAAAGCAGTTCCTGATCTCAAAGGTGATCGAAGAAGCCGAGTTCGAGCACGTATCGCTGTCGAACATCGAGAAGAAGATGTTGTACTTCAGCGAGGTCTATCCATCACTGCCGGACATCTACGATGTCAACGCGAAGTTCGAACGCGACTACGACAGCGACGAGTACGAAGCGAAGATTGCGGGACTTCTAAGCAACGCCCGCGATCGGGACAGCCGCTCATATGCTCGTTGGAAACAGGAGTGGGAAGATGCGAGTCCGCGAACTGAAAGAAGAGGACCACTACATTCTGGTTTTGCTCTATCGCGCATTCCCAGAATATCGCACGTCCTTATTGCCGACGCACCGTTTTCGCGACTACATGATTTACATCGCAATAGGAATCGCCGTGGTTTTTGCTTGTATCGGGATTGCCATATGGAGGGGGTAGTCCGTTGATCTCCGTGCAACAACATCCCAAGGCGCAAGCTTCGCAATCAAAGTTCACCCGCGCGCCAAGAAGAACGCCATCACGGGCGAAGTCGGCGATGCGCTCAAGGTCGCGCTCACCGCTCCTCCGGTCGATGGCAAGGCGAACGATGCCTGCGTCGAATTCTTTGCGAAACTTTTGAAGGTGCCGCGTTCCTCCGTTACTATTGCCTCCGGCCAGACCAGCCGGAATAAAGTGATTCGCATCGCGGCCTGTCGGCGGAGGAGACCAGGAAACGCCTGCAACTCTGACCATCCCGGAGCACAAACTTCGGCAAATCAAATTGCTGCATACGGCAATCTGGGCCGTCATGGTCGCATCAATTCTGGCCTTGCCTTGGGCAGGCTGGCATAGGCACTTTCGGTGGGCGATTGGGTTGTCGTTGTTTATCCTGGGCGAGTGTCTTGTATTAGCCTTCAATCGCGGACGTTGTCCCTTGACCGATATCGCTGCCCGTTATTCCGACGGCCACACCGGCGACCGCGCCGACAATTTCGACATCTATCTCCCGTTATGGCTCGCGCGCCACAATAAGCGCATTTTCGGCTTCCTGTTCGTTGCGGGTGAGATTTTTGTTCTAATGCGATGGGCCGGGAGGTTCGGGCTTTGACCTTTTCTGAACGCTTCGAGGAAATTCGCACCGGCTTCGAGCGGCCCTTCTGGATCGCCAACCTCACCGAAATTTTCGAGCGCCTTTCCTACTACGGGATCTACGCGGCTCTCGCCTTGTACCTGCATGAACGGCTGCACTTCTCCGCCGAGCAGACCGGAACCTTGGCTGGTATTTTCGGGTTTGTTTGGATTCTGGCGCCCTTCGGCGGAGCAGTGGCTGACCGAATGGGGTTTCGACGGGCGCTCGCGACCGCCTATCTCATCCTGTCCATTGCATACTTTCTTCTCGGCTCGATTCAGGCTCCATGGCTCGCTCCAGTCCTCAGCCAT
Source organism: uncultured Acidobacteriaceae bacterium (assembly GCA_963709055.1). GTDB lineage: Bacteria > Acidobacteriota > Terriglobia > Terriglobales > Acidobacteriaceae > Acidiflorens. Next base: position 230,448 of record CAVPUZ010000011.1, read on the forward strand.
ATTTCTCTCGCGTCCCTTGTTGGATTCATCCTCCTGCTTCCTGCTTTCGGGATTGCGCTGGTAAAGCCTTGTGTGGTCGGTACAACATCTCGCGCTTCTAAAGAAAACGTTCGTTCGATTGGTTTCTCGATTTACTACACGATGGTCAACATCGGCGGCTTCCTTGGGCCGTTGCTGGCATCGTGGATCGATCCACACCTTGGGGTGGAAAACGTTTTCCGGGTGGCGGCGGTGAGCGTGTTCGCGATGTTCTTTGTGGTGCTGTTGTTTTTTCGCGAGCCGCGAAAGAGCGAAGACACGCCTCCGCCATCGATCGGAACTGTCGCACGGAATTTCTGTCTGGTGGTCGGCAAAGCATGGTTGGTTTTGCCGGCGCTGGCCATTGCCCTCGCGCTGCGCGTGGCGCAGTTTATGGATTCCTCGCTGACGGTGCCGTGGTGGGCGTGGATCGCGGTGCTGGTGCTGTTGCTGGCGGGAAGCAGCCGGTTCATGTGGTTTTTGGTGCTATTCACCGGATATTGGGTGGTGTTCTGGCAGCAGTACATTTCGTTGCCGGGATTTATCCATTCGTACGTGAGTCCGAATGCAAACGTGGAACTGATTCTAGTCACCGACGGCCTGACCGTCATATGCCTCACGCTGGCGATCAATTACCTGACCCGCAAGATCCCGGCATTTCAAGCCGTCATCCTCGGGACCGTGATTACATCGGCCTCGTGGCTGATACTCGCCTTCTGGCCGACGATTCCCGGCGCGATTCTGTCGCTGTTCGTGCTGGCACTGGGCGAGATCATCCAGTCGCCGCGTTACTACGAATACATTTCTCGCCTTGCGCCTCCGGGGCAGCAAGGCACATACATGGGCTTTGCGTTTTTGCCGATTGGCATCGGATCGCTGATTGGCGGATGGTTCGGCGGGACGCTCGTCCACCACTTCGGGGAAGTTGCCCATCAACCGGCAAAGATCTGGTGGAGCGTGACCGCCGTCGGGATCGTGACGGCCGTGTTCCTCTGGATTTACGACAAGATAATGACAAGATGATGATGATCATCACAATAAAGACAGGCAGCGCGGATTCTGGGAGGTAGTTCTCATGCCCAAACGCAAAATCACTCCCAACTACATTGCCGATCACATTCGCCGCGTGCTGAAGGATGGCGGATCGGCGCCCCACTCCGAAGAGGTGCAGCACTTTTTCAAGGAGGTTGTCCAGTCGCGCGGCTGGTACACCGCCGAATTACGCAAAGTTGCCATTCGCTTCCGGCGCAGCATTGCCCGCGAAAAAGGAATGAAGTTTGTGGTGCAGGTTGCCGGCAAACTTTTCTTGGGCAGAATGCTGGAAGAGAAAATCTTCGGTGTTTTTCTGCTCGAGAACCAGACTGCAGACTTCGGCAAGCGCGAGTTCCAGCGTTTTGACTCCTGGCTCGACCGCGTAACAAGCTGGGCCGATCACGATGCGCTGGCCCATGGTCTGCTGGCTCCAATGGTGAGCGCCGATCCCACCCTGGCTCGGCGAGTATTCGCATGGGCCAAGTCTCGAAATCGCTGGCGGCGGCGCGCGGCCTGCGTCACGCTGATTCGCGGCACGCGCAAGAAACAGTTCTTTCCCGAGATCGTTCGGCTCACAGAAATACTCCTGGCAGATGAAGATGACATGGTGCAGAAAGGACTAGGCTGGCTGCTGCGCGAAGCGGCAAAGTATGACGCCAGGAGCACCGTCCCTTATCTGATGAAGATTCGCGCCCGGGCTCCGCGGCTGGTCTTGCGGACAGCGTGTGAAACATTGCCCGCCGCCACGCGCAATCGAATTCTCGGCTAGCGCCCTTCGGCAGAGGCGCCGCGCAGCGTCATGCAGGTCGAGGTCGCGTGCGCCACCAGCTTACCTTTCTCGTCGGTAATACGGCATTCGACCAAACCGGTCGTCCGGCCTTGCTTGAGGACTTTGCCTTCCGCCGTAAGAGTTGCCTTCCACACCGGCTTGAGGAAACTGATCTTCAATTCCAGCGTCGTGAACGATTCGCCCTCCGCAAGATTTGCGGCGTAGGCAATTCCCATGGCGGCATCGGCAATATCGCACAGAATTCCTCCATGAAGAGTGCCCATCGGATTCGCATGTTGCGGTCCAGCCTCAAGCGTCACCGTCGCCGCTCCGGGCGCGACCGCCGTTAGCTCAAAGCCGATCAGAGTCGCGATCGGCGGAGGAGGAATCCTCCCTGCAATTCGATCCTGCAGTTGCAAGAGCATGGTGGCAGGCGTGGCTGGCGTCGTATCAGTCATAAATATCGATCATAGATAATCGGCGCCATCAATTGACATACATGTCGTCAATGTAGCACCAGCGCCAATTTCGCCCGGCTCGAACGACTGGATGATCGGGTGCTTGGTCTTATCAAAATGGGCGCGGGCGTGCTTGTTCTTCGAAGAGTCGCAGCAACCCACGTGCCCGCACTCCAGGCACAGCCGAAGGTGAACCCACGTGTCGCCCATCTCCAGACATTCCTTGCAGCCGTTACCGCTGGGAGTCACTTTGCGAATCGTCTTCGTATGGGTGCAGGTAGCCATGCTTAAGCCTTTCTTGCCTGATCTTTCTTGCTTTGATCGTTCCTGATTTCGTTCTTACAGGATCCCCTGATCGACTTCCTCACCACCGAAATCGGAGGCCATGCCGCCCGGCCTGAAACATCACGCCGCAAGAATCTTGTCGCGCAGCCCTCCGTAGGCAAACGTCTTCACCATTTCATTTTCGAAGAAGTCGTGCGGGAAGCCCATTTCAATAGCGCTCGCATCATTCAGGGTCGAAAGCTGCTCGGGGGTCAAAGTCAACTCCAGACTGGCGAGGTTGTCCTGCAACTGCGCCACGCGCCGTGCGCCGATGATAGGAATCACCGGAATATCTCGGTAACGCAGCCATGCCAACGCAACCTGGGCCGCGGAACGTCCCACCTGCTGACTTACTTTCTGAACGGCAGCAACGATGCGATCCGGCCTCTCGCCGGTGCGCTGGAAAGCCTTGCCCATATCGGTCGTATATCTCGCGTCCTTGTCGCCGCCCGAATGATACTTGCCGCTGAGCAAGCCTCCGGCCAGTGGCGACCACGCGACCAGACCAAGATTGAACGCCTTCGCCATGGGAATGAGTTCCCGCTCCACCGTCCGCTCGATCAGCGAGTATTCAATCTGCAAGCCGATGAACCGCGTCCAGCCGCGCAGCTCGGCCAAAGTGTTAGCCTGCGCGATCCACCACGCGGGCGCGTCGGAAACGCCAATGTACAGAACTTTGCCCTGGCGGATCAGATCGTCGAAGGCCCGCATGACTTCTTCAACAGGAGTCATTTGATCCCAGATATGAAGCCAGTAGAGGTCGATGTAATCGGTTTTCAGCCGGCGCAGCGAGGCTTCCAGAGCCTGGACCATGCTCTTCCGATGATTGCCCGCCGCATTGGCGTCGTTGCCGGGCGCGGCGTTGGTGTACTTGGTGGCGAGCACAACCGTGTCGCGGTGATCACGCATATACTCGCCCAAAAATGCCTCGCTAGTTCCATTGGTATAAAGGTTGGCGGTATCGATGAAATTTCCACCCGCCTCGCGATACGCGTCATAGATCTTCCGCGCTTCCTCTTTGGACGAGCCCCAGCCCCAGTCCTCGCCGAAGGTCATCGTTCCGAGCGATATTTCGGAGACGCGCAGCCCGCTGTTTCCAAACAGACGATACTTCATGGAGTCCACCTCGATAATTCACGGATATTGATCGCGCTCTTTCGGAGCGCGATCCTGAGGAGATAGCTGATCAGACGCCAGAAGGAGGAAAGAAGATTCAAAAACCGCGGGGCATCAGTGAGTGCTCTTCTCGTCGGCCACGCCTGTCATTTGGCAGCTGCGGGAGATTCTTTTTTCAGCAGGTCTCTCGGCACCACTGCTTCCGGGAAGCGCAGCAGCACGGGCGACGTGAAGCTCGCGCCTTTTTTCAGCTTGCCGCTGTCGTCCACCTTATCCCACCCAACATTGGCCAAGACATATACCCAGCCGTCCACTGCAATCGCGTGGGTGGGATCTCCCAGCCGCGTGGACTGCTCCATGACTTCGGCAGACTCAATTTCAGTCTGTGCGTGATTCAGGCGAAAGCGCACGATGCGCTCCGGCTCCGTTCCGTTCTGTACCCCGATCAGCGAACCTCCCACGAGGTGCATCCCATCGAGACCGCTTACGACCACGTTGTCGGGATGAGGTAGCTCGCTGACCTTGCCGCTCGCCAAATCGATCACGGCAATTCCGAGCGGATATTCAGGCACAAATAACCGTTTGCCGTCGGCCGCCAAAACCGGCGTCTGCGGAGAGAACAGGCCATCCGCAATCTTGTCCAGCTTGGCGCTCTCCAGGCTCGCGTTCCCCCGCACGCGATAGACTCCGCCCCCTATGCTGTCTGAAACGTAAACGGTCCCATCCGCCGTTACCGACATATCTCCCAGCACACCGGCGCCGCCCGACTCCAGATCAAATCGTCGAACTACTTTTCCGTCGCCAGGGTCAATTGCCAGCAGCGCCGTCTTGCCATCATCCTCCTTCGGGAACCCCGAAAAGCCAGGAATGGCCGAGGAAGTCATCCACACCAGCCTGCGCGCCGGATCGAACGACACCGCCATCACGGGCCAGCGTTTGGCTTGCGCTTCCAGAGGCAATTCCTTCACTTCGCAATCGTCCTTTGAGCTTTCCGGGACTCTCGAGCCTTTCGGCGAGTCCGACCCTTTCGGCAATGAAACTCGATACAGTGAGTGATGTTGAATGCTGGAGACGATGAAGGTTCCTGAAGTCTTGTCGAAGGTAAGATCTTCCGGCATCAAGTCAGCGATCGGCAGTGTGCAGACATGATCGGCATGCATGACCGGAGCCGCGTTGTGCTCCATCTGGGCTCCGATCTTCTTCCACCCCACTTCCGACCGCAGTGGTCTCAAGTCGGCATCGCCAGCCAAGTCATACATCAGACCCATGGCTGCGTATCGTTCCATCCATTGCAGCGCGGCGGCCGTGTCTCCCAAATGCGTTTCCACAGACGCCATGCGCAAGGCATAGGTCGGGGTGATAGCGGGCATCTCTTTGCCGATTTCGATCAGGACTTCGCGAAGGGCTGCCCAATCCTTTTTCTTGCTGAGCTCCCGGCCCTGCCTGTTTAGCTCTAAAAAGTGCGCTCGGTCCATGGAAAAGCAGGGCGCAGCCGACGATACAAAGACAAGAACAGCACCAGAAGCTTCCTGATCATCCAATTTCTCGCAGCTTTGCGAATTCGTTCGCGGCTCAGTGCCCTTCCTCTTCCAAATATTTTTCCACTTCGAGCGCGGCCATGCAGCCCGATCCCGCCGCCGTAATCGCCTGACGGTAGCGCCGGTCCTGCACGTCGCCGCAGGCAAATACGCCGGGCACTTTTGTCAAAACATTCTTGTGCGTAATCAAATAGCCGTCGCCGTCCATATCGAGTTGCCCCGCAAAGATCTTCGCATTCGGAATGTGTCCGATACCCAGAAACATGGCGCTGGTCGGGAACTCCCAGCTTTCGCCCGATTTCACATTGCGCAGGCGCAGTGCCGTCACTTCCTTCTTGCCCACGTCAAGAACGTCGTCGACCACCGTATCCGTCATAAAAGCAATCTTTGGATTGGCGCGCGCCCGATCCAGCATGATCTTCGACGCGCGAAACTCCTCGCGCCGGTGGATAAGCGTCACTTTACTCGCAAAGCGCGTCAGAAAAGTCGCCTCCTCCATAGCAGAGTCGCCGCCGCCGATCACCGCGATCTCCTTGCCCGAGAAAAAAAATCCATCGCACGTTGCGCACGAGGAAACGCCGTGCCCGATCAGCGCATGCTCACTCGGCAGGCCCAGCCAGCGCGCCGATGCGCCGCTCGCAATGATCAGCGTGCGCGTCCGGATGACCTCCTTGCCGACCGCTAACTCGAAGGGCTGCTTCCCCAGCTCCGCTTTCGCCACGTGGCCCAGATGGTATTCCGCGCCGAACCGTGAAGCTTGTTTGCGCATGTTTTCGATCAGTTCGGGCCCCTGAATCCCATCCGGAAAACCAGGAAAATTCTCGACCGAGGTAGTCATCGAGAGCTGGCCGCCGGGCTCGTGCCCTTCAATGACGAGTGGTTTGAGGTTGGCGCGCGCGGAGTAGAGCGCCGCCGTATGCCCGGCACAGCCCGAGCCTATGATCACAACATTGCGAATGTCCATAGAAATTGAGAGAAGCGTCCCTTAATAGATTCTGCAGCGGCGAATTTGTTGCAGGCCGCTGAGCATACCTGCCCCAAAATGCTCGTCGTTGGAAAACTTTGTTCAGGGGCCGGGGAAATCTTAAATCACCGCCGGGCCAAAGGACCACCCGGGGCAACACCCGCCACCGTGAGACGCAAGGATCGTCGGCAGGCGATGGCGTTCATCCACAGGCATTGTTAAGGCATCAATCGCTTACAATGATCGCCTAGCAATCCTGCTCTTCCCTCAATTTCAGCGTCAGACACTTCGCCGCGCCCCCGGCTTTCATGAATTCCGACAGCGGAGTGATCACCGGCCTAAACCCCGCCTCCCGCAAGCGTTCCTGCAAAGTTTCCGACGCGCCGTTCATGAACACCTGCCGGTTCAGGTCGACTGCATTGCAGCAAAATTGCTCCGCATCCGACGCCTCGACTTCGATCAGCTTCTCAGGGGGCACAATATCAGCAATGGCCTTTTGTCCATCGGCGTCGAACGCCGCAGGAAAGTACATCAAATACCCGCCTTCCAAAGGACACAGGCAGGTGTCGAGATGGTAAAAGCGCGGATCAACCAGCCGTAATCCAACCACCCGCCGGTTGAACGTTCTTTCCAGCAACCCCGGCATCGCATGGGCGGAACGGAAACCATACCCCGCCCACAGTATTGGCTGGCCGCGGTCAAGCAACGCATCGCCCGCGCCCTCGAACGATACCTCCGCCGGCCACTCGGCGATGTCGAAATCGTGGGTGGCGAACCATTCTTCGAAAAAAGGTTCTTCACCCCGGCGCTCCGGCGCCCGGAAGCGGCTGACCACAACTTTTTCCTCCAGAACCATTCCCGCATTGGCGGTAAATACCTGGTCCGGCAGCCCCGGCTGGGGAGGAATCAGAACCACGTCCGTCTCTGTTTCGATCGCGCGTTTCAGCTCCGACCACTGCTCGACCGCCAAAGCACGATCCGCCTTGCCGCAGTTGCCCTCCATCCAGGGATTGATAACGTAATCAATTCCGAAATAGTCCGGCGCACACATCAGGATGGTTTGCTCTGGCAACGCTGTCTCCGCTGAAACGGGCTCGAGTCCAGTATCCAGTATGAGAGCCGCGCCGCCGTTCGTCAGGGTCTCGAAGGTCGCGAGACCAGGGGAACACACCTTTCCCCGTTCCGGGCAAAGGGGAGCGCCGCCAGCCGCGCCATAAGTGCTGAATAATCAATGGCCGCTTCAAGGAGGCGCAAAACCTTTTTGTGGGATATAGACGCCATGGGACATAGACCCAACGCGGCCAACGGAGGAAGGGGGGAAGGGCCCGACCTCGGTGCCGCTGAATCGCTGAAATAGGTTCGCGCTTCAGCGTCTGGGGGACGCCTGCTGCTCCGCCGCCTTGCCCGCCCAATTCCGCTGCCCCTTCGGTTTCTTCTCCGGCATGTAACTGCGCACGCCGTACGCCTTCATTCGCTTCACCACCGCGCCACTGTGGTAGCCCTTGTCCGTCACGGTCTCTTCGATCCCGGCCAGGTTCACTTTAGGTGGGTCATGGGGCCGTAACTCCGCCTCGCGCCCGACCTGCTCCGCCACCGCCATCGCGGCTTCGCACAACGTTTCATCGAGCGTGCTCGTGTCGCACTGGTCGGCGCCTTGCAGCGTCACCGCCAACACCGCGCCGGTATCTAGATCGACCGCGTGCTCGGCCTTGTGTGCCAAGTGCGTGCGTTTATCTTTCATCTTTGCAATGCGTGCGTCGGCGTCCACCGGACTCTTCCACTCTTTATTCGACGTGCGTTTCTTGCGCTTGCGATCCAGCCGCGCCAAGTCTTCCCGCGTCGGCGTCGCGATGCCCGAGGCCTTCGCCAGCCCCCGCAGAAACTCGCTTCTCCCCCACTCTACCTTTCTCCCACTAGCCCCATCCTAAACGTTGCGGAAAGTAATTCAACCCCAGTCCTGACTCTTGTTGTGCGACGTTTAGGGTGTGGATTTTGACGGTCAAGCTGAACGCAGTCGAGCACTTAGTTTCTTGAATTTCCAGACCCGAAGTGCGCCTTGAACCTCTACCCCTTCATCCGCCCAATCAAAAAAAGAACAATGGAAAGCACCACACTAATCAAAATGGAACTTGCGAGCGGAAAATAAAACGTGGTGTTCTTGCCGCGATACACGATATCCCCAGGCAGCCGGCCCAACGGCAAGCCCGTGCGCCCGAACAGCATCACAATGCCGCCAATTACCACGAGCGCAATTCCGAGAACGACCAGCAACCGGCCCATCTCCGCCATGCTTCGAGTTTAATCCAGCCGATGCTTCCGCATTGTTAAACTGAGGTCTGCAATGAGGATCCTCGAAACACCTCGCCTCACGCTCCGCGAACTGACATCCGACGATGCCGATACCCTCGCCCGCATCCTCTCCGATGCCGAAACGATGCGCTACTATCCCGCACCCTACGACCGGACTGGGGTCGAGCAGTGGATCGCCCGCAATCGCCAACGCTACCAGGAAGACGGCGTCGGCCTCTGGGCCATGATCTTGAAATCAGCGGACGAACTGATTGGTGATTGCGGCATAATCCGGCAGGAAGTCGAGGGCGAGCGCCTTTACGAGATCGGATACCATCTGCGGCGCGATTTTTGGGGACGAGGCCTTGCCACCGAGGCCGCCATCGCCTGCCGAGACTGGGCATTCGCGCGCCTGAAGACCGATCGCCTGATCTCCCTGATTCGCCCGGAAAATCTTCCCTCGCGCCGCGTTGCGGAGCGCAACGGGATGGCGATTTGGAAAGAGATAAACTGGCGTGGCCTGCGGACCTATGTGTATGCGGTGGAGAGATCCCAAATTCTTCCGCCGAACACGTTAACCCAATGTTCAAAATCGGTAAGCTAAACTCGTAGCAGAGCGACGTGGGCGCATGCGCAAAGCCACTATTCTCTTTAATCCCAACTCCGGACGCCGCGGCAAAAAGCGTGACGCCGAACTCGATCGCGCGATTGGCATCATCCAGTCGTCTGGCATTCACACCGAACTCACAGTCTGCCGCTCCAGCCAGGAAGCCACTGTCCACGCTCGCTTCGCCGTCGCTGCTGGCAGCGATACCGTTTTCGCCTGCGGAGGCGATGGCACGATCCACGATGTTATTCAAGGATTGGCCGGCACTCCCGTCGCCCTGGCGATTCTCCCCTTCGGCACCGCTAATGCACTTGCACACGACCTTGCCATTCCATTGCGTCCGAGCGCGGCCGCAAGCGCGCTCGTGAAGGGCGCCGTCCGCCGCATCCCGCTTGGCCGAATTGAGTACCACGATTTCACTGGACAGGCCTCAGCTCGCTATTTCACAGTCGCAGCGGGAATCGGCGTCGATGCCCACTTGTTCTACAAACTCACCGCCGAACTCAAGAATCGCTCAGGCATGGCCGCCTACTACCTCAAGGCCTGGAATCTTTGGGCGACGCATCGCATGCGCCGCTTCGAGGTCGAATACTCCAACGGTAGCGGTCACAAGCAGCAAGCCCTTCTGACAGAATTGCTCGCCGTGCGCATCCGCTATTTCGGCAACATCCTGCGCGAGCTTGTTCCGGGAGCCCATCTCGATTGCCCCGACCTGCGCGCTGTCATGTGCCGCACCGCCAGCCGCAACGCGTATTTGCAATATGTGGCGAGCACACTTCTGGGATGGCAGCGCAACATTGACGGCATCGAGCTGGTCAGCTGTTCCGAACTCACTTGCCGAGTGCCCGAACAAAGCAATGCCGCCGACCGTGTTTACGTCGAAGCCGATGGAGAACTTCTTGGCCGCCTCCCCGCCCGCATGACCATGGAATCAGATGCCTTATCGCTGGTGGTGCCGGTCTCGGGAAAATGAGAAACCGGCGCGCTGCAGAGTGTTGGTTTGTCCGACGCTGATTTCGGGTTTGCCAGTCGATACCATAGTCGATACCAGTATTATATATGGTATAATGAAGAGTATGGCGACTGTGCGCAAGATCACTATCGAAATACCTGAGGAGCTTCTCGGTAAGGCTCAGCGAGCCAGTGGCGCGGGCATCACACAAACGGTGCGTACTGGACTCCAGCTGGTCGCGGCCTCGGAGGCTTATGCTCAACTGCGACGCCTTCGAGGCAAGGTCCGCTTCAGCCGCCCGTTGGCCGAATTAAAAGCCGACCGATGATGCCGTTCAGTGATCGCCGTTCAATGATCGTTATGCAATGATCGCCGCCGACACAAGCACCTGGATCGCATACCTGGAAGGCAGTGCCGGTGAAGATGCCCGCCTGTTAGACCGGGCGCTCGAAGACCGCCAAGTCGTCATGGTTCCGGTCGTGCTAACGGAACTGTTAAGCGATCCCAAACTGTCTTCTGTGGTCGCCGGAGCATTCCAGGATGTTCCTCTGATTGAGATCCAGCCGGGCTATTGGGAGCGGGCCGGGTTATTGCGGGCGAAAGTACTGGCAAGGCGCCGGAAAGCAAGATTGGGCGATGCCCTGATCGCCCAGACTTGTATTGATGCAAGTATTTCGCTTCTCACACGAGACCGCGACTTCCGCACGTTTGCCAATGCCAGTGGACTCGACCTGGTCGTCGGATCAAGCAGGTAAGCAGGTAACACTTTCCCGGAGGGCACTTTCACTTCTTCAGTCTGACTTTTGACTTCTGCCTTTTGTCTCCCCCTTCCAATTCGGCTAAACTCTTCAAACTTGGAACCCGTCACTCACTTCTTATTCGGCGCCAACATGGGCCGCGCCGGTCTCAACCGCAAGACCGCGCTCGCTACCCTAACCCTCACGCTCGCCGCCGAAGCGCCCGACCTCGACGTCCTCAGCCGTTTCGGCGGCTCGGCCTTTGCCTTGAATCACCACCGCGGCTTCACCCATTCTTTTCTCGGGGTGCCGATCGTCGCGGCCGCCGTTGTTGGCTTCGTCTACGGAATCTGGCGCCTGCGCGGCCGCAAAACCCGCAACCCGAACCTCCCGCCGCGCTGGGGCCCGCTTTTCGCCTATGCCTGCCTCGCCGGTCTCAGCCACCTGCTCCTTGATTACACCAACAGCTATGGCCTCCGTCCATTTTGGCCGTTCTCCGAGCGCTGGTATTCATGGGACATTGTTTACATCGTCGAACCGGTCCTGCTCGTCGTGCTGTTTCTCGGCCTCACAGTGCCGTCGCTGTTCTCGCTGATCAATCAGGAAATCAGCTCCCGCCGCAGCAGCAGAACCCAGGCTCCGCCTGGACGTCTCGCCGCCTCACTCGCCCTGGTTGCCGTTTTCGTCTGCTGGGGGCTGCGCGACTATGAACATCGCCGGGCGGTCGCCGCACTCGAAGCTCGGAACTATCAGGGAGTCGACGCTCTCCGCGTCTCCGCCTACTCGTACCCGGTCAATCCCTTTCGCTGGTATGGAGTCGTGGAGACGCCCAACTTTTTCGCCATGATGAACGTGGATTCAATCGCGCCTGAGGTCGATCCCGGCGGCGACATGCAGATTCGATACAAGCCCGAAGAAACGCCGATCACGCTCGCCGCCAAGCGAACCTATCTTGGGCGCGTTTATCTGAGCTGGGCGCAGTATCCGATCACCGAAACCGAGGTGCTCGAGGGCGATCCGAGCCCAGAACGGCCGCGCCGCCTACATCGTCCGTCTGCGTGACCTGCGATACATGTATCCGGGGCGAAGTGCGAGCGCCACACTCGGCGGCAGCGTCACTCTTACCCGCGACCTAGGAGTGGTCAGCGAACAGTTCGGAGTGCGACAGCGCCCGCCCGAACGGTGCGGCCATAACGACGCGGTGTCAGGGCTGTGTTGGAAAAAGTCCCGCCTGCCTCAACGCCGACAGTTCGTCCCAAACGCCCCACTCTTCCCGGATCTTCCCATCCTTATAGCGGAATAGCGTCATGCCTGAAATCCTGATTTTCTTTCCCGTCGCCGGAAACCGCATCCCGGCCTGCGTGTTCGTTCCCGACGCCGTCCAGTACACGGCGACTCGGTCGCCCTCGGCAATCATCTGGTTGACCGTGATACTCATATCTGGCAAAGCCTTGCGTTCCTCCCGGGCATAGGCCATATCCTCCTCAAGTGTTGCAGTACGGTCGCCGGCATGGCCCACGAAATCCGTGGTGTGCGACTCCGCATACTTCTCGAGTTTTCCTTGGCTGAGCCGGTAAACAGAGTCGTTGACTTCACATCAAACGCGTCGTGAAAAACACCAGCATGAAAAGCACGCCGTCGACAATCACCAGGATCGACGCCAGCCAGAAGAGCGCCACCATGCGCATCTTCTCCTCCGGAGGCAACGTAATCCCCACCGAATTGTGCAGCCAGTCCAGCATGGACCGGATCGGATTCAATGGCACAAGCCCGCTCCCGACCGCCGCACAGAGAGCTAGCATCACGACGTTGAAGAAAACGATGCCAATCATAAGCTTTGCTTCACAGGTAATTTCGTCGCATGACCGAGTCACAGAGGTACAAGGAAACCCAACTGCCCGGCTCCACCTTCCCTCAGTGTCGCTTGACCATTTCCCGTTGCACGCGCAACAATCCTAGAGTGTAGTCTGTGAGGTGACCATGCTGGCTTATCTTTTCGTCCTCGTCGCGATTGCCGTGCGCATGCCGTTGATGCCGCATCTGTGGAACTTTACTCCCGTCGCTGCTGCCTTGCTTTATTTCGGCGCCCGCGGCTCGCGGCGCCAGCTCTGGATTCCTTTCGCCCTGCTCGCTGCCTCTGACCTCGCGCTCAACAAGTTCGTCTACTCCTACCCGTTCACCTGGGACCAGTTCGTGACCTGGGCCTGGTATGCCGCCATTCTCTGGCTGGGAACCGGTTTGCGCGAAAATGCGGGCCTGCTTAAGAAAATGGACTGGCTGCGCGTCGGTGGGGCTGCGCTCGCCAGCTCCGTGTCATTCTTTATCGTCAGCAATTTTGCCGTTTGGACGAGCTGGCCGACGTACCCGAAGACCTTCGCGGGGTTGATGGCATGCTATGACGCGGGTATCCCGTTCTTCCGGCACACGGTCGCCGGCGACCTGCTCTTTACCGCCGCCATGTTCGGATTGCCCGCACTCGCCGCCGTGCTTGCGCACTCTGGCAAGACGCGCGGCACGGCCGCCGCAGCCTAACCGGGCGAGCTCTGACGGTCATGTTGCCGAGGGCCGCAGCACGAATCCCACGAATTGCGTTGAGCTGCCTGCTGGGCATGTTCTGCCTGGGCTTGCTTCCGCTGGCAGCGCAAAACGCCAAGCCGTCATTTACCGCCATCATCAGCGTGGAAAACCCTGAATCCCAAACGGGCCCGGACAGTTATGCCGTCAAGGCTGGTTCTGACGTGTTCATCAAGGTGCACCTGACAAACATCTCCACGCGCAAGCTCGCCTTGGGTTACGACAAGGATTCCCGCACGAACGTCGATTTCTCCCATCAGTATGAGATACGCGACCGCAACGGCAACCTGGCCACGAAGCGGAAAATCGACCACCCGGAAATTGGCTCGACCGGGCATGGCTGGCCAGCCCGCATCCTCAAGCCCGGCGAAAGCATGGAGATTACCGGGGACTTCATCAGCCGGTTATTTGACCTGAGTCAGTTGAATCAATACACAATCCAACTCTCCCGAGCGGTTTCGGACGATCTCAAAAACGGCGTGGTGAAATCGAACACGATCACGGTTACGGTGGCACCGTAGCCTAGCTTTTTCTTCCCCAGGCAGCGCGGGTTCGTTTCGCGCCGCGTTTTTGTTTTGCCGGTCGGCTCGCCCGGCGCGCCGCCAAACAAGCCACGCCGCCAGCACCCCGGCGCCGACCAGAATCGCCACAAAATGATGGCGGAAAAGATTCGCGGTCATCGTCACCACCTGCGGACCAAACCACAGCGTCAGCAACCCCTCGATCAGAAAGCGCACGAACCTTCCCGCAAAAATTGCCAGCAGAAAGTGCGCAAAGTTCATTTCGAATCCGGCGGCGGCCAGCACCATGATCTTGAAGGGCGTCGGCGGTGGCAGCATGGCCGGAAACATCAGCGCCCAGAATTCATGCCTCTCAAACGATGCGTGAATCTTTGCGAACTTTCCCGGCGACAGCCGCTTGCGCAGCAGCATCTCTCCGCCCGCATACCCGATCACATACCACACAATGCTGCCCAACGCCCCTCCCAAAGACGCCAGCAGCACATACAGCAGAAACCGCGACCGGTCGTTATAGACGTAGCCAACAAAGATCGCGTCCAGAGGCATCCCCAGAAATGACCCGTCCACGGCCGCAAACGCGAGCATCCCCCACGGGCCAAGCGGAGCGAGCAGATGCTTGATCCACTCGGCATACGTGTGCAGAAAATGTTGGAGTTTGTTCAATGAGAGCGGGCTCGATTAGGGCACAAACCAGTGTACGCGAGGGGAGGCGCGCTGTTCGCTACTCGTCGTTCGTCGTTCGCTATTCGTCGTTCGCAACCCAAATCACCTGTAGGAATACGACGAGACTGCGCTCTGAGCAGTGTTAGCGGGCCGTAATCCGCCTAGGCCCTTGTGTTGTGGGGATTCTTGCGAACGACGAGCGACGAATAGCGAACGACGATCCGCCAACGACGTCTCTCATCCGTGTCCCGTCTTGCCGGCAAGCAGCTCCAGCGCATGCGGCAGCAGGTCAATCACCGCTTCCAGCGACTCCACTGCCCCGGCCGGACTGCCCGGCAGATTCACAATCAAACTCGTCCCCCGAATTCCGCACACGCCCCGGCTCAGCGCCGCAAACCGCGTTTTGCGCATCCCGTCTGCGCGCATCTGCTCCGCTATCCCTTCGACAATGCGGTCGCACACGGCCCGGGTCGCCTCTGGCGTTACATCTCGCGGAGCAATTCCCGTCCCGCCCGTCGTCACCACCAGCCGGGCGGTCCGGCACAAAGCGATCAGTTTTTCCTGGATGGTGCCGCTTTCATCCGCCAGCACGGCGCGCTCAACGATTTGAAATCCGCGCCGCTGCAGTGCCTCAGCTACCGCCGGACCGGAGAGGTCCGTCTTCTCGCCGCGTGAACAGGAGTCGCTAACGGTTACAACCGCCGCGAGAGTTCCTTTGGCTGCGGTTGAACCCTCAGGTGTCGAGCAGGACATCTTCACCCTCAGCCGCTGCGTCGCGCTGCGCTTCATCGAGCAGCCGCAGTCCCTCCATCAGAAGGCCTTGCGTATTCAGCGTCGTCGTTTCTTGCGCGGTGCTCTTCTCAAAGTCAATCTGAAAATTTCCTTCGGTCCACCGCAGCACTTTGAAAACTGCTTCGTCTCCTACCACCGGACCATACACAGCGTGCTTTGCCTGGCCCTGCGTGAAATAAATTTCGCACTTGTCGCCGGTGTTGGTCATGGTCAGCAGGCAGCTTTTGCGCCCCATCTCCAGCGACTGTACCAGGTCAATCACATTCATCTGCGCCAAGCTTCCGCGCAACACCCCGTCTGCCGTCGGAGCTTTCGCCAGCTTCTCCAGCGCAATCCGGTCCACCACCCGCTTGATTCTCCGCACCGCATCCTTCAGGAAGAATGGCTTCTCCAGATGATCTTCAATCGGATCCTGCAGCGACAGCCGTTCCGCGATGTCCGCCTTGCTCGCCATCAGGATCACCGCGATGCCCGCCGTGGCCGGCCGGCTCTTTAGTTTTTCCAGCAACTGGCGTCCATCCATCCCGGGCATGCGATAGTCCGAGATCAGCAGATCCGGAATCTCCTCCACCGCCTTCAACAGCGCATCGGCTGAGTCGCCCGCCGTCGACACTTCGCCCAACGCCGCGAGCGCCTGCTGCAGCATTCCGAGCACCATCGGGTTGTCGTCCACCAGCAGGATTCTTACGTTACTGGCCATGTTTTACTTGCCATGTTTTACGGCTATGTTTGCGCTTGCCGGGCCTGCGATAATCTCCGCTCTTGCCGCCCGACTTTCTCTCCAGAACCACTTCGCGGATTTCGATCCCTTTATCGAGCGCCTTGCACATGTCGTAGACGGTCAGGGCCGCCACGCTGGCCGCGACCAGCGCTTCCATCTCCACGCCGGTCTCCGCCGTGGTCTTTACTTTTGTGGCAATAGCCACGCCATTCTCGCACACGCGTAGGGTCACAGCAATGTGCGCGATCGGCACCGGATGGCACATCGGGATCAGTTCCGAGGTGCGCTTCGCCGCCATGATTCCCGCCGTCCGCGCCACTTCCAGCGGGTCGCCCTTGGGGTTCGACGGCAGCGCCCGCAACACCTCTGGCGACATCACCACCAGCGCGCTCGCCTCTGCTTCCCGCACCGTTTTGGTCTTCTCGGAGACGTCGACCATCCGAGCCCGGCCGTGCGCGTCATAGTGCGAAAGCTTTTTCGGATTTCGTTTTGGCATTGAAGACAGGGTATCGCATTCCGGAGCTCGACCGCACGGCGCTCGGAATTTCCTGGCGAAGTTTTCCGTGCACCTCGTGTTCTCCGTGGTGAGCCGTTTTCTCGCGCTTCTTCTTTCTTACGGACTCTAGCCAGGCCCCGGCGAGCGCAACAAGATTGAAATTGCCGCGCCCGCCTCGATCCGCTCGCGGTCAGGAGGAATCACCAGATAACAATTGGCGCGAGCCTGCGCCGCGATATCGCCTGAACCTTGCCACGCCGCCAGTTCGACTTCGGCATTTTCAAACTCTCCCGAAATCAGAGCGGGAAGAAATCGCGTGAGACCGGTCTTGGTATGTATCTCGGATTTCAACCGCGCCTTAAGAAAAATCAGCGGCTCTGGCTTCATGCCCGCCAGAGCCTCGATCATCGGTTGGGCGAAAAGCCGGAATGTCACCATCGTAGAAATCGGATTTCCCGGCAGGCCAAAGAAATAGTGTGGGCGGACCTGCCCTGAGCGTCGAAGGGGCCCCCGCCCGCGTGTCAGCAGCATCCGCGCCTTCGCGGGCGGGGGCGTCCGGGCCACACGAACCAAACACCACCGGCTTCCCCGGTTGAATCTTCGCGCCAGTAAAATAAAACTCCGCCCCGATCTCTCCCAGCACCTGCTCGACCAGGTCGTACTTCCCCATCGAAACTCCCCCTGTGAGCAGCAGAAGATCGCAGGCGAGACCTTCTTCAATCAGCGCCCGCATCCGCGCCGGCTTATCGGGAGCGATCGCCAGCTGCACCGCCTCGCCGCCCACCTCTGCAATCTGGGCGGCCAGCGAATACGAATTCGAATTACGAATCTGCGCTGCCCCCGGTGTCGCCTCAATGCCTACCAGTTCATCCCCCGTGGAAAGCACCGCCACGCGCGGCTTGCGATAAACCATCACACGGCCCTTGCCCACCGCCGCTGCCATACCGATCAGCGCGTGATTCAGCCTTCGCCCCTTGTCTGACCAGCAACTGTCCCGCTCGCGCCTCCGCTCCTCGCGGAACAAAATTTTCTCCACTCTTCACACTGCGCCGAATTTCAACGAATCTCTCAGAGGGCTTGGGCGAAATTTTGTAGACTTCCGCCGTGTATTCCACCATCACCACCGCATCCGCACCAGTCGGCAGCGGAGCTCCGGTCATGATCGAGACTGCCTGCCCACGATGAATCGCGCACGTTTCCTGGGAATCGCCTGCCCTGATCTCGCCTACCACCTCCAGCCGCGCTGGAACCGCCGGTACATCCTCCGAACGCACCGCATACCCGTCCCGCGTAGCACGCGGAAAAGGAGGAAAGTCGCGGTCCGCGAGAATCGCCTCGGCCAGAACCCTTCCCCGTGCCGCCAGCAGGTCGACCGATTCCGTCACGCACGGATTATTGCGCGCTGCAAGCACGCGCGCAGCATGCTGCTCGACAATGTGCCGCGCCTCTTCAAAGGTCACTACGAAGCTCGCACTGCCTGCCGTGTGCATGCAGGAATCATACCCGCAGACTAGCCCCCGATGGCGATCCAGCGGAATACGAAGACACAAAAAAGTAGGGACTACAGAATGAAGATCTGAAGAATGAAGATCTGCCTTGAGCGCTGATCCCCGAGTTTGAAAATCAATAGGTAAGACTAACCCCGCGCCAGTTCCTGCCCCAGCAGCGTGGCATTGCTCGCAAAGCAAAGCGCGGTTTCGGAATCCACCGTGCCCGCGCGAACCAGCTTCGCGATCTCGGCATCGAAGTGCTGCATGCCTTCCCGCTCGCTGGTCTTCAGGCAATCGAGAATGGTGCGCCCCGGGCGTTCACCTTGTTCCACGCAATCGCGTGTGCGCGAATTCGATTTGAGAATTTCAACTACCGCAATCCGCTCCACCCCATCGGCGCGCGGAATCAGCCGCTGCGCGATTACATAGCGGAAAGTTTTGGCGAATCGTTCCCGCACCGATTGCTGTTCAGCCGCTGGAAACGAGCCGATCGTCCGCTCCACGGCCTTCGAAACGTCCACCGTATTCATGCTGGAGAGAATCAGGTGGCCGTTTTCGGCCGCCTCCAGCAGGATTTCAAGAGTTTCGCGATCGCGGATTTCTCCCACCATGATCGCCCGCGGCGCCTGCCGCAATGCCGCCCGCAGCGCGAGCGCAAAATTGGGCGCGTCGCTGTGCAGTTCGCGCTGGTGCACCGTCGATTTCTTGTGCTTGTGCAGAAATTCAATGGGATCTTCGATCGTCAGAATGTGATAGCAATGCTCGCTGTTGATCCGGTCAACCAGCGCCGCCAGCGTCGAAGACTTTCCCGACCCGCTTCCTCCCGCAACCAGAATGATGCCATTCCGCACATTGGCCGCATCTTCCAGTTGCGCGGGCAGCCGCAGAGAACTGAATGTAGGTATGACGGTGGGAATTACGCGCATCACCACTGCGCAACTCCCGCGCTGGATAAAAATATTGACGCGGAAGCGCGCCGCCCCCGGCAAGCCGTACGAAACATCGCACGAGCCCTGCTCGCGCAGGGTGTTAAGGGCCTGCTTGTTGGTGCCGATCAGGTCGGCCGCAATCCGCCGCGTGTCATCGGCGGAAAGTATCCCGACTCCAGCCATTTCGACCGCTGTAAGTTGCCCGTGAATTTCAACCTGCGGAGAACGTCCTGGCGAGAAAATCAGATCGCTCACTTTTTCGGAGGCACGCAACATGCCGCCGAGCAGAACCGGGGTCGGAATCGAGCCCGTTCCAAGCACGCCTTCAAAGGCAATCGCAATCGGGGAATTCCCCGGAGCCGCCACGCTACATGCTCCAATCAATCAGAATTGCCACAGGGGAAACTAAGCCGCAAGACAGGGCAGGCTCTGCTTTGACTGTAACGCGATTGCGCCGGAGGACGAAGAACAGTTAGACCATAGACCTCGGTAACCGAAGCCAGTACCCAGTTGGAGAAACGGCAAACCAGAGGCGATTCTGGCAACTGGGTACTGGCAACTGGCAACCGACTTTACACTATTTCTTCACCGCCTTTTTCTTGGTTCCAAAACCTGTTTCCACAGTAGCGCCAATGCTGGCCAGCATATCTTTGGCGGTCTGCGCCATTGGTCCGGTCGGATCCAGCTCAATATATTTCTGGAACGACTCGGCAGTGCCAGGCGGCGCCACCATCTTGTTGTCTTTGCCGACCGTCGCCTTGCCAATCAGGTTGATGCCTTTCCAGTAGTAAGCCAGAGCTTTGTTAGGATCGGCGGCAATCACTTTGTCGAAGGCCGTGATCGCGTCATCAACTTTCCCCGAGTTGGTGAGCACCGCGCCCTCGTTGAAATAGTAAGTGGCGGCGTTTGCGGGATATGCCTGCGCGGCCTGGTTATAGGCGGCGATCGCGTCGTCGATCTTGTTTTCCTTGGAATAAGCTTCGCCCATGTTGTTGTAGTAGCTCGCAACTATCTTGGTGTTATTGGGGTCCTTCTGCGCCTGTTCCGAGGCCTTCCGCAGATCGATCGCTTTCTGATAATCCGTGGCCGCCATTTCATAGCGTTGCTTTTTCTGATCCAGATCAGCCTGCTTGGGCGCCGACAGTCGATAGGCATCCCCCAACTTCGCCCAGATCGGATCGCGCGTGTTGTCGATCGTATTGGCGTCGTTCAGGGCTGTTATCGCCTGGTCGAAGTTTCCGGCATCGGTGTCCGCGATCGCCTCTCTAAGTTTTGCGTTGAGGGACGTGACCGTTGTCTGCTCCTTGCTGGCCTTCGCCCGCTGCTCCTCCTCGGCCTTGATCTGCTCCGGCGTCTTGCCCTGACCGGTGGCCTGGGTCGTCTGTTCTTTCTTCAGGTCGAAGGGCAAATCGGTTTCGTCGAGTCCGACATTGACTCCGTTGAAATGAAAAATTTCCTTTCCGTCCTTGCTCAATTTGATGTTGTACTTGCCGGGAACTATGCCGAGCGAGAAGTACTCACCCTTGCTGTTCGTTTTGAGGGTGTAGGTGTGGCCGGTTTCAGTGCCCACCCACTCCACTGTCGCCCCGGCGATTGGTTTTCCATCCAAGTCTTTGCAAACGCCCTTCACGCTGCCCGTAGTCTGCGAAAACGCCAGCGGAGCCATCAGCCCCACGGCGAGCACGAGCAAAACAGGAAGGATAAAATATTTCTTCATATAAGCCTCCCGGCAAGAACCTGTAATTTTCCGAACCAACTCAAAATTTGCCTGCCAAATCCGAATATCTTTGTCCTCCTGAGCGGAGTGAGGCGAATGCCGAACGGAGTCGAAGGACCCCTACGCCAGGCAAAGCGCTGCTGTGCGCCCAAAGCTATCTCGTGTGGTGACGGGGCTCTGCCCCGTACCGGCGGGCACAGCCCCGCTACTACACATCGCGGAACCGTCCTCACCGCGCTCTTTGCGATGAGTGGGATTCCACATCGTCTCGAACCGCATACGGAATGGGATCCTCCGCGCCCGCCTCGCGAAACGCACGCAGCCGCAGCAAACAGCTGTCACAAACGCCGCAGGCCCGATCTTCGCGCTGATAGCATGACCACGTTAAATCGAAGGGCGCATTCAGTTCAAGGCCAAGGCTCACAATCCCGGATTTGCGCAGGCCAATGAGCGGCGTCACCACCTGAATCGTTCCTTCCTTCGTGCCCGCCCGTACCACTTCGTTGAACGCTCGATAATACTCCGGTCTGCAATCCGGATAACCCGAACTGTCCTGCTCAACCGCGCCGATGTACACCTTTTCGGCGCCCAGAACCTCCGCCCAACTCACCGCCACAGCCAGAAAATGCGCGTTGCGGAACGGCACATAAGTGACCGGCACGGGGCCATCGATCATATGCCCTTCGGGAACGCCAATGCTGGGATCGGTGAGCGCGGAGCCCCCGATGGCGCGCAGCGCCTCATTGCGCACCATCAGCCGATCGGCGATGCCGAGCCGGTCGCAGATGGCCTCAAAGGCGCGCCGCTCCCGGAGTTCAGTACGCTGCCCGTAGCTGACATGAACCGCGGCAGCGTCATAATCGCGCGCCGCCAGCGCCGCGCAAACGCAGGAATCCATCCCGCCGCTCAAAAGAACGATAGCGCGCGAAGCCGAACGATTGGGCGATTGGGTCATCTGCACTTCATCCTTACTGAGAATGCCGCTTGAGTCCGATTTTACGCTCCGCCGGATTTTACGGCCCGGTTAGAGCGGATCGGGATCGGCCACGGAAACGTGTTTACACGATCGTATTCAACGCGCCAATTGCCGGTCAGGTGCTCACTTCCGCAATCTGACCTCGGCAATCTGCAATGGCGGTTTCACCTCTGATCTCCACCGATCTACTTCACCGCCACCTGCGTCACGTTCAAATCCGGATAGGCGTGGTTCCATTGATTGGAGATGTTTTCGAAGGTGAGGCGAAAGGGCTTGCTTTGGCCGGGAAGGAGCGGCGACATGTTGAGGTCGACTGCTTCATCATAGGGCCCGCCGATGCGCAGAACATGGATGGGTAGTTCGTCACGTTGGGCGGTCTGTCCCATGTCGTCTTTGAAAGTGACCTGAACCGCCGCGTGGATGACCGTCTGATTGCCGGTGTTGGTGATGACTCCGTCGAGATAGCTGACGGTTGCGCCGGCGAAGTTCTGCGCGGCACTGGCTTTCAAATCGGAAAATTTCAGATTGGCGGCATAGGGCGACGGTTCGGCGGGCGGTTTCTGTTGGGAGCGCAAAATCAGCGCAAGAATTCCGATGATCACGCCAACAATGACGATTCCGATCAGCACGGGACGCAGGCTGGACTCTGCCGGCTCGGCGGTGGGATTCGGGTTTGATTGGAGCAAGCCGCCCATGCGGGGATTGTACTACCCGGAGTTTACAGATGACCGACTTCGTGGTGGCGGGGCTTCGCCCCGCTTAAACGGGGCAGAGCCCCGTTTCCACACAATATCTTGTGCCGAAACTAGCGGTCGTAGTGCAAAAGCGAAAACACATCGTACTTCGCGAGCTTTTCCCGGCCTTTAAGAAAATCGAGCTCCACGACGAACGCCAGTCCTGCAATTTGTGCGCCCAATCCGTTCGCAAGCTCCGCTGTCGCCACGGCGGTTCCACCGGTGGCGAGGAGATCGTCGACGATCAGAACGCGCTGCCCTTTCTGAATGGCATCTTTGTGGACCTCCAGCGCGTTGCTGCCATACTCGAGGTCGTAGCTTATCTTTGCCGTTTCCGCGGGAAGCTTTCCCGGTTTGCGCACGGGGACAAAGCCGGCATTCAGGCGATAGGCGAGCGCGGGACCGAAGATGAATCCGCGAGCCTCCATGCCGAGGATGAGGTCGATCTCTTTGCCAATGTAATGTTCGGAGAGCGCGTCGATGAGGCGGGCAAAGCCGAGCTTGTCTTTCAGGAGCGTGGTGATGTCGTAGAAGAGGATACCTTTTTGGGGGAAGTCGGGAACCTCGCGGATCAGCTTCTTGAGTTCGGCGCAGTCGGCGGCGGTGGTGGTCGCGGTTCTGATTGTCATTGCACTCGATTTCCTGCTGGTTTGAGTGTAAATCTCTTTTAACTGTTCAAGAACTGCCGGCTGAGATAGGATAAAGAAAGGCAGAACAATGGTAAAGAAAGCAAGAGACGTTAGCTTGAACATCAAGGATCCAGAGGCGCATCGGCTGGCGGAAGCCATCGCTCAGGAGACCGGAGAAACGCTAACGCGGGCGGTCACCGAGGCTCTTCGGCAGCGTCATGAGCGACTCAAAAAACAGGATCACGAGGCTCTCGCCGCCGACATTCGAGCCATTGCGAAGCGCGCGGCAGCGCGTATCAAGCGCCCCTACCTCGACCACGCCGAGTATCTTTATGACGAGCGCGGCCTGCCAAAATGATTCTCGATACGTCCTCGCTGGTGGCCATAATTGCCGAGGAATCGGATAGTGAATTGTACGTCCAGGCAATCAGCCGCGCTCCGCTATGCCGTATTTCGGCCGGCAATTTTCTCGAACTCTCCATTGTCATTGAAGGCCAATTCGGGAGCGACGTGCTACGCCAGTGCGACGCGCTTTTTCGGAGGGTTGGGATCGTAATCGAGCCAGTCACGGTCGAGCATATTCACGTGGCGCGACAGGCATATCACGATTTCGGAAAGGGACGGCATCCGGCCGGATTGAATTTCGGGGACTGCTTTGCATACGCACTTGCCCGGGCCACTGGGGAACCGCTTCTTTTCAAGGGAGACGATTTCGGGAAAACCGACATCCTCTCTGCGCTGCCGTAATGGAGCGCAGGTGGTCTTAAGAATCCACAAAATCGGTGGCGAAACGGCTGCAATGATTTTATCTGCGGGCGCGGTCATGCGCCGCGAATCTGAAACGCGGCGAGACCAGGCGTCGGGTCGGCGTCCTTGACTTCCACAGCGTCGACGCGGGCGGCGCGGGGGCCTTCGCGGAGACGAGAATGGAGCCCGGCCAGTTGGTCGCGCGTGCCCTGGGCCATGACTTCCACCGTGCCGTCTGCATTGTTGCGCACCCACCCGGCGACCTGTAGCAAGCAGGCTTCGCGCTCGACGAACCATCGAAAGCCCACGCCCTGCACGCGACCACGGACGACGAAGCGGCGGGCGAGGGTCAACGGTTGATCTTCTGAGGAAGTCATCGCGGAAAGTCAAAAGTTAAAAGTCAGATTGAAGAAGTAAAATCTCCTAATTCTTGTGGTGGGTGCGCCCAAGATTTTCACTTCTTCAATTTGACTTCTGACTTTTGACTTGACTCTTTTCACTTCTTCAATCTGATTTCTGACTTCTTACTTTCCTACGCTCTCGACAGATACGTTCCTTCGGCGGTATCAACCTTAATTTTTTCGCCTTCGTTGATGAAGGGCGGGACCTGGACGATGAGGCCGGTTTCGGTCTTTGCCGGCTTGGTGACGCTGGAGGCGGTTGCGCTCTTCAGGCCGGGCTCGACTTCGATTACCGTCAGGACGACCGTTTGCGGCAGTTCGATGCCGACGGCCTTGCCGTCGAAAAACTCCACCTTGATCTGGAGGTTCGAGGTCAGATACTCGACGGCGTCTCCCAGAGTTTCGCGGGTCAGATGGGTCTGTTCGTAGTTCTCGGTGTTCATGAAGTAATAGTCGTCCCCGTCGTTGTAGAGGAACTCCATGTTGACCTCGTCGACATTCACCTTCTCGATCGGGTCTGGAGAGCGAAAGCGTTCCACGAACATGGCACCGGTGCGGAGGTTGCGCAGCTTGGCCTGGATGAAGGCGCGAAGGTTGCCGGGAGTGCGGTGCTCGACGCTGAAGACGGAGTGCAGATCATCCTTGTGCTTGATGATCATGCCGGGACGGAGTTGGGTTGCGGGAATCGACATTGCTGGTTTACATCTCCTTCACTCTGCTAGGAATTTTCCGCAGTGGGGCGGGTCGCCAAGGCTTCCACCGCTCTCGGGATTAACTCCTTATTTTACACAGGCGGTGAGGATTATGGGAATTGAGCCGGTAGGTCGATCCCTCAGTTTTCACCACGGAGACACGGAGACACCGACAAACCCAACTGCCTGCAAAGCTCCCCGTTTTCAAAGGTCAACGCCGAGGTAGCTTGCCTTACTGTGCAGGGGCGGGTTTACGGCCAACAGCGGGAGAGGGTTTAACCGGCTTGATTTGGGCTGCGGGTACGGGCGCGACTGAGCTCGGGGCCCGGGTTGCGGGCGTGGGCGTGGGCGTCACTACCGCGAGAGCAGGATCGGGCAGCGGATCGTGGCGGAGGATGACGATATCGACACGCCGGTTCGTGGCGCGGCCGTCGGCAGTGGCGTTGGACGCGATCGGATGATATTCAGCGAATCCGGCCGCACTGAGACGAGCGGGACTGAAGCCATAGCGCACGATGAGAAGCCTGACGATCTCAGTGGCGCGGGCAGTTGAAAGCTCCCAGTTTGAGGAGAACAGAGAGTTGTGAATGGGAATATTATCGGTATGGCCTTCGATGCGCACGCGGCAATTGCGCTCCAGCAGCATACTGGCGATCTGATCGAAGGTGGCTTGCGAAGTGGATTTTATCTGGGCAGCGCCGCTTTCGAAGAACCCAGCTTCCTGCAAACTTATGACCAGACCATCCGGATCGCGGCGCATGGCAATTTCCCTGCGCTTGATTTCGGCCGCCAGGAGTGTTTCCAGTTCTGCTTGCAACTGGGCGAGATCGCCGTTCTCGCTGCCTCCACCGAGCGTGCCGTCGGGGTGAGAAGTAATGCGAGCGACGCTGCCAGTTCGCTCCACGTTTTCGATGGCCTGCACGGTGCTGAACGGCATGGGCTCGGCGAGATCGACGGGCACGTGCGTGGTGGACGCCTCGAAAACTCCCATCTCCTGAAAAGCGACCTGGATCGCCATCGCCAGCTTGCCGACTTTTCGTTTATCGACCTGGGACGAAGCGTAGAGCACGACAAAAAAAGCGAACAGCAGGGTGATGAAATCGGCGTAGGAAACCAGCCAGCGATCGTGATTGGGGGAAGCGGGGCGTCTTTTGCGGCGACTCATGGTTGAGAACCCTCAGGCCCAGCCGCCTCGCGCGCCTGCGTCAGGAACCCCAGCAGCGTGGCTTCCAGCATGCGGGGGTTCATGCCTTCGAGAATGGAGATGACGCCCTCGAGTGTCATCTCGCGAATGATCTGCTCTTCGCGGATGCGAATCTTCAATTTTCCGGCGACGGGCAAAAAGAAGAGATTGGCGGCGCCGACCCCATAGATGGTAGCGACGAAGGCCACCGCAATCCCGCGCCCGACCTCGTCGATCTTGTCGAGGTGCTGCATGACCTGGATCAAGCCCAGCACGGCGCCGATGATGCCGATCGTTGGCGAGAATCCGCCCGCCGATTCGAAGATCTGGGGAATCTTCTCTTCCTGCTCTTCCTTGTTGCCAAGTTCCAGTTCCATGATCTTGCGGAGTTCTTGCGATTCGGTTCCATCCACCGCCAGCATCACCGCGCGGCGAAGAAAAGGCTCTTGGATGGTGGCGATTTCTTTGTCGAGAGAGATGAGGCCTTCGCGCCGGGCCTTGTTGGCATACTTGACCAGCAACTGGATTGTCGATCGCGCATCCTGGGCGGGCTCGATGAATACGTGCGCCAGCCGCTTGAATCCGCTGAGAGCCACTGGCAGGGGGTATTGAATGAGGATCGCGCCGAGTGTGCCTCCAAACACAATCATGGCTGCGGTCGGTTGGAGTATCTGCCCTAGATTGCCACCCTCGAGAATCAAGCCGAGCAGGATGCCGCCAATGGCGAGCACCAGACCGGCGAGGGTTGCCTTATCCATGCGAACCCCTATTTCTCGTCCGCGAGGCGGCTGTCGACTTGACCAACCGGAGGAAGCGCGGCGCGGTTGTCCCACCAGAGCATGATTCCTTGCAGGACGGTGCGACGGAACTGGATTACTCGTTCGAGGACATCCTGCGAGCTTTCACGAACCACGATCTTTTCGCCATTGACCAGCGTGATGACGGTGTCGGGAGCCTGCTCGACGAATTTGATCAGGTCGGAGTTCAAAGCCAGCGGATGATTGTTGAGGCGTGTGAGTTGGATCATGGTGCACTCCTGGAAAGACAAAGGGGGAAACGATGAGGCTCCATCTATAAGGATCGGCGGAGGACGAACAAACGGGAGAAAGGGAGAAATATGAGGGCAGTTACCGGGGGTCTAGACCCGATGGTACTTGTGAAAATAAAGCTGGCGAGTAGCAAGCCGATGTCCCGAGTGAAGCACAAGAGGTTCCGCAGGACAAAGGGAACGAGCTCCGGGAAGGTTTCGGGGACGGATCCAGAAACGGAACCAACCAAAACCAATAAGGAGCAATTCAAATGGCGCTTACAATCTTAAACAATATTGCCGCTCTAGCCGCGGAAAACCAGCTGAACGTCACCAGCAACAATCTCAGCTCAACCCTGGAGCAGTTGTCTTCCGGTTCGCGTATCAATAGCGGCGCTGACGATCCGGCTGGTCTGGCCATTGCTAACGGTTTGGCGGCAAACATTAGCGCTCTCACCCAATCGGCAAGCAACGCCACGGACGGCGTTGGCGAATTGCAAGTGGCAGACGGCGCACTCTCCCAGGTCACCACGCTGCTTGACCGCGCGGTTACGCTGGCCACCGAATCCGCCACCGGCACGGTTTCCAATACCCAGCGCACATCGCTGGATGCGGAATATCAATCAATCAAAGCTGAAATTGCCAGTATCGGCGCGACCACCAACTTCAACGGCGGGCAAGTGTTCACCAATAACACACTCAACATCTTTTTAAGTGACGGCAGCACTGCGGGCAGCAGCACCATTGGCGTATCCACCGGGCTGTTGTCTCCCACCCAGCTTGGTATTGGCGGAACCCCGGCCACGGCCACGTTGGCCGAAGCGGTGGCGACACCAGCCGCCAGGGCCACCGACATCCTGACCGGCGGCACATTTGTGGGATCGACTCAGGCCAACAGCCTGCTGACTGCGAGTACGCAATTTAACGCTCTCGCCAAAGCTGCCGCCACCTTTACGGCTGGCACGATCAACCTCGCCACCCAGGCTACCCAGGCACTGACGGGGGCAGCCACGTGGGCCGGCTCGACGCAAGGGACCAGCGTCGGAACATACGGTGGCACGATAGCCGACGGCGACACGATAGCGGTCGGCGGCACGACCTACACGTTCAAGACGGCCCTGACCGGCGGTGGAAGCACCCCAGATCAGGTTCTAATCGGCGCTTCCGGTAACACTACCGCGCTGGCGAATCTTCAGTCGGCGGTCAACAATACCGGCACCGTTGGGACTGACTATGGCACCGGGACTGCGCTCAATACTGGCGTCGTCGCATCCGGGGCTTCCGCCACCAATCTCACCTTCACCGACAAACTGAATGGCACCGCGGCCCCCACGGTCACCTATACTCCGACGGGGACTGGAACCTTGTCCTCGGTTACGACGGCCGGTACCGTTGGCACCGCCGTGGCCGTTGGCGGCAGGACCTATCAATTCGTAACCGCGCTCAGCGGCAACGCGGGCGGCACGCCCAATGAGGTGCTCTACAACAGCACGGTAGCGACAGCCCTGACGCATCTCGAGGAGGCGGTCAACGCGGGAGCGAATGGGGGAACGGACTACAGCACTGGAACTACCGCCAACGCCAATGTCACCGCCGGCGCGCCCGCTTCGGGCGTCATTACTTTTACTTCGAACGTCAATGGCACCAGCGGCGCCATCGGCGGGTCGATCACTGCAGGTACGGGAAGCGGGGGATCGTTTGCGACCCAAGTGAGCGGGACTGCCGGCAGCACCGTGAACGTCGGCGGCACAACTTATACCTTCGTGACCAACCTTGCCACCAATCCTGCGGTTGCGAACGAGGTCAAGGGCAGCGTCACCCTGGCAACGAGTCTGACCAATCTGGCGGATGCTATCAACTATACGAGCCCGAATACGGGGTTATATAGCACGGCTAACAGCGCGGCAAATGCTTACGCCGCGGCGGCAGTGAATGGCGACAATCTCGGGGCAACCTTCACAGCCACGACTGCTGGCACTGGCACGAGCGGCGCCGGGACGGGCAACTTCGTCGCTGTGTCGGGCACGGCAGGCACCTTCACAAACGCGGCCGGAGCTGCCACCACGGATCTGGCCGGAGGCACCGCCGCCAGTACGGTTACGATTGGCAACCAGACCTATACCTTCGTGAATGCGGCGCAGCTCGGATCTGCCAATCCGTATTCAGTCCTCATCAACACGACCGCGAGCGGCACTGCCGCCCAGATTCTGGGCAGCTTGACCAATCTCGCGGATGCGGTTAACGCCGCGGGCACCGCCGGCGTCAACTATTCCAGTGCTGCCGCAAATAGTTACGCCACCGCGGGAACAGCTACGGCAGGCAGTGGAAACACGTCTACCCTGGCCTTCACGGCGCAGGTTAATGGCCTGGGCACGAGCGGAGCTGGGACGGGCAACTACACCGTTTCGACTTCTTCGGGCACAACCAACGGCTTTGCGTCCACAACCTTCGCTAATGGCACTACTGGCGATAGCCTAACCGTCGGCGGCCAGACCTATAACTTCGTGAGCGCACTCAGCACCAACTCCGGCGGGACGGCCAACGAGGTTGTGGCAGGCGCTTCGGTAGCTCAGGACCTGATCAACCTGCAGGAGGCGGTCAACAACGGCCCAAGCGGCACCGGGTCCGGAGTTGGCTATAGCACGGGGACCGCTGCCAATACTTCGGCTTCGGTCACCGGTACCACCGGTACCACGGCCACGTTCCAGGCCTTAAGCAGTGGCACGGGCGGCAACAGCATCAGTACCGCGATCAGCGGTGGGATTGGTAGCTTCCTTACCACGGACTTCACGGGAGGCTCCACTCTGCAGTCAGTAGGTGGACCCGCAGTTGCGGGGGACACCGTCACCGTCGGTGGAACTGCTTACCGGTTCGTGACCGCGATCACCGCCTTCTCCACTGCAAACGATGTCCTGGTCGGCGCGGGTACGGGAGCGGCTTCGGAAACTGCCAGTCTTACCAACCTGGCGGCGGCGGTCAACGGAGCCACCGGCGAGGGCGTGACCTACGCACTCGGCACCACTGCCAACACTTCGGCTACGGCGACGTTAGTTGCCAATCCAACCAGCGGTCCGGTAAATCAGATCCTCTTCACCGCACTCACTGGCGGCACGGGCGGCAACTCGATCGCTTCCACTAGCACGGGTGGGGACAACATCTTCAGTGGCGCGTTATTCACCGGAGGGGGCTCGGCCACCAACGACCTGCTCACCAGCGCGGACGCCACTGCGGCCCTTACGCTCATCAACGACGCGGTCGCCACCGTTGCCTCCTTGCGCGGCAATATTGGGGCCACCGTCAATCGGCTGCAAGCGGCCCATACTGTCATCACCAACCAGACCCAGAACCTGACTTCGGCGGAAAACGACGTCACGGCGGCCGATATTCCGACAACCGTGGCTAAGCTTTCCCAGTTCTCGATTCTGGAACAGACCGGCGTTTCCGCTCTGGCCCAGGCTAACCAGCAGAATCAACTTGTTCTGAAGCTGTTGCAGTAATTCAGGAAGTTTGGACAAAGGGAGGCGGTGAACCAGCCGCCTCCTTTGTTTAATTCCGGAGTAGTGCGCGGAGTAGTGATATGAGCATCGCACCGGTACAAAGCTTTCCGCCCGCAAAACCTGAGCAGCCCGCCAACGCCAGTGGGCGTGCGCGCCAAAGCCCAGCCCGTCCCGTTTCCAAGGTGGTAGAAGGGCCGGGATTACCCGTTTCGGCAAGTCTGCCAAATCAAGAAAAAGCCGCCGTGAAAAATGTCTCTTCCACCTACCAATTGCCCGAAGATGTAGTCGAAGTGCACGAGGATCCTGAGACTAAGGGCCAGATAATCCAGTATCTCGACACGGCTAAGAACGTGGTCGAGCAGGTTCCGAGCAGCGAGGAGCTTAGCGTGGAACGCGGAATCGCCCAGGAACTTCAACAAGCGGCGAAACTGCGCAGCAGCGCGAACACGGAGGCAGCCGGCAGCGAAGGAGGAAAAACTCATGGGGATTAGCTTTAACGCGGCGAGTTTGTTGAGCGGCAACGGTATCGATGTGAATTCGGTTGTGTCCGAGATTCAGGCCGCCCAAAGCGGGCAGGTGACCGCATGGCAGGCGGATCAGACCACCCTGCAGACTCAGGCGACCGCCATCACCAGCATCAATACGGATCTGTCCAATCTGGCGAGCGCGGTGCAGGGGCTATCGAATGGAGCGTTGGCGACGCTCGCGGCCAGTTCATCGGAATCGGCAATTGTGACCGCAACGCCAAAGAGTGGAGCTACGCCGGCCAGCTACAGCGTAGTGGTAAACGGTTTGGCGTCTACGGGAACCCTGTACACGGACGAGGTGGCGAATGCGACCACCTCGATTCTTCCCAGCGGCCAGACCACCGGCAACCTCACCGTGCAGATTGGAGGAACGGGCGGGACGACGGCAAACATTGCCATCACGGCCGGCAGCAATGACACGCTTACCAGCCTCGCCGATTCCATCAATTCGCAGAGCGCCACCAACCGTGGGGTATCACCGCCAAAGTGGTGACAGACGCCACCGGCGCGCGCCTGGCAATCTATAGCCAGTCGACGGGCAGTGAGGGAGCGCTCTCCATTCCCGCCGACAGCAACACGACGAGTCTGGTGTTTGAGCCACCGATCGGTGGGACCAACGCCGAGATCACGATCAATGGAATCCCCTATGCGAGCTCGACTAACACCGTGACCGGCGCGATCCCGGACGTGACGCTGAATCTGGTGAGCGGCGATCCGGCCACGCCCGTAACCATAACGGTGGGCCCAAACACGGCCGCGATTACCAACTCAATCAGCAATTTTGTTACGGAATACAATACGGTTATCGGCGACATTAATGCCGAGTTCGCCGCCAATCCCGGCACCAATAAGCAAGGACCGCTTGGCCCAGACACCTACCTGCGTACCCTGCAATCCAGCCTGGCTGCGGACATAAACTACGCGACGACCGACCCGACTTCCGTAAGTAGCGGATTGACGAGTTTGGCTTCGCTCGGCATCAGCACAAACAGCGACGGAACTCTGACCGTGAACCAATCTCCGGTCGATACACCGGCCAGTTATTCCCCAGGGTTCTCGGATGTGCTCGCCTCCAACCTTAACGGAGTTCTAAATTTCTTCCAGAATTCCAACTTGACCGGGTTTGCCGACAAGTTCAGTGCCGACCTCACCAATCTGACCGATCCGGTAAACGGTATTCTGAATCAGGATCTTGCCTCAAACCAAAGCCAACAGAACGCCGTGACCACTGAAATCGCCAACTTCCAGACTCAGCTGGCGGCCCAGAAGGTGCAGTTGGATAAGGAGTTCGACGCCGTAAACACGTCGCTCGAACAGTATCCGTTCATACTCTATGAGGTCACCGCGGCGCTCGGTTCGCTAACTGCCGGCGGGACGACGACAGGCACGACTCCGAGCACAAATACCACTCCGACCGCGGGGCAAAGCGTGGCCGGTTCGGGCACCAGCAGCACCGGCGGCTAACCGAAAGGGCAGGTCTTCATGAATATCCAGCAATCGTATCGCGAGGCGTCGGTTCGGGGCGCGAACCCCTTACAACTGGTGGTCCGGCTCTACGAACAGATGATCGCGGATTTGCGGCAGGTGGCTCTGGCCATCGACGAGAACGACATCCGACGGCGGACCGAGCGCATTCGGCACGTGATCCTGGTCATTGGGCATCTTCAGTCATCAATCGATTTTGCGCAGGGAGGCAAGGTCGCCAACGATCTCGACAATTTCTACAACACTCTCCGTGAGAATGTGGTGGCCTTGCAATTCCATCCCACGAAACACGCGGTTACCCAGCTGATCACCGATTTGTTTGCGGTGCGTGAAGCCTGGATCGAGGTGGAGCGAGCCGAGTACCGATTGGTTCCGACTCCACCGCCGACAATTTCTTCCGGCGTCGCCGCCCGTCAGCCCGGTGGCGCGAATGAGGTTGCCTATATCGCTGCCCCGGAACTTTGGGAAGACGTACAGGGCCGCGCTCGGGATGACGAGGCTCGCCACCTGGACTGGAATGGATAATGCCGCCCGCCGCACTCGACCTCCTGCGCCGTGTGAATGACAATCTTCGTTCCGCGCTCGTTCGGCTGCGTCCGGAACGCAGGCACTGCTTGACCCTTCGGCCCCAGGATTTCTCCGAACTGCTTTGCCAGGTGCTTGCGGCAGCCGAATGCCTGCAAAACATCCGCTCTCATTCGGCACCTGGGACCGCGGTGGACGCAGATCTGCTCGAAAAAGATCTGCTCGAAAAAGAGGCGCTCGAATACCGCGGCCATCTCGAAAAGCTGAAGCACTTTCTCCCCGACCTGCACATACGTCTCCTAGCCGAACGAGCGCGCCTCGAAACAGCACGCGCCCATGCAGCGTCTGCCTCCGCCTGGGCCCGCGTCAGCAAAAAGACGCTGTGAAGCAATCGAATCACTGGGGTATTGGCCGTTGCATGCAATATCTCAAATACCCAGAGCGCTCCTCTACTTCAGGTAATCGAAGAGATTGTTTTGCGAGAACTTGCTGATGGCGGCCAATGCCGCCTGAGTATCGGTCTGGGATTGGGCGAGATTATTGGCGGCTGCAGCCATGTCGACGCCCCCGAGCGTGTTCTGTTGCTGCGCGATCTGCAGCTTGGCGGCATTCAGGTAGGTGGTCTGTGACTGGACCTGATTCATGGCGTTGCCGTAAAACACACGTTGCGCCGAAAGGTAGCTGGCCGCTGTGTTCAAGGAGGTGACCGCCACCTGAACGCCGCTGTTGGACTGGAGGGCAACAATCAGGTTATTGAGAGCGAGAAACACATTGTCGCTGCCGGCGCGGAAAACAGTTGCGGGCCCGACCGGTTGATGTCCACCTCATATCCCTGGCCGATCGCAACCTGGTTCACGTCGCTGTTGCCGTTATATGTCACGCCCGACGGGTCCGCGCCGTTTGCACATAGGGAGCGCGGCGGTGGCGGTGCCGGCGAACAAGTAATTTCCCTGGTAAGAGGTGTTGGCGAGCGAAATGACCTGGGTTTGAATTTCCTGCAACTGGGCGACAATCGCGGCCCGGTCGCTGGCCGAAAGCGTGCCGTTCGCGCCTTCGATTCCGAGGTCGACGGCTTGTTGCAGCGCGCTTCCCACCGAGCTCAAGGTCGAGTCGGCGGCCGAGAGCCGGCCATTGATGGCAGTCAGGTTGTGGAGATATCCCGTGTTAAAGATCGCCTCATCGTTGTTTTCGACGAGCAACGCAGCGGCGGCCGGATTGTCGGAAGGCTCGTTCACGCTCCGCCCCGTTGAAATTTGCAGCGCCGCTTCCTGCGCTTTCAGTTGTGTCTGGTTGAGCGAGGCCAGCAGGTCGGGCATGGGATACGGATTGACACGCATTATCGGCTCCTGTGGTTCGTTGACGGCGTTGTTTGCATCGCCCTACTGCACGGCTGCACCCAGACCAAGGTTGACGGCATCCGACAGCAAAGCGTCGATCGTGGAAATCACGCGCGCCGAGGCTTGATAAGCCGTCTGATACTGCACCATGTTGGAAGCTTCTTCGTTGAGCGATACGCCCGAGATGCTTCCCCGCTGATCCTGCAACTGCTGGAGTATCTGGGTGGAGGCGTCGACGTCCGCCGAAGTGTTCGAAGTCGTGTTGCCAACCTGAAAGACCAGGTTGGAATAAAAGTCGATGGGCGTTTCGGTGTTTGCAACCGCCTGGTTGGCTACCGCGGACAGTACGGCCAGATTGCCGTTGCTCCCCGGTGTGCCGTCGGAACTCGCGGCCACCAGAGACGGGTCGGTGATGGCAACTTGCATGGCAGCGGCGGCGCCGGTCACGCCCGCTGGTGGAGCGGTGAAGAGGTTGCCGCCCGAGACGGGAGTGACGCTGTCGCTGAGCACGTAGCCCTTCGCATTGGCGGCGTTGACAGCGTTCGAAAATCCTGCGGCTAACTGGTCGAGTTGGCCCAAAACGCCTGGTATTTCCTGGTCGCGGATCTGAATCGTCCCCGCCAGGCTGCCGCCCGTCAGCGTGCCCGTGATGTTCGCTGCGCCCGCCAGCACCTGCTGGTTGCCTTCAGTCCCGGTCTCGGTGGCAAGCGCAAAACTCTGTCCGCCCGCAACCAGCGTCGTCCCGCCTGAGGTCGTCAATTCAACGCCTCCATCGGAACCGGTCCGCACTACTTGTACATCCACCAGGCCGGAGAGCTGACGGATCAGGTTGGTCTGCTGGTCGACCAAACTGCTGGCGTCTTCGTGCGCGTTCTCCAGACTGTTGATCTGCTGATCTACACCTGCGATCTCGGAGGTCAGCGTGTTCACCTGGCCCACGTCCTGAACCACGCTCAGATTGAGGTTGCTGCCCTGGGTCTGCAGGCTGTTGGAGGCATTATTGAAGTCGGTGGCCAGGGTGCCGGCCGCCGTCAGCACCGCCTGCCGCAGCGCCAGATTGGTGGGATCGGGAGAAAGCTGCTGCAGGCTGTTGAAGAAATTGCTGATGTCGGCTCCGATGCCGGAACTCGAGCTGCTGAACTGGGTCTGCAGCTGCTGCAATTGCTCAAGCTGGGAGTTCAGACTGCTCTGCTGCTGCGTTTCCTGGTTCAGCTGGATTTCGAGGATCGGGTCGCGCAAGCTTTGGATCTTCTCCAGCACCACGCCCGTGCCGATGCTGAGCGGCCCATAGATTACCGGGGCGCCCGGGACGGTAACCGCTGTTTCCCGTGAATAGCCGGTGGTGTTCGCATTGGCCACGTTGTTCGAACTGGTTTCAAGCTCCTGCTGGCTCACCGACAACCCGCTCAGAGCAATCGAAAGAGATCCGAACAAACCCGACATGATTATTCTCCCGCCCGCGGACGCACTTCCCGATCGAGCATTCCCGGAGTGGACGTGAACGCTGGTGTGTAAGTGGACGCGCAACTGTCGACGACGCGCTTCAGAATCCCGAGACTGCGCTGCATGTGCCGCAACAGCGACCAGTGCACGCGTGTGAGGTAGCGGATGCGCGCGGCGAGCGTGGCCCATTCCGCTTCGAGACGCGCCGATTGCTGCGCTTCCGGGGAAGCGGTGGAAATCGGAGCGCAGGGCAATGCGCAGCGCCGGACGGATTCGGCTCGCAACTGATTTTCGAGGCAGCTCCATTGGCGGCAGAGTTCGGCTTGATGCGCCGCCCCGCGGGCAATCGCCTCCGCGTCGTTCTGGCCAAGGGCTAGCCGGCTCGCTTCTAGACTATGGGCGAGCGTGCCGACCACAGCCAGCCGCTGCTCGAACAGTCTTCCCAGTTCCGAAAGCGATTTGTCGAGGTCGGTCATGGCAGGGCCAATCGTCATCAAGCCAGGAGTTTGCTGAGGCCAATTTTGCTGAGGCCAAATTGCTGGTGAATCTAAGCTCGTTGTCGTGCTAAAGCTTTTTGCTGGGCCGCAGCCGGACTTTCCAACTGAGGCCGCCTCCAGTTGGGCAGGCTTTCAAGCCCGCGATGACTGCTGGCAGCGACAGCCATTCATTCGGCCAGGCTGCGAATGTTTCTTCTGCCCACTCAAGCCAGATCGTCTAATTCGTGCTTCGGAGCCTCCGGGTTCTGTTCCGCGTCTTCGTTTTGTTCCTGTTCTACCGGAGCCTCGGGCAGAGGCAGACGTTTTCGGCGCAGCGCCGGGTCCCGCTCCTGGCCGCGCTTCTCAAGCACGCGCAAGAGCGCGGGATCGATCCCGTTGGTGATCAGCGGATCCATCGATCACACCGCTAGCGGAAGCTGGCGCCGCTGAACTCCGCCGTGATCGCATCGGCTACCTTGCCCGCATCCACCGAATATCCGCCGCTGCTGATCGCCTGCCCCAGCGAAGAGACCCTGGCCTGGCGGATTTCGGGCGCTGCCAAAGCCTGAGATTCGAGCGTCTGGACCCGCGCCTGATCGAACGAGAACTGCGTACGATCAATAGACGCGCTCGCCCCGGTATTCGCCCCGGCGCTCGCAGCCGCACTGGCGTTCGCCTGATTCGCTTGGTTCGCCGGCTGCCCGGCCCGACCCGTCTTGCTGTTGTCCGGTTGCTCGATTCCGCTGGTTGTAGGATTAATTCTCATAAAGTTGACTCCAATTTCCCCTGCTGTTTCCATCGGCAGATTCTTAGTAAACCTTAATGCGAGCCGTCCGACCGAAACGCGCACCGACCCAATGCTCACATCGGCTGGGTTCCAGAAACCTCTAGCTCTTTTGGCCACCCTCCCGTTCAGCTTCCGCCCGGACCCTTTGGTGCATGCAAATGGCGCAAGATGAGCCGCCCGATTCCGATCCCGCCGCTATCGGCCACGGCCTGGGCGAGCGCCCGTGTCCCCATCATTCGATAATCGCTTGCTCCCGGCGTCTCATCCTGCGCGTCGAAGGCAAAGCTTTTCTGGAGCGAATCAAAGAGCGAAGTCAGCAGCACAGACTCAAAGTCGCGCGCCGCCTTCTCGGTCTTCGCCGCCGCAGGCGCAGCGGTCGTCATCGGCCCGAGCGCGGCCGCGAGCGACACGTTCATTGGATCACTCGCCATCGGAGCACCTCCCAACCGGTCATCGGATCGCTTTCAGCATCAGATCACTTCCAGCCTCAGATCACTTTCGTATCAGATCACTTCCAGGTCGGCGTCGAGCGCGCCCTCCGCCTTGATCGCCTGCAGGATCGAGATCACGTCACGCGCGCTTGCGCCCATCGCCTGCAGTCCGCCGACCAACTCCTCGATGCTGGCGCCTTCGCCAATTTCCAGGCGCTTGGCGGGCTTGTCCTTGGCTTGCACTTCGGTCTCAGGAACGACCTCGGTCTTGCCTGGCGATTGCGGATTCGGCTGTGAGACCGCATAGCTGGTCGAAATCTGAACCGAGAAACCGCCGTGCAGAATGGACACCGCTCCCAGGCGCACATCTTTTCCCATGACGATCGTCCCGGTGCGCTCGTTGACCACCACCCGGGCGCGGTAGTGGACTGCGATCACCAGGTTCTCGATCTTCGCCAGAATCGCCGTAAGATTTTTGAGACCAGTCTCCTCGGGATTGAACTCCACTCGTCCGCCGTCGCGCGCGCTTGCCACCTCGCGCCCGAAGGCGCGGTTGATGGCGTCGGAGATTTCCCCCGCTGTCGAAAAATCCGCCTCGCGCAGCAGCAGCGAGACCGGGGTCAGCCGGTTGAAGTCGAAAGCCAGACCGCGTTCGACCCGGCCGCCCGAGGGTATCCTTCCGACGGTCGGGTGATTGATCTGCTTGCTCGTCCCGGCGCCGCCGGCGGCGAATCCTCCCACTGCAATCGGACCTTGCGCCGCTGCATACACCTTTCCGTCGGCGCCGTAGAGCGGAGTCAGGAGCAGCAGGCCGCCTTCCAGGCTCTTGGCATCGCCAATCGAAGAGACCGTGACGTCGACCGCAGTGCCGGGACGGGCGAACGGCGGCAGGTTCGCGGTCACAAACACGGCGGCCACGTTTTTCACCTGGGCCGTCACCGGCGGAATCTGCGCGCCCATGCGCTGCATGATGTTGGCCAGCGTCTGGGTGGTGAAGATGGTTTGCTGGCTGTCGCCGGTGAGCGTCAGTCCCACCACCATGCCGTATCCGATCAGGGCATTCTCGCGCACCCCTTCAATGGTCGTCAGGTCGCCGATTTTGACTGCGACGGCCTCTCCCGCCCACATCACGGGCCAGATCAACAAAACGAGAGCGGCGACTATGAAAACTCTGCTTTTCATACTCAATCAAAATTCGTAGCCTGGCGATTCGTGGATTCGCCAAACGTTTCCGCCGTTAGCCGAGTTGTTCCGGTCATGATCCTCTGCAGCGTGAACGACGCAATAGCGAACAGCCAACGACGGGTTCTAAAAATTAAAAATTCGCAGCAGCGCCCGCAAAATTGGATGGGGTGGCCGCACGCCGTCCGAAATCACGCCCTTGCCCTTGATCTCCAGTTCAAGACCGCCGATGGTGTTCGATGCGACCGTGTTGTTGGGCCCGATATCGCCCTGGCGCACGATCCCGCGCAGCCGGATGGTCTGCTTCTCATTGTTCATGTTGATGACGCGTTCGGCCTCAATGACCAGGTTCCCGTTGGGCAGCACGGCGACCACCCGGCCTGCCAGCGTCGTCGTCAGGCTGGAAGCCGAGGTCGCCGAGCCCTTGCCGGAGAGCGTCTCGGCCGAATGCAAACCGAGCAGGCTGGCCGCGCCCCCCACCTTGATTTTGCCGGGCAGCGAATCCACTCCCGAACTCGCGCTGAAGCTGCGGTCGGTCGCGACCGTGCCCGCGTTCGACGAGGTCAGGCCCTGCACCACCACCACCGTGATCAGATCACCGGCCGCTATCGCTTTGTAATCGGCGCTGAGCGAGGCCATCGGGCCCCCATCCACCCAGCAACTGCCGGGGGTCAATGCCGGCGCCCGAGACTCGGTCTGGGCGTGGGCAATGTATTGGGCCAGACTCTGTTTTGCCTTCGCTTCCTTCTTTGAGGCATGAAGCAAGCCTGTTGTCCCGGCTAGAAACAGCCCCAGCGCCAGCGCTCGCATTGGCCCGGTCATCTCCATTGCCGCCAAGGTTCGTTGCTCGCAAGCTTCATATGCCGAAGCTCTATCACGGTAATGTTTCGACCAGCGCAGGCCCAGTCACTCGCGCCCGGAAAATATAGCCCTCCGGGCCGCGCACCCGGATGACGTCGCCGCGTGCGCCCCGGTCAAGACAAGTCACGGCTGCGGTCATGCGCAGGCCGGCGGCGACGAGAACCGCGGTGGCGCGATCTCCGGCACGCAACATCGGCGCCGAGGCGCGAATCTGCGTCAGCGATGGCGACCGTGACTGCCGTCCCAAATCGCAAGAGACGGCACGCGCGTTCTCCGCAACCCGAACATAGACCAGGAACGGGAGGCAAGCGCCAGCCTCGCTGCACTGCAAGCGGAAACGCGCGCGTCCATCATTCGCATCCCAGCACACCGAAGACACGCGCAGCTTCCGTCCGGCATGCGCCGGCACCGCAACCGGCAGATCCAGCGCTTCGACCGGCGGCAGTTGTTCTTCCCGAAATCCGCGCGAACGGAGTTCATCCACCACCGCTGGCCAAGCTTCGGATACCGTTATCGGGGAAAGAGGCTCGGCCGGTTCCCCGGCTCGGGCCAATGGACCGGCCGCGATGACGGAAGCGAAAATCGCGGCCAGGGAAATCCATCTTCTTGTTCCTGGCCCACGGCAGTCTTTCAGGTGTCTATTCATGTTGGCCCGTTCACGTTGTTCCGTATTGCGCTGTCGTGTTCCCGTTGTTGTGTTCACGTTGTTCTGTCCATGCGAGTCAGTTCGCTATTTCAGTTCACTTGCCGAGGTTGTTGATCAGCTGAAACATCTGGTCCGCGGCCTGCACCACCCGCGAACTGGCTTCGTACGACCGCTGCGCCACGATCATATTGATGAACTCATCGACCACGCTCACATTGGATTGCTCGAGATAGCCTTGTTCGATCTGTCCCAAGCCGATCGTGCCGCCCGGCGTGCCGACCACCGGCTCGCCCGAGGCTGTAGTGGGCGTAAACAGGTTCGTACCCTGGCTGCTCAAGCCCCCCGGATTCGGGAACAGCGCGAGCTGGATATTGCCCACCTGCTGGGCTGCGATCTGCCCGGCGAGCGTTACCGACACGGTGCCATCGGAGGCGACCGTGATCGAGGTTGCGCCCTGCGGGATGGCCAGCGCCGGTTGAATCGGGTTTCCGTTGGCGGTGACCACATTGCCCTGCGCGTCGGTTTGAAAGTTTCCCGCGCGCGTGTAGGCCAGTTCGCCGGTCGGCAACAACACCTGAAAAAAGCCTTGTCCCTCGACCGCCAGATCGAGCTGGTTGCCGGTCGCGCTCAGGTCTCCCTGAATCTGCAGCACCTCCGACGCCGAGGTGCGCGTCCCGAACCCACCTGCAGCCCGGCCGCGACCGTCGTTTGCTGCGACGCCGCCGCGCCCGGCATCACGATGTTCTGGTAAATCAGATCCTGAAACTGCATGCGGCTGCTGCGGAACCCGGCCGTACTTGAGTTGGCAAGGTTGTTGGCGATGGTGTCGAGATTGGTCTGCTGCGCCTGCATTCCGCTGGCCGCAGTGTAGAGCGCTCGAAACATGACTTCCTCCCAGACTTTGACAAGCTAGACTTTGCCCAGTTCGCTAGCCGCGATGTGATTGAACTCGGTGTCAAACAGGCTCATCGCGCGCCCCAGCATTTCGGCCTCGCGCTGCACACCGATCAGCGTGACCACCGAGCCGATCGCATTGACATTCGAGGATTCGAGCGTCGCCTGCCGCAGCGAGACTGTCTGCGCTGGTTGCTCGCTCTTGGCCGGCGCCGAGAGCAAGGTGCCGCCTTCGGATGTGAGCTTGGTTCCCTTGGGAAAATCGACCACGCGAATCTTGCCCGCGATCGCGCCGCCCACCGACAGCGTCCCATCTGGACTGATCGTGAGCGCACCCGCGGGAACGCGGATCACGCCGGGCTTTCCCGCATTGTCGCCAAGCACCGGATCGCCCGCCGCTGTCACCAGTTCCCCGGTGCTCGAAACCTGAAAGCTGCCGTTGCGCGTGTAGAGCGTGCCGCGCGCGGTCTGTATGGCAAAGAAGCCATTGCCCTCGATTCCGACGTCGAGAGGGTTCCCGGTGCTGGCCAGATTGCCGGGGCTCAAATCGAGGTGCGCCCCTTCGAGCACTCCATAGTTATTGGTAGCCAGGTTGAGTAAGTTCGGAGCGGTGGGACCTGTCAGAGCCACCAGCGACTGGAAGGTGGTTTGTTCACCGCGAAATCCGGTCGTATTCACATTCGCCAGATTGTGAGCCGCCACTTCCAGCGCCTGGCTCTGTGCCCGCAATCCGGCACAAGCTGCGTAGAATCCACTGTCCATGTTGGCTCCTTCGTTTGCCGTAGGTGCAAGCGAATAGCCAAGACACGAAGGTTAGCGTTTTCTCAAGTGCGTTGTTGTCAATGAACTAAGTGCGGGAGACGGCAAGGAAGAATTGCAATGCTCTTAGAATTTGCCGGAAGGGAAAAGCTTGCCGTGCGCAAACGCGCTACGCGGCAAAGAATTCCCCGAATGCGTGTTCGCGAATGCGATGGCGGAAAGTTCCCCAGTTTTTAACTATGCAGCTGCAAAGTGATCGTGAGCGGCGAGTTGCCAAACAGCATGACGGTTTCGAGGCATTCGCCATCGGCCAGGGATCGAAAGGTGTATTCTTCGCCCTTGATGACGGTCGGCACGCTCAGCATGCAACGTCCATCGGTGCCCGCCAATTTATTCTTGAAATTCCCGGCGATCATATTGCAGATTTCGCCGAGAGCATCGGAG
Source organism: uncultured Acidobacteriaceae bacterium (assembly GCA_963709055.1). Taxonomy (GTDB): domain Bacteria; phylum Acidobacteriota; class Terriglobia; order Terriglobales; family Acidobacteriaceae; genus Acidiflorens. The sequence goes on from CAVPUZ010000011.1 coordinate 272,838, forward strand.
ACCTGCTCCTCCGAGTCGGCGATTTCGGGGCCGAGCATGCATTTGGCGAGTTCGCGGGCGGCCTCGCGGTCGCTCGAAAATGTCAAAATCCCACACAGCCCACCCGCCAGACCCACCATTGCCGTATAGCCCCCGGGTGGGGTTGGATGCTCGGCTTTCGGTACCGGCTTGACCCGTGAACCCAGCATGATCTCAAAGACTTCCTCGACTGCCAGTTCCAGAATCGGAAGCCAGTTCTCTTCGTGCGAGCGCACCACCAGTGAAGTATCTGTGCTCATGATTTTTTCCCCATGACCGGCAGAACGTGCTCCTTGACCTGGTCGGGAGTAAATGGCTTGCGGATATATCCGCGGGCACCCGCCGAAAGCGCCTGCACCACGTGGCTTTCGCTGCCTTCCGTGGTGATCATCACCACCGGAATTCCCTTGGCGTTTTCGACCGTGTGCAACTGCTTGACAAACTCCAATCCATCCATCACCGGCATGTTGATATCGCACAGAATCAGGTCGACCGGTTCCTTGGCCAAGGCGGCCAGGGCTTCCGCCCCGTTCCCCGCCTCCACGACTTTTTCCAGTTCGATGCCCGCCTGGCGCAGCGAGCGTTCCACGATTTTGCGCATCACCGACGAGTCATCCACAATGAGTGCGCGGATCTTATCCATGATCTCCACCAATGTGCGGATTCACGGTCGGGCCGCAAAGCCGCCTGCCGCCGCTCTTTCCGGCTGACTTGATATATATCGGCGGGGTTGCAGTGCGCTTTAGAGGGGTATTCCCGAAAGATGGTAGAAAAATATCCGGGACCGGAGGCAAGAAGTAGCCGGGTTCATTCAGTGCCAGCAGCCTTGGAAGGGGTTATTCCCCGCCGACGGTGAGGCCGTCGATGCGAATGGTGGGCGAGGCTACACTACCCCGGAATTCCAGGTCAGTCGCGATCTCGGAGATGTTCTTGAATATATCTTTCAGATTGCCAGCGACCGTGATCTCTTCTACGGGATAGGCGAGTTCGCCGTTGACGATCCAGAGGCCAGAGGCGCCACGGGAATAATCGCCCGTGACCAGGTTTGCGCCGTGGCCGAGGAATTCGGTGACGTAGAGGCCGTCCTTGATTTCACCGATGATCTGCTGCGGAGTTTTCCCGCCGGGCTGGAGAAAGTAATTGCCGGGGGCGATGCCGGGAGTACCCGCGAGTCCGCGCGAGGCGTTGGCGGTGGTCTCCAGCTTGAGCTTTTTGGCCGTGTAGGTGTTGAGCAGATACGACCGCAGCACTCCGTTCTCGATGACGACGGTGCTGCGCGTGGGAACGCCTTCCCCATCGAAAGGAGCGGTGCCGAAGCCGCCGGGCATGGTGCCGTCGTCGATGACGGTAACGTTCGGACCGGCAATCTGTTCGCCCAGTTTGCCGGCAAGGAACGAGGCTCCACGATAGACGGAATCTCCGTTCACGCCTTCGAAAATATGTTCAAGCATGGAGGCGGCGACCGTGGGATCGAGAACCACCGGAACGTGCGCGGTTTTTACTTTGCGTGCGCCCAAACGGCGAAGCGTGCGGCGCGCCGCTTCTTTGCCAACCTGTTCGGCAGGTTCAAGCTTGGCCAGACTGCGCGCGACCGAATACCAGTAATCGCGCTGCATGTTGCCATGGTCATCTTGAGCAATCGGAACCGCGGCCACCGAGCAGTACGATCGGCGGTACTCGCCGAGAAATCCGTGCGAGTTAGCGAGAACTTTGCTGCCAGTGGCGGCGTCGAACGATCCGCCGTCGGAATTCTTGAGGCGTGGATCGGTGTCGAGCGCGGCCTTTTCAGCGCGTCGAGCATAGTCGATGCGTTCCGGGCCGGGGAGTGAATAGACGTCTTCGTGGTAGAGGTCGAGCGGGCCGGTGAGCGCTCCCAGGATGGCTGCTTCGGGGATGCCGGAGTAGGGATCTTCCGAAGTGATCTTCGCCAATTCCAGCGCGGACGCTAGCATGCGGTCGATGCCAGCAGGGGAGAAGTCGCTGGAGTAAGTGGAGGCGGCGCGCTGTCCAAAGAAGACGCGAACGCCGATAGCGCGGGAACCGGATTCTTTCAGAGTTTCGACCTGGCCCAAGCGCACAGTCGTCGAGAATTCGTCGCCTTCGCGAACAACGCATTCGGCGGCGGAAGCGCCGGACTTCATGGCGCGGCGGACGACGTCTTGCGCTAGAGATTTGAGATCGGTCGCGATTTGGCTGGTAGCAGCTTCCATGATTCTTGTCATTTGCTTATGTCTGAATTTACCACGGAGACACCGTTCGATCTCGCTCTCCAGAAACTCAATGAGCAATTTCTGTGTTGGAATGAGTTGCAAGTTGAGAGCGGCCGCCTGTTTTTGCAGCCATATCATCTGATGGCAACGGTATTTGGCTTCGTAGTATTCGCTGCCCTTGTCGACGTAGGCGGTGCCGAATTTCAGCATACGATAGAGCAGCCGGGCTAGATGGTGGGCCATGGCGGTAATGGCCTTGGGGGCCCCGAGCCTGGTCCGCAGGCGGCGGAACTTGGCTCCTAAAGCACTTTGACTGCGGATCAGGTTCCAGGGCGCCATCCGCAACGCCGTGGCTGCGCGATTGACCACGTGGCGGGTACCACGCTTCAGCACTTTGCCTCCGCTGATGCGATTATCGGGAGACAATCCCAGCCAGGAGGGAAAATGGTTCTCGGTTTTCCAATGACTCATATCCACCCCCACCTCGGAAATTACGGTTTGTGCCACCTGTACGTCGAAGCCATCAATTTCGGTTAGGTCGACTCCGGTGAGCCGGTACAACTGCTGCCGTAGGTCAAAGCGCGGCCCATGCTTACGTATTTTCCGGCCATGCCGTGAGGGCGGGAGCGGCTGGGCAGAGACTTCGGCCTTGGACTGCATGGTTTCAGGTGGGCCTCGATCCGCTCATCGCATTCCTGGATCTTGGCCAGATGGAAGTCATAGAGATCCAGACTCTGCCGCAGAGCAAAGATTAACTCGGCCCGCCAGTGGCCTTCGAGACTTCGCGCAATTTCCTCGCGGCTGGCGCGAATCTGCTTATGTTTGAGCTCCGCCAGTTGTCGCGGATCGCGTTCCCCGTTCACCAGCGCCCGCAGAATCGCCATCCCCGTGACCCCGGTGAGGTCGCTGATCACGTTGGCCAACTGCACATTCATTTCGGTCAAGGCTTTCTGCATGTGCTGGACACAGGTGCTGGTGGAGCTCACCAGATTCTCTCGCTGCCGCAGGTAAGAGCGCAAGATGCGGATCTCTTCGGCGGGCCGGAAGGAATGGTTCAGCAACCCAAAGCTGTGCAGCTTCTGCAGCCATTGGCATTCCTGCACGTCGCGTCTTGCGTCCCGGCAGCGTCTTGGTATGCTGCGCATTCACCACTTGCACCTGCAATCCGTAGCTCTGCAACACTTCGAACAAGGCCACCCAATACACTCCGGTGGCTTGCATCACCACCGTCTCGATGCCACAGGCTTGCAGCCACCGTGCCATGCGATGTAGATCGGCGGTGAAACTGCCGAACTTCTGTACCGGTCGAGCATCCCGACCGGAGGCACGGCTACATAATGTTCCGCATTGCCGACGTCGATACCGGCGGCATGGCGATGCAACAGGGACAGACCCTCGCTGGCCTCGGCCGACTGTGCGCTTTTCCTCTTCTGCTGCTGGCTCCATATACTGATCTCTCCAAAGTGAAGTTGGCGTGCTCGGCCCGGTTGCGGATCGCTGAAAATACTCTCCAACGGGGTCGAGTTCGCTGACTCCTAGGCAGCGCAACTGCCACCAAATCACGGATCGCAAGAAACCGGAACCATGCTCAGGGACGGGCACTCAGGCGCCAGTCGAATGTCGGTCATAGCTTGCCGAGACACGCCCTTCGCAGTCTCTCACTCGATCAACGTTTCTGCCAGTACTGACGGTCCCCAGGACCGTCCTTTGCTCAGGGCGTGCTCTCGGAACTGCCGGCAAGGTGCCGGCGCTACGCTGTGCCGGCTGCGGTAATCTTTTCGCGGTCACGGTACTAGTTTACTTTTGCACGATTCGTTGGATGCCGCTAATGTGGACTCGGGATTTTATCCCTGGCGAAACGGGTAAGATTGTAGCGAACTAAAAGGGAAGGGGCGAATGCGATTCATTGACCGCGAAGAGGTTGCCAGGCGGCTCACGTATGAGATGTGCATCCCGATCGTGCGGCAGGCGATGATCGCATTCTCGCGGGGTGAAACGCGGCAACTGTTGCGCTCATTGATCCCGCTCTCGGACGGCCGGTTTTTCGGCATCATGCCGGGCGCGATGGGCGCGCACGCCCCGTTTGGCGCCAAGTTGATCAGCGTCTTCCCCGACAACTTCGCGCGTGGAATACCGTCACACCAGGGTCTGGTCGTGCTGTTCGATCCCGAAACGGGCGCGGCGGTGTGCGTGGTGGATGCGGGCGAGATCACGGCGATACGAACGGCGGCCGCCAGCGCGGTCGCGACCGATGCGCTGGCGCGCAAAGACGCGCGTCGGCTTGCGCTGCTTGGCTATGGGGAACAGGCCGCGACCCACGCCCGGGCGATCGGCAAGGTTCGCGATCTTGAGTCGATCATGGTTTGGGGGCGATCACCGGACCGGGCCGAGGCATTCGCGGAGCGGATGCAGGCGGAACTTGCGTTGCCGGTTGCCGCCGCTGGGGGCGTTCGGGAAGCGGTCGCCGAGGCGGACATCATCTGTACTGTAAGCTCGGCGGCCGAGCCGATCTTAAAAGGGGAATGGGTGCGGCCGGGGACACACTTGAATTTAGTCGGCTCCAGCTACGCGGTGCCGGCCGAGGTGGACAGCGACCTGGTGGTACGCTCGCGCTTCATTGCCGACAGCCGGGAGGGCGTTCTAAATCAAGGTGGGGAGTTTCTGCGGGCGAAGGCGGCCGGGTTAGTTGGTGACGACCACATTGTTGCCGAGATTGGGCAGGTGCTGGCGGGCGAGATCGAGGGCCGGCGCTCGGCGGATGAGATTACTGTCTACAAGTCGCTTGGCCACGTTGTGCAGGATCTGGCTAGCGCGTGGGCGCTCTATTCCGGGAGGGAAGGGTGATCTGGGAGGAACTTTAAGGAAACTCCGATTACGTGCCGAGGAAAAGCGCAGACCATAGAGGGCACAGAGGACACGGAGGTTAGTATTACGGAGTTTGTGATCTCATCCCCGCTATGGCGAACTTAATAGGACGTTTTTCCCACCCATAGCCCATCCGAGCCATTCAGAGGGGCGATCCAAACCGTTAGGCTACTGGTGCACAGCTCTCTCGGGAAGGGCTGTCGAACGAGAGTCCCCTCACTCGAATGAGTCCGGGGCACTGTCGCCTCCCCATTTTCAACCCCTTCGGACAAAAATCTTATGCGCTGCTCTCGTCTTGTTCTGTGTAGCTTCGCCGCTCTACTTGCCGTTCTTGGTAGCCAACTGACGCTGGCGCAGTCCAATTCTGTGGCTGCTTACAGCGGGAATGAAAATTCTGCATCTACCGCCTCGGCTGATGTGGACAAAGGGTTGCAGGCTCCTACCGTGAGCCTGTCCGCTACGAGTCTGAATTTTGGGAATGAAGCTCTGCACAAGATCGGCGCTCCGCAATACGTGACCCTGTCGAACACGGGCGATGCGCCGCTGACGATCAGCTCGATTTCGAGCACCAGCAATAATTATTCGCAGAGCAACAATTGTCCAGTCAGTTCGAATACCCTGGCGGCGAATGGCAGTTGCGTGATTACGGTCCGCTTCACGCCGAGCGCCGCGGGCACCAGAACCGGCAGCATCACGATCACTGACAATGCGGCGGGCAGCCCGCAGGCGATCAGCCTCACTGGCAATGGCGTTACGAGCATCGTGACGTTATCCTCGACCGACACCGTTTTTGCCACTGTTCAACCGTTGGGTACCACGAGTACATCGAAGACCGTAAAGCTGTCGAACACCAGCAGCACGGTCGCTTTGAACATAAGCGCCATCGCCATCAGCGGAGATTTCGCCCTGGTGAGCACCGCGGGTCAGTGCCCGGCCAGCGGTACCGTTGCTGCAAAGACAAGTTGCAACCTGGCTTTTCATTTCTCGCCAACCGCAGCCGGAACCCGGTACGGGACCATCACCATTACCGATTCCGATGCATCGAGTCCGAATGTCGTGGGCCTGGCCGGTACGGGGTCTGCCGTGAAGTTGTCGGCTACGACGGTGAACTTCGCGTCGGTGACTGTGGGCCAAAGCAGCAAGGTAAAGATCGTAACAATGTCGAACGGCGGCAGCACGCCGCTCGGCATCACGGGCATAACGATCGGCGGGACCAACCCGGGAGACTATTCTCAGGTGAACACCTGCGGTTCGTCCCTGGCGGCAGGGACCAACTGCGCGATCAAAGTGACCTTCAAGCCGACGGCGACGGGCACCAGAACCGCCACGCTCAGCATCGCTGACTCAGACCCGACCAGCCCGCAGACGATTGCCTTGACGGGCATTGGCACGAGCACGGGCACGCCCCTTTCCGTCACGACCACCAGCCTGGCAGCGGGAGTGGTGGGAACGCCTTACAGCCAGACCTTGCAGGCGACGGGCGGCACCACGCCGTATTCCTGGACGATCACAACGGGTAGCTTACCTGCCGGCCTCACACTGAACGCTGCGACCGGCGCAATCACTGGAACACCGACCGGACCGCAGGTTGGAACCATCAGCTTCACGGCGACGGTGACGGACTCGGAGAATCCGGCCAAGACCGCGAACGCGAACCTGAGCATCGCGATCAGCGCTCCGCCGCTGAGTGTGACCACATCGTCCTTGCCCGGCGGAACGCTGGGAAGCGCTTATAGCCAGACGCTGGCCGCCACGGGCGGAATCACTCCTTATACGTGGAGCGTCACCACCGGCACTCTGCCGGCTGGGCTGACGTTGAACGCGAGCACAGGAGTCATCTCCGGCACGCCGACGGGCAGTCTGACGGGGCCGATCAACTTCACGGTTACAGTGACGGACTCGGAGAGTCCGGTCAAGACGGCGAGCGCGAATCTGAGCATCGCGATCAGCGCACCGCCGCTTAGCGTCACGACCACGAGCCTGGCGGCGGGAGTGGTGGGAACATCTTACAGCCAGACCTTGCAGGCGACGGGCGGCATCACGCCCTACTCATGGGCGATCACAACGGGCAGCTTACCTGCGGGTCTCACGCTGAACACAGCGACCGGCGCGATCACGGGAAAGCCGACGGGACCGCAGGTGGGAACGAACAGCTTCACGGTCACAGTGACGGACTCGGAAAATCCGGTCAAGACGGCAAACGCGAATCTGAGCATCGCAATCAGCGCACCGCCGCTGAGCGTGACCACCCCGTCGCTGCCAGGCGGGGGAGTAGGAATCGCCTACAGCCAGACACTCACGGCCAGCGGCGGAGTTAGTCCCTACACGTGGAGCATCGCCTCCGGCAGCCTGCCGAACGGCCTGAGCCTCAGTAGCAACGGCCAGATCACGGGAACACCGACCGCGACTGGAACGTCGAGCTTCAGCGTCAAAGTGACGGACTCGGAAACGCCGACGGCGCAGAGCGCGACGGCGAACCTGAGCATCACGATCAGCAATCCGCTGCAGATCATCACCAGCGGCCTGCCGGTAGGTGTGGTCAACACGCCGTACCCTGGCGATTCATTGTCCGCCAGTGGGGGAAATCCGCCTTACACGTGGAGCGTAAGCACAGGCAGCCTGCCAGCCGGTCTGTTGCTTACCGCGAGCACCGGAATGATTTCCGGGACGCCGACGCAAACGGGGACGTTCAACTTCACCGCCCAGGTCACCGATTCCACGGCACAAACGGCGACCGCGAATCTGAGCATTACCATCAACGCAGCGCTAGCCATCACGACGACCTCACTGCCATCCGGCAACGTTGGCGCGATTTATAACCAGACGTTGGAAGCCACCGGCGGTATTCCAACCTACAGCTGGAGCATCACGAAAGGCAGCCTGCCAGCGGGGTTGAATCTGAACAGCACCACCGGACAGATTTACGGAACGCCGACTGCCACCGGAATTCCAGCTTCACCGTTACCGTGACCGATTCGGAGAGCCCGGCGGCCAAGGTTTCCGCGAATCTGAGCATCCTCATCAACAAGAGCGCTCCGCTACAGGTCCAGACGAGCGGATTGCCCATGGGGAGTGAAGTTACGGCCTATGCGGCCACGTTGTACGCGAGCGGCGGAGTGCAACCCTACTCGTGGAGCATCAGCAGTGGCAGCCTGCCCGGTGGCCTCGCGTTCAACTCGACCAGTGGCGCCATCACGGGAACTCCGACTGCTACCGGAACCGCCAACTTTACGGTCGAGGTGACCGACTCCGCATCAACCCACGCTACAGCGAACCTGAGCATTACCGTCATGACCTGCAGCAACAACGCCGCTTTCAACGGCACCTATGCGGCCCTGACGGAAGGCTGGTCTACTCAGCTGGGTGTTCCTTCTGTGCAGTCCGCGTCCGTCCGCAGCTTTATAGCGGATGGTGCCGGCAACATCAGCAGCGGGAAGTTCGACAGTAATGACCAGTTCAACGGCCCGCAAAGCGGCAAGCTGGTGGGCACCTACTGCATGGGCCCGAACAATCTGGGACTCATGACCCTGACTGAAACGGTAAACTCGACCTCCAATATCAGGACCTTTGCGATCGCATTGAACACCGGCGGCAGCGGCGGCAGAATCACTTACTACGATAACTCCCAAATCATAGCTTCGGGGCCGCTCCGCAAGCAGACCACTTCGGCCTTCTCAATCGGCAAACTCAAAGGCGACTACGCTTTCGGATTCATCGGCGCGGACGCGGGCGGACACCGCTCCGGCATGGCTGGTGAATTCAATTCGGATGGCAAGGGCCACCTTAACGGCATCGCCGATATGGATGACAATGGCACGGTGAACTCCCAAGTCACCTTGACGGCCAGCAATTTCACAATCCTTTCCACCACGACCGGCCGCGGCAACGTGACGATTACGTTCAACGTCGCGGGCGGGCAGACCAGCACATACATCTTCTACGTGATCAACACCAACGAAATGCTGATCATGGAAGACGATCCCGTGGGCGATGGATTGCTGGCGGGTGACATTCTGCTGCAAACCGGGGGTGGAAGTTTCACCGACGGTGCACTCAACGGGAACTCGATTCTGGGCGTGCAATCGGTCGACAACAGCAGCGGCGCTCCAGTGGGCGACGTCACTGGGGGTATTTTCAACGCGAATGGCAGCGGTTCCGCCAGCTCCAGCTTTGACGACAATCATGGCGGCACTCTCACAACCGAGACTGGTACCGGCACCTATAGCGTCGATTCAACCGGACGCGTTACCTTGACCGGATTCGGCGGCGGCCATCCGCCGGTCTTCTACCTGATTTCACAGAATCAGGGCTTCGTCATTGGAACCGACAATGCGGTTGCCTTCGGAGAGTTTTATCCGCAGACCGGCAGCAGCTTTACCAACGGCTCGATAAGCGGTGCATACACTGGCGGCAGCGATTACCCGGAGGATCTGAACTCGAGCGCCGAAGTGGACTTGCTGACCGGCGACGGGGCTGGAAACTTTACCGGTGTTACCCAGAATGACGGCGCGCATGGACCACAGCAGAGCGCCATCGCCGACACTTACTCGGTTGCAAGCAGCGGGCGCGCGGTCGTTTTGCACGGGGCCACTGAGGTTGGCATCGTGTACATCGTCAACCCGACCTCGATGTTGTTCATCCCGGCGGGTGGGTATAACGGAAATAATGACCCGACGCTGGATTGGTTCGCGCAGTAGCTGTTCAATGTCAGCTTTTGAATTTCCGGCGGGGATGCGGGAACCGCCTAGCTGTTGCTGACAAGGTCGATCTGCGGCCGTGAGCAGTCCCCACGCGCTAAAGCGCAGATTCATTTTGAACGACTTAGTGGCACGACTAAACGTCGTGCCCTTCCCTTTCTTTGTGCAATTCGAGTTTTTCAGCAAACTGCCAGGCCATCAGTGGGTCTTCGCTGGAACTTTTCCCTGCGTGTTACAGCCGGTGTGTTCAGCACCTCGCTAGGGATTCCTTTTCCAGCCGAGCGGTCGGCTTTGCGAATCAGAGTATGACTCGCTCCTTTTCGACCGCAAAAATTGAGCGTCTGCTCTTTTCTATCCTTTACGTTTTAGTGCTTTGAGCGCAGGATATGGGGTTGAATACTTGCGGATCCAGCAACCCCGGCGCTATCTGGTCTTGCCGGAGGAGGAACTTGTCCAGCATCGTCTTGCCAGGGAGGGGAACAACTATGCACAGGCTCGCGACCTGCTTTGTAATTGTCAGTGGGTTAGCGTTCTCAAGCGTGGCTCAGCAGCCACCGTCGACCGATCAATCAGAGAGCGTCTTTTGCACCTTTGAAGACGGGCACCAAGTGAAGGTTCAATACAACAAGCTGCCTGAAAAGCGCCAGGAGCAATTCAAGGACGGCAGACTTTGGGAGCCGGGGGGCGCACCGATGGTTCTTTTCACGGAGGCTACCCTCACCCTGGGAAATTCCGTGATTCCAGAAGGCGCGTATAGTTTGTACATTCTTCCTCAAAAGCAGAACTGGATTCTGGTAGTGAACAGGGACGTCACTTTCGGAGCCAAGTATGACGAGACGAAAGATCTGGTCCGGTCACCCATGCAACTTGGCCAAAGCGACACTTTTATAACTCCGGCTCAGATCGCGTTGGCGCATGTAGCGGCGAAGGAGTGCAATTTGCGCGTGTATTACGGGAAATACGGCGCATGGGCGGAATTCCACGAGAAATGAGGATTAAGGATGCTGTGATTCCGTGCCGGCGAGAAGCTGAACCACAGAGGTCACAGAGGTGCACAGAGGACGGCCGGTATTTGATTGGAGCTTCGTTTAAGACAGTGAAAATTCCACAACGTCTGGTGAAACGCAATTAACTCTCCCCGCCCGCGTAGTATCCCTCGCGAGTTTGCACCGTCATATCCTTCTTCTTTACCTGCAGCACCAGGTGGTGATACCCGCCGCTCGAACCCTCTTTATCCGGTGTGAATCCCATGCTGTACTGCGTTCTTAATTCATCGACAATACTGGTGTAAATTTCGCCGACGGTCTGCTTCTTTGACACTTCAAAGAAGCGTCCGCCCGTCTCTTTCGAAACCCGCTCGAGAATCTTCTTGCCATCGACACGCGGCTCTTCCGATGGGCGCTGTCCGCCTCCGCGGCGTCCACCGCCGCCTCCGGGATAACCGCCGCCCGGCTAACCACCGCCGGGATAGCCGCCTCCCGGATATCCGCCTCCGGGATAGCCACCACCTCCGCGGCCCATGCCGTTGCCGCGATGTTCGCCGCGTTCTTCCTCACCTTTAAAGTAGATCGAATACACGATCGTGTCCGAGCGTTGCGCCGCCTCAATCGCGCTCTCGAGCGTCGTCTTGCTTCCGCGATCGACGCCGTCGGAAAGAATAATCACCGCCTTGCGTCCCGGCTGCTTTTTCATCAGCTCATTCGAAGCCAGGTAAACCGCGTCATAGAGCTCGGTCCCGCCGCGCTTATGTCCTGAATCGGAGCGCGAATCGTCGTTCGGGTCGTTCGACCGGCTCCGGTCGAACTCCGCCGTCTTCAGCAAATCCAGCGCCGATTGCAACTTTTCGTGGTTGTGCGTCAGATCCTGCAAGAGCTCAACTTCGCGATCGAAATGGATGAGAAATGCCTTGTCCTTTTGCTGCACCAGCATCTGATCGAGAAAGCTGCGGCTCGCGTTGCGCTCCTGGTCGAGAACCTCGCGCTGACTCAAACTGGTATCGACCAGCAGGCCGAGCGTGAGCGGCAGATTCGATTCCTGGGAAAAATACTTGATGGTTTGCGGATGCCCGTCTATCCTGCAGCGTGAAATCGTCCTTGGTCAGATCCTTTACCAATTGCCCATGCTTGTCGCGCACGGTCACCGGCAGGGTGACAACGTTCACGTTGACTGCGATTGTCGAAACGGCATCCCGTGACTCCTGAGTATTGGAGTCTTTATCCTTCGAGTCTTTATCTTTATCCTTCGACTCCTGCGATTGGCCAAGACAGGTGAGAACCGTCAGAGTGATCGTCAGTGTGAAGACCAGCGTGCAGACGAGCACACGAGTAGCTGATTTCTCGGGAATTGCACGTTGCAAGCTCACCTTCTGCCACCAACGCGGGACGTTCAACCTGAATCCTCCGTTATTTATCCAGTCTGCTCATTTTATCGGGGACGAATTCGAAAGCTAGCAAACTTCGACACGACAAATCTGGATGAGAAAATTGCGTAAACTGCCAGCATCGCGCCCGCCCAGGTGGGAAAAGCAACGATCAAACGGTAAATGAGACTGGCCGAAGCTGGCATGGCGGGCTCTTCCGAGCCTAATTCGTCCGTCGTCTGGGTTTCCCACGCGATCACAGGTGTTTTACCCGCCTTTCTACTATTGTCGCTTGCGCGCTAAAAAGAACTCGAGCCGGATAGAAGACTGGATGCGCGTAGTCGGACGCATAGTTGCCAGCGATCGTGTAAATGCCCTGTCAATCCGGGTAAAACTTCGTAAAGGATGAATTCCGGCGTATTGGCCGATGCTAAAGTGAATGCAATGCGATGTTTTTCGAATCCGCGGATCGTGGCGTGCGTGGTCGGTTCATTTTTTGTTTTGGCGCTGGCAAGCCCGTGCCAGGATGCGGGTCAGGCCAAGCCTGCCGCCTCGCTCGGGCGACTCGTCGATTGCCAAGGCCGTAGGAACGATCAAGAGCGTGCAGGCAGACTCAATCACGATCGCCGCGGAATCCGGTGGCGAAGTGACGGCCAAGGTCACGAGCGCAACCAAGATTCTGCGCGTTTCCGCCGGAAGAAAAAAGCCTGAAAAATGCGACTGTGCTGCAAGTCCAGGATCTGCAAGCGGGCGACCGCGTGCTGGTTCGCGGAAAATCATCGGCTGATCCGCACACCATTGCGGCGCTGGCCGTAATCGTCATGAAGCAGGCCGACCTCTCGGCACAGCATGAGCGCGAGCGCGAGGATTGGCAGAAACGAGGCGTCGATGGAGTGGTAGATAAAGTCGATGCCGCCACCGGCACAATAACGATCTCGTCCGGCGCGCTGGGCGCGAAGCGGAGCATCGTGGTTCAAGCCAGCAAAGACACCGTACTTCGCCGTTACGCCCCGGACTCGGTGAAGTTCGATGACGCGAAGCCGGCACCGCTCGATCAGATCAAGGTGGGCGATCAGTTGCGCGCGCGCGGCACGCGCACCCCCGATGGCAGCGAGCTGACTGCCGAGGAAATCGTCTGGGGAACATTTCGCAATATTGCCGGAACGATTACGGCGATTGACGCGGCCAACAACACGGTGACCGTCCACGACGTGATTGCGAAGGCTCCGGTCATGGTCAGGATTACGCTCCGATTCGCAAATCAAGAAGCTGCCGCCCGAAATGGCGCAACGCTTCGCCGCACGATTGAAGGGCGGCGGCGCAATGAAGGGCACCAGGCGAGCCCGCAAGGCAGGAACGCGCAAAGCGGCCAGGAAAACGCTTCCACAGGTGCCAAGGGGTCGGCCGAAACTGGAAGCGGGATGGCGCACAGGCCGGGGGGTGGTGGCTACGGTCCGCCAGACTTGCAGCGTATTTTGAACCGTCTGCCGAACAGCACGCTCGCCAATCTGCAAAAAGGCGATGCCATCGTGATCCTGTCGACGGAGGGCGGCGCCACTGGCACGGTTACCGCAATCCAGTTGGTGGCCGGAGTCGAACCAATTCTCACGGCCGCGCCCAATCGCTCACTGCTTTCCCCCTGGTCTTTGAACACATCTGGCGGAGAAGGGGAAGCTGTGCCCTAGCGAATTGATTTTCGAGCGCAATTTGCTAGAGCGTGTTTCAAAAATGGGTCCCGCGCGATCTGGCGTCGTTGCCTCAGCGGCTAAAAGCCGCGTGGATGTGGGCACTTGGCGGCACGGCTAAAGCCGTGCCCTTCCCAAGCCCGTTTGAAACACGCTCTATAACTGAAAGACGCTCTATAACGACGAAAAAAAAGGTGTGGGTTTGAAGTTCTCTTCATTCTTTATTTTATTTATGCTCGCGGCTTCGGCCTGGGCCCAACCGGCGGCAATGGGAACCTTGCGCGGACAAGTCGCCGATCCATCGGGAGCCATGGTGGGCAATGCGGCAGTGGCTGTTCTCCAGTCTGGCGGCCCAACGCACTCCGCGACCACCAATCGTAATGGCGGCTACGAAATTGCAAACCTGCCGCCCGGCAAATACACGGTCACGGCAAACGCCAAAGGATTTACGGTCTTTGTGCAGAACGATGTGGAGGTCAAGGCGGGCCAGAGCGCGCAATTCAACATCGCACTCGAGATTCAGGTGGAGCAGCAGAAGATCAATGTCGAGGAGGAAACCCCGCAGGTCGACGTGAACCCAGCGAATAATGCAAGCGCGATCGTGTTAAAAGGCGAGGATCTGGAGGCCTTGCCCGATGACCCCGATGAACTGCTGGCGGATCTTCAGGCTCTCGCCGGTCCCTCGGCCGGGCCCAACGGCGGCCAGCTCTACATTGACGGATTCACGGCGGGCGAGCTTCCGCCGAAGTCGTCGATTCGTGAGATTCGTATCAATTCCAATCCGTTTTCGGCCGAGTACGACAAACTGGGTTATGGACGAATCGAAATCTTCACCAAGCCCGGCACCGACAAGTACCACGGACAATTCGCGGTCGAGGGCAACAGCTCTGGATTGAACACGCGCAACCCTTTTCTGAAAGCAGATGAGACGCAGCCCTATGACTCGGTGATCTACATGGGTAACATCGGCGGGCCGATCAACAAGAAAGCGTCTTTTTTCTTCAATGTGCAGCGGCGCAACATCGACGAGATCGCGGTCGTGGACGCGCCGGTTCTGGGCTTCAATCAGAGCGTTCCCAATCCACATACCCGCACCAACATCAGTCCGCGAATCGACTACCAGCTCAGCACCAACAATACGCTGACCGCCCGCTACCAGTATTACCGCGACACGCAGCAGAACGCCGGTATCAGCGGATTTGTGCTGCCGGAGGCTGGCTATGACACCGCATCCACCGAACATACCTTGCAGATCAGCGATACACAGGTCCTGGGGACGAAGGCGGTGAACGAGACCCGCTTCCAGTATCTGCGCGACAACACCTCACAGAATCCGATCAGCAGCGCGGTTGGAATCGAGGTGCTCGGAGTCTTCACGGGTGGAGGCAGCAGCTTAGGAACGGCAACGGATCATCAGGATCACTACGAACTGCAGAATTACACGTCGATATCGCAAGGCAAGAACCTTGCAAAATTTGGAGTGCGTTTGCGGGTAGATCACGAAGTCAATACGTCCAGCGCGGGATTCAATGGCACCTACATCTTCTCGTCGTATCAGAATTACACCGCAGCTACTCCTATGCCGAGTCAACTGGCGATCAATTCGAGCGCTAGCCGCACGGCGCCGACCTTGCCGGTCAACGTGGTGGATGCGGGTCTATATGTGCAGGATGACTGGAAGATGCGCCCCAACCTCACGCTGAGCGGCGGCCTTCGTTTTGAAACGCAAAATGCGATTCACGATCATGCGGACTGGGCGCCGCGGCTCGGTTTTGCGTGGGGCATCGGTGGCGGAGGAAAGAGCGCGCCGAAAACCGTGCTGCGCGGCGGCTTTGGTTTTTTCTACGACCGATTCAGCAGCACCTATGTCCTGAATGCGGATCGTTTGAACGGCGTGAATGAGCAACAGTACGTCGTGGACAATCCTGCGTATACGCTTCCTCCGCCGGTGCCTTCGCCTTCATCATCAACACCTCAGGCGATCTACCGGATCAGTCCGACCCTGCGCGCGCCCTACATCATGCAGAGCGCGTTGAGCCTGGAAAGGCAGGTCACGAAGGCCGCCAATGTTACGCTAACCTACCTGAATTCCCGCGGCGTGCACCAGTTGCTCTCGATTGACACCAATGCGCCGACGCCCGGCACGCCTTACTCAACAGGACCACGGCCGAATCCGAGCGAAGGCGACATTTATCAATATTCCTCCTCGGGGGTGTTCGAGCAGAACCAGTTGATCGCGCAGTTCAATATCCAGGCGGGGGCGAGGTTATCGCTGCGCGGCTACTACTCTCTGAACGACGCCAATAGCGACGCCTCGACTGCCGGGAACTTTCCATCGGACCAGTACGATCTTAAGGTCGACTATGGACGAGCGTCGTTTGCCATCCGGGATCGCCTCTTCATGGGGGGCACGCTCGCGCTGCCGCGCGGGTTTCGCCTGAGTCCGTTCATGATTTTCAACTCCGGCACGCCCTACAACGTCACGGTTGGCCAGGATTTGAGCAACGACCTGCAGTTCAACGATCGTCCTGCATTCGCTCCCAACCCGACGGGCGTTTGCGTCTCGCCGACCCAAGCCTGCCATTACACGGTTCCGACTGGTTCATACAACCCAATCCCCATTAACTATCTGACCGGTCCCTCGCAATTCACGCTCAACCTGCGCCTTGCGAAGACCTTCGGATTCGGACCTGAGACAACACGAAGCGGAGGGCAACAGAACGGTGGCCCCGGTGGGGGTGGGCATGGTGGAGGCCCGGGTGGTGGTGGCCCTCGAGGGGGTGGTGGGGGCGGTACGGTCGGCTTTGGGCGCGGCCCCGGCGGTTTCGGCGGACCAGCCAGCAATCGTCGCTACAGTCTGACGTTCAGCCTCAACGCGCGGAATGTTCTGAACAAGGTCAATCCTGCAAGTCCTATCGGGGTTCTGACCTCGCAGAATTTCGGACAGTCGGTTGCGCTGGCGAATGGAGCGTTTTCGAGCCAGGCGGCGAATCGCAAAATTGAATTGCAGGCGATGTTCAGCTTCTAGGAGGGGGTAATAGGGAGGCTCCGATTAAGCGTCGACAAAAAGCTTAGACCACAGAGGACACAGAGGTGCAGGGAGGACCGCAGGTAACTTGATCAGAATTTCTTTAGGTGTCAGGTTGTTCGGGTTTTCAGGAAAACCTGAAGGCGTTTCGGTTTCCCGGAAACCTGACATCTGAGACCTTTTCTACGTTGAGTAATCCGCATTAATCCGGACGTACTCCGCGGTCAGGTCGGTGGTTAGAAATAGGATCGATTGCCGCCCTCGCCCCAACTCGACCCGCACATCGCAGACCGGCTGCGCGAGCGCGCGGTGAGCATCGCGCTCGTTGAACTGGCACGCGACTCCGTTGCGGCACACCTTTTGCTTGTCAATAAAAATCTGCACGCGAGACGGGTCGATGGGAATGCCTGACCGTCCCACCGCAGCCAGGATTCGTCCCCAATTCGGATCCGCACCCGCCCAAGCTGTTTTCACCAGCAGCGAGTGAGCAATCGTGCGCGCCACGGTGCTTGCTTCTTCTCGGCTGCGCGCCTGCTCCACATGCAATCGAATGACATGCTGCACGCCCTCGCCATCACTGACGATCTGCTCCGCGAGCGACTGGCATACACGGGTCAACGCCGCCGAAAACTTCTTTCTGACGCCAGCGTCGCGGACTCGAACGCCACTGGCACCGCTGGCCAGCAGCAGGACCGTATCGTTGGTGGAAGTATCCCCATCAATCGACAGGCAGTTCAACGACTCGTCGCAGGCGTCGCGTAAGAGTCGCTGCAAGTCGGCGGGCGTGGCCTCGACATCCGTTAAAAGGTACACCAGCATGGTCGCAAGTTGCGGGTGGATCATGCCCGCGCCTTTGGCAATTCCCAGGACCGTGGCATCGTTCGAGGCCGTGCGAAACCGCGCCGCCGCGATATTCGCCGAGGCAATCGTGGCCGAAGCAATCTTGGGACGCGTGTCGGTGGTCATGATGGCTTGAGCAAAGGCGCGGGCGCCGCGTTCGCTCGCGGATCGAGTTGCCAAAAGCTCCGGCAACTTGGCGCGGATTTTATCGTCCGGCATCGGAACGCCGATGATTCCTGTGGACGAAGGGAAGACTTGAGCGGGAGCCACGCCAAGAATTTTCGCGGCATCCCGGCAAACACGCTCGCACGCCCGAAGGCCGGCGCGTCCGGTGGCACAGTTGGCATTGCCGGAGTTCACAATCACGGCGCGAACCCGTCCTCCACTCGCCGCCAGTGAGGCCCGCCCAACTTCCACGGGTGCGGCCACCACCAGGTTGGAAGTGAATAATGCGGCCGCCGCCGCTCCGCCAGAAGCCTCCACCAGAGCCAGGTCTGGCCGTCCACTCACTTTGATACCAGCCGCGACCGCCGAAAATGAAAAGCTTTGCGGCAGCCGGATTTTCTCAGGAGAGTGGCGCAATTTCGGAGAGTTCATGCCTGAATCTTGAACACCCAGTTTTTGGGTGGGGGCAGAATCGCAAACGCGGGCACGTTTCCGCGAATCATGGGAACTTCGTCGCAGTGCGAAAGCCGCGGGCACTGATAACAGTCTTTATGGATCTTGTCTGGAAGGTCCTGATGAGCGGCTGTCGTGAATCCCAGGCGCGCGAAAAATTCCGGAATGCGCGTGAACAGGCACACGCATGTGACTTTGTGTTTCTCAGCTTGGGCCAGCAGCGCCTTTACCAGCCGCCGCCCGCCGCCGTTGCTTTGGCGCGTGGGATCGACGGTGATCGAGCGGATTTCCGCAAGGTGTACGCCATATAGATGAAGAGCGCCGCATCCGATGATGCTCTGTCCTTCCTCCAGCACGACAAAGTCGCGGACGTTCTCGCAGATCTCCGCGAGCGTGCGCGGCAACAGCGTTCCGTCGCCCGAGTAATTCGTAATCAGAGCATGAATCTGCTCAGCGTCGGGAAGGACCGCTTCACGCGTGCGCATGTTTGGCCTCGCGCCGCGAGCCAGCCGGCTCGTTTTTTTTCTTGTTTTTCTCACGCTTGTCGGCCCGCGGCCCCGTTGTCGCTGAGTCTATCTTCTCACCGAGCGCCCGCTTCGCACTGAGTGCCCGGTCGAGCGCCGCGATCACCTGGTCCACGTGCTTTTTCTGGATGATGTAAGGCGGCAGAAAGCGCAACACCTTGTCATTCGTGCGATTGATAATGATTCCATCTTCCAGCAACTTCTTCAGCACGGCCTTCGCCAGATCCGCCGAGTCCAGTTCGATGGCCTGCATCAGCCCCGCGCCGCGAACTTCCTGAATCGAGCTGTGTTTCTTGTCGAGCCCTTGCAGCGCACCGTGAAAATACTCGCCCAGTGCGCCCACGTGTTTCAGCAGACGTTGCTCTTCGCGCAAAAATTCGATCGCAACCGCACAAGCCAGCGGACCTCCGCCAAAGGTCGTGCCGTGCAGCCCGGGATGCATGCAAGCCGCGACGCGTTCGGTGGTGAGGATCGCGCCCAGCGGCAAGCCCCGCGGCCAGCGGCTTCGCCACCATCACCACGTCTGGCAGCACACCGTAGTGCTCATAGGCAAAATGCCGGCCCGTGCGGCCCAGTCCGCATTGAATTTCGTCGAGCAACAGCAGCGCTCCGCTGCGCTCGGTCAACCTTTTCGCCAAGGCGAGAAACTCTGCATCCACCGGATCGACGCCGCCCTCGCCCTGAATCGTTTCGATGCACACCGCGCACACGCTGGAATCGAACTTCGCGTTCCAGATCGCTCACATCATTGAACTTGACGAAGTGCACACCCGGCATAAGCGGAGCAAACGGCGTCCGATATTTCTTTTGACCAGTCATGGCGAGGGCGCCAAAGGTGCGCCCATGAAACGAGTTTTCCATCGCCAGAATGCGCCACTTCGCCTTGTGGCCATTCTGGTTGTTTAGGTGGGCAAAGGCGCGGGCCAGCTTCAGCGCCCCCTCGCACGCCTCGGTTCCACTGTTGCAAAAAAACGCGCGATCCAGCCCCGACATTTCCGTCAGCCGCCGCGCCAACTCCGATTGAAACTGGTGGTAAAAAATATTGGAAGTATGCATCAGCCGTCCGGCTTGGCGTTTGATCACCCGTTGAATCGCCGGATGATTGTGGCCGAGCGCGTTCACTCCGATGCCGCTCAGGAAATCCAGATATTTTTTGCCGGTTGAATCCCATACATGCACGCCCTGACCGCGCTCCAAAAGAACGGGCAGGCGATCGTAGGTGGGAAGCAAAAGCTTGCTTTCCATTTGCGATACAGAATCGAATTGCGAGATTGAGGAGCGGCTCATGCTCTCAGCACCTCCGTGCCGCACTCGATGCGCGTGAAATAAAACAGCGGCAGCACTTCCACCTGCGCCGCCGGAAGTATGCGCACACGCCCCACGCCGCGCTTCAGCGCCTGAATACAGGCCTCGAGCTTCGGCATCATTCCCCCGCTGATCACCGCCCCTTCAATCAGTCCGGCCACGTCCGCGGTGTTCAGCCGCGCCATGACCGAACCATCCGCCTGCTTTACGCCGGCCACGTCGGTCAGGAAAATCAGCGCATCGGCCTGGCAGGCAATCGCGCAGGCGGCCGCCATCTGGTCCGCGTTCACGTTGTAATATTCGCCGTCGCCGCCGAGCGCGACCGAAGAGAGCACCGGAATGCCGCCCTCCGCCCAGATCGCCCGGATCCAGCGTGGTTCCGAGAAGCAGATTTCGCCGACAAATCCCAAATCGTGTTCCGCATCGTGCTTTTTGCGAGCGCGAAACACGCCGCCATCTCCGCCACACAGACCAATCGCCGGCTGCCCCGCGGCCGCGATCGCCGCCACCAGACTTTTATTCACGATCCCCGCGAGCACCATCAAAGCGACGTCGCGGGTTTCGGCGTCGGTGACGCGCAGCCCATGCACAAATTCGCTTTCTTTTCCCATCAGTTTCAACGTGCGCGTCAACGCGCCACCGCCGCCGTGCACCACCACGACCTGGTGGCCGTCCTGCGCCAGCTGGACGACCGCCTGCGAGCATTTTTGCAGCGTCGGCTTATGCTCCACCGCCGCGCCACCGATTTTGACAACAATCTTCACTGCAATCCCTCGCTCTCATCCCACCCATACATCAGATTCATGTTCTGGACCGCTTGCCCGGCAGCGCCCTTCAGAAGGTTGTCGAGACACGAAACGACGACTAACCGGCGTCCCGTCGCGCGCCAGGCAAAATCCAAGATCGCAATAATTCGTATGCACCGAAAACTGGATTTCAGGCAAACTTGCCGCCGGATAAATCCGCACCAAGCGCTTGCCGCGATAAAAATCCCCGAAACAATTCTGGATCCCCGCCGCCGTCATCTCGCGCTTCAGGTGAACATAGATGGTAGACAGAATTCCCCGCGGAATCGGCAACAGGTGCGGGGTGAAGGTCAACTGGCCCGCATCAAGGTGCAACTGCTCCAGAATTTCGCCAGTATGCCGGTGTCCGAAAACCGCGTATGCCGAAAAATTGTCGGCGACAGATACAAAGTGAGTACGCGCGGTCGGTTCCTTGCCCGCGCCCGAAACGCCCGATTTCGAATCGGAGATGACGCCGCGGTCGCGATCGACTAGCTCCGCCGAAAGCAACGGCGCCAGCCCCAGAATGACCGAAGTCGCATAACACCCCGGATTCGCGACCAAAGCTGCTCCGGGTATTTTGTCTCCATTGAGTTCGGGCAGACCGTACACGGCACTGGCATCGAGCTTCGCCGCGACCCCGGCATCCGCGTCATTGAACCCGTAAACCGCGCGATGCTCGGCCTGCTTCAATCGCCACGCCCCGCTTAAGTCAACCACCCGCAACCCGCGGCTGAGCGCCTCGGGAACGAGCTCGCGGGAAACGCTGTGCGGAGTCGCCAGAAACAATAACTCCGCCCCGTGTTGCTGCAATGCCTGCCACGAAAATGGCGCAACCGATGATTCGGCATTGCCATGGCCGTTGCCATTTCCATATCCACCGGGGAATCCCGGTACTCCCTTGGCCTCCTCGCTTTCGGCGCTCCGCCGAAGCAGAAGAGGGGCGTCCGTAAGCGGATGCCTGGCAAGCAGACGGGCCAATTCCAGGCCGGAATATCCGGTAGCTCCCAGAACCGCGGTCTTAAGTTTGGAGGCCATTATTTGTTCTTCCCGCCACCCGCCATCTTTTTTCCCTGCTACCCGCGCATCTCAATTTCACTGAAGAGGCATATTTATCCACTATAGTGAATAATTATTCACCGCGGCGTTCGGCCTGTCAAGGCAAAAGCAGAAGTTTCGCTACGGTGTAGTTCACTAACTAAGATCCCCGAATTAACATGACACCGCCCAGCGCGCCGTCTCTTTCGCAAATTAAGTCGCAACCTTAACGCGTCACCCTTCGAAACTTTTCTGATCGCCACAAGAAGAAATTTCTATTGGACTCGTCCCGACCCCGGCATTTACTGTGGAAATCAATTTGCCATTTGCCAGTTGGAGACTTGCGACTACATTTCATGCCCTCCCCGGAAGCACAGGATTCCGCAAGACTGGTTTACCAAACATGCTTTGATCGAAATCGAACTAGCGCACTCAACAGGAGCATTCGCATGACGAAGCAAGCTGAACGGCGCCGGCCGCACCACTCGTCCCTTTTGGTTATTTTATTGGCCGGCATACTGGCCGCCCTGTCCGCATCGAGTTTTGCGGACGAAACTCCTAAGCCTGATCCGTCCGGCGTCGCAACCGGCGACCGTACTGCCGCCGCTGATGCAGCCGGCAATGCCTTTGTCGTCACGGAACCGGTCGACAAGAACGCCCCCGATTTTGCAAAGAACAAGAAAGATTTTGACGACTATCAGGCGCAGGCCGCCAGGGAGCCTCTAGCCATCAAACTGGCCGACGATGTCGGGCACCTCCGGGTCGCCACCAATTTTGCCTGGACCCTCAATACCGGTTATCTCGTCCTCTTCATGCAGGCCGGATTCGCGCTCCTCACCTGCGGACTGGTGCGCAAGAAGAATGCCGCTCATCTGATGATGCTGAACTTCGCGGCCTATGTATTCGCCTTCCTCGCCTATTACGCAGTTGGATACGCCTTCCAGTTTGGAGCCGCCGGCATCAACGCATCGCCCGGTAATCTCGGCGGCCTTCCGCTGCTCAACAAATTTCTCCTCGGCGGCGGGCAATGGGGATTTCTCGGCGGCAAAGGATTCTTTCTCTCCGGCCCGGCCTATGACGCCTCCAGCAACGTCTTCGCTCTGTTCGAAGTCGTCTTCATGGAAACGGCCGGATACATCATCGTGGGCGCGGTCTGCGAGCGCATCACCTTCTGGGCGTTCCTGCTGTGCGAGATGTTCGTCGGCGCAATTCTTTACCCGATCTATGGTTGCTGGGTCTGGGGCGGTGGCTGGCTCTCGCAGGTTGGATCCACGCTGCACCTTGGCCACGGCTACGTCGACTTTGCCGGATCGACGGTCGTGCACGCGGTGGGCGGCTTCTGCGCCATGGCTCTGGCCATCATTCTCGGCCCGCGCCTCGGCAAATACGGACCCGGCGGACGAATCCGCGTCTTCCCCGCACACAATGTTGTCTACGTGGTCACAGGCACGCTGATCCTGCTGTTCGGATGGATGGGATTCAATCCCGGTTCAACGCTGGGCGCGACCGACCTGCGCATCGCGGGGATCGCGATCAACACAAACCTCTCGGGCGTCGCCGGGGCCGCGTCCGCCATGATCCTCTGGTATTTCGTCTTCGGCAAGCCCGACATCACCATGGCCTGCAATGGCATGTTAGCCGGGTTGGTGGCGATCACGGCCCCCTGCGCGTTTGTCTCGCCCACGTCGTCAATTGTGATTGGAACTCTTGCCGGACTGCTGGTGTGTGGCGGCGTTCTTTTCAACGATCGTGTTTTGAAGATCGACGATCCTTGCGGCGCAATCTCAGTTCACGGCTATTGCGGATGGTTTGGCGCGGTGTGTGTCGGCATTTTTGCGGACGGCACTTACGGCGCGGGATGGAACGGCGTCGGCACGTCCAGCTATCTGGGGCGTGCCGGTCAAGGCGTCACCGGACTGCTCCACGGAGACTCGCGCCAGTTCCTGTGTCAACTGTTTGGAGCGACGATTTGTATCGCATGGGCGTTCGGCGCGACCTTTGTCGTCTTCTGGACGGTGAACAAGGTGCGCTCCATGCGCGTCGCGCCCGAGGCTGAGATTGAGGGTCTCGATATGCCAGAATTCGGAATGCCAGCCTATCCGGAAGATGCCGTGGTTCCGGCGTCGTACTAGGTTTCGCACTCGGTTGTCGTCGCACGGCTGAAATGGGTGATGAAGGGACGGTGCCCGTCGCGGCGAGGCGTAGGCCCGCTACCAGATGAGGACAGCATCCACGTATTCGACCGCACACCGGAGTTACCGTTCGTACACCACGCTACGGTGACGGATTCGCGTCACCTCCACCAGGGATCTTGCGTCGTCGATGGTATACACCACGCGGTAATCACCAGCGCGAATGCGCCACTCGCGATCGCCACCGATTAGTTTCTTGCAGCCAGAAGGTCGGGGATTGGAGGACAGATTTTCCAGTCGCGAAATTATGCGAGCGCCCGCGTGGCTGGGTAGTTTCTAGAGTTCTTTCTCTGCGCTCGCCGTCAATACAACGCGGTAGCTAGCCATGCATCTTCGAGCTTTTGATGAGGTCCAGCTTCACTTTTTCGAGAGGGATACGCTTTTCATGCTGTCGCGACCGGGACACCAACACATCCTCGATGTCTTCCCAGAGCGCCTTGTGTTTCTTCAGGTCAATAACGGCTGCCGTCTTGCGGCCCTTATCGTCGGTAATAAATTGTATGCCGGTCATTATAGAAAGCGGTCTCCTCGCGCTCTTGTCGAACCTGTCATCAAAGTAATTTCGACGCTTCGCCCTGTCAACCAACTTGGCTTCCCAGACCTCAGTTTTGGCGCTAGCAGTTCGGCCGTGATTCGCTCGATGTGCCGCCCGCTGCCGGAACATAGCATTGCAGGGCGTAATCCATCACCATACGATCGGCGTTGAACCGCCATCCCAGCGTGCGGATTGTCCGCTTCATACGTTTGATCCAGCCTCGCGGCAGCCCGTCGCGATCACGGTGGTAGTAGAGCGGGATTACTTCGTCGCGCATCACGCGCATCAGGTCTTCGGCGTCCCGCGAGTCGTGAACATTCATGTCGGAGTGCGTTCTGCCGCCGCCGATGGCAAAGCCGTTCATGCCGTCGTACGCCTCCGCCCACCAGCCGTCCAGCACTGACAGGTTGAGCCCGCCGTTCAAAACGACTTTCTGGCCGCTGGTTCCCGACGCTTCCAGCGGACGCCGCGGATTGTTCAGCCAGACATCAACGCCCTGCACGAAATGCCGACCCACGTTGATGTCGTAATCTTCGATGAAGACGAACTTGTCGCAGAATTGAGGATCGCGCATCAACTGAGCGACTTGCTGCAGAACGCGTTTTCCCGGTTCGTCGTTGGGATGGGCCTTGCCTGCGAATACGAACTGCACGGGGCGTTTGGGGTCATTGACCATAGCGGCAATTTTTTCCAGGTCCGCCAAAATCAGATTCGCCCGCTTGTAGGTGGCAAAGCGGCGCGCGAATCCGATCGTCAGCGTATCCGGACTGAGCAGGCGTTCCAGCCGCTTCAGTTCTTCGCGCGGTTCGTCCCGGCGGGCAGCCTGCTTCACCGCGCGCCGCCGGATATATTCGATCATGCGCGACTTCAGGTTCAGGTGGGTCTCCCAAAGTTCGCCGTCATCCACGCTTTCAATTCCATCCCAGATGTGGGATTCGCTGCTGTGCAGATTCCATCCCGTCCCGAGATGCCGGTCATACAAACGGAACATCTGGGGCGCGAGCCAGGTCGGCACGTGCACTCCGTTGGTGATATGGCCGATGGCCACCGCGTCTTCCTGCTTGCCAGGCGTCAGGCCGGTCCACATGGCGCGCGATACTTCTCCGTGCAGCGATGAAACCGCATTCGCGCGTCGCGAGAGCTTCAGGCCCAGCACTGTCATGCAGAACCGCTCGTCGCTCTCCGGATTCTCGCGTCCCAAGGCCATGAATTGTTGTTTCGTCAGACCCAACGCCTCGCGCAGTGGGCCAAGGTGGTCTTCGATCAGGTCTGCCTCGAAGCGGTCGTGGCCCGCTGGCACTGGAGTGTGCGTCGTGAAGACCACCTCGCGTGAGACCCGCGGCACGGCCTTGTCGAAGCAGATCCCCTCCTCTTCCATCCGCATGCGAATCGCTTCCAGCACCGCAAATCCGCTGTGCCCCTCATTCAGATGAAGCACGCCGGGACTGATTCCGAGCGCCTTCAGAGCGCGCAGTCCGCCCACGCCCAGAAGCAGTTCCTGGTGGACGCGCACGCGCCCGTCGCCTCCGTACAAACGGGAGGTCAGTTCGCGGTCCTCGGGGGCATTGCCTTCGACGTCCGAGTCGAGCAGAAACAGATCGCAGCGGCCCACTCGTACGCGCCATACTTTGGCGCGGATCGAACCATGCCGCGTATCCACCTGCACCACGACGGGCCGGCCATTCTTCCCAATCGCTGTTTCCATCGCCAATTGGCTGACGTCATTCTTCATGTACTCTTCGCGCTGCCAGCCATCGCGGTCGAGGCGTTGGCGGAAATAGCCCTGCCCGTAGAACAGACCGACGCCGACCAGGGGAATCCCCAGATCGGATGCGCTTTTGATGTGATCGCCCGCCAGCACTCCGAGGCCGCCCGAATAAACCGGCAGCGATTCGTGGATGCCGAACTCGGCCGAGAAATACGCCACCGGCCGGGGCCGCAGTACACCCGCGCGGCGCGCACCCCATGTGCGCTCGCTCTCCTGGTATTCGCGCAGGCGGCGGAAAGCATAGTTGATGCGGCTGTGGAGCCCGAGTTCGGTCGCGCGCGCTTCCAGCTTTGCCAACGGGAACTCGTTCAGCAGCGAAATAGGACTGTGATTGAGCTGGCTCCAGCGCTGCGGGTCCAGATCGCGGAACAACTGCGAGGAATCGTGATCCCAGCTCCACCAGAGATTGCGTGCCAGCGCCCACAACCGCTCCTGCACCGGAGCGATAAAGCGGTCCAGCGCCCGCGCCTCGCTTACCACGGGCGCTACCCGTTTCGCGGCCTCCGCCAGCAACCGGATCTCATTTTCGGGAAATACCCGCGCCTCCACCGTCTGCACTACCAGCACGCCCTGCAACACTCCACGATCGATCAGCGGCACACCCAGAAATGACTGGTACGGATCCTCGCCCGCCTCGGCAAAATACTTGAACCGTGGATGATTTCGCACCTGCTCCACCGCGACCGGCCGCACCTGTTCCGCGACCAGGCCAGTGAGGCCTTCGTTCACCGCCATCCGCAGATTGCCGATACATTCCCGCCGCAGGCCGAGCGTCGCCGCCAGCACCAGGTTGGCGCGATCAGGCTCCAACAGATACGCCGAACACACGTCGGTGCCAAACCGCCGGGCAATCAACGCCACGACATTCATCAGGGTTTCAGCCGGCTGCCCCGGTTCCGCCGTCAAATTGGCGATCTCGTCCCACTCCAAAACATAGTTCGCATCGAGCGAACAAGCCGCGTGCTCTTGATCCAGATCCAAACCATTAGTGCGTTCCAATTTACGACCTCTCCATGGAACAGATTGTGGGAACAGATTATGGGCGATGAGCGACCCACAGGCGCTCCACCTGCCTCCTATTCTATCGGGTGACGGCTGTAGTGCCGAGTGCGGTATTTTGAATCCGTGATTACTATTGTTTGGATCGATGGGCTAAAGGACTGAAGGCATAGGAGGTTGTTTCAATTCGTTCCAGATTGGGACGGGACTGCTACGCGCGATTCTCGCCTTGTGCTTTTCTTGCGGGTGGCCGCGCGCTCGACTCTACCAAATTACCTTTAATCCAAACTGCACCTGTCGCGATGTGGTCGAGGTGCTCGTGACCGCCCCGGCCGTCCCGGAAACTCCCGAGGGAGTGAACACGATCAGATTCGGAGTATTGAAATTCGCGCGATTCAGCAGATTGAAAATTTCAGCGCGAAATTGCAGATTCAACTGTTCGCGAAGGTGCGTCTCTTTTATCGCGGAGAAATCCCAGGTTGCCAGTCCGGGACCGATCAAAGTGTCTCTCCCGAGGTTGCCATAAAATCCGGCCGGATTTGTACTCGACGGCACCGGTGGTTGAAGGAACGCACTTGGATTAAACCACTGACCCGGTTTCCCAAGAATCACCGGCCCGGTGAAGTTCGGATTGATAAACGGCCGCACCGGGTTTCGCGTGTCTCCATTATTCGATGGGTTATAGCTGAGTTGCGGGGTGAATGGGAATCCGTCTTGCAGCGTGACGATGCTGTTCACCGACCAGCCGCTTACCAGGGCATCGCTCCAGCCTTCGACACCACTCGCCATCGTTTGTCCACGCCGGAAGGGAAGTGCATAGAGCCCGTTGACCACCGCCACATTGCGGACATCGTAGGTAGCGAGACCATAATCCGATCGCAAATTGTAAGGATTCGAGACGAGTCCGGGCGCGTTGGCTGCCGCCGTGCCATTCAGCGAATCGCCATCATCCAGCGCCTTGGACCAGGTGTAAATTCCGCGCAGCGAGAGCCCGCGACTGAAGCGATGATTGGCATCGACCTGGAGCGCGTTGTAATTGCTATCGCCGCGAGAAAACCACGTCCAGGTATTCGCCAGCTTGGGATTCGCCTTGGGCGTTCCGAAACCAATGTAATAGCTTCCGGCGGGTACGGGAGAGCCCGCCAGTGGCGCAGGGAAGTTAGCGGGGTAGGTCGCAGGACACGGCGAGGCAGGGCAAATAGCCGGGATCGGTTCGCTAGCATCGATTCCAACGACTTCGTGGTAGCCATGCGATCCTACGTAGCCAATGGTCAGCGACGTATTCGGTGAAATCTCCTGTTCAACTCTAAAGGACCACGAAACGAGGGTCGGCGTTTTCATATCCGGCTGAACGCCTCCGGGCACGACCAGCGCGTTGCTGGGGACTGCGGCAGTGGGGTCGAGGGGTAATTCCGAAACCGGCAACGCGGCAATGCTGTATGTGGGATTGTACGGGGGGTTTTGATCCGTCCTGTATCCGAGCGCGTCCTGGAGTTCGTTGTACATGCCGAAACCTGCGCGAAATAGGGTCTTGGAACTGAGCGGGCTCCATGCGATGCCGATGCGCGGCTGCGGCAAAAATTTCGCGTGGTTGGTGGTGAACGACGAGTCTCCGACACGCGGCTGGCTCGAAATGACTCCGTTGCTGAAGGTGTATTCGGCGGCCCGGCCATGAGCTTCATTCCACCCGGTGGTAAATTCATCCCGCAAGCCGAGCGACAGGGTCAACTTCGAACTCAGGCGAATCGCATCTTCCGCATACCACGCACCGAGCAAAGACCGCCAGTTCATCTCATTCGGTGCAGGGTCGTAGAGAAAACTTGAGGTCGTCCCTTTCAGGAAATTTGTCAGGCTGCTGAAGGTCGCCTGACCATACTGGCTGAGCGCGAGCGTCTCATTCGATTGGAAAGGTTGGAGCCAGACGCCAAAACTCAATTGATTCCTTCCCCTGGTAAGAGTCACTCGATCTTCGAACGTGAACAGATTGCGCGCGACCCGCAAATTGCTTCCGTTGTTGCTGCCCGCCAAACCGATCTGGGCTGACGGATTCGACGCCGCGCTTCCCCCGACGACCACCGCGCCTACCGGAAGCCCGAGCAGAAAACCGGAAACGCTGGCCGCCGGAGTTCCGGGAGTTGGTTCTCCCGTGAAGAAATAGCCGGCCCGCGAAAAGCCCGCCCGGAATACGTTCAAAGCGGATGGAGAAAACGTGTGCGTTTCCTCCAGGCCCAACACTTGTTCTCTGAGGCTCAGAATGTCGCTGCTGTAAGGATCCAGTTCGGTCGCGGTCAGATCGTAACCATCGTCAATGGTATAGACGGCGGCCAGCGAGTCTCGCGAGGAGAACATCTGGTCCAGTCGAGCGGTCCCGAAATCTTCACGAATGGTTTGCAGGGGACTACTGAACACTTGCGCGATGCCATTGAAGTCTGGCGCGCCCGCCGGGGCGATCGGCCATAGATTGAGCAGCGGCTGAACGCTCGGCACGGCTGCCGCACGCGATGCCTCGTCTGGCACAAAGGCCGCGGAGGTCTGGTGCAGGTGCTGGCGCAATCCTTCGTAGTTTCCGAACAGAAACGTCTTGTTAGTTCGGATCGGGCCACCGAGAGAGGCGCCAAACTGGTTCCGCTGAAAAGGCGGGGGCGAACCGCCCGCGTCGAAGTAGTTGGGTGCATCAAGCGCATTGTTTCGCAGGAATTCATAGGCGGAGCCATGGAGTTGATTGCTGCCCGACTGGGTCACGATGATTACCTGGCCGCCGGGCCGCTTGCCGTATTCGGCGCCGTAGGAGTCGCGCAACACATTGAATTCGCGCACGGCGTCCACTCCCAACAATTGCTGGCTGGCTCCTCCCGGCTGCATGTTGTTCTCCGCTGCGCCGGTGTATTCGACTCCATTCAGTAAGAAGAGATTCTGCTGGGGACGGTTTCCGGAGACCGCGAAATTGTTGCCGGTCGTGGAATTCGACACTCCGATCCCACCGGTTTTCTCATCCGTGAAATTGACAATGCCCGGATTCAGCGTGAGCAGCAGATCATAGCTCCTCCCGTTGAGGGGAAGATCCTTTACTTGCCGCTCTCCGACCAACCCCGAGATGTCCTGGGTTGTCACGCTGACCAGCGCGGCGTCTCCATTCACCTTCACCTCTTCGCTCACCGCTCCCAGCCGCAGACTCAGATCGGCGCTCGCATCCTGCCCGACGAACAGACGAATCCCCGTGCGGATTGCTTCCGCAAACCCAGCTTTCTTTACCCGGACCTCGTACTGGCCGACGGGAAGCGCAAATAGCTGATATCGTCCCGTCTGGCCGGTCTTCGTGTCGCGCGAAAAGCCCGTGTCCAGGTTCCGCGCTGTAACCGCCGCGGCGGAGACAGCGGCCCCAGACTGATCGGTGACGAATCCCGATAAGGTCGCCGACACTTGCGCTGCGCAGAATGAGGTACAGAAGCAAAACGCCAGCAATGCCCACAGCGGGCGCCGATTGTTCGCGGCAACTCGCCAGAAACCGGCATTGAGAATATGCGATCGCCGCAATATGGAAGCGCGCAGGCGGCCTTTATCCGTAATTGCCTTTTTCATCTTCAATCTCTCCCAGAGGAAGACAATCAGCCAAAGACCATAAAGTGTATAGGCACGATGATTGGTATGTAAAGTAGTAGGCAGTTTTATGTGATTATGCAAAAGAGTTTCTGAAAAACAATCGAGCGCAGATCGCAAGGACACCCGCTGCATCGATCGTCTTTGACATCGATTGACGAGGGCGCGGCTTGACGATAGGATTCCGTTTCAAATGGCAAAGCGGTTCGATGCTCGTCATCATCATCCAAGAGAAAAAGATGGGGACTTACTCAAGTTGCCGGAAGCAGCTCTGGAACTCTGCGTCAGCCTGCCTACAATCAAGCAGTGGATCTACAAGCGCAAGATAAGCAGCGTAAGAACGGCGGGAGGACATCACCGCATTCCGCAGAGTGAAATCGATCGTCTCCTGTTTCGCACCCGAGCGAAAACCGGCCCGGAACGGGCGCTTCTGTTGCGCCGTGTGAGTGGAAGGAATCAACTGGTGGGGCGGATCGACAGGGTCCGCATCAGCGGACTTATGGCGGAAGTGAAAATTTCTATCGGCGATCAAAAGATCACCTCGATTATCACGGCCAGCTCCGCCCGCGAGATGAACCTCAAACCTGGCCAGACGGCGGCCGCTCTCATCAAGGCAACCGAAGTCATGATTCTTCGCGTGTGACATGAAAAATCGACAAATCTTTCTGGCTGTGCTCTGCGCTTTGACTTTGCAGGCTGCGTCCGCCTGGGCTCAGCAACTCACGGTGCAGGCGGAGAATGGGAAGCAAATCATTCTGACCCGCGCCGACATCGAGGCGCTGCCGCGCCTGAAGGTCACGACCAGCGTCTCCGGCACATCTGCGGCGTTCGAGGGGCGTCTTGCTAAGAGCCGTGCTGGAACGAGGGGGAGTCGGGTTTGGGGAAACGATGAAGGGAAAACGGCTGGCCTCCTGTTTGCTGGTGGAAGCTGCCGACGGATACCGCGTCGTAATTGCACTGCCGGAGATCGATAGCGCATTCACCGATAAGCAGTTCGTTCTGGCCTTCCTGAAGGATGGCAAGCCTCTGAATGACAAGGAAGGGCCCTACCGCATCGTGATACCGGAGGAAAAGCGAATGGCACGATGGGTAAGGCAAGTCACGACGCTAAAAATTGTGAGCGCGCAGTAATTGCCGATCCGGTGCAAGTGCTCTTCATCGGGTTGACCCCATCGGGTTTGACGGGGTGGGTTTGACCCTTCTTTTCTTGCGCCTGTAAGATCAGGATTCAACCTCAGCTGACGTAGTCCCGGGCTTTGCCCGGCTGGACAGCCGGGGCGGCTGTCTCTATGCAAGCCGGGTTGCCGAGCCAGCGCTCGGCATGACCGGGTCAGTGATCCGGTCCCACACGAAAGACATGCCTCACGAATTGCCGAAAGCTTACGAACCGGGCGCGATTGAAACGCGCTGGGCCGAGTACTGGGTCAACGAAAAACTCTTCCACGTCGAAACCCCGCCTCCCGGCGAAACGCGTCCGGTGTTCACGCTTCTGCTGCCTCCTCCCAACGTGACCGGCCGCCTGCACATGGGGCACATGCTCAACCAGACGCAGATGGATATCCTCGTGCGCTGGCATCGCATGCGCGGGTTTATCACGCTGTGGCTGCCGGGGACCGATCATGCCGGCATCGCGACCCAGATGATGGTGGAGCGCCAACTGGCGAAAGAAGGCAAGAAGCGCCGCGACATGGGCCGCGCGATGTTTGTGGAGCGCGTCTGGGCCTGGAAGCGCGAATACGGCGGAGCGATTCTCGACCAGATGAAGCGCCTGGGTGCGTCGGTCGATTGGGGCCGCGAATATTTCACGATGGATGAGAACCTTTCGCGCGCGGTGCGCGAGGTGTTCGTCCGCCTGTATGAGCAGGGACTGATTTATCGCGGCAAGTACATCGTGAACTGGTGTCCACGCTGCGAGACGGCGATTTCCGATCTTGAGGTAAAGCACGAAGACGTCGCGGGGAAGCTTTGGGAGATTCGGTATCCGGTAATTGAAGAGGACGCTGCTGGACGGGCGAGTCGCCCGTCCCCACATGAGCCGGAATTCATCACCGTGGCGACGACGCGCCCGGAGACGATGCTGGGCGATACGGCGGTCGCGGTGAATGCTGCCGACGAGCGCTACACGCATCTGCATGGGAAGAGAGTTTTACTGCCGCTGATGAAGCGCGAGATTCCGATCATCCTCGATGAGATTGCCAAGCCCGAGTTCGGCACCGGCGCGGTGAAGATCACGCCCGCGCACGATCCGAATGATTTCGAAGCAGGCAAACGGCATGGGCTGCCGCAGATCGATGTGATGGATCTGCACGCGCGCATGAATGAGAATGCCGGTCCGTATAAAGGACTCGACCGATACGAGGCGCGCGAAGCCGTGCTCGCCGATTTGAAGGAGCAGGGATTCCTGGTCGCGGAGAAGGATTACACGGTTCCGCTCGGCAAGTGCGATCGCTGCGGGACGGCGGTCGAGCCGCGCCTGTCGGAGCAGTGGTTCGTGAAGATTGCTCCGCTGGCAAAGAAGGCGATTCGCGGCAGTCGAATCGGGCGAGATCACCATCACGCCCGAGAACTACAAGCAGATTTATTTGAACTGGATGTACAACATCCACGACTGGACGATCTCTCGGCAGCTGTGGTGGGGACACCGCATTCCGGTCTGGCACTGCACGAATAATGATTGCGGCGAGGTGATCGTGGCGCGCGAGACGCCGCAGTCGTGCCCGAAATGCGGCGGCGCGAAGCTCGAGCAAGATACCGACGTTCTCGATACCTGGTTTTCGTCAGGGCTGCTGCCGTTCACAACGTTGGGCTGGCCCGAGAAGACTCGCGATCAGCAAGTGTTTTATCCGACGACGCTGCTGATCACCGCCTACGAGATCCTCTTTTTCTGGGTGGCCCGAATGATCATGTTCGGCTGCCACTTCATGGAAGGGCATGAGCAGGACGCCGCTATCAAAAAAGCGAGCGGCTGGGCGGATAAAAAAGACGACAGCGTTCCGTTCCGCAACGTTTATATCCACGCTCTCGTGCGCGATGCCGAGCGGCAGAAGATGTCGAAGACAAAAGGCAACGTGCTGGATCCGCTCGACATTATCGACCGCTTCGGAACAGATGCGACGCGCTTCACGCTGGCCGCGATGGCGGCTCCAGGAACAGATATTGCATTTAGCGAGAGCCGCACCGACGGGTATCGCGCCTTCGCCAACAAGATCTGGAATGCGGCAAGATTCATGTTCATGAATGTGGATCGGATTACGCCGGAGATGCGGCCCGAGAATGGTCGTGTGGCGGCGGGGCTCCGCCCCGCCCTGGACGGGGCAGAGCCCCGTCACCACACGAACAATGCCTACACTGGCGTTGCCGGCTTTCAGACCCCGACCCTCGAAGACCGCTGGATCCTCTCCCGCTTCAACCGCGCGACTCGGGACGTTAACGAATCGATTGCGACGTATCGATTCCATGAGGCAGCCAACCGGATATACGACTTCTTCTGGGGCGATTTTTGCGATTGGTATATCGAACTGGTTAAGCCTCGACTTGCCGAAAGTGCCGACCAGCAAACGGCCCGCACCGCCTGCACCAATCTGGTGAACCTTTTTGATGCCGCGCTACGGCTGCTGCATCCCGTGATGCCGTTTATCACCGAGGAAATCTGGCACGCGATCTACGATGGCAAGCCTCCGCTGAAGTCGATCGCATTGGCCGAATATCCCAAGCACGACGAGATGCAGATCGACATTGCGGCGGAAGTGGAGATGGCGATTCTGCAGGACCTGATCGTAAGCGTGCGCAATCTCCGAGTGGAGTTGAAGGTCGAGCCGAAGGTGAAGGTGCCGGTCGAGGTCTTCGTTCATGAGCCCGAGGTTCGCCGCATGATGGAGCAGAATCTGGGTGCGGTGCTGTCCGATCGCGCGGCGGGTGTAGAAAAGATCGCGTTCGTCGACGGCTCGTTGTCGAAGGCGGCTGGGGCGCGGAGCACAGCGCGCTTCGATGTGCACGTCGCTTATGAAAAGAAAATTGACGTGGCGGCGGAGTGCGAGCGCCTGAAGAAGGAACTCGAGAAGATCGAAAAAGAAATCGCCAATGGGCAGCGGCAGTTGTCGAACGAGCAATTCCTGGCGAAGGCTCCCGCAAAGGTGGTGGAAGGATTACGGGCACGCGCGGAGGAGTTGAAAGTGCTGCGGGAGAAAACGGTGGCACAGATGAAGGGGATAGGTTGTTCTTAGCGCGGTAGGCTGCGGCGCCTTGCGCCGCATGGACGGGCGAGACGCCCGTCCCCACACGAGCAACGACTGCCGGCGGGACGCCGGCGCTACTTTATGGACTGGAATTCACGACGCATTACCGCGATTATCGAAAACGCGCTGACCGAGGATCGGGCCACGCGCGATGCGACCAGCTACGCGTGCGTCGATCCGAACCAGCGCGCTTCGGCCACGATCCTTGCCAAGCAGGAGTGCGTTCTCGCCGGGCTGGGCTGCGTCCCGCGCATCTTCGATGTCTACGCCGCGCTCGATGGCGCGGTCACCTCGCACTATGAGGTCACCAGCCATCCTTCCATTTTCGATGGCGTCCGCGTGAATGCCGGCCAGCCGGTAGCGGTGATCCGGCACAACGCGCGCGTGATTCTGTCGTGCGAGCGCGTCATCCTTAATTTTCTCCAGCGCATGGCCGGAATCGCTACTACGACGCGCAGGTTTGTGGACGCTGTTTCCGGCACTCGAGTCCGCATTCTCGACACTCGCAAGACGGCTCCGGGGTTGCGCGTGATCGATAAATATGCGGTCCGCTGCGGTGGCGGGAACAACCATCGGCTCGATCTCTCCGATGGCGTGCTGATCAAGCACAATCACATCGCGCTGGCAGGAGGAGTTGTTCCAGCACTGGAGCGCGCCATGCGTAACCGGCGCGGTACCCAGCCGGTTGAGGTCGAAGTGCGCTCGCTGGAAGATCTGCATCAGGCGCTGGCAGCGGGGGCCGACGCGATCCTGCTCGACAATCTCAGCGTGGAGGAAGTGCGCAAGGCGGCGGAGATTTGTTCGCGGCAGCCGCGCCGTATCCCGCTGGAATGTGCGGGCGGCATTAATCTGGAGAACGTGCGCTCGTATGCGGAAACCGGCGTGGATTTTATCTCTGTCGGTGGCCTGACGCGTTCGTTCGCGACGGCCGATATGAGTATGCGCGTGATGCCGGGGTAGTTAGCAACCGTCGTTCGTCGTTCGCTAAGGCAAAACCGCGTCGTTCGTCCGTTCGCTGCTCGACGAATCACTGTTCGGAATCGTCACCAAAATGATGTGTTATCCGTCATCGCTTTGTGTTGGCTGGACCGCTATTCTCGAAGTAAGGTGGGCCGATGGTGAAGAAGTCTTCTTACAGGGATTTGCGGATATGGCACGAGGCCGTAGACTTGGCGCTAGCCATCTATCGCCTCACCGCAGGATTTCCGAGGCACGAACTTTACGGGCTGACGTCTCAGATGCGCCGGGCGGCGGTTTCTATTTCCAGCAACATCGCTGAAGGCAAGGGGCATTGTTCAAATGGAGACTTCGGCCGTTTCCTGCTTCACGCATGCGGGTCACTTCTTGAGCTCCAAACGCAAATTGTGATTGCTCATGGTTTGGAATATTTCTCAGGGGAAGAAGCCGCGAACTTTACGAAATCGACCGACGATCTGGGTCGAGGCTTGAATGGACTAATCCAGGCAGTTCACGGCGCAGCACAAGAGCCGGTCTCGCGGTTGGCGAACGACGAATAGCGGGTCTTGCCTTTCCGAACGACGAAGAGCGAACCACGAACGACGGGGTCTGCCTTTGCTTTCCCGAACGACGAACAGCGGCCATCTCGCTATAATTCCCCCATCTCCGCCCCAACAAAAATTCGCCGCGCCCCGTCCATTCATAAGGCGACCGATGCCCGCCTGGGCCGCATTGTGCGCCTGCTTATGGATCACGCCACGGTTGTAGCCAGCGGCACCAAGATTGCCGAAGAGATTGGCACCAGCCGCTCCGAAGTGTGGCGGCTGATTCAACAACTCCGCGGCTTGGGAGTCGATGTTGCCGGACATCCGGCAACTGGCTACCGTTTGCGCGCGGTCCCCGACTTGTTGCTGCCGGAAATGATTGCCCCGCTCGTGAAAGGAACAATTTTCGCGAAGCAGGTTCATCATTATTACAAAATCGGCTCGACCAATTCCGAGGCCATGAAGGCCGCGTCCGAGGGCGCGCCCGAAGGCAGCGTATTTCTGGCGGAAGAGCAACTGGCCGGCCGCGGCCGTGGCGACCATGCCTGGCATTCGGCGCGGTCAGCGGGAATCTATTGCTCGGTTATTCTGCGCCCCGAGATTCCGCCATCGGAGGCGCTGCTTCTTTCGCTCGCCGCCGGATTAGCGGTTCGCGCGGCCGTGACCGAAATTGTCCAATTGCCCGTTGATCTGAAATGGCCGAACGATCTGCTGCTGGGGGGCAAGAAATTCTGCGGCATTCTCACCGAGATGAACGCCGAAGCCACTCGTGTGCGCCATCTGGTCGTCGGCGTGGGAATCAACGTCAACCAGACGAAACTTCCGGCCGAACTCCGGGAGATTGCGACTTCGGTGAAAATAGAAACGGGCACCGAGTGGTCGCGCGTGGAGCTGTGCGCCGCTTTGCTAAAATCGCTCGACCGCGAATACCGAGCATTGCTCGACCGGGGAGCGGAGGCGCGGGCTTCGGTGCTGAAGCGATTCGAGGAAAATTCGTCATCGGTGCGGGGGCGTAAAGTGCGAGTGGAAGAAGATGCGGCGCTCGAGGGAATAACCGACGGGCTGGATGCGCGCGGCTTTCTGCAGGTCCGGACGGCGGAAGGTGTGCGGACAGTGCTGAGCGGGACAGTGAGGATCATTTCGGAATTTGTGATTGGTAATTTGTAATTGGAAAGCGGCAGCGTTCTTAAATCACCAATTACAAATTACCAATTACAAATTCCTTATGCTTCTCGTCATCGATGTCGGCAATACGAATACCGTGCTGGGCGTGTTTGCCCGCGTCGCGCACGTGCATCCGGGCGACGATGTCACCTCGGAGGCGGCGCGCTATGAGCGACTGGTCGCCAACTGGCGCGTGGGCTCGCATCTCACCCGCACGGTGGACGAGTACGGGATCATCTTCCGCAACCTGTTTGCGATCGACAACCTCGAAGTGTCAGGCGTCCACGGAATCATCATTTCGTCGGTCGTGCCGCCGCTCGACCCGGTGCTTCGCCAGGTGTGCGAGCGGTATTTCAACACCAAGCCGCTGTTCATCGAGCCCGGCATCAAGACGGGAATGCCGGTGCTGTATGACAATCCCGCCGAAGTGGGCGCCGACCGCATCGTGAATGCGGTTGCCGCATTTGAAAAATATGGCGGCCCGTGCGTGATTGTCGACTTCGGCACGGCAACAACGTTCGACTGCGTCTCGAAGAAGGGCGAGTACATGGGCGGAGTCATTTGCCCGGGCATCGGCATTTCCGCCGACGCGCTCTTTCAGCGCACCGCGCGCCTGCCGCGCGTGGAGATTCGCAAACCTCCGCGCGTGATCGGATCGACAACTGTAGGCAGCCTTCAGTCCGGTCTTTATTATGGCTATCTCGGGCTGGTCGACGGCATTCTCGAGCGCCTGGTGGATGAACTCGGTGAAGAGACGCGCGTTGTCGCCACCGGTGGCTTGGGATCGCTGATCGGCACCGCATCGCACTTCATTAAAGATGTCGACGAACTTCTCACCCTCGACGGACTGCGCATCATCTGGGACCGCAACCAGTCTGCGCGGCGGGAAGCCGCGCCGAAAACACCCAAAGCGGCGGCCAGGCCATTGACTGCCGATGCCAAGCCTTGGCCCTCGCCTTCGGGAAAGAGTCCGAAGGGACGGTGAAAGCGGCAGGAGCAGAGGAAGGGTAGAGGTCCTTCGACTCCGCGGGCATCTCCGCGCTTTGCGCGAAGATGTCGCTCCGCTCAGGAAGACATCGGATATCCTTGCAGTCGAGCCGTGGAAAATTATTTCAACTACTTCACCGAAATCGAGGAGCACTATCAGCGGCGGCGGGGAACAACGCTGCTGCTCTCCACGCTCGATTGGGCCCTGATTGAAACCTGGAATAACGCGGGCGTTCCGCTCGAAGCCGTATTGCGCGGGATTGACGACGCTTTTGAAAAGTATGATCGCAAGCCAACCAAATCCAAGAAGGTAAACAGCCTGGCCTATTGTTCGCAAGCCGTGCTGGCCGCAGTCGAAGACATGAAAGAAGCGGCCGTAGGCGCGGGGCTGCCCGAAAAGGCGCGACCGGAGCCGGGATTCGATGCCGCGCAGATTGCGGCGTTCCTGCGCGAGAACGCCGCCAAGCTGGAAAAAGCGAAGCTGCCCAAACACGCCGTGATCTCTGTCGAAGTTGTGGCGCACGAGGTGGCAGCGTCATTGCGAGAGATGGCTGAAACGATCGAACGGAGCGAGAAACTGCCTCGGCTTGAGGATCTCGAGCGGCGGCTGACGGTGTTAGAAGAAAAGCTGTTCGCAGTCTTGATGGCTGCGACTCCCGATGACGAGCTCGTCGACGTACGCGCGCAGGCGGATCGCGATCTCGGACCCTATCGGCGGAACATGACGGCGGATCAAATCGAGCAGTTGCACAAGCAATATGTACGCAAGCGGCTGCTGGAGCGCGGCGGTGTTCCGCGGTTGAGTTTGTTCTATATGCATTGAGCGGCCGTATGGTAGCGGGGCTTTGCCCCGCTGACGGGGCAGAGCCCCGTCGCCACACATACACATCTCCTCACCACATCTTTTCCAGGGCGCTACACTCAAGCTGTGCTTCTCAGGATTGAAAAACTTATTTACGGCGGGGACGGGCTGGCTCGTTCTCCCGCTGGCGCCGACGGCAGGAGCATGGCAGTCTTTGTGCCGTTTGTGCTGCCGGGAGAACAAATCGATGCTGAAATCCGGCAAGGAAAGGCCGGTTTCGCACGCGGCACCGTGGCAAGGCTCGTCGAAGCGTCGGCGGACCGAATCGACCCGCGTTGCCCCTATTTTCAGCACTGCGGCGGCTGCCATTACCAGCACATCTCGTATGGGCGGCAGCTCGAATTCAAAGCGCAGATTCTGCGCGAGACGTTGCAGCGCATTGCCAAGATCGAACTTAAGGACGAGATTCGGCTGCACGCATCTCCTCCGTGGAATTATCGCAACCGCACGCGCCTGCAAGTGCGGACTGCCCCAAACTTTGCGCTCGGCTACTACCGGTTCGGATCGCGCGAGTTTCTTGCCGTCGGCGAGTGTCCCATCAGTTCTCCGCTGATCAACCGCGTGATTGCCCGGCTCACGGAACTGGGAGGACTGGAGTGTCCGCCGACCGTCGAGGAAGTTGAATTCTTCGCCGACGACGCCGACGAAAAGTTGCTCGCGTCTGCATTCTGCGGAAGCGACGCCGACGAGAAGGATAGCTTGCGCTGGGGTGAGGCTCTACGCCGCGAGCTGCTCAATTTGATCGGCCTTAGTTTTTTCTCTTCGCGGCAGCGTTCGGAGGACGAAGCGCCGCCCGACCCGAAATTGCTCGCGCAATCGGGCGCGAAGACGATCCGTTATCGAACCGGCCAGGGCGATTATCAGGTCAGCGCCGGAGCGTTCTTCCAGGTTAACCGTCATCTGGTAGACGAACTGGTTTCGGTGGTCACGGACGACGCCGGCGGAGATGTCGCCTTCGATTTCTATGCCGGTGTGGGTTTGTTCTCCGTCCCGCTGGCCCGGATTTTTCATCACATTTTTGCTGTAGAGTCGTCACATCTTTCCCTTCCTGACCTACGACAGAATGTGCCTGCGAGCGTGAAAGTAGTTGGCACGCGAACCGAGGAATACCTGAGAAGCCGCGCGGTGCGCAAACGTCCTGACTTGGTCGTGATGGACCCTCCCCGCACCGGGGTCGGCAAAGCGGTGACACGCTCTCTGGTCGACCTCGGAGCGAAACGCATCCGCTATGTATCGTGCGATCCGGCGACGCTGGCCAGGGATCTTTCGCCCCTGATCGAGACCGGCTATCGCATCGAGGAGGCGCACCTGTTCGATCTGTTCCCCCAGACGTTTCATATCGAATCGGTGATAAAGCTAGCCTGCTGACCACTTTCACGGCCGCCCAAGTTTCCCTGTATCCGAACCTGCGGAGAGGGAAGGGCGTGCTCGGCAAAAAGGAAAGGGCACGACTTTCCAGTCGTGCCGTAAGCAACGCCAGTCCGTCGCGGCTTCAGCCGCTGAGGTGGGCTTTTGAAGCCGACGCGCGCAATCTCACCGCCCGGGACCTATTTCGTAACCTCGATCACTTGGCAACGAAGGAGTTTGTTCGTAGCCGAGCCGATCGCAGGTCTCTTTCTGCAGACTCTCTATTCGTATCGACGGCGAGGGAAATTTCAGTTGCACGCTTTTGTTCTCATGCCCGAGCACTTTCATTTGAAAGGAGTCCTTTATGAAAAGCGCCATTATCGCTGCAATCCTAACAATCTCAGCCACAGCACAAACCACGCTCTTCATCGACACCCGACTTCCCAACGAGAACCACATGGTGCAAGAGCTCACAAAGAAACTGGAGAAGGCCAACGTTGCGACCGTCGTTCCCCTTGCCGAGAAGTCGGAGGTCATCCTCCTCCTCGACCAAACCGGTCGCAACCTTGGCAACTGCTACTCCATCTGGCTCCAAGGCTCATGCGGCCATAGGGGGCGTGCCATCCTCCGAGTCAAAGCCACCGGAAAAGAACTCTGGAACGATGAGCGAGGCGGCGGATGGGAGATGGCCGGTTGGAGCGACGGCAAGGTCGGCAAGAAACTTGGCGACGAACTGGTCGCCTTCTTCAAGCACTGGAAACACTAAATGGTGGCCTCTGAATTTCGCTATTGCTCGGCGTTCGCGGGATTCAAGCTGGATCCTTGGCCCTCGGCGGCTGAAGCCGAGCGTCTTTCGTCGGTTTAATGGCACGACTAAAGTCGTGCCCTTCCCTATTTCGCGCAACTTGGGAATTCTTCGGTGGCCGGCGCAACGCAGCCATCACAGATCGAGCTAAAGCATCGCAGATAGAGCGAATCATGCACAACCAAAATCCCCCACGCCAGCCGATGTTCTGGGCGGCCTTGGCTCTTTCGCTCGGCCTCTGGACCGGCATCCGAGCCTGGCGGCCGCCCTCGTGGTGGGCTGTTGCAATTGCTGTCTTCCTCCTCTCCACCTTGTGGTTTCTGGGCAAGCGGGCATGGCTTGCCAAGACGCTCGCGCTCGCGACCTGGTTTCTGTTCGGCGCATTCCTCATTCAGATCCGCGGCAGCCCTCCCGAGGATACTCGCCTTTCCGCGCTCTCTGACGGCCGGCCCCTCACCCTGACCGCGCACGTTATTCACGAAGGATATGCGCGCGCTGCCAGCCCACGCGAGACTCGCCAATCTATTGACGTGGAAACCGAAGCGATTGAGAGCGACGGCCAAAGCTGGCCCGTGCGCGCCGGAATCCGCCTGTCGCTCTTTGGGCGCACCGACTATGAGCGCGCCGACAATTCCACACTCATCGACGGGACGGGCGAAGCCGGAACCAATCCGAACGTTCGCGATACGCGAAACAGCCCGACGGACTTCGCCCCGCCCGCTTCTACGCTGACTCTTCCCTATGGCACCCGCATTCGCATTCGAGCCAAGCTGCATCCGGCGCGCAATTTTCGCAATCCCGGAGCCTTCGACTACGAAGGCTATCTCCGCGACAACGGCATCAGCGTGCTCGGCTCCGCCCGCCTGGAAGATGTCGCAGTCCTTCCCGGATTTTCCGGCAGTCGGGTCGCACTCTGGCGGGCGCGCATTCACGCCAGCATCATCACGAAAATTCATCAGCTCTGGCCCGCCGAGCAGGCCTCGCTCATGGACGCCATGGTTCTCGGGGAAGAGTCGTTCCTGCGCAATGCCACTCGGACCGAGTTTCAGCGCTCGGGCACCTATCATCTGTTAGTCGTTTCCGGAATGAATCTGAGCATTCTGGCGTTCGCTATTTTCTGGACGCTGCGTCAGTTCCGACTCGATCCCGCACTAGCGGCGGTCACTACGGTCGTGGTCTCATTCGCCTACGCGTTCGTGGTAGGGGTCGGCCCCCCTGTCTGGCGCGCCGCTCTGATGTTGGCCATTTATCTGGGAGCAC
The DNA here is from genome assembly GCA_963709055.1 of uncultured Acidobacteriaceae bacterium. GTDB lineage: Bacteria > Acidobacteriota > Terriglobia > Terriglobales > Acidobacteriaceae > Acidiflorens. The sequence continues at coordinate 316,063 of CAVPUZ010000011.1, forward strand.
GCCTGCTCTACCGCGAACGCAACATGCTCAATGCGATTGGAGCCGCTGCGATCGGCGTGCTGGTCGCCGATCCAAACGCATTGTTTGGCGCCAGTTTTCAGCTCACATTTCTTGCCGTGTTCATCATCGCCGGCATCGGAGTTCCTCTGCTGGAACGGACCACCCTGCCCTATACCCGCGGCCTGCGGTCTTTACATGCCACCAGCTTCGATCTGCACGTTGCACCCAAAGCGGCACAGCTTCGTCTTGATCTGCGTTTGCTCGCGGGGCGATTATCGCGGTTCATCGGAAACCGCCCCGCTCGAGTGCTGCCGCCGCTTCTGCTGCGAGCCATGATCGCTCTCTGCGAATTGATGTTTATCTCGGCACTAATGCAAGCAGGATTGGCGCTGCTGATGGCCTACCATTTTCATCGCGCGACCACTATGGGAATGCCCGCTAACCTCGCGGTCATTCCGCTCACCCAGGTGCTGATGCCGGCCGCTGCCGCCGCTGTCGGCCTGGGCTATCTTTCGACGACGCTGGCCAGGCCCGCCGTCTGGATCTCGAGTCTCGCGCTCGAAGGCATCACCGGAACCGTGCACTGGCTGGGCGGCACGCAAACGGCGGGCACATCGCTCGCCGATCTTCGTGTGGCCATGCCCTCGCTCACCACGATCCTGGTTGCCGTGGCGGCCCTGGCCCTGGCGATGCTGGCGGCGCGGCAGAAGCGTGTCGCCGCATTGGCTTCTCTCGCGCTGCTCGCAGCGGTTGCGTCCTGGATTGCCTTCGTCCCCTCGCGCCCGCAAATTCGTCCGGGCGTAATGGAGATGACCACCATCGACGTCGGCCAGGGCGACTCCATTCTCCTCGTCACACCACAAGGCCGCGCGATCCTGATCGATGCCGGAGGCCTGCCGCAATGGATGCACTCCGACTTCGACATCGGAGAGCAGGTTGTCTCTTCCTATCTTTGGAATCGCGGCATCGATCATCTCGATACCGTCGTGATTACGCATCCCCACGCCGACCATCTCGGAGGCATGCCCGCGGTCATCGCGAATTTTCATCCCCGGCACCTCTGGATCAGCATCGACAAGCCGGTGGGTCAACTCGCGCCGATCGTGGCCCAAGCCCTGAGTGCAGGGCATGGATGTCACGGTGAAGAAAGAAGGAGATGAGTTCGACTACGGCGGAGCGCATTTCCGCATGCTCGCTCCCGGGCGCGATCAGATCACCGGATCGATGCGCCCAAACGACGATTGCCTGGTATTCACGGCCGCCTTCGGCGCAACCACCGCTTTACTTGAGGGAGACGCCGAGCGACCCGCCGAACGGCGCGTCGTCGAAGAGCATCCCGAGGCCATGCTCCTGAAGGTGGCGCATCACGGCAGTGCGAGCGGTACCTCGGCCGATCTGCTCTCCACCGTTCACCCGCGCTACGCGGTCATTTCGGTCGGCGCAAGAAATACTTACGGACATCCCCGCCGCGAAGTTCTCGAACGCCTCCAGCATGCCGGAGTCATCACCTACCGCACCGACGAGGAGGGCGCGGTCAGTTTCTATCTCGATGGCAGGTCGGTCACCCCCGACGTCGCGCTCATCCAATGAATCAGCATGCACGCTCATCCAATGAATCACGGTGGAGACGGGCTCGCCCCGTCTCAGGCAGCGCCAAAATGGCCATACGTAGAGTCAATGCAAAGGCGTGGCGGGTCAATGCCAGGATGCCAACGCCCAACGCTGCGGCCAGCGCCGAGCACGCGGCAAGCCGCGTCTCTACGGTCAGCCTTTACTCAGCCACTAACGTCGGCCGTCTCGTCATCCAAAGGCGGCAATTTGCGGTATTCGTCGATAATCTTCTCGGCCTCGCCCGCATCTTCCTCGCGCACCAGAAGTATCGTTCCTCCAACGCCCGGGAACATCTCTTGAACGGCATCAATGGATTTCAAATCCGATTCAATGCCCGCCGAGTCGAGCAGGCCTTTTACGACGATGGCTTCCGTCTCCTGCTCGGTGTCGAAGACCTTCACGAGCTTCTCATTGGGTTCCGGTTGACGGCGTTGATCGGGTTGAGCCGCCGGGGCATTGGAATCTGGCATGCATCCTCCGTAAGAACTATTCGTAACAGATTACGGCAGTCACTGCGTCGCTGTCTTCCGGGTCATAAAGGCTAATCCAGAAGTTCAGGGCCAACGGCAGCTTGCATCGTTCGCACAAGCTGGCACAATGGCAATTGAGGCGCAACGGGCGAGAATAAGTTTACATCCAATCGGTATGCCGCATTGCGGCGCCAGCCTCAGGGGGCAGCATGGGAGTTCAACGGGCCGAGTCAGGCGGCGACCACGAACGCAACCACGATTGCAATAATAACGATTGCAATAATAACGAAAGCGATCGTGAGGAAGAAGCCCGCCGGATCCGTCGCCTGCAGTTGATGATGAGTATGGTGATGTCCGTCATCAGCCAGGATCCCGACCTTACCCTCGAAGAGGCGGCGGAGATCGCAGCCAACGCCCGCCGCGCTGCCCTGACCATGTTCCCGGATAAAGAACTTGCCTACGACATTCTCTACCGCCCCCGCCTGCTCCGCCTGATGAAGGAACGCTTTCCACTGCAGTAACAATCGTGTCGTGTGATGATTTGCCTTTGTTCACCACAGAAGTTACGTAGGAGATCTCAGCCTCCAAGAACCGTAAGAAGCGAAGGGTTGGTTTAAAAAGCAGTTGGGTTTCTCCGTGTCTCCGTGACTCCGTGGTGAAAAACCAGATTAGGACGCCACCAAGCCACCACCCTCGGGATAAATCCCGGTCTCCCAAAATGCTATGATAGGCAAACTCCTCCGCTGCCGTTGCGGACGAGCCCGGCACCCGCCGATCTTCGATGCGCATTCGACGCAGCGTTCCCATCGTTCTGGTCGTCCTCCTGATTGCGGCCGTGATCGCCTTGATCGTCACGCTGCGCAAGAACGCTCCTCCCGAAGCCGCCCGCCTGCTCCCGGGAGCCGACGGTTTCCTCTACATCAACCTCAAGTGGATTCGCACCTTCAACGCCACCGCCCAGCTGCCGCCCGTCTCCCGCGATCCCGAATACCAGAAGTTTGTCGAGCAGACTGGCTTTCAGTTCGAGCGCGATCTCGACCAGGCTGCCTTCGCCGTGCACTACCCGCAAAGCTGGGGAGACGGCACCGGTGACGACGCTCCCGAACCGCGCTTCTCGGACATATTTGTCGGAAAGTTCGACTCCGCCCGAATCGTTCCCTATCTAAAAAAACTTTCCTCCTCCATCGACAACCACCGCGGCTTCGACATCTACAACATCCCTGTCGAAGGCCGCATCGTTCGCGTGGCCTTTCTGTCCTACGACACCATCGCCGTTTCCAACCATCCCAATCCTGACGTGATTCGCGGCATCCTCGACCGCTCCCGCAAGCTGGCCTCGCCCTTCGGTGGACCGTCGCTGCTGCGGAAGTACTACCACGACGTGCCCATTGCGAGTCTCTCCTTCGCCATCCTTCGCATGGAGCCTGCTGCCATGCGCTCTTTTGGCGGACTCGGCGGTTGGAGCTTCCTGTTTCAGAATCCCGCCGTGGTCGTAATTTCCGCGCGCTACCTCCGGGCCCTGCATCTGAAGGCTGAAGCGTTCACCGGTAATGAGCAGGACGCGCAGTCCATCGTCGACAAGGTCAGCACCTTTCTCAGCCTTTTTCATGCAGCGGAAGGCAGCGTGGGCACCCATGGCACCGATGCGGACGTGAAGGCCTTTTTCGACACCCTCAAAGTTGAGCGCTCCCATGATCGAGCCATCCTGACCGCCACCGTTCCCCCGGGATTCATCAAGAAAGTGTTAGCCGAAGCCCCAGCCGATCAAGCGCCCGCCGCCGCGCGGCCGGCCAGACCATAGCAAGAGGCGGGAAGCCCAGGGGCGTATTTGCGGCTAAGATATTGATTCTAATAGACTAGTTTACCGCGTGCATCCCAAGGAGATTCGCGGAGACATACCAGGACAAACCAGGGGCCAGACGGAGAAGGCTTTACTGAAAACTGAAAACTGAAAACTGAGAACCGAAAACTGAGAACCGATCTTCAGGACCTTGCGACCGGTCGAGCGTCAAATCTGGAGGACCAACGCCTTGAGGTCAGGCAGAAAACTCTGCCTCGCCATTACAATGAAGCGATCGCTACAATAGGAACTTAATGACAAGTTTGCCATTACCGCTCGCCGCCTTCGTCGCTGGCTTGATTTCTTTTCTCTCGCCTTGCGTGCTTCCGCTCGTGCCTGGATATGTCTCCCTGATTTCGGGCGCCGGCATCGAAGAGCTGAAGTCCACGGAAGCCCATCTCTTTCGCAAGTTGATGCTCAATTCGGCCGCTTTCATCGTCGGCTTCAGCATTGTCTTTATCACGCTGGGCGCAATCTCCACCGAAGTCGGCCAGGTTCTCGCGCAGTACAAATCGCTGCTCGCCCGCATCGCCGGAGTCGTCATCATTCTCTTTGGCCTTCACCTTACCGGAATTTTCCAGATCAAAGCTCTGCTCGCCGATACGCGCCTCCACACCCTCAAAGGCGGTTCTTCTCCCTGGGGCGCATTCGTCATCGGATTCGCCTTCGCGTTCGGCTGGACGCCCTGCGTCGGGCCGATCCTCGCGGTCGTGCTCGGATTTGCCGCCACCCAGGACACCGTCTGGAAGGGCATTTTCCTGCTGGCGATCTACTCGGCCGGGCTCGCCGTGCCGTTCCTGATCACGTCCCTTGGCATCGAGCGCTTTCTAAAGTTCTACAACCGCTTCAAGTTCCACATGCACGCCGTGGAAGTGGCCAGCGGAGGCTTGCTGATCGCCTTGGGCATTCTGCTGGTGATGGGAAGATTTGCGCTCATCTCCGGCTATTTTTCCTTCTTGAACCGCTTCGCACTCTAACAGCGCAGAAGAGGGCGGGTTTGTATCAGGGCAATCGCTTTAGGCCGGGCTTGGCTACCTCTGCGCAAGTGACCTTTTCCGTAGCTTCTGCTGGCCAAAGGGCGCAACACGGTCGTGAATGCACGGGTCTTGAGAAGGATGTAAAATCAAGATAATTCGAACGATAAGTCCCCAAAAATCCGAGGTCATGGTGTGCAAAGAAATCCTCTAATCCTGTTTTTCGTCGGCGCCCTGGTGGCCGTCATGTTATTCGCCGGCATTCGCATCGCCCGCAACAACCGCGCCAACGGTCCCGTCAATGGGCAACTGATGGGGGCGCACAGCTCCCGACTTCGACTTGGCTTCGCTCGACGGCAGCAACCTCAAGCTGTCGAGCCTGCGCGGCAAGGCAGTTCTCCTCAATTTCTGGGCGACCTATTGCGGACCCTGCAAAGTCGAGATGCCCTGGTTCGTCGAGTTGCAGAAAGAGTACGGTCCGCAAGGCTTTCAGATCGTCGGCGTAGCCATGGATGACGCCAGCACCGATGACATCACAAAATTCGCCAAGGATATGGGCGTCAATTATCCGATTCTGCTGGGCAAGGAATCGGTCGGCCTGAGCTATGGCGGCGTCAATGTCCTGCCCACGACATTTTTCCTGGATCGCAGCGGCAAGGTCGTTGCCCGCGAATTCGGATTGCAGAGCCGGAGCGTATTCGTCGACCATATCAAGCAAGCTCTCGGTCAGGCCGGATCGGTACAGGCTCAGAAGTAAGTTTCGTATCAGGGTATCGCTTTAGCGACACCGCAATCTAAATCTGGAAGCGCAAGTAACGACCTTTTCCGAATGAAGACACTGAAAGCACTACTCATCTGCGCGTTTCTGTTAGCTGCCGCGGCTGCGGCCCAGGAAGAATTTGGCCCGAAAGGTCCCGTGGTCAAGATGGCGCCCGCGCCCGTCGTAGCTGCTGTACAGGGCAAACCGTCAACCGTCGCTCTTTCCTTCAGCGTCTCCAACGGCTTTCACATCAACTCCAATCACCCGAAGTCCGAGTATCTCATTCCGACCGCGCTCAAGATCGAGCCCGCTACCGACATCGTCATCGGAAAAACCACCTACCCCGACGGTCAGGACATGAGCTTCGCCTTTGCTCCTGACGAGAAACTAAACGTCTATACCGGTGACTTCAAGGTGGAGGTCATGGTCCATCCCCTGCACACCATACAACCCGGCAAATATGTCGTCCGCGGAAGCCTGAAATACCAGGCCTGCGATAACACCGCCTGCTATCCGCCGAAGAATTTGCCGGTCAGCTTTGATGTGAAAATAGCGCGCGCTCCGAAGGCACACGCCGCGAACCCGGCGCAGAGCCCGCACGCGCATCAGTAGCGTCAAAGAACAACCGACCGCGCCTGATCCAGTTGAAATGTCAGCGTCTCAATTCGCGCTTGCAGCACATTGCGAATCGAAAGCATTCCCAGCAAGTGCCCATCCTCCTCCACGATCGGCAAGTGACGGTAGTGGCGCTCGACCATGGTGGCGAGCGCTTCACTGGCCGTGGTCGCCCGCGTCGCCATCTCAACCGGCGTCGTCATGACTTCGCGCACCGAAGTGGTTCGCGGGTCGCGCTCGCTTAGTGACAGCCGCCGCAACACATCGCGCTCGGTAAAAATCCCGGCAACCCGCTGGTTTTCATCCACCACGGCTACCGCGCCTACATGCCGATCCAGCATCGTTTGGATCGCCCGCTCCGCCGTCGCATCGATCGGAACCGATGCCGCTTTCGAATCGCACATCTCCAGAATGTTCATCCATCACCTTTTTGGTCCGAGATCGTTCTTGAACACTTTTCCGTCCTTCATGACAAACTCGACATTCTCCAGAATCTTGACATTCATCAAGGGATCGCCCGCCACGGCGACTACATCCGCATAGGCGCCTGGCGCAATCACGCCCAACTGTCCCTTTCTGTCGAGCAGTTCTGCCGCCCGCGAAGTCGCGCTCTGAATCGCCTGCATCGGCGTCATTCCGAATTCAACCATCCGTGGAAACTCCTGCGCGATCGGCTCCGTCCATGGAATTCCGCCCATATCGGTGCCAAAGGCAATCTTCACGCCCGCCTTCACAGCCTTGCGAAACGACTCTTCATGCACCGAGGCGCGTTTCCGGTCGCGCTGCCCGTCCGGCGTATCCGCCGGAGCCCAGTCTCCGTAGTACACGCTCAGCGTGGCGCACAACCACGTGCCTTGCCGGATCATCTGCGCGATTTGAGCGTCGGTCAAAATGAGCCCGTGCTCGATCGAATCGCATCCTCCATCGAGCGCCCGCTGCAAGCCTTCTCCACTGTAGGAGTGGCAGGCGACTTTCTTTCCCCAGCCGTGCGTCTCGTCCACGATCGCGCGCAGTTCTTCGACGGTCAGCGTCGGCTGGGAGATCAGTTCTCCATTCTTGCCGAGCCATGAGCGATGCGTCATGTACACCTTGATCCAGTCCGCGCCATGGTCGAGTTGTTCGCGCGCCGCCTTGCGCGCCTCGACCGGGCCGTCGATAATCTGCACGCCTTTCGGTACTTCGATCTCGGGCGCGTACCCTTCGAGCGGATATCCGCCGGTGGTTGAAATGGCGCGCGTCGAAACAAACATGCGCGGGCCGGGAATGTATCCGCGATCGATGGCCATCTTGATGCCGACGTCGCCGTATCCCGCGCCTTCAGTTTCCATGTCGCGGATGGTCGTGAAGCCTTGTTCGAGCGCTCGCCGCGCCGAGACCGTCGCTCGCGCTGCCCGGAATGCCAGGGGATATTTCAAAAGCTGAATGTCATATCCGCCCTCCGCTGGAACTTCTCCCTGCAGAAAAATGTGGGTATGCGCGTCGATCAGGCCCGGCAGCACAGTGGCTTGCGAAAGGTCGATGACCGTCGCACCCGCTGGAATGCTCGCCGACTCCGCATCCGCGACGTCGGTAATCATGTTGCCGCGAATCGTGATCACCACATTCGCGGCGCGCAGAATTCGACACGCCATCGATCAGCGCTCCCGCGCGGATTACCGTCATCGGCTTGAGAACCGGCGCGTCCTGCTGGCCCCAGGTCACCGAAGCCAGGCACAACATGCCCACCACCACGATCCAACGTTTCATAGCAGAACTCTCCGGAAAGCCTGGATTGTACTTCTTAAGCAGCTGGCGAGTCGCGGGGAAATTTCGCCTCGCAATGCGGCGCAAGCGTCAATCAGGGGAAACTCGCAAGGAACGTCAAATCTGGTCCCTGGGGTCCCTCGTGCACGCCTGTATACCCTGTGGTTTGTGCTTTTTCATGCGATTAATCGGAGTTTCGGCAGGTCTTAGGGGCCAAGAGCGCGAGGGGCCAGACGTCACGCGTGAGTTCCGCTCGCGCGCGGGATCCGCAAAACAAATCCGGGAGTGCCGTCGTCCAATACCAGTGCTGCACCCGCGGTTTCCAGCACACGGTTGGCAATCGCCAGCCGCATCCGCCTCATCGTCGCTCTCACCGCATCGCGCTGCAATTCTCGAGTGCCCGGGTCCTTCTCCGGACGGCTGGCTTCCGGGTCCATTCAAGCTGCGTTCCGCCTGCGCCCGCAGCACCGCTCCCACGGGGCCCTCAGTCAGCAGCAGCGTAATCTCACTGCCCTCGGGCTGCCGCTCGATCATCGCCAGAATCAAATACTGCAGAGCCAGCCGCAGCCGGGGTTCGCCGACGCGCAGTTTTGCGGCACAGGTTCCTAACACGCGCAACCCTATGTTGCGCAGTGCCGCAATCGATGACAGGTCCTCACCGATGCTTTTCAGGACGGGCATCAGGGCAACCGCTTCCTCCCCCGCACCTTGCTCGGCATCCAGATATTCCCGCATCAACTGGATCATTCCGATCACAGTTTCTGTCTGCTGCAGCGCCGCCGAAACAGTTTGCTGCTGCTGTTCTGTCACTTCATCGATCGAGAGTTCCAGGTTGCATCGCAGGCTCGTCAGCGGCTGGCTCAGCGAATGCAACAGATCGCCGAGTAACTCCTGATCGTGCGGGGGCCTGTTCGGCAACCTGGAGAAAGAATGCGCGCTCGCACTCATGCCATCACTCCGCCGTCCGCGCTCAACTGGTACCCCACACCCCGAACCGTGTGAATCAAGGATGTCGGGAAGCCGTCATCCACTTTGCGCCGCAAGTAGTTGATGTAGACATCCACGACGTTCGTCGTCGAATCGAACGTCAGGTTCCAGACATGTTCGATGATCATCGCCCGCGTCAAACGCCGCCCCGCGTTGCGCATCATGTATTCCAGCAGCGCGAACTCCTTGGTCGTCAATTCAATCGGACGGCCCGCCCGCTCCACCTTGCGCTCCACCCGATTCATGTTCAGATCCCGCACCGTAAGAACGGATTCCGAGGGCGAGTGGCTGCGCCGCAACAGCGCCCGCGCCCGCGCCGATAACTCGAGAAACGAAAACGGCTTCACCAGATAGTCATCCGCTCCCGAGTCCAGGCACTGCACCCGGTCTTCCACCCGCGTGCGCGCCGTCAGGATCATCACCGGCAAATTCGCTTTGCGCTGCCGCAGACTCTTGAGCACGGACAACCCATCCACCCCGGGCAGGTTCAGGTCGAGCACGACCAGATCGTAGTCAATTCCCATCGCCATCGAACGGCCTTGCTCGCCATTTTGCGCCGTATCCACCGCGTGGTGCTCCGCTTCCAGTCCCTTCCGCAGAAAACTGGCGAGAGCCGCATCGTCTTCCACCACGAGAATTCTCATGAGCCTCTTCTTATTAATCTGGAAGATTTAATCGAGTCTCATTCTCGGCCGATTCGCTGTTGCTCACAAGATAACCCGTCCGTACTTTTGGACGTACTTCTTCAATGCTGGCGAAGCGAAATCGCCGACGGAAGGCCGCGCAACCATAAGAGCTGGAGGAGGTTAAATTGGGCAGGGCCTAAACTCCGAGCGCCGCCTGGATCGTTCCCGCGATCGACTCGGCGATCCGATTCATCTGCTCTTTCGATTCGGCTTCGATCATCACGCGGGCCAGCGCTTCCGTGCCCGAGTAGCGAACCACGACGCGCCCATTGCCGTCCAGTTCTCGCTCCGCCGATGTGATCGCCGCCTGTACCGCCGGAATTTGTGCAAACGCCACCTTCTCGCGTACCCGCACGTTGCGAATCGTCTGCGGAAACTCCTTCAGGTCGCTCACCAGATCGGCCAGCGTCTTCCCCGAACGTACCATGATCTCCAGCACGCGCAGCGCGGTCAGCAGTCCATCGCCAGTCGTCGCCTCGCCATCCCGGAAAAGGATGTGTCCTGACTGTTCGCCGCCCAAGGTCGCGCCCACACGCTGCATTTCCTCCAGGACGTACTTGTCGCCAACATTCGCGCGCAGCATGCGAATGCCCGAGCGCTCGAGCGCCAGTTCCAGTCCCATGTTCGACATGGTCGTGGCCACGACGGTTGAGTTCACGAGCGTGCCGCGTGATTGCATATCGCGCGCCGCCAGCAGCAAAACCGCATCTCCATTTACCACGCGGCCCTCGGCGTCGCAAAAAAGGGCGCGGTCCGCATCGCCATCGAAGGTGACACCCACATCGAATTGCCCTTTCGTTTCTGACACAAATTGCGCCACCGTTCCCGGATGCAATGCGCCGCAATTCTCGTTGATGTTCTGCCCGTCGGGGGTCGAATGCAGAAAAATAGTATGGATCTTGAGCGCGCGAAACAGTTCGGGAGCCTCTACCGCAGCCGCTCCGTTGGCGCAATCGACCGCCACGCGCAGCCGCGTCAAGTCCGCGGAAACTCCCGCGGCCAGCCAGCGTACATACGCCTGCCGCAGCTCCTGCTCCCCAGGCAGACTTGCAACCGCCGGCGCGGAATCCAGAGCGGCAGCGGCAGTCCGACTCCCTGCAGCAGCGCGAAGATCTCTTTCTCGATCGCCAGTTCACGCGCGTCGGGCAGCTTGTATCCATCGCCGGAGAAAATCTTGATCCCGTTATCGGTCCACGGATTATGCGAGGCCGAAATGACCACGCCGGCGTCAAACCCCTGCGAGCGCGCCAGGTATGCCACCCCCGGCGTCGTGATAATGCCCGCGCTCCGCGCCGCCACGCCGACCGAGGCCAGGCCCTGCAGAAATCTGTCGGCAATCCAACGGCTGGAAACACGCGTGTCCTGCCCGATCACGACCCGTGCCTTCGCATTCACGCGCACCAGATCATGGCCCAGAGCTCTTCCAATCCAGTACACACTGTCGCGTGTCAGCGGAAATTCCTCCGCCACCCCGCGAATTCCGTCGGTCCCAAAAAGCTGTCTTGTCTGTGTCATGAAATTGGCGGAAAGGTCCTTTGTGGATCAGGTCTTAAGCTCTTAGCTCTTTGCCTAGTTCCGAGCCCTTGGCTTTGTAATCTCCGTTTGCCTAAGAGCTAAGAGCTTGGAGCCAAGAGCTGGTTCATCTCACTTGGTTTTCTTATCTTTTATTCCGCCTTCCATGATGACCGTCACCCGAACCGGTCTGGGATGCACGACCTGGATCAGCGGATCGGCCACATACACCTGTGTCAGAAAAGTATCCCGCGTTATCGTTCCGCTGATGTCCACCGGGTCGGTGCTGGCCGCTTCCAGTGCTTCCACCCGCCCGCGTGGTCCGGTGACTATTATGGTTGGCGGGTCGGCGGTAACTTGCGCCACTCGCACACCGCTCGCAAAGTTTCCGGTCACCCGCGGGTGAACGTCCACCGAGCGCGTTTCCCGGCTGTCGAACGAAAGATGAAACTGCCCGGGAATGATCTGCACCACTTCGAGGTCCTGTGGCAAGTGCACGTGGCGCGCGGTCAGATCGAATGTTCGCTCCCCCGGTTGGACGTTGCTCAGATCGACCTCCGCGCGCACGTCCCCGGGTTCAAGGTGATGGATCACGCGCTCCGGTCCGCGCACCCGCACCTGGGCCTCGGTAAAACTCGCGGAATTGATCTCCAACTGGTCAGGCAGATTCCGGAACTCAATCGGAACCCTCATCTCGACTTCGGCAATGGGAGAGCGTGCCACCGCCATCCAGAGGCCAATGGCCAACAACAACGAAATCAGCTTGACGACAAAATTATGCACGAACACCCGTCGCCACCAACTCGCCATGGTCAGTCGTCTCCTCCCAGGCGCGAACCGGCATCGTGCCGGCGCGATGAAGATTGCGAACTGGGCGGTTCATCCTCGATAAAGCTTTCCTCCACTGCACCCGGCAGGCTCGGGGCCGGAGCATAGCGCCGCAGCAGATTGCTCAAACGCTCGCGCAGACGTTCCACCGGGAGATCACGCTCAATGTTGCCCGACACGGCGACGCTGATCGCGCCCGTCTCCTCGGAAACGATTACGGCGACCGCGTCCGTTTCTTCGGTAATTCCTATGCCCGCGCGATGACGCGTTCCCAGTTGCGTGGAGAGAACCGGGTTCATCGACAGCGGCAGGAAACAAGCGGCGGCGGCGATGCGGTCGCGCTGAACAATCACCGCGCCGTCGTGCAACGGAGCGCTCGGACGAAACACCGTCGCCAGCAGGTCATACGAGAGACGGGCGTCCAGCGCGACGCCGCTTTCGATGTAGGTGCGCAGTCCAATTTCACGCTCGATCACGATCAGCGCACCGGTTTGATTTTGCGAAAAAAGATTGGCCGCGAGAACGATATCGTCGTACACATCGGCCGCCGAGGCAGACGACCGCATGAGCGAGATGCGGCTTCCGAGATTGGCCAACGCATGCCGGATTTCAGACTGGAAAACGACGATGAGTGCGAAAACGACATAGGGCAGCAGCGTACTCAGCAGCCAGTTCAAGGTCCGCAATTCGCCCAGCCGGGCCAGGTAGAACGCGAGCCCAAGCGTGGCGACGCCCACCAGCATCGGCGCGGCGCGCGTGCCCCGCACCAGCATCAGGAACTGGTAGATCAGGAACGCGACCAGCGCGATGTCCAGGATGGAAATGAGCGAGATTTCTGGCCACGTGATCGCTGCCGTCACTCCGTCCTCACTCAGTAAGTTGCAGTGTCCTCATTCTAATGCACACGCCTTAAAGCCAACCTCATTATTGCTCGCTGGCTTCGCTGCCGGTCACACGGGCGCGAACCCGTCCGCGCGCCAGGCGCGCCGAAATTTCGTCTCCCGCAGCCAGGCGGTCCGCGTCCGTTACCAGTTGCCCATTTCCGTCGAACACCAGCGCGTATCCGCGATTCAGGATGGCAACCGGCGAAAGCGCTTCGAGACTTGCCGTCCGGCGATCGAGCGCGGCTCGTCCCGCCAGCAAACGCGCGCGCATAGCCGCAGCTAGGTTCGCCACGCCGGTTTCGAGTTGCCGGCGTATAGCGGCCAACCGGCGGCGCGCGTCATAGTGGTGTACCGCAGCAGAAACTATTTCCACGCGCCGGCGGCGAAGCTCCAGTAGACGCAATTGCGCCTTCTCCAGCCGAAAGCGCCGTTCATCCAACTTTTGTTGCCCGCGATGGATACCGTCCATCATGCTCGCAAACGCCCCGTGCTGGGCGAGTTCGGTCAACTCCTGGCGCGCCATGAGCAGGCGGTAACGCATCGCGCGCTCCAGTCGCCGGTCCAACTCCTCCGCTTGCGCCTCGATCTCCTGCCGCGATCGGATCACCAGCTCCGCCGCCGCCGACGGCGTGGGCGCCCGCAAGTCGGCGACGAAATCTATGATCGTGAAATCGGTCTCGTGCCCGATCGCAGAGATCACCGGAATCTTCGACTCCGCCACCGCCCGCGCCAGTCCTTCATGGTTGAACGCCGCCAGATCCTCCGCCGACCCGCCGCCGCGCGCAACAATAATGACCTCAACTCGATTTGCCGGCTGCGCCTTGCCGAGGAAATAGCGCAGCCCGGCAATCACCTCGCCCGCCGCCGCATCGCCCTGCACCTGCGCCGGATAAATCAGCACATTGGCCGAGTGATGCCGTCGCGCCAGGATGTTGAGAATGTCGCGCAGCGCCGCGCCCTGCGGAGAAGTGATGATGCCGATTCTCTGCGGCAGGGAAGGGATCGGCTTTTTTCGTGACGCTTCAAACAGTCCTTCCGCTTGCAGCCGGGCCTTCAGTTGTTCGAAGGCCAGCTGCAGCGCGCCCGCACCCTGCGGCTCCATGAAGTCGGCGGAGATCTGCAACTCGCCGCGCTCTTCATACACCGTGATCCGGCCGCGCACCGTAACGTGCAGCCCATTTTCCGGGCGAAAGCGCAGCAGCTTGGCCGCCGACCGGAACATCACCACCCGAATCTGCGCGCTTTCTTCCTTAAGCGTGAAATACAGGTGGCCGGAATCCGGAATGCGAAGATTTGAAATCTCGCCTTCCACCCAGCAATCGGAATACTCCCGCTCCAGGTGCGTACGCACCGCCGCGACCAGAGCCCGTACCCTCCAGATGCGCCGCTCCGGAGGGCGAAACTGGAACCCGAGTTGGTCGGACATCTCCATAAATTTCGCGGCGTGATTTCTCAGGCCCGAACTTCTTCGGCTGTCTTGACCGGCACGATGCGCGCCACGCGCGCCATGACCTTCTTGTTTTGCTCTGATTTCTTCAAATCGTAGGTAGCCTGCAATCGCATCCACACCTCCGGCGAGCCGCCAAACAGGCGCGCCACCTTCAGGCACATGACCGCAGACAAAGGTTTGCGCCCCGCCAGAATGCCGTGCAGCATCTGGCGAGATACGCCCAAAGCATTGGCAGCGCCCGTCACAGACAGTCCGACCGAGGGCAGGATATCTTCCTTGATAATCTCGCCCGGATGGACAGGCGGCAGGCCGTTCCTTTTCTCCATACCTTTCCCCTTAATGGTAGTCTTCAAAATCGACATCCAAAGCGTTTTCGCCGGACCACCCGAAAGTGATCCGATAATTCCCGGTCGCGCGCACCGACCAGCGTTTTGGGTGCGTGCAGGCCGTGGAAGTGAAAGCCCGCGATGTTCAGATCCTCTGGCTTCCCTGCTACTTCCAGCAATTGCAGGATGCGCACACATTTCCCGATATGATCGGCCGATCCGGCGGGTTCTGCCGGTTCGGTGAAGCTCCTCCAGACCTCTGTGCCGGAAGCCCTCGACCATTTGCTAAGTGTAAATCAAATAGTTGACATATGTCAACTAAATAGTTGTCTCTATTGCACCCCGAAGATCCAAACGCGTAGCACCGATAACCCGCAGGAGCCGGACCATCGCCTTAGCCGCGCAATCAGGGAAAGAACAATGGCGAGCACAACACTAATCAGGACGGAAGTTGAGTGGAAAATAAAACGTTGTGTTTCTTGCCGCGAATATGCAGTGTCCCCCAGGCAACCTTTACATCACAAAACTGTACGTACAACTCGGCAGGTAAATAAAATCCGGATAAACGCGGAATAAGCTTGGGGCGCGCTCACGTAAGATTCAAGCGATCTCGAAAATCTAAGGGTTCTTTTTCCTGCCCGTACCAGTTTTTCCAGGAGCCCCAACTCCCAGCCGAGCCAGCTCCCGAGGCACCATCTGGCGCACGCCCAGGGCATTGCGATAGCGGTTCAGAATCGCCGACGCATCCCTGAAAATTGGTTCGTAAGCGCTCTGATCCGGCGCCGGCTTCCCCGGTTCCCCCGGACAGCGCGCCAGCGCCACCGACGGTTTTCCAAAGCGTTCCAGCCGGATGTGCGACACTGGTGTATCCGACGGATAACATCACGCTCGCCGAGGTAACCGACGAAGCGTTGTCCTCGATAGCGACTTCCATAAGGTCCTTCGGATCGCGCACCCGCATCACCAGCGTCTCGACCATGTTGTTTGCATCCACGCTGAACGAGTATTGAACCGTGCTGAACGAAACGCTGGCGGGAAACTCGCGGCGAACGCGGACCCAATCCGCCGAGGCGGCCGTATCGGGTGGCAGAGGTTGCTGCATGCCAGGTATGGGCGCGTTCGGGTCGAGCGTCGAGTGCCCACGCGCCACTTCATAGTCTTTGCCAAACGTGGGCTTTGCCGGGATTTTGGCCAGAGCTGCGGACAATTCCTTCCGGTCCTCGGCCGACGGGGAACAGACGTTGAGGACGTTTACCTTCACCTCCGGCTGCTGTTGGCGGAAGGCTGTTGCGCAGAGGCCGCGAGCCATGCAGTGAGAATTGTGGCGGCTGTCACCAGCAGAATTCTTGGAGAGAACACGGCGAAATTGTATCAGGCTCATGGGTTCGACTCGCATGTCTCAGCGACCATTCCGAGCGGGAGGATGCTGGGCAGCTAAATCACTTTACGAATGCAGAAGCTATTTGCGAGTGACGATGGCGGATGGTGGCTCATCCCGGTGTAAACTACGGGCGCGCCGTCATGCCGATGTCTTCTCCGAGCAGCGACCCGACGCCCAGCCGCGACAACGAAAACAGGCTTCTGCGCTTTGGCGTCTTTGAAGTGGACCTTGCGGCCAGAGAGTTGCGCAAGAACGACCGGCGCATCCGGCTTCAGGAGCAGCCTTTCCAGGTTCTGGTCGCGCTGCTCGAAAATGCCGGAAAGATCGTCACTCGCGAAGATTTGCGCCAGAAAATATGGCCTGCCGACACCTTCGTGGATTTCGATCACAGTTTGAACACGGCCGTGAACAAGATTCGCGAATCGCTCGGTGATTCCGCATCGAGCCCGCGCTTCGTCGAAACCCTCGCCCGCCGCGGATACCGGTTCATCGCCCCCGTGGATGGCGCTCTCTCGCCATTCCCAGCATCAGCACCGCCAGCATTGCGGCGGCGGCGGCAGATGACCCTCTGCTGCCTGGAGCGGCTCCGGACAAGATCGCGCTCCACCCCGAACTGCACGTCCCGGTTCCGCGCCGCGGTTTGGTGCGCGGACTGTTTGGGCTTATTCAGCTAATGTTTCTTTGCTTTTACCTGAGCGCGCTCGGTCACCTTCGCGGCGTAGATCGCATCGCCACTGGCTTCCTCACTGGATGGAAGGGGCCATTCCTCGTGGGAGTCGTGCTGGTCACGGCCGCGGTTGGGATCCCGCTCCGCTGCTACCTGCTCTCCACCGTGGCCTTCGATTTCCGCAAACTGGGCGCGACCTTCCGGCGGCTGTTTCCGTTTGTTCTCGCTCTCGACCTGCTCTGGGCTATCGCACCCTTCTTGCTGTTAGCACAGATCGGTATCGGCCTGGCGTTCGCCGCCACCGCCGCTTTGCTCTACGTTCCGTTTTCGGAGAGAACTCTGATCCGCATGGCCTATCGAGACTGAAGGCCTTTAAGACCGGAGTTAAGCGAGCAGCTTCGCTGCGTCCTTGGCGAAGTAGGTGAGGATAATGCTTGCCCCGGCGCGCCGGATGCTGACCAGCGACTCCATCATCACACGCTCGCGATCGATCCAGTTGTTACGCGCCGCGGCTTCGATCATCGCGTATTCGCCCGAAACCTGGTAAGCGGCCAGTGGCAGGTCAAAGCGCTCGCGGGCCGCTGCGATTACGTCCAGATACGGCATGGCGGGTTTCACCATGATCATGTCCGCGCCCTCTTCAACATCCAGCGCGATCTCCTGCATCGCCTCCCGAATATTTGCGGGATCCATCTGGTAGGAGCGCCGATCCCCAAATTGCGGAGTCGAATCCGCCGCCTCGCGGAATGGACCGTAGAAACCCGACGCAAATTTGGCCGCGTAGGAAAGGATTGGGGTGTTTTCAAAGCCTGCTTTATCGAGCGCCGCGCGAATCGCGCCCACCCGTCCATCCATCATGTCCGAGGGCGCAATGACGTCGACTCCGGCCCGCGCCAGCGAAACCGAGGTTCGCGCCAGCAACTCCAGGCTCGCGTCATTCACAATCTCGTATTCCGTGGTTGCCGGCGGCGCGGCCGCCGCTGCGCCCAGCGATTGCGGATCCGCTTTCACGATCCCACAATGGCCGTGCGACATGTATTCGCATAGGCAAACATCGCCCATCACCACCACGTCCCGGACCTCGCTCTTGATGGCGCGCGCCGCCTTTTGCACGATGCCATCCTCGGCCCATGCGCCCGTAGCCACTTCATCTTTCTTTTCAGGAAGCCCAAACAGAATCACCGACAGAACGCCCAGCCCGCGCGCTTCGCGCACTTCCTTGACCGCCTCATCTACCGAAAGATTGAAGACCCCGGGCATCGAGCGGACTTCCTTGCGAATGCCGTTACCGGGACAGACAAACAGGGGATAGACGAAGGCTTCCGGCGTAAGGCGGGTCTCGCGGACCATGGAACGGAGGGTTTCGGTCCGCCGCAAGCGGCGAAGACGATTAACAGGGAATGCCATACCAGGAATTCTAGCAGCCGTAGGCCGGCTGGCCATGGTCGGCTTGATCACATCCCATTGTGATGTCGATCACAACAGAAGTGATTACCTCAGTAACCGCCGGTAACCCTGTCGTGACCTCAACATAACGTTGCCAAAATCATAAGATTACAGACAGTGTCTGTGCGCCCCATCTCGTTGGTCGTTTGCGCGATTTGGCTCCTGGCGGCTTTTGCGCTGGCTCCAGCAGTGTTTCCGAGTGAAACATTTCGCGTCGCCATGGGGGATTTGGTCCCGCTCGCATTGCTGGCCGCTGCATTCGCACTCTCGGCCAAGAACGCCCTCGACAGCCGCGGCCACACCCGCCTGTTCTGGGGCCTGATGACCGTCAGTATGGCCATGTGGTGTTTCAATCAGGCTTGCTGGACCTGGTTTGAAGTGGTAGCTCGCAAACCGCTTCCCGACCCTTTTATCGGCGACATTGTGCTCTTCCTGCATGTCGTCCCAATGATGGCGGCGGTCGCGATCCGCCCCCACGAAGCGGATAGGAACGAGGGGATGCTCCCCAGCGCGCTCAATGTTCTCATTCTGGTTGTGTGGTGGATCGTGGTCTACGCCTACTTCGTTTTTCCCCAGGAATACATCGTCACCGACAAACTGGTCTACACGCTGCGGTGGGACTTGCTCTACGTCGTCGAAGGGTTGGTACTGATCGGGGTGGCAGCATCCGCTTACTTTTCCAGTTCAGGCTCATGGCGCAAACTCTACGGCGGTATTTTTGCCGCCAGCGTTCTCTACAGTCTTGCCTCGGAGGCGATGAATGCCGCCATTGCGCGCGGCACTTATCATACCGGCGGTGTTTACGATATTCCTTTCGTTGCAGCTCTGCTCGGGTTCCTTGGGTTAGCTGTCATCGGGCGTCGCTCGCTGCGGGAGACCGAGATCAGTCCTTCGATCCCCCGCGCCCGGGGCGCGGTTGCCCCCGCCCTTGCACAACTAGCCCTACTATCGCTTCCTGTCATGGGATATATGGCACTGTTCGTAGGCTATGATCCATCCTATCTTCGCCAAATTCGTTTCGCCGTCGCGATGGGAGGCGTTGCGGTTCTGGCCTTGTTTGTTTTTCTCAAGCAATACTTGCTTGACCAGCGACTCGTAGACTTGCTCAATCGTTCGCGCAAGAGCTTCGACAATCTCGAACGGCTGCAAGGCCGCGCCGTCCAACAGGCGAAGCTGGCATCGCTCGGAGAACTGGTCGCGCTCGCCGCCAACGAACTCGAGCACCCGCTCTCCGCCATCCTGGGCAGCTCTGAACTCATGGCCGCCAGCAGCAATCTCAATTGCGAGCAATTGGCGAATGCGCAGAAGATCGGACAACAGGCTCGGCGCACGCGTGAACTGGTCAGCGATCTGCTGAGTTTTGCCCAGCAGACTCCGGGAGAAAAAACTCCTCTCGAACTCAGGCCCCTTTTGCAGCGTGCTATTCAAATGGAAGGATTCAAACTCGAAAACCGCAACATCACTCTGACGGTGGAGAGTGCGGGCTCAGTGCCGCGCGTCCTCGGCAACGCCAACCAATTGCTGCAAGCTTTTGTTCAGATCATCGAAAATGCAGTCGACGCTTTGCAGGAAATTGGTGGCGGGCGCATCCAGATTTCGCTGTCCTCGAGACTCGGAAGACGTCGGTTGTACAATTCGCCGATAGCGGCCCTGGACTGCGCAACCCCGAGCGCGTTTTCGATCCGTTCTACACCACCAAGCCAGTCGGCAAGGGAACTGGCCTCGGACTCAGCGCTACCTACGGTGTCGTCCAGGATCACCAGGGACAGATTACGTGCTTCAATCGGACCGAAGGCGGAGCAGCATTTGAGATCCGACTGCCGGGCCTCAAAACTACCGCTGGCGTGCCGGCAACCGCGCACGCGTAAAAAGCCGGGTTTGAAGGTTTCGGGTTTGAAGGTTTCAGAGCTTCAAGATTCTTGGGCTTCTAACGTTTTAAGAATTCCGAGTTTATGGTATCGGCTTGGGCTCGGGCGGGTGCGGTTCTGGTTTGAAACCTTGCAACCTTGCAACTTTGAAACGTTCGCTTCGCACTTCTGCAATCGGACCTCTAACCTCTGACTTCCCTTATCCCCCGCTCGCGATAACCGCGTCGACCACCCGCGCCGCCTCGACCGTAAACTTCACATCGTGCGTCCGGATGATGTGTGCTCCCTTAAGGATTAGCGCTGCTTCCGCAGCCAGAGTTCCGTAAAGTCGCTCTTCCACCGCTGCATCCTTGCCATCGCGCGCCAGCGCCCGCCCGATAAACGACTTCCGCGAGACTCCGGCCAGGAGCGGAAATCCCATCTGCTGCAGTTCGGCAAAATGAGCCAGCAACGGAAAATTCTCTTCGAATCTTTTCCCGAACCCAAATCCGGGATCCAGCACGAGGTGGTCGCGTTTGATTCCCGCAAGTGCCGCCGCCTCCGCCCACTGCCGCAATTCCCGCTTGACCAGCAGCACAGGATCCCCAATCGGTGGCAACTTTCGCCACTCGTCCGGCCGGCCGCGCGTGTGCATCAGGACAGCTCCCACCTTCAGTTCGGCTAGAGTCTTCGCCATCTTAGCGATCCCATCGAAACCCGCTGATGTCGTTGACCACCTCGGCGCCCAACTCGACGGCTGCGCGCGCCACGCTTGCTTTGTACGTGTCCACGCTCACGACTGCCTGAGGACGTTGGCGTTTCAAATCGCGGATCACCGGCAAGACCCGCCTCCGCTCTTCCTCTTCCGATACTGCAGATCCGGAAGGCGAATCTCCGGAACTCGACGGTCCCGAAGCCGATGCTTGCGTAGTCGAGTCGAGCCACGGCCGCACCCGGCCGCGTCGATTCTCCGCCGACGTCGATGATGGACGCACCTTCGTCGAGCAATTGTTCGGCATAGGCGACCGCCTTGCCCGCGTCGATGTACAGTCCCCCATCGGAAAATGAATCAGGCGTGACGTTCACGACACCCATGATCAGCGTGCGCCGTCCTAACTCGAGAACGCGAGTGCCTATATTCCATTGAAAAATGGCGCGCATTGTTTGACCTATGTGGTTCTGACCTATATCGTCTGCCCTATTATGGTGCCCGTTCTTCTAAAACGAACCTCTTTTTATCGAATGTTACAATCCAGCCAATGCCACGAAGGCAATCAGTTGCGCGCCTTGCTGCTGGTGGTCGCCCTTCTGGCCGTTTCCGTCTTTACTGCGCCTATCCTTACTGCACGGGCGCTGGCTGCGCCTCCCAGCGCGCCGCCGGTCGCGGCTCCCGCCGCCATCAAGCCGCTGCAGGAACGCATCGCGACCCTGCTCAATTCTCCCGATCTCGCCCACGGTTTCTGGGGAATTGAAGTAGCGTCGCTGGCGACCGGTGAAATGTTGTATGGGCAAAACTCCGACAAGCTTTTCACGCCTGCGTCGAACACCAAGCTGTTCACTACCGCAGCCGCGCTCGCGCTGATCGGCCCCGACTACAAGTTCCGCACCACCGTCGAAACCACCGGCACGCTCGACCGCTATGGACGCCTCAACGGCGATCTCGTACTGGTTGGCCGCGGCGATCCCAATCTCTCTGGCCGCGAACTTCCCTACGATCTGCGCACGCAGCGCAACGACGATCCGATTCAGGCGCTCGAAGCGCTCGCCGACGCGCTCGTGAAAAAAGGCGTGAAATACATCGATGGCGATATCGTGGCCGATGACTCGTACTTTGCCTTCGAACGCTACGGCGAAGGCTGGAGCCAGGATGACCTTGTGTGGGCCGATGGCGCGCCCGTCTCCGCGCTCACCGTGAACGACAATGTCGTCTTCGTCAGCATTCAGCCCGCCGACCGCGCCGGAGAAAAAGCTTTCGTCAGCATCAAGCCATTTGCCGACTATTACCGGCTCGACAATCGCATCGTCACCACTCCGGCCGGCACTGGACGCAGGTTCTTCGTCAACCGCGAGCCTGGTTCGATGACGCTGATGCTGTGGGGCAACCTTCCGCTCGACGACTCTGGCGCAACCGAAGCGCTTGCCATCGAGGATCCCGCCGAGTTTGCCGCCGGACTCTTTCGTCAGTTGCTGGAGAAGCGCGGCATCGTGATTTACGGCCACCAGCGCACGCACCACACCGAACTAGCCACGCTGTCGACGTTCACGGCGACCGCGCTCGCGCCTTCTCACGGAGGGAGCGAAAGCGCAGCGCGCCCGCTCAAGACCGATCAGCCCATTACGCTGGCCAGTTACGAATCCAAGCCGCTGGTGGAAGACGTGCGCGTCGTCAACAAGGTAAGCCAGAACCTGCACGCGGAAATTCTGCTGCGCCTGCTCGGCCGCGAGCGCGGCACCGCCGGTACCGTTGAGGGCGGGCTCGAAGTGCTGCGCGGATTCCTCACTCAGGCGGGCATTGCGAGCGACCAGTACATGTTCTACGACGGCTCTGGACTGTCACGCCAGAACCTGGTCACGCCGCACGCGATCGTACAGTTGCTGCGCTACGCTGCGTTGCAGCCCTGGGGCGCGGCTTATAAATCGAGCTTCCCGGTGGCTGGTGTGGATGGATCGCTCGCCGAGCGACTCACCGCTCCAGGCCTGGAAAAGCGGGTGCTCGCTAAGACGGGATCGCTTGGCGGAGTCAAGGCTCTGTCGGGTTACGCGACCACCGACTCGGGACAGACGGTGGTCTTTTCAATTCTCTCGAACAACCTGAATCTGCCCTCGAAGCGCGTGACCGAGACCATAGATGGGATCGTGGAAGCGATCGTGGAAGACGTGCCCGCGGCGACGCTAAGTGATGTCTCGTTTGAAAGGGAGCATCTGAAGGGAGATCATCGTGGCGAGTTTGTCCCGAGCCGAATTGACAGATCGAAACCGATCGTATGTCGCCAGTCACACGTGGCCATAGCAGTACGAATTGGGAATAAGAGGAGCCCGCATTTCCTGGCTTGCGGGTACCACTTTCTGACCTATCCCCCCTGGAATGGTCTTTGAAAACAAAAGAGTTAGGAGGCGATTTTTGCTGAGTCTTTGAGGAATAAGGACTTAGCTATAAAGTATTTATAATCAGTTGTTTAGGGTTTATCCGGCCAGGATTTTGGCGTCGTTTTTCTTGGTATCTTGATGAGAAATAAATACTTTACTGGGATTCGCGGGGATTGGGCGAAGTGTTTCTCTGAAATCCTCATTCATGATGAGTCGAGAAGCGTGTGCGGGGACATTTGGGGCTATGCGCTGGCGACTGACGCAAAGCGAGAGACCGTCGATTTCTCGGCAGTGTTGGCAGACAAGCAGCCGCCAGTTCTTTTTCTGGGCGCAAATATCGGGAATTAGACCTCTGACATGCCCACGTGATAAGTATCACGGTTCGATCCACTAATGAATGATACCGTCTTCCTCATGAAACGCCCTTTGCTGGGAATGGCCGGTCTCATGCTTGTCGGATTACTGACGCTCAACTGTGGCAGCGGGAAGAAAAGTGTCCCGGTATTTGCGCTTATCGTGCGACCGGAATCGGCCAGTATTTGGACCAATGAAAGAACCAACGAATATCTCGACGTAGTGCTGGCGGCGGTCTTAAACAACGATCAACCCCCGGCGACTGTTCAATGGACCACGACTGAAGCCTGTGTTGCGCCCGGGGGTTTTTTCGACAATACGACTACCGTGATCTGCAGTTTCAGTTGTAACCGTGGTCCCACGACCGCAACTATAACAGCAACAGCTCAGGGCTTTACCGCAACATCCTCCGTTAAATGCACGTGGGAGTAAGACAGCGTAATGACTGAAGGACGAACAAATGTAATCGGCGATTGCAACAACCCTCTTATAAAACTGGCCTTTCATTGAGTATCATATTGAGTATCATGTTGAGTATCATGGTGCCGCGCGAGGGACGGTGGCCCCGGAGGCATCCAAAGGGAGGTTCCTTGATGTGTTCGCGTCTTTTTTCTGCCTTACTTATGGCGATGATGGTGTCCATCACCACTTCTTCCGCCCACCCACAGACTTACTCGGTACTCTACAGCTTTGGTACTGTGGCCGGAGATGGAGAGGATCCTGGTGGCTCGTTGATTCAGGACTCAGCCGGAGATCTTTACGGGACAACGCAGGGTGGGGGGAATCTGGAGTCGGTACCGTTTTCAAACTGACTCCCGTGGGCTCGGAAACAATTCTCTACAACTTCAATTTACCACCCGACGCGATGCTTCCGCTGTTTGGGGTGATCCGCGACAGTGCAGGGAACCTATATGGGACGGCCTATGAAGGTGGAAAATACGGCACTCATGACGACGATGGTGCTGTATTCAAATTGGACACTGGTGGCAGTGAATCTGTGATCCACAGCTTTGGCAGCGGAAAAGATGGCTTTTACCCGTGCGGCGGTTTAATTCGAGATGCAAAGGGCAATCTCTATGGAACAGCCGGCAGTGGAGGCAGGAACGGCGCTGGGATCGTATTCAAAATCAATGCCAAAGGGATTAAAACCACCCTCCACACATTTACTGGTTACGATGGAGGAGTCCCCTGCGGCGCTCTGATTCGAGATTCGCACGGAGCCCTCTACGGGACCACGATTGATGGGGGCGCAAATGGATTCGGCACCGTATATGAGATTGGCGCTACTGGAACGTACCAGATTCTGTATAGCTTTTGCGCATTGCAGAATTGCGCGGACGGTCGCCAGCCTGAAGCTGGCCTTGTGCAAGATTCGTCAGGCAACTTCTACGGAACAACTTCAGGCGGTGGCGCCAACAATCAGGGCACAGTTTTCAAGTTGAGCCCAACGGGCGTAGCAACGGTACTCCACAGTTTCGGTGCTGCTAACGGAGACGGCAACCGGCCTCTGTCGGAATTGGTTCGCGATGCAAACGGAAATCTCTACGGTACGGCTTTTATGGGCGGCGCCCACGGCCGTGGCGCAGTCTTCAAAGTGGACCCGTTGGGAAGTGAGACTATACTCCATAGCTTCTGCGCTCAGCAGAATTGTGTTGATGGAGGGCAGCCGACGGGCGGCTTACTCAGAGATGAAGCCGGGAATCTTTATGGAGTCGCCGTCCAGGGCGCTTACCAGGCTGGCGTCGTCTTCAAGCTAGCACCTTGAAACTCCGAGGAATACTTGGGGATGCGGCACCTACAAGTCTGAAGGCCTCGGAAGGTCGTGCGACCGATTATACTTTCAATCCCCAGAGAGGATATCGGTCTGTGTCCGTTACGTGGAGGCTTGCCAACCCTCTCCGTGAGTTCGAAGAATGATGCCGTCCAAATCCGCCTATTTCCTTCATCTGGCTTCTCATCTGGCCATTCACCGGCGTTACTTGTCGAGCAGGGCAGTTCGCGGTGCAATAGGATCTGACGTTGCTTTGGGAGCATGGTTTGGGAGCAGGCTTTTGGGGGCAATTACTATGCGCGCCTTTGGATTTCTCGGCACGGTGATCGTGGCGGCCATCGCCATGTATCTCTATTCGTTGCAGGTCAAAACGCTTGCGCCGTCGGCGGCTGGCCGAAGCGGGGAAGAAGTCGCAACCATCGCTGGCGTGAAGACTGACCTGCTCGCCATCGCAAATGCCGAGCGCGGATACCAGGCCAGCGAGGGCAAACTCGCTCGCTCGACGAACTGATTTCGGGGAACTATCTCACCATCAAGCGGGATCGTCCTCCTTATACTTACGATATCGAGATTCTGGGCAGCGGCTTCAGGGTTACCGCTACTCGCACGATCAAGGGATCTCCGGCGCAACTGTGGGTTAGCGACACGATGGATGTGCAGGCGTCGGACTAGGGTTGTGGCTGCGTGATCTTTTCTAACTTTTTTTCTAACTTTGCATCAGCTTTCCTGGACAGCCGAGGGCGGCTGTCGCTACACCAGCACCGAGGGCGGGGCGCCCCTTCGACAAGTTCAGGGCAGGCTCTCGGAACCGCCGGCAAGGTGCCGCGCTACGCTCTGTTGACCACGTCCGAGTTAGAACGCTTTGTTCGAATCCAGCAGAATGGTGACTGGCCCTTCATTCACCAGTTCGACTTGCATCATCTCCTGGAAGCGGCCGGTTTCGCAGCGTAATCCGGCTGCGCGGATTTTCTCCACAAAATATTCGTAGAGTTGGCGCGCCGGTTCGGGCGCAGCCGCCGCATCGAACGATGGACGCTTGCCGCGCCGCACGTCGCCATAGAGCGTGAATTGGGAGACCACCAGAACCGCGCCGCCCACTTCGGCAACCGACAAATTCATCTTGCCATCTGCGTCTTCGAAAATGCGCAGGCCAATCGTCTTCTCGGCGAGGTAATCCGCGTCGACGCGCGTATCTGCCGCTCCCACGCCGAGCAGCACCAGCAGGCCGAGGCCAATCTCGCCCGTGATTTCACTGTTGACCGAACTTTGACCGCAACTTTGACCGTGGCTTTGACCGTAACCTTGGCACGGCTCACGCGCTGGACGACGGCCCGCACCTAGCGGACAGCCTCGCCGAGAAGCGTCTCTTGTCCGGCGAGCGCCTGCCAGCGGCCTTTGCGGTAGGTAAATACATCGGTGAAGCGCACGCGCGCCACAACCTTGCCGGAAGCGTCCACGAGCGTGGCCAGCCCGCGCGTGAATCCGAAGTTGCCTTCGACGTGAGCCCGCATCTCGCTTAGCTGATTCACACCCGGCTTGCGATTCGGAATGTGCTCGAGCATCTGGCTGCGGGTATGCAGCGAGCCATCCACGTCGGCGTCTTCGAATTCATCGGCCACAATGCAGGCGACCGCGTCCGCATCTTTCCGGCTGAGCGCATCCGCCCACTTCTGCTCCACTTCGAGGAGCGCGGCATGGGTCTGAGGCTGATTCTTCGGGCAATTCAGCGAAAACGCAGGCAAGGCCAGCGCCGGCAGGATCAGCGCCAGCAGGGCAGCAATAGAAATGACGCTTGAATTTTTCACTCTCGAATCGTGCCATGAGTTGGGCGCGGCGGCAAGCATGAAGCGGAAGAGCGGTGCCTGGGTAAACGCTATGACGTGGCGCTGTTATGTAATCTTGCGCACCGATTCGCATTGACCCCTGCCCTGCCATCCTCCTACAATCCGTGTTCGGTCGAACATTTCCTCCGAAAGTCAAATTTCTTCAGGAGCCTCCCTGTGCGCATCCCCATAAAACCGGCGTCGCTATGTTTGCTTGCCTTGGCTTGCGCGACCACAGCTGTGTTCGCGCAATCGGCTACCGGAGCCTCAGCCTCCGCTCTGCCTCATGATGTTTTGATCAAGAACGCCATCGTCATGACCGTCACCCACGGCAACATCAAACACGGTTCCGTCTACATAAAGGACGGCAAGATCGCCGCCGTCGGCGAAGACGTGAATGCTCCCGCCAACATTCCGGTGATCGATGCCGAGGGAAAGTACCTGACGCCGGGCATCGTCGATTGCCACTCGCACATCGCGCTCGATGACGACGTCAACGAAGCGACCAGCCCGATCACTCCGCAGATGATGATGATCGACGCCTTCAACTATCAGGACAAGGAGATCTATCGCGCACTGGCTGGCGGCGTGACCACTTCGCTGCTGCTCCATGGCTCGGCCAACATGATCGGCGGGCAGGCGGTCGTCATCAAGCACAAGTATGGAGCCACGCGCGATGCCATGATCTTCCCCAACGCGCCCCGCTCCATCAAGTTCGCGAGCGGCGAAAATCCGAAACGCGTTTACGGCTGCCGCGATCAGCTGCCCTCCACCCGCATGGGCAACTTCGCCGTGCAACGCCAGGCGCTGGTCGACGCCCAGGACTACATGCGCGAGTGGGACAACTACAACGAAAAGGTGAAGCGCGGCGACAAGGATGCCACTCCGCCCAAGCGCGACCTGAAGCTCGAAGCGCTCGCGGACGTCCTGCGCGGCAAGCTCATGGTGCAGATCCACTGCTATCGCGCCGACGAAATGCTCACCGAGATGGCGATGGCCAAGGAGTTCGGCTACAAGCTCCGCGCCTTCCATCACGCGCTCGAGGCGTACAAAGTTGCCGATCAGCTGGCCGCCAACAATGTTGGTATTGCCACCTTGGCCGACTGGTGGGGCTTCAAGCAGGAGGCCTGGGACGCGATTCCATGGAACGCCGTGATGTCCATGCGCAAAGGCGTGCGGGTGGCCATCAAGAGCGACTCCGAGGATTACACGCGCCGCCTCAATCAGGAAGCCGCCAAAACTATGCGTTACGGCGGCGCCACCGAAGAAGAAGCCTTGAAGATGATCACGCTGAATGCCGCGTGGATCATAGGCGTTGACGATCGCGTGGGGTCGATCGACGTGGGCAAGGATGCCGACCTGGTGATTTGGGACGGCTATCCGCTCTCGAGCTACGGAGCGCCGGACAAGGTCGTCATCGATGGCGAAGTCTACTTCGACCGCTCTCTCCCCGGGCTGGGCACTACCCACTACAAGGAGGGCGAATAATGCGGACTGTCAGCTCTTAGCTCTCAGCTCTTAGCTCTTAGTCGCCCCGTGTGGCGCGGACACTCGTGTCCGCGGCCTTTGATCTTCGATCTTGTTTTCGATTTTGATTTTGACGTTGGCTCTGGCGCCCTTCGCCCCAGCCCAGCAAACACCCATCGCCCTGAAAGGCGGCAAGCTCCTCACCATCACCCATGGCATGATCGACAACGGCGTTCTCGTAATGCAGGGTGGCAAGATCACGGCGGTAGGAGCCGACGTCGCCATCCCCGTCGACGCACAGGTCATCGACGTCACCGGCATGACCATCTATCCAGGCCTGATCGATTCCGAAACTCATCTTGGCCTCACTGAAATTTCCGGTGAAGCCATGACCAACGATCTCCTCGAACCGAGCGACGAGATCATGCCCCACATGCACGTTGCCGATGCCTTCCACGCCGAGTCGGCGCTCATCCCTGTATCCCGCCTGAACGGAATCACCAATGCTGTTGTCGCTCCACAAAGCGGTGACACGCTTCCCGGCCAGGATTCCTTCATTCAACTGGCGGGGGCCTCGGCGCCCGAGATGCTTCTGATCCGCGATAACGCCATGCCTCTCAACTTTACCGGCGCTCAGCGCCGCAACAAGGGCGGGCTGGAAAAAAGCAAATTCCCTTCCACCCGCATGGGCCTCGCGGCGCAATTGCGCCAGGCCTTTCTCGACGCGCGCGACTACCAGTCGAAGTGGACCGACTACGAGCGCAAGAAATCGGATGCGGCCCAAAACAAAAAACCCGAGCCCCTGGCCCCCAAGCACGATTTGAAGCTGGAGGCCCTATTGCCTTACCTCGATGGCAAGAAAACCATCGTGCTCGCGGCGGAAAGTCCCAGCGATCTTGAAACCGCCGTCAATCTTGCCAACGAATTCAAACTCAAATTCGTGCTCAATCACATCAGCCACTCGCAGCCCGTGCTCGATTACGTCGCCAGCCTCAAAGTGCCGGTGATCGTCGGCCCAATCTATGAGGCTCCCAAAGAAGACGAGCGCTACGATGCGGTCTACAGCCTGCCCGCGCAACTCTACAAGCGCGGAGTGAAGATCGCTTTCGCCTCCTACTCCGCGCACAACGTTCGCAACCTGCCCGACCAGGCGGGATTTGCCACCGCCTTCGGCCTCCCCTATGACGAGGCGCTGAAGGCCATCACCATCAACGCCGCGGAAATCTGGGGCGTAGCCGACAAACTGGGCTCGCTCGACGTAGGCAAAACCGCGAACGTAGTCGTAGCCAACGGCGATCCACTGGACGTGAAGACCGATGTGAAGCAGGTTTACATTCAAGGGAGAGCGATCCCAATGACCAGCCGCCAGACGCGGCTGCGGGATGAATATGAGAAGTAGTGGTTTGTTCAGCTCTCAGCTCTCAGTTGTCAGTGAACCAAACCCTAAGGGCATTGGGCCCGAAAACTGAGAACCGGAACTGAAGACTGACGGCTGAGAGCTGATGGCAGCCCTTTGCATACTTTTCCGTTCCCTTTTAGACTATTGGCTTCGCCTTCATACAACCGCATGAGCAAGAAGGCAGTCGTAAATCGGTAAACGCGGCCTGAACCTGGCCCGCGACCTCAGACTAAGAAACGAGGAGAACATGGCAGCCGTTGATGAAAAAGTGAAGCAGATTATTGTGGAGCAATTAGGTGTCGACGAGGGCGAAGTCACCCCCAGCGCGTCATTCGTAGACGATCTGGGCGCCGATTCGCTGGATACCGTCGAACTCGTCATGGCTTTTGAAGAGGCCTTCGACATCGAAATCCCGGACGAAGATGCCGAAAAGATCCGCACCGTCGCTGACGCGGTCGACTACATCGGCAAGCACGCCAAGGCAGGCAAATAATTTGGCTCGCCGAGTCGTCATTACCGGCCTCGGCCTGATCTGCTCGCTCGGCAACACCACGAGCGCGGTGTGGCAGGCTCTGCTGGCCGGGAAGAGCGGCGTCGATCGTATCACCGCCTTCGACACTTCCGCATTCGCCTGTCAGATCGCCGCTGAAGTTCGCGACTTCGATCCTCTCAACTTTATCGAGAAGAAAGAAGTCAAGAAAATGGGCCGCTTCATCCACTTCGCGCTCGCCGCGTCGGATGAAGCCATGAAGATGTCGGAGCTCAAGGTCACGCCCGAGAATGCCGAAAGAATCGGCGTCCACATCGGCTCCGGGATCGGCGGATTCGATGTTATCGAGCGCGAGCATAAAGCGCTTCTCGAAGGCGGCCCGCGCAAAATCTCGCCTTTTTTTATCCCTGCCGCCATCGTTAACCTAGCCGCCGGACACGTCTCCATGAGATACGGCGCCAAGGGGCCGAACGAGGCGACAGCCACGGCCTGCACCACCAGCGCGCACTCCATCGGCGATTCCTTCCGCATCATCCGCTATGGCGACGCCGACGTCATGATCGCCGGCGGCGCCGAAGCCGCGATCACTCCAATGGGCGTCGGCGGATTCGCCGCCATGCGCGCCCTTTCTACGCGCAACGACGATCCGGCACGCGCCAGCCGTCCATGGGATAGGGATCGCGATGGCTTTGTCATGGGCGAAGGCGCCGGCATCATGATTCTGGAAGAACTCGAGCACGCCCGCCGCCGGGGTGCTCCCATCCTCGCGGAACTCGTCGGCTATGGCATGAGTTCGGACGCCTATCACATGACCCAACCCGCTCCGGAGCACGAAGGCGGATTCCGCGTCATGCGCAACGCGCTCAACGATGCCAAGCTCGATCCCAGCGTCGTCGGCTATCTCAACGCACACGGCACGTCCACGCCGCTGGGCGACACGCTCGAAGCGCACGCCATCCGCAATCTGTTTGGGAAGAAAGTTCCCGTCAGTTCGACCAAATCGATGACCGGCCATTTGCTGGGCGGAGCCGGCGGTTTAGAGGCAGGAGTCACGGTGCTGGCGCTGCGCGATCAGATCTTTCCGCCCACCATCAACCTGGAGAATCAGGATCCCGAAACCGACAACATGGACTTCGTTCCCAACCAGGCGCGCAAAGCGACCTTCGAGTATGCCATGTCAAACTCTTTCGGTTTCGGGGGAACGAACGGCGCGCTGCTGTTCAGGAAGTGGAACGAGTAAAAGGCAAGTCAAAAGTCAGAAGTCAAATTGAAGAAGTAACGGCTCTCGATGCTAGCAGGTTTGCGATTGCGCAGAGAGATTTTACTTCTTCAATTTGACTTCTAACTTTTGACTTCGTTTTTTACTTCTTCAATTTGACTTCTGACTTTTGACTTGCCTTATTTCATCGCATCAATCGTTACGTAAAGCTGCGAAGTGTCCTTGATCTCGACGTAGGGTTTTCCGCCATGCTTGTTGCTGACCACCCAGATCGTAGGCGTGTGATCGATGTGCAGGCTTAAGCCGAGATCTTTGTCGGCGCGCACCAGCGCCGCCAGCTTGCCTTCGGGATCGACCACGAATGGCAGACGCGACCTTGTGTTCGGCGGCAAACTTTTCCGCAAAGCCCCGCAAATTCTGCGGATTAATCTCCATCTGATGTTCGAACACGGTTGCGCGGAACGCGTTTCCCAGTTCCTTTGAATGCGTGTCGAAGTAGCGGGCCATCACCGCCGCATCGAATGACCAGTTGTGCAGCGGCAGCGTGAAATCGTGCTGAATCAGCGGAATTTTGTAGGTGCGCGCCGCCTGTTCGAGCAGGGGCGCCACGCGGCCGCATTGCGGACATTGCAGATCCTCAAAGACTACAATGGCCACCTGCGCGCCCTTCGGCGGACGGAGCGCTTCCGGCACATCATCGGCGAATAGCGGCGGGCAGAGGGATAAACACACCATCAGGCGAAGCGAAGAGCAACAGTTGTCGAGTCTTCATATTTTTGTTTTGGATGCAGTTCGAACCACGAATGTCCCCATGTTAAACGAATTCAGCCAATTCGCGCACCTGCGTATCGGCGCCGTAAAAAACTGCCATAAAACTGGCGCGGGAGGTTTTCCTTTGTGATAAGAGCAAAGAGAGCTCCTTACCTCAAATCGTCCGGCTGCAAATTATAAAAGTAAAAGAAGCGCAACCCGAGAAGTTGCCCCGGAAATTCCTTCGGCAGCGGAGGAAACGGAGTCGACGCGGTGATGCTCGCCCAGGCGGCGCGGTCGAGAGGCACATCTCCCGATGAAGTGTGGAGCGTCATGTTGCTGACTTTTCCATCCTTCAGGATCACAAATTCGATCGAGAGCTTGCCCTGTTTCAGGATCGGGGGATAGACCGAAGGCGGCATCAGGTTGTACCAGTTCGCCTTCACCACCTGCACAACCCGGGTCAGATAAGGGCCAAAATCGACGCCCATCGTGTCCGTCAGGATTTCTGCCTGATCGAGCGCCTTCGCCCCACCGCGCACCTGCCCCAACCCGTAATCGCCGGATTCTCCGCTGCCGTAGCGCCCGCGATTCTCGGCCGCACCCTTCAGGGCTTGCTCAATCTGGTCGCCCGCGGTCCGGGGCAAATTAAAATTGGGCTGCATCCGGGGCGCTGTCTGCGGAGGCGTCCGCAACTGCGCCATCTGATCGCTCTGCCGCGGCGGCGTCAATCCCGAACTCTGCTGGGGATTTTCCTGGGTCTGTTGCTGCGGCTGGGTCTGCGCCATCTGCGGCTGTTGTGCCGGAGGAGCCTGCGGTTGCCCGCTCTCCCCGGGCCGTCCCTGGCGTGCGCTTTGCAGAATTTTCTTCAGCTCATCGCGGTTGATCTGCGGAGTTTTGCTGGTGGCGATCCGATCCTTATCCGAAAGCACCTTCGCATCCGGACGCCGCGTCAGCTTCTGCGCGTCGGGCGGCAATTCCAGAAACGTCGCGTCTTTCTCGCGGTCCGCGTCGGTCTGAATCGCTAGAGCGACTGTCCGATGCGGTAACAACGCCGCGAGTTTGTCGCTGTTCCACAGCAGAATCACCACCATCAGGTGCAGAATGACCGAAAGCCAGAGCGCCTCCCGCTTGCGCGCCCGCGAAAGGTCGTCCTGCAACTGAATCAGCAGATGCGGAACATCGTCCGGATTGAAGCCGCGGTAGGCCGTCTCCCAATGCTGGGCTTCGGAGAGTCCGCGATCCTCCAACGGTTCGGTGGGCGAAGACGAGGGATCGCGAGACGGAATTTGGGTGACGGGCATCAGGCAGCGCTATTAGTTTAGAGCGACGGCTAACCCCCCAAGTTGCGTAGGCTGCTTCGTAAAGTTACGTAAACAGTGGGAGTTGCGACGTTGTTTTCTATTGTCGCATTTTTTGCGCCACTCGCGTGAGTACCTGAGTAATAGCCCGTGGAGCGCGCACGCCCCGCCCGTGTGGGGACCGGGGCTCTGCCCCGTCTATCTCCGATTCAAACTCGACCGGCTGATGTCATCGCGAGGGAGAGAAGCCTCACAGGGTGAAACTTCTCTCGGGTCCAAGGGGCTGAAGTGTGTGCGTGAGAACTCGTCTTGCGCCCCTCCGGGGCTTGTCGTTTTCCCATTTTGCACCCACGGCTTGCGCCGTGGGCTGCATTCTTACGCCGCTTCGCGGCTGATGATCGCGGTTATTGTTCCACGGCAAGTTGGAAATTGGCGTTCTCACGCACTCAGTGAAGGGGGCCAAGCGGGGAGGACCCATATTGCCTTTAAGGAAACTCCGATTAAGTGTCGACGAAAAGCGTAAACCACGGAGGACACAGAGGTGCACAGAGGTCACCAGAGGTGCACAGAAGACACCAGAGGTGCACGGAGAATCCCACGGTCTTAATCAGGGCTTGCTTAACTCTACGTCGAAAACTCTAGGTCGAACCCACCCCAACCCGCCCCGCATGCCGCCCGATCTCGGCCAGAATCTCTAGCCCCAGCGCGAGCGCCTTCCGGCCATCCTCCAATGGAACCGCCGTCGGCGTCCGCTGTCGCACCGATTCCAAAAATGATTTGATCTCGGCAAGCAGCGGCTCCTCTGCCACAATCGCCGGCTTCGTAACTTGTATCTGCGGATTCACACTAGGCCGGGTGCGGCTCTCATTTACGTTCGCATCTTTCGCGGATGAGTGGGGCGCTCCATCTACCGAAAATACCAGCACGTCCTGCCGTCCATAATCGATGGAAATATATTGTCCCGGCTGAAAAAACCGCAACTTACGCACGCGCTCGGTCGAAACCCGGCTCGCCGTGAAGTTGGCCACGCAGCCCGATTCAAATTCGACGCGCACGTTCGCGATGTCCACCTTGCCCGAAAGAATCGGCAACCCCACCGCGCGAATCTCCTTGACCTCCGATTTCACGAACGTCAGCACAATGTCCAGGTCGTGGATCATCAGATCCAGTACAACATCTACATCCAGCGCGCGCGGCGAAAATTCGCTCAGCCGATGCACCTCGAAAAACATCGGCTTATTGATGAGAGGCAGGGTCGCCCGCACCGCCGGATTGAAGCGCTCCAGATGACCGACCTGCGCCACTCGCCTGTGCGCGTCGGCCACCCTCAGCAATTCGTCAGCCTCGGCAAGTGTCGCCGCCACTGGTTTTTCGATGAGCACATCCACGCCCGCTTCCATTAGCGTGCGCGCGACTTTCAAATGCAAAACCGTCGGGACAGCCACTGAGGCCGCTTGCACCTCGCTGTGCGCCGTCAGCATCTGCTCGATCGAGCCAAACGACTTGCAGCCAAATTCGCGCGCCACTGTGTCAGCCCGCGCCGTATCCGGGTCGACCACTCCCACCAGGCGCACGCTGCCCGCCTGCTGCAAGGTGTGATAGACGCGCGCGTGATTGCGCCCGAAAGCGCCCACGCCAACCACCGCAACATCGATAGGAAGTTCCTGGCTCAGACAGTGCTCCCGCGACTGGATCGTGTTTCAAGAATGGGTTCCGCGCGATCTGGCGTCGTTGCCTCAGCGGCTAAAGAGCCGCGTGGATGTGGGCACTTGGCGGCACGGCTAAAGAGGCTGCGGAAAACGTCTTTGCGCGTGCGAATTGCGACCCGCAGGCGCTGAAGCGCGAATCTATTTTCAGCGACTTGACGGCACGAGTGGAACTCGTGCCCTTCCCTTCCTTGCGCTCTTCGAGTTTTTCCGCAGCTTCTAAAGCCGTGCCCTTTCCCGTTCTGCTTGACGATAGTTCGTCGGCACCCCGGAGACGGGGCAAGCCCCGTCTCTACACGAGTTTTTTTCGCAAGGTGTGCCGTGCCCTTCCCAAACCCATTCTTAAAACAGGCTCCAAGAATAACGCGTTATTGTCGCAGTTCAGCCGAGGATAGAAAAGTGCAAAACCGCCACCGCGACCTGCAATCTCGCCCATTCGAGGCAGATCCGGACGAAAAAGAACGGACCGGCATGATGGCACCGGTCCGTGGTTGTGGTTGGGTGGTGGCGGGGCTTTGCCCCGCTTGACGGGGCGGAGCCCCGTCACCACACAAATTTGCGCTGCGCAGACTCGTTACTGATGGAAATCCTCCAGCGCCGGGTTGCTGTCGGTCGCCGGCAAGACGACGATCTGTGAGCCCGAGACTATGTAGAGGATCACACCTACCTGCCCGGCCTGGCTCACGGTAACCCGTCCGTTGGACGAGACGGAATAGGTTATGGAAGAGAGAGAACTGGATTGTGGACATGCATTTCCACTCGCACACCCATTGCTGTTGTTATCAGAGGTCCCGGTTAGATTGCCGGCACCGTCGGCGTGGACCTGGTCCACCTCCGCGCTCGAATTCGTGTCGACCGGTTGCTGACTTCCACCAAGGAAGTTTCCGGTCAGCGAAGCGTTCGTGAAGCTGCTTCCCGTCTGCGGAGTTATTGTGCCAAAGCTCACCTCGCTGCCGGTGTCAATCACAAAGGCCTGGTTCGTACCGACAAGGTAGAAGACTGGAGTGTGGTTGTTCCCTCCTCCTCCGCCCGTGACGTTGGACAGTGTTACTCGTCCGTTGGAGGCGACGCTGTAGTCTCCCGATATGCTCTGCGGGCTGCCTGTGCCGCCGTCGAATGTGCCGCCATCGTTATCGTCCATGGTCACGGTGAATGTCCCGCTACCGCTGGCATTGATGATCCCAGCCTGTACGTCAGAAACAGGAGAGTTGCCTGACGTGTCGAGACCTTCCAGTTCGATCACGCTGTTGCCCTTGAGCGACGCGGCCGAGAACGTACCGCTTTGCTGCAGTGCCTGGCCAGTCAACAGAAGGTTGCCGGAGTCGTCTTCCATCATCAGCAGTTCGCCGGCGTTGACCACGTAGAAGACGAAGTTCAAGGTGACCCCCGGGCCTGCGAGGGTTATGCTCGCAGTACCGCGGCCAGAAGACGCCACGCTGAAATTGGTGGCGCTCAGAGTTGTGTTTGCCGGACCGTTGCTGGAGTTGTCTCCATCTAATTCGCCGGAAAGTGTGCCGCTGCCGTTGGAGTTGAATTGACCCGCCATGCCGAAGCGGTTGTCACTGCCGGAATCGACCCCGATCATTCCGAAGGCAAAGTTGTTCTTAATTGAACCGGTCGAGAACGCGGAGGTGGTTTGCTTCCGCAGCAGCCCGGAGCTGACTTCGGTGCTGGTGGCGTCGTAGCGGATGATGTGGCCGTTGCCGGTGGAATCGAGCGCGGCCGCGAAGACGGCAGTGCCGCTGCCCCGCCATTCAGGTCAATTGCGACCAGATTGTTGGAGCTGACGCAGTAAGTTCCAGTGAGCCGTGATGCTTTGTGGTCCCTTGATCTGATCGTTGATGTCTCCGGATCCCACTGGTGATACGTCCGGTTCCGTCGGCCACAAAGCTGCCAATGGTGGTTTGGAAATCCGTTGAACTCTTCCAGCCGTTAAGTGTAAAGGCGTAGTGTCCGTTGAGGTTGGCGTTGTTGCCGCAGTTCCCGATGGTGATGCTGAGATTGGCGGTGGCTGTGGCGCCTACATTATCGGTAACTTGAACTGTAAAGGTCGCGGTCCCGGTGGCGTTCGGTGTTCCGGAGAGAATCCCGCGCTGGTTATCCGTAATGGATAGCCCGCCCGGCAGACTGCCGCTGATGACGGTAAAGAGATAGGGCTGCACTCCGCCCTGGGCCTTCAGCTTGGCATTGTAGGGCCAGTTCTGGTCGCCCCCCGGCATCGCCGTCGTTTGCATTGAGAGCGGTGTTGGCGAGCTGACGCTGATGGAGTACGTGAACGGTCCGACCGTAGTGCTTGCGCTATCGGTTACCGCGACCGTAAACGAGACGCTTTGAGGCGAGGTGGGCGTTCCACCGAGCGACAGCGTGTTGCCGCCGGTGTTCCAGGCGAACAGGTTGTCCCCAAGGCTGATCTGGGTCCCGTCGGTGGGAACAGGGCTGCCATTCACTGTGAAGCTGTAATTAGGTCCCGTTCCGCCTGAGGCATTGATTGCCCCGTTGAAGGTCTGGCCGGCCGTCACGGACCCCACGGAGCCGGGCGCCGGCAACGTCAGGGGCGCTGCAACTGTGTTGAAGCTCACCTCTGCCAGCGCGTCGTTCCCGTTGACGTCGTTGACCACGATGTACCAGAAGTAGTTCGAGCTGCCGTTCAGGCTGGAGACGCTCGGCAGGTTGCCCTGGCCCAGCGGATCGACGCCCCAGGTAATCGAGGTGATGGAACTGGAGAACCCACTCGAGGAGTTGGAGTTGTTGCCGGGTATCTGCCAGATTGTGTTTCCGTTCGAGTCGCAGCACAACACGAACTGGTAGGTGTAATTGCTGGCGTTAGGGGGATTGGTCCAGCTGAAGTTGGGCGTCAGACCGACTCCGTTCCCCTGCGGGGAAAGGTTGGTGGGAAATGCGTTGAGCACGGCGGTGATGGCGGCGTTCAGATTCTCCGAGGTGCCGTCGCTATAGGTAACGTTCATCGTGTAGGAATCGCCGGCGTTGGGTATGGCGCCATTCAGGTAGGCGTAGTAGTTGAATGCGTCCGCCTGGCCGTAGAAGGCGTTATTGGCAAAATCGGCTGGAAACACCGCTCCCGGGATCGGAGCCGCAGTAAGTTCGACGGCGACCGGCTGTTTTAAGAGACCGTTGACATTGAACCCGACGCTGTAAGCTGGGGCTGCCCGAGTCATATTCCGAACTCTGCGTCGTCACCAGCGCCTGACTGTTGGCGCTGGGCAAGGTGAGGTTTTCCGTGGCGGGACCCGTGATGGCTATCGAGGGCACGTTGTTCTCGTTGGTGTTGGAGACTTGTCCCGCGCCATTCAAGAGGCCGCTGTTGTTGTTGTCGATGACCCCGAAGAAGTAGTAATTGGAGCCAGTGGGAACGCTGACCGAGTAAGCTTGCCGGGCTCTTCGGCGGGCTCGCTGCCCACCGCTTCGGCATAGACGTTGCCCGTGTTCTGGTCATAGAAGCCCACGTACAGCGGACCTTTGGCCGTGCCGGTAAAAGTGACTTTGCCAGAGACCGCGTTGCCGCCCGTGGGCGCGCCGACAAGGACGCCGGGAGAAGCCCCGGACCAGCTGCTGGTCGAGCTGCCCGCGACGCCTTGGGCGCGGAAGTAGTAGGTGGTGCCATTCGTGAGCCCGGTCACGATCCAGGGGTTGTTGCGTCCGATTGCCGGGAAGCTCTTGGTTCCGGCGATCGAACCGAACGACGAACTGGTGCTCCACTGCACGGTGTAGGAGGCAGGCATCTCGACGCCGTTGTTGTTCTGGATGGTCGAGAAGGAGACAAAGGCGCCGCCGTTGAATCCACCTGCTCCGCTGCCACCTTTCCAGGAGGGAGCCGAATTGAGAGTCACCGTTCCCGGATCGTTCAGCGTGATGCCGACGCCGCTGTAATTCGAGTTAACAACGGTGATGTTCGAGGCGCTGCCTGTCGGATTCGAGGCGTTCCGGGCGCCATAGCCCAGATTGTCCAAATAGGCCTGTATCGAGTAGGTACCGGGCAGGACGCCGTGGATGGTAAACGCTCCTCCCGCCTTGAGCGCGGCTCCGGTGATGCTGGTTCCCATCTGGTAACTGCAGCTGTTGCTGCAACTCGTCGCATTCAGCAGCAGATAGACCTGTCCCGTCTTCGAGCCGCTATAGCTCAACGTGCCGGAGATGGTGTAGCCCACCGGCTGGTTGTTGATCACGATGGTGTAGCTCTGGCTGACGGAGACTGGCGAACCTTCGCTGTCGGTGACCTGAACCGTGAAGGGATAGCTGCCCGTAGCAGTCGGCTGCCCGGAGATATTCAGGCTGCTTGCCATTGTTAGCGGTGAGCCCCGGCGGCAGGCCGCCGCTAATAATGTTCCAGTTGTAGGGCTGTACTCCACCGGCCGCGCTGATGTTGGCATTGTATTGCGTGCCGACGCTGCCGTTTGGCATCGATGCCGTCGTAATGGTGAGCACTGCGTTCACGGTAATGCTCAGGTTCGCCGTCACTGATTGCGTTGGCGTACTGGAATCGGTCACCTTAGCCGTAAAGTTAAACGTTCCCATGGACGTTGGCGCGCCCGTGATTGCGCCGGTGCTGGGCGTGAGCGTGAGCCCCGGAGGCAGGCTGCCAGCGCTGATACTCCAGGTGTAAGGCTGGATTCCGCCCGTCGCTGCGAACTGATCGCTATAAGCGGTGTTGATCACACCGGTCGACAGAGCGCTCGTTATGATCTGCAACGGCGCGCTGTTGTTGATCGAGATGCTCAGGGTCTTGGTCACACTCTGCGTGGGCGCTTCCGAGTCCGTGACCTTGACGGTGAAGTTGAACGGCCCCGTTACACTCGGTGTGCCCGAGATCAGGCCATTGCTACTGAGAGTCAGGCCGGTGGGCAGGCTGCCGCCGGTTTGGCTCCACGTGTAGGGCGTAATGCCGCCCGTGGCCGAGAGATTCTGGCTGTAGAACTGAGTCAGTACGCCCGACGGCATGGGCGATGTCGTCGAGATTGCAAGGGCGCCGTTAATGACGACGCTCAGGTTGGCTGTCGCCGTTTGCTGCGGGGTGCCGGAATCCGTCACCTTGGCGGTGAAGTTAAACGTACCCGTCGAGGTCGGCGTGCCAGAGATGGCGCCGGTGCTGGTGTTGAGGTTCATTCCCGGCGGCAGGTTGCCGGTGTAACTCCAGGTGTAAGGGGTGACTCCGCCCGTTGCCTGAAGCGTCGCGCCTGGGTATGTGATATTGATTACGCCCTGCGGCAGGGAACCGCTGGTCTGGATCACCAGTTGAGCGTTGATGGTGATGCTCAGATTGGCGGTCGCGCTCTGGGTCGGCGTCTCCGAGTCGGTTACTTTGGCGGTGAAGTTGAAGGTGCCGGCTGTAGTCGGCGTGCCTGTGATTGCTCCCGTTGACGAGTTGAGGCTCAGTCCGCCGGGCAGGATGCCGGTGTAGCTCCACGTGTAGGGCGTGATGCCGCCCGTTGCAGCCAGGGTCTGGTTGTAGGCGGCGCTAACTATGCCCCCGTCAGGCTGGTGGTCGTGACCGCCAGTTTCGGATTGACCGTGATGCTCAGTTGCTTGGTCGCAGCTCTGCGGAGTCGGCGTCTCCGAATCGGTGATCGTGACGGTGAAGTTGTGGTCCCGCCGTTGTCGGCGTTCCCGAGATCGCGCCGGTGGTACCATTCAGGGACAGTCCCGCGGGCAAGCTACCGGTGTTACACCAGGTATAAGGAGACACTCCGCCCGCAGCCTGGAGTATAACTCCCGCATACGCGACGCTGATCACTCCCGGCGGGAGTGGGTTGCTCGTTTGGACTACCAATTGGGCGTTGATGGTGATACTGAGGTTTGCCGTCACGCTTTGGGTGGGCGATTCCGAGTCGGTGACTTTGGCGGTGAAGTTGAAGGTGCCAGCCGTGGTCGGCGAGCCGGTGATGGCGCCCGTGCTGGCGTTGAGGCTCAGTCCGGGGGGCGAGCTGCCGGTATTGCTCCAGGTGTAGGGCGTGATGCCGCCGGTCGCCGCTAAGCTTTGGTTGTAGGCTGAACTTACCACGCCATTGGATAGCGTAGTAGTCGTGATCGCCAATGGCGGATTGACCGTAATGCTTAGGTTCGCGGTCACGCTCTGGGTGGGCGATTCCGAGTCAGTGACTTTGGCGGTGAAGTTGAAGGTGCCAGCCGTGGTCGGTGTGCCGGTAATGGCGCCGGTGCTGGTGTTGAGGCTCAGTCCGGGCGGCAGGTTACCGGTGTAGCTCCAGGTGTAAGGCGTGATACCGCCAGTCGCCGCCAAGGTTTGGTTGTAGGCCGAACTCCCCACTCCGGTCGGCAGCGTGGTGGCCGTAATCGCCAACGGCGGGTGGACCGTGATACTTAAACTCGCCGTGGCCGTCTGCTGCGGATTGCCTGAATCCGTCGCTTTGGCGGTGAAGTTGAAGGTGCCGGTCGAGGTGGGTGTTCCTGAAATCACGCCGGTGCTGGTATTGAGGTTCAGACCCGGCGGAAGGTTGCCAGTGTAGCTCCAGGTATAAGGTGTGACTCCACCCGTCGCCTGCAGGGTAGCTCCTGGATATACAGTGTTAATCACTCCGCCAGGAAGAGAACCGCTCGTCAGCACCTGCAGCTGAGCGAGGATCGTGATGCTGAGGTTGGCCGTCACGTTCTGGGTCGGCGATTCCGAGTCGGTGACTTTGGCGGTGAAGTTGAAGGTGCCAGCCGTGGTCGCCGTGCCTGTGATTGCTCCCGTTGACGTGTTGAGGCTTAATCCCGGCGGCAAGTTGCCGGTGTAGCTCCAAGTATAAGGAGCGATGCCGCCCGTTGCCGCCAGGCTCTGGTTGTAGGCTGAACTGACCACGCCATTGGATAGCGTGGTAGTCGTAATCGCCAATGGCGGATTAACCGTGATGCTCAGGCTTGCCGTCGCGCTCTGCTGCGGAGTGCCGGAATCGGTGACCTTGGCGGTGAAATTGAATGTGCCAGCGGTGGTCGGGGTGCCCGTGATGGCGCCGGTGCTGGTGTTGAGGTTCAGTCCCGGAGGCAGGTTGCCGGTGTAGCTCCAGGTGTAAGGGGTGGCTCCGCCTGCCGCCTGTAAGGTAGCGCCGGAATATGTAATGTTGACGACGCCAGTGGGCAGAGATCCGCTGGTCTGGATTACCAGTTGCGCGTTAATGGTGATGCTCAGATTGGCCGTCACGCTCTGGGTTGGCGATTCCGAGTCGGTGACTTTGGCGGTGAAGTTGAAAGTGCCAGCCGTGGTCGGTGAGCCGGTGACGGCGCCCGTGCTGGCGTTGAGGCTCAGTCCGGGGGGCAAGCTGCCGGTATTGCTCCACGTGTAGGGAGCGATGCCGCCGGTCGCCGTCAGGCTCTGGTTGTAGACGGCCCCCACCGCTCCACTGGACAACGAACTGGTTGTTATTGCCAATGGCGGATTGATCGTGATGCTCAGGTTCGCCGTCCCGCTCTGGGTTGGTGATTCCGAGTCGGTGACTTTGGCGGTGAAGTTGAAGGCCCCAGCCGTGGTCGGAGTGCCGGTGATCGCGCCGGTGCTGGTGTTGAGGCTCAGTCCAGGCGGCAGGTTACCGGTGTAACTCCAGGTGTAAGGCGTGATGCCGCCCGTCGCCGCCAGGCTTTGGTTGTAGGCCGAACTCACCGCTCCGGTCGCCAGCGTGGTGGTCGTAATGGCCAATGGCGGGCGGACGGTGATACTCAAACTCGCCGTGGCCGTCTGCTGCGGGGTACCTGAATCCGTCGCTGCGGCGGTGAAGCTGAAGGTTCCAGCTGATGTCGGTGTTCCTGAAATCACGCCGGTGCTGGCGTTGAGATTCATTCCCGGCGGAAGGTTGCCGGTGTAGCTCCAGGTGTAAGGTGTGACTCCGCCAGTTGCCTGAAGCGTCGTGCCTGAGTACACGACATTGATCACGCCCGTCGGCAGTGAACCGCTCGTCTGGACCTGCAATTGAGGAATAATCGTGACACTTAGATTGACCGTTACGCTCTGCGTCGGTGATTCCGAGTCCGTAACTTTGGCGGTGAAGTTGAACGTCCACTGGCGGACCAGTCGGCGTTCCCGTGATGGCGCCCGTGGAGGCATTCAGACTCAGCCCGGCGGGCAGGCTGCCCGTCGTCACTGTCCATGTGTAGGGCGTCATGCCGCCCGTTGCCGCCAGGGTCTGGTTGTAGGCCGTTCCTACCACACCGGCCGGCAGACTCGCGGTCGTCAGAGCAAGCTGTGGGTTGAGCACAATCTTCATACTTGCGCTCGCTGTCTTGGCAGGCGACGAGGAGTCGGTAACGGTGACCGTAAAGCTGTATGTAGTAGGGGCCGTAGCAGCGGCCTTGCGCTTTGAGGAGGCGGGTTGGGTAGGGGCCGTTGGTGTTCCGGAAATGACTCCGGTCGAAGCGTTCAGCGTCAAGCCTGGCGGCAGACTTCCCGATGTTACCGACCAGGTGTAGGGTGGTGTTCCACTGTTCGCCTGCAAGGTCGCGGAATATGGGGAGTTGACAACGGCCGTCGGCAGCGAACTGACGGTGACTACGCTAAGTGGAGTCGGCGTCGACGCGCCGCATGCAACCAGCAAAGAGACCAGTACTATTACGAAGAACGCACTAATATAGCGACCGCCCGATGTCATTTTAGGAACCTCTCCCATTTCTGCTTGCACGAACTAACATTTACTCGCCTTTAGGGAAAGTTATCTATCAATAACTCGAAAGGGAGGTTACGAACGTTACTTTAGGGAGCCTCTCTGCGTTCCCGAAGTCTGCCCCTTAGTAATGCTTCTTTCGCTCGAAAACCCACCGAAAGCTAACTGCAAGGTGTTCGAGAGCGGCGGCCAGGGTTCCCGAGAGACGAAGACGAGACGAAGGAATGAGGAACGCGGTAAGCTGTCGAAGAGGCGGAGGGGTGGGCTCGCATGGGCAAGGTTGAGATGGGTATGAAGCTGATGGTGATGGTGGTGGCGCTGGCAGTGCTGGCGGTCGTGCCGGCGTCAGGCCAGAGGAAAGCTGTTGCATGGAGCGCGGGTGAGCAATCGATCGTGGATCAGATCCACGGGCTCAGGTCGCTTTCCGATGATGTGCGAGCGCAGACGACCAAAAGTTTGGCGTTCCAGATACGGAAATTACCCGCTTCCGGCAACCAGCTGCGGCTGGCTTTGGGACTGGCAAATCTCTCGACCGAAGGCGACTTTGGACATGACACGCTGCAGGAAGTAGCGACGACTCTGGCCGTGACGTTGCGGGAGAATCCGGTGCCCTGGGATGAGCCGAA
The DNA here is from genome assembly GCA_963709055.1 of uncultured Acidobacteriaceae bacterium. Classification (GTDB taxonomy): domain Bacteria; phylum Acidobacteriota; class Terriglobia; order Terriglobales; family Acidobacteriaceae; genus Acidiflorens. The sequence continues at coordinate 360,686 of CAVPUZ010000011.1, forward strand.
GAGGTCGAAGCATAAAGAAGCGCCCGTGATCGTTGTCCCGCTCGCGCCCCCGCGGGAGCCGGCCACTCCTTATAAAGAATTGGCATTGCTGGCGCGCTACGAGCAGGTCGAGGTACCGCCCGGATTTTACCAAGGAGTCCGAGCAGTATCGCGCCGCCGTGGAGCAACTGGAGGCCGACGACCGAAAGCGCGAGCATGCGGAGTTTGCCTTAAAGGACTTGACGGGGAAGACGTGGACGTTTGCGGATCTCCGGGGCAAGGTGGTGCTGGTAAATTTCTGGGCGACGTGGTGTCCGCCCTGCCGCAAGGAGATGCCCGACCTTGAGGCGCTGTATGAGCGGTTCGCAGCGCAGGGACTGGTAATTCTCGGGATCTCCGATGAAGATGCAGTGAAGGTGGAACCGTTTATTCGCGAACGCGGCGTGACATTTCCGGTGCTGCTCGATCCGGGGCGGAGAGTGAACGAGATGTTTGTAGTGGGCGGGATTCCAAAGAGTTTCGTCTATGACCGCGAGGGCAGGCTGGTAGCGCAATCGATCGATATGCGGACCGGGAAACAGTTTCTGGAGATGCTGGCGAAAGCGGGGCTGGGGGAAAGTCAGAAGTAAAAAGTCAGAAGTCAGAAGTCAAATTGAACAAGTGAACACCGGGAGGCTGGTCAACGCCGGCTCACCAGCACGCCCGCGCACTCGTACCTAGAGCTGGTTCGAAGGTCTGGAGCCCCCGGCTTAAAAGTTCACGGTTACTGTCATCAGCGTTGGCGTCGTTGGATCGGGCCGAAGCGTGATGAAGCACATGGGTCCGACAACCGGATCGGGGAACGCTTGGCAATTCGGCGACCATGAGGTTGGATTGGGAGTCGCGGTTAGGGTAATGCCAGTACCCTCGGTGAACAGCCCACCGCAAAGAGAGCCGCAGCTGATCCCCGCCGGGGCGCTTGAAACGGTGGCGTTATTAACATTTCCGGTTTTCACAACCAACAACTCAGTCGATGTAGGTGAGGAGCACGACACGGTGAGCAGTGTCTGCGCTATGACACTCTGGTATTCCGCTGAGATGGTGGTGGTCCCGCAAGAGACCGTGGTCGCGAGCCCCGCGTGTCCCGGGCTGTCGATCGTAGCAATGGCTATGTTGCTCGATGACCATGTAACAGTGCTGGTCAGGTCAGTTTGGACCCCGTTAAGAGTTCCCAAGGCCACGAATTGCGAGGTTTGCCCACTCTGCGGAATCGTGGGATTGCTAGGAAGAATGGTTAGAGATTGCAAGAGTGGGCTCGTGCATGGCACCGTCAACAGCGTCTGACCGACCACTCCCCGGGATTCAGCCGTAATCGTGGTTGTTCCACAGCCGACTGCAGTCGCGAGGCTTGGGCTGGCCGGCGTTTCGAACATAGCAATTCCTATATTGCTCGACGCCCATGTGGCGATGCTGGTGAGGTCGTTGTTGTTCGTGGGTGGAGACGATACGCCCAGCGCAATGAACTGGGTGGTCTCCGAAACCTGGGGGATCGTTGGATTGTTGGGGAAGAGGGTGATCGATTGCAGGACGGGAGTCGTACATGGCACCGTCAACAGCGTCTGACCCACGAATCCCATGAACGCCGCCTGAATTGTGGTTGTGCCGCAGGAGACTGCTGTGGCAACCCCGGTGGTGCTGACTGTAGCAACTCCCTGGTTGCTCGATAACCATGTGGCGACACTGGTGAGGTTGTTATTGCTCTGGGGTGGGGAATAAACGGCCAGCGCATCGAGCTGGGCGCCGGGTTGCCCAACTTGGATGGTTGGATTGCTGGGGAAAACGTTGATCGACTGCAGAGCTGGACATGAAACTGTCAGGGTCGTCTGCCCCACGACTCCCATGAATTCCGCTTGAATTGTCGTTGTGCCGCAGGAGACCGCCGTCGCGACCCCGGTGTTGATGCCGATCGTAGCTACTCCTGGGTTGCTCGATGCCCATGTGGCGGTGGTGGTGATGTTGTTGTTGCCTTGGGGTGGGGAATACACGGCTAGCGCGGTGAGCGGGGCGGTTTGTCCAACCTGGGGGATGGTCGGATTGCTGGGGAAAAGGGTGATCGATTGCAGCACAGGAGGCGGTGGCACCGTACATGAAACCGTCAGCTGCGTCTGACCGATGACTCCATGGTATTCAGCGGTAATGGTGGTAGTTCCGCAGCCGACTGCAGTTGCGAGGCTGGGGCTGCCGGGGGTACTGAACGCAGCGATCGCTACATTGCTCGATGCCCATGTGACGAGGCTCGTGAGATCGGTGTTGCTCGACGGAGAGGAATACACACCCACTGCAATGAACTGGGCAGTCTGTCCAATCTGAGGGATGCTCGGATTGCTGGGGTAAAGATTGATCGACTGCAGCACCGGAGGTCCCCCACCTCCACCAGAGCACGTATTGGTAAATCCGGTCTCCCCGACAATGCTACCGTCCTGCGCGCTGATCGTTGTCGTGCCGCAGCCCACTGCAGTGGCAAGACCGGTGGAACTGATGGTGGCGACGCTTGAGTTGCTGGACAACCAAGTTACTGTTGAAAGAAGTTCCGGTGGCAGGTTATGGTTGGTCGTTCCCATTGCCTGAAACTGCGTGGTCTGTCCGATCGCGGAGACGCTGGCGTTTTGCGGTGTAACTGCAATCGAAACGAGGTGTTGGTTGCTGCAACCCATAACGACGAATAGAGTCGAGAGTCCCAGGCAAAAAACAAAAACCGCTAAGTGCCTTAGACGCGTGTTCATTAGGTTGCCAGCTTTCCGAGGATATTAGGAAGTTAGCGAAGCGGAATTATAACAAATCGGTGGAAAAACCTTCGAAAAAAGAGCGCGTCTTATTCCTCCTGAAG
>CAVPUZ010000012.1:0-187065 GCA_963709055.1 uncultured Acidobacteriaceae bacterium
ATGGCGGATCTCCGAAAAGTGCAGGTTCGCGCATTCGTCGATGAGCCCGACGTGGCCCGGTTGGCGCCTGGCGATCCGATGGAAATCACCTGGGATGCCGCTCCCGGACGGGTTTGGCAGTCCACCGTTACCGCCGTACCCTCGACCGTAAAGCTCCACGGCGCACGTAATATTGGGGAAACGACCAGTATCGTGGATAATAAGGACTTCCGGCTTTTGCCGAATGTGAACGTCGGCGTGACTATCATCACCGCCGAGCACGAGAACGTGCTGGTGGTGCCCCGCGAGGCCGTTCGCAATGACGATTCGCAGCCTTACGTTTTGCAGGTTGCCGGGCACATACTCAAGCGCCAGAATGTGGAGATGGCTCTTTCCAATCTCACGCAGGTTGAAATTGCACGCGGCCTCTCCGCCAACGATTTAATCGCCATCAACTCGGTGAACGGCAAACCGATTGGCAATGGAACCCAGGTCAGGTATTGAACATCAATATAGAAACGCCATCTTTTGAACGATAAGGTATTAAGGGTCAAGTTTTAGATGATCAAGCGCATTGCCCAATTGTTTTTCGTTTTGTTGCTGCTGATGGCGACGCTGCCGGCGACGCTCTCCGTGACAATGTTCGCCTCCGTGGCGGACTCCGCCCGGGATATGCTGGCGGCGGGCCACATTGACGAAGCCATCACCGTGCTCAACCTGCATCTCTCATCTGCCCCTAGCGACGCCGAATCGTCGAACCTGCTCTGTCGTGCCTACCTGGCGATTGAAGAATTGGATCGCGCCGAATCATCCTGCAAGAGGGCCATTGCCCTCGATCCGGGAAACAGCCGCTATCACCGCTGGATGGGCCACGTTTATGGAGAGAAGGCGGATCGCGCGAATTTTTTCTCCGCCGCCAGCCTCGCGGGAAAAACCCGCCAGGAATTCGAACGCGCCGTGCAACTCGATCCCAATGACGTCGATGCTCACGCCGATCTCGCTGAATTCTATTTTGAGGCGCCCGGCATTGTTGGCGGCGGTCAGGAAAAGGCCCGCGCCCAGGCCCGGATCATGGGCGCCAAATCGCCCGCCCGCGAGCATTGGGTCTACGCTCATATCGCCGAGAGGAATCACGACCCCGCCACCGCCGAACGCGAATACCGTCAAATGATCGAGGCCAGTAAGGGGGACTCGGAAGCCTGGTTGAGCCTGGCATTGTTTTACCGTCACCAGAAGCGTTATGACGAAATGGAAAAAACCCTGATTCGCGCCAGCCAGGCGCCAATGTCCAAGCCGGACGTGCTGGTGGATGTGGCCCAGAACCTGTTTCGCACCGGCCGCAACCCGGTGCTCGCAATCCAGCTCCTCAAGCGCTATCTCGCTTCCGGACCGGTCGAGGAAGCTCCCGCATTCAAAGCCCATTATCTGCTAGGCATGCTACTGGAGAGACAAGGCGACAAGGCCGCCGCGGCCCAGGAGTACCGTGCTTCCTTGTCCATGGCACGCCAATTCGGGTTGGCACAGCAGGCCCTCAGTCGACTGGCTCAGTAAGGATGCGGAGTCCCTCGCCGCTGGTTCTGGCGTCGAACATTTTCTGGCGTCGGGCGTTTTTCTGGCGTCGAACCTTCCAAAGCTTCTGCCCGACTTCCTTCCAGAGCACTACAATCTCTCCATTGCGTTTGCATCGCATTTGCATCGCATTCTGCATCGCGGACCGACCGCGTCCTGACCCATCGCGAATAGAGAATGGTTAACAACACAAAGGTGACGAGATGAAACTCCGATTGCCACGGTGGTTGCGCTCTACGAATCTGTTTGCTTTCTCTGCCCTCATATTGCTTTTTGGGAGAATCGCTCTCGCTGAGCCTCTGCCTCTGGAACGCGCGATCCGCCTCGCGCTTGTCGCACAGCACTACCACGGCGATTTCGGGCGCCGATGTGCAACGGGCGATCGCCTCCTACCGCGAGCTTCGCAATAACTACATTCCGCAAATCTTCGTCGGTTCAGGTCTCGGCTGGACCTATGGATATCCGCTCAACATCGAAGGATCGGCGCCGGCACTGGTGAATGCCGTCGCGCAGAGTTCGGTGTTCAATCCCGCGCAGAGCCAGTACCTGGGTGCAGCCAAGGCCGAGATTCATGCCACCGAGCTTCAGGACAAGGACCAGCGCAATGCGCTCATCCAGGATGTCGTCCTGAGCTATGCCGAACTGGTGAAGTGGGAGGCGCGGCTCACCCGCCTGCGACAGGATGAAGCCGACGCAAAACAAATGGAACAGGCAGTCACCGATCGAGTGCAGGAAGGGGTGGACAGCGCCACGGATCTGAACAAAGCCAAGCTGGTCGGGGCGCGCGTGCGCCTTCACCGAACCCAGGCGCGGGGCTCCGCTGACGTTCTGCGCCGCCATCTTGCCGACCTGACTGGCTTACCGGTCACTTCCATCGAACTTGCGCCCGAAAGTATTCCCGCCCTGCCCCCTGTCGCCGCGGAAGAAGACGCCCAGGATAAAGCGATGGCCACGAGTCCTGCCATCAAGATCGCCCAGCAGCATGCTTTAGCGGAAGCAATGCGAGCGTCCGCGGAACATCGCGCGAAATACCCATCTCTGGATTTCTCTGCGCAGTATGCGCGGTTTTCCACTTTCAATCACTACGCGAAATTCTTCCCAAGCGGAACGTTTCAGGCTGACAACGCCACCATCGGCGTCGCCATCCGAATTCCCTTATTCAATGCCAGCCAGCGCGCCCGTGCCGAAGCCGCCGATTTCGAAGCCCTCAAAGCAAAGAAGCAGGCTGAAGCCGCGCGCAATCAGGTTTCGGAGGAGACTTTGAAACTCCAGAGTGCAGCCGAACAGCTGGAAGCCGCCCGCGATGTCGCGCAACTGGAGTATCAACTGGCACAGTCAGGCCTGGACGCCGCCCAAACCCGCATCAATGCCAAGACAGGCACGTACCATGAATTGGCGGACGCCACAGTGCAAGCCGACGAACGTTACCTGCAGTATCAGGATGCCGATTTCGAATACCAGCGCGCCCGCATGAACCTGCTGCGAGCCACCGGGGACTTGGAGAAATGGGCGCTCCCGAACCCCGCTCCAAAATGAGCGTCAAAGCGCGCTTGCCAGCCAATGCTCGATTCTCGCGCCCCGGTGCCCGGAAAGCGACACTCAGCGTAGTTCGTTTGCCGTTCTGGCGCACGCTCAGGCATGATTATGCGGGGTTTCAACCGCTTCTCACGTGGCTATTCGTGGTGCCTGAATAGTAGCTAGGCGCCAAACTCTTGCATCTAATAAAGAATGTTAGAATAAGTAATTGTCCATATGCCATTGAAGACACTGTTTTTAAATCCACCTTCCTTCGAGAATTTCGACGGAGGAGCCGGCTCGCGCTGGCCTGCAACGCGCGAGATCGAATCCTATTGGTACCCTGTCTGGCTTGCCTATCCGGCCGGCATGCTGGAAGGCGCGCGCCTGCTCGACGCGCCTCCCCACCACATCAGCGCCGAAGAGACCATCAAGGTCGCCAAGGATTATGAACTGCTCGTGCTATTCACGAGTACCCCCGGCTTTCAGGGGGACGTCCGCATTGCCGAAACCATAAAAGACGCCAACCCCAAGATGAAGATCGCCTTCGTCGGGACCTCACGTCAGCGTCCTGCCCGACAAAGCGTTGACGGAGGCAAAAGTAATCGACGTCATCTGCCGCAAGGAGTTCGATTACTCGATTGTCGAATATGCCAATGGCAAGCCGATTGAAGAGATCCTCGGCATTTCCTATCGCAAGAATGGTCAGGTCGTGCACAATCCCGACCGGCCGACCATCGACAATCTGGACGCTCTGCCCCATGTGACCGACATTTACCGGCGCGATCTTGATGTCCGCCGCTACAACGTGCCGTTTCTGCTTCATCCGTTCGTGTCGCTATACACCACGCGGGGATGTCCAGCGCAGTGCACGTTCTGCCTGTGGCCCCAAACGCTCAGCGGCCATCCATGGCGCAAGCGCTCCTCCGACGATGTGGCCCGGGAAATGGCCAAGGCGAAAGACTACTGGCCCTACGTGAAAGAGTTTTTCTTCGACGACGACACCTTCAACATCCAGAAGGCGCGCACCATCGAATTGTGCGCCAAACTCAAGCCGATCGGCCTCACATGGTCCTGCACCTCTCGTGTCACCACCGACTTCGAGACGCTAAAAGCCATGAAAGACGCCGGATGCCGGCTCCTGATTGTCGGCTACGAATCCGGCGATCAGCAGATTCTGAAGAACATAAAAAAGGGAGCGACCGTCGAACGCGCCCGCCAGTTCACCAAGGATTGCCACAAACTCGGCCTCGTGGTTCATGGAGACTTCATCCTCGGCCTGCCGGGTGAAACTCGCGAGACGATCAAGAACACCATCAAGTTCGCAAAAGAATTGGATGTGGAAACCATCCAGGTTTCAGTTGCCCACGCCTACCCCGGCACCGAACTCCACGAATACGCCCTCAAGAATGGATTCATGACCGCGGAAACCAAAATGGTCGACGATGCCGGCCACCAGATGGTGCAGATTGAATACCCCGGATTGCCTGCTGCCGAGGTTCTCGAAGCCGTGCACCACTTCTACGACGAATACTATTTCCGTCCCAAGGCTGCCTACCGCATTTTGAGAAAAGCGGTATTCAACAACTCCGAGCGCAAACGGTTGTATAAAGAAGCGCGGACCTTCCTGAAACTGCGGGCGCAGCGCCACAAGTGGGTCAAGGACAACCGCAAGGACAAAGACGAAACACCCGCTGCGGAACCCGCCAAAGCGTAGGCGATGACCTTTCGCAAATACCTCGTCCTCGCCGGGATCACCGTCTTCAGCACCCTTGGCGATTCCCTGCTGGCGCGCGGCATGAAGCAACTGGGCGGCATCTCACTGCACGATGTGTCCGGACTGCTCCTCGCCATCCTCAATCCGTGGGTAAGTGTCGGAATCGTTCTCTTGCTGGCCTTCTTCGCGTCCTACACGTCCGCCCTGTCATGGGCCGACCTCACCTACGTGCTGCCGGCAACCTCCATCGGATACGTACTGGTTGCGCTGATCGCACATTTCGGCTTCCATGAAGGAATCTCTCCCACACGCTGGTTAGGGATTGCTCTGATCGCAGCCGGAGTGGGCTTCGTGGCTGTGGGCCCATCCGTGACTCCCGCGAGCCACATAGGTCACCAGTCCAAAGATCACCACTCCAAAGATCAAATGGCAGCGGTTCACCAGGAACAAGAGGCCAAGTCATGAATGACCTTTACGCCTGGGCGGCCGTCGCCATCATCACGATTGCCGCGACCACCGGAGACGTGCTCCTCGCCTATTCCATGAAGCAGGTAGGCCACGTAGGAGAACTCTGGCAGAGAGAAGGTCTGCTGGCGGTGGTCGGCCGCATCCTGACGACCCCCACATTTTTTCTCGGAGTCCTCGCCATGGCCGTGGCCTTTTACAGTCTGCTCTTCGGGCTTTCGTGGGGAAATCTAAGCCTGGTCGTGCCGGCATCGGCCTCGCTAACTTTTGTGGCCAACGCAGTCGCCGCGCGTATTTTTCTGCACGAACGCGTAGGCCGCAGACGCTGGCTGGCGGCATTGCTGGTAGCTGCGGGCGTCGCGCTGATGGCGATCTAGAGCGGTTCCGCAGTTGGTGTATCCATCACGCACGCTTTAAGCTGCGCGTGTCACGTAGGGACAGCCGCCCCCGGCTGTCCGGCGGTGCGGAACTCCGCAATGGCAGCGGATACGGCTTCTCGGAAACCGCTACAACTGACTATTCTTCCGAGCTTTTCGCAGGTGGCCCTTCCCAGATAACAAGACGTTGCCGCGCGATAGACGGAATGAAGCTACTTTCGAATAGCATTACCCAAACAGATCCACCCTGATCACCCGCGGCTCCAAGGCCACAGGTGTCTCCTGGGTGTCGTGCCCGGAATCCGGGGCCGGATTTCCGTCAAGAACCGGGATTTTCCCGAACGATAGAACCCGTTCACCCAAATCCATGCGCACCCCCAGCTCTTGTAATTCGCGAGACAGTTCCATCTTCGCATCGAGCGGCGCCAATCGAATCTTTCTCATGATCTTCTGCACGCGTGCCATGTGCTCGAGCACGTCGGCCAGGATATCCCGGCTGCCCGCGCTCATCTGGACGAACTCCATATTCGTGCGGAAGCGATTCGAGATCGACCTGACCAAGGCAAGCGTCCGAAAGGAAACGGCATCCACGTTGAGCAGGATTTCTGTGCGCGTTCCCAAATCGATTGGATGGTCGGTCTCTACGCAGATTCCACCGATACTCAAGTTGCGCAGCTTTCCCGAAACCAGGGCGCCATCCGATGGCAACGGGTTTATCTTGGCCTCGCCGACGCAAATGAAGCGCGGATTGCGCCGCCGCTCATCGCCTTTTTCGAGTTCGGCCATATCTTTACCATCGTATGTCGAAGTCGATTCTTTAGGACGTCAGCGGTAACCCGCCGCAGAACGGAAGTAATCGGATGGAACATTCGAGAGTGGATATGTGGAATATCAGACGACAGCCCGAAGGGAGCAGGACGCGTTTAGCCAAACAATCTCATCAATCCCGCCGCCTCGAGATCGGGAACAAGAAAGCGGGCTTTCTTATCGGACGTTCGCGCTACTGCATCCGCCGCCAGATAGCCGCTGCGCACCGCTCCCTCCATGGTGGCGGGCCAGCCGGTCGCCGTCCAATCGCCCGCCAGAAAAACGCGCGGCCACGCCGTCTGGGAATTTGGCCGGTACTGGTCAATTCCGGGAGCCGGAGAATAGGTCGCATTCACTTCCTTGATCACCGTCGATTTCAGAAGATTTGCGCCCCGCGCTCCGGGAAAGAACTCCTGCAGTTCCCTCACCGCCATCTCGACAATTTCTGCCTTCGATTTTTCAACCAGGCTTCGCGAGCAGCTCACCACCAGTTCAACATAACTGCCGCTTCCCTTCTCCCGGCCTTCGATCAGGCGAGATTTGTGAAACATCCACTGAATCGTGCGGTCGAGCAAAACGGCATGGTCGAGCTCGCTAATCTCCCGATCGAACCACAGATGAATGCCGGTAATCGGCGAACTGGTGAACTGGCTGAGCATCGCGGCTAGAGGAGCGGTCTCGGGACAATCGGGCAGCATTCGCCCGAGAACATCAAATGACACGGCCAGAACCAGATAGTCGAAGTTCTGTTCCTGTCCATTCGCGACAACGCGTAACCTCGGAGTCGCGCACCACAAATGACTCAACTCCCGCGCGAAACTTTATCTCTCCCCCGCGCGCCCGAATATAATCTCCCGCCGCCCCGTACAGCTCGGTAAGCGGAACGGTGGGAATTCCCATTCGCCCGGCTGCTGCAGATTTCAGAAACGATTCGCGTACTACTTGCGCCGCATACGGTACCGAAACCCGGTCCAGATCTTCGTTTAAGGCACTCACCAGAATCGTCTTCCAGAAGCGCTCGATCGCCCGATCGGTTTGTCCATGCCGCTTCAGCCAATCGAGAAACGATTGGCCACGATCCGCTGGCGCCGCTGGAGCCAGAGAGATCATCGCCCGGCTGATTGCGAGTTTGTCAGAAAGGTTGAGGCAGGAAGCGCGCAGGAAGGAAGGCGCGGTGTGCAGTGGCGCAGGAAGTGCAGAAGGACCAATCTCCGATGCGCGTCCGCCCGGCTCCAGAAATGTCAGATTCTCGTACCACCGAATCTTGCCTTCAACTCCGGTGCGCCGATAAAAGTCGATGAGGTTCGTGCAGCAGCCCAGCAGTACATGCTGGCAGTTATCGACGATCTCGCCCGTTCCCGGATGCTGGTAGGAAGACGCACGTCCGCCCAGATAAGGACGCCGCTCAAACAGAGTCACGCGAAATCCGGCATCGGCCAGGGCGCATCCAGCGGCCAATCCGGCCAATCCGCCTCCGGCAATCGCAACTGTCGTTTGTTGCATGGGGAAAATCGCACGTAGGGACAGCCGCCCTCGGCTGTCCACCCGAGCGCAGCTCGGCGTCACAAAAGACGCTTCAGAATTCCTTTCGCCAGGACGCTGACTTTCTCCGGAACTGTCAATCGGATACGCCCTTTAAACACGTCATAGTCATTGCCGGCAATTTTTTCGAGGAGTCGGCGATAGATCGTGATCAGCACCCATAGGCCGGGCTGGCTGTCCTCACTCACCAGCGGGATCAACTCTTCGCCGGCCTGATAGCATTCGCGCGCCCGGTCGGCTTCCATCGCCAATAACGGACGAATGCGGGAAATCTCCGGCGCCGCCAGATCGCCCGCCCGGAGCCCAAACTGCAACAGGTCTTCCTCCGGCAGATAGACCCTGCCCATGGCGACGTCTTCTTTCACGTCGCGAATAATGTTCGTAAGCTGAAAGGCAAGACCGCAGCGCTCAGCGAGCGGTTCGGCCGCCGGATCGCGGTATCCGAAAATACGAATGCAGACCAGGCCAACCACCGAAGCCACGCCGTAGCAATACTGCCGCAGATCGTCGAACGTTCGGTAGCGCGCCATCAAAACGGAGCCCGCGATCTGGCGAAGCCGATAGTTGAGAAGCCTGTAATTGGGCATTCTGCAGCGTGCTCTGCTCGAGGTCCGCCGCCGTTCCAAACGCAAGCTGGTCCAGAAGGCCAACAGGAATCTGGTAGCGCCGCTGCGCATCGGTCAGCGCCATCAGCACCGGGTCATCGGTGGGTTGGCCGGCCAATGCACGGTGAACCTTGTCCAGCCATTCCGCCAGCTTCTTTTGGCGATCTTCGATACTTAGCGCGTTGTCATCCGTGATGTCATCGCATCGCCGCATGAACGCATACACCGCCGCCAGGGCGTTGCGTTTTCGAGGAGGAAGTACCCAAAACCCGTAATAGAAATTCTTGGCCGCCGAACGCGCAATGCTCCGGCACACCGAATACGCCATCCTGATTTGTGAACGGGTGGGAGCGAACTGCGCCGGAGCATTTCCCACGGCCGTGCTCATCGCAGTTTTCCCAATGCGGCGCGCGCCACCAGCACCAGCTTTCGCGCCTTCGAGATCGCGGGGCGCCTGCCGAGTACCGCATATTTTTGCCGCTCGATCGCCTTCAGAATCTCCTGCCCGCCGCGGCTGAATAGTTCAATGTCGATTGCCAGCTTGCGATCGACCTTCTTCACGAGCGGCAATCCCTGCGCAAACCATTGCCGCGCTCGCTCGACTTCAAAGCGCATCATCTCGCAAAACGCGGCGGAATTCTCGCCATCGCGAATGGTAGTCTCAGCTACGCCGAATCGCCTCAGATCCTCGAGTGGAAGATAAATCCGTCCCTTTTGAAAGTCCGCGCTCACGTCCTGCCAGAAGTTCGCCAGTTGCAGCGCAGTGCAAGTGTAATCGGAAAGTTTGTGGCGCTCGGCATCGCGATACCCACACAAATACAGCACAAGATGCCCGACCGGATTCGCCGAATAGCGGCAATAGCCCAGCAGATCGGTGAAAGTCTCGTAACTCCCAACGCGCTGATCCTGCCGGAACGCCGTCAGCAGGTCCGCAAACTCCCGCTTTGGAACCTCGAATTCCCGCACAGTTTCGGCGAGCGCCACAAACACCGGATGCCGCGGATTCCCGTCATAGCAGGCATTCAGCTCCGCCTCCCACTGGTCGAGGAGTTGCAATGACACGTCCGCGTCGCCAACCTCATCTCCCAGATCGTCGGAGATTCGGCAATACGCATAAACATTAAAGAAATGCTGGCGCAAGCGTTCCGGAAGAAACCACGAAGCGACCGAAAAATTCTCGTAGTGGGAACGAGCCAGGCGACGGCAATATTCGCGCGCCTCCGCCAAAGTGGGTGCAACTTCCGGAATCGCGTACTCCGGCGGCAGGCGCGCCCACGCGGCGGAGCAGCGGCGCATCGTCGGGCGATGGCTGGTCGCGATCGTCATCAAATGTTCAATATATTCATAATGCCATCCGAAGCAAAGCGAAGGACCTATGCATTCTGCCAGCGCAGGGAAAATTCAATGGATCCGTTCAGCTGCGCTCAGGATGACAATGGGCTGCAGCCCGATGTCCGAATTGACAGGACGCGACGCTAATGGCCGGGAATGATCGCGGTCTTGATGTCCCCATTGCGGTTCAGCATGTGGCGCAGAACGTCGTGCAGTCGCGAAAGCGGCGCCTCGCCGGTAATGTAGTCCGTACCGCAAACCTTTTTCTCGACGATCAGGTTAAACGCACGCCGCACGGTCTCCGGCGTGTGGTGGAACGTCCCTTTCAACGTGATCTCGGAATAATGCAGCCGGTTCGTATCCAATTGCACTTTCGTTCCAGCGGCACAACCGCCGAAGAAGTTGACCGTCCCGCCCTTGCGAACCATCTGTACCGCCCACTCCCACGCCTCAGGACGCCCAACTGCTTCAATCACGACATCCGCGCCCCGCCGTTCCGGGCTCAATTCGCGCACCGCTTGCACGGGATCCTTCACCTGCGTGATCTGCACAACTTCGTGCGCACCCTTGCGTCGCGCCAGCGTAACCTGCGAATCACGCTTCACGACCGCGATCACATTGCATCCGATTGCCTTGGCCACCTGCACAAACATCAGCCCAATCGGACCGCCGCCAATCACCGCGACCGTATCCCCGATTTCAACGTTCGTCTCATGCAGCCCGCGCAGCACGCAGGCCAGTGGCTCGGTCATGGCCGCGTCTTCGAAGCTTACATGCGAGGGCACAACCAGCATATTGGTTTCAACAATTCGCCGCGGTACGCGGATATATTCCGCATACGCGCCATTGTTAAACAGCAGGTCTTCGCATAGGTTTCCCTGATGCTTGGAGCAGTAGAAGCACATTCCGCAGGGAGCGGAATTGAGCGCCACCACCCGCATCCCCTTCTTGAAGCCGCGCACCCCTTCACCCACATGCTCAATCGTCCCCGCCAGTTCGTGTCCAAAGAGCGCGGGCGGCACAATCATGCGGGCGTGGTATCCCCGCTGGTAAACCTTTAAATCCGTGCCGCAGGTGAGCGCGACATGTACTTTCACCAAAACTTCGCCGTCGCCCACGCGCGGAATCGGCACTCGCTCGATCTTGATATCTTCTTTGCCGTACAGGACGGCCGCCGTCATCTTGCCAGTCACAGTGAATGTCCTTCCCACGCCCTCGGCCCCACCACACCAAAACCGGGCCCGCTGGGGGGCCATGCGCTGCCCGGCTGGATAATAATCTTCATCGAGTCCGGCTGTGGATGGGCCGCCAACCTCAGCGCTTCCACGCTCCGCTCAAGCGGGAAGCGATGACTGATTAGACGCTCCAAATCCATTTCGCGGCTCATCACGAACCGCACCGACTCCTCCTGCAAGTCCACAGACGCACTATAGGAACCCAACAATGTCTTCTCATCGACGCACACTGCCGCCGGATCGATTGTCGCCTCGCCGCGCGCGGTTTGCGCAAATAGCAAAACGCGTCCTCCCGGACGCGCCGCCTCCATCGCCGGACGAATCAGACTGCTCCCGCCGACTGCCAGAATCACAGCGTCAGCCCCGCGCCCTTCGGTCATTCCACGCACCGTTTGCCCGGCATCGGCCTTCGCAGCATCAAGTGTCACGTTGAGCCCAAAGCTCTTAGCTATTGTAAGCCTCGCAGGATACAAATCGGAAGTAATCACCCGCGCACCCGCCCGCTTCGCCAGCATCGCCAGGATCAATCCGATCGGCCCTTGCCCGATGACGAACACTGTTTCGTCCGGCAGCAGACAGAGCGTCTCAATTCCTTTCAGACAAGTGTTGACCGGCTCTACAAAACAGGCCTGCTCGAAGGAAACTCCGTCCGGTATCCGGACCGTTCCCTTCCGCACAATCCAATCCATTACGCGCACGTATTCCGCAAATCCTCCGCCAGAGGCCTCGAAACCCGCCGTGCAACCCACTTTCTTGTAAGTCGCGCATTGCGCAAACGTCTTGTGGCGGCAGTAGTAGCATTCGCGGCATGGAATATGATGAAACACCATCACGCGATCGCCGACCGCATACTCGCGCACTCCGGCGCCCACCTTCGCGACCACACCTGAAGTCTCATGCCCGAAGATGCGCGGGGCTGAGTGCGATCCCGTAGAAATCTTCTTCAGATCCGTCCCGCAAATGCCGCAAGTGTGCACCCGCACCAGCATCTCGCCCGCACCAATCTCGGGAACGGGAACTTCCTCCAGGCGCACATCATCGATACCGCGATAAACCGCCGCCTTCATGGTGGCCGGAATCCGCTCCACGCCGCTTTCCACCGCAACTGGCCCAACCATAGCCATCAGCAATCAACCGCCTCTCAACTCAAAATTTGCCGCGACGGTACTCCGGATGCCTCACCCAGGCTCGCTTTGGATGGGTTCATCGCCGGGTCGCAGCTCGTCCGACTCGCGCTTTCGCGCTTCAAATAGTTCTCAATCGCCGCGCACAGCGCCCGGCTCGCTTTCGCACTATTGCGCGCCATGGCAATCGTCCGCATCCAAAGCCACGGACGCACCGCAACATGCAACGCGAATCGCGTGAAGCGAAAGCGTCCATCGAAGGCGACAAACCGATTCATCGGGGGCATCGGAAACTCGAGTTCATCGGAAATCGACTTCAAGGCGGCAAACTCAAGTCCGTGAGCCTGCGCTCCAAGCGCCACCGAGGCACCCTCCATATCCACCGCGATCGCCGCATACGCCTTCGCCAAGCGTCGCTTCTGATCACGGTCGCTCACCGCCGCGTAACTCACCAGCGTCCCCTGCCCCGATCCCGTCTCTGTGCGCGCCCCGTCGGCGGCATTTACCACCAATCTTGGCTCCAGAACATCCGCGACTTTCATCATCGAATCGAGAGCTCCCGCAAAACCCACTGACAGCACCCGCTCGGGCTTTGTTTCCTGAATCACCGCCTCGGTGGCTCGCCGCGCGGCGTCCGCTCCAATGCCACCGCAAATCAAAACCGCATCGCTATTTTCCGGCTCGCCGGAATAAAACAGCCGGTACCGCCGTCCATCGTGCTCGATCTCGCGAACTTTCCAGCCTCGGATCAGCGGCGCGACTTCCCGTTCCATCGCCGCGACAATCGCGACCCTAGACATATCCATTCGCCCGGAACCACTCCACCGACCGCCGCAGCGCTCCATCCACAGGAACAGTCCGCCAGCCCAACTCCCGCTCCGCTTTCGCCGAGCTGACGAACATCATCTTGCGTCCCATGCGGACCGCATCAATCGTCGCGCGCGGTTCGCGGCCCAACAGCCGCCCGGTCACGATTTCGTCCACCACGCCCGTCGCCAACGCGAATACATACGGCAGCTTCACGGTCGGCGATTTCAATCCCGTAATTGCTGCCAGCCGGTCCAGAATCTGCTTCAGAGTCAAGTTTTCGCCGCCCAGAATATATCGCTCGCCGCGCTTCCCTTTTTCCAGCGCCAGATATATGGCCGCGAGCGCACTCGGTCGCATCTACCAGATTCAGTCCCGTTTCCACGTACGCGGGAAACTTCCGCTTCAGAAAATCCAGCACAATCCGCCCAGTCGGCGTCGGCTTCACATCGCGCTCGCCGACCGGCGTCGTCGGATTCACGATCACCACATCGACTCCCGACTTCGCCGCCTCGAACGCGACCTGTTCGGCCATGAACTTCGACCGCTTGTAAGGCCCAATCATATCCGCCAGCGAAACCGGACTGTCTTCGTCAGCCGCATTGTTCGTGTGGGGACGGGCGCCCTCGCGAGCCTGCCCTGAGCGAAGTCGAAGGGTCCAAGCCGAGCGAAGCTCGGCAGCCGCGTGGTTCGAGGTCAAATCCCATGGTGGCCACGCTCGACGTGTACACCACCCGCCGCACTCCCGACTTCCGCGCCGCTTCAAGCAGTGTTCGCGTGCCTTCAACATTCGACCGGTACATCTCCGCCGGATCGCGCACCCAAAGCCGATAGTCGGCCGCAACGTGAAATACTACCTCGCAGCCGGAAATCGCCTTCTCGATCGAAGCCGGATCGCGTAAATCTCCCGTAGCGCGCTCGGCATTCAAATCCGCAATATTCCGCAGATCGCTCGAAGCCCGCACCAGCAGCCGCAACTCCGCTCCCTGCGCGGCCAATGCGCGGGCCACATGACTGCCCAGGAATCCGGTAGCGCCAGTGACAAAAGCCTTCAACCCAGCTCTCAGCTCTCAGCCGTCAGCCCTCAGTAAACCCAAAGGCCCTCAGGCGCTGCAACCACCGTCAACGTTCAGAAGGAAACCTAGTCTGCTCACGCCAAAGCCTTCACTGACGGCTGATAGCTGATAGCTGATGGCTAAGACTAGCTCTTCTCCGCCATTACCTTCGCATACGCCGTCAGCGCGATCAGCGGGAAATACTGCCGGTACAGATGGTATTTCAGATAGAACACGCGCGGAAATCCCGTCCCCGTAAAGAACGCCTCATCCCACGAACCATCTTTTTTCTGCGTGCGCAAAAGATACGCGATCCCGCGAGCCACGCACTCGCTGCGCGTGTCCCCCACCGCCAGCAGTCCCATGATCGCCCATGCGGTCTGCGAGGCCGTGCTGTCGCCCTGACCGCGCAGATTAGGATCGTCATACGATCCCACCGTCTCGCCCCAGCCGCCATCCGGAGTTCTGCACCATGCGCAGCCATTCCGCCGCCTGCTGGATCATCGGCTCGTTCCGGTCCACGCCCATCGCTTCCAGACCGCGCAGCACCAGCGCCGTCCCATAGATGTAATTCACGCCCCAGCGCCCGAACCAACTTCCATCGGGCTCTTGCTCATCGCGAATAAACTGGATCGCCTTCTTCACCGCCGGATGATTCTTGATTAAATCCATAAGTCGCCAGGCACTCCAGAATTCTGCCCGTGATGTCGACCGTCGGCGGATCGAGCATCGCGTTGTGATCGGCGAAGGGCACGTACTGAAACACCATGCGGTCGTTGTCCTTGTCAAACGACGCCCAGCCGCCGTTCTTGCACTGCATCGACAACACCCAATCAAGCGCCCGCTGCACCGATTCCGACTGATAGCGCCCGTTCGGATGCTCCACCCGGCTCAATCCCAGGCAAACCATGGCCGTGTCGTCCACATCGGGATAAAACTCGTTGTTGAATTCGAAGTACCACCCGCCCGGCTCGCCCTTCGGGTTCTTGACCTTCCAGTCGCCCGGCCGGCGCACCTGCTTCTGCAGGATCCAGTCCGCGCACTTCACCAGTCGCGGATCGTTCGCCGGAACCCCGGCCTCGCCCAACGCAAACAGCGCATACGCCGCATCCCACACGGGAGACATGCAAGGCTGCATCCGGAATGTGTCGCCCTCTTCAATCCCAAGCTTCTCAAATTCATCCAGGGCCCGAATCACCTGCGGATCGTCGAGCGAATATCCCAGGCAGCGCAGCGCGATGATCGCGTTCATCATGGATGGAAAAATCGCGCCCAGCCCGTCGCTCATCTCAAAGCGCGCCAGCATCCACTTCTCAGCCTGCTTGAGCGCGACTGAGCGTAGCGGCCGCACATGCACGCGCTCGAACCAGTGCACCATGCGGTCGATCACCAGAAAGAAATTCCGCCACGAGATCCGCTTCTTTGCCCAATGCAGATGCATGCGCGACTTGTCGCGCCCGCCGACAAAGAGCTCTTCCACACCCATCTCATCGGGAATCTTCTTGAACGGCTTTTTCGCGTAGCAGATCGACAGCGGAACCAGGATGGCCCTCGACCACGAGGAAATTTCGTAGATATTGAACCAGAACCAGTTCGGAAACAGCACGATCTCCGGAGGCACCGCCGGCACGGCGTCGTAATCGTATTGCCCGAAGAAACAAAGATAGATCTTGGTGAATGTATTAACTTCGGTGACGCCGCCCATCTCCAGAATTTTTTTGCGCGCAAGCGCGAGCGCAGGATGATCGGCCGTAAATCCCGCCAGCTTGAGTCCGAAATATGCCTTCACCGAGGCCGAGATGTTCGATGGCCCGCCAGCATAAATGCTCCAGCCGCCATCTTCATTCTGGTGGTTCAGAATGTATCGCGCCGCCTTCTGGAATCGCTCCTCGTTCCCGGTGCCGAGTAGCGTGTGCAGCAGAATGTAATCCGACTCCAGGGTGGTATCGGCTTCCAGTTCTCCGCACCAATATCCTTCATCGTGCTGCTGCGAAAAAAGAAACTTGCGCGCGCCATCGATGGCGACCGCAACCCGGCTGACCAGGTCGTCAATCTTCCCGAATCGCATCTGCGGGGTTCCCAGCGCGCCCGCGTTGGCGTGCTGGGTGCGGCACCGCGAACTATAGGGGGAGGACTCGTCCATTCAAACTCCTGTCACTCACTAGCACCTCGTAACTCGACAGATAGATAGATCTCGTAGCGCCGGCGTCCTCGCCGGCGGTCGCGGGGGCGCCTCGCCAAACAAATCTAGGCAGAAACCTCCGCGCCCGGAGCCGCCGCAATCGTCTCCACAATCTCCGGAGGCAATCCAAACCGCACATTCTCCGGCATGATCTCAAGCTCCTGCACGTCCCCAAAACCCTTGCCGCCCAGGAACTCGACCACTTCCTGCACCAGGTGTTCTGGAGCCGACGCTCCCGCCGTAAGCGCCACTGTCCTGACGCCCTTCAGCCATTCTGCACGGATATTGCTGTAGTTATCGATTAGATGCGCCTCGGTCCTCAAACTGCGCGCCACCTCAACCAGTCGCTTGGAATTCGAACTATTATCCGATCCAACCACCAGTAGCAACTCCGCGTCCGAAGCCACGTGCTTCACAGCAACTTGTCTGTTTTCTGTGGCATAACAAATATCCTGCGCCGCCGGCCCTTTGATATTCGGAAACCGCTTGCGCAATGCGGCAATGATATCCCGAGTCTCGTCAAGGCTAAGAGTAGTTTGCGTAAGATAGGCAACACTGCTGGGATCGGGCACCGTAACCGACGCCACTTCCTGCGGAGACCCCACCACCTGCGTCACCGCCGGAGCCTCACCGAGCGTCCCTATGACTTCATCATGATCGCGGTGGCCAATCAGAATCAGCGAATACCCTTCCTTGGCGAACTTCACCGCCTCGACGTGAACCTTGGTGACGAGCGGACAGGTGGCATCAATCACGCGCAGCTTCCGCAGCTTGCTATTCTCGCGCACCTCGGGAGACACGCCATGCGCGCTATAAATCACGCGCTCGCCCTCCGGCACCTCATCGACGGAGTCGACAAAAATCGCGCCCTTGTGCTGCAGTTCCTCGACCACAAACCGGTTATGCACAATCTCCTTGCGCACATAGATGGGAGGCCCGAACGCCTCCAGCGCAATCCGGACAATATCGATCGCCCGCACCACGCCAGCGCAAAATCCGCGCGGCTTCAACAGCAGAAGTTGCTTTCTCTCAGACAATGCCATCCCCCTACACCCTATTAGGGTACAGTTCTCCCCGAAAAAGATGCTTAAAAGCTAGTGTAAGAGTATCGAAGAAAGCACCCCAGGGTCAATGTAAGCCTTTGAAGCAGCTAGGATTAGCAGCGGATGGTGAGAACCGGACCGCCAACTGCGAGAGAAGCGCGAGGCGAGCCGTCCACGTTTCACCAAATGCGGCGCACATCATATTCGTCCAGAGCTCTGTCCGCGCTCAGGATGGGCGCACCCAACGCCTGCGCCTGCGCCACCAGCAGCCGGTCAAATGGATCCCGATGATGCAAGGGCAGCAGCCCCGCTCTGACGGCGTGGCCCATGCTGATGGGCAATTCGGTCCAGCCCTCCTCGGCTGCAAAACCACTCATGTCTGCGATCAGTTCCGCCGACCGAAACTTTCCCAAGTTGAACTTAATCGCGATCTCCCACCCACCCACGGCGGAAACATACAGAGTATTGTCCGATGCGGCCAGAATCGCGGTTGCCCGTTTCGAGAGCATCGGCGAGCCTTCAAACCACCAAATGACAACGTGGGTGTCGAGGAGAGCTTCCATGTCGAGGTGACCTACTCGAATCCCAGATCTTTCAGTTCCTGATCCGTGAGAGGAGCGAAGGCATCGTCGGTGTATGAAATCTTGCCTTTGAGGCGTCCTGGCTGGCGCTTCTTTAAGGCCGACGAAATTGCGACCAGCCGCACGACCGGTTTCTTCCCTCGGGCGATCACAATTTCCTCGCCTCGGCAAGCGCGCTCGATCAACCGCGAAAGCTCGGTCTTGGCCTTGTGGATGGTGACTGTTTCCATGGTCTTATGTTAGCTAACTTTGCTTAGCTAAGTCAAACAACAAATTGTGCCATATTTATGGCATTGTGGAATAATTGTGTGATATGACGCAGGATTCGAATGGGAGTTCAGAGCGCGCTACGGTCCGTGCTTCGATTCGCACTACCATTGACATTCCGGCGCCGTTGTATCGTCGACTTAAGGCGCAGGCGGCGGCGAGCGAACGCTCGGTTCGGGAACTGGTGCTGGCGGGAGTCCGGGCGTCGCTTCTGCGGGGACACCGGCCGCGGCCGAAGAAGGTGCAATTTCCGCTGATCCTCTCCAACGGGCCGAAGGTGGAACTTTCGAACGAAGAGATCTATGAACACATTCAATTTCCCTGATGCCAATGTGTGGCTGGCGCTGGTGTGGAACCGGCACGCCGATTCGGAAAGAGCCCGGGCATGGTTCGAGCAGGTGGACGAGGAGCAATTCTTTTTTTGCCGCTTCACGCAGATCACCCTCCTAAGGCTGCTCATGAGCGGCCAGGTGATGGGGAGCGATGTGAAATCAATAGCGGAAGCCTGGAGCCTGTGGGACCGAATCTGGGCGGACGAGCGGGTTGACTTTCTGACAGAGCCCGACGATCTGGAAAAGGAGTTCCGCTGGCGCTCGCGGTTAACGGACCAGTCTTTAACCGGACAGTCGCTACCGGGCCAGTTACGGAAGGTTTGGGTGGACTCTTACCTTCTGGCGTTCGCGGCGGTAGCAGGACTGAAGTTCGTTACGTTTGAGCGCGGGCTGCACGGGCGGGGGGCTGAAGTGGTGGTGATTTAGGGAGACTCTGATTCCGTTTCGACGAAAAGCGGACGTACGTTGTTCACCACGGAGTCACGGAGACACGGAGGAAAGCTGGAATCTTGTCGACACGCAGGGAGACTCTGACTAGATAAAATTTACTCGAAGCGCTTGCGTCGTTCGCTGTTCGTCGTTCGCTATTCGCGGACTCGAATCAGGGAAGGCGCAAACACGCCGAATAAACCAATCTATTCGGTTCTCAACTATCGTACTCGCTGCCAGACGGGGCAAGCCCCGTCTCTACAGTTGACCCGAGCTTCCTTTCACTCACCCATTCGCCCGAATCATCTGCTCGGCGTGCTTGCGCGAAGTTTCGGTCAGCTTCGCTCCCGACAACATGCGCGCTACCTCTTCGGTGCGCTCTTCGCCTGTGACTTGCCGGACGGTGGTTTTGGTTCGGCCGCCGGACGCGCGCTTTTCGATCAGGTAGTGATGATCGGCGAAGGTTGCGATCTGGGGCAGGTGGGTCACGCAAAGAACCTGGTTCCCTTTCGCAAGCTCTTTGAGTTTTTTCCCGACCGCCTCCGCCGCGCGTCCGCCGATGCCGGTATCGATTTCGTCGAACACGAGCGTGCGCTGCTGCGTGGGACGGAACGCGGGCGAGGGCCCCTTCGGCGCACGCTCAGGGCAGGTCCGCGCCACACTTTTCTTTCCAGAAGGATCAACGCCCGCTTCCACGCTCACTTTCAGCGCCAGCATCACGCGCGATAGCTCGCCGCCCGATGCAATCTGCTCGAGCGGGCGCATGGCCTCGCCGGGGTTGGTGGCAATTCGATAGACGACCTGATTGATGCCCGAGGATGTCCAGTGCGTCTCGGCTTCATTTTCTTCAACAGAGATCGCGAACGCCGCGCGCATGGCAAGATCGTTGATCTCGGCTTCGACCGTCTTCTCGAGCTTATGCGCCGCTTCCTGCCGTTTGCGCGACAGGCTGCGAGCAGCCTTGCGATAATGCTCGACTGCAACGGCCTGCTGGGCGCGCAGTTCGGCGAGCACTTCGTCCTTGTTTTCCATTTCCGTCAGCTTGCGCCGAACCTCTTCGCCAAACGCAATCACCTGCTCGAGGGTGGGACCATACTTGCGCTTCAGGCGATCCAGCGCAGCCAGCCGTTCTTCCAATTGAGCGAGCCGCTCCGGAGAAGCATGAATTCCGCCGGCATAATCGCGCACGGTGGCGCCGACGTCTTCAATGCTGATGCGCGCCGATTCCAGGGCCGCGAGCGCCTCCTGAAACTTCGGCTCGTAGCGGGCAAGCTCTTCGATATGCTTCTGCGCGGCGCGCAGGCTCGACGACGTCGATGCGTTACCTTCATACAGGAGGTCGAAGGCGTTGATCGCCGCGCCGTAAATTTTTTCCGCATTGGCCAGCACACGTTTTTCGGCTTCGAGCCGTTCATCTTCACCGGGCGTGAGACGCGCCTCGCCGATTTCGCGAGATTGGAAAGTCCACAAGTCCGCCAGGCGCATGCGATCCTGTTCGTTCTGTTCCAGTTCGGCAATGCGTTCGCCGGTCTGCTTCCAACTCGCAAAGGCGGCCGTGACGTCATCGAACTCAACGCCTGCATAAGCGTCGAGCAAAGCCTGCCGCGCGGCTGCGTCGAAATTTACAATCGATTCATTCTGCGCGTGGATGACGCCCAGGTGAGGCGCTATCTGCTTCAGAACGGCGACAGTCGCCGGCTGATTATTGATAAAGACGCGGCCTTTGCCACCCGCCGCAATCTCGCGCCGCAGGATGAGCGAAGCATCTCCGGAATCCGCGTCCAACCCGTTGCTTTCCAGAATGCTTTCGATGGCCTGGGCCGCGGCTCCTTCACTATCAAACACTCCCATGACAATCGCGCGATCCGCTCCGGCGCGAATCACGTCGGACGAGGCCTTCTCTCC
The DNA here is from genome assembly GCA_963709055.1 of uncultured Acidobacteriaceae bacterium. Taxonomy (GTDB): domain Bacteria; phylum Acidobacteriota; class Terriglobia; order Terriglobales; family Acidobacteriaceae; genus Acidiflorens. The sequence goes on from CAVPUZ010000012.1 coordinate 20,869, forward strand.
CAGGAGTAATCCGAGCGCATCAATCAGGATCGACTTGCCTGCGCCCGTCTCACCCGTGAGTAAATTCAGGCCGGACGCGAATTCAATCACGGCGTTGTCGATGACCGCGTAATTTTCGAGGCGCAGTTCAGTGAGCACAGGCCATTTCCTAAATTTGCAGCATAGGAAATTTACGCGCAGCATAGCACATAATGACTCTCCCGCAACTTAGGGCTATTCTCACCTTGTTCACCACGGAGGCACGGAGACACGGAGAAAAACTGGAACTTGTGGAAACCCAGGGGGACTCGGATTCAGTGCCGACGAAAAGCGTTCACCACAGAGGACACGGAGGTGCACGGAGGAACCCGGGCGCGCACGCTGTTCACCACGGAGGCACAGAGACACGGAGAATACCAACCACTTGGCAAAACCTTCCATTCCAGTGTCGAGGCCGCATGATCTTTTCTAACTTTCGATCAGCTTTCTTGGACAGCCTTGGACAGCCTTGGACAGCCGAGGGCGGCTGTCGCTACGCGGGGCCGAAGCTCGATTTGCGTTGACCGATGCGGTACCTCGATTCGGCACCTGCCCACTTCGGTCTATAATTTCACAACAGGGGTTCTCCGGAAAACGATGCATTTGTCTCTTTTTTTTCTCTCTTTCGTGGGCGGCGAAATCGTAGATCTCGTCCTTCAAACTGGTGCGGTTGCCAAGACCGTCCTCGTCCTGCTTCTGGCTTTCAGCGTGCTTTCGTGGGCGGTGATACTTGCCAAGTGGCGCGTCATCCGCAGCGCGAAGATCCAGAGCGCGCGATTCATACGCGCCTTTCGCAAGGCTCCGCGCATACAAGACGTGGCTGCGGTGGCCGATCAATTCCGTCCCAGCCCGCTGGTGGGCGTTTTCGAAGGCGCAGTCGCGGAGTTCAGGCGGCAGATGGGGACTACGGGAGGGATACAGAGTCCGGTCTCGATTCAGCGGGCCATGCAGATCGCATCGTCCGATGAGATCACGCGCCTGGAGCGCCATGTGCCGTGGCTCGCCATCACCGGCGCGGTCACTCCTTTTATCGGACTGTTCGGAACGGTATGGGGCATCATTGACGCCTTCCATGGCCTGGGCACGGCGGGCGCGGCCACGTTGCGCGCCGTCGCTCCTGGAATTTCAGAAGCTTTGATTACCACCGCGGCCGGACTGGCAGCGGCGATTCCAGCAGTGATCGCCTATAACCTGATCATTGGTTCGATTCGCGAAATGGCTTCACGCAATGACGATTTCGCGCTCGAGATGCTGAACCTGGTCGAACGCCAACCGGCGCAAACGGCGGCTGCAGCAGAGGTACGACGCTGATGGCATTTACTACCGCTAACGGGCGCACGCAGAGCGCGCTGGCCGACATCAACATCACGCCGCTGGTCGATGTCGTGCTGGTTTTGCTGATCATCTTCATGGTGACCGCGCCGATCCTGCAATCGGGCATCGAAGTCAATGTGCCGAAGACGCGCACGGTTAAGGAGATCACCGAAGAGCGGCTCGTCATCAGCATCGACAAATCGCAAAGAGTCTTTCTGGGGAACGATCCCATCAATATCAACCAGATTGCGGCGCGTCTGAAGCAGAAGATTCGCGATCCGCAGCACCAGTCGATTTACCTGCGCGCGGACCAGGATGTGCCGTTTGGCGCGTTTGCCACCGTGATGGACGCAATCAAGCAAGCAGGCATCAGCAACGTGAGCATCGTGACGCAGCCTCTTGATTCCCATGGCAGCCACTAATGATTTCGAAAACGACGGACTCCGGCGTCCACTGGCGTGGTCCGCGGGATTGCATGTGGCGTTCACGGTGTTCGTCGTGCTCTGGGCCTCGTACATCACTGGCATTCGCGGCCAGGGCTGGGGCAGCGGCGGAGGCGGAGACGCCATGGGAGCAACGCTGGTGACGTCCGTTCCCTTGCCCGCCAACCCTGTGCAGACCACCAATGTGGTGGCTACGGAATCCAAGGGCCTCACGCAGTCGCAGCCCAAGGTGGAGGAAAAAGAGCCCGATGCGATTCCGATTCCCGACAAGAACACGAAGAAGAAGAATAAGCCCGTGCCGAGCGTGACCCCACACAAGGCTGTGGCCGCGCCGCCGGAGACGAACCAGATTCCTTACGGCGAAGGCGGCCCGGTCAGCGGTCCCTATGCGATGTTTAACGCCGGGGGCGCGAAGGGCGGATTCGGATTTAGTGGAGGAGGCGGCGATTTCGGCAGCCGGTTCTCGTGGTATGTGCAAGCGGTGCAGCGAAAGGTTTCCGATAACTGGTTGCGATACGAAGTCGATCCGAGCATTCATGAAGCCAATCGGGTTTATCTGACGTTCGACATCGCGCGCGATGGGCATCCTGGCAATGTGCAGATCGAACAGTCGAGCGGCGTGCCATCGCTTGATCGATCGGCGGTATATGCGATTCAGCGCATCGATACGTTTGGGCCTTTGCCCTCGGAGTATTCGGGCAATAAGGTTTCGGTGGAGTTCTGGTTTGATTACAAAAGATAGTCGTTCAGTCGTTCGTCGTTGGTCGTTCGCTGTTCGTCGCTCGCTAAAGGCGGCGTTCGCTTAGAGGGTTCGCTCATTGCGGCTGAACGATAAAGCGGGCGGACGTGACGAATCCGGGGCGCGAAAAGCGAATGACGAACGACGCTTTTGGCTAACGACGAACGACGAATAGCGAACGACGATTTTGAGGAGCACACGATTTTAAGGGAGCACACATTGAGCAACTCGACATCCCCCGCCATACATCCTACTTATGAGAGACAAATTCGCTCGCTAGGCAAGGGGATTACGTCGCGCCACGATCAATCATCCCAGCTTGGCTGCCAACGTTTCGGTTTCGTTGTCGCATTGATTTTTCTATTGGCGGCCACTAGTTTCGCGCAGGACTGGATTCGCACCGGAACCGGACTCGGTGTCGAAAAAGTACGCCTCGCGGCTTCTGACTTCAAGCCGTCGACACAAGACTCCAAGAACGCCGCCCTCCTGAAGAGCTTCAACGACACGCTTTGGAACGATCTTGACCAGGCCGGAATTTTCGATCTCGTCTCGAAGAGCTTTTATCCGCTGCAAGCGCCGGGTCAGCCTTCGGAGCTGAATTTCGCGGCATGGGGTTCGCCGCCGCCCAACGCCTCCATGCTGGCGTTTGGCAACCTGGGTGCGACGGCCGACAAGGTCACCGTGCAGGGATGGCTCTACGACCTGAAGAATCAGGCGTCGCCGCAAGTTCTAGGCAAGCAGTACAGCGATTCCGCCACGGACAGCGCGGTGCGCGTGATCGCGCATAGATTTGCCGATGAGATCATCTTTCGGCTGGGCGGTGGAATTCAGGGCATCGCCGAGAGCAAACTCTATTTTGTGAGCGACCGGACCGGCCACAAAGAAATCTGGATGATGGACTACGACGGCGCGAACCAGCAGCAGATCACGCACCTCGGAAACATTTCTCTTTCGCCGCGCATTTCGCCCGATGGCTCGCGCCTGGCTTTCAGTTCCGCCACCAAGAATGGGTGGGAGATCCTGATGTACTCGTTCGATCTCAACCGCCAGGTTGCCTTCCCGCGTTTTGGAGGCATGAATCTCTCTCCTTCGTGGTCTCCGGATGGCAAGATTGCGTTCTCTTCATCGCGGAACGGCTATCCCAATATTTTTGTGGTCGACGCCTCGGGCGGAAACGCGCGGCGTCTGACCAACGATAAGGGGCCGGACGTTTCTCCGGCTTGGAATCGCAAGACAGGAGCGCAGATTGCGTTCGTCAGCGGGCGCACAGGCCTGCCGCAGGTTTATACGATGGATGCCGATGGCACGAACCTGCAACGCGTCACCGATCAGGGCTACGCGGTCTCGCCTAACTGGTCGCCGAATGGACAATTTCTGACTTTCTCCTGGATGCGCAAATATGGGCCGGGCGAGCCCGGCTCGAACGATCTTTACCTGATGGATATCGCCAGCAAACAATGGGTGCAGCTCACGCATGACGCGGGCCGCAACGATTTCCCTTGCTGGTCTCCCGATGGACGGCACATTATTTTTCAGTCGCACCGGTCGGGCACGGACCAGATCTGGACGATGCTGGCGGATGGCACGAATGTGAAGCAGTTGACGTTCAAGGGCAATAATACCCAGCCCAATTGGAGTTGGAAGTAGATTGGTTCGTAGCAGGACACGCCTGGGCAGGAAGCAGAACGATTTCGTAACAGGGTTTGGGCTAGTGTCGTGGCCTCATGATCTTTTTTACGAGCGCCGAAGGCCGAGGGCGAGGCGCCCTCGGAACCGCCGGCAAGGTGCCGGCGCTACGCTCTACTGGCTGCGGTAATCTTCTCGCGGTCACGGTACTAGGGCAGGAAGTAGAACGATCCGTATCAGGGCACGCCTTCAGGCGTGCCGCAGGAGCTACGCCATGAAGGGCGCCTTCAGGCGCTGAGGCAGAAGACTCGAGTTGCGCTACAGGCAGTTAAGAAAACGGTTCATGCGGCCGGTCGAGAGTGCGCCCTGTCGTCAGGCTGCAAAATTGTCAAAGATTGCACGCCACTTTGCGGGCGCACAGAAAAGAGGAATCCGTGAAGCACGCAATGAGAATGACAACGACGAGATGGGCTACCCTCGCATGTGCACTCGGTATGATCATGCTCCTGGGCGCATGCCACAAGAAAGCAGCTCCGCCCCCGCCTCCACCGCCGCCTGCGCCAACAGCGCCTACGGCCTCGCTATCGGCGAACCCGAACACCATCAATCAGGGTCAATCGACGACCTTGACCTGGCAGACCACGAACGCCACCGATGTCAGCATTGACGGGATCGGCGCCGTCGACACCAGCGGCTCGCGCCAGGTGACTCCCGCCGATTCGACGACCTATCATCTGGTCGCCAAAGGCGCCGGCGGCACACAGGACGCCACTGCGCGCGTGACCGTGAATGCCGCGCCCGCCCCACCGCCCGTCAACACCAGTTCGGCGACCGAGGAAGAACTGTTCGCGCAGAACGTCAAGGACGTGTACTTCGATTACGACAAGTCGGATATTCGCGCGAGCGAGCAAGCCGCGATCCAGGCGGATGCGAGCTTCCTGCAACAGCATCCCGGCATTCACATCACGGTCGAGGGTCACTGCGACGAACGCGGCTCGACCGAATACAATCTGGCACTTGGAACCAATCGCGCCGATTCCGTGAAGAACGCGCTCATTCAGGCGGGAGTGGGCGGAGATCGCATCAAAGTCTACAGCTACGGCAAAGAGAAGCCGTTCTGCACCGAGCACAACGAAGCGTGCTGGCAGCAGAATCGCCGCGGCCACTTCGTATACGAGAAGTAAATCCGGGCAAGCTATGGCCGAACCAGTGTAGTGACCGCATTATCTTTTCTACGAGCGCCGAGGGCGAGGCGCCCTCGGAACCGCCGGCAAGGTGCCGGCGCTACGCTCTGCCGGCTGCGGTAATCTTCTCGCGGTCACGATACTACCGCGGGACGGGGTTGTGCCCCGTTCCGCCGTACACTATAAGGGGTTGGTGTGATCGAACACATCAACGATTCAGGTCAACTATCTATGTCACTATTTATGGCAAACATGAAATCGAAATGTCTTCCACTCGCGCTCAGCCTGGTGTTCGTGTTTTCGATCGCGCAGGTTCCGGCTTACGGAGCTAACCGGGATATCGTGCAACTTCAAACCGAGGTCGATCAACTGCAGCAGGCGATGACGCAGATGAAGCAGTCGTTTGACGAGCGCATGGGCGTCATGAAAAATCTGCTCGAGCAGAACACCGATTCCGCCAACAAGGTGACGGCCGCGATCACGGGGCTGCAGGCTTCGCTTAACAAGCAGCAGCAAGCTAGCGGCGGGCAGGTCGACCAGATTTCCGGGCAGATTCAGGCGCTCAATGACACGATGGACGAGTTGAAGGTTCGTCTGGCCAAGCTCAGCAAGCAACTCGAAGACTTGCAGGCGGCGCAGCAATCCCTGGCTGCGCAGCAGTCGCAAACGCAACAGCAGACCCAGGCTATGGCGGCTGCCCCTCCTCCCGACGTGCTCTACAACAACGCCTTGCGCGATTTCAACGGCGGAAACAATGATGTCGCCGGCAAGGAGTTCAGCGACTATATCAAGTTCTATCCGGACACCGATCTGGCTGGGAATGCGTACTTTTATTTAGCCGAAATGGAATACAAGGCTGGCGACTATCAAAACGGCGGTCGCGAACTACGATCTCGTCATGCAGAACTTTCCCAGCGGAAACAAAGCTGCCTCGGCTCAGTTGAAGAAAGGTTTCGCGCTGATCGAACTGGGACAGCAACAGGATGGCATCCAGGAACTGAAGCACGTAATTCAGCGCTACCCGCGAACCACCGAGGCGACGCAAGCCCGAGACAAACTGCGCAAGCTGGGGGCGGCGCCCAGAACCCGCTAAAGCGTGTTTCAAAAATGCCTTTCGGGTCTGACGACGCATCCCTCGGGGGCTAAAGTGTGTGCGTGAGAACTCGTCTTGCGCCCCTCCGGGGCTTGATCGTTTCCCACCGGCACCCACGGCTCGCGCCGTGGGCTGCATTCTTACGCCCCTTCGCGGCTGATAATCGCAGAGATTGTTCCACCGCAAGTTGGAAATTCGAGTTCTCACGCACATACTAAAAGCCCGCATTTTTATTGGCCCATTCCGGCACGGCTGAAGCCGTGCCCTTCCCAAAACCTATTTTTGAGATACCAGCCAATGTTGGCCGAAGAAGGTCAAGGGTTGTTGGCGCAGGACAGAAGCAACCGCAAAAAATAACGGCGCCTACCGCCGTTCCGTGTTGGGCACCACCACTCCGCCTTCAATCCTGGGAATGCCGAAGTGCCCGCCCAGATGGGAAAGATCCATTGGACTGATCGACCCGCTCACCACAAAAAAATCGACCTCACTCGACTTGGCAACCAGGATCGCTACGTTACTGATTGCGTTATTCTCGAGGTGAATCCATAGATCCGTCAGTCCGGCTCCACTGGCGCCACTGTTCTTGTCGCGGCGGTCCATCAGCCGCTTCCAGCCCGCGGCGCGATACTCCTCGTTCACAAAGGCCAGAGCCTCCGGATCGTACATCCAAGGCTTCGGATAGCGATAGTTGTGCACGGAAACGCCGCTGATGCCCGCGATCACGCGGCGTAGATCCTCATTATCGGGGTCCAACTTTGATGCCAATATCAGCATTGAGTGGTCGAGCGTGAACTCGGTCTTTGAGGATGCGGTCTGCCGCAGAGCCTCGATTCCCTGTGGGATCCATGCTTGCTGTTGCGACGGCGGCGCTGCTGCTGGCTGGGCCGGTAGCTGCGATTGCTGCTGAGCCTGGGCCAACGTGGCTTGGGTTAACGCGGTGGCAACGATTGCGATCAAGACGGCTCTGCTGAACAAGCTCATAAATTTCCCTCGATATAAAAAGTAGACATTTAGATAGACGCGGAACGCCCCGGATATGTGAGCGCTCGGCCAATAAGAACCCGGCGATTGAAAATTAGTTGTACGGTTTGTTTTGACGAGCTACGGAAACTCTGATTAAGGGCCGACGAAAAGCGTGAACCACAGAGGGCACAGAGGTGCACGGAGGACCCCAGGGACTTAATCAGAGCTTCCCCAGATCAGGGCAATGCTATTCACACCGCGTCTGCGGCTGCCGCTTTTCCCGGTATCATTCCACTCGACCGGAGCGTGACCCAATCGGTCTGAATGCTCTCCCAGCCATGAATCAGGAAGCCATACGATTCAAAGAGCTGGCGAATGCGCGGCCGTGTCCATCCGGCGATCTCTTCGAGGATCGGCACCAGTGTGGCGAGCGCGTTATCGCCCAACACTGTGCGCTTGGCGATCTGCGCCACGTGCTTCGATTCCGACACCGCGATGGTGAATCCGTCGTGACGGTTCACGTGCAACATCACGTGAATGTCGGAGCTGCCGTCGCCGACGTACACGACGTGATCGAGCGGCACACCGAGTTCCTCCGAGAGCTGTTCGAGCCGCGCCACTTTGCCGTAGCCCGCCGTCGCCCGCACCAGGCACTCGATTTCGCCATTGGCGTCGTACTTGAACTCGGTGCCGAAGATGTGATCCTGCGGCACAATTCCCTCCAATGCCGACTGGATGACTTCCACCGGCGCGGCCGAGAGCACGTAGAAATCAAAATGGAAGCCGTCGATCCGGCGGTCAAGAATCTCGTAAATTTGCTCGATGTTTTCCTTGAGGCGGATGCGCTTGCCCACTTCGACCAGGTCGGCGCGCCGCACGCGCGAACGAAACTCCGGATCGTGGAGAAGCAGGTAGGAAAGTTCGGCGCCTTGCTGAACCAGGTTCAGGTTGGCCATGCCTTTGATCTTGCGCTCGAACTCTTCAACAGAAATGCCCACGAGTTCGCTTAAAACGTAGCCCGTATCGTTAAAGGTCAACGTCTGGTCGAAGTCGCTGGCAAACAGATAGTATTTACGATTTTTACTAACCATGTTCTATCTTAGATTCAATCCCCCATGAATGGACTATTAAATTTCCCTATCGTTTACATCACAACAATGTGTGGCGCATGATCTTGCGCATAAGCGAATAGCCAGCGTAGCCTTGGTTAGTAGTCATAAATGAGTACTGCGCGTTGAGCGCAAATGAAATCGCAATCCAGAAAGGTCCGACATGCCGACCAGTGTGAGTGATCATCTTCGCAATGATGCCGACCGCGGGAAGGGTTCCAAGGAGCCCGATGACCGCACTCAATCGGGAAACAATTCCATGACGGGACAGCTTTCCCACCGCGACAACAATCCTTTGGTGGAAGGCGCCGACAGCGATTTTCCGGAGCCGGGGCAGAGTCCGGAGCACTCGTTTGAAGGGAAGTTGACGAGGAAGAAGTAGCGCGCACGGGCGGAAAGGCCGTTCTGAGGGATGAGGCCTGATTTCAAGAATTATTGAAATCGGCTGGGGAGTCAGCATAGAGTCGGATAGATGAGAGCTGTAACTGCGCTTACACTGTTGGCGATCTCTCTGCAGCCTTCCTTCATTTGGACAAACTGCACACAAAACAAGCACCTTCACAAACTTCGACGGTGCATTTCGGTTCGTTTATCCCACTGACTTCAAGTTTGCACGCGAGGCAAAATCGACGCCTGCAATCAGTGCTACATTCCTGATTTGCGAGCAAGACGCACTCGTTCGCGTCGGTTTATCCCGCCGGAGAGTTCAGGGATACGAGTTTCGCGGCGGCATCGTTTCAGGTGACGAGAGATTCTTTCGGAGCGAGAGATGATGACCGCCGATGTGTGCGCGTACACCTTATCCACGCGAAGGATGGCCGACACGGTCTCAGGATCGCCGGAATTTTTGATTCCGCCAAGCACCCGGTCCAGATGATTGGCGATGTCGAGTTCGTACACGGAGTGAACGGGAAGCTGCCATCGGCCACTGGTCTCGACACTGACCTATACCGGAAGTTCACAAGAAAAGATGTCTCGCACTGAGCGTAAGCGAGACGCGGACAAATCCGAACATCTCCGTCCAGCCTCTGATGCCGCTTACCCCAGCGCAACAGCAGAAGTTGGACCAGATGATGTCGGACATCCTCCACAGCTTTCGCTTCACGCAAATCAAGCCCCACTTGTGGTTATTGCATAATATCTCGATTTCACTCATTGACGCCCGGACGCACCCAACGATCGTCATCCGAACCTTGAGTCGTTTCGCCCTCCGCAGTCATCCTTAGTTTGTTGTCTACGTCCTGATATCGATTCACACTCTGAACCTCGTGAGGAGAACTATGTCTCGCATGAAAGCTATGCAAATCAGCAAGCCGGGCGGCGATTTTGAACTCGTCGAAAGAAATATCCCCGAACCCGGCCGCAACCAGGTACGCATCAAAGTCGAAGCCTGCGGCATCTGCCACAGCGATGCAATCGTGAAAGAAGGCCAATGGCCCGGGCATCCAGTATCCTCGCGTTCCCGGACACGAAATCGCCGGCCGCATCGACGCTGTCGGCACTGACGTCACCAACTGGAAGCCGGGGCAGCGCGTCGGCGTCGGTTGGCATGGCGGTCATTGCTTCGTGTGCGATCCGTGCCGCCGTGGCGATTTCATCAACTGCAAGAACGAAAAAGTTACGGCCATCAGCCACGATGGCGGCTACCAGGAATACATGGTTTCGCCGGCCGAAGCGGTTGCCGCAATCCCCGAGGACTTGCCCGCAGCCGAGGCCGCGCCTCTGCTCTGCGCTGGAATCACCGTGTACAACGCGCTGCGTAATTCGGGCGCGCGTGCGGGCGATCTGGTGGCGGTGCAAGGCATCGGCGGACTCGGCCATCTCGGAATTCAATATGCACGCCAGATGGGGTTTCGCACCGTCGCCATCGGCCGCGGCGGCGATAAGCAAGCGCTCGCGCGCAAGCTGGGCGCCAGCGATTACATTGACGCTGCGGCCGGAAATCCTTCGGAAGCCCTGCAGAAACTCGGCGGCGCGCAGGTAATTCTCGCGACCGCGCCCGATTCCAAATCCATTTCGGCCGTGATCGATGGACTCCGCGCCGACGGCAAACTGCTGGTGGTCGGCGCCAGTCCTGAGTCGATCACGGTCACGCCGATTCAACTGATTCGTGGCAGAAGCACTCTCCAGGGATGGGCTTCAGGAATCGCCACTGATTCCGAAGACACGATGCGGTTCAGCGTGCTCTCCGGGGTGCGTCCGATGATCGAAAAGTACCCGCTGGAAAAGGCCGCCGAAGCCTACGAGCAGATGATCAGCGGGCGGGCGAGGTTCCGGGTGGTGCTGACTATGGGTGGATAGAGCGCTGACAGCTGCCGAGCTTTGCTCGGACGGGGCAGAGCCCCGTCACCACATAAGCATCTTTGACACGATAGTTTCAGCACACGATAGCTCCAGCACAACTCTCGATTCGCCACAAATGATTTGAGCCGACCCAAGACAATGGTCGGCTCAAATTACGCATCCGTGGCGGAAATCTACCGCAACTCATCCATGCACTTCGCGAGCGCTTCGCGGCTGGGACGCGTCATCGATTCGGGCAGGGTCGCGAGCGGCTGATCGGTCACATTGAGCATGTCGGTAAAGCTGGGCGCTTTGGCATTGATATAGAAAACGCCGGTCAGCACTTCGCCATCGGCATGCGACGACATCAACCTGCTTACCGCCTGAATCTTGTCGGTCGGATCGTACTCCTGCTCCAGTTTTTTCAGGCGCAGGCTCGAACCGTCATGCATGGTCACTTCGAGCGTCGTCCCAGGATCGTAGTCGACATCGATCTCCTGGAACGAGGGCACAAAGCTGACCTCGTGCAAGGGCTCTTCATGCGCCTGCATGTACTTGTACGATTTCGTCGAGCCCTCGTGATCGTTGAAGGTCACGCAGGGCGAAACCACGTCAAGCATCACGGTGCCGTTGTGCGCGATGGCCGCTTTCAGCATGGTGTGCAGCTGCTTCTTGTCACCCGAAAACGAGCGCCCGACGAAGGTTGCGCCGAGTTGAATGGCCATCGCGCAGGTATCCACCGGAGGCAGATCGTTGGCCACGCCACTCTTCAGCGTCGATCCAAGATCGGCTGTAGCGGAAAACTGTCCCTTGGTCAGCCCGTAGCAGCCGTTGTCCTCGATCACATAAATGATCGGCACATTGCGCCGCATCAGATGGATAAACTGTCCCGCGCCGATTGAAACGGTGTCGCCGTCGCCGGTGACGCCCAAGGCAAGCAGGTTTTTGTTCGCCAGCATGGCGCCCGTCGCCACGGAAGGCATGCGTCCATGCACGGAATTAAAACTGTGCGAACGATTCATGAAATACGCGGGGCTCTTCGACGAGCAGCCGATTCCGCTGAACTTGGCCACGCGCTCGGGCTTCACGCCCATTTCGTACATGGCGTCGATAATTCGTTCCGAGATCGCGTTATGCCCGCAGCCCGCGCACAGCGTAGTCTTGCCGCCCCGGTAGTCGATTACCTGCAGGCCGATGCGGTTGGTCTTGGGCGCCGGCGCAGAGGCCGGCATATCGGTCGTGGTGGTCCCCATTTACTTGTCCTCCATCATCATGAGTTCGTCGGTTACCGAGCGCGCATCCATGGGCAGCCCGTGAATATGGCAGATTGAGCGCAGGCGTGGCGTCAGTTCCGCCTTGATATCGAGTTTGAGAAGACTGGCCATCTGGCCGTCGCGATTCTGCTCGACGATGTAGGTGCGCTCATGCTTTTCGATAAAGTCGTGCACCTCGCGCGTAAACGGATAGGAACGCACGCGTAGATAATCCGTTTCCAGCTTGTGCTCGTTCGCCAACTGGTCGCGCGCCTCAACGATGGCCCAGTGCGAAGTACCGTAGGCGATGATGCCGACTTTCGATTTCCCGCTGCCCGCCAACTCCGGGCGCGGAACGAAGGAACGCGACGTTTCGAATTTCTTGTTGATGCGCTCCATGTTGCGCTCGAAATCGTCGGGGCGCTCGCTGTACTGACCCTTGGCATTGTGGCCGCTGCCGCGCGCGAACCATGCCGCGGCCGGATGATCCGTGCCCGGCAAGGTGCGGTAGGCGATGCCGTCACCGTCGACATCTTCGTAGCGCGCAAAGCTGCCCAACTTGTCCAGGTCTTCCTTCGTCAGCACCTTGCCGCGATCGATTGGCTTCTCGGGATAGGGAAATGGATCGGACATCCAGTTGTTCATGCCGAGATCGAGATCCGACATCACAAAAACCGGGGTCTGAAAACGCTCTGCCAAGTCGAACGCCTCCTGCGCCATGGTGAAGCACTCAACCATGGAATTCGGAAACAGCATGATGTGCTTGGTGTCGCCGTGGCTGAGGAACGCCGTTGAAAGCACGTCGCCCTGCGCCGTGCGCGTGGGCAATCCGGTCGAAGGACCGACCCGTTGAATATTCCAGATCACCGCCGGCACTTCGACGTAGTAGGCAAGCCCGGCGAATTCCGACATCAGCGAGATGCCCGGCCCTGCGGTCGCGGTCATCGAGCGCGCTCCCGCCCAGGCCGCGCCAATCACCATGCCGACCGCCGCCAGTTCATCTTCCGCCTGCACGATGGCGAATGTCGCCTTGCCATCCGGGCCGATGCGGTATTCCTTCATGTAGTCGATCATCGTTTCGACCAGGGACGACGAGGGCGTGATCGGATACCACGTCACCACTGTGCATCCGGCAAACATGCATCCCATGGCCGCGGCTGAGTTGCCGTCGACGATAATCTTGCCTTTTGTCTTATCCATGCGCTGGATGTAGAAGGGATCGCGCTTCTTCAGGTTCGCGACCGCGTAGTCGTGGCCCGCCTTCGCCGCAGCCAGGTTGAGGGTGGCGGCCTTCGCCTTGGTGGCGAACTGCTTCTTGATCGCCTTCTCGACCTCGGCAAAGTCGATTTCCAGCAACTGCGCCGCGACCCCGACGTAGATCATGTTCTTGATTAGCTTGCGCAGCTTAGCTTCCGAGCAGACCGCCGCCACCAGCTTGTCGTAGGGCACGGAATAAAAAATCAGATCGTCGCGCAGTTTGTCGAGCCCGAGCGGCTCGTCGTAAAGGACACTTGCGCCGGGAGCCAGTGTTTTGACGTCGTCCTGCGCCGTTTCAGCGTTCATCGCAATCAGGAGGTTGATTTCTTTTTTGCGAGCGATGTAGCCATCTTTGCTGGCGCGAATGGTAAACCAGGTCGGCAAACCGGCGATGTTCGAGGGAAATAGGTTCTTCCCCGAAATCGGCACACCCATCTGGAAAATACTGCGCAGAAGCACCGTATTCGAGCTTTGCGACCCCGACCCATTTACGGTCGCAACCTGAATACTCATATCATTGACAACACGCTGCTGCCCCAATTGGCCGGAGGATTCCTGAGGCACAATATCCGTAGTGGCCATTCCCTTGCCTTTCCTGGTTTATAGCCGGGTAACCCCGTACCCGGGTTTGTTGCCGGGACGATTACGTACCCGGACGGTCAATTCGAAGTGGTGGGCGAAAACTATTTGATTATACCGCCGTGGAATGCGGGAGGGTTAACGGGGACAGTACCAAAGGCACTGGATGGACCGTGGAGAGGATGGGCTGGTTGCGAGTTTCGGGGAGGGGTAGGGGTCCTTCGACTCCGCGGTTGTTCGCTTCGCTCGCAACCGCTGCGCTCAGGATGACATCGGCTTAGGCAGGGCCTTGCAGCATCGGCTTGTGCGGCGGCTTCGCGGAACACCTTGCGCGGCGGCGGGGTATCGTAAGTAACTGGTTAACAGCTTCCCAGAGGCGGAGTTGGTAGCGTTCAAGATATGCTTTAAGGCACGGGAAACGAAATGCCAGCTACCTCTAAACGTGACTCATCGAGACTTAACTCGTCAACGCTCAACTCCTCAGGCCGCGAAGGCGATGGAGCGTCCATCTGCAAAGTTGCGCTGCTCGGCTTCGGCACGGTCGGCAGCTCGGTCGCCAAAATTCTGTGCGAGCGCACCGATGCCAGGCTGCGCCTGACGCACATCTGCAATCGCAACGTCGCCCGCAAGAAAGTTGACTGGCTCCCTAACGACGTCGTCTGGACCGAGAACATCGACGACGTTCTTTCCTCCGACGTGGATATCGTCGTCGAGGTGATGGGCGGCCTTCAGCCCACCGAAGACTGGATTCGCCGTGCGCTTGCCGCGCGCAAATCGGTGGTCACGGCCAACAAGCAGCTCATCGCCCATTGCGGCCCGGAGCTGATCGCGCTCGCCCACCAGATGCAACAGCAGATCGAATTTGGCGCGTCGGTTGCCGGAGGCATTCCTGTGATCTCCGGCCTTCACGAAGGCCTGGCCGGCGACAAACTTTTCAAGATCCGCGGCATTCTCAACGGCACCTGCAATTACATCCTCAGCCAGATTGAGACGAACGGAGTCCCGTTCGCCACCGCGCTGCGCGAAGCGCAGAAACTGGGGTACGCGGAAGCCGATCCCACCGCCGATATTGACGGACACGATGCCTGCGCCAAAATCACTATCCTGGCCCGCATTGGATTGCACTGCCATGTCGCCGCCAACACGATTGTCGCGCGTTCCATTTCGGCCATCGATACGGTTGACTTCGAGTACGCCAACCAGCTGGGATGCACGATCCGCCAGATATCGCAGGCTGAATTGAAAGATGGCCAGTTATTCGCCGCGGTGCAACCTGCGCTCGTACAACTCAACTCGCCGCTGGCGCGCGTCGAAGGCAGCCAGAATCTGGTGATGGCGACCGGCATCTACGGTGGCGAGACCGTTTTCGGCGGGCACGGCGCCGGGGGGCATCCGACGGCGGTTGCGGTGGTGTCCGACATCCTGGCGATCGCCGCGCGCCAAACAATCGGGCGACAGCAACGCGGGCCAGCAACGCCGAAGAATTAACCGCCGTCACTTCGGACTTCACAACCAAGCACTATCTGCGCTTCCTGGTGAGAGATCGCCCCGGCATCATCGCCACCTTAGCCACCATCCTGGACAAACACGGAATCAATATAGACTCCGTGCTGCAAAAACCTGGCTGCCCGAAATCGCACCTGCCATTTTTAATCACACTGGAGGAATGCAAAGCATCTCTGGTAGAGCAGGCGCTGCAGCCAATCAACGCGCTGGATTTCATGGTGCAGCCGTGCCTGCATATGCCGATTCTGTAGGGAGTAGCGCGGCAAGGCAGGGTTTCAAAAGAGGCTTGAATCACGCGGTCCACGGATTGACGATGGTAGCGGAAATGTCGCCGAAGTGGCTGACGTTTCGAGTGGCCAGCACCGCCCGCCGAGCAACAACAACTCCTGCGATCATGGTATCGCGCAGATCCACCGGGCGCCCTCTCTTCCGCCGAACCGCCATCAGATTGGCGGCATAGTCGGCAGCGGCCACATCGAACGGAACCACACGTTGCCCCATCCGGTCGAGGAGTACGTCGAAGGCCTCCATTAGCAATGCCCTTCTCTTTCCAGAGGGCAGAATCTGCAACCCAAAACGTATTTCCAAGATCGTGATCGAAGTCGTCCAAATTGACGTCCGTGGTTGCCGGTCTAGCCACGCCGCAACTTTTTGGTCCGGTAACGTGTGCATAAGCGCGGAAAGAACGTTCGTGTCAAGGATTATCACTTCTCGAAGTCCAAGACCTTGAGATCGTGTCCTCGTAGTTCGGGAATGTCGGATTTTATGCCCACCTTCGAGAATAAGGCGGAAATCTCCGACCCCAAGCCGTTGGCGGGCAACTCCTCCTTGAGTGCGTCGCGTAGGATGTCGCGGACTTCTTCTTCCATACTTTGGCCATTGCGCCGCGCCCGGCGCTGCAACCGTACCTTGACCGACTCTTCCACATTACGGACAACAAGCTGAGCCATGATTTCTCCAAATGATATCATGATATCACGCGCCTAAAGGACAGTCTATTCCAATCCGCGCTCAACGAGAGTCTCAATCCATACTTTAGTGGAACTTGCTACGCTTCCACCTGGAAGAACTGCGCCATTTTGCGGAATTTCTGGTAGCGGCTTTCCATCAGATTCGGAACAGGAACATTCTTCAATTCCGCCAGTTCTTTGGTGAGCGCGGCATCCAGCAATTCCGCCGCGCGTGCATGATCGGCGTGGGCGCCTCCCGGCGGCTCGGGAATAATGCCATCTACACAGCCCAGCTCACTCATGTCTTTCGCTGTGATCTTCATCGCCTCCGCGGCCAGCTCTTTCTTGCTGGCATCGCGCCACATAATGGACGCGCAGCCCTCGGGCGAAATCACCGAATAGACAGAGTTTTCCATCATCAGGACGCGGTCGGCCACGGCAATGGCCAGCGCGCCGCCGCTGCCACCCACGCCGATGACGGTCGCGATGATCGGCACTTCAAGGCGCGACATCTCGAGCAGATTGCGCGCGATGGCCTCGCCCTGGCCGCGCTCCTCGGCGTGCAATCCGGGATAAGCGCCATCGGTATCCACAAAGGTGAAGATCGGGCGTGCGAATTTCTCGGCAATTTTCATGACCCGCAACGCCTTCCGGTAGCCTTCGGGGTGCGGCATGCCAAAGTTGCGGTAGACGCGCTGTTTCGCGTCACGCGCTTTTTGCTGACCTACAACGATGACCTCGTCACCATGAAAGCGCGCCATGCCGCACACGATCGCGGGATCGTCACGGAACCCGCGGTCGCCGTGGATCTCGCTCCAATCGGTGAAAATGCGCTCCACGTAATCGAGGGTGTAGGGCCGCTGCGGATGGCGGGCCAGATTGGTGCGCTCCCAGGCGTTCAGGTGCGAGGCTAATTCGCGGCGCAGGCCGTTCAGCCGGTCATGCAATTGCTGGATCTGGCGCAGTGTCTCCTCGTCTTGACCGCCAAGCGACTGCAGGCGCGAAATCTGCTCTTCGACCTTGTCCAGCTCCTGCTGCGCCCTCACTCCGGAATCCATCTTCATCTTAACGACATTTCCATTTCCTCGTGTATTGTGCGCTTCCACAATAGAGAGCAGGAAGTCCGCGCCAGTAACGGCGGGATGCGCCGCGCCAGTGTCCGGTCGTTCCGCCCGCTTTCGTTTGGCTCGACGCATTGGCCGAATCGTTGAGTCGCTGGGTTCAACTAACGCTGAAATCAACTGCTGAGATCAACTAATGACGCGCACGCTGCCGCGCCCGCATAATTCCTCGACCCGGCTGAGGAAATTGCGGTCTGGCATCACATTATAGCCGTCGGCCTCCATGACCACCATGAAATCGCCGTCGCGTTCCAGGTCGAACAATACCTTGGCATCGCCTTTGCGCTCATTGAACAGCGTGTGCAAAGCGTCGACTGTACCGCCGGTCGCGTTCCCGAGCGGAACGCGGATGCGCAGCGCCTTGGGCAATGGCACCCTGGCCTCGTCGAGCGGAATGATGTCGTTGGCGGTGACCTTCGGATTTGCACCCTCTTCAATGCGCACGCCGCCGCGAATCAGGACGGGAACTTCAAGTTTCACCTTCTCCGCGAGTTTGCGGTAGGCCTCGGGAAACACCAGCAACTCGACTTTGCCGTGCATATCTTCAAGCGCCGCCTGCGCCCAAAGTTCGCCGCGGCGCGACTTGGCGACGCGCAGTCCCGAGATCAAGCCCGCCGTGGTAATGTTTTCGTCTTTGCCGGTCGATTTTTTCAGTGCGCCGATATCTTCGGTCGAGAGCGCGTTCAGATCGGTCAGCTTGTCCTTATATTTTTCCAGCGGATGCCCGGTGATAAAAAATCCCAGAACTTCTTTCTCGGCGGCGAGCCGTACCTGTTCGTCCCAGTCCGGAATGTTGGGGAGCGCGTCGTTCGCATGTTCTTCGGGCTCGTCCGCGAAGACCCCAAACAGCCCATGCTGGCCTGATTCGGCGTCGCGTTGCGACTTCTGCGCCCGTTCGATCGCCTTATCCAGCGCCTGCATCACCTGGGCACGGCGGCCAAAGCAGTCCATGGCCCCGCTCTTGATCAGCGACTCCAGCACGCGCTTGTTCAACAAACGCAGGTCTACTTCTTCGCAGAATTCGTAGAGCGACCGGAACGGGCGGCCGAGTTTCTTGCGCGCCACCACGATCGACTCGATTGCGTTGCCACCGACGTTTTTGACGGCAGCTAATCCGAAGCGGATTGCCTGTTCATGCGGAGTAAAGTTGGCGTCGCTGATGTTGATATCCGGTGGCTCGACCGCAATTCCCATCTCGCGGCATTCGTTGATGTACTTGACCACGCTATCGGTATCGCCGGTGATGGAAGTGAGCAGCGCCGCCATGAATTCGATGGGGTAGTGGGTTTTCAAATAGGCGGTGTGGTAAGCCAGCAGCGCGTAGGCCGCGGAGTGCGACTTGTTGAATCCGTAGCCGGCAAACTGCGCCATGAGATCGAAAATCTTCTCGATCTTTTTCGGCGGCAGGCCGCGCTGCGTCGCTCCCTGCACAAAGCGTTCGCGCTGAGCCGCCATCTCCTCGGGTTTTTTCTTTCCCATGGCACGGCGCAACAGATCGGCTTCGCCCAGGGAGTAGCCCGCAAGTTTGTTGGCCGCTTGCATTACCTGTTCCTGATAGACGAAGACGCCGAGCGTCTCCTCCAGGATCTCTTTCAATTCCGGCACTTCATATTCGATTTTGCGACGCCCATGTTTGCGCTCGATGAAGTCGTCGATCATGGCCATCGGGCCGGGACGATAGAGCGCATTGAGCGCTGTGAGGTGTTCGACAGAAGTTGGCTGGTAACGCCGCAGCACATCGCGCATGCCATGCGATTCGAACTGGAACACGCCCGACGTCAGTCCCTTATGGAAGACCTTCCGATAAGTCTCCGGATCGTCGAGCGGAATCTCATCCAGCGCCACCCGTTCCCCTTTTTGTGCCAGCAGCTTCAGCGTGTCGTCGAGAATGGTCAGCGTGGTCAGGCCGAGGAAATCCATCTTCAACAGGCCCATCTTCTCGATGGCGACCATATCGAAGGCGGTAACAATTTCGTCGTTCTTGGTTTTGTGCAGCGGCACCAGTTCAATGAGGGGCCGCGGAGAGATCACGACCCCAGCGGCATGCACTCCGGCGTTGCGAACCATCCCTTCGAGTTTCCGCGCGGTGTCGAGCAATTGCTTGATCTGGGGATCTTTCTCGTAGGCCTCCTGCATGGCGACCGACTCTTTCAAAGCGTCGTCGAGCTTGATGTTGAGCGTGGTCGGCACCATCTTCGCGATGCGGTCCACGTCGCTGTAGGGCATATCCATGGCGCGGCCCACATCCTTGATCGCCGCTTTGGCCGCCATGGTGCCGAAGGTGATAATCTGCGCTACGTTCTCGCGCCCGTATTTATTGGTGACGTACTCGATCACTTCGCCGCGCCGGTTCATGCAGAAATCGATGTCGATGTCGGGCATCGATATCCGCTCCGGGTTGAGGAAGCGCTCGAAGAGCAATTCGTGCTGGATGGGATCGATATCGGTGATTCCGAGAGAATACGCAACCAGCGCGCCCGCTGCCGAACCTCGTCCCGGGCCGACCGGAATGCCCTTCTCCCGCGCATGGCGGATGAAGTCCCAGACAATCAGAAAATATCCCGAGAACTTCATCTGCTGAATGATGGCGATCTCGCGCGACAATCTCTGCTCGTAATCGGCGAGGGAGTGCTTCAGGCGGCCTTCGGCGGAAAGTTTGCGCAAAACTTCCATGCGGCGGGCGAAACCTTCGCGGGTGATGTGCTCGAAATAACTGTCGGGAGTAAAGCCGTCGGGCACGTCGAAATGCGGGAACGGGCTGGGAACCTTCTCCAGGCGCAGGTTGCAGCGCTCGGCAATGGCCAGGGTGCGTGACAGTACCTCCGGAGAATCCTTGAACACGCGCAGCATCTCGTCAGCGTTCTTGACGAAAAACTGGTTGCCTTCGAACTTCATCCGGTTGGTCTCTTGAATCGACTTCCCGGTCTGAATGCACAGCATCACGTCCTGCGCGTGCGCGTCGTCTTCGCAAAGGTAGTGGCTGTCATTGGTCGCGACCAGCGGCAAACCGAGGTCCTTTTCCAGTTGGAACAATCCCGCGCGGATGCGGTGCTCCATCTCGAGTCCCTGGTCCTGAATCTCGAGAAAGAAATTTTCCTTGCCAAAGAGGTCGCTGTAGAACGCGGCCGCCGATCGCGCGGCATCGTAGTTCCCTTCCGTCAACCGCTCGGCGACTTCGCCCTTCAGGCATCCGGAAAGCCCGATCAATCCCTTCGAATGCTCGGCCAGAAATTTCTTGCTCACGCGTGGCTTGTAATAGAAACCGTGGAGCGAGGCCTCGGACGTGATCTTGACCAGATTGCGGTAGCCCTCTTCGTTCTCGGCGAGCACCAGCAGGTGGTTGTAAGTGTCGCCGTCGGGCGGGGTGCGCCGGATGTCGTGGTCGTCCTTTTTGCAGATGTAAAGCTCGCAGCCTACGATCGGCTTGACGCCGGCCTTGTGCGCGGCGTTCACAAAATGCACGGTGCCAAAAATATTGCCGTGATCGGTCATAGCCACGGCGGGCATGCCGAGCTCTTCGACGCGATGAACGAGCTTCTCGACGTCGCAGGCTCCGTCGAGCATGGAGTAATCGCTATGCAGATGCAGATGGACGAATTCAGACATGAGGGCTCAGATTGATCTCCTGGGTTGCGGGATCTGGAATGCTGTCATTTTAATGGTGAATACGGCGCGAAGAACTGCCAACTTATGCACAGACGGAGGAAATCCAGCGGCCGTGTGTGGCCTATTGTCCCGAACTCGATTCCGGTAAACGGAAATCGATTCCGCGATCATCGTTGGCCTTGATGGTGGCTGGAACGTCGAGGATCGCGAGCGGAACTTTTTCTATGCGCTGCGGGCTGAAGATCCACAGCATCTCGTCAACGATCGCGTAGTTGTGAATCTCCCGTTGATGCTGGTCGCGAAACACAAGAACCGTGGCCGGGGTGTTGTCAGCCTGCGCTGCGACAGGCGCGGGCGGCGCGGGCGGTGGCCGGCGCATGGGCGGGGCATACGCATCCTGGTCCTGCTCGCGCAAAGCCTGCTGCTCCTGAATATTCTCCGCATTCATCTCGGCGGCTTCCTGGCGCTGCTGGGCGTCGTTCTGATCATCCCCGGAGTAGGTATCCCACCACCAGTACGGGTCAATCTCGGCAGAATCGTAATAGGGATAGCCATAGTAGGGGTAGCCATAGCCGTAGCCATTGTACGGATATCCATAGCCCCAGCGGTTTCTGAAGCCGTAACGACCATTGCGGAAATGGTCGCCGCGGAAATGATCGCCGCGGCCAAAGTTCCCGCGCCGTGATCCGAAGCGCGAGCCGGAGTTTGCACCATAACGCGAGGCAAAATGCGAAGCGGCGTGTGACCCGCCGAACCCAGGGCCGCCATGGCCGACAAAGCCCGCGTGACCGCCGGAGCCTCCGCCGAAACTCGCATGGCCTCCGCCAAAGCTGGCGTGGCCTCCGCCGCTGAAGCCGCCATGGCCTCCGCCGCCACCATGACCACCACCGCCGCGCTGGGCACAAAGGGGGATTGTGGTGGCGAGAAGGAAGGACGCCGCGAAGATCAGAAGGCGACGCATGGAGCTATTATACGCCCTTTTGGCTGGGCAAGAATCGCGATTTTGTCCAAAAGCTACGTCGACGCTTTCTGCGCCAGCGCTTTCAGATAGATCGCCCTGGCCTCCTCGCTCGTCGGGGCCTGCTCCACCTCCAGGAAGGCACGCAGTTTCTCCATATCCTCCGGAAGCATGTTAAGGAACTCCATCCCGTTGCCGACCTGCGGATCCGCCGTTACGACTTTGGCCAGAACCTGCATCGTGCCGTCCGCAACCCGCAGCTTGAGTTCCAACGTCGTGCCGATGGCAAACGGGAAAATATTCTCGATGTAGCAGCCAGTCAGGCTGAGGTCGGCCGTTCCTCCGCCCATGGGGAACTTGCTGCCCTCTTCCCGCAGTTCCACCGAAACCTTTGTCTTGACTCGCGGGTGCTCGCGCCGCTCATCTCCAGGGGTTGGCATGGATTTCGCTCTCAAGGCGGTCGTTACCACTTCCTAGGTACGCCGCGTGGCCGATTGTAGCAATTCAGCAGGATTCTCAGTAAGATGCCCTACACTCTTCTCCCATTACCGAGGTCACCAAGACAAGTTTGTTGTATGCGATAACGCGGATTGAGTGGAAACATGCGTGCTGTCCTAACTGTCCGCTGATCTCACGAGCCCCGACGGCGCCTTTGAAAGCCCAGCAGCCCGGAACTGCTGAAGATCCGAGCCGCTTCCGTGAATCTCGCGCCCTACTGTTATCCAGACTTTGAATCCCTTTTCTTGCCCTTTCCCTTCTTGGGTGAGGCCTTCTTGGGCGGAGCCTTCTTGGCTTGCTTGGCCGCTGGTTTTGCGGCTGGCTTGGGTGCTGGTTTCGCAGCCTGCTTAGAAGGCTTCTCCGCAGGCTTATCCACGCCCGCTCTAGCAGCTTTCGCTGGCACCGATTCCGGACCTTTCGCGCCCGCCGCCGGCTTGGCCGACGCCGCAGCCGGAACCTTGGAAGCTCCTGGCTTCCCCGGCTTGGTGTCTGCCTTCTCAGCCGCAACGGCTTGAGCAGGCGGACCCTGGCCTTTGCCTTTTCCCTTCCCCTTCTCGGCTGCTGCCGGAGCAGCGGCTTTCGCCCCGCGGCCGCGTTTGCTGGGTGGAGGCGGCGGAGGCGGAGGCGGTGGTGGCGCCAGCGGTTTCAGAAATTTCAGGATTTCGGT
Source organism: uncultured Acidobacteriaceae bacterium (assembly GCA_963709055.1). Classification (GTDB taxonomy): domain Bacteria; phylum Acidobacteriota; class Terriglobia; order Terriglobales; family Acidobacteriaceae; genus Acidiflorens. Next base: position 44,036 of record CAVPUZ010000012.1, read on the forward strand.
TCGCGAACGCAGTTTGCCATCCAGGAGCAGCATGAAGACATCGTTCGCGATCTTCGGATACTCCGGCATTTGCGGCGTGATCCGCAACTCCGTCATCTCAGGCAGAGGAATCTTCTGCTGCAACTGGCGCCATTTTGTAAAAAAGTTTTTTATCTTCTGCGAAACCGCCTGCTGGCGCGCGGTTACGGCCAGGAACAGCACCATCTCCGGCCGCGCCGACGACAGCAATTGCCATGTCCGCGAGGGCGTCGCCGCTTCCTTGCCCGACAACCGCTTTGCCAACTCCCGCGCATTGTCGTCCAGATCCTTCCACGCTTCCACCAGATCCTTGCGCGGAATGGCCCGCCGCAAATCGGCGACATCTTTGTCGCCCAGACGCTCCGTCAGGAAATGCAACACGGCCGGAGCCACGTCCGGCGTGTAGCCCAGTTCATTCATCTGCTGCCGGGTTTTCATCAGCGTGCTCAACCCGGCCGCATCCACCTTGGCTGTGCTCCAGCGCGGATTCAGAACCTTCAGCCATCCCTCTTTTTCGTAAGCCTTCAGAACGCCGAGCGGATCGTCTTCATACGCCAATTGTTCAATCTCATACCCGATGCTGGCGCTCCGAATGTGCTCGATGTAACCGTTTTCCTTGCCCGATTCGTAACGCGCCTGCGTCCGATCTTCCAGCGGCCAGTGGAAGCGCGCGCTGAAGCGCGTCGCCCGGATCATGCGCGACGGGTCTTCCAGGAATGCGTAGTTATGCAGAACGCGGATCACCTTCGCTTCAATGTCGGCGGCGCCGTTAAAGGGATCCATCAACAATCCGCGCGATCCCTCGTTGAGCGATAGGGCCATCGCGTTGACGGTGAAGTCGCGGCGGCGCAGATCTTCAATGATGGTGGCGGGAGCGATTTGCGGGGGCTTGCCGACTTTGTCGTAGCGCTCCGACCGCGCCATGGCAATCTCGGCGCGGACGCCTCCCGGGAATGTCAGCAGCAGAGTCCGTGTCTCGTTGTCGGCATCGCCCACCACCGCGCCCGCGCGCTCCAGATCCTTTTGCAGCTTGAGTGCGTTGCCCTGGACGGTGAAATCCAGATCGCGAATGGGAAAGCCGGTGATGATGTCGCGGATGGCGCCACCGGTCAGATACACGTTCATCCCGGCCGCTTTCGCAGCGTCTATGATCGATGAAACTGCCTTTTGTTGGTCCGGGAGAAGCCGGGTTTCCAGGGTATAGATGTAATCGGCCATGCCTTCCTAATCGTCATGCCCTGGCTGGGTTCGGGCATTATTCACAAGATTTCCACAGAGGAGCGTGTCGATTCAAGAGGCCCGCCTTCATATACGGAATCTAACTCGCTCTATACATTAGACTTATACTGCAAATCATTAATTCCGGCAAGCTACACAAAATAACACAAGGTTTACCGTTTGGCTACTGTGAAGGCACAATCTGTTCGATTTCCTGCGGAAAATGCGAGAATCCTTAACAGGAGCATCATTCCCGGCCGATTGCCCGCAGCGGTCCAAGATTAGCGGTCCAAGATTAGCGCGCGTCAGGGATTGATGACGCTCCAGTTCATCCAGCTCATGCCCTCGACCCACAAGAAAGTAATCGTGCGCAAGCTCGACCGCGACTCGATCAGCGGATTCGTCGCTCCCGCCAACTTCGTCGTCGACGGCAAGCTCGAGCTGCTCAACACGTCGGGTAACGTTGTCGCCATCGATCTGCGCGACATCAAGGCCGTTTATTTTGTCCGCGAGTTTTCCGACGCCGACCCCATGCTGCGCAAGACCTTCACCACCCGGCCCCGCACCGAGGGCCTGTGGGTGCGTCTAAGATTCAAGGACAGCGAAGTGATCGAAGGCATCCTCCCCAACGACCTGACGCAAAATCCGCCCGAAGGATTTCTGATGAACCCGCCTGACCTGCGCTCAAACACGCAGCGCGTCTTCGTTCCGCGCGAGGCATTGACCTCGATGACAGTGCTGGCCGTAGTAGGAGCCGGAAAAACCCGCCGCAGAGGCGTGGCGGACACGAGGCAGGTGACGCTGTTCGAATAGAGCAGCTGTCGGCTATCAGCTATCAGCTCTCAGTTATCAGCTCTCAGTAAAAGCGTTTGGATTCCTCAAAAGCGTTTGGATTCCTCCGTGTAACTCTGTGACCTCTGTGGTTATCGATCTTCGCAAGCACCGAAAAACGACATCGCCCTGGATTCAGAACCTGCCGAGCGAGGTCTGGGTTTTTACTGAGAGCTGACGGCTGAGTACTGACGGCTGAGACCTGAGAGCTGTTCCATTACAATTCCATCGGACTCCCCATGAAACTAGCCGACATCGCCACCGCCCTCAACGCGCGCCTCGAAAACGCCTCTCCCGATGCCGAGATCACCGGCGTCTGCGGCATCGAGCAAGCCGTCCCCGGACAACTCACGTTCGTCCACAATCCCAAGTACATCGCCGCGGCGAAAACGACGAAAGCAACAGCCGTCATCGTCGACGAAAAATTCCCCGCCATCTCGACCGGGATGCTGCGCACCAACAATCCATATCTAGCCTGGGCCAAAGCGGTCGAACTCTTCTACCAGCCGCCGCGTTACGCTCCCGGAATCCATCCGACCGCGGTCGTCCATCCCACGGCGAGAATCGGCAAGAACGCGCACCTCGGCCCATACGTGGTCATCGACGAAGATGTGGAGATCGGAGACAACGCCGTGCTGCTGGCGCACGCCGCGATCTATCGCGGAGTAAACATCGGCCACAACTTCTTCGCCCACACGCATGTCGTAGTCCGCGAGTTCTGCCGCATCGGAGACAACGTCGTCCTGCAGAACGCCGTCATCATCGGCTCGGACGGCTTTGGCTTCGCCAAAGACGAAGCCGCCCGCTGGCACAAGATCGTCCAGTCCGGCAACGTGGAGATCGCCAGCGATGTCGAGATCCAGGCCGGCACCTGCATCGACCGAGCCAACGTAGGCCGCACTTACATTGCCCGAGGCGCCAAGATCGACAACCTCGTCCACATCGGACACGCCTGTACCATCGGAGAAGACACGCTCCTCTGCGCGCAAGTCGGCCTCGCCGGCACGACCGAGGTTGGCAACAACGTCATTCTCGCGGGACAAGTAGGCGTCTCGGGCCACGTGAAGATCGGAGACGGCGCGGTAGTCATCGCCCAAAGCGGCGTCCCGCAGGATGTTGCGCCGGGAGCGATGGTCAGCGGAGCTCCGGCCATCGACCACAAACTGTGGCTACGATGCTGCGCTGCTTATCCCAAACTTCCGGAGATTGCTAAGGCGGTAAGGAAGCTGACGGAGCGAAAATAAGTAAGCATCAAAGTCGCTACTAGCGACCGCGTACTAGACTCGACATCAACCTGCTTTGAAGAACGCGCAGCGTCAGGCGCGCCGAGATTGGGATGCCAGACGTTTGTGGCGGCCAATCCCACATGAGAACGGGCTGCTAGTGCGTGCCAAAAACTATGTCTGGATCTATGTCCGCATTTATCTGCACTGGGTGTCCTCGCTTAAGCTGCTCCGCGTACTGCGCAGCAGAACGAGGATCTATTCCAGCCGTCGTCAGGATCCCGACGACATCGGAAAGAGTCCGACTCCGGCGCGTCCGGACCCTGACTCCTGACTTGAAAGTTAGAATGTACTCGCCTTGCGAGCGTATCGCTGTCAGGATCGTCGGGGCTATCGCAAGCCCAGGAAGTTCCTTGTATTTGCTCTCAGTCTCGACAATTTCGGCGTCTATCTGAGCGATAAATGTCTGCTTGGGCACAAACGTGTAAGCAATGGGGGAGAAGAAGGTGAGCATTTCCGAAGACACCGCCGCACGCCGAGCATTCCGTAGCAGTCTGAGGGCATGGTCAGGGCGATTGAGCGCTCTGTAAGCTAGCGCCATGGCTGCCAATGCGTTCGCGTCGATTTTTGATGTACTCGAGCTCTGCTGATGTTCGAACAACTCGATAGCCTTTCGAAACAATCCCTCTGCTTCTGGGCGTCCAAGCTTCATGGCAGCGTAGGCGGTGTTATATACGGCCGCCAACATAGAAGGCGTCTCTTCCATGGCCCGTCTATAAGCCTGAAAAGCCTCCTCGAAAAACCCTAGAGCCAAAGCGGCCTCACCCCAACTAAAGCTGTATTCGACCGGCGAGAGATCCGCCGCCTTCTTGTACGCGCGGTAGGCTACTTCGGGCAGTCCCCGACGTTGGAACGACAGACCTAGTTGGGCTAGTTCGGTAGCGTCCTTCCCCGAATCAATCACCCTATTCGCATACTCTTTGGCCTCCTCAACTCGATTCAGCTGCAGAGCCGTAGATGACATCTGAGTAAGAGCTTGCAGAGAATTGGGGGCAAGCTCCAGAGCTTTCTTGAAGTGCGATACGGCATCCTCCAAACGACCTCTCGTCCTCTGGAAGATACCGAAATTCGTCCATGCCTCCCAACTGTCGGGACGAATTTCCACAACCTCGCGATACTTAAGTTCAGCTAACTCTGTGTTGCCTATCTGCGTGAGGCGCTGAGCATCCCTCAACAATGTTAGTACGTCGGCCGCATTGGCGTTTGTTACCAGACCAGTGAGCTCGTCATAGCCCTTCGTGAGTGCATGCGACTGGCTTGTCACGGCAATCGTTTCTTGAAACGCCATGAACGGATCAAAAGGCAGTATTAAATCGGGTGCCGGCCCGATGCACTTCCTGGCATTCTCGAACCTCTCGCGACGAACTTCAATCGATTCGGGAACATCGGGAATTGGAGAAGCAACCAGAAGCGTCTTAATCGACCGATTCAATTTGTTGAACTTAATCGAACTGAATATCTGTGCTGTGCCGCGGACGTTCTGATTGTTTAGACTGAATAGAAGGACAACCAAATCGGGCAACTGTAACGTGCAAATGCCAGACACGTCCGTCAGTCCCGTCCTCGAATCTATCAGCACATAATCGGGATTATACGTTTCCCGAATTGCTGCCTTAAGGTTCTCTACAAAAAGAAAACCACTCTTTTGTTTATAGAGAACCTTCCAATCGAGCCTGCTCAGGAAAATCTGGTAATTCTCATCCTTGCGTCCCGCAGGCATCATGAACAGCGATCCTTCAACGTTCTTACCAGAAATGTCAAAAACGAATTCATCTAGGGGAGCCACCTCATTCGAGTCCATGAACTTCCCTATGTACTCAACCAGTCCCGGCCTTGGCAAATTCGGCTGAGAGAAATCGAACGAGTCGATTCCTGGAGCCTCCAAATCAAAGTCGATGACAAACACTCTCTTGCCCATCGCTGCGAGGCGATGCGCGCAGTTCATGAGAGCCGAGGTTCGGCCAACGCCGCCTTTGTATGAGTAAAACGTTACGACGAACATAGATCATCCCCCGCCCTAGATTTCAATGGGCACAAATGCTCTCCCAGAGGTCAGCATCTCCGTAAACCGAGCGGCGTTCTCAAGTAGGGACTCGGATTCAACCACCGCTGGGAAAAGCATCTCCAGCTTGGTCACGTCTATACTCGCCTCAATACTCGCGATCTCCGTGCCACCAGACTCCTGCCGCGCTAGCTTTTCAAGAATCGCGACATTGGCCTCAGATGCCATCAGCAGGCGCAAGTATCTGTCAGAAGCCGCATTCTGGATGTATGCTCCAGACTCCCATCTGGCATAGGTCTTCTCTCCGAGTCCAAGGAGATGCGCCATGTCGGTTTGAGTCCTCTCCAGTTGTTCTCGGAAGGCCTTGATATCCGCAGGAGCTAGTCGCCGCATTGCCTGCAAGCGTGCAGACTCTATTTTTTGCGTGGCATCGTCGTCGAGAAAGACCTCGCCGCAGCTTGAGCACTCGTCGCGAGTCACTCCTCGCACTGTCAAGTCACGCTGGCGACCGACGTCATCGATGAAACCCGTTTCATAGTCTCCCTCGATTCTCCGCAATTCACCTTTTCCACAAATTGGACACCTTGACGTAGTCATTGGTCACCACCTTCTAGTTGGGTGCGCCGAAAATACAAATAAGCCTTCATTCGTGCCTTCCCCTTTGAAACTTGCCTTGACATACAGCTCGATCCCATCACACTCGCAATATTCGAAGATGAAGGCCTCGTCCCCAGTCTGTTCCATGAAGTCGCCCTTCAGTACCGCACCACATTCAATAAACTCAGCCATGGCCTGTAACAGGCCGAGTTTTCGAACCGGCGTCAGAGACAAGTCTCTTTCCGCCGTCCGTCCTAGCCTTACCTTTCGCGGGTCCTTCACGAAGGCGAGCAGTTTTTTCTTTGCCTTGACGTGCAAACCGTTTCGATCATCAAGATCCCACACGGCAGAGCTAACCTCGAGTAGTTGTTATCATTTGATACTTTATAGCTACAATTCTAACGATACCACTTGATTACATAAGTATCAAATGATACTATTGAGCTTTATAGAGGGGCGACGGTCTCCCCCGCCAAACCCGTAGGAGAGGCGAGAAGTCGAAATAAGTACTTATTTTTGAATACTTTGCCTATAAACATCTGCCGCTCAATACTTTGCCGGCAATTCTTCTCTAAAGTATTGATTCCAATAGAGCGTGAAATGGGGGGAGGGGGGAGGGGCACCGGCAAATAGAAAATCATACTTCTTTGATAAACAGCGCACAACACGACTCGAAGCCTACTCCCGCAATTCCGCTGGAAGCCCGCTATTAATTGCCGCTCTCACTTTGGCCATCAGGCACTCACGGGTGCCGAAATCTTTTGGTTCTATGGCTTCGTGAAATTGGATCGTCACCAGTCCCGGTTGAATGGCGAAGCGCGCTTTGGGCATTACTTCCTCGGTGCCTGAAATCGTGATAGGGACGACCGGAACTTTGCATTCTTCCGCCAGATAGAACGGACCTTTTTTGAAGGGCAGCAACTTGCCGTCGAAGGAGCGCTTGCCTTCCACGTAGATCGTCATGTTGAGATGCTGTTCGCGGATCGCTTCGACTGCGTCTCGCACCGCAGAGATGCCTGCATCGCGGTTGCCGCGGTCGACCGGAACCAGCGATCCAATGCGCATGATCTGGCCCAGAATTGGAACTTTGAACAGCCCCTTTTTCACCATCACGGAAGTTCGTCGCGGAATGAGCGGAAGCGTGAGCGGAGGATCGAGATTGGAGATGTGATTCGACATGAAAATATAGGTGCGAGCGGGATCGATTTGGTCGAGGCCCACGACGTTCACCTTGACTCCCGCAATGCGCGCGCCCGTGTAGGCCGCGCGCATGCATCCCCAGTACAGGAAGCTGATGTCCTTGGTGAGGTAGGTCCACGGAATGCCGAGCAACGCCGCCACGGGTAGGGCGGCGAGCCAGAACAACAACATCAGAACGGTGCGAAACACCGAGCCAGGTCTCCCGTTTTATTTGCCGCGTTCGTTTCCGAGCGCTTCATTCCGAGTATTTCATTCCCGAGCACTTTATTCAGAGAACAAGAAGAATGCGCCGGAAAACCAGAAGCGACGAGCAACGATTAAGACGAGCAATGATTAATTTGATCTGCCGATCTCGAGATGCTTTTTATGCCTTCGCCCCGAGCGCCCGCAAACGCTCCGGTAGCTTCTCATAGATGCCGCCGAATCCGCCATTGGAAAGGATGGCTACCACATCGCCCGGCGCGAGTTGGGGAGCGATCGCGTTCACGATGGCAGTAGCATCTGGAAGAACGCGCGCTCGTTTTCCGCGCTGCTGAATCTCGCTCACCACGCGATCCACATCGAGGCGCTGCGCTTCTGGAATCGCCTCCGACTTGAAGATGGCTGCGAGGATCACTTGATCGGCGAGCGCCAGGCTGCGCGCCAAGGCATCCTGCAAAACATTGCGGCGCATGGTGTTCGAACGGGGCTCAAGCACGACCCAGAGGCGTCGGCCCTGGTAGCGAGCGCGCAGAGCATGAATCGTCTGCTCGATCGCTGTGGGATGATGCGCAAAATCGTCGATGATGGTGATGCCGTTGATTTCAGCTTTGACTTCGAGACGCCGCTTTACGCTGCGGAAGGTGGCGAGAGCCTGGGCGATCACATCCTTCGAAATTCCGCAATTGGAGGCCAGTGCGGCTGCAGCAGTGGCGTTCCAGACGTTATATTCGCCGCCCAGCGCGAATTCGAAATCAGCCCAGGGTTTGCCGCCGCGCAGGACTGACCAGGTTGTGCGATCGGCATCGAGTTTCAGGTTGGAGACTTGCCAGGTTGCGGTCTGCGACGCGCCGTAGCGCTCGACAGGGCAGAAGGCCTTTGCGAGGCAGCGGTCCAGACTATTGCCGTGAGCGGAAATTCCGCTGTCGAAGCCGACGATTCGTCCTCGACGCGGAACGAGATTGACGAGGCGTTTGAAGGCGGTCTCGACTGCATCGAGGTCTTGGTAGATATCGGCATGATCGAATTCGACCGAGGTGAGAATGAGCGCATCCGGAAAATAGTGCAGGAATTTTGGACCCTTATCGAAGAAGGCTGTGTCGTACTCGTCGCCTTCCAGGATGAAGTGTTTGCCTGCTCCGAGGCCGAAGCTGCTGCCGAAATTCTCCGCGATGCCGCCGATCAGGAATGAAGGTTCGAGACCTGCGCTCTCGAAGATCCACGCCAGCATCGAGGTCGTCGTCGTTTTGCCATGCGTTCCCGCGACGACGAGTACTTCTTTGCCCACCAGAAACTCGTCGTGCAGGATCTGCGGCAGCGAGCAGAATGGAATCCGCTGGTCGAGAACGCGCTCCAGTTCGACATTCCCGCGAGAAAGCGCATTGCCCACGACCACCAGATCGGGCCGCGGATCGAGGTTCGCCTCGGCAAACGGTTGCGCCACAGGAATTCCCAATGATTCCAGAAAAGTCGACATGGGCGGATAAGCGGACGCATCCGATCCGGTGACGCGATATCCGCGCTCGCGCAGCATGCCTGCGAGCGAAGCCATCGCAGTTCCGCAAATGCCGATCAGGTGAATGTGTTTGAAATTCGTCTTCGTCATCGTTGTAACTTCTGATCTTCCCTTTGGCCTTGGTGTACTCGGTGTTCTGCTCGGTGGTTATCGAAGCTCGGTAGCGGCTTCGAGAATTCTGAGTTTCACCTGGCTGCCAACCTCCAAGCGCGCGCGCACTCCCAGCGGGAGCGTAATGTTCGCGCGCGAAACGTGACCCGAGCGCAATCCAAAGGCTAGCGGAATTCCGAGATCACCCACCACGCGCAACACGACCTCTTCCAGCGTGTAGTCCTGCGTGGCGCTTTGGCGGCAATCCATCATTTCTCCGAAGACGATTCCGCGCACCTCGCTCAATTTTCCCGCCAGTTTCAATTGCATGAGCATCCTGTCGACCTGATATGGCTTGGCCGCCACATCTTCGATAAACAAGATGGTTCCGGCCGTGTGTATATCGTAAGGCGTGCCCAGCGCGGCAACCAGCATGGAGAGGCATCCACCGTAAAGAATGCCCTCGGCCTCACCCGCTACTAAAGGCACCGCGCCGGAAGTCTCGTCAAGCAACCAGTCGGCTTGTCCACTCAATGCGTTCTGCCATGATGACAGATCGACGCCGCCCGCAACCGCAAAATCCTTGGTGACCATTGGACCGTGAAAGGTCACGAGATTGGCCTTATCGGCAAACCAGGTCAGCAGCGTTGTAACGTCGCTGTATCCGACGAAGATTTTGGGATGCGCGGAAACCTTGGCCACATCGATCGATTGCAGCAGATAGTTCGATCCGTATCCTCCCCGCGCACAAACTATGGCGCGCACATCATCGCGGACGAACATCTCTTCCAATTCGCGCGCCCGGCGCTCGACCGAGCCAGCGAAGTACAAATCGCGCTCCAGAATCGACTCGAGGTAAAACGGCTCATATCCGGCGTCGCGAAGCCCGTCGCAGCCCGCTTCCAGCGCCTCGCGCTTGATGTTCGACGCAGGGGCAACAATCCCCACCTTGTCGCTCTTGCGAAGCGAGCGGGGCTTGATTCGGGATTTTTCGGGAGCGGCCGTCATCTGGAATCGATCTTAAACGAAGAATTCTCCCCGGCACACGAGCGTCGCCGGGCCGCGGAGATAAACCTGATTCTGATCCCAGCGCACGGTCTGCGAACCTCCGGGCGCGATCACCGTCACGGGTGAAGCTACGCGCTGGCTTGCGATCGCGGCCACTGCCGAAGCGCACGATCCCGTGCCCGATGACTGCGTTTCTCCTACGCCGCGCTCATACAGTCGAATCTCGATTTCATTCGGTCCGCGGACCACCACGTACTCGACATTCGTGCCTTCGGGAAACTGGCGCTGCGTTTGAATCAGCGCTGCCTGCTTCTGCCAGCCCTCCTGAAACATGTCCACAAAAACCACGAAGTGCGGGTTGCCCATCGAAACTCTCGTACCGACGGCACGTACCCACATGGTCTCAATCGTCAATTGCTCTCCGATGACGGGCTGGCCCATCTCGATTTCGAATTCAAACGCCGGAGCTCTGTTCTCCACCAGGCGGCAGGTCTTCAATCCCGCTCCGGTGCGGATGACAACCTCCGTCTTTGCGGTGGCAGCGCGGGCGCAAATCTCCGCCGCCACACAGCGCGTGCCGTTGCCGGATATCTCCGCCTCGGACCCGTCCGCATTGATCAGACGCGCTCTCACATCGGCTTCGGCATCCGGAAACAGCCACTCTACGCCGTCTGCGCCTACTCCGTTATGGCGATCGCACAAACGCCGGGTGAGCGCGTTGAGATCACCGGAAGCGGAAGCTTGCATGCCCTCGACGATCAGAAAATCGTTGCCGCAGGCGGACGCCTTGGTGAAGGCAATACTCTTCCGCGATGCATCGGTGGGAGAGGCTGTCATTTGTGTTCCATCAGTCGTATTGCATCATTGTTGTGTTCCATCATTTCGGCGGATTTTATCATCGCCATCCCAGAGCTTTCCGCAGCTACATGCCGCGAAAGGTTAACGCGATTGATTCGGAGGACGGTTTGTCGCGTAGATCCGTGCCGGCGGCTGTCCCCAGGAGTGAATCACCGCCAGCAGGGTGAGATTCGTCTTATTGACGCCGCGGTCGACGGTATCGCCCTCGAAGGCGATCACATAGTTCACGTAGCGCCCGGGATCGGCGAGCGCATGCTCCCAAATGCCTTCAGGATCCGTCGGCCTCTTCCAAGGGCGGCGATTTTCACTATTCACCACGCGGCGCAATGGGATCCCAAGCCGCTCCATAATGCCGACGTGGGTTCCCAGGTCCATCAGAAAGCGCGAGTTCGGAGGCAATTCCTTTAACACGCGCTCGACCGACGTATCCAGGCCACGGCGCATTTCCCAGTTCCTGGACGCCTCCACCAGGCACAGCGGTTCTGCTTTCAAAACAAACGCGTAGCTGGTGACGATCAGGGCCGCCACGACTGCAGCCAGCTTCCAGAGTTGCCCTTGCGCAAAGCATACATAGGTGGTTGCCAGCAGCAATCCTGCCGCGACAGCGAACAAAGGCAGCAGTTCCAATCCAAAGCGAAAGTTGAAAACGGCGAATGGCCACCACATCGGCACATGCAGCGGCACCGAACCGTAGGCAATGGAATAGGCATAGAACGGCACGGGCGCCCACAACAAAAGCAGAGAGGGCCGCAACCTTGCCACGAAAAATCCACAACGCGAGCAGGCTCGACAGTAGGGCTGCCAGGAGCCAGAAGCGGCCCCAGTTTCCGACAGCTAAGGTGGCTTGCGCCGCTTTCACGAAATAGAGGACTGCAACCCACAGGTTGTGGAATGCCGGATTGGGCGCGCCCACGCGCTGCTCAATCGCTTTCGCGGAATACGGCCCGTTCGCAAACTCCAGCGCGTTGCCGTAGATCGACCCGGTTGTAGAGCAGCCACAGCACGGGCGCCACGGAAATGCCGAAGAGAAACTTGAGTGCGCTCCATCGCAATGCGCGGTTTTCCCATTGCCGTACTGCAATTATCACGACAATCGCGCCAATCACGCCCGCCAGAAACCAGCCATCGTAACGCGTCATTTCCGCGCATGCCACACAACAGGCACAGGGGCGAAGGGCGCGGCTGGCGAAGTTACTCGGCGATCCGTTTTCTCTTTGTCTGAGGTCGCTTTCTCTGAGGTCTTCTTGTTTCAGGTCTCTGAGAAATTCCGTGAAGTACACCATCGCCCAGATGAAAAAGGCCAGGTAGAGCGTTTCGGTCAGCGCTGTGGCCTGCATGTAGATCAGGTTTGGATTGGCTCCATAGGCAAAGGCCGCGACCCATGCGCTCACGTCTGCCGCCGGTTGCGTGCGGGAGTCGGATTGCAGCAAGCCGCGCACCAGCCGAAAAATGCCCACTACACCGAACACGTAAGCGATCATGGAAGGAATGGATCCGCCCATGCCGCTCTGCCACATCTTGTTAGGGAAAATAAATGGGATCATCAGCAGATGCGGCAAGGGCAGCCACACGGTTCCCAGTTGCAGCAGGCCGGGAGTCAGGGAATCGAATACGCGGCGCGCAATGTTGATGTGCGCTGTCGCGTCTCCGTGCGAAAGAATGTCACCGCGCTGCAAGTAATAAAAAAAGGAGCCCAGAGATGCGAGCACCGCCAGTCCGGCAACTCGGGCCAGGTGGCCGTCGCGAGCGTCGTTGGCGGTGATTATGCGAGCCATGGATTGAGCAAGAAGGTGTAGCGCGCCGAGCTTGCGGACAAAGTCGGATGCTTGCCTCAGCCCTAAAGGCGATCGATAGCAAACGACTTGCGGCATCGCTAAAGCGATGCCCTGATACGAAATCGAGTTTCCCGCAACCTCTGGAACTCGTCCACCCCATCACGCCAAAACCGTGCGCGCTGGGGCCCCGGTCGTCTCTTTACTTCTTGCGCTCTTCAAGTTTTCCTGCAACCTCTGAACGTCGCACCCTTCCCTATTCTTGTTTCCCTGTTCTGGCGAATCCTCAGGACAGGTGCGTCAGTTCGCGGAAGACCTGAAAGCGCGCGTCAATTTCCTCGCGCGAAAGGTTCTGCAGGCGTTCGGTGCCAAAGCGTTCCACGGCAAACGAGCCCATCACCCCGCCATAGAACAAGGCGCGCTTGAGCACTTCGCGGTTGATCTCTCCCTGCGATGCAATGTATCCCATGAATCCGCCGGCGAAAGAATCGCCCGCGCCAGTCGGATCCTTCACTTCATCGATCGGAAGTGCGGGCGCGCGAAACGGATGCGATCCGATGCCGAAGGCGCCTTCACGGAAGAAAATCGTCGCGCCGTATTCGCCGTGCTTTACGACCAGCGCCTGCGGTCCCAGGGCCAGAACTTTATTCGCCGCGCGCAGCAGATTCTTCTCGTGCGCGAGCATCTTGGTTTCCGTGTCGTTGATCAGCAGCACATTGACCAGCTTCAGCGTTTCCGCCAGTTCTTCAGGGGTGCGCTGGATCCAGTAATTCATGGTGTCGCCGCCGGTCAGGCGCACGCCATCCATCTCCAACCGCACTCCGCGCTGCAGTGCCGGGTGGATATTCGCGAGAAACAGGAAATGCGTATCAGAATATTCTTTGGGAATACGCGGCTGGAACTTTTCAAACACATTCAGTTCCGTAAAGTCGGTTTTCGCCTCGTTCAGGTTGTCGAGATACTGCCCGCCCCAGCGAAACGTTTTGCCCGCTGTCCGCTCGATGCCGCGCGTATCGACGCCGCGCTTCTTCAGAACACGGCTTCGTGTTCGGGCGCAAAGTCATCGCCCACCACGGCTACTACGCGTACCTCGGTGAAGTAACTCGCCGCCAGAGCGAAGTAAGTCGCCGCGCCGCCCAGAATGTCCTTCACGTTACCCGAAGGCGTGGCGATCGTGTCAAACGCAACGGAACCTACAACTAGTATGCTCATGAGTCTCCGAAAACGTCGTTGGTCGTTCGTCGTTCGTCGTTAGCCAACCACATTACCGATTGTCTAGACTTCGTGGCCGTGCGATAACGCGTGCGACCGCCAGAACATCGCGAACGACGAGCGACGAAGCGACCGAACGACTAACTTACAGATACTTGCCTAAAATCAACTTCAACTTCTCTTTCGTCGCCGCCGGAATTACAGCCGGGTCCGTCAGAATCGCATGCGCCAGCGCCGATCCGCACTTGCAGGATCGCGTCTTCGGCATGGCAGCCACTGTGGCTTTCACGACTTTGGCCGCGTTCTCGGCGTTCTTTGTCAGAACGGAAATGACCTGCGCCACCGTAACCTCATCGTGATGCGGATGCCAGCAATCATAATCGGTGACCATGGCAATCGTCACGTAGCAGATCTCCGCCTCGCGCGCGAGTTTCGCTTCCTGCAGATTCGTCATGCCGATCACGTCGGCGCCCCAACTGCGGTAGACGTTCGATTCGGCCTTGGTGGAGAACTGCGGACCCTCCATGCAGACGTAGGTTCCGCCGAGCTTGCCGGTGACGCCCGCGCTCTTGCAGGCGGCGTTCGACAACTCTGGTGAGTTCTCCGCAGACGGGATCGCCGAATCCAATGTGCGCGACAATGCCGTCGCCGAAAAAGGTGTCGATGCGATGGCGCGTGCGGTCGAAGAATTGGTCTGGGATCACAAAATCGAGGGGCTTGTGTTCTTCTTTCAGCGAGCCCACAGCCGAAACCGAAATGATGCGCTCGACTCCCAGTTGCTTGAAGCCGTAAATATTGGCGCGGAAATTCAGTTCGCTGGGCAGCAGTTTGTGCCCGCGAGCATGGCGGGCCAGAAAGGCGACCTTACGCCCTTCGAGCGTGCCCAGAATGTATGCGTCGGAGGGATCGCCAAACGGTGTTTGCTGGCGCAGTTCGTGCGCGTCGCTGAATCCGGGCATGTGATACAAACCACTGCCCCCGATAATGCCAATCTCTGCCTGCTGCAATTGCGCTCCTGAAATGGAAGGAAACTGACTGCGGAACTGGTGATTATACAAGGAGGCAGAGGTTAGAGGTCGAGAGTGCAGAAGTCAAATTGCAGAAGTAAAACCCGAACCGTCAGATTGCGGCGCGGACTCAGACACCGAGCTAGCTTTAACTTCTGCAATTTGACCTCTGACTTTTGATCTCTGCTTAGATCTATTTCTTTTCGCTCCGTCTCCGAAGAAATCGGCTTCGATGCGTTTCGTCGTCTCGTCATCCATGCTTTCGCTGACGAGCACGGAATCTCCGCGAACTTCGATGACCACGGCTCCTTCTTCCGTCATCCAGGCATGGCGTCCGCGCAATGTGCGCCAGGAATCGGCGGGCGGAGCATCCGACGCAACTTTGCCGTCCGGTCCAAGAGCTTGCCGCTTTTGATAGCGCTGGGCCAGCGACTTGGCATAGACCGCTCCAAATTCCGCGGCCTTGGCCGGGCTCGACCATCGCGAAACATAGAGCACTCCGAGCGGGCCTGACTTCGTTCCTTTCACGCGGCCCGCGTAGTAATAGCCGCCGCGCCACGCCGGATAGATCGCCTCGGCTTCCTTGCGCCCGGCGTACTGTTCCACCAGCACATCCACGTCAAACTCGCCCATGGCGCCGATGTCGAACGCGTCATATCCGGCGAGATCTTTCTTGAAGTCGATGCGCTTCACCGGGTCGAGCTTCTCGTGCGCCAGATATGTCTCCGGCTCCATGATCTCGCGCGTGGTCTTCGGCGGATCCTTGAATGCCCCGGCGAAGGCTTGCTCCTTTCCGCCCGCCTTCTCCAGCTCCAGCGTGAAGTCCATTCCGTAACGGTAAGGAAACGTCAGCTCCTCCTTGAGAAAAATCGGGGCGTCGCGAAAGGTCGGAGAATCCGCCGGACCATCCAGCATTCCCTGCTTCAGCGCCTCGCCAATCTGCGGCATGTCGAGCAGCGTTTTATCGGTGGGCGCGAGCGCGTAATCCATCATCACCACCATTGCCTGCCCTTCAACTACTGCCTCACGGGCCTCCGATTCCTCGTCGGTATCGATGTCCGCGGGCGTCGGATCGAGTTTCTTGTCGCCTTCGGTCTCCGCCTCCTTCATCCATTTCTCCATGCCGAAGGACTGGTCCTGCAGGGCGTGCGTCAATTCATGCGCCAGCACTGGTTTCTGCTGTTCGGGATCGATCCAGTTCAGAATGTTGACCGTCTTCTTTTTTGGATCGTAGTATCCCGCGACCTGCTCCTTCAGCATGGCCACCAAAAACGGACCAAGGTCAAAATCGCGCGGCAGCAAGCCAAACTTTTTCAGCACGATGGATGAGCGCTCCAACCGCTTGGCATCCTTGTCGTCCTTCATTCCCTTTTGCAGGTAGGACTCGACTTCTTTGCGATCGGCCAGCCGGCGCTTGACCTCATGATCGATGGGCAACCCGGTGTCGTCGCTGGCAAATTTAAGAATCTCATCCACCGAGCGAAAAAGTTCTTTCGCTTCCTTCGGAGAGATGATCTTTTCCTTTTCCTGTGCTGGAGCGGTGCCATCGCCCGCGGGAGTCTGCGTCTGATCTCCCGTGGCCTGAGTTTGCGTTTGAGCTTTGCCGGGTGGAGATTGCGGCTGGAGCAGTTTGAGGCCAGGCAGGGACTAGCCAGCAAGGTGAGCCAGAAGAACAACGGCGAGGAAGGTACGAAACTTCATCTTCAATGTCATCCTGAGCGGAGCTGATGCATTCGCTCTGCGAATGAATCAGCGGAGTCGAAGGACCCCTACCGACTCATCAACCGAGGGCGTAAGGGAAATTCTCACCGCGCAATCGGATGTTAGCAGCACCCACCTCGGGAGAGAATGTCTTGAGGCGTCTCGAAATGGGGTAGAGGTCCTTCGACTCCGCCTGCTGTCTCGCTTCGCGGAGGTAGGCTGCGCTCAGGATGACACGGTGCAACAAGCCGGGGTACGACACCATGTAGGCGGCAGACCGGCCTCCATCAAATGCTTCGTTTCACTCTCTCGGCTACCCACTCGCCCACTTCACGCGTGCCGAGCGTCCCGCCGATGTCCGAGGTAGTCTTCTTTTGCCGCACCGCTTCCAGCACGGCCTCTTCGATCTTTCGCGCCTCGGTGTTCATCCCCAGATGCGACAGCATCATCGCCGCCGTAAGAATCGAGCCTAAGGGATTCGCCACATTTTTTCCGGCAATCGGCGGGGCCGATCCGTGCACCGGCTCAAACATTCCGACCAACCGCGTTGACCTCTTCCCCGGATGCAGATTGCCGCTTGCCGCCATTCCCATACCACCCTGCAGTCCCGCCGCGAGATCGGTGATGATGTCGCCAAACATATTATTGGTGACGATCACATCGAAGCCGCGCGGATCGCATACCATCTGCATGCAGAGCGCGTCCACGTACATGTGCTGGGTTTCGAGCTGAGGAAATTCCGCGGCAACGCTTTTGAAGACGCGTTGCCAGAGGCCGCCGGCGTGCGTCATGGCGTTCGATTTATCGCACATCAGCACGCGACGCCGGGGCGATCCGTCCTGCTTCGTGCTCTGCGCGCAAAACTCAAAGGCGTAGCGGATGATCCGCTCCACTCCCTTGCGCGTGTTCACGTCTTCCTGGATCGCCACTTCGTCCGGCGTCCCCTGCTTGAAGACTCCACCCAGGTTGCCGTAAACGCCTTCGGTGTTCTCGCGAATCACCACGAAATCCAGGTCCTTCGGCTCCACTCCCTTCAGGGGACAAAGCGCCGCATCCAGCAGGCGCACCGGCCGAACATTGGCATACAAATCCATTGTGCTGCGCATGCCGAGCAGAATTTCCCGCGCATGAATATTCGAAGGGACACGCGGATCGCCGAATGCTCCAACAAGAATGGCGTCAAAATCGCGCGCCAGCATGGCGAACCCATCCGGCGGCACCGTCGTCTTATCCGCGAGATAGCGATCCGCTCCCCAGTCAAACGATGTGAACTCCACGGCCGCGCCCGCGGCCTGAACGACCTTAGCCGCCTGTGGGATGACTTCTTTGCCGATTCCGTCACCGGGGATGACGGCAATTCTTCGCTTTTCACTCACGCGAAAAGAAGATAACAGAAGCAGCCCGGATTTTGCGCCGATTGGTCTTCGCTATAATCAATAACAAGCATGGGTACCACTTTGCACCAACATACGGCGCAGCTCTCAGCCCCGGTCAGGGATTACGGCGATGTCCGCTCCGAATTCCAGGCGCTGGTCACCGGCTGCGGAGTCTACGACCTCAGCTCGCGCTCCAAGATCAAACTCACGGGCGGCGACCGCGTGCGCTGGCTGAATGGGATGGTGACGAACAACATTCGCGATCTTGCTCCGGACCATGGTGTTTACTGTTTTTTGTTGAACGCCCAGGGGCATGTCCAGGCCGACCTTTACGCTTATAACCTCGGCGACTCGCTGATGGTGGACACCGAAGCCAGCCAACGTGAAAAAGTTCTGCAGCTATTCGATCACTACATCATCGCCGACGATGTTGAAGTCGCGGATATCAGCGACAAACTAACGGCTATTGGCGCGGCCGGACCGCAAGCGCAAACCGTGTTGCGCGCGGCTGGAATCCAGTCGCCGGACCTTGCTCCGCTCGAATTGTGCACCCCGAAATGCGATTGTGCCTGCGACTGCCTGCAGTGCACGCTGGTGCGCGGAGACGATGCCGCGGACTCTTATGAGATATGGTTCGCGCCAGATAAATTCAAGACCACCTGGGACGGCTTGCTTGCGGCGGGCGCGAAAGCAGTTGGCGGCGACGCGTTGGAACTATTCCGTATCAGCCGCGGAATTCCCCGCTATGGCGTGGACATCCGCGAACGCGATCTACCACAAGAGACCGGCCAGATGCGCGCCCTGAACTTCACCAAAGGCTGCTATCTGGGACAGGAAATTGTGGAGCGAATCCGCTCGCGAGGGGCTGTGCATCGCATGTTCACGGCCTTTCTCGTTGAAGGAGCGCTGCCTGAGCCCGGCGCGAAGATTGAAGCTGACGAGAAAGAAGTTGGCGAAATCACCAGCAGCGCAAACTTACCTTTGCCTGCCGGAGACCGGCCCGTCGCGTTAGGCTATTTGCGACGCGAGGCCGCGAACAAGAATTTGCGCGCAGGCACCGCAACGCTGAAACCGTCAACATTACCGATCGCTTGACCTGAGAACCGCAAGCTTAACCAGGAAAACACTATGCCCAAAAATGAAAAAGACAGCGAATTTAAAGTAAGCGACCGGCGTCTGTTCACAGCCGACGGCGAGCTGCGTTCCCCTTCCGATGAAGAGAAAGCGGAACCAGCCGAACAGACTCCACCGGCCGCAACCGTGACTACCCCGGCGCCCACGGCGCCTTCAATGACGAGCGCCGCTTCGGAACCCGCGCCACCAGCCGAGCCCGAAGCGGGCGTGCCGGAACCGCCGACCGCCTCCGAGCAGAAGGCGCAGCACGACGCCTACCAGCAATCGTCGCGCGATCTCGATCGCCGAGTCGAATTAAGTGGTCACTCCGCCCAGGAACTCGAAGTAACTTTTGAACGATTCATGGCCTCGCTCTACATGACGGCCATGATGCAGCTTGGCCTGATGCACGAACAGGGCGGCCAGCCCGGGGTTGACCTGCTTGGCGCGCGCCAGACGATCGACACTCTTGGCATGGTCGCCGAGAAAACCAAAGGCAATCTCAGCGCGAAAGAGCAGGGGTTTTTGCAGAACTGCCTTTATGAGTTGCGCATGGCGTACGTCGAAGTCACCAACGCATTGGCGCGGCCTCCGCAACCCGCCGGCTCGACCACGGGCACCAACGGCTGAAGTTCATTCAGCCGAAGTTCATTCATACGATGCACGCGACTCTGACGGTTCTCGGCAGCGGCACCTCGATGGGAGTTCCTACCATCGGCTGCGACTGCGCGGTCTGCCGTTCGAGCGATCCGCACGACCGCCGCACCCGTCCCTCCGTCATGCTCAGTTATAGCGGACGCCATGTTCTGATCGACACCACTCCGGATTTTCGCGAGCAGGCGTTGCGGGAGCACATCACGCAACTCGATGCCGTGCTCTACACGCACACTCATGCCGACCACATCCTGGGCATCGACGACTTGCGGCCACTGACCTATCGCCACAAGCCCGGCAAGATGCCTCTGTATGCCACGCCCCGGAACTGCGAATTTCTGCGCAACATGTTTCGCTACATCTTCGAGGCCGACTACAAATTTGGAGGCCTGCCGCTGGTCGAACTCAAGCCGATCGAAGGCCCGGTTGAATTATTTGGCGCAAGCTTCGAGCCGGTTACAGTCATCCACGGCGAAACTCCCATCATCGGCTTCCGCTTTGGATCGGCCGCTTACCTGACCGACCACAGTTCGGTGCCGCCTGAATCGCTCGACAAGCTGCGCGGTCTCGACGTTCTTTTTCTGGATGCACTGCGCTACAAGCCGCATCCCACGCATTCGACCGTCGAGCAGTCGCTGCAGATCGTGAATGAGGTGAAACCGAAGCGCACATTCTTTACCCACATCTGTCACGATCTGCCGCATGCGGCGACCAACGCGGCTTTGCCACCGGGAGTGCAACTGGCATATGACGGGATGAAGCTGGAGTTTGAGATTTAGAGATGCTGATTCACCGCCGAGACGCCGAGAGCGCCGAGAAAACCATGATTAGGATTTCTCGGTGACCTCGGCGCCTCGGCGGTGAAAAGATTTCGAATGCAAATTTTTCACAAACTCGAGCACATCCCCCGCGACTTCGGTCCCTCGATCGTGAGCGTGGGGAATTTCGATGGTGTCCACCGCGCTCACCGGGCGGTGATCGATGAAATCGTGCGCCGCGCCCAAGCCACGAAGGCGCTCTCGATCGTCGTCACCTTCGAGCCTCATCCAGTGCGCATTCTCCGGCCCGATCACGCCTTTAAGCTGCTGACTCCTGCGCCGGAGAAACTCCGCCTGCTCCAGACTACTGCTCTCGACGGCGTGCTCGTGCTGCCTTTTACGCGCGATCTTTCGCTGATGACGCCCCACCAGTTTGCCCATGACATCCTGAAGAGGCACTTGCATGCCCGCGAGGTACATGAGGGATATAACTTTCATTTTGGCCATAAGGCGGCTGGAAATGTTGAAGTGTTACGTGAACTTGGCCGCGAGATGGGATTTGAAGTGCACGACTATCCCGAAATGCGCCTGCGCGGCGAGCACGTTTCGAGCAGCCACATCCGCAAACTGCTCTCGGAAGGGCGAGCCAGCCGCGCACGCCACCTGCTCGGCCGCCCCTTCAGCATTCTTTCCACGCCCGGCCGCGGACGCGGCTACGGCTCGAAATACACCGTGCCGACTATCAATCTCGCGCGCTACGAGGAGCTTGTCCCGAAAGATGGCGTTTATGTCACTCGCACACGCGTCGGTGAAGAATGCTTTGATTCGGTAACTAACGTCGGCAACCGTCCCACTTTTGGAGCCGATTCTTTTGCCATCGAAACTCACCTGCTGAATTTCCATCCGCTCCAACTTTCCGCCGAAACCGAGGTCGAACTTCATTTTTTGGATCGCCTGCGCGATGAGATCAAGTTTCCGTCGGTGGAGGCTCTTAAAGAGCAGATCGGGCGGGATGTGGGGAAGGCGCAGAGGTATTTGCGGCGGTTGGGGAGATGTTAATTATGCGTTTCGCGGCCGTTCTGATTCTCGTGGTGTCGATGCCTATTTTTCAAGCACAGGGTCAAGACCTGAAGAAGATCTGGCTTGACGAGAACGAAGTTTGGGTAGAAACCGCCGCCGGGGCGCGACAACTCACGCGCGATGGGATCCCAAAAGGGTTGGCGGCGCTTGCACCAAGCAGAGATCGCCTGGCTTATGTAGTCGATAACCGTTCATCCGATGCTCAGCATGAACAAGCGCCCAAGGAAGATGTGGTCGAGATGAACAGCAATGGTAAATTGCTCCGCCAGATTGTTCCTGAAGGCTATGTGCCCAACCGGTTTGAACGACTGGAGTGGATTGACAATCAGCGGATTGGAGCCCTGACTTGCGGCCATGCAAATTGTATGTACTGGGTACTCGATGCGGACTCCGGCAAGACGATTCATGTCATGTCGGGCGGTTTCGATTTTATCTGGGCGCACAACCGCCGATGGGTAGCAAGGCGAATCGTCCGCATTCTCGATGCTCCCGTCGGAACCCCCGGAGACGAACTGGACCAGCTAATGCTGAATGAAACATGGACTTACCCGCGCAGAGTGGAGGTCCCAGACGATCCTCAAACGCTTGCGTCTCACAAGCTGCTTCGTGGACACAGTTTCGGTCCGTTCACGTGGTCACCGCACGACGTGTGGTTAGCTTTTACCGATACGGTGAGTCCAGAGGGTGACGTCTACGTCGTGCTGGCGAGTCCTACAGGTGCGATTCTGCGCGAGACCGTACCGGTAGATGTCGAAGTCGGAACAGAAGTCGAATGGGCTGACGACACGCATCTGCAGTTGGTCAAGGGTGATCGGACGTTTAAATTTGTCGCTGATCGTAGGGAACTCCGGGAAATCACTACGTCTGAGAACTCTACGGTCTCGCCCAATAAGTGACACCTCCATGGAGTTTCCGCGAATAGTTTCTTCCGTTACTTGCCCCAGCCGATCGACCGGTTGATAATCTCAATGGAGCGGCGCAGTATAGTCAGGTTTGGGGTATTTACAATGCCTTACGTTCAAACTAAGGAAAAAGCGCACGAACTGATCGAGCGCATCGCCCCCAGTCAGTTGTCCGCCGTGGTGGGTCTGCTGGAGGCCATGCTTGATCCCGTGTCCCGCGCCATTGCCAATGCCCCCACCGACGACGAACCCGAGAGCGAAGCAGAGCGTAAGGCCGTTGCCGCCTCCAAGGCCTGGATGGCGCAGCATCCCGGCGAGGGCATTCCCAGCGAGGACATCCTTGCCGAGTTCGGCCTCTCCGGCGACGACCTCAAGCGCTGACCGGCGTGAAGAAGATCACTTTTACCGTCCCTGCACGCAACGATATTCGCCAGATCGACCGCGATGCCGCAATGCGCATCCTTACGACTCTCCATCGCTTCGCTGAGACTGGCCAAGGCGACATCAAGAAGTTGCAGGGCGACTCCAGCGAAATGCGGCTCCGCGTCGGAGACTACCGCGTTCGCTTTACTGAAGAACCGCCCGACACCTGCTCATCCATTCCGTAAAACACCGTTCGGAAGCCTATCGCTGAATCCGTTCGCATTAAATGAATGAATGTCGTTTCGATGGACTAGGCCCCCGATTCCTTCGTCACCTCCCCTTCCTGCTACAATCCTTCCCCGCATGGCGATCGGCCCAATCCAACTCCTCCAGCAAGCAACACCCGGCCAGCGGCGCACGCTGCTGGCGGCCTCGCTTGGTTGGATGCTCGATTCTTTCGACGCCATGCTCTACGCGCTCGTGCTGGCACACGTTATGCGCGATCTGGGAATGACCAAGGCTACCGCCGGCCTGCTCTCTACGTTGATGCTGCTGGCTTCGGGCATTGGCGGCGTTATGTTCGGCTTCCTCGCCGATCGCATCGGGCGCAAGCGCGCTCTGAGCATCAGCATTCTCACTTACTCGGTCTGCTCGTTTGCTTCGGGGCTCTCCACGACTGTGCTCATGCTGGCGATTGTTCGCTTCATCCTCGGCCTGGGGATGGGTGGCGAATGGAATACCGGCGCAACCCTCGTTGCCGAAACATGGCCGGATGAACTTCGCGCGAAGGCGATTGCGATTGTGCAGAGCTCGTGGGCCATCGGATACGCGCTCGCAGCTCTGGTTGCGGGCATTGTGCTGCGCTATGCGAACTGGCGCGCGGTGTTTTTTGTCGGTATCCTGCCTGCCCTTGTCACGCTGTGGATTCGCAACCGCGTCCCTGAATCTGAAATGTGGCTTGAACACCGCCGGATCGAGCGACAAGAGCAAAGGCTTGAACCACAGAGGGCACAGAGGGATGAATCTTTCTTTGCAATCTTTCGCGCCCCGTACCTCAACAGCACGCTCGCCCTGCTCTTCCTGAATTTCTTCGGATTGTTCGGCTGGTGGGGATTGTTTCAGTGGGTTCCGGCTTATCTGTCGTTGCCGGTCGCGCGGGGCGGACGCGGCTTTAGCATCATGGGCACGACTACGCTGCTCCTGGTTCTTAACCTGCTCGGGATGTTTCCGGGATACATCAGCTTTGGCTGGGTGGCCGACCGGCTGGGCCGGCGGCGGTCGTTCATGCTCTACCTGTTCGTCGCCGCGCTGCTCATCCCCGTATATGCCATGGCGCGTTCGGAAGCCGCGCTGCTGGTGCTTGGGGCCGTGGTTGCGTTTTTCGCCACCGGCTGGTTTTCTGGCTGCGGAACCATCGGCAGCGAGATCTATCCGACGAGTTTGCGGGCACGTGGGCTTGGCTTCACTTATACAGGCGCACGAGCGATGAGTTGCGTTTCACCGTTCGTGATCGGACGCATCGGCGACATGAAAGGACTGAACTGGGCTTTCTTTCTTTGCGCAGCGTCATTCCTGCTGGCCAGCCTGATGGCTACGCTGCTGCCGGAGACGATGGGGAAGGCGCTGGAATAGGAGCACTTATTGCGAGCAGTCGTCAGCCGTTCGTCGTCAGCCGTTCGTCGTTAGTCGTTGGCGAAACCCGACTCTCCGAAAGACTAACGACGATCGACCAACGACCTATTCGATTGGTTCGACCACCAGCTCTTCGCCGTGCGCAGTCCGTTCGGGCATCTGGATCAGCATGATCGCCACCAGCACCAGCACGATTCCCGCGGTCTGCATGGGATGCAACAGCTCTCCCAAAACAACCGCCGCGAGCAGAATGCTGAACACCGGCTCCAGGCAACTGACTACAACGGCGCGCGTCGGCTCCAGGTGCTGCAGCCCGGCGAAGTAACAGGAGAATGGCAGAAGCACCGAGACCAGCGAAAATAGGGCCATGAATTCCCACTGCGCGCGTCCGTAGTGGGCGGCGATGATCTTCCACGGAGGATTCACGCAAAGCCAGAATCCCGCCGTCCCGACCAGCACCCATAACAGCACCTTCCACCGGTCGTAGCGCGCCAGCATGCTGTGGCCGCCGACGTTGTAGAGGGCAAATGAAAACGCCGCCAGCAGCGCGGCCGTCACGCCAATCACGTCCATTCGAACACCGCCCGAGCCCACCAGCCCGACCGCCAGCGCGCAGCCAACAACCGCGAGACCCACGGCCCCGATTCTTCGCAATGACGGCCGCTGCGCTCCTCGCGCTACCGTATACAGCAGCACCCACACCGGCGCCGTGTATTGGAGAATAATCGCCGTGGCGACATTTGTGCGTTGAATCGCCAGGTAGTAAAGATAGTTTGACGCCGCAACCCCCAGAACTCCCAGAAGAAAAAGACGGAACAGGTCCGGGGCGGGAACCGCCAGCGCAGCCGCTCCGCGTCGCGCCAGCAACACCGGCAGCAAGACGGCGAGCGAAAGCGTGACGCGGCTCTGGGAGAGAATCAGAGGATCGATCTTTCCTAGGGAACTCCTGCCCCGAGCAGATGGCCGGTGAAGGCCGCTCGCCCGAGGGTCGCGGAGATTCCCCATAGCAGGGCCGCGCTCCCAATATAGAAATAGCCGAGCAGCGGATGCGGATGAACAGCAGCCTTCACGCCGTGTGCTCGATAGTAGTAGGTGATCTTGGCCGTCTTCTCCAGCATCGCGGAAACCGAGCAATATTTTTCTTTCGAAAGTCGCACCGCGTCTTCCATTGCCTTCTTGCTCACATCGCCGCGAACCGTGTAGGTCAAGTGGATGGATGTGTATACGGCCGGATACCCGTCGGCCCGGTCCCCTTTGGCGTGCACTTCAAGCCCGGTAAACGGCTCGCGTTTCTTCCGCAGGATCCCCACCACATCCGACGCCGTGCAGCCGCACAGTGCGAGCAACACCAGCTCCATCGGGGTGTTGGCCGTCTTTTCGGCCGCTGTGTCCATCACAATCGCGTGCCGCGAGGTTGCCGACCCCACGTATCGCTCGTTGTCCGTCCAGTTCACTGAAGCTTCAATCATGATTCCCTCTTTGGCTGAATGCCCCGATCGCGCCCAACGACTGTGATTGCGCCAGATCTGGGGGCGAGACGCCCTCAGGACCTGCCGGCGGGACGCCGGCGCTACATGTTAGCGCCGGTTGTCGGTCACCGGTTCGGGATGGATCAATACCCGAAACAACTCCGGCGCATCGTTCTTGAATCGTATTTCGAGCGCCGTCTGTACATCGTGCACGCGCGATAGCGGCATTTCGTCGGGCAGAGTACAGTGGCAGGAAACGTAAAGGCGATCGCGAATTTTCTTGAATTGAAATTCGTGCACGTCCATCACTTCCGGAAAATCCTTCACAACGTCCCTCAGGCGCTCTTCCAACCTCGGCTCGAGCACAATTTGCTCACCCGATTCAATGGTGGCCGGCTCGCTCTCGATATGCGTCAAGATGGTCGCGATCTCTGGAATCTCAGACCGCATCTCCGTTTCCAGGCGCGTGACCTCGTCGTGCGCCTTCTTCATGCTGAGTTGTTCATCCAGTTCCAGATGCTGTTCCACGTGCAATTCCCCAGCCAGATCCTGCACGCTGATGTCATGCACGTTAAAGTTGTGGCGGGTTGCAACCGCGCGAATCCGGTCAAAAATATTTTCACTACGACGGGCCCGGGGAACGGAATGCACCATCACGTCCGCGTCCGGCAGAACCTCCTGCACCCGCGCCGTCACTGCGTCGGAAACCTGCTCCGACCGCTGGAAGGTGAAATTTCGGGCCATGCCCAGCGACACGTCGGCGAAATAGTGGTTGCCCGACTTCCGGATCCGCACCCGATCAACCTCCAGCACTCCATCGACGGTCGCAATGCGATCCAGAATCTGATTGCGCACGCCCGCCGGCGCCGCGTCCAGGAGAGCATCCATAGTCCTGCGAGCCAGCCGCCAACTTACGTTCACGACCACACAGGCTACAAACAAGGCGGCAATCGGGTCCGCTTGCCGCAACCATTCAACCTGAATCCTGCGCCCCGCCCACACCAGGGCTAACCCCAGAATGACCACCGCGCTTGACCAAACGTCCGTCGAAAAATGCAGCGCATCGGCTTCCAGCGCCTGGCTGTCGTATTTTTTCGCCATGCCGCCGAGTGCGCGCGATCGCCAGACGTCAACGCCCATCGACAGAAACATCACCAGGAAAGCAGCCACGCTCGGCTCGATTTCGACGTTGCGAAAGAAAAGCCGCTTGATCGCTTCGTAGACGATCCAGGCGCAGGTCAGCAACAGCAGGCCGGTTTCAATGAACGCCGAAAAACTCTCTACCTTGCCGTGTCCGTACTGATGATCGGCGTCCGCTGGCTTGTCCGAGACCCGTACCGAAAAAAGAGTCACCAGCGCCGCGATCAGATCGAGCCCGGAGTGCGCCGCCTCCGATAGAATTCCCAATGATTGGGTTGCCAGTCCCACCACGACTTTCAGGGCGGTGATCAGCAGCGCTGCCAATACCGAGTTCCGAGCGACGTTGCGCTTTTCCCGCCGCATCGAGTCGGAGCTGAACGCGCCCTGCATTTCCGGCATATCCGCCATTATCGCTTTGGATTCGCCCGTCGCCAACCCCTCGCCCGACCCGTTTGGCCCATCCTCCGCCTCCCATGCTAGGATTATGTCGCATTTCTTCCCGGAGGATTCTGGTCCATGTTTCGTCAGTTTCTGTTGTGTCTTCTGCTGGTCGCTTTTGTCAGCGGGCAAACTGCCCCAGCCCACTCACCCGCGCTACCCCAAATGGAGCGCCGGGGGCCGCCTGCGAACACGGCAAGGCGGCTGAGTCTCAAGCGCCCGAACCAAAAGTCGGTCCCGACGATGCGGTCCTCACGATCAAGGGCTTTTGTAGCGATGCCACTCTCACCGGCGATGCCTGCAAGACTGTTCTCACCCGCGCCCAATTCGAAAAGCTCGCCGACGCTCTCCAACCCGGAATGTCGCCGGCCATGCGCCACCAACTGGCGATGGCTTATGCGCGCATGCTGACCATGTCGTCCGCGGCAGAAAAGCGTGGCCTCGATAAGACTCCCCACTTCGACGAAGCCATGCGCTTTGCGCGCATGCAGATTCTTGCTCAGGAATTAAGCAAGAACCTCCAGTCCGAAGCCAATAATGTGAGCGATCAGGATATCCAGGATTACTATCAAAAGAACGCCGCCAACTTCGAACAAGCAACTTTGATCAGGATTTTCGTTCCTCACACCAAACGGATTGAGCCGCCCGCGGCGGCACCGAAGACAGCACTCCAAAGCTGGCTCAGCATCGGAGGCTCCCAAGGCCGCGGCCAAAACGCTCAGCCCTGAGGAGCAACAAAAGGCTGGCGAGGAAGCAATGAAGAAGGAAGCGACCCTTCTGCATGGCCGTCTCCTCAAAGGCGACGATCCCGACAAACTGGAGAAGGAAGCCTTCACCGCGGGCGGTCTTCCCGGCAATCCTCCGCCCACCAAGATGGAAAAAGTCCGCCGGACCAGTCTTCCCGCCGCCCATCAGTCCGCCATGGAACTCAAGGTCGGCGAAGTTTCCGAAGTTATCTCCGATCCCAGCGGCAACTACATCTACAAGATCGTCAGCAAGGAGACACTGCCGCTTGACAGCGTGAAAACCGAAATCCGCAATCAGCTTTCCGCCCAGCGCTATCGCGAGGCCATGGCGGGCTTCCAAAACAATTCTGATCTCAATGAGGCCTACTTCGGCCCCAACCGCCCTGGTATGCCTATGATGCCGCACGGACGCACGCCACCAGCCCAATCGCGGGACAAGGACAACGATCCCGACTAAATGGATACGGCTAAGCCAACCGTCCTTGTCACCGGTGTTTCGGGTAATCTTGGCCGCCGGCTCCTCGAGCAGCTCTCCGGATACGCAGTGGTGGGTGTGGACCTGTTGCCCCCCACCGCGTCTCTGACTGTTCCGATCGATCGCTTTGTCGCTCTCGACCTCGGGAAGGAAGAATCCACCCGGCAGTTGCACTTGCTCCTGCGAGAGCTGAAGCCTGTCTCCGTCGTTCATCTCGCATTTGTCATCGATCCCCAGCGGACCGGGGTGCTCGACCTGGACCGAATGTGGCAGATTAACGTGGCCGGCACAGCCCGGGTGATGGAGGCGATTACCGAAGCGAACCGGCTTTCCGGAACCATCGTCCGCCAATTTATTTTTCCGAGTAGCGTCTCGGCCTACGGATCCGAGTTGCCCAACGCCGTGACCGAAGACGCACCCCTGCTCGCGCACACGCTGCCCTATGCGATCCACAAAAAGGAGAGCGACCTGGTTGTGCAGCAGCGCGCGCCTTCCTTGCGCGGCTGCGGAGTCTTCATTCTTCGTCCCCACATTTTTGCCGGAGCCAGCATTGACAATTATCTGATGGGAGCATTCCGCGGCACGCCCAACGGCAAAGGGCCTCGCGCTGCGCGCATGCGCGAAGCTGGCAAACGCCTGCCGTGCGTGTTGCCCTTTGGTCAGAAATATCTGGACAATCTACTGCAATTCGTCCATGTGGACGATATGGCACGCCTTATCACCTGGATCCTCAAACGCGAGCCCGAGGCGCAGCGCCTCAACATCCTCAATGTGGCGGGGCGTGACGAACCTCTCTCGTTTGCGCAATGTTTTCAGATCGCGAATGCCAAATTGGTGCGAGTCCCGGGCCAGTGGGGCATGCGTCTCATGCTGCAATTCCTCTGGAACCGCAACATCTCCGCCATTCCCCCGGACGCCGTTCCCTACATGACAGGTCAATACGTCATGAACACTGGTCGTTTGAGGACCTTTCTGGGTGATGATTATGAGAAAGTAATTACGAAAACAAGTCTGGAAGCGTTCACGGATTCTTTCCAAAAGTAATGAACATTTCACCGCCGAGACGCCGAGTACGCCGAGTACGCCGAGAAACTCTGGGGAAAACCTTGCTCTGTGCCTTCAGTGACCCCTCTGGTTCAATCTTTTGATCTTCTCGGCGCACTCGGCGTCTCGGCGGTTAGACGCTCTTGAGGCCAACATACAGCCCCGCAATGCCGAATGTGTAGGGAGTCCACGAAGCTCGGATGAAACCGGCTTTCCGCATGCGTTCGATCATCTCTTCCGGGGCGGGAAACCGCTCCACCGACGCCGGCAGGTATGCATAAGGCCCGCGAACTCCTGAAATCAGCGTGCCGATCTTCGGCAGCACTTTCTTGAAGTAGACTCGATAGATCTTTCCCATCAAGCCGCTCGGTTCTCCGAAATCTAGAATGCCGCATTCGCCGCCTGGACGCAGCACACGCGCGATCTCACGCAATCCCGCATCGTAGTCGGCGAGGTTGCGAAAACCAAAGGCCGATGTCACCAGATCGAAATGCTCCGCCGGAAACGGCAACCGAAGCGCGTCCGCTTCGATCCAGCGAAGAGACGGGCCTGGCCCTGGCTGCTTTCCGGCACCTCGTTCGTTTGCTTTGACTGCCGCCCGCTGGAGCATGGCGTGGGAAAAGTCCGCGCCCAGAATCTCCGCGTCCACCGAGGTGGCGCGCCGCCGAAGCGCGAAGGTCATATCTCCCGTTCCGCAACAAAGGTCGAGCACCCGCGCACCCGGCCGTTTCAAGATCGAATCGAAACGGCGCGCCGTCCGCCACCACCACAGCCTGTCGATATTGAACGATAAAACATGATTCAGCAGGTCATACCGGGGCGCGATCGAGGTGAACATCTCCCGCACGGCATGGGCTGCGGCGTCACGGCTCTCAGCGCCGGCAGGAGCCGCGCCCACGGTTCTTTCCTTTTCGAGCTGAGTCATTAATTCCGCGCCAGCTTCCGGACCTCTTCTACCGCGGCGCGTACGATCGCTTCCCCTACGTCGCTCGTAATCTCTACTTTCCCAATCTCGCGCGGCAGAATGAAGCGCACTATGCCCTGCCGCGTCTTCTTGTCAAAGCGCAGCCGCTTCAGAATATTCGTTGTCTTCACATTCATCCGCGGCAGCTCGCCCAGTCCCAACACGGCATTCATGATGCGGCCAGCCGTTACGCTATCGAGTTTTCCGGTGGAGAGAGCAATGTAGGTCGCGGCCACCAAGCCCCACGCCACCGCTTCTCCATGCAGCAGCACCTTGTACTCGGTTTCCGCTTCCAGCGCATGGCCGATGGTGTGTCCCAGGTTTAGCACCTGCCGCAATCCGCCTTCGCGTTCATCCGCGCTTACTACGGATGCCTTCAGACGCACCGAATCCGCGATGACTTTCTCGACCACCACCGGATCGCGCGCCAGAATTTCTTTATGTTTCTCCTCAAATAGCTGGAAGAGGCCCGCATCGCCAATGATGCCGCACTTCAACGCCTCATACAGACCCGCCCGATACTCGCGCACCGGCAAAGTCTCCAGCACAGCGGGATCCGCCAGCACGGCGCGTGGTTGATGAAATGTCCCGATCAGATTCTTGCCCGACAGAAGATTCACGCCCGTCTTGCCGCCAATCGCCGCATCCACCTGGGCGAGTACGGTGGTTGGCACCTGGATCACATCCACGCCGCGCATGTAAATGGAGGCCAGGAAGCCGGTCACATCGCCCACGACGCCGCCTCCCAGCGCGATTAAAGTTGCTCCCCGATCGGCGCCCTGCTTTACTAATTGCTCCGCCAACTTTTCAAGCGTGGCCAGCCGTTTGGCGCGCTCCCCATCCGCCATTTCCAGGAGCGCCGTTTCAATCCCGACCGCCGTCAGCGATTGCAGCAAGACCTTTGCCCAGCGGCGCCGCACCGGAGGCACCGTCACAACAAATGCCCGCCGGCTTCCGATCAAACTCCCGAGACACTCTCCCGCACGCGCAAGCAGGCCACTTCCAATCAACACCTCATAGGAGCGGGACGGCGTCGTGACTGGTACGCGAATCATGAACGTTCATCATATCGCTATGCAGAGCGGAACGCATTGCATCCCGCACACAGATGCTTCCGCGCATTGCGCCACAAGTTCCCTACTCCAGCTTCTTCTTGGGATTCATCAACGATGCAACTATAGAAGTCGCGAGAACCAGCAGCACGATCCCGAGAGTCCATTCGGTCGGCACATCCACATAGTGTGTGGCAATCATCTTCAGTCCCACCAGAATCAGCACCACCGACAACCCATAGTGAAGGTAGTGGAACTTGTCCATCATCCCGGCCAACGCGAAGTACATCGAACGCAGACCAAGAATCGCAAACACGTTCGAGGTATAGACAATGAACGCGTTGAGCGTGATCGCCAGCACTGCGGGAATCGAATCGACGGCCAAGACAATATCCGTCGTCTCCACCACCAGCAGCACGATAAACAGAGGAGTCGCGTACAAGCCGGTTCTATGAGTAAAAAACTTCCCGCCCACGTATTCGCCCGTAACGGGAAGAACTTTCTTGAACAGGAGGAGCAGCGGGTTTTTCTCGGGACGGATCTCCGCTTTGCCTCCGCGGAGAAGCTTTAATCCCGAATAGACCAGCAGAGCACCGAAGGCGTACGTGATCCACGCGAAGCGCTCCATCAATCCCACTCCCGCCGCGATGAACAAACCGCGAACGAACAGCGCCCCAAGAATTCCCCAGAACAGCACTTTGTGCTGGTACTCATCGGCTACTTTGAAGTATCGGAAAATCACCAAAAAGATAAACAGGTTATCGACGCTCAGCGATAACTCGATGACGTAGCCGGTCACAAACTGCAGCGCTTGCCCGCGCCCGTGCCAGAAAAACAAACCGGCTGCAAACACGCATGCCAGAGCAATCCAGGCTCCTGACCACGCCAATGCTTCGCGGAACCTGACTTCGCGCGCACCACGGTGGAAGAAGCCCAGATCGAGCGCCAGCATCGCGATGACAAACAGATTGAAGAGAATCCAGAAAAGGAGCACGGAAGAATCTTACGATACAGGTCTTAGGTCTTAGGTCCCAAGTGTCAGGTGTCAGGTCTCTGGAAAACATGACGTTTCTCCGGGCTGTCAGAGATCTACCGCGAAAGTGTTTTTTCTGCGAACCGAAACCTACGGCCTGAGATCTGCTCTCCTACGCTGGCATGAGTCCGTACTTCTCTTGCAGCCGCCGTTCCATAGTGCGGAAGATCAATCCATCTACCATATAACCCAGAATAATAATCAGGATCATCACGGCGAGCACCTGGCTCATATCGCTCAGGTCGCGGCCCATCATCAGCAACTGGCCCAGTCCCAGGCTCAGAAAAATCATCTCCGCCTGAATCAGCGAGCGCCAGGCGAATGCCCAGCCTTGCTTCATTCCGTTCACGATGAAGGGGAGGCTCGCCGGCAACAGCACCGACCAGAAGAGGCGGAACCCGCTTGCTCCCAGGTTTCTTCCCGCCATGCCATAAATCTTGGGCATCTGCTTGCGCCCGTCTTCCATCGCGATGGTCACCGACAGAAGCGATCCCATCAACACCACAAACAGGATCGCCTTCTCGGTCAGCCCGAACCAGAGCACTGCGAGCGGGATCCAGCAGATGCTGGGCAGGGATTGCAGGCTCACCAGCAGGCCGCCCAGGGTCTCTTCCAGAAACTTGCTGCTCGAAACGCCCAGTCCCAGAATCAGTCCCAACCCCACCGACAAGCTGTAGCCGATCAGCATCCGCTTCATGGTCACCGCAATGCCGATAAAGAAGCTATGGTCGGCGAAGCCGTCACGCAACGCCTGTGCCACTCCCCACGGCGGCGGAAACAGGTATGGCGGCCAGATGCGCAGCTTGGCTAACAGGACCCAGATGCCCAGCAACGCGCAATAGAAAACAACCTGCCTAGCGAGCTTTTTCATCGTTGTACTCCACTTCCAGGCTCTTGTTGATCTCTTCGCGCAGGCAATCCAGAATGTTGCGCGCGTTCCGCGTCACATCGGGATGTTCCATGTGTCGCGGCCGCGGCAGGTTTACCGCGAACTCCTGCTTCACTCGTCCCGGACGAAACGTCAGCAACACCACGCGATCGCCCAGCCGCGCCGCTTCCCGCACATTATGCGTAACGAAAATAAT
The DNA here is from genome assembly GCA_963709055.1 of uncultured Acidobacteriaceae bacterium. Lineage (GTDB taxonomy): Bacteria > Acidobacteriota > Terriglobia > Terriglobales > Acidobacteriaceae > Acidiflorens. The sequence goes on from CAVPUZ010000012.1 coordinate 77,871, forward strand.
CGTGCATCCGGTGTGGGCCCATATCCGCTCCAGTTCGTCGTGCAGCAGGTCGCGCGTCTGTGCGTCCAGCGCCGCAAATGGCTCGTCCATCAGGAGCACGTCGGGTTCGGTCGCCAGCGCCCGCGCCAGAGCCACGCGCTGCCGCATCCCGCCCGAAAGCTGGTGGATATAGCTGTCCTGAAATTTCGACAGGTGTACCAGCCGCAGATAGTGCTCGCACCTTCTCTTTGCGCTCGGCTTTCGGAACGTTCTTCATCTTCATGCCGAACTCCACGTTCCCGCCGACCGTCAGCCACGGAAACAATCCCAACTCCTGAAAGATCAATATGCGGTCGGTTCCCGGACCTTGCACAGGATTTCCATCGACCAGCACGCGTCCTGAGGTTGGCGGATTGAGTCCTGCGATCAGATGCAGCAAGGTCGACTTGCCGCACCCCGACGGTCCGACGATGCACAAAAACTCGCCCGGTTCGACCTCCAAATTGATGCGGTCAAGAGCCAGCAAACGATCGCCGGACGTCGTCTTGAAACTCAGCGAGATCTCCTCCAGCGCAACCTTCGGAATGACCGATTCCGCCGGCGCCGTCGCAAACGCTGCCGCTGACATTGGGGGCTTCGCATGAAAGAGCGTTGGGCGCGCTCTCCGGAGCGGCAACCTCGGTGAACCAGCACGCGAGCTATGTTTTGTGGACTGGCGCTCATTGGATTGCCTTTCTGCCTTTTTCCGCGAGAACCTGATTTAAAAGCGACAGATCGTACAGACTTGAAAGATCCGGCATCTGCCGCCCCAGAAAACCGGCCTCGAACGCCGACTTGGCAGCGGTCATCAGCGATCCACGCAGCGGATCATAGGTCGCCCTCATGTGCCCAAACGCTTCATCCAGAACCGCCTCCGGCAGAGCCCTGCCCGTCTCTTTCAGAATTTGCTGGTAGAGCAATTTTCTGGCTTCCGGCAGATGCCCGTTGATCCAATCCGTCAATTCAACGTGCGCGCGAATCCAGTTCTTCACCAGGTCCGGATGCTCCTTCAAAAACTGCGTGCGCACGATCAGGTGCGCCGTAACGAAATCGCCGTTTGGCCAAAGCGTGCGTTCGTCCAGAAACAGCCTTCCATTGCCTTCCTTGATCAAACGCGTGGCCCACGGTTCGGGAGCCCATGCCCCATCCAGTTCTTTTTTCAGGAAGAGCGTGAGTTGATCCGGATTGGCCAGCGGAATCACCTGCACGTCTCCGCCTTTGTCCGTCGATTTCATGCCATGCGCAATCAACCACGCCCGCAGCGCGACATCCTGCGTGTTGCCCATTTGCGGCGATGCGATTTTCTTGCCGTGGAAATCTTCCGGTTTCTGAATCCCGGAATCGTTGCGTACCACGAGCGCCGCCCCTCCGCTGGTTGCGCCCGCCACAATGCGCAAGGCCTCTCCATTGGAGCGCACATAGCCAGAGATAGTCGGATTCGGGCCGATGTAGGTCATGTCGATCGCCCCGGCAAACAAGGCTTCAATCGCCGAAGGCCCGGCATTGAAGCTCTTCCACTCAATCTTCACTTTCGGTCCCATCGCCTTTTCGAACCAGCCATTACTTTTGCCAACCATTGCCTGCGGATGCGTGATATTCGGAAACGCGCCCACACGAATCACCGTCTGCCCCGTTGCCAGAGCGCATGAACCCATCAGCAAGGCAAAAATCGCCGCCAGGACTCTCGCAGCAAGAACGGGCCGGATGCCAAGTTCCTCAATCATTTCCCTGGCCCGCGGATGTCATCGACATCGCCAATACATTTGCGTCCGCTTTCTTTTTGCCGGATCGCGTGCGGGTTGATCCGGTTGGCTTCGGACTATCGAGGTCGGCCAGCGTCGTGCCTTCCAGAATTTTGGCGGCGGCGTCACGCACTTCCAGGAACAGCTCGTACAGTGCACGGTGGTTATCGTCGCGATCGATCAGCAAGCGCAGTTGCTCCGCGTCCCCAAAGGGAGCGAGAGGCCCATCGATCAACCGGATGATTTCGCTCAACCGGATCTCCGACGGCGGACGCCGCAACTGGTATCCCCCTTTGGCGCCGCGCGCGCTTTCCACGATGCGCGCGTTTTTCAGCTCCAGGAGAATCAGTTCGAGAAACTTTTCCGGTAAGTTTTCTTCGTAAGCAATGTCGCGAATGCGGATCGCGCCTTCCCGATAGCGCCGGGTCAGCATCATCAATGCCTGCAATGCGTAAAGCCCCTTCTGTGACACCTTCATGATGGCCTCTGTTCCTACTATTTATCCCCATGGCCCACTATGTCTATGGCCCCGATAGGCATTATAGTAAAAGCACGCACAATTCCAAACAAATTAACTTTGGAACAGGTCCGCCAGGCCTGCCGTTTCATTCAGTTACAGACGCTGGACTAATCGCTGGAATCGATTCCAGTGCAAGGACTTGCACTTAAAGGAGGGTAAAAGCGCCCCGCCTGCACCCGCTGTAGTGTCGGGCTTGCATCGTGTTGGTGACGGGGCTTTGCCCCCCGTCTGCTTAAGGACTCTGCCGCCGTTCAGGTGACGGCGCTCTCTCCCGTCCACGCGGGGCGAAGCCCCGCCACCACACAAACTGGGCGGCTAGCGTAGCCGCAAAATACACACTGTGATGTTGTCCGGCCCGCCGCGCTGTCGTGCCATATCGATCAGGTCTCGGCCCGCGGCTTCCGCGCTTTGCTTTTCCAGGGCGGTCAGGATCTCCCGGTCGTGTACGAGGCCCCAGAGCCCGTCGCTGCAGATCACCAGCACGTCCTCGGGGCGGAGTGGTTCGGGGTGCCCCGGGGAGTCCATAACCAGCTCCGGATTCGTTCCCAGCGCCGCCGTCAGAATATTCCGTTGCGGATGCGTCTCCGCTTCTTCCCGGCTGATCATTCCCGCCTCTACCAGCCGGCCCACATACGAGTGGTCGCGCGTTACCTGCGTAATCTGGCCATCGCGGATCAGGTAGAGCCGCGTATCTCCCACATGCACGTAGTAGAGCGCGTCCTGCACGATCGCCGCCGCTGTGCATGTCGTCCCCATGCCGCGCAACGCGGGATGCTCGGACCGCATACCGCCGGATCTCTTCATGCGCCGTCTGTAACCCCTCGATCAGCGCTTGCTGCGGATCGTCGCCCGCATAGCCGCGATACACCGCGATCAGGGTGTCGACCGCCAGGCGGCTTGCCTCTTGCCCGCCTTCGTAGCCGCCCATGCCGTCCGCCACAATTGCCAGCCGGCCCTTGCGCGCGAATTGCTCCTCATCCTCCGGCTCCCAATAGCCAAGAGAATCTTCGTTGTTCTTCCGCAGGCAGCCGATATCGGATTGTCCCGATACCTCGATTCCAGCGCGAACTTTCATCCGAATTCTGCTTCCATTGCGGGCATGAGAACGCTACGCACTTTTCGCGGTTGCAGCAAAACCTAAGGATTATACGGGGTAGGGGGCTGCGGCTCCAACCGGCGGGGACACGAGCCTACAAGAATCGGCATAGGGGGAGTGGTCACCCACTCGCCCCTGCCACACCACCGTACATGCGGGTCCGCATACGGCGGTTCGGAAGAGTTGAGTCATCCAGACAAGCGGAGAAGGCCGAGCGAGGCAAAGTAGGCGTTGGGAAACGTCGTGCTCAGGGCCGGGCTGTTCGCCAGGTGCCACGAGCTGCGCCGCTTCCGTTGCTTCCAGATCACGGATCGCAATCTACGTCGTATCCACCGATCCAATCCGTGCAACACCGAGGGCGTCTGGCAGTAGCCGAAGTACCCTTTCCAGCCGCGTAAGTAACTGGCCAGTTCCTTCGTCATCTGCTCCAGACTGATGCCCCGCGTCCGTCGCGTCAGTTCCCGCACTCTTCGCTTACAGCGGAGCAGAGCTGGCGGCGCAATGCGCCGTTTCACCTCCGCTCCTCCCGTGAAGCTAAAGCCCAGAAACTTCCGCTCCTGCGGTCGCGCCACCGCGCTCTTCGCCTCGTTCACCTTGAGCTTGAGTCGTCGCCGGAGGAAACCCGTCACGCTCTGCATGACTCGCTTCCCCGCCCGCTCGCTGGCCACGTAGATATTGCAATCATCCGCGTAGCGCACGAAACGGTGCTGGCGGCGCTCCAACTCCCGGTCGAGTTCGTCGAGCACCAGGTTCGACAGCAGCGGAGACAATGGCCCTCCTTGCGGAGTTCCTTCCTCCACCGCACTCACCAGCCCGTTCGCCATCACGCCCGATTCCAAGAAAGCTCGAATCAGCTTGAGCATTCTCTTATCGCTCACCCGCCGCGCCACTGCGGCCATCAGCTTGTCGTGGTTTACTCGATCGAAAAACTTTTCCAGATCGAGATCCACCACCCAGCGGTTGCCGGCTGCGATATACTGCTGCGCCTGGGCCACCGCCTGATGCGCCGAGCGTTGCGGACGGAACCCGTGACTGTGCTCGGAAAACGTTCCGTCCCATCTGCCTTGCAGAACCTGCATCACCGCCTGCTGGATAAACCGATCCAGCACCGTCGGAATGCCTAACTTGCGCACCCCTCCGTCCGGCTTGGCGATCTCGACTCTCCTCACCGCTTGCGGTTTATAGGTTCCACTCAGCAACTGTTCCCGAATCGCTGGCCAGTGCTGTCTCAGGTAGCCCGGCAACTCCGACACTTTCATGCCGTCGATCCCCGGACTTCCCTTATTCGACTTCACTCGTTTCAAGGCTTGCAGGCAGTTTTCCCGCCCGCAGACCTCTTCCATCGCTTGCTCTGGGATAGCCGGGCTTTCGCACGCGCGTTTCGCCGTGAGCGATTCGGTCCCTTCCCGCCGAGCCTTCGGAGCTTCACTCCTCCCCTCGTCGGTAAAGGCCAGCACCATCTGTAGCTGGTTCTTCTGCCGCTTGTCGCCCATCGAGTCCCGCTGGCTACTCGCCGCTCCCTTCCGTTTGGGCCTTCGCCGCTCGCGCGACTACTACGCCCGCTGCTGACTTCTGCAGCGCGCTCGGAGTGAATCGCTCCACTCTCAGTCCCGATTCCGGGACACGCCGCAGATCTCCCGAGGTAAGTTCGACCGCCTTCGACGCGCAACCGCCGGATTTACCACCAGCAGTCTTGATGGATGTGGGCTTCGCGGCTTTTCGCCCGCTCGCCCGCTGCCGTAGGCCTCTTCATCCGGTTCTTGTTCATCGGCTCGCGCCTTTGCTCCACGCTTCTTTCAGACCCCGCCTCGCGACGACGCCCTTGCGCTTCGCTATCACTTCTCCTCCATCAAGATGTGAAGAGGACTTTCACCTCCAAGCTGTCAAACATGCTCGGCACACGAAAAAGGCCGCCCACAAAAGTGAGCGGCCAATTTCCAGATCGGATCACACTCTTATTCGAACATCCGAACAAGCCTCACTGGCAAACCGCTCCCGCGTCGGCTGTGAACGTCCCATTGTCAGAGAACAATCCACCCGCTCCAATCGACGTCGAATCGAAGAACCAGGAATAAAACGCCAGCTCCTGCAAGTGGTAGGTGAATCCATTGGGCATTGTTTTTGTCACCGCATTGGCGCCGCTCAGTGGATCGCCCACTTCCAGGTTGCCTTGGCATCCTGATACTTGTCCAATGTGTCCCCATGCCGGAGTAGGATTGGTGCCGAGCGGATCGTCCATCCACTCCGCCACTTCGTGCGCGGCAACGTAGGTGTCGGTGAAGCCGTTGCCGCCATCAAAGGCTCCCGTGCTGTCAAACTCCAGTGGCGAATAGGTTTGCGCCGGGTTCCCGTACGCTCCGTGGTACCCGAGGATGCAGCAATTCGAGGTCGTGGTGTCATACATCACGACGTTGTACATCAGGAATATCGGCAGCGTGGTCGGGCCCACGCCCTTCGCAGCCAGCGAAGGAATCAGCGTGCTGGTCACATAGTTATCCCACCAGTTGATATCGATACCGCCCAAGGCCTCGCATCCGCCGGTATAAAGTATCGTTCCATTCGATCCGGGAGTCACCGTGATCTTGGGCAGGCTCACCGTTTTCAGGTTCGTATGGTACTTTGCACCCTTAAGTGCCGAGACCGGGCCCCAGAAATTCGCGCGCTGGAAATCGTCCACATATTGTCCCAGGCCGACGTTCACGCCGTTGAGCGTGAATGTGCTCTTCGTGAAAATTGGAGACTGCTTGAACAGCGTGAGAGGAACTTTTCCGCCTTCACAAGTGTGATCGGCCTTTGTAGGATCAAAAATAGTGGTGCCGATCTTGAACACGATCGGAATCACCTGTGTGGTGATGGTGGTGGTCGCGTTGCTCGTATACGGACTGGCGCCGACCATTACGCCGGAATAATTCTTGCCATCGCGATTGGACGTCGTCGAGTAATTCCACATCGGAAGCCCCGTGCCCGCTATCGATTGCTCGAGGGATTGTTTGTGGTCGGGATGTGGATGCGGCTTGACGGTAAAATAGCCCTTTAAGGCAGCCCCATTGCTTTGTTGGGCCACTCCGGCGATGGACGCAGCGCACAAAACGGCCGCGGCAGTGATCGACAGCATCATGGTTCGCTTCATGGATCTCCTCTGTCCTTTGTAGGGGTGAGTTTTGAATCGTCTTGCTTTGTAGGGGATCCGTGATTGGCCATCCGCGCCCACGGTACAAGCTCGTGTATCTTAACTTACCATTCGGCCGTGTCAACCGAATATCTTGCCACCCTGCTCAAAACTGTTTCGCTCGCGTCGCGGACGAGTTCACCAATGAATCTTCGATCCCGATTATTCTTGTCAGGTTCAAACGACAATAGCGGAGATTGCCCTGTTTTCGCCGGTTCTCGCACGGTGATTTAGGGTTTCTTTTGGACTTGCGCCGACTTACTCCGCAAAGAGGCTGCAACTAACCCAACGGCTGGATCGCCGACATTAGCTGGTCCCATCCCTGTCGCGCACGCGTTGCTGTCCGAGCGTAACGCCGATATCGGGGCCAATCCCGGCTCCTTCAATCGCCTCCGTCCGCAACATGTTCCGCCTTAGGATTCAGATCGAACTCCGGATGCGGCGCTCCTATCATCCACTTATCGAACCATCCCACGATGTAATCCAGGCGCTCGACCCGGTGCCAGGGCTCTCCCGAACGCGAGAGTTCATGAGTCTCCCGCGGAAACATCACCATGGCGGTCGGCCGCTTCAGATATTTCAACGCGCGGAATATCTGCTCGCCCCCCGAATCCGGCGGCGTCCGCGAATCCGCCTCTCCCAGCACGAACATGATCGGCGTGTGAATCTTTTCGACAAACGTGATCGCCGAGCGGTTTGCATAGTCCTGCGGATCTTCAAACGGAGGCGCTTTGAACCATCTCGGCTGGAAGAGCGTGAAATCCGCCGTGTACCACCACGACGCCCAGTTGGAGATGTCGCGCTGCGAAACTGCCGCCGCGAAGCGGTCGGTCTGCGTGACGGTCCAGTCGGTCAGCACGCCGCCTCCGCTGCCGCCCGTCACGCCAAGTTTCTTATCGTCCACATAGCCGCGCTTCAGTAATTCATCCACACCCACCATGAGGTCGCGATAGTCGTCTCCCGGATAGTGATACTGGATGATGTTGCCGAACTCCTGCCCGTAACTGGTCGAGCCGCGAGGATTGATGTAAAGCACGACATATCCCTTCGCCGCCATCCATTGAAATTCATGGTCAAATACCCAGCCGTACGCGGCATGCGGCCCGCCATGAATATTCAGGATCATCGGGTACTTCTTGTGCGCATCGAAGTCGGGCGGCTTCTGGATCCATCCCTGAATGTTTCTTCCATCGAAGCTCTGGTAGTTGATCTCATCGGGTTCCGTGAGGTTGAGCTGCGACCAGAGCTTGCGATTGAAATCCGTGAGGCGCGTTTCGCTCCCGTCCGGCGCAACAGAAAAAAGATCGCCGATCATCGTCGGAGTCGAAACCAGCGCAACCATGCTGTGCGCGTCCGGCGTGACGGAAAAGTCGAGCACAGCCTGATCGCCATGCGTAATTTCCGTGACCACGCCCGATTCCGCATCCACCCGAATAATCGGCGTCCGCCCTTGTTTGGCAACAATGTCGTAGAGCGACCGGCCGTCCGGCGACCAGTGCAGCGTAGCGCCGTTGCCGCCCCGCGGAGCCTCGTTGTCTCCGAAGACGGCGGAGCCCACGTCATAGTCATAGTCGGCGGTCAGGTTGCGCGGCTGCGTATTTGGCGTCAGGTCCATCACCCAGAGATCGGGCTGGGTATAGGACCGCACCGGCTGCGTCACCGCGCCGTGAAACGCCACGCGGCGTCCATCGGGACTGAGCGTAAGACTCGCCGATGCCCATGGAAATCGTGGCCAGCCTCTCCGCCGTGCCGCCGGTCGAGGAGATCGAATCGATGTCGGTGGTCGGCGACTCGTAGTAGGGCTCGTCGATGTGCGTAGTCAGAAAATAAATGCGCGCGCCATCGTTGCTCCAGCGAATTTCGTGTTCGTTGTAGTTGCCGCTCGTCAGTTGCACCGGCTTGGGCTGTTCGTCGAAAGTCGCCGGAACATCCAGCACCCAGATGTGCTGGTGATGCTTGGGATCGAGAAAGCCCTCGTCGTTGCTGCGATAAACCGCGCGGTTGATGACGTGGACATCCGATTCGTGCTCGCTCTCAGCTTCGCCTTTCCCCCCCTTCTTTCTGCGCGCGGCTTTTTCCATATCTTCGGGATTAGTGGAACTCAGGAAGGCAATGCGCTTGCCGTCGGGCGACCAGACCTGGCTGCTGGCACCCTTGGGCAGATCGGTGATAATGCGAGCCTCACCTCCGGCTAACGAAAGTATCGCGATCTGCGAAGGCCCGGGCTTGCCGGTTTCATCCTTTTCTCCACCGCGCACAAAAGCCAGGCGCTTCCCGTCGGGAGACCAGCGCGGCTGTGCATCGTGCTTGCCATTGGTCATCCGAATGGGCGTTTCGCCGCCGGAAGTGGAGACCATCCAGATGGACGTCTCGTAACCGGTGCGCTTCTCGTCCGCGTTGACGCGCGTGAACGCCACGTGAGATCCGTCAGGCGAGAGTTGCGGATTCGTGACCCAGACAAAGTCGAAGATGTCCTTATCGGTGATCGAGCGCCGCGCCGGCGTCGAAGTCTGAGCCGCAACCGAAGTGACCACAGCAACAGCAGCAACAATGACGACAAGAGCAGAGACACGAAATTTCATGCGCATCCTCATTGGAACCCCATCCTCGCCGAATTGGCCATTGTGCTATAGGCAAATGGCGAAGGTCAACGCGGAGAGCGTGCCCTGAGGCTGCCGAAGGGATCCATACACTTTGTTTGCCGCAAAAATGTCTCACTGCCTGAATATCTGAGATAATTTCGTTTCCTAAAAAGCTGGAGGTCTGTCCTAATCATGGCTGAATCCAATCCGAGCGCCGGCTCCGCATACCGCCGGACTTGCCCGCATTCGCGATCTCGTCCGGAATCCCATCTCCATCATCGGACTCGCGCTCGCCCTCGTTGCCCTCGGCAACATTCTCTTTCTCTTTTTCATTGACTTCACCTCCGCCCACTCCAGCCCCTACGTCGGCATTCTGGCCTACATGGTCGCGCCCGCTTTCCTCGCGATCGGCCTGATACTGGCCGTCTTCGGAGCTTTCTACACCCGCCGCAAGCGCCTCGAGTCCGCCGGTGCCGCTTCTTACTTCCGGCTCGATTTCTCCGACCCCGCGCAGCGCGGAGCCGTCGCCTTCTTCCTGGCCTTCGTCGTCGTCTTCGTCGGCATGAGCGTGGTGGGCAGCTACAAGGCCTACACTTTTACCGACTCGGTCAGCTTCTGCGGACAGCTCTGCCACTCCGTCATGAACCCCGAGTTCGTCGCTTACTCGCAGTCGCCCCACGCTCGCGTCGCCTGCGTCGATTGCCACGTCGGAGCCGGCGCAACCTGGTATGTGAAGTCGAAACTTTCGGGCGCGCGCCAGGTCTTCAAGACTGCGCTCAACACTTTTCCGCGCCCCATTCCCACGCCCGTCCACAACCTGCGCCCGGCCGCCGAAACCTGCGAAACCTGCCACTGGCCCAAGAAGTTTTACGGCGCGCAGCTCAAAGTATTCAACCACTTTGACAGCGACGAAAAGAACACGCCCCGCCAGATTCGCCTCCTCATCAAGACCGGTGGCGGCGATCCCGCGACTGGCGAACCCGAGGGCATTCACTGGCACATGAATATCTCCAACGAGATCCGATATGTCTCCGCCGATGAGGAGCGCCAGGTTATCCCTTACGTCTACGCGAAGGATATCCAGGGCCGAGTCACCGAATATTTCGCCAAGGATTCGACCTTAACCAAAGATCAGATCGCCAAGGCCGAAAAGCGCCGCATGGATTGCGTCGACTGTCACAACCGCCCGACTCACATCTACGTTTCGCCCGAGGTTTCCGTCGATCGCTCACTGCTCGCGCACCGCATGGATATCGGTCTTCCATTCCTCAAGCAGCAGTCCGTCGCCGCGCTCACCGGCAAGTATGACACCACCGATGCCGCCGTGCAGGGCATCGCCAAAACCATCGAAAATTTTTATGCCGATAAGTATCCCGATATTGCCAAAAGCAAGCAGCCGGAAATTCGCAATGCCGTCGAGGAACTCCAGCGCATCTACAAGCTGACGTTCTTCCCGGAAATGAAGGTGGATTGGCGCACTCACCCCAACAACATCGGACACTTTTATTTCCCCGGTTGCTTCCGCTGCCACGATGGCAACCACGTCAGCGCCGAGGGCAAAGTGATCCCCAAGGAGTGCGACACCTGTCACACCGTTCTCGGCCAGATGGAAAACGCCGTGAACATTGCCTCGGTCCCTGGCCTTGCCTTCAAGCATCCGGTCGATCTGGGCGATATGACAGCCGTCAACTGCGCCGACTGCCACACCGGAGGCGTCAGCCCGTAAGCAACGCCGAAACAAACAAATCGGCATAGGGGGAGTGGTCACCCACTCGCCCCTGCCACACCACCGTACATGCGGGTCCGCATACGGCGGTTCGGAAGAGTTGAGTCATCCAGACAAGCGGGGAAGGCCGAGCGAGGCAAAGTAGGCGTTGGGAAACGTCGTGCTCAGGGCCGGGCTGTTCGCCAGGTGCCACGAGCTGCGCCGCTTCCGTTGCTTCCAGATCACGGATCGCAATCTACGTCGTATCCACCGATCCAATCCGTGCAACACCGAGGGCGTCTGGCAGAGCCGAAGTACCCTCCTCCCCTCGTCGGTAAAGGCCAGCACCATCTGTAGCTGGTTCTTCTGCCGCTTGTCGCCCATCGAGTCCCGCTGGCTACTCGCCGCTCCCTTCCGTTTGGGCCTTCGCCGCTCGCGCGACTACTACGCCCGCTGCTGACTTCTGCAGCGCGCTCGGAGTGAATCGCTCCACTCTCAGTCCCGATTCCGGGACACGCCGCAGATCTCCCGAGGTAAGTTCGACCGCCTTCGACGCGCAACCGCCGGATTTACCACCAGCAGTCTTGATGGATGTGGGCTTCGCGGCTTTTCGCCCGCTCGCCCGCTGCCGTAGGCCTCTTCATCCGGTTCTTGTTCATCGGCTCGCGCCTTTGCTCCACGCTTCTTTCAGACCCCGCCTCGCGACGACGCCCTTGCGCTTCGCTATCACTTCTCCTCCATCAAGATGTGAAGAGGACTTTCACCTCCAAGCTGTCAAACATGCTCGGCACACGAAAAGGGCCGGCAGCAAATTGCTGTCGGCCCTCACTATCGATCAACCTGAAGCGATCAACCTGAAGCTAGTTACCGGCGTCCGCCATGGCCACCACCATGACCGCCTCCACCGTGGCCGCCGCCTCCGCCGTGGAATCCGCCGCCCCCGTGACCGCCGCCCCCGTGGAATCCGCCTCCGCCGTGGAACCCGCCTCCGCCGCGCATCCCACCGCCATGGAAGCCGCCACCGACGCTACGTCCTGCGAATCCGTGGCCACCGTATCCGTGGCCGCCATATCCGCGGCCGCCTTCAAATCCGCGGCCATAGCCGCCGCGGCCCCAGCCTTCATGCCCGTAATATCCGCGGCCATAGCCGCCGTAATATCCGCGGCCCCAGCCATGGCCCCAACCGCCATATCCGCCGCCCCACGGGCCGGCGCCGATGAACACCCCACCGTCAAACCAATCTGGCCCATAGTATCCATAGGGCGCACACGCATACGGATAATACGAGTAATAGCCGTAGTCGCAAGCGGGCGGTCCATCGACATATCCTGGCCCAATCCCGATTCCGAATCCCACCTGCGCCTGGGCGAGGCTCAGCGGCACCATCAACACGGCAAGCATCGCTACATATTTCAGGTATTTCATGGTGAACCCCTTTCCAGAACCCGCCGATGAAATCCCCGGATCCTGAGGCCTTCAGTCGTTCCCACTCCTTCTGAAGCGCCTAGTTATTTGAACTCGTAAGACGCCAAAAAGTTGCGTGTATCGGAGCGGCTCATTTCAGCCATCCTGGCTGAATTCAACCACTTGAGGGAAATGGCTTGGCCCGGGAAGTCCCTTAGCGCTGTGCGGCCTTGCGGGGCGGCGATCTTGGGTTGGGGAGTAGAGGCCCTTCGACTCCGGCGGCCAATCACTTCGTGATTGGCCACCTGCGCTCAGGGTGACACGACACAAAGCGCGAAGATGCTGCTGCGCTCAGAGTTTGTGACTTTTTTGAGATCGCCAAAAATCGGCGCAAACAATATAGTTACGGCGGCAAAATAATCGAAAAATCAAAAAAGTCACAACCTCTCAGGATGACCCGAGTAACCCAGGTTAGCGCGCAGAGAACGCGCGCGAACCTGGGGCACAAAAAGTCACACACTCTCAGGGTGACACTGTTGAAAGCAAAAGCGGCTCAGGGTGACATGGTTGGGAGCAAAAGCATTGTTGAGCGCAAAAAGCAATGGTCCCGCGCAACTCCCGCATCCAGCGCAAAGCTCAACCTCGAATTGGTGTACACTGCCAGACCAGAAACCCAAGGGGAAAAAGGGCCCATGCAACTTCGTCTCGAAAGCCGTCCAGTCGGGGACGTCCTGATCGTCCAATGTCACGGAAGAATCGTCGCGGGTAACGAAGTCTTTACCCTGCACTCGCAAGTCGGAGACTCCATCGTCAAGTATGGCGATGTCGTGCTGCAGCTCGATCAGGTGGAGTTCGTCGATTCCAGCGGATTGGGAGCGCTGGTGCGCCTGATGCAATCGGCGCGCGCCAAAGGGGGAGACCTCAAGCTCAGCGGCGTCACGCCCCGCACCCGCAAGACGCTTGAAATGACCGGACTGGTGAAGCAATTCGAAATCTACGAAGCGGTCGAAGAAGCCATCACCGCTGCCTACCTGGGCTCGCGCTATTCGCGCGGACTGGCCGGAGACTTGCGGCCCCGAATTCTGTGTGTCTATGAGTCGAACGATGTGTGCACGTTTCTCCGCGAAGTGTTGTGCAGCGCGGGCTACAATGCGCTGACCACGATGAGCATCGACGATGCGCGCATCCTGCTCAAGGCGACCAAAGCCAAGCAGGTAGTGCTCTCGGCGAAGATGCAAACCGTCTATGGCAAACCGACGCGCAAGATGCTGGAGGAAATCGATCCCGAAGTAAAGATCATGGTTCTGGATGAAAACTTCGCGGCGCAGGATCCAGGAGAAGCCGCCGAAAAGCTTCTGGCGAGTATCGGCGCGAGCGGGACCAGCAGTTCGTAGGTCCTGTTTACTGGTTGGTACTGACTACCCTCTTCAAGTGGTCTTTTGGAATCAATGAGTTAGGTTGCTGTTTTTGCCAAGCCTTTGAGGAATAAGGAGTTAGAGCGAGGATTTTCCGAGGAATCTTGTCAATAGCGAGAGCTTACACGAATCCTCGCAGGTGGTTGGATTGATTGACGATATATTTCCTGCAAAGTTGGCGGGGTCCCCCCGGGTGAAATGAGATACTAGATATAGAGGGACAAACAAGGCGCGGCCTTTGGGCTGCGCCTTTTTTATTGTCTTTTATTGTCGTTTATTGTCTTGGGGAGTCGAGTTATGGCGTCGTATCCGGTGGAAATGCGGCGGTGTCAGCATATCAAGGTGAATGGAACGCAGTGCGGATCGCCCGCGCTGCGGAAGGGGCAGTTCTGTCATTACCACAACGAAAGCCGTCCGACGCGAGTGCAAGTTCCGGGCGAGAGAGGGCAAGCGAGCGGGGCGATTCTGGTGCCCGTGTTCGAGGATGCGAATGCGATCCAGACGGTGGTGCGGCAGGTGGCAATCATGGTGCTGGAGAAAAAAATCGAATCCAAGGCGGCGGGACTGGTGCTGTATGCGCTGCAGATTGCGTCGTCGAATCTGAAGCGCATGGATGCGGAGAAGCCGCGCCCGGTGCAGGTGGTGGTGGATCCGAAGAAAGTGGCGGAGACGCCGCTGGGGATGACGCCCTGGTCGGAGAAGCCGGGCGGCCACGAACCGGAGGAGGTGGAAGACAAGGTGGTGGCGCGGACGAAGCGGGCGATCCTGGAGGAAGAGGAGAGCGCGAGGCGGGCGGAGGAGAATCAGTGGATGAGGGAGCAGCTCCGGCAGATCACGGAAAGGATGGAACGTTATGGCGAGGAAGTGGAGGAATGGATTGCCAAAGATGACGCGACGGTGGATGGACTGAAGCGGGTCGTTCAGCATGTGAAGCGACAGATGGAGGAAGTGGCGGATGCGAACCTCCACCACTGCACGCTGGAGGATGCGACGATGTGGAACATGGCGGAACAGGAGGAATGGAGGAAGCTGCGGGAGAAGAGGAACACTGCAACGGCTCGGCAGGCCAGAGCGCTGATGGCGCGGTACCGGAAGTGAGGTTGGAGGCGCAAGAAAGTGTGGGGCGCTTTCGGGAGTGTCTGGCGCGGGGCGCTTGTAACTGAGGGGTTACAAGTGTAAACACCTGGTTACAATCAATTACCCTCCGACAATTTGCTCGACGCAAACGAAAAAGCCGCCCGAGACCGGGCGGCAATTCCGCGCTTTGTGTTGTCTGTTACGAATTCTCCAGAGCCCGAGGGCTTTTGGAGTTTCCTACTTCTTGTTAATTCCCGTGCCGGTCAATGGAACTTCCAGCGGACTGCCTGGAGCACTGCTTGGGATGTTCAACGTCGCGGTGTCCAGAGTTGCATCTTGCGGTGCGAAGGTGACCGAGATGACGCACTCTTTCCCGCCTTTAAGCGTTCGTGGATTACAGTATTCGTGAACGCTGAAAGCGCTCGCATCGCCACCGGTCGTCGTAATGGAAGCGGCGCCCAGCACGACCTTGGAGGCGCTGTCGTTCTTCACGAACACTTGCTTCGTGATGGTCGTGCCAACAATCAGGTCACGGAAAGAAACGTTCGCCGGAGAAGCGGTTAGCGCCGGGGACGTCGAGTTAGCAAGCACATATCCCACCGCATTGAGTATGTTGATTTCCCCGCCGCCGTCGTTGAGGATCGTGAGGCCTTTATCTTCACCGGGGCAGCCCTCCGCATCCTGAACCGCAATGTCGGTCCCGCAATCGGGAGAACTGGATACGAAGTCGGCATAGTCGTCGCCATTGGCCAAAGTGTTGTAGACCTTCGGGGTCCCTGCGATCCCATTCGCCCCGTTCGTCGCGCCGCCGTCGTAAGAAAAATATGCGCCGGGTTTAGTACTCAAAGAGCTGTCAAGGACGAGATTGCCTGCGCCAGAGTAACGGAACAGATCGACAGCCGAGGGGACGCCAGCGCCGCATCCGTCGGCGAGCTTCGCATCTGGACTGGCGAAGCGTGCAGCGTTGTATACGGTTCTGACCACGCCTCTCACGAGGCCCGCTGGGTTGATGCCGTTTGTGCCGACACACGAGGAAGTGCCCAGCACTTCGTCGGTTTCGTGTTCCACCGTACCGTAGTAGTCGTAGGCGTCTGCAGGCTCAGGTCCGCCGAGATTGTCGTAGTACAGTGGCGTGCTCGGGTCGTTCGTAACCACGATGTAGGCGTTGTAGCATCCCGCGCTACCAATGCTGCACGCGGTGCTGCCGTCGGACTGGATGCCGGTCAAGTCCGTGAAGCCGAGGAGCGTGCCAAGCGCGACAGTGACCTCGACGTTGCCGCTGCCATACGGCGCGGAATCATAGGTATTCAGCGCGGACAAGGCGGAAACCTGAACCGGGCTTTGGGATGGGTTGCTGGTGAGGCCGGCCACGTATTGGTCATAAGTCACGAAATTCAGGTACGAAAGTGTCTCAGCGAGACCTGTAGTGCCGTACGTGATGTAGATGTGGGCGTTGGCATTCGTGAACGTGCTGCTGTAATGGCCAGCGACCGTCGTGTTCAGGTAATTGCACGTTGTGGCCGCTACACTGGGATCGCAGGTATAAGTGATCGTACCGGCGTTAACCAGGGCAGTCCCGAAGGCTAAGCAAACCGCTAGCGCAAGTGCTTTGGTCAGATTCATCAAATCTCCTCTCAATGGTGAATATGGTTGTGGGTCTGGGAACTGGGAGCGAGAAGGGCCTCGCATAACAACGTGCCATCCCGAAATCGTGCCCGGAGAACTAAGTTGCCGCACCATTCCTTCGAGCAGCTCGAATGACGATTGATTCGGTCGAAGGTTGGTGTTACGGGCGGAGTAAAACCCATGACCCTCAACAGAAAGTACGCGGTGGTGTGTGTGATGTCAACATATTTGCAGGTTACAAATAGCCTAATTCAAATGCAGTAAACAGGGAGATCGGGGTCAGGTCTGGCAGGGCAATCTAAGTTTGGTTGGACAATTGGCGAGAAATCCGATAGCACTCATTGACCTTGAATAAGGGGAACAGACAGCACAAGCTTGTGCTAACGTGCTTTGAACAACTGACAGAAACATATGCCGTCCCGGGCTAAACTTGTTCACGTGAAAAACCCACCAGTTGCTTCCACGAGGCGGTACCATCACATCGGAATTCCCACTGCCGAGCGTCGAGACGGTGAGCACCTGATTGAGCGCTATGCGACGTTCGTATCTGGATATGAAACGAGCGCCTACGGAATCGTAGTGGATGCGGTTCGAAGCGGAAGCGCCGGTGCCGAACTCGTGCGTACGGTTCCGCTTAAGTGTCGACAAAAAGCGGGAACCACAGAGGACACAGAGGCGCACGGAGAGATCCCAGGGTCTTAATCAGAGAAGCTGGCCGTCCACGGCCGGACTCGGACCCGGTCCCAAATGGTACGAGAAAGATTTACAAACCGGTGACAAGCGCCTGACATTTCCGAATTGCGACTCTCCTATGATCGCATGCCATGCAGGTCAGAGAAGGTTCCGGACCCAGTCACTCCCATGATGATTCGACCCTCGCTCTGCCGCTGATTTCGCCAAGGAGAAACTACTATGCAGGTATGCAGGATCGCAGTCGCCGCTTGTCTCGGCCTGGCTCTTCTCATGCTTTCGGCCCCGGCCCAGGCACAATATCACCTCACAAATCTAGTCTCGGATCAAGTCCGGCAAGCCCCGACCATCGATCCACTGCTGGCCAATGCCTGGGGATTAGCCCGAAGCGCGAAGGGGCCTTGGTGGATCAGCGATAACGACACTGGTTGGTCGACGCTCTATCAGGCAAACGGAACGCAAGTGCCGCTCCGGGTTTCGATTCCGACGGCTGGAAACGGGCCAACCTCGCCGACCGGTCTAAACGGACCGGGCACACCGACGGGAATCGTCTACAACGGATCGTCGACCGATTTCCAGGCGCAGGGCTGGTCATCACCTTTCATTTTCGCGGCGCTGGATGGCACCATCAGTGCCTGGGCGCCGGGCCTGAACGCGAACCAAGCTACTCTCGTGGTCGATAACTCGGCGAAGAAAGCGATGTACACGGGCTTGGCCATCACCAGCAATGCCTCGGGAAATTTCCTCTACGCGGCGGATGCCACGAACAATCATGTAGATATGTTCGACGGCAACTTCAACCTCGTGAAGTCGTTTGGCGATCCGAACGCTCCATCAGACCTCTCCGTGTTCGGCATCCAGGACATTAATGGCGTGGTTTACGTCGCGTATGCAGTACCGAGCTTCGGCGCGGGAGGTTACATCGACCAATTCAAGGAGGACGGTACTTTCGTGAAGACACTGGTCCAAGGGCCGCAACTCAACCAGGCCTGGGGTATCGCCGCGGCTCCCTCCAATTTTGGACCGTTGAGCAACACGCTGCTGGTTTCAAACAACTCCATTAACGGCACCATTAACGCGTTTGACCCTACGACCGGAAAGTTCGTGGGTACGATCAAGGACCAGAATGGAAAGCCGATCATCCTCAACAACCTCTGGGGAATTGCTTTCGGCGGTGGAACCTCAGCCAATGGAGCACAAAACGAGCTGTTCGTCACCGTGGGCCAGGGAATTGGCGCCGCCGAATTGGCCGGCACCTTTGCATCCATCGTCTACAAGCCATAAGCGACAGAAAGCTTAAAGCCGAAGACTAACGAGGGCCGCCTGAAACAGGCGGCCTTTCTGTTTGGGAGTTGGCTGCAAGATTGGGGCGACTTGCTCCTACGGCATCTGCCGGTCAAGAGTTTCGCGACACTCCCTGCACCACTGATTCCCGCCGGTGCTGAATCATTTGGCGTAACATCTCCGTTGCCCTCATTGACCTGCTAGTATGGCGTCGCAAACCCATAGCTGTGCAGACGATATAGCGACGTGCAAATTCGAGGAGGCTCCATGAAGAAAGCCCTGTCATTCGTTATGTTCGCAGCGGTATTGCTCGCGACAAGTGCCGCGACCGCTCAGAGTCCAAATTACAATCCGGGCCCGGTTTGGCGCGTAACCTACTATTCGATTAAACCAGGACAAGGGGATGCATTCTGGAAAGATATCCGTGAGCACTTCAGACCCATCTTCGACGACTTCAAAAAGGCGGGCCTGATCTCCGACTACAAGTTCTTCACCAATCCGGTTTCAGATCACCCCAACGACTGGGACGTGGCTCTTGCCACCCTCTATCCAAATTGGGCGGCGATCGACGAGCTCGATGCAAAGGGTGCAACCATTGCCACCAAACACTACGGTTCTCGTGAAGCCATGATCGAAGCGGGAAAGAGGCGCCGCGAGCTTCGAGAAGTAATTGCCAGCCATCTGGCCCACGAGGTGATACTCAAATAGGCCTGGTTGCGCCCCTCTACCTTCGCCATGCATTTCAGTGTTCTTGAACCGCCCGATGTTTGGGCGGCTTTTCTCTATCAAGCTGCCGCTTTTCCGTCGTGCGTGGTTAGTAATAAAACGCCTCTCTGACAATGTCGGCAGTGTCAAGCACTTTTAAGGCTGACCGATCCGTGGATTCCGAAGAGCGCGCCATTGACGTGACCGGCGAAATTGTATGAAGTGGCAGGAGAGAGAATCCACTTGGAGGAAGAGCGGGTCATGCCAATCCAGAGGTACACGTGTTTCGAAGATGAAAGCATACGAGCGGAATCTTCCGGTTCGAACAACGAGCAGTGGAACCGGCATCATGAGGCTATCGGAAGTTGCTGATCAGAACTACATCGCTGGTCCGCATTCCCTTGGCAAGGAGTAATTCCTTGCCGTCGCGCGACCACGAAAAACCGAAAATGCGCCCGGAGGTGAAGTCGGTAATCGGGTGCGGCTCGCCGCCTGCCAGCGGCTGCTCCCAGACGTTGGTTGCACCCTTGCGCGTCAGCAGAAAATCCAATCCCTTTCCGTCGGGCGACCAGCGCGGTATCCCCGTGCCGGCCGGCCGGGAAAATGTGCGCAGAGTTGGTCCTCCGCCGGCGGCAATGACCGCGTATTTCAATTGCGGCACCGGACTGCCTTCCTGCAGGTCATACGCGATAAATTTGCCGTCAGGCGAGATGCGTGGCCAACCGCCGCCCCCGGGCGCGCTCGCGATTTCCGTTGCAGCGCCCCCTTCCACGGGCATCCGATAGATCTTTGCTCCGGCGGAATTATTTGTCGTGTAGACCAGCCACGTTCCGTCGGGAGAACAGTTCTCGTCGTTGACATCCTGCTCCACCAGCCGCGTCGGGTTCGATCCATCGGCGTCGGTGCGCCACAACTCAGATTTCGTTCCGGTGTAGGAATCGAAGGTGATGTAACGATCGCCGCAGCTCGACATCGTGCTGTAGTTGCGGGCGTCGGGCATCACCGCCGTTCGCCCGCTGCCATCGGCATTGATGAGATCCAGTTCGCTCCCCCGGCGTACCAGCAGCTTTCCATTGGGACCGGGCGCGACGGCAATATCGTTCACGCCTCCCGAGGTGATCTGCCGCGCCAGCGCAGCTTTCCCTCCTGGCACCGCCCAGATATTCGAGATCTGTGTCTCATTGATCGCCGCCAGCACTTTTCCATCCCGAGTGAGATCGAGAAACGGGCCGTAGTCCGACAAGTCGTTGGTAAACCGGAGTGGTTCGCCCTTGGGATACGGAATCTGCCAAAGTTGAGTGCGATTCTCTTTCGGCAGGCCAACAGCAACCAAAAGCGAGTCGCCATCGGGCAACCATACCGGTCGACCTAGAAAGGTTGGGCTCGAATAGAGTGTCGTGACGCTGCCGTCCGCTACGCGAATGATATCGAGCGCAAAGTTCTGTTCTTTCCCGCTTTGCAGCCCGGAGAGCGCAACCGTCTTCCCATCCGGCGACCAGCTTGCTCCCCACATGTAGACCGGGAAGATAGGCAAGCGGGCCAGCAGCCGCTCCCCGCTGCCATCAGCCGAGGCGATGTGAACTTCCAAACCCGCCGCTTCGGGCAGCCCTCGCACGAATACCATCTGGGATCCGTCGGGTGAAAATCCGGGCGGCGCGTCAATGTCCCGGACCAACTGCCTCGGGTTCCCGCCCAGTACTGGCATCTGGTACAGGTAGCTGTAGTTTTGCGTAGTCTTGTCGGAGCGAACGTAGTAAATGAAGTTGCCGTCTGGAGAAAACGTTACGCCCTTGAAGTCTACGATATCGGGCGCTAGAACCTGTACGTCGCTCCTGGTCGCCACATGGCGCATCCACAAACTCTGCTGCTCTCCGTCGCGCAGCACATACACGACGTATCGCCCATCGGGGGAGATCGCGACGTTCTCGGCCTTCCCACTCTCGGTCAGCTTCTCGATCTGCATGTTCTGCAGGTTCAACCGATGCGGGCGGTTCAGCATCTTGTAGCCTGCGAAAACCGCCGCCAGCACGACTACCGCCGCAGCCGCGATCACGAATTTCGGCGAGCCCTTTTTTGCGGGCTGCGCTTGCATCTGAGCCGAAGATATTTGCGCCGAAGGGATTTGCGCCGACGAAATCCTTCCCGAGTCGGTAGCCGCAATTCCGGCGCTCGATCCGCTCTCCAGCGCAACCCGTGCGGAACTTGTGTCCCTTTGCACGCGCTTCAAATCAGCTCGCATCTCCGCTGCGCTCTGGTAGCGCAGGTCGCGATCTTTCTCTAAAGCCTTGTTGATGATCTCTTCCAATTTGGCGGGAACGTCGGGATTCAGCCGCACCGCGGGCACGGGAGCCCGGTTCACGATGGCTTCGCAGATCATCGCCGAACTCTCGGCACGGAATGGCATTGCCCCCGTCGTCATCTCATACAGCACCGCCCCGAACGAGAACAGATCGGTCCGTCCATCCAGATCTTTCGCCCGCACCTGCTCGGGCGACATGTAAGCCACCGTCCCGACCGTCATTCCCGGACTGGTCAGATGTGCTTCCTCGAGCGCGCGCGTCTGTGTGTCGGCCGCGATATCACTCGAAGAGCCGCCGGCGGGCGCCACCTTGGCTAATCCGAAATCAAGGATCTTGGCGTGCCCCCGTTTCGTAATGAAGATGTTCGCCGGTTTGATATCGCGATGCACAATGCCTCCCGCGTGGGCTGCATCGAGGGCATCGGCAATTTCAGTGGCTAACGAAAGAATCTCGTCGGTTTCCATGGCACGGCCGGCGATCCGGTGTTTCAGGGTTACGCCATCCAGGTACTCCATGGCGATGAACGCCTGCCCTTGATCCTCGTCGATTTCGTGAATGGTGCAGATGTTCGGGTGATTGAGGGCTGACGCGGCTTGCGCCTCGCGTTGAAAACGCGCCAAAGCTTGGGGGTCTTTTGCTACCTCATCCGGCAAAAACTTCAGGGCTACAAAGCGATGGAGTTTCAGGTCCTCGGCCTTGTAGACCACACCCATCCCGCCTCCACCGAGTTTTTCGACGATGCGGTAGTGCGAGATGGTCTGATTGATCATGCGCTGCGAATCTTACGTGGGGCCGACAGGCAAGTCAATGAAAGACAATGAGGTTGCATCGAATACGAACGGTCAATTGGCGTCCCATCTCAATTACGTCATTGACCTTCAAACCAAAGAACGCCGGCCCGGGACGCGGTTGCGTTACCCCGCTCCGCTGACGATCACGTCGGCCGATAAGAGGCGTTTTCTTAAGGGCTTGCAGGTTGTGATATTGATCACAATCGCCCGTGATACTTGTCACGGCCTCAAGTTCACGCCTCCCCTAATCTTCCATTCAGGGTGAGGTCATCTCCATGAAGGTTCTGGAAGAAACGAACGTGGTTGAAGACAGGCAACTGGAAGACAGAGAGCTTCAACACAGGAAAGAAGACAACAGCATGGTGAGCGCGCCGGCCGAGCAGCCACAGCATTCCGCGAAGTCCGAATTCAAACCCCGCCTTATTTTCTGGGAGGTCACCAAGGGCTGCAACCTGCGCTGCATTCACTGCCGCGCCACCGCGACCGAACTGAGCTCGCCGAGCGATCTGCCGACTGCGCGAGCGCTCGACATTATCGATCAGATTGCGGCGCATTCGAATCCGATTCTGGTGCTCAGCGGAGGCGAGCCGCTCTACCGCTCCGACATTTTTCAGCTGGCGCGTTATGCGACGGAAAAGGGACTGCGCGTCGCTCTGGCAACGAATGGAACGCTGGTGACGAAAGAAGTCGCGCGCATGATCTCGGATTCGGGCGTGAAGCGCGTCTCGATCAGTCTGGACGGAGCCGACGCTCTTACGCACGACAGTTTCCGCGGGATTCCGGGAGCGTTCGAAGCGGCGCTGCATGGTTTTCGCAACCTGAAACAAGTGGGCATGTCGGTGCAGATCAACATGACGATCGCACGCCACAATGCCGACCAGTTGCCGCGCGTGCTCGATATGTGCAAGACCATCGGAGCCGACGCCCTGCATACCTTCCTGCTGGTGCCGGTGGGATGCGGCGTGGATATCGCCGCCGATCAGATGGTGCCTCCGGAAGAATACGAGCAGATGCTGAACTGGTTCTACGATCAATCGCTCGAAGGCGGGATTGAACTTAAGGCGACGTGCGCGCCGCATTATTTTAGAGTGGTGCGGCAGCGGAGAGTGGCCGACCGGCATGCGGCGGAGGCGGCCGCGAAAGCCGAGACGCGGCAAGCCGCGTCTCTACCTGAGGATTCTGCTTCGATTGGACCGTCGGACACGCTGATGCCGGGAGGGACCGGCATTCTGCTGCGGCCGCAGGGCGCGCCTCGCGGCAATCACACTGGACATCCTACTGGGCATCCGGGTGGAAACCCGAACGACATGAACGCGATGACCAAGGGCTGCCTGGCCGGAACGGGCGTTTGTTTTATCTCGCATGAGGGTGAAGTTTTCCCCTGCGGATACCTGCCTGCGATTGCGGGCGATTTGCGCAAAGAGAAGTTCGCCGACATCTGGGCCAACGCGAAAGTGTTCAACGATCTGCGCGACACCGGCAATCTGAAGGGGAAGTGCGGCTGCTGCGAATTCCGCAACGTCTGCATGGGTTGCCGCGCGCGCGCGTTTGCGGCCACGGGCGACTATCTGGATCCGGAGCCCTTCTGCGTGTATGAGCCGAAGTCTCCGCAGCTGCGCGCCAAGGTTAACAATTAGTTTTCCCTCTTTTTCCCTCCTCCTGGAAGCAGGGGAAGAGCGCGGTTGATGGCTCTTCCCCTTTTTTTTGGAGTGAGTTTTCGTGAGAGAGGATAGCGAGAACGCGCTGGGTTGCTCGATGCTGGTGGCGTGACCGCGTGATCTTTGCTACGAGGGACGAGGGCGGGACGCCCTCGTAACCGCCGGCGGGGTGCCGGCGCTACGATCTGCCGGCTGCGGTTCCGCCGGACAGCCGGGGGCGGCTGTCGCTACGTGGCCGCTCTAAAGGCTCGCAACTCGTTACTCGCTACTTTTCTGCCTTGTCTTCCAGTTTGTCTAGAATGCCGGTCGCGGCGTCCAGAATTTCCTGGTCCAGCTTGCGATTGGAGGCGATCGCCTCGGCCATTGGGATGGAGATGATTTTGTTGCCGCGCAGCGCCGACATGTGGCCGAATTCGCCGCGATGCACCATGTCAATCGCGCCAAGTCCATAGCGCGTGGCCAGGACGCGGTCGAAGGCGCTGGGCGATCCGCCGCGCTGAATGTGGCCGAGAACGACCGAGCGCGTTTCGAAGCCGGTGCGCTTTTCGATCTCGCGCGCCAGCACCGAGCCGATCCCGCCCAGGCGAAGATGGCCGAACTCGTCGCGGCCTACATCCTGCAGAACGGGCGCGCCGTCGTGCATTTCGACGCCTCCGGCAAACTTCGCGCCTTCGGCCGCGACCACGATGCTGAAATAGCGGCCGCGGGAGTGGCGCTGGCGGATCAGTTCCGCCACCTGATCGATATCGAAAGGAACCTCGGGAACCAGAATCACGTCGGCGCCGCCGCCGATGCCGCTGTAGGCGGCGATCCATCCGGAATCGCGTCCCATGACTTCGACGACGATGACGCGATTGTGCGCCTCGGCGGTGGTATGCACGCGGTCGATGGCGCTGGTCGCGACGTTTACGGCAGTGTCGAAGCCGAAGGTAAAGTCGGTGCCGGCGAGATCGTTGTCGATGGTCTTGGGAACGCCAACCACTTTTACGCCATTGCCGTAAAGCTTGTTCGCCACCGAGAGCGTGTCATCCCCGCCGATGGCGATGAGGGCGTCACAGCCATGGTGCTGCAGGCTCTTCATGCAGCGTTCGAGGCCTCCCTCATGCTTGGCGGGATTGGTGCGCGAGGTGCGCAGGATGGTGCCGCCGCGGGGAAGGATGCCGCCGACCGTCGAGAGGCACAACTCCATGGTCTTGTTCTTCGAGCAGGCCGCGCC
The DNA here is from genome assembly GCA_963709055.1 of uncultured Acidobacteriaceae bacterium. Taxonomy (GTDB): domain Bacteria; phylum Acidobacteriota; class Terriglobia; order Terriglobales; family Acidobacteriaceae; genus Acidiflorens. The sequence continues at coordinate 102,869 of CAVPUZ010000012.1, forward strand.
AGCCCTCCATGAAGCCGAGGAACTCGTCGCCATAATGGAAGGTGCCCTTGCGCACGATGGCCCGTATCACCGCATTCAGACCGGGGCAATCGCCGCCGCCCGTCAATACACCGATTTTCATCGCCTGCTCCTGAGGTATGAGTTCGTATGAGTTCGCGTGCGTTTAGCGCCTAGCGCCCCAGCGTTTAGCGTTTCTCGCTTTGCGTTTAGCGTTTATCCGTGGGCGGATCGAATACGCCCTGTTTTGCCGGATGAAAATGAGCCCGAAATATCAGGTTATCATGCTGGCTTTGCCTGGTCGGGAGGTCGTGTTGGGAGGTCGAGCGCGGAATCTATCTAAACGATTTATGGCTCTGTAAATACTACGAATACCGTAGGACAAGTGGAGGTGAGGATTAGTAGCATCGCGATACGCCATTATGCCATCGCGCCGCCTTGAGGACCGGATTCGTGAGATGTGCCGCCGTGCGATCAAGGCGCAGAATTCCGAATTGGATGCGGTTTTCTCGGAACTGAAAGCCGCGCTCCGCGAGCACGCGGAGCGCCTCAGGAATGTGGCTGGAAGAAAACTCACGGGCGACAAAACGGAACAACCTCCGGAGAGGCGCTCCGCCTAGCAACTTGGGCGCATGTTCTTTTTCGTCAGCTTTCCTGGACAGCCGAGGGCGGCTGTCGCTACGCGCGGCTCGTGGAATCGCCGGCAAGGGGCTGGCGCTACGGTCGGCAGACTGCGGTCATCTTTTGGCGGTCACGGTTTTGTGGCGGTCACGGTGCCATTCACCTCTCAGATTCCTGGATCAAATAGCATCGGCAAAATAGCTGGCAGAGGTTACACTTGCCAGCAGAATGCGCGTCCTGGGGATCGATTGCGGCACTCAATACACGGGCTACGGGATCGTCGATCTTCATAATAATGATGACCGCCTGGTCTGTGTGGTATGCGGCGCGATCAAAGTTTCTCCGCGCGATCCCATGCCCATACGTCTGTCGCGTATCGCGCGCGCGCTCGATGAACTCATCGCCCTTCACCATCCCGACCGGGTCGCGATCGAAGACGTCTTCTATGCGCTCAACGTGAAGTCGGCTCTGAAGCTCGGGCAAGTCCGGGGTGTTGCCATGCTGACGGCCGCTTCCGCGGGGCTTGAAGTCGCGGAGTACTCCCCGCTGTCCATCAAGTCGGCGGTCGTCGGCTACGGCAAGGCGGAGAAGCATCAGGTGCAGCAGATGGTGGCGCGCCTGTTGTGCCTGGATGAAATTCCGCAGCCTGCCGACGCCGCGGATGCGCTCGCGATCGCCATCTGCCACCTGCACACGGCCGCGACGCTCGACCGGCAGAGAAATCGAGAAATACGGGTTACGGGCCGCGAGCCGCGAGTTGCGAAGGCGCGCAGAACCAGGGCATCTGAGAGCCCAAAACCCAGGCCCAGAGCCCGATTTGCGGTTACGCCGGCCCCTGTCCGAAAACCGTTTTCACCCTCGAACACTCGTTAGTGCATTGCTCACATATAATGCCGCATTCCCACGGTATTCTGGAATGAATCGCCCGCCACACCGGGCATTTCAGACAATTTTCACTTAGGAGATTTCATGGTCCCCCGCCATTTTGTGTTCGCGGTCTTCGTTTCACTTTTATCATTCTCCGCTGCTCTCTCCGCGACCCAGGCCTCCTGCACGTTCGACACATTTACCGCGCCAACGAAATACACCTTGAACGCGGTGGAAGGCATTGGCGATGACGGCACCATTGTGGGACAACTGCAAAACAACGATAGCCAACAACTGATGGCCTTTACGCGCTCGCCGAGCGGGGTGATTACGGTGTATTCAGCCCCGAACGCCATGATGACCGGCCTGTACGGAGACAACGCTACCGGAACCAGCGTCGGTTCCTACCAGGATAAGGCGTCGAAAGTGCACGGATTTACTCTGACGAATGGCACCTTCGCTGCGATGAATTATCCCAACGCCGCGAATACCTGGCTGTTCGGGGACAATCACGTGGGAGCGGCGGTCGGCAGCTATGGCGGCGGCGGATCGGTCAAAGGATTCCTGCTGGTCAATGGCAAGTACACCAGCCTTGCATATCCCAGCGGGCAGGTGACCTACCCGATGGCGGTGAATGACAGCAATGCAGTGGTTGGATCGTCCGCCAGCGGGTTTGTGAACAACGGCTTCCTGTGGCAAAACGGAAAGTTCACGACCATCAACTTTCCGAAGTCGCGGTTCGGCACGATTCTTACGGGGATCAACAATGCCGGACTGATTGTCGGCAACCACATTTCCGCCGATAAGTCTTTCGGGTTCATATACGAAAACGGCGTGTTCAAGGGCATCGTCTATCCCGGGTCGTCTTACACGGTCGCGGGCGGGATTAACAACAATGGGGTGATCTCAGGGCAGATATTTCTGACGGCTACGGAGACGATCGGCTACACGGCGACGTGCAAGTAGAAGGTTCAGCTCTTAGCTCTTGTGTTCTTAGTTCTTAGTTCTTGGCTCTGAGGGCGTCTGCAGAATTTCTCAGGGGCTAAAGCCCGCGTCATTACTAGCTCTGGGCGGCTCGGCTGAAGAGCCTGCGGAAAAACTCGGTTTCGTATCAGGGCATCGCTTTAGCGATGCCGCAAGCCGCTTGCTATCAATCGCCCCTTTTAGGGGCTGAGGTCGGTATCTGGACTTTTTCCGCAGCCTCTGAAGCGTGTTCTTCCGGAGGCAAGTAAACCAATACCCGCTCTAGCAACGATTGTTCTGCGACCGGCACACTAGCCGGTGGTGGCGAGCGAGCGCAGGGCGGCCTTATTGCGAATGACCAGGGTCGAGCCTTTGGCTTGCAGGATCTGGCGTTTCTTGAGATCGGCAAACAGGCGGGTGACAGTCTCGCGCGAGGTTCCGATCATTTGCGCGATTTCCTCGTGAGTCAGCGCCAGTTTGAGGCGCGGCTCCTGCTTCTGGGACTCGCCGTTTTTGGAACTCCAGTCGATGAGCAGCTTCGCCAGCTTTTCGGCGGCGGAATGCGAAAGACCGAGCGAGCGGACTTCGTGGCAGGCGACGTTGTACTTCTCGCTGAGTTGCTCGGCTACCTTGAAGCAGGCGTCACTGTGTTCTTTGAGAAAGCGCAGAAAATCTTCGCGTTTGACGAAATTCACCTGGCAGGGATCGATGGTCTCGGCGGTCAACTCGTAGGCTTTGCCGGAAACGGCGGCGCTTAGCCCGAGGACTTCACCGGGCTCGGCAATCTTCAGGATGAGGGTCTTGCCGTCGCTGGCGCAGATGGAGAGCTTGACACGACCTTTGCAGAGGACAAAGATTCCGCGCGGGGCCTGGCCTTCGACAAACAGGACGGCGCCTTTGGGATAAGCGGTGGCGTACTTGATGCTCTCAAACGACTGCAGGGCAGCGGTCGGCAGATCACAGAAGATGCGATCGGCGCGCATCTTGCAGGTTAGGCAACTTTCGATAATGTCCAGACCGTATGGTGACAGCATCTGACACCCCCTTGGGACACCGTCCGACCACAGCTGCTCTGGTTGCACGGGGAGCGCTGGTGTGACGGGTATCACGTATTCAGTGTGCGTCCCGGGCTAACTTGCGGCGGTGACAGGGGGCACAAGTGGGTGTGATATTAGTCACAGGGGCGGAATGGCCCGGAAGTGCGGCTGCAAACCTACGGTTCTACTGGAATTCAGGCGGCTTTCAGGGCATACTAGGGCGAGCAGTTCCCCCGACTGGATTCCGATTCCGAAGGACCATCCCATGCACACGCTTCACGACGAAAGCCAGTCCGAAAGCCATCTGGAACGCACCCATCTGGAGCAGCCGAGCCAGCCGTTCCTGCTTCCACCGCCGCCGGACGCGGCGGCCCAGCGGAAGCGGATGTTGATCGCCCTGGGAATTCTCTTGCTGGCGCTGGTCGCCGTTATCGTAAAAGATTGGGATTTCTGGTTTCCTTCGAGCGGAGACACGGGCCAGGCACTCGTGCACTGGAGAAAGAGTGTGATGCCGCGCGCGACACCGAGCCCGGCGGAGACGACGGCTAACCATGAACGAAAGGTAGCGAAGACTGTGCCGCCCGCTCCGGCGGCGGCTGAACCGCCCATGACGGCGGCCACGCAGCGGGCGGTGTTGCCGCCTCTGGAGGTAGAGGTAGTTTCCGGCAACCGCAGCGTGAGTGTTCCCGCAAGAAGCAATGCCATCCGGGTGGATGCGGGATCGGGAGCGAGCATTTCAAATGGCGCGAGCGTGTCGCGTTCGAGCGTGCCCGCTACAGTGGCGAGCGCCGGGCGCGTGCAACTGTCGCCGCAGACGGCGCAGAGTGTGAGCGTGAGCGTGCCGCCCGATTATCCGCTGCTGGCGCGGCAGATGAAGGTGCAGGGCGCGGTGAGTTTACAGGCGTTGATTGCGCGCGACGGGACCATCCAGGAACTGGAGATTTTGAGCGGCCCCGACATTCTGGCGGCGGCTGCGCGCGAGGCCGTGAAGCAGTGGCACTTCAAACCGTATTATCAGAACGGGCAGCCGGTTGAGACGCAGGCGCGGATTACGGTGAACTTCACGATCTCGACAAACTAGGGCGCCGTGGATGGGACGGTACAGGCGGTGAACTGGAGAGAGTAAAGGAGTTCGATACGCCGGATCGGTAGGCTAGGATGGGCGGAAAATTAAACGGGCGTCCGGATTCTTTCGAATCCCTGACGCCCGGGCAGCCCTCCCCCAGAACTGCTCAACTGGGAATGTAAAACCGGATGGCTTATCTGAGAATGGCCTGCGGGTGCTAATCAGAACCACGAAAGTGCCAGCCCCGTAAATCGCAGATTACAAATCACAAACCCAGGTCCGAATGCGCGCCAGGTAAGCTTCCCAAGCGGCCTCGACTGCCGGAGAAAAACTTTCGCCAAGATCGAAATTATCGCCGGTAATGGTGAGCAGCCAGGCTTCGGGTTCGGCGTGAAAATAGCGAGCGGCAAGTTCGAGGAGAGCGGAAGGCGCGAGATGGTGCGACACGTTTGCGGGCTGGGGATTTACGGCGCGGCGAACTTCCCCGCGGTCAATCCTCTGGCAGCGGATTTCTCCCGGTGCGCCGGTGTGGGACGCATCCAGGAAAAGTACACGCGATGAGCGGGCGACGGGTTCGGCCATTTCGGGCGTGAGTTGATGCGCGGCGATCACCTGCAACTCCGGCGACGAGAACTCCGATTCGAGCGCGGCCGCAGCTTTCGATCCCGCGCCATCGTCCGAGCGCAGCGGATTGCCGTAACCGACGATCAAGCATGTGGGCATGGGATCTGCGGTGATCATCTCATGGGCAGCGCCTTCGCGGTTCGCTGGAATGCCCAGGGGCAGGCTTTTGGCTCCCCCAGCAAGCAAAGAACGCTCGCCGGGGACCCCGGCGCTCAGATGGAACGAAAACAAAAAAGGCGGGTGCTCGCGGCGCGCCCGGACCCTCCCTCAGTCGGTGTGCGGGTTTCTAAATGTTGCCAATTGCTCGATCTGTACCGAGCGCAATGCTCACGGCTTCTCTTTCTTCTGCTGGGCGCGTTTAGTGGCTCGTTTCTCGAGATCTTTTGAACGGGCGGAAATGTCGGCAACAGTAGAACGGAGTTTGGCCCAGCGCGCCTCTGCGGCGCGGCGCGCAGAATCTTTGCGCTCTTGCGCGCTTTGGTTCTTCACGCGCGCTTTGCCCCCACGCCGTCCCAACTCTACCGCTGCCTGATTCTTCGGACTCACAGCCTACGTTTTACCATGAGGCATTGCGGCATTATGCGAAGCGGTTCGCAAGTGCAACAAAACACGGCCAATAAAATGCTTGACGATGCGAAGCGGTTCGCATAAAGTAACGCCATGAACCTTGACGACAGGCTGGACGCGCTTACCCAGACGGTCGAACTGCTGGCCGCGATGCACAAGGACAATGAGAAGCGAGCCGCGCAATTCCTGGACGCACTGACGAAACTCTCCAAGTCGAACGTGCGCCTCGAAAAGTTGGTGGCCGACATCGCCGAGGGGACAGCGCGGCTCTTGCATGTGGCCGAGATTCACGAACAACGCATCACTCACTTAGAAGGGGACGGCCCCACAGTGTAGTTAGTCGGGCTCAGTGGGCTTTCGATTTGGCCGCTCAGCCCTAACGCGCCCGGACTGAGAACACTTTGATAGACTTGTGCGCGATTACGGACCCGTCACTTCAGCCCGGTGGAGGTTTGCGATGAATCGAAACATTCTCAAAATTATTGGCATTGTCACCGCGGTGTTGCTGGTGATTGTCATCGCCCTCCCGTTCTTTATCAACGTCAATAATTACCGTCCGCAGATTGAATCGAACCTCAGCTCGGCGCTGGGGCGGCCGGTGACGGTCGGGAATTTGAGCTTGAGCATTCTCTCGGGCAGCGTGGGGGCCGACCAGCTTTCGATTGGCGATGACCCGAAATTCAGCAACACTCCGTTCATCCAGGCGAAATCGCTCAAAGTCGGGGTCGAGCTGTTGCCGCTGATCTTCAGCAAACAATTGAATGTCACGCACCTGGTGATCGAGCAGCCGCAGATTGCGCTGCTGCGCAATCGGGATGGAATCTGGAACTTTTCCTCTCTCGGAAATCAGGCGGGACAGCCTGCAAAGGCATCCGAAAAAAGTAGCGGTTCGAATGCGGGACAAAATCTGAGCGTCGGCAAGCTGGAAATCAGCGATGGGACGATCTCGATCGGCTCGGTGCCGCCGAAGCGCAAGCCGGTGGTGTATGACAAGGTGAACGTCACGGTGAAGGATTTCTCCTTTACGAGCAAATTTCCGGTGACGGTATCGGCCGGGTTGCCCGGAGGCGGCTCCATGAAGGTCGATGGCACGGCGGGTCCGATCAATGCGACCGACACGACGCTGACGCCCGGTGAGGTCAAGATCAAGCTGAGCAAGCTGGACCTGTCGCAATCGGCAATTGTGAACCCGGAAACCGGGATCTCCGGCTTCGCCGATTTCGACGGCACGGCAATCTCTAATGGGCATGTGGTCAAGGCCAATGGCACCTTGAAAGCCAGCTCGCTGAAGCTGGTCGCCAAAGGGATCGCCATCGTCGGAAGCTGTGCAGGTCAATTTCACGGTCGAGCACGATCTGCAGAAAGAGACGGGACAACTGGTGCAGGGGGATGTCGACATTGGCAAGGCGGTGGCCAAGCTGACTGGCACTTATGACATGCATGGCGAGAGCACATCGATCCACATGAAGCTCGATGGCGAAGGGATGCCGGTGGACGATCTCGAAGGCATACTTCCCGCCGTCGGGGTGGCCTTGCCGACCGGTTCGCGGCTTAAGGGTGGAACGCTTTCGGTGAACCTGGCGGCCGACGGACCGGTGGATAGAGTGGTGGCGACGGGATCGATCCGGATGAGCAACAGCGCGCTCGCCGGTTTTAATTTGGGATCGAAGCTCTCCGAGCTCACTGCGGTGACTGGCAAGCAGATCGGCGGCGGCAATGACACATCCATTCAGAACCTCAGCTCCGACGTTCGCTATTCTCCGGAAGGAACGCGGCTGGACAAGATCGATCTGGTGATTCCTTCGCTCGGGACCGTTACCGGCGCAGGCACGGTCAGCCCGAGCAATGAACTCGACTTCAATATGGTGGCCAACCTCAGCGGAAGCATGGGCGGCGGGCTGACGAAAGTTGTCGGGCACGGATCGGGCGGCATTCCGGTGCATGTCGGGGGCACAACTTCGAGTCCGACCTTCATGCCCGATATGAAGGGGCTGGTGGGCAATCAATTGAAGAGCCTGGTGCCGACGGGCAAAGGAAATCCACTGGGGAATATTGGGGGACTGTTCGGGAAGAAGAAATCAAACTGAGCAACGCGCTTGCCGTTTTCAGCGGAGGGTGCGCGCGGATGCTTCCGCGGGATGGGCGGCCAATGTCTCCATGCCATGCAGTATGGCCGCGATCACGTTCTCATCGCCGACCACCGTGTTGATCATCATGTGATAGAGGCTGCGCATGGGCCAGTCGGCGTTGAAGTAGTGCTTGATGTAGGCGATGCGATCCTTATCGACGTTATCGACGAGATCTTCGCATTCTTCGCGGCTTTTGCCGATGGCCATGAGACGCCGGATCTTTTCGTCGCGGGGAGCGTAGGTGAAGACGCTGAAAGTATCGTCGCGGCCGCGCAGGAAAAAAGGCGAACCGCGGCCGACGATCACAGCGTTGCCCTCGGCGGCGATGTTGGTGGTGATTTGCTCCATCATGGCCATCATGCAGTCGGTATCGAACACGCGCGAGTCGGGAATGGACATGGCGCGTTCGTAGCTTCCCCGCCAGAAAGCTTTCGACAAACGGTAAAGCCGGCTGTCGAGGCGCTCATCGCAGAGGGCGACCGCCTCTTCGGCAACCTGGGCTCGCCTGGCGATCTCGCTGGTCAATTGCTGGTCCCATAGTTTCCAGCCGAGGCGGCGCGCGAGTTCACGGGCGATGCCGCCGCCGCCGCTGCCAAATTCGCGTTCCACTGTGACGATGCGAAACATAGCGAGTTCCCCTTCCTCGGACGCGGCCCTAAAGAGTGTGCGTGAGAACTGGGCCGTCCCTCCGGGGCTTGAATCGTTTGCCCACTGCACCCAGCGCCAACGCGCTGGGCTGCAGGTGGGTACGTCCCTGCGGGACTGGAATTTGCAGGGGTTCGCTCCACCGCACACCTGAAAATCGAGTTCTCACGCACACACTCTGGGGCCTATGTTCCGTAAGGCTTGCGGCACCGGTTATTAGTGAACGACCATGCCGCTTGGCTTCCCTTTCTTGATCAGAAACACACACGGAATCAGGCAGCCGATCACCACTCCGAGCACCCAGAAATTATCGATATAGGCGAGCATAGTCGCCTGCCGGATCACGTTCGCCTGCAGCATCGCATAGGCATGCTGCTGAGCGGAACCGCCTCCGGAACCGGGTCCGGCGCCACCACCCGAAAAGATGCCCGTTAGCCCCCGCAGCGCGGACTGAAACTGCGGATTGGCGGAGTTCAATTTTTCCACCAGTTGAACCTGGTGAAACTGGGCGCGGCGGGCGAGCATGGTCGCGACAAACGAAATTCCGACGCTGCCGCCGATGTTTCTGGCCAGGTTCATCAAGCCGGACGCGGCGTTGTTCTTATCGCGCGGCAGACCCGAGTAGGCGGCCGTGTTGATGGGCACGAACAGGAACGCCAGTCCGAGCGCCTGGTAGACGCGCGCCATGGCCACGGTGTGAAAGTCCACGGCCAGATCGAACCCCGTCATATGAAACAACGAAAACGAGAGCATCGATAAGCCAAACATCAACAGCCAGCGCGGGCTATAACGCGAAAGCAGAAACCCGACCACGGGCATGGCCAGCATGATGGTGAAACCGCCCGGCATGAGCGCCAACCCCGAGCGCTCGGCAGTGTAGCCGAGCAGCGTCTGCATGAAAAGCGGCAACAGCAGCGTGCTGCCGAGCAGGGCGAAGCCCAGCATGAACATCAGGAAATTGGAAGCGGCAAAGGTGCGGTTGCGGAACAAATGCAGGTCGATGATGGGATCTTTGTGGTGCCATTCCCAGAAGATGACAAAGATCAGCGAGCAGACTGAAATCACCGTCAGCCAGACAATGAAGTGCGATTCGAACCAGTCATCGCGCTGGCCTTTGTCGAGGATCACTTGCAGGGTTCCGAGGCCGAGCGCGACGAAGCCGAGGCCGGTGTAGTCAATATGGGTTTCACTCAGTTTGCGGCGGCGGAAATAGGGAGGATCCTGAATCAGCCGCGAGGTCAGCAGGAGCGAAAGAATCCCGACCGGGATATTGATGAAGAAAATCCAGCGCCAGGTGAAATTGTCGGTGATCCAGCCTCCGAGCGTTGGACCGATGGCCGGCGCCATGACGACCGCGATGCCATAGACGGCGAATGCCATGCCGCGCTTGGCGGGGGGAAAGGTATCCGCGAGGATGGCCTGTTCGCTGGGCTGCAAGCCTCCACCGCCCGCGCCCTGCAGAATGCGGAAGACGATCAGCATGCTGAGATTGGGGGCGAAGCCGCAGAGGAACGAACTGATCGTAAACAGTGCGACACAGCCCATGTAAAAGTGCTTGCGGCCGATGATCGAAGAGAGCCAACCGCTCAGCGGCAGAACGATCGCGTTGGAGACGAGATACGACGTCAGGATCCACGTGCTCTCATCGGTGCCGGCGGAGAGGCTGCCGGCGATATGGGGCAACGCGACGTTGGCGATGCTGGTATCGAGCACCTCCATGAAGGTGGCCAGCGTCACGGTGAGAGCGATGATCCAGGGATTGACCGAGGGCTGCCAGGCAGCGGCGTCATCCATGGTGAGGGAAGCTGCGCTCATTGCGGGTTGAGCCTCGAGCGGCGAGCCGCGAGTTGCGAGCAGACAGCGCGTCCCGGCGCGACATTTGCTATTTCTCTCACGCTATATTCTCTTTCGCCCCTTCCGGGGCTTGGTCCGGGTGGGGACGTTTACCCACCGCTTGCGCGGTGGGCTTCATTCTTGCGCCGCTCCGCGGCTCCTGTCTCGCGGCTCGTCGCTCGTCGCTCGCGGCTCGCGGCTCGCCGCTATTTGACCCACACCTTCGGCTCTACTGACATCCCCGGACGCAGTTCGTGTCCCTTCAACTCGCCGGGCTCGAAGTCAATTTTGACTGGAATGCGCTGAACGACCTTGACGTAATTGCCGGTCGCGTTTTCCGGAGGCAGGAGGCTGAAGCGCGCGCCGCTCGCACCCGCGATGGAATCGACGTGTCCTTTATAAGTTTTGCCATTGGCGTCAACGTCGAGGTCGACGCGCTGGCCGGGCTTCATGCTAGCGGAGTTGGGTCTCCTTGAAGTTCGCCGTGACCCAGAGGTCTTCGAGCGGAATGATCTTCATCATCTCCTGGCCGGCCTGCACATTCTGGCCGACTTCGACGGTGCGGTCGCTGACCACACCCGTAACCGGCGCGGTGATTTTGGTGTACTGCAGGTTCAGTTGCGCCTGATCGAGTTGCGCTTTTTTCTGTTGGGCATTGGCTTCGGAAGAAAGAGCGCGCGAGCGCGAGGCCTGCATCAATTGCGGAGCGGTCTGGGCGGCGCGCAAATCGGCGTTGGCCTGGAGCAACTTTCCCTGCGCCTGTTCGATCTGGGCTTTAGCGGCGTCCGCGCTGGCTCGAGCCGCCTCGACGGTGGCGGCGCTCGCCTGCGAGTTGGCCACGGCCTGGTCATACTGCTGCTGCGAAATTTCCTGCTTGTCGATGAGTTGCTTGTAGCGCACGAGATCGTTTTGCGCCTTCACGTTGTTGGCCTCAGCCTCGGCGGTCTGGGCCTGGGCGGCGGCAAACTGCTGGCGCGCCGCCGCGACTCCGGCCTTGGCATTCGCAACGCCCGCCTGCGCGCTGGCCACCTGGCTCGAGGTGTTCACATTGGTGATCGGGACGTTGACGCCGGAAGCCGAAGCTTGCGCCTGCGCGTCCGCATATTGCGCTTGCGCCTGCTCCACTGAGACCTGGTAGTCGGAGGGATCGATCTCAACCAGCACAGTTCCTTTTTCGACGTACTGGTTGTCCTCCACGTTCAGCTTGGTGACGTGGCCGCTGACGCGGGCGCTCACCGAGTTAATGTGGCCATCGATCTCCGCATCGTCGGTGGATTCATAACTGGCAAAATAATGCCAGGCAAAGAAACCGAGAACCAGCAGCACTAAAACCGCCAAACCAATGACCCATTTGGCGCGCTTGTTTCCGAGGAATGCCGCCCTGCGCCGGTAACGCGCTTCCCCGTTGGGGGGAGCGGGTTGAGCGGCGGGAGCTTCGGGCTTGGGGTCGGCGACGGCAGTGTTGGTCTCTTCCATACGCTACTTCCCTCTCAAGTATTCGCGAACACCCTCTTCGGCACGGCCCAGGGCGCGGGCAAAAGAAACTTTGGCCAGATTATTAAGGTAGAGGCTTGAAATCAGATTTTCGTGCGCCGATGCGACCGCTTCTTGCGCCTGGATCACTTCCAGATTGTCGGTGACTCCGGCTGAGAAACGATCCCGCGATTGGACGAGCGCCTGGTCGGCCAGATTGACGGAACTCTCGCGCGACCTCGACTTGATCGGCCGAGGATTTCAGATCGAGCAACGCATTGCGAATATCCTGATCGATCTGTCCCTTCACGTCGGCCATCTGCGCCTGCGCCTGGCGCAGGCTGGCTTCCGCCTTCAGAACGTCACTATGGACTTTGCCACCCTGAAAAATCGGGATATTCAAGGTGCCGAAGACCGCGTAGGTGGGCAGCACGCTGGCGGGGGCCGAACCGATTTCGCCATAATTGGCGGCTACATCGAGGGTGGGAAAATATCCGGCAATGGCCGCGCTGTGCTCGAGTTCGGCTGCGGCCAGGCGATCATGCGCGGCTTTGTAATCGGAGCGCAGCGAGTACGCGCGCTGCAAGCTGGTCTCAAGATCGGGGATAGGAAACGCCTCATACGGAGCTTTGTCGGCAAGCGCAAATTCCTGTCCGGGGGCAAGTCCAATGACCCGCGCCAACGATATTTTTTGTTTGGCCAGGTCATTGGTGGCGGCAATCAACTGTTGCTGGCGCGACTGGTATTCGACCTGCGCGCGCAGAGTATCGATCGCGGGAGCGACTCCCGCCTGCTGTTGCGCGACCGCTTTGTCGTAGAGCGCCTTCGCGGTGTCGACCTGGGCCTGCGCAGTTTCCACCCGTGCCGCGCTCGCAATCGCCTCCAGATAGACATTGCCGGTGGCGAGCACCACCAGATCGCGCGCGTCCTTCAAATTGAAGCGGGCCACGCTTTCGCCAATCACCGAGGAACGGTATTTCTCGATTGCCTTCCAGTCGAAGATCCGCTGCGTTCCGGAAGCACGAACGTCGAAATAGGAGAAGGGTCCGATGACGTGGGGAAGGCGGGCGCCTCCAAAAGCCGAGCTGGGGAATTTTCCAAAACCCAAGGCTGCCAGGCTTTCCTTTTCCGCCACTTCCTGCACATCACCGTTGACGTGGGGAAGCAGGTCGCTGAGCTGTTCCCATTTCTGCCCACGAGCCTGGATGGTGCTGTACTCCGAGAGCAGAGCGGCCAGATTGTGGCGCAAAGCGCGATCGATCGCCTCGCTGAAGGTAAGCGACAGCACTCCGGGCGTCGGTTTGGCATCGGGCACGCTCCCATAGACGGGATTCTGCGCCGAGGTTGGAACCTGGTTTGGGACCGACAGACCGGAAGCGCTTTGCGCGTGGAGCGCGATCGGCAACAAAAGAATGGGGGCGATTAGAATCAGCCTGCGAAAGTGTCGCCAATGGCGATTCGATTCAGCGGTTCGATTCATAGGAAGCCATGGAAGGTGGACTCACTCCTTCAAGCGAAACCAAAAATAATAAGTCTTTTGGATTCGTTTTTGCGCATAAGTGATGCAAATTGTTGAATTTCTTCGTGATAGAGCCGAGGCGCAAAGGGCCCGGAGACGGGGCAAGCGCCGTCTCTACGCGACATTTTTCCGCAACCTGTAAAAGCCGGCAGCTGTTGAAACATGCGCGCGAGAGTCACCTCGTAATCAAGGGTTCGATGCCCTACGCATGACCTTGGTCATCTTGTGAAAGAGCGCACTAAAGGGCAATCTAAAGAGGAACTTGAGCGCTTCCCTCAAGCGGGCCGGGGGGAAGCCGTGCGTATGAGCAAACATAAGAAGCTATCGCCGAAGTCATCGCCCAAAACATCGCCCAAGCCATCCACATCCCAAGGCTCGGACTGGACCCGGCTGCTGACGGATCCCGATCTGGTCAGCCATCTTTCGACATTGCTCCGGACCTATCGTGAAGTTCAACCTCAACAGCGCGAAGCCGCGTTGCTGAGCGCGATGCGGGAGATCAAGGAAGCCGCCGTCAAAGCACGCGAGGCAGATGGAAGCAGCACCGCGGCGGCCGCAACTGGTCCGCAGGCTTCTCTTCAAAGTCCCGAACCGGTGAAAGAAACGCCGCCTTTTGAGCCGGACTTGTTCAACTCTGCCATCGCCATCCGACCGCCGGCGTTTTGAGCGTTTGAAGTGCTGCGTGGCGGTGGAAATCCATGTGGAAGGCATTAAAGAACCGGTCTGGGGTAATCTTGCCAATGTCAGCCGCGGAGGATGCCTGGTTGAAACAGCCATTGCGGTGCCTCCGAACAAAGCGCTCGAGATAGGATTGTGGCTCGGGAGCGGCAGGATCTGGGTGAAAGGCGTCGTCATCAACGGAGTCGCCACGCGCGTAACCTCGTCGTTTGGAACCCGCGTGAAGTTCTCGGAGGAGGAACTGTCGGAGAAGGAACACCTCCGGGAGTTTCTCAAGTTTGTCGAAGGCGCGACCCGCAAGTCACAGAGCGCAAACGTCTACGTAGCAAAACTGAAGGCCTGACGCGCCCGGCTTTCCCGCTCGCTCTTCTGCCCGTTCCTGCGCCCGTTCTTGCGCCCGATTCTGCGCCCGCTTTTTCCACGCAACTTTTCCCCGGCTTGGGGTTCATTCCCTGTGGGGTTGGTCGAATGAGGCAGACCCGGATGGCAACCGCGTTTCACAAGCATACGGGGCTGGTGGCCGCCGCTCTGCTTATCGCCGGGCTGGCCACAACCCAGTTTGCTCTGGGCAGGAAAAAAGACAAAGCAGCCGGCGCCATGGACGAACACACGCGCGCCGTGCATGCGCTCAATCGCCTCACCTTCGGCCCTCATCCCGGCGATGTCGATCGAGTCGCGCAAATCGGCGTCGACAAGTGGATCGAATTGCAGCTCCATCCCGAAAAGATTGACGACTCGGACTTAGACGCCAGGCTGGTTCCGTTCCGCACATTGCGCATGGACACGCGCGAAATCGTCGAGAATTTTCCCAACAATCAGATCATCAGGCAGGTAGCGGAAGGGAAAGCGCCCATGCCGCGCGATCCCACCCGGCGCGCGATTTACGAGGCGCAGGTTCAGCGCTATGAAGACAGGCAGGACCGCAAATCGGCTGCCGAACAAAAGAGCAGCATCGCCGGCAATTCTTCGGCGGGTCAGGATGCAGAATCCGGCGCGGACATTTCGACGCAGGCGGATGCGAGCTACGGACGCCGCCGGCAGGAGATGCAGGCCGCCAACATCAAGCTGCTGGAGCTGCTCGACCTGCCTCCCGACGAGCGCATAAGAGAGATCCTCAAGCTGCCGCCCGAGGAACAGCGCATGCATCGCCGACCGCGACCAGAGGGCCCAAGTCCGACGCGCTCATGGGAGGCATGAGCGGCCAGCAGAAAGAAACGCTGCTGGCGCTCAAGAATCCCGAGCAGGTCGTGGTCGATGAGTTGATGCAGGCCAAGTTGCTGCGCGCTATCTACAGCGAGCGGCAGCTTGACGAAGTGATGACCGACTTCTGGTTCAACCACTTTAATATTTTTATCAACAAGGGAGCAGACCGCTTTCTGTTGACCAGCTACGAGCGCGACGCGATCCGTCCGCATGTGCTGGGGAAATTTGAGGACCTGCTGGTCGCGACCGCAGAGAGCCCGGCGATGTTGTTTTATCTCGACAACTGGTTGAGCGTGGGACCGAACTCCGACGTCGCGCTCGGCATCCCGGCACGTGCGCGCGACCGGCGCGGGCGTCTGCGGAACGGGCCTCCGGGAAAAGGCAAGGGCAAGCCGAAGCAGGCCAGCGGGCTGAATGAAAACTACGGCCGCGAATTGATGGAACTGCACACCCTGAGCGTCAACGGCGGTTACTCGCAGAAAGATGTCACCGAAGTGGCCAAGGTTTTTACCGGCTGGACCATCGAGCAGCCGAACAAAGGTGGAGGCTTTCACTTCGAGCCGCGCATGCATGAGCCGGGCGACAAAATCGTGCTCGGACATCGCATCAAGCAGAATGGCGAAAAGGAAGGGCTCGAGGTTCTGCATCTGCTGGCGCGCGATCCGCACACGGCGCACTTTATCTCGCAGAAGCTCGCCATGCGTTTTGTATCGGACGATCCTCCGGCTGGGCTGGTGGATCGCATGACCAAGACGTTTCTGAAAAAGGATGGCGACATCCGCGAGGTGCTGCGCACCATGTTCAAGTCGCCCGAGTTCTGGGCGCCGCAGACTTACCGCGCCAAGGTGAAGACGCCGTTTGAGTTCGTGGTCTCGGCGGTACGGGCGAGCGGCGCGCAGGTGGACGATGCCCGCCAACTTGTCGGCACGCTCAATAACATGGGCATGATGCCCTATGGCATGATGCCGCCGACCGGCTACTCGATGAAGGCAGAGACTTGGGTGAATTCTTCTGCGCTGCTGAGCCGCATGAATTTTGCGCTGGGCCTGGCTGGCGGAAGGGTGCACGGCGTATCGGTGGACGCTTCGCAGATGGCGCAAGGCGCGACCGATGCGCAGCAGGCGCTGGCGCGGCTGGAGGCTTCCCTGCTGGCGGGCGATGTCTCGCGGCAAACGCACGACACCATCAGCAAGCAACTGGAAGACCCGAAGATCACCCAGCGGCGACTGGATGATCCGTTGCGTCCGCCGAATGTGGGCGCGATTGCGGGATTGATACTGGGGTCGCCGGAGTTTCAGAAGAGATGAGTTGCGAGCCGCGAGTCTGCGAGCTTCGAGCAAGCAAAATCGGCTCCATGCAGGGACAGGTTTTGATTGCTCGTGGCCCGAGACTCGTGGCTCGAGGCCGAAGGAGTCAACGATGTCAATAACTCGCCGAATTTTCCTTCGCAATGGCGCACTCGCCGTAGTCGGCACGACGGCGCTTGCCCAGCTTTCTTACTCGCGCGGCGTTTGGCGCCGCCGATCCTGGATTGCGCAACAAGCGACTGGTCGTCATCTTTCAACGCGGCGCGGCGGACGGGCTGAACATTGTTGTGCCGCACGGCGAGGCTTCGTACTATGCGATGCGGCCTACCATCAACATTCCCAGGAAATCCGTGCTCGATCTTGACGGTTTCTTCGGATTGCATCCGGCGATGGCTTCGTTCGAACCGCTGTGGCGGCAGAAGCATCTTGCCATTGTGCACGCCGCGGGATCTCCTGACCCGACGCGCTCGCACTTCGACGCGCAGGATTTCATGGAATCGGGGACGCCGGGGATCAAGGCGACCGAGGACGGCTGGCTGAACCGCTGCTTGCATGAACTTCCGGCGCTGGGTCAGCGTCAAGGTCGGAATCATCGGCGAGCGAACCGTTTGCCGGCGGATCTTCTGCGAACGATCCGTCTGCCTTCCGCGCGATTGCGCTGGGGGCGTCGCTGCCGCGCATTCTTTCGGGCAAGGAGCCGGCGATTGCGCTCAACAACCTGAACGATTTTTCGGTGGGCGGGAGGAATCCGAAGGCGGCGCCGATTTCGAATACCTTTGAAGCGATGTATGAACACTCCGTCGACGCGGTCATGCACGGTACCGGGCAGGAAACTTTCGACGCGGTGAAGATGCTGAGGACGGCCGATCCAGCGAAATACACGCCGGCAGCAGGCGCGAACTATCCCAAAGGACGCTTCGGCGACAGCCTGCGCCAACTCGCGCAACTCATCAAAGCAAACGTCGGCGTGCAGGTGGCCTTCGCCGATATCGGAGGCTGGGACCATCACGTGAACGAAGGCAGCACGCAGGGACAGATCGCCAACGTGCTCGGCGATTTCTCGCAATCGATCGCCGCCTTCTGGAATGATCTTGGCGACCTTGGCGAAGACACGGTGGTTGTCACCATGTCGGAATTTGGGCGGACAGCGCGCGAGAATGGGAATCGCGGTACCGACCACGGCCATGCCAACGTGATGTTCGTGCTGGGCGGTCCTGTGCGTGGCGGCCGCGTTTACGGCCGGTGGCCGGGGCTGGACTCGTCGCAGTTATATGAGGGGCGCGACCTGGCGGTGACTACCGACTTCCGGTTGGTGCTTAGCGAAGCGGTTTCGCAGTATTTGGGGAATACGGATTTGAAGAAGGTGTTTCCGGGATTCGAAGGAGGAGCATTTCTGAAGATGCTTGGATAGAAGACTGCACGCGGTGTGGAGGGGACCGCTTCTACTGGTACATATTCAAGAATTTCGCTTGAACTTCTCCGTAGTCCAGCAGCAAACGACGAATATCAAATTCAACCTTCTGTTTCGTCAAATAGCCCCCGCAAGTCTCCAAGGCGACTCTGACGGCCAAGGCTAAGTATCGCCGGAACTCCGGTTCAGGGATTCCTTTCCACCGTTTCTGTGCGATGCAAATATCCGCTCCCAAGTACTTGTCCTTCTTATGCCTCCTCATCCGATCCACGCCTTCGGCGTGGTACTGCTTGATAGCGCCGTCAATTCGCAAAACCAGAGCGAACCCCTTTACTTCGTCGCTGTAAGGGCCTTGACAATACTGTTCCAAGAGCCGCCTCAGCAGCAAGACATGCGAGTGTACAGTGACGTCGGGTCCACCCACTTCACACGCGAGGCTCACACCTCTCATCCAGCTTGTATCTTGAGCATCCACCATTTCGTTTAGAGGTCTATCAGCACGTCCCCGCCCTCAATCTTCACCGGATACACTGCGACCTTCGCGTCGGGAGCTTGGGCTTGGCCGGTTTTTGGGTCCCAGGCCCAGCCGTGCCAGGGGCAGATCACTTTGCCGCCTTCGATTACGCCCTGGCCTAGTGGGCCTCCGCGGTGGAGGCAGGTGTTTTCCATGGCGTGGATTTCGCCGTCTACGTTGGCTACGCAGATCTAGCTTGTCTCCGCAGGGGAGTTCTTTGGCTTCGTTGACGGCGGGGAGTTCGGATTGGGTGGCGAGTTTGGTGAACATAGCTTTCAGCTCTCAGCTATCAGCCGTCAGTCCACTATTGTATGCCGGACGCGGGAAACTGCAGGTCCTTCGCTTGCTCAGATGTAGAATCCCAGGTCTCAAACGCGAGACCTGGGGCACCCGACTCCCACTCAAGCCAAAGGAAGGCTTGAATGGGGCACCGCTCCGTCTTCTACTTGCAATCGGCTACTTGCAATCGATTTTGTTGTCCTGCGCGGCGGCGATTTGCCACTTGCCATTGCGCTTCAACCAGGTATCGGTCCAGACCTGGCAAACCTTCGCGTCGGGATGCGCTTTGTCTTTACCGATGGCGTGTTCGCTGCCATAAATGATGGCCACGTTTTCGCCGAAAAAGCGCACTTTGGCGTCGTCGAGTGCGCAGCCGCGCGCGGAGCGTGGGCCTTTTTCATCGCGCAGCTCATCCTCTTTGTTGTAGCGCCTGCCGTGAGTGTTGGTGCCCTGGAAATCGTCGGCCAATAAGTCAGCGACAACTCCATTATTCGTGCAAACGCCTTCGGCCCACTTGCGCTCCATGTCGATCATGAACTTCGCGGTTTTGTCGTCGGGTGCGGCCCAATGGCTGGGCTGCGCGTGGGCGGCGGTGATAAGGATCACGACGCATATCAGATGCAGAATTCGGTGACGCATGGGGTCCTCCGGTGTTTACGTCACTATACAGGTTGTGCGCGAATGCTCATAAATTCCCGCGGGAAAAAAATGCGGTGCATACCGTATTTTGCGGGAAGTCTTTTTTTTGTGGAGAGCCATCGAGAAGTTCAGCCTGGCGTTGACGGAACTTTCACTTCATCTTCATGGAGGGTTCACATTTTGGGGCTAACGTTCGGACCTATGATCGCCGATCAGCGGCGGGCCGCAATGTCGCATGGCCGCGACTGGTTGCGCGATGAAAACAATCCAACGAGGAGAACGGTATATGTCCCGAAATGCATCTCGAAACAGGCCTCGAAACAGGTCTCGGAATAAATCTCGGATCAACCGTCTGCGTCCGCTTGCGGGCGTGCTGGCGGCGGGGATGTGCCTTCCGGGGCTCGCCGCTGCCCAGTCCAAGGAGTACCCGACCTATGTCGCCGGCCCGCAGCCGAACGGCTCGTTTGTAGTCAGCAGCGGCCAGGTTATCAACCCAGCGGGCACGCAAGTCGAGTTGGGCATCCGGGTGCGCGCGAAGGCGATCGCGCTGAATCCCAATGTCAAAAGTCACACTGCCGCCGTACTCACGCTGGGCGCGTCGGAGGCGGTCGAGATCTTCGACACCAACAGCGGCGAGGTCCTGCAGGATTACATCCCGTTCGGAACGGATTCGAGCGGCAGCTATGGCGGCATCGCGTATTCGGCGGATGGCAAGTACCTGGTGTTCAGCCAGGACAGCAGCAACGTCACGATCGCCAAGGTAACGGCAGCGGGCTTGTTGGAAGACGACGCGCAAGTGAGCGTGCCGCCGAACAATTCCTTCATCGCCTGCTTTCCGAACTCGCCTCCGGCCGCTTATGCCAACCCGTGCGGCTCGTTCTATTCCGGGTACACCTCTTATCCTGGCGGCGTCGCGCTCTCGAAGGATGGATCGAGCGCCTACGCTCTACTGAACCAGAACGATACGCTCACGCAAATCGACCTGGCCACGAAGCAGCAAGGTACGCAGATCCGCGTCGGCAATGCGCCGCACAGCATCGTGATCGCGAGCAACGGTGTTACCGCGTACGTCAGCAACGAGGGTGGCCGGGCCGCTTTGGCGGAAGACTTCCAGATCAACTCGGCCGGCACGGAAATCGTTGCTGACCCGGTGGTGGGCGCGGCGATCACCGGTACCGTTTCTGTGGTCGATCTGCCGTCGATGACGGTGACGGCTACCATCTCGACCGGTCTGCATCCGACCGGGATGGCGTTCTGGGGAAAGTACCTTTTGGTCGCCAATACCTATAGCGACACCATCTCGGTGATCGACACGACCACCAACACGGTGGCGCGGACGATTAACCTTGGGCTGCCAATCGGAGTGCCGGGCGCAGGCGAAGCGGCCTATGGGGCCGCGCCGGACTCGATCGCGGTCGATGCCAAGACTGCCACTGCTTACGTCGCGCTTTACAATGCCAACGCGATCGGGGTGGTTGAGCTCAGCGCCAGCGCGAAGAATCCGGTGCTGGGCATGATCCCGGTGGCCTATGCGCCGAGTTCGGTTGTGCTGGACGCGCACAATGACACTCTCATCGTTGCCAACGACAAAGGAATCGGCACGCGGCTTTCGTACGAGTGCGATCATGGCGTCTGCGGCTACAACAGCCACCAGGACAATGGCACGGTCAGCCTCGTCCAGGTACCGACTAGCGTGACCCTGGCGTCGATGACGAGCCAGGTTTTCACAAACAACCACTGGGATCTGGCGCAAAATATCGCGACGGCCAGCGGCGGCAACCCGAAGACCAAGCCGGTCGCAATCCCCGCGAAGATCGGCGATCCCTCGCTGATCAAGCACGTGTTCCTGATCGTCCGTGAAAACCGCACCTATGATCAGGTATTGGGCGACGTGGCCGCCGGCGATGGCGACGCCTCGTTGGCAGTGTTTGGCGGCAAGGACACGCCGAATGTGCACGCGCTGGTGACGCGCTTCCCTCTGCTCGACAATTTCTACAACCCGAGCCGGCAGTCGGCGGACGGTCACCAGTGGATCACCGAGGCCATGGCGCCCTACGCCGACGACATCGAGTCGCCGGACTGGGTGCGCAGTTATCCAGGCGGGAATGCGGGCGATGCGATGGCCTATCTGAACAAGGGGTTCTTCTTCTCGGAAGCAGCGGCCGCCGGTCTGCCGGTGAAGATCTACGGCGAAAGCGTCGAGAACGATACCTTCCTACAACCGAACGGGTCGACGAGCGAGCCGAGTTGGAGCCAGTTTTACGCCGACTCGCAGTGCTTCGAGGGAGGGCCTGGTTGCGCGGCGCCTGGGACCTCGGGCGAGTCGACACTGTACTTTCAGAACACGACACAGGCGCAGTCTTCAGTCTCCGGCCGTGTATCAACACCTCATCACGAACTTCCCGCAGTTCGATCTGGGCATACCGGACCAGTTCCGCGTCGATCTGTGGGTACAGGACTTCAATAAAGATGTGGCGGCGAACACCGTGCCCACGTTGGAGATCCTGTGGATCATGTGCGACCACACGGGGGGCCCTCCGACCCCGGACGCCGAACAGGCCGATAACGACCTGGCGGTTGGACGCATAATCGACTACATCAGCCACAGCAACGTGTGGTCGACGTCGGCGATCTTCCTCGAAGAAGACGACGCGCAGAATGGCGTCGACCACATCGACGGTCATCGCAGCCCAGGCTATATCGTCAGCCCGTATGCCGTGCAGGGCGGACCGACCGACCACACCTACTACACGCAAGTCAACATGACTCGTACGATGGAGCAAATTCTCGGTCTCGCGCCGATGAACCAGTTTGACCTGGTGGCGTCGCCGATGCGGACGGATTTCGTCAAGGGCACGCCGCCCGCGTCGAACTTCCTGCCGTGGGCGCACGTGGCGAACCAGGTGCCGCTGAACGACGGCGTTTCAGCGAGCACATACGACCAAAACAGCAGCCCGAAGGTCAAGGCACTCAGGGCGGCCTGGCTCCAGAAGAAGGCGCAGATCTTTGCCGGCAAACTGACCAAGCCCGACTCGGAAGACCCGGACACCGTCAACCATCTCAACTGGTACATGTCTACCGGGTTTGTGCGGCCCTATCCCGGCGAGAAAACGGTTCGTCCACCGAGCGAGTTCAACAACCCGGCACCCGCCGGCGAAGACTCGGACGACTAAAATCCGTTCGATTGCAACGACCTTTTGTCCCACGCCCTCTCTCCGACAACGGGGAGAGGGCTTTTTTCAACCTCTAGTGTCGTGACCGCATGAGCTTATCTACAGCCGCCGGGGCCGAGGGCGGGGCGCCAGGCGGGGCGCCCTCGGAACCGCCGGCAGGGTGCCGGCGCTACGGTCGGCAGGCTGCGGCGATCGTCTTACGGTCACGGCACTAGTTTGCAGCAGGGGAAGTCTCGCGTTCCGCCGGTTCGTAGTTCTTGTACCGGGCGAATCAGTACAATTGAAATCACGCATTCCGAGGAGGAGCCCGTTGAGAGCTCTGCTTGTCATTGTGCTGGATTCCGGTGCAATCGCCGGCACGAAAAACTCCTGGCGTGCGCGACATCGAGCACCTCCACCTGCGTTCTGTGGGAGAGATACACAGTTCGAGTGTTGGGGTGGGCCGCTAATGGTGGATTACTGAATGAAACTTCTGCAAAGATTGCCGATCGTAATTCTCGTTCTGGGCTGCGTTGCCTGCTCCCGTTCGCATTCGCAGGCGGCGGCGCCGGCCGATCCGGTCGAGTTGCAGCTGCAAGTGAGCACGCCATTTCATTTCGTGGCTTACGGCGATTCGCGCTTCCACGACCCACGGGATACAGAGGCAGCAAATCCGCCGGTGCGCCAGGCTCTGGTACAGGCCATTGCTCAGGCCGACCCTGCCTTCATCGTCTTCACCGGTGACATCGTTTACAACGGCTACGATAAGGACGACTGGAAAGTTTTCGATTCGGAAACTGCGGTCTGGCGCGAGAAGAAGATTCCGGTTTTCCCCGTGCTCGGCAACCACGATCTGCATGGCAGCGAAAACATTGCTCTCTCCAATTATTTCCAGCGCTTCCCTGAGCTGAAAAACAGCCTTTACTATTCCGTCCGGGCCGCCAACACGCTGGTGCTGGCCTTGGACAGCTCTCAGGACGAGACCTCCGGCCCGCAGGGGAAATGGCTCAACCAGAAGTTGGATCACATTCCAGGCGATGTGGACTTCGTGTTCATCGTTCTTCACCATCCTCCCTACACCAGTTCGTCGGATGCAAAGCTGTTCGGCGGCGGCCACTCGGCCCGCCCGCAGGAAAAAGAACTGGCCAAAATGCTGGAAGCGCGGCAACAGAACCAGCGCGCCCGTATTGTGGTTTTCTCCGGGCACGTGCATAACTACGAACGCCATGAGCACGGGGGCGTCACATACTTCGTGAGCGGCGGCGCGGGAGCGCACGCGTATCCGATTGCCCGCGCCAAGGACGATCCTTTCCAAAGCAAGGAAGTGAATTATCACTACATCGCAGTGGAGGTCGATCGAGGCAGTCTAAAGATCACCATGCACCGTCTGGATCTGACGACCGGTACGGCCGTGTGGACCGAGCCTGATTCGGTCGTGATTTCGACGCCGGCAGCGAAAGCGCACGGCTGAACGACGGGCGGGAATTACACGAGTCGTTCCAACCTCGGGTTAGTTTGCGGGTCCGGCGAAAAGCAGCAGATTCCCATCCGGATCTTTGACGATAAAATTCCTGGCGCCTCAGGGCTGCTTTTCAGCGTTTGGTGAAAGGCAGCACCCGCGGACTGACACTCGAGAAACAGCAGCTTGATCTCCTCGGCTGTAGCGATGGTGATAGACACGGACAACAGTTCCTCCCGATCGCGGACGGTCGACCCGATTACTGGCCGGTCGACACACCTTAGATTGAGGCGGGCCGCGTCGCGACCCACCTGCGCATAGTAGGGAGGTTTGCCGTAGTTGAATACCCGCGTAAAGCCTAACTGCTGACAGAAAAATTCGCATGATTGTCGAGAACAGGCGCGTCTGTTGATGCGCCAAGGACTACGAGTGGTTACTATTGTGCCTCATGCATCCGTGCCACACTCAGTTCCGCCATTTTGCTGGATTCTAATTTGCCATACATTATCTTGTAGATAGCTCGCAAAGAAGTTCGTGACCGCGCGGCTCAAATTGTATGGAAGCGAAGCCCCGGCACGCAGGAAGTAGCCATGTGTCGAGGAAGATTCATAACCGTTCTGATCACAACAATGTTGTTGAGCACACTTTCGTTCGCCGGTACCTACGTAGCCTATGCTGCAGGATCGACCAACTGCGATAAAAAGTTGGCTAGCTACCAGACAATCCAAGCGGCGGTCAACGCGGTTCCTTCCGGTTCCACCATTGAGGTGTGCCCCGGCCTATATCCTGAACAGGTTGTCATTTCAAAACCGTTGACGCTCACTGCATTTACGCTTGGCGGATCCCAGGCATCGAACGCCGAGGTATTGATCCAGATACCTGCGGGTGGTGCAACGGCGTCCGTCGTTGATCCCATTATCGGACATATTTTTTCCCAGATTTTGGTGTCGTCGACCGGACCCGTAAATATTACTGACATCGCATTCGATGGGACTGGTAACAACATCCCAGATGGGGTGGGTGACCTCGCCGCCATCTTCTACGAGGAATCTTCCGGTACAGTCTACGGTGTCTCCGTTGCAAACGAGGTAGATTACGGGGGCGGGATGGGAATCATAGCGGTCGCAAACACTACTCAGACGGTCACCGTGGAAAACTCCGATTTCCGATCCTTTGACGGTTTGGGGATATGGGGGGCAACCAATGCATCCAGTACCCTGACACTCGACGTGAAATTGAACACGATTAGCGATACCGGAAACAATGGCGTATATCTTCTAGGCCCCGTATCTGGCACCGTAGAAAGTAATCTGGTAAACGGCAGTGGGAACGGCTTCAGTATGTCGCTCGATGGCTCCGCCGCAACCATAACGGCAAACACAGTCATCGCTGGCACCGTCGATGGTCCGCCGAATTCCGGGATCGAGGTGAACGGCGGTTCAAACACCGTTAAGGCCAACCGGATTATGTCAGGGCCTATCGGGGTGGGCATTGTGCTTAAGGGTACGGCGACCGGCGGATCGGTCACGGGTAACACAATCACGGGTGGTTACGGCGGGTACGGAATCGACATGTGCGGTCAGGGCGCTGCATCAGGATTTACTGTCATACACAATATCATCGTGGATACACCCGGATTCGGGCTGCGAAAGCCAGCATCAGGAAATACCACCACGCCGAATACGTACTACGTGGACGGGGCGACTCCTGTAGTAGTGGGGTGCTAACGCTCCGGCACGACTTCTGTTATCAGGCGACAGCGCTCATTGACCTGTGAACGCGGGTTTTGCGTTCGCGCCTCGATCCGGCCCTGAGTTTTTGGTGTCCGACAAGAAAGTCAAAGGCTTTAACCACGAGGGACACCGAGGATCACAGGGGGAACCGACGATTCATAAACGTCGATCTGTTTGACGCACCACACTGGGACTGCCCAATCTGCGGACACGCGACGGTACTTAAACCTCGTCTGCTTTCAGGCGACAAGCGGCCTCAGTGCACCTGTCAGCCCATCCTGATGTTATGTTTGCCGACGGATTCGAGGACGGACAGGAGATGGGTGACTCCGAGGAGGTTGCGGATGGATTTGCCCATATTGGCGACTTCAAGCACGCAGCCTGCCGACTTGGCGTGAACGTAGAGGCGAACCAGCGTGCCGAGGCCGCTGCTATCCATGTGCGTGAGATGTTCGAAGTCGAGAACGATTCGCTGGGGACCGGGCAGCAGCCGGGTGACCTCGAGGTTGAGTTGCTGGTTGACTCCCGAGACCAGGCGGCCCGAGCAGTGGACCACGATGAAGTCAGGGTAGCGTTCAACGGCGAAGGTGAGGCTGGGCGCGGACTGATCGGACATTTCGGTTGGAATCCGCCTTTGAAGGTTTGGGATTGCCGTCGCGAGATTGTCACACATTGGGGCGCGGAGAGGAAGAGCTTACAAGGTGTTTCTCGGATCGTAACGGTAACTTAGCGGGCCTTGTGAAGGTCCAGCGGCGTCGAGCTTCTTCCGCCTTTTCGTCTGTGGTTCGGTGAGAATAACGGGACACGGTGAAGATAGCCGCGCCCCACCGTTCGTCGACGATTCTGCGTTAGTCTCCCACGCCTTTCAGCGCCGCTGTCTGCGGGCTGTTGCTGGCGCTGTCGCTTATTTTGAGCTGTCCCGTCCTCGTCCCGGTCTGCGCCGGCGTGAAGGTCACGCTGATGGTGCACTTCTTGGTGGCGGCCAGGCTGGTTGTGCAGGTGGTTGCTGAAACCGCGAAATCTCCGGTCGTTGAGATCGCGATGCCGCTCAGCGCTGTGCTCTGATTGTTCGCCAGCGTGAAGGTCTTTGCCGCGCTCGTCGTGCCCACCTTCTGCTTTGCAAAGGTGGCGGTCGCGGGAGTCACGGCCGCGGGTTGAACGCCCGTGCCGGTGAGCGCCACACTCTGCGGGCTGTTCGGGGCATTGTCGCTGAACTGGAGACTTCCCGTTACCTTGCCCAACAGCGGGGGTGTAAACGTCACACTCACCTTGCAGCTCTTGCCTGCCGCCAGCGTGCTGCCGCAGGTGTTCGCGGAAACCGTAAAGTCGGCGGACGGCGTGACGGAATTCAGGTTTAGCGTGCCCGTTCCCGTGTTCTTCACCGTTACGGGTTTCGCAGCGCTCTTCACATTCACCACCTGATTGCCGAAATTCAGCGACGCCGGCGTAAACGTAATCGCCGGTAACTGGGAATTGGGCGTGAACACAAATCCGTGCAATACGCCGCTCGAGTCCAGATAGGCGCCCGCCATCATCCCTGAATCGTTGATGCTGGTTGCGCCAGTTCCCTCCATGGCGGCGGTGCCCGCAGCCGAATCATCCAGTGGAGACGTGATCGTGCCGCCCGATGTCCGGAAGAAAGCGTGCGCAACTTTATTATTGTCCGTGTAGAAGCCCGCGATCGTTCCCGAGGAGTTGATGCTCGCGGGAATCGTGCCATCCAGGTGGATTCCCTTGCCCGATCCGGGCGGTATCGTGCTCGCCCCCGGCGGGTCGAAAGAAGCGATCGCTCCGGCAGCCGTACGTACAAAACCGTGCATTAATCCCTTCGAGTCCACGTAGGTCCCCGTGATATCGCCGCCCGCGTCAATACTCGTCGGCAACGTGGCCACCGAGCCCGAAGGATCGATGGGATACGTAAATGTGCCGGCCGCATAGATGAAGCCGTGATCCACCGAACTTCCGTCCCGATAGGTTCCCGTGATATCTCCCGAGGCGTTGATGCTCAGCGGTTGCGTGCCTTGCTTGTCGCCGCTGCCGGCCCCCGGGACATCGACGGGATACGTCAGGGTCCCGCTGGTCTGCCGAATGAATCCGTGGTACACGGAGGTCGTTCCCGAGCTCCCGGTAACGTAAATTCCGGTAATCACCCCTCCATTGATGTTGGTCGGCAACGGTTCCGCGGTGGCCGCTCGTTCCCGCCGCCGGAACATTGAAGGGCGTGACCGCGCCCCCGGAAGAGCGGATGAACCCGCGATACACGTTGCTCGAATCCGCGTACATGCCCGCGATGTTGCCATCCGCGTCGATGCTCATGGCGAAGGTCCCCTGGTTCTTCCCGGTTCCCGCGCCGCTTACGTCGAAGGGCGTGATCGTGCCGCCTGACGTGCGCGCAAAACCGTGCGCCACGTTCCCGGTGGTGATATAGATTCCCGCAATGTCTCCAGTGGCATTGATGCTGGTCGCGCCAGTTCCTTCGAGCGCACTCGTGCCTGCGCCCGTCACATCGAAGTTGGAGAAGGTGCCTGCAACGGCCGGAATCTCCGCGACCTTCGGCGAAACCGGCTGGGCGCAGTTGTGGCAACGGCTGCGGCCGAGGATCGATTCCCAGAGCCGCGAAAGAGGCGCGCGAGGCAGTCGTACAGCCGCCATTGTCAAGACACCGAGGCAACCCACCAGGAGAAGCCGGGATGCGGTCTTTGTCTGCCAAACCCGATAAAAAGGACCGAAACGCAATTTCCGGGACGAAACCTCGAACGACAGCCGGCGCTTGTGCATCTGTTCCTCCAGCAGATTCTGGCCCGATAAAAACGACAATCACTTAACGGACGACCCCTTAACGTTCAATGAAACGCGAAAGGGCGCTCCCACAGCGCTTGCGAGGATAACAGAGAGGAGACAAAACTGCCGTGACAATCTCCCGGCGATGAATTGCTTCAGGTCATTGATTCCGATGCGATTCTTTCTTACTCCGCGTTATGCCTGAAAATGCTGTCAGACAGTCTAACTGTTGTTAGCACGCCGGTAGTGTAATATTGCGCTTTTTGTTCGCCTTTTGCCGCGTCAACAAAACGGTCGCGTTGGGTTGCCATTCGCGGGGATCCCGCATGGTTGGGGATGCCCTTGAAGTCCGCAAGGGGATGCACTTTCGATTATTTTCGGCGTTGAAAAAGATGACTGTTCGAACATATAGTTTTGGGATTACACTTCCGCGAAAATGGCGGCATGCACCGGCGGTGCGGTCGTGAGAACTAGAGGTACGTCATGCGAGATTTTGGGCGCGGACGGTACAGCTGCAAGTCTCGGTGTTGATGTGGAAGGCATGAAGTGCAAAGCATGACGTGGAAGGCATGAGGAGGAGACTGGTGAAAAAGATATTTCTGGTGGCGTGTCTGTTGGCGATTTCCAACTTGTCCTTATTCGGTCAAACCGTGGAGTTGCCGCCCAGGTGGCATCACAAGGGAACATTGACGACGGATTCTGTGCCGGCTCCGGAAGCGCCACAAGGGTTGACCGCGATCTACAGCAGCCTGGGGACGGATCCGAAGAATCTTTACAACTACATCGACACCTGGCTGGTTTCGGGACCCACTTCCGAAATCGGTCTTTCTGACTTCATCGCGATGCCCTTTACCCCGAAAGCGAACTCGCATATCTCGCAGGTGCGGGCCGCCATCCTCTGGTACGGAATTGGGGCGGACCAGGTAAACCTCAGCATTTATGCGGACAGCAACAGCCGTCCGGGAAAACTGCTGGCGGGCCCTGTGACCGTTGGCAGCCTGCCTAAATCCTTCACCTGCTGCAACCTTGCGGTTGCCAACTTTGCTTCCGTTCCGGTGAACGGCGGAAAGCAGTACTGGGTAGTTGCCAACACCCCTAAGACCGGCCAGGGAAGCAACTTTCTGGGCGAGTGGGCGGGGGCGGTTACTCCGGTGCTTATGCTCGCCGGCAACGCTGAACAAACCGGCTGGGTCGCTTTTAACGGGAATGGACTACCCGCGGGAGAGATACTCGGAACGGTTCCGTAGCAGCTGCGGAGAAATCCGGTGGCATGCGAAAAGCGACTACCGGGGCTAAAGCCCCAACTGATTTGAAGTGACTTACGCGGCCCTGAAGGGTGTGCGTGAGAACTCGCCTTGCACCCCTCCGGTGCTTGGTGATTTCCCACCGGGCACCCACGGCTCGCGCCGTGGGCTGCATTCTTACGCCGCTTCGCGGCTGATAATCGCAGAGATTGTTCCACCGCAAGTTGGAAATTCGAGTTCTCACGCACACACTGAAGGGCCGCTCTTCCACGGTAGCGCTTACGTTCGTGACCTTTTCCGGCAGTCTTCTAGGCGATTTGAGGAATCGGCAAGTCAGATAGATGGCCCGGCGCCGAACTTGGCGCGACGGACGGATTTCACTGCCAGAAGCGAACGAGGAGCGCGCGGGCATGGAAGAAAACTGCGCTCGAATGCGGTATCCGCCCGGTGCCCATCGCGCCTTCCCGCCGATCGCGAGCAATCTTGATTCCCCAGTATGGGAGCGACGGTAATGACTCCTTGTTCGCCATCGTAGATCACATCGTTCCCGAGGAAGGCCTGGATACTGACATTGATGAGACTCGCATCCCTGGTCTTGATGGGACAAGGTGCGAGCGAGGACTATCTTCGGATAAACTTGAAGAACTGCGATCTGGCTGGGGTGTTAACTGGAAAAGCGTGCCTGCGCAAATATGGATGTCTTGGTTTTTCCATCGAAAACCGATACGTTTGGCACGTTTGCCGGAAGCGCTGGGCTCGGGGTTCCCGCATTGATCAGGAACGAAGTAGGACGAGTTCGTGGTGCGAGAGCCTTTGTGGAATGCATCGTAAAGCTGCGGGAGTCTTCCGAGAAACTGGAGGCGATGCGCGTGCAAGCTCGCACCAGGCGGAAGGGCTTCCTGGGACAGCGTTTTCGGGGCTGTGATCGGGCGTACGAAGTGGCTCTTCACCCGGATGTTTCGGTGCGGGCAAGCCAGGCAATGAAAATATGGGCAACAGTTTAAGGTGGGATCCATGCAAGCGGCCACGCGGACGATTCGGGGTTTAATGACAGTGATGGCTTTTAGCGCGCTGATCTCTACTCCGTTGATCCATACTCCGCTGTGCGTTGCTGAGGATTTGGGCTCGCTACCCGCCTCGTCTGTACCGCTGCTCCCCTTGCTGCTGACCAGGTGGTCGACAATCTTGTGCGCATGAATCTGGAGCGGGCACGGGCGCTGCTGCACTCCGAGGCAACGCGCATCTATCACCTTACCTACCGCGGATTTCCCGGGAGATCGGGAAGCTGAGATGACAGTAGAGGCGACATACGATAGCCCCGCCACAAAAAACTTTACAGGTCCTGTCCCAGCGGGGATCGAAGCTTATCCTGGACCGTGTTTTCAAGAGAGCTCCTGGAAAGCGAGAAAGAGGCGGCGCAACCGGCAGTGAGCGCGCGCACGCCAGCTGAATCGGGATAACTATGACTTTCGAACTGTTGGGTTACGAACCCTCGGGAACCGGTGGGCAATACGTGTTTCGAGTCAGCCCGAAGTTTAATAGCAAGTACGTGTATCGCGGCAAGCTATGGGTGGATGGAACCGATTTCGCCGTCACCCGCATCGAAGCGGAACCGGCGCAGAATCCGTCCTTCTGGACGAAGAAGAGCGAAATTCATCATGAATATGAGAAGGTCGACGGCTTCTGGGTTCCCGCCCGGAATGAGTCGGTCAGCTACATCCGGCTAGGAGGACGAGCCACCCTGACCATCGAATACAAAGACTATCGCCTTGCCGACGCCAACCACCACCCGGTCCAAGCCAGTGTGGCAGACTCACCGAACGCCCCCTAAATGGCCGTTTACACAGAAGAATTGACACGTAACCGTAAGCGCGGGAAACGGCACGGGGATGAGCAAACCTACTGAAAGAATGGCTCCTCAGGTAGGACTCGAATCCGCATGCCAATGTAGTTTCATGTAGTTAGCTTGGGGCAGATGGCAGCTATCGCGGCTAATTCGGTCTAGTTGGGCGTTAACGGCACGGAAACGGCACGGGAATGTGACGGACACGCCACTCTGCGCGCAAATACGGGCGATGGTCGCCAACGTTTCCAGAGGTGAGCAATTTTGAACAGTTTCTGATTTGACGCTGTTGTACTGTGTCGTCCTAAACGAAGCTTGCGCCCCCCGGTGGTTGTTTGCTCCAACGATGACGCAGCCGGTGAGTGCCGTGCCATATTTTTTGGACGACCGATTCGCGAACATAGGCCCCTGTTTCGTCTGACTCCTCGCTACTGTCGAAACATCCCCGATTACACTAACAACCGACGATGGACGGCCACGTCTGGGATGTAGTACATCAGCCGCCCGGAACGCATACGCTTCAAGGTGAGTTTGCGCCCTTCCCGCTAGACTCGAAAGATCCTACTAACACATCCCTTTGCCGAGCCGATTCGGGCATCGGTCTCTTGCGGACGCGGTCTGTACATTTATGCTGGATGGACAGAGTTGGGAAATTCCGCTGCCGTTCTGCCCGGCGCCTGAGAATGTCTCGCGTTTAGCAGCCTAGTACTACCGTGTTATAAAAATGGCGATCCACAAAGAGGACAACCCGAGAGTTGTCGGAGCAGAACCCGTGCGATGGTTTGTCGAAGCGTAGCAATGGACCAGGGGTTATGCCGCTCCACGCGTACCGGGCGAACCCCGAGGGCGGAACTTGAGCGGCATTTCGGGGACGGGTAAGTCCACCTGACCGGCGCGAGCGGAGGGGGAAAAACGGCTCCGCTCGGCGACCAGGAACCCATAGGCCGCAATACAGAGAGTCGCGTGATGATGAAAGCCGCGCCAGCCTCGTCCTTCATAGTGGCCCAGTCCAAGTTCTTGCTTCAGTTCTTGGTAGTCACGCTCGATGATCCAGCGCTGCTTAGCCACACGCACCAGATCGGAAAGGTTCGTGGAGGCGGGCAACGTAGATAACCAGTACTTGGTGGGTTCGGCTTCTTGCTTCGGCCACTCGATCAGCAGCCACTCCTCGGGCCGAGGCTCGCTGCTCCAGTAATCGCGATGGGCCGCACGCACGCGCACAGCCGCAAAACGGGAACGAGGGGTTTACGAGTTCCTTCCCGCCAGCGCACCGTCTTCCAGTGAGAGGAAGGCAAGCTCATCGCCAATTCGCGCACTGCAACCGGAGCATGCTTGTCATCACGGCGTAACAGCTTGGTGGGACGTCCGATTCCTTTCCACTTCCGTTTGGGTAACGGTGCCTGGCCTGGTTTCCACACACTCACCGACGACTGGATACCCACTACGTACAGCAAACCTAATTCGGTGATGCCGTCGCGAAACCCGGTGTCGTTGCCATAGGCCGCGTCAGCCAGTACCGGAGCGGTGGGGATCTCTCGGTCCAGGGCGGTGCGAATTTGTTGCAAAGCAATTTCCGGCTTGGTTTGAAAACTGATTTCCGGCGGTATGCCAGTGGCCTTTCTCCGCCTCTTATCTTGGGTCCATACTTCCGGTAAGTAGAGACGCCAGGCGATCGGCAAACTCACCTCCGCAGTGCTGATCGACAAACTCACCGCCACCCGGCAGTTCTCTTGCTTGCCCACTTGTCCACAGTACTGTCGCGTGACTCCTACCGAATGCCTCCCCTTCTTCACCAATCCCGTGTCATCGACGATCCAGGCTTCGATCGGTCCTGGCTTCTGCATGGCGGGCAGCGCATACCGACGCACCGCTTCCAGAATGTCTTCATCCCTCCAGGGCGCATGGGCCACGACAGGGTGCAACGACTGATGGGTTTGGCGCACGTTGTCGGGGCAGAGACGAGCCGCCATCGGTTCCACGCTTTTGCGTTCCCCGGGAAGCAGCAAACCGGTGCAATAGGACTTCAGAGGAACCACGCGATCCAGGTGCCCCGCGGCTTGCGCCAGGCGATTCAGATAGGCCGCGAAGCGTTTTTGCTGGGCGCCTGGCGCAACAGAATGGGCGCTCATGACCAGCAACTTAACATTAAAGCATGCAGTCCCGGGTGGTTTCTCAGTCCAGGGTATCCACTTTATAACACAGTAGTACTAGCAGGCTGCGGAAAAATGGACGTTGCGAGTTAGAATCTTTGGCGGTTGCGTAATTTTTTGACTGGGAGAAGGACTTTGGCTGCGTTCGCTGCTGGCCCTGAAGATCGTTTCCGGCCCAGGCAGCCCAACTTGGCGTTGGGTTACGTCGCTTGCAGAGCCAGATTCCGTAGGCGGACTAAATTATAGGCAGCTGCGGCAAAGGTGAAGACCCATCCGACCTTCAAGACCCCGCGATGCCGAACCTTCCGCAACAGCGCGATCGTCTTCAGCCAGCCGAAGCATTCTTCCACGCGTTTCCTCTTCCTCTGACTGATAGCATATCCGGCGTGCTGCGTCGTACGAGCATCGATGGCGCTCCCACCGGGTCGCTCCAGGTTCTGCGCCACGTGCGGCGTGACCTTTAAGTTTCTGCACTCGGCCACGAAATCCGCCGTGTCATATCCCTTGTCGCCGCCCACGGTTACTTGTTTCGTTCCCGGAATCTGTTCCAGCATCACCAGCGCCGCATCGCGCTCCGCCGTTCCGTTGGCCTCGAACACCTCGGTGTTGACGATCAGCCCGTGGCGGTTCTCCACCAGCAGATTCCCGTTGTAACTCAGCTTGGCTTCCTTGCCCTTGCCTTTGCGTGCCATCTTCGCATCCGGGTCCGTCTTCGATGCGTGCGTCTGGTTCGACCGCTTCTCCCCGTGGAAGTCCACTGTCGCATTGCCGGGATCGTCCGGCGGAACGTCGTTCTTCGCATCTCTGCGTTGATAACTCTTCACACTCGCCCACGCTTCCAGTAACGTTCCATCCACCGTGAAGTGTTCCTCCGAGAGCAAACCCCGCTCACGCGCCTGCTGCAGCACGGCTTGGAAGAAGGCTTCGGCAATGTCCCCAGCGAGCAGCCGCTCCCGGTTCTTGGTGAACACGGTCACATCCCAGATGGCATCGTCCATGTTCAAGCCCACGAACCAGCGGAACAGAAGGTTATAGTCGAGCTGTTCCATCAACAGTCGTTCGCTGCGCACCGTGTACAACGCTTGCAGCAGAAGCGCTCGCAACAACTTCTCCGGCGCAATCGAAGGCCGCCCCGTTTTGGCGTAAAGCTTGTGGAATCGTGGTTGCAAATCCCGCAATGCCTCATCGGTCATGACACGAAGAGGACGCAGCGGGTGGTCTTGCGGTACTCGCTGCTCTGGGCTTACGTAGCTGAACACATCCAACTGCTGCTCGTCTTGTCCTCGCATACCTTCTTCTTATCAGGTTGGGCTGTGGAAACAAGACAGTTTTTAGGTACTCCCCCCGCTGCAAAACGAGTTTTTCCGCAGCCTGTTAGTACTACTGTGTTATAAAGTGGATACCCTGGACTGAGAAACCACCCGGGACTGCATGCTTTAATGTTAAGTTGCTGGTCATGAGCGCCCATTCTGTTGCGCCAGGCGCCCAGCAAAAACGCTTCGCGGCCTATCTGAATCGCCTGGCGCAAGCCGCGGGGCACCTGGATCGCGTGGTTCCTCTGAAGTCCTATTGCACCGGTTTGCTGCTTCCCGGGGAACGCAAAAGCGTGGAACCGATGGCGGCTCGTCTCTGCCCCGACAACGTGCGCCAAACCCATCAGTCGTTGCACCCTGTCGTGGCCCATGCGCCCTGGAGGGATGAAGACATTCTGGAAGCGGTGCGTCGGTATGCGCTGCCCGCCATGCAGAAGCCAGGACCGATCGAAGCCTGGATCGTCGATGACACGGGATTGGTGAAGAAGGGGAGGCATTCGGTAGGAGTCACGCGACAGTACTGTGGACAAGTGGGCAAGCAAGAGAACTGCCGGGTGGCGGTGAGTTTGTCGATCAGCACTGCGGAGGTGAGTTTGCCGATCGCCTGGCGTCTCTACTTACCGGAAGTATGGACCCAAGATAAGAGGCGGAGAAAGGCCACTGGCATACCGCCGGAAATCAGTTTTCAAACCAAGCCGGAAATTGCTTTGCAACAAATTCGCACCGCCCTGGACCGAGAGATCCCCACCGCTCCGGTACTGGCTGACGCGGCCTATGGCAACGACACCGGGTTTCGCGACGGCATCACCGAATTAGGTTTGCTGTACGTAGTGGGTATCCAGTCGTCGGTGAGTGTGTGGAAACCAGGCCAGGCACCGTTACCCAAACGGAAGTGGAAAGGAATCGGACGTCCCACCAAGCTGTTACGCCGTGATGACAAGCATGCTCCGGTTGCAGTGCGCGAATTGGCGATGAGCTTGCCTTCCTCTCACTGGAAGACGGTGCGCTGGCGGGAAGGAAC
Source organism: uncultured Acidobacteriaceae bacterium (assembly GCA_963709055.1). Classification (GTDB taxonomy): domain Bacteria; phylum Acidobacteriota; class Terriglobia; order Terriglobales; family Acidobacteriaceae; genus Acidiflorens. Next base: position 138,937 of record CAVPUZ010000012.1, read on the forward strand.
TCGTAAACCCCTCCGTTCCCGTTTTGCGGCTGTGCGCGTGCGTGCGGCCCATCGCGATTACTGGAGCAGCGAGCCTCGGCCCGAGGAGTGGCTGCTGATCGAGTGGCCGAAGCAAGAAGCCGAACCCACCAAGTACTGGTTATCTACGTTGCCCGCCTCCACGAACCTTTCCGATCTGGTGCGTGTGGCTAAGCAGCGCTGGATCATCGAGCGTGACTACCAAGAACTGAAGCAAGAACTTGGACTGGGCCACTATGAAGGACGAGGCTGGCGCGGCTTTCATCATCACGCGACTCTCTGTATTGCGGCCTATGGGTTCCTGGTCGCCGAGCGGAGCCGTTTTTCCCCCTCCGCTCGCGCCGGTCAGGTGGACTTACCCGTCCCCGAAATGCCGCTCAAGTTCCGCCCTCGGGGTTCGCCCGGTACGCGTGGAGCGGCATAACCCCTGGTCCATTGCTACGCTTCGACAAACCATCGCACGGGTTCTGCTCCGACAACTCTCGGGTTGTCCTTTTTGTGGATCGCCATTTTTATAACACGGTAGTACTAGATCGCAATAGAGAAAGCCGCCCGGGGCGCGTGCGCCTCAAAGGCGGTCCTGTCCCCCTCAGGTGCGTCTGCTCGCCCATCGCGGCAGATGGCAGCTATCGCGGCAAATTCGGTCTAGTTTTGTAAGCATCAGAAGAGCCACCTAAAAAGGACGAGTGATCACCACAGTAAACGATGGCCATCCTCGCCCCGGCGTGAGGTGAAGGTCGAAATTATGGCATGGGTAAGCCGCGGGAAAAAGCCTTTGCAATCACAGCGGTAATACAGGTTATCTTCGTGAAACGCTTCCGCCAACTTGTAGCGCGTCGTGGTGGTGATCGCCGCGATGCTGAAATCAGATCCCAAACGCTTCCCGAAACCCTCCGCGCCTTGTCTCCACTCCGGCGGTGTGTTATCCAACGGTGGAATCCAGGGCTCTGCACGACTCGTTCATCAGACTGTAAGAGGGCAGTTTCCGTGGTCGCACTGGCATGCAATCTCTACTTCGTTGGCCCCCGCTTCTTTACAGGCTTGACCGCAGTATTTGTCGCTGGATGGCACCATGCACCGGCATGGCAGGTGGGCACATTTGTTTTGCTCGTTGGCAGTCATCATTTTTTTCCTCTTTCAAACCCCGGTTCGTAACGCGTTTGTGACGAAACACTTCACTCTCACGTTTCACTGCATCTATCTTCGTTTTATCATCCAGCCGATCACTGTTCCTGCGGTGACCCCTGCCGCAAAAGTTGTGGCAACCGTCAGCATAAGGTGTCTCTGGAGCCGGAGACTGGTGTCATTTAACACCTCTTCAGCAGCATCGCCGCCCTGCTTGGCAGCGCGCTTGACTGCGCCAAAACCATTCCCGATCGCGTCCGCAACCGCACAGGTGGCGCGAGAAGCCTGGTCGGCCGATTGTGCAATGTGATCCGCCGCTTTTTCCACTACAGTTGGTGACATTGTTCTCTCCAATGCGCTCTGCGAGCTAATAATTGATGCGTTGTTATTCACCGACCGCTTTTTCAGCTTGGCCGACCCATTTTTGAACTTTGCCAGCTTTTTTTTCCGCGTCCCCTGAGACTTCCAGATTGGGATTGTTGGTCACCTTTCCGACCTCTTCCTTGATTTTCCCTTTGACTTCGTGGATCTTGCCTTCGGCTTTATCTTTCGTACTTGCTTTCATCAATGTTTTCCTTTCTTGCTGGACTGGCTTTGGGATGGCGGCAACGTTACCGCAGTTTTCCGGCTCACCGCCGTTCACTGATGTGGTTTGTTTTGGCGGAATGCCATAGCTCGCCAATTCGGCTTCGGTAAGCTCTCCTTTTTTTGTCTTTCGTTCGGCCATTTGCGCTACCTCTTTTTCGTTCTAATGTTGCCGGCACCTGGACCAGTTCCCCGAATAGAGAGCGCGAGCTCAATCGCCTTCGGATCAGGAATATCCAGATTCATTCGAAACCTTCCTGCACTCCCGAGCCGCCAGTATCGCGCGTTGGCCTTCGGAAGACTGATCAGAATTGACCGTTCTGGAAATCTCTTCGCGGAAGACCGTGAAGGGGTGGCTAGCCTTCTTTAAGAAGTGAGCGATTGTGCACAGCATTGCCGATGAATGTGAGCGAACCTCTAGATTGTGTCCAGGGGCAGTAGAGGTTTCTGTCCGGGAATTCAATTGAAAGATCAAAGGAAAACATGAAAACGATACAGCTCTTCCTTGTGATACTCACGCTGGTCGCGGGCGGCATTATGGCCGGATGCACGAAAACAGCCGCGAAGTCCGCGGATGTTTCCGACAGTATTCGCACATCGCTCGATCAAGCAGGTTTGAAGAACGTCTCGGTCAGCGATGATCGCGACAAGGGCATTGTGACCCTCAGCGGGCAGGTAGGGACGGATAGCGACAAAGCGCAAGCCGAGTCCGTGGCGAAGTCCTTCGCGGGCGCGCAGGTTGTCGCGGATCAGATTGCCGTAATTCCCGTAGGCGGAGAAAAAGATGCAAAAACGGTGAACTCTGATCTCGATAAAGGCATCGAGCAGAATCTGGACGCGGCTTTGATCCAGAACAAAATGCACGAAAACGTGAAATATGATGTGAAAAACGGGGTAGTCACGCTGAGCGGGGAAGTGAACTCAGAAGACAAGCGGACAGACGCGGGGAATGTCGCGACCGGGGTGCCGAACGTTCAGCAAGTGGTGAACGATCTGCAGGTCAAAGATCAGAAAGCCAGTTCCTCGCGGTAATCGGGGGTTGGGGTTGATCCGTGAAGCGAGTGGAGAGCGGCCTGAGTCCCGGGCCGCTCTTCTACAAAACGAGCAGGGTAAGTTCTCGTGCGCCGGTTGCTCCGGCGAATTCGTGAGGGGGGAACCATGTCATTCGGAATCTACGCGATAGGATTTGCGATTTTGATTGCTGGACTGATTTACGGGGCGTGCCTGGTACATTTACCCACGCACTGGATTGTCGTTGGCTCGATCGTCCTCGCAGGCATCGGGATCCTGTCAGGTGTAAAAGCCACACGTCAGAAGGACTCTGCGGAATAGAGGCATTATCAGAATTCGTCCCACTGTCAGGCTGGTTCCAGCGTGATATGATTCAGTTGAGGTGGTTACCACCTTCTCCTCTTTCAGGTTCTCTGAACTAAGTCAGTCCATCTGTAGCTCTCTTCTCCTTAGGCTCTCGAGAAAGTCGTGAAGCCGAATGCCTACGACCGCAATATTACAGGAAGTTCACCGCCTCTATGGCGTGAGTGACCGTCTGGACACGCTGGCGGAGGAACACCCCATCGTTTCAGAAGCGCTGCTTGTAATCTCGGGAAGCGTTCGCAATACAGCTAGCTTGTTGGAAGTGCTGGTGGCCACGAAAATGGCGCCATTCACAGAATTCGATCCGGCAAACTAGGAATTGACTGTCGCCATAGGCTGGCGATGCTTTTGACTTGCTAGTCGTGGAGAACGATGTTTAGAAGCGAACTATGAACTTGCAGGCCGTCCGCACCATAGTCAAGGAAGCCCAGCTTTCTAAACCGGTTCATGAAAAAACTAACGCGCGATCGGGTTGTGCCGATCATCGCTGCCAGAGTCTCCTGACTGAGCTTGGGAATTACCGTCTCAGGCACGCCTTCTTTTCCGAAGTGAGCCAATAAGAGCAGTATCCTAGCCAGCCTCTTTTCACTGGAATTGAAAAGTTGGTCAACTAGATCCTCTTCGTATCGGATGTTCCGCGCCAGCAGATACGCCACGAATAGATCCGAGAATGTTTGTTCCCGGTGCAGCGCGAGCATCATCGCTCTTTTGTCAATTCGCAGAATTTCGCAACCCGTAATGGCGGTTGCGGATCCCATGCGCAGCGGCTGCCCTGCCAGACTGCCTTCTCCGAAAAAATCTCCCTCACTCAATATTCCGAGGGTTGCTTCCTTGCCAGCCTTGGATACGACGGTCAGTCCAACCTTACCAACCTGGATGTAGAAAACTGCGTCGGCCGCGTCGCCCTGCGCGAAGATCGCGTGTTTTTTGGAGAAGGCCACGACTTTCCGTCCAGCGCCAATCGTGTCCAGGAACTTCTTAGGGTCGAACCCACGACCGTTGTTGTCGGATTTGGGCTGATGCGCCAAACGTTTCTCCAAGGCCCAACTACACTCCCAAAGATCATCCCAGAATCAAGGCCTCGACAACCGTTCACTTTTGCACACAAACAGGAAAAAACCAGCAGCACGAAAACTAGAACCTGCAGTTTGACTTAATTGTGTTGAAAAATGAGCAATATTGAGCAGTTTCCAGCCGCGGAACGATGCATCATGCGGTTGTGAAGACCAAAGAACTCACTCCCAAACAGATATTATCCGTGCGGTGCTCTACCTGTGGTGCAGCCATAGGGGAAGGTTGTGAGCTGCATACGGGTGCTTTGAGGACAGAGCCGCATCGCGATAGAAAGCTCTCTGCGAGCGAAGCTGCGGAAAGAACGAGCAAAGCCCGCAGTAAGGCGTAGAGCACGCCGCGATAGTTGGGCATTGCCAGAACCTGCCTGGCGCCTGCTTAAAATTGGACAGTCCCATTCCAACTACTTTGCCAAGTTCTTGAGTATGCAATAACAGTTCCCTTTTCGAAGCCGGCCGCTTCCTTCTCGTTACCACTCCCAGGAGCGAAGCGTGCTAATTCGATTCGCAAGGTCGAGACTGGTTCAAGATTGCACAGTCTAAAAAAATCGACGAGTTAAACTTTGCCGCCCTTGGCGGCGAGCTCCTGGGAGAGCTTGTGCGCGTTCATGGAGTGCTCGAGCGCCTGCTTGCTGAGTTCGTGAGCACTCAGATGATCTCCTTTACCGTGCGCGACTGCAGCAGCGGTGTGCGCATGGGCGGCAAGATTGTGAAGCTCTGCGATCCGATTGTGTGAACTGGTTGGCATGGCGTTCTCCTGCCGGTGGATGGACGTTCCCAAGGGCACGATTCGGTTTTACTAGCTGGCGTTGCGATACTCTTCCGGGACGTCGTCTTCCGGGACCTGTCGCGTAGTAACTTCGGACACGTCCGGGTTCTTCGCGTTCTCCACACCATCTACGGCATCGGCTTCGAAGGCGTTGCCCTCCTCAACTAGTTCCTGGACGCTCTCGGAATCCGCACCAGCAATATTTGATATTCCCTGAAGGTCACCTGATTGCCCAGCCGAATCGGGCCCGAGTTCACTTTGATCACCTTGATTTTTCGCGACCATACCTGTCACTCCTTTGCCTGAGATGTGGCATCTGCAAATATCAACCACTTCATTCAACCATAAATGCAGCTAGACCGACCATGGGGACCTCAGCACAGTTTGTGAAATCCCCATGTTTACGCGATCGATTTCGTGCCTTTGAACCTGTTTTCGCTAGGCCGCGACGGCTTCGGGTGTGTGCAATGTGCAATAAAGAGGATGAGTGCTCTCAAGGATCTCTTTCGCTTTGGCCACTTCCGCGGCTGTTCCATGGGCGATGACCAGGAATTGATCGGTCTTGAGCGCGGTTTCGTACTTTACGATGCTGTCTTTTGGAATTCCGATGCTGTAGAGACCGGCGCCCAGAGCGCTCAAACCGCCCACTACCACTGCACCTTCCAGACCACCCACGATCCACGCCACTAACGGTCCTGCCACCAGGATCGGGCCGAGCCCCGGAATCATGAAAAAAGCAGACCCGAATAGAAGTCCCCAAAAGCCTCCCCAGAACGCGCCCGTCTTGCCCCAATGCTTCATGCGGTCGCCCGTATTGTAGTAGCCGGTCACTTGCTCGTCGGTGTGGTAGCCCTTCCCTACGATCGACAATTTGTGCATGTCGACTCCGCCGCGCTGGAGTTCCTTGACTGCCAGATCGGCATCGGTATGTTGGCGGTAAATTGCAACCACTGAGTTTTCTATGGACATTTGTTCATCTCCTCGGCATCCTGCCGTTGTTCTCGGAACGTTAAATAGGTTCAGTCCGCACTATGACAGCGCCGAGCAAAAAGAACTGTCCGCTATTGCTCACCGTCGTTGAAGACCGCATGTGCCATGCCGCGACACATGATCAACCGTGCGCGTGCGACCCGCCATTGGTAAGAACCACTTTGAGCGCGCCCTCTTTGGCAGCATTTCCAAACGTGTCATATGCCTTCATGATGTCGTTCATCGTGAAGCGATGGGTTACAAGTTTGCTCGGCTGCAACTTGCCGGAGCGCACAACCTTCAGCAGCATCAGCGTGGTCACCGTGTCGACCAGGCGCGTGGTAAGAGAAATGTTGCGGTCCCAGAGTTTCTCCATGTGCAGTTCCACGGGCTTGCCGTGGACGCCTACGTTCGCGATCCGTCCGCCGGCGGCGACAATGGCTTGGCAGATATCGAAAGTGGCGGGAATTCCCACCGCCTCGACGGCTACGTCGACACCCGCTCCCTCGGTCAGCTCCATCAATTGATGAGCAGCGTGTCCATCTGTGCTGTTGATGACAGTGGTTGCGCCGAGCTTCTTGGCGACCGTGAGGCGGTTCTCGTCGAGATCGATCATAAAGATCGCCGCCGGTGAATAGAATTGCGCCGTCAGCAGAACGGCGAGCCCGACCGGCCCCGCGCCCACGATGGCAACCGTGTCACCGGGCTTCACCTGGCCGTTCAGGACCCCGCACTCCAAGCCCGTCGGCAAAATGTCACTCAGCATCACAAGGGCTTCTTCGTCGCCGTCCGCTGGGAAGCTGTACAGACTCCCGTCGGCATGTGGAACGCGTACGTATTCGGCCTGGGTACCATCGATGGTGTTGCCTAGAATCCAGCCGCCATGTCGACAGTGGGAATACATACCCTTCCGGCAGAAATCGCACTTCAAGCAGGCAGTGACACAGGAGATGATGACCTTGTCTCCAACGTGGAACTCCGACACGCCCGTTCCGACTTGTTCAACTATGCCAATGCCCTCATGGCCAAGAATGCGGCCATCGGTCACCGACGGGAGATCTCCCTTCAGAATGTGAAGGTCGGTTCCGCAGATGGTTGACGTCGTGATGCGAACAAGGGCGTCGCCCGGATCCTGAATGGTGGGGCGCGGCTTGTCCTGCCAGGCACGCTTGCCCGGGCCGTGATAGACCAGCGCTTTCATATTGGCGCTGGTGCGTGCGGCGCTGGCGCTCGGCGGCGCGTGTTCGAGTTCAGCGGTTGTCATTGATATTGCCTCCCGAAGCGGTCAATGCTTCATCGATTCAAGTGCTTCATTGATTCAAGTGCTTTATTGATTCAAATGTCGCGATTTCTCAATTCTGTAAACCGGAAGAACCTGGGCGGTGATTTCCCCGCAGTCACGCCTCTTGCGCAGACGGAGAAACCGAATCGATTCCGCGTAACTGCGCGATTGTGGGCAATAGCTGGCTGGCCATGTGCTTCTTGGTTACGAAAGCGTCTACCAGTCTAAGGACCTGGTGCGGGACGTCCGCTAATGCAGAAAGCATGATGATTGGCGTTTGCGGTTTGAGCCGCCTCATTTCAAGGGCAACTTCTTGCCCGTTCATTACGGGCATAAGGTAGTCAATGATGACAACGTCAACCGGGTGCATGGAAGCCAGTTCTAACCCTCGTCCACCGCTGGCCGCCGCCAGAACCGTGTACCCGAACGTCTCCAGGAAAGATTTCTCGCACTCCAGCACTTCTTCGTTATCGTCGATGCACAGAACAACTGAAGTCGGGATTCGCGGAAAGCCAGATAGGGACATGGTTCACCTTAGTGAACCAATTGTCACAATACGCAGTTCAGAAAGCTGTTCAAAAGTGCTCACACCCACCTCAGGCTAAAGGGCGGGCGCAATGGGCAGGGGTCGAGTTCACGGGAGCGGTTGCGTCTGCTACCGGTTCCTCCGCTGCCCCAAATGGGTCGTCTGGTTGGCGGATAAACTCCCCGGTTGAGCCATCCACTGGTTAATCGCTGTCCTCGAGATCGCGAACGACATCGTCGACCGAGCCTGGACTCTCAAGCGAACGAACTGTTGTTCTTGCGATACTGGCCTCCACATGGCGGTAAACTGGAAAATGCGGTCAGGCATTTATAGGTTGGCGGGCTGCGTTCTTCCCGGCAGCCGGGACGGGAAATGCCACGCGGGCAGGTGGCAGGCGGATAGCGCAAGCTCGTGTGAAGGTTCGCATATAAGACTGCGCAACCTGGTTCCATACCATGTAACGGGCATGTACGTAGGCACGTTCGCGCATTTCCTGACGAGCTGCATCGTTGTCTAAGAGCGCAATTGCGGTATCCGCGATAGCGGCTGGGTTCTCGAAGGGAACCAGCGCCCCACGCCCATCAGCCAAGAGTTCGGCGGCGTGCCAGTACGGAGTCGAAATGATTGCCTTGCCCGCCCCCAACGCATAGGCAAGTGTCCCGGATACGGCCTGAGCCTCGTAGCGGTATGGAGTGATGTAAATGTCGGCGGAACCAACCAGCAAAGCCATTTCCTGAGGGCTGACGAACCGGTTGTGGAAGACCACGTTCTCCTCAACTCCCAACTCCTTCGCCAAAGCCTGTAACTGCAGGCGATATCGATCACCCTCGCGGCGCCTGACATGCGGATGGGTAGCGCCTGCGATTATGTAGACAACATTGGGATGCCGGGACAGGATGCGCGGCAAGGCCTGAATCACGTTTTCGAATCCCTTGTTTGGAGACAACAAACCGAACGTGAGCAGGACCGCCTTTCCGGTTGAAAACGAATCTTTGGACAAGGCCGGTTCCACAAAGGGCAAGTCGGGAATGCCGTGAGGAATCCGTTCAATTTTTTGGCCTGAGATCCTGAAAACATCTTGCAGAAATTGCGAAGAGTGCTCGCTCATAACAATCAGACGATCGGAGAGCGCGGCGATTTCCTGTAGGACGATTAGCTGGTCGATGCTTGGCTCACGAAGAACGGTATGCAGAGTTGTCACGACCGGCATTTTCAGGCGCTCCAGCAGGCGCAATATGTGGCTGCCGGACTTCCCTCCAAAAATTCCATATTCGTGCTGCAAACAGACCAGATCGACGTTGTTGGAATTTAGAAAGTCGGCGGCCGCCTGATAGGACGAGAGGTCGCCCTCGGTTATCTCGAAGCGCACGCGCGCCGGGTAGCTGTAGCGCGATTGCGGGTCATTGACGGCCACCACGAATACTCCGGCGGCTCCGTATTCACCGGCAATCGCATCACACAAATCCGTCGTGAAGGTCGCAATTCCACACTGTCTGGGGAGGTGGTTTCCGATCACTGCGATCCGCATTGGATGCGACCGCGTAGGTATCACTTGCACGGACGATACTGACTTCTTTTCGAAGGCGAGAGGACCCGCATTGCCGCGCATCGGGGCGACCGGTTTCAAACTCACGGAGCGGTCAGGCTCGAACATTGCAGGTTCCTTAACGGTGAAGTCTGGGTAAAAAAGGGATCGAACACAGGGCTAAAGAAGCACCAGGAGTTTTTACACCGCGACCTCCTGGTGCTGTGAATCGCATGGTATTTTCAAACCGCACTGCTGCGCCCGCTCAGCAGGTTAATGACCAGAATCACCAACCCCACAACCAAAAGTAAGTGGATCAAGCCTCCACCGATATGCAGACTGAAACCAAGAAGCCACAAAATTATAAGAACAACGAATATCGTCCAAAGCATATGAACCTCCGGTGCTAAGTCGCTAGCCCCGCGAATGTGAATCTCATTGGAAACCTCCACGAGAGGACCTCTCGGCAACGGAATGATTGGCTAAGAAGGGGTTGCGCCGCCACCTGAACATACAGAGTCAGACCGACCTGAATGACAAACAGCGGCAGCCCCAATTCTGCAAATTCTTACTCGTTCTCTCTGGCCTCTGTTTTTGCTCCGCGAACTTCCGCCAGGAACGGCTTGCCCGCAGCAGTAACTGGCACTTTGCCCAACAGCAACTCGCGAGTTGTGGCGTGGCGTCCGTAAATCGCTCGCCGGGAATCACTGTCCTGGCGGAGCGATGCACCTTCCAGGGTGAGCCCTGCGAATGCGCCTTTGGCACGCGAGTAGGTCAGGATTTCCGTATCCAACTTCCAGTCCGTACCGGCCTCGGCATGCCGTCCAACCGGACCGGCTGCCGCGGAAGCGTCCCCTCCAATTTGGAAATTACTGGAGAGCAACCGTTGCATCGCCTTGTCATTCTGAAAGATCATTACTACGTCCACAGCTTCAACACCGATCTGCAGGCCCCAGCTGCCGCCCGAAATCGTGATGAAGGCCGGCGCGCTCCAGCCATCGGCGGTGCGGCAGGTAGCAACACCTTTGCCTCCCTTGGCTCCGAAGACAAAGCCGCCTTTAATCATGTGCGGTATGACCGCGACGCACTTGGCGTGCTCCAGCACCTCTTGCGGGATTCCCTTGTCAGGCATCCCCATAATTTCGTGCATCACACTGGTGGCATTTTCCAGTCGGTCAGTGGCGTCTTCGCGCGCCGATCCGGCCCAACACATCGTGCCGAGACTCAACATCGCAAGTACGAACAATAGTTTCTTCATGTACAACCTCCTGATTTCTTGCCTCGGCGCCGCAACTCCGGCTTCGCGCCACGTATACAATCGGGCACAATTTTGCTCGAAGTGCTGGTCTGCGAGGTCGATTCCGACGATAGCAAATCAGGATTGGAAGGTCTGAGCAATAATGCTCACTTGCGGCAGTAGGGCCGAAGACTTGCCGAAAGAAATACGGCAAGCAGGCAGAGACCACAGGTGGTCAATTTTGCTCAGACCTCGGACAGCCACGAGATTAAAAACAGTGGCAGCCCTCAAAGAGTCGCAGAAGAGTCGCAATCGTTTACGAGGGCGAAGGGGAAAATATGAAAACCAGCACGAAAGACCAGATCAAGGGCAGCTTCGACGAAGTGAAGGGGACGATCATGGAAGAGGTCGGGAAGGTCACGAGTGACCCCAATTTGAAAGCTGAGGGGAAAGCCGAAAAGAAAGCGGGCAAAATTCAGCAGCGGATGGGCCATGCGAACGAAGCCGTCGCAAACTTGAAAGAGCAGCTGTCAGACTTGAAGAAAACTGGATAAAGCCGTTTGGGAATGGATCGGCAAAGTTGAAAAAACCGTAGGCGTATGAATACCCCCGGCGCTATCAACCCTCAAGTTTTGTCTGATCGCCGATCTTCGCTGAAGATCCTTTGCAGTCAAATTAAGAATGCTGATTTACTGGTCGTGTACCCCGTTCTCAGCTGGTTGGTTGTTAGCGCGGATTCGGCGGTTGTCTTGCGTGGCCGCCGCCCTTGATACTTCCTTCCGCGGACTCTTGCCCGGTGCACCTTTGGCCCGCCGAATACCGGCTGAAGGTTTTTCTCGCTTAAATTCGCCGGCAACGACGTAGCTGCTGTGCCCATCCTGTCGCCCGGCACTCTGGGAGTTGGCCCAGTTCGATTCAGGTCTGATCCCGAGCCTCGCGGCGGTGCGGGTATCAACCTCTCCGGTGATGGTCAAATTCTCAGCCTTTTGGTACGCGCGAATACTGGCTCGCGTACGGAGACCGAAGACGCCATCGACCTTGCCCCGGTAGAACCCTTTGTCGCGCAGAATCTCCTGCATCTTGCAGATCTCGTTCTTAGTGACGAAGGCCGGAACTTCTTGCTTGCTGGAGTCGTATCCTGCTGCGCTTCGCAGGAAGCTTTGCACCAACATCACAGTCGTCAGAAGTGTGAGGGCTATACCCGCCCACCTGACCTTCCTCCTGAGAAACATAACTTCTCCTTGCGCCGGCCTGACGATGGTGGCCTATCCGAACGCAACCGGTTGATGATTTTGCGGCCCTATGAAGACAGGCACGCCGGAGCAAATCGCAGCGGATCGGCCCTGTTCCGAAAGCGTAGGTCGGACGGCTGGCTGAGCGGGCAGCCTACGCCTTTGAGACACCGTTAGCTTCGCTCACTTTGCTCAAGCAATACTGTGCAGAATGACTCATCTCTTCACACGGCCCAGGAAAGCAGTAAAATTAGAGACAGTCGTTGTTAGGCAGAAGGAGGTCTCTATGTCTCCTGCCAGTCAACCCAACGATTCTCCAGGCGGAAGGAAGATCGCCCGCCAATCCCCAATCGTCCCGATTCTCCAAACAGCGCGTAATAACAAAGGGCCGGGTCTCGTGGCCAGGAAGAAACGTAATTTCGATCCCAAAGCGTTCCTCGCAACCATTGGCGAGGGCCGGAAATCCGTGCTTTTCAAGAGACAACAGGGAATTTATGCCCAGGGAGATGCCGCCAATGCGGTGTTTTATATCCAGACGGGCAAGATAAAACTGACGGTGGTCTCGAACACTGGCAAGGAAGCCACGATCGCCATTTTAGGCGAAGGAGACTTCTTCGGCGAAGGATCGCTTGCCGGCCAGTCGCTCCGCATGGGTTCTGCAGCCGCTATGACAGATTGCGCGATTTTGCGAATCGACAAGAAAGCCATGATAGAAGCGCTTCATCGGGAACACGAATTCTCCGACCTATTCGTAGCCTATTTGCTGTCGCGGAATATCCGTTATGAAGAAGATCTGGTTGATCAGCTTTTCAATTCGAGCGAAAAGAGACTGGCCCGGATCCTTTTACTGCTCGCTCACTTTGGCAAGGAAGGGATACCAGAGACGGTAGTCCCCAAGATCAGTCAGGAGATGCTGGCGGAGATGATTGGCACAACCCGCTCGCGGGTCAGCTTCTTCATGAACCGATTCAGAAAATTGGGTTTTATTCACTACAATGGCGGACTCCAAGTCCATAGCTCGCTGCTCAACGTAGTTTTGCACGACTAGCCGCACGAAAAATCATCGTGCAGGTCCGTCCGCCACCGCCGGAACCAGGCGAATGACCGAGGGAAGCTGACTCGCCTCGAAGAGGCTCGGATCGCCAGCAACCGCATGGAAATCCGACCGGACCTCGTGTTCTTGTTTGTCGATCGTCTTGAAGAACACCAGCCGCCCCGATAACTGAATATTGATCAGGGCGGTCTTCCATTCTGCCGGTCCGACCTGCACGCGCCCAATGTCGATTGTGCCGCCGTTGTCGACGTGCCCCAGGAGTCCATACCCAAATTCCACACGGTTTATGAGTTGGCCCGATAGCTTTGCCAGACGCTTCTGTTGAGTATCGATCAGAATAGTTTCCGGCCAGGCTATGTACTACCAGCGCTTCGTACGTCGTGGGATTGTAGTTGTTGTTGGGACGGAATTTGAGTCTTACCATATTTCCCTCGACGCCGTCGTAGTCGTAACGGAACACTTCCGGCAACAGGGACTATCGAGGTGCACGGCGTCTTCTCACCGTACGGGGCTGCCCGCGGCAGTCGTCACCTCCGCCACGGCCTTCAACTGATCCAGTTCGGTCAGCACGGCTTGCCAGCGAATCGGATCCTTCTTCGTCTCGATCGGCACTGAGAGATCGGAATAGAAGTCGAGAATGTTGGCCCGCAGCTCCGGCGACATCGGGCCAAGCTTCTGACTTGACAGTTGGGACAGCAACTCTGCGTAAGTATCGTCGGTGAGAGAATATTCCGCCGCTTTGGTTGGGTTTCCGCTATCCAAATCAGAATTGGGCAGCACCAGCGCGTTGCTGCGCACTTCTTCGAGAAATGCCCGGTAGTGATCGACAGTCAAGTTGATGCTCTTGAAATACAGGTCCTCGGTCTGAGGAGTCGGGCTCTTGAACCCTAAGCCTTTGAAGGGGCCAATTCTCGGCATGAAGCGCAGGAGGGTTGAGAGGATCCGGGTTCCGAATCCGGGCTTGGTGTAGTCCTTTCCCCACTCCTTTTCATAATTGGAGCGCGAAAGCCGGTACAGGAATTTCTGTTTCGCGAAATCCGGGTGCTCGTGCATCAGTTCCTTCTTATGAGTTTGCAGCGCGACCTGGGTCATCTCCGGAATCATGCGGCTGACCGCGAAACGGTAGGAGCCCACTGCCATATCCTCATGGGTCAGCACATCTTTCAACTGCATTCCGTACACGGCGGGAAAGACCCGTTCGAGCAACGGCTTTGACACCTGGAACCCAATAAAGTCGTGGTACTGCTGCGAGGCATAGCGATTTTTCGCGACCTGCACGGTATCGAACCCGAACTCCGTTTTCAGGTGCGCGGTCTTGTCCTGCGCATACCGGACGGACTTGCCATATTTCGCTCGCAGCTTCGGATACTCGATCGCGACTGCCAGGTTGACTGCTGGGTGGCCGGCAATGTCGGACGCATAGTGGGATAGAGCTCCAAGCGCGAAGGCGAACTCGTTGACGTCCTGGCTTTCGAGCAGCAACTCCTTGACGAAATCGCCGCTGCGGACGTAGTGCACAAGATCGCTGAACTCTTTGCTCCCGAATGGGTAGTAGCCGAGATCCTGGATGACAGCGCCTCCGTAGGCGTAGCCATGGGCTTCCTTAATCTGTTCGTCCGAAAGTCCCGGATATCGCTGGAGGAGCAGGGGCCGAATTTCGTCGGTCCACAGGAGATCCACGATTTCCTCGTGCGTCAGAACGGAGTATGCAAACGAACTCCCCCTGCACATCAGCACAACCAGAAGAAGCGCCAACCCGCGGACAGAGAACAGGCGCCAACCTTTGGCTATGGCGCCTGACGAGATGGCCGGATGGGGCATGGTTCAAATCCGACCGAGAAGCAGGAGAACCACCACGATGAAAAGGGCCAGTCCGACTCCGCTGGTCGGACCGTAACCCCAACTCCGACTGTGCGACCACCGTGGCAGAACACCCAAAAGTGCCAAAACCAGGATGACGATCAATACAGTTCCAATCATGTTGTGCTCCTTATCATCGATTCGTAAGGCGCGGCCATTTTTGCGGCCGCACCAAATGCACCGCTACCTCGAGATGTTGATCGCAATTCCGACGTTGGGATACCTGCGGTTATACAGGTAGTAGCCGTTGTCGACGTAGGCGACATAAACGTCGTCGTTGTCATACCAGTCATTTCCCCAGTATTCCGGCCACGGGTCAACCAGGCTGATCCAATAACCCTCATACTGGAAGCGCGGAAATCCGCCCACAACCAGGAATGGCAGACCGTAGATACGGAAGCCATGGTCTGGACCAAAGTATCCACGAAAGCGGTCGTCCGGGATGCGGTAGCCCTGGTAGCCCCCACGCTGTTGCCAGGTGCGGTGGTCGGAATCCCAGTTCTGGGATCGATGCTGCTGCCATGAAGCTTGCTGCACCCGTTGCTGTTGCTGAGTGCGTTGGGGTTGTTGATTGCCCCGCTGTTGCTGCGCGTGCTGCTGTACCTGCTTGTTCTGATTCTGATTCTGCTGCTGCGCGTGCTGCTGTACCTGCTTGTTCTGGTTCTGATTCTGCTGCTGCTGGGCGTGCTGCTGTGCCTGCTTGTTCTGATTCTGATTCTGCTGCTGCTGGGCATGCTGCTGTGCCTGCTTGTTCTGATTCTGATTCTGCTGCTGCTGGGCATGCTGCTGTGCCTGCTTGTTCTGATTCTGATTCTGCTGCTGCTGGGCGTGCTGCTGTGCCTGCTTGTTCTGATTCTGATTCTGCCGCTGCTGCTGTTGTTGAGCATGCTGCTGTTGGGGCTTGGCTTGTTCAGACTTGCTCTGTTGCTGTGCGGGATGGTCTTGCTTTTCTCCCGGCTGCTCATGCTGTGCATAAGCAGGAGCCGCGATTCCAAGAAGCAAAGACAGAACGGCGGTGCTGGTAATTCCAATCATCTTCATAGGTGCTACCTCCATTTAGTAGCGGCAACGGTTTCGCAATCTTCAAGCCCTGCCTCTAAACTCGGCGTCGAAGGCGGAGTCACTCTCTTTATAGGCGTATCGTCACTTTCATGATGGTCAAAACTGCTCAGTGAAGGAGGAAAAACGGAAGCGCTAAAAAGCAGGAAATCCGTTCAAAGCCACAAAAGGAATGGCGCGGGCCTGTAGTGCACCCCTGTAGAACTGGACACGGAAGTTAGTTAGGCTTGGGGCCTCCGCCAGGAGGCGAGAATGTCGAGAAAGCCGAGAGCCCAGAGAACCCCGGAAGAGAAATGGCAGATTGTGTTGGAAGGTTTGAAGAGTGGCAACGTGGCTGAGACGTGCCGCAAGTATGAGATCGCTCCCAATCTCTATTGCCGCTGGAAGGATGAAGTGGAAGCGGGAGCCAAGGCTGCGCTTGGGGGGAGGAGCGCAGCTGCGCAGCCCGATGCCGAGCAAGAGAAACGGATCAAGCAACTGGAGTGGGCGCTGGGACGATCGCACTTGCAGATCGAGATCTTAAAAAACGTGCTGGGCGAGTGAGCTGCGGCCAAGCGCATTCGTCGGCACGGGAGTTAGTGGCCCAAGGGAACGAAGGGAAGCTGGTGGCCGAGACACTGGCGATCAGCCGGTCGAGCCTCTACTATCAGCGGCAACCGCGAGGCAGCCGTGCCGACCGTTCGCAGGATCAGGAAATCATCGTGGCCTGCGGTGAGAAACCGGCCCGTGGCTATCGTCGGGTGGTCTGGTGGTTGGGGCGGCATCACGGGCTGGTGGTCAACGGCAAGCGGGCACTGCGTGTTATGCGGGAACGCGGATTGTTGGTACGCCAGCGCCGCTTTCAGGTTTCGCGCAGAAAGGACTGGGGCAAGGTGGAAGCGCTACATCCCAATCACGTCTGGCAGTCGGACATGACCAAGGTCTGGGCCGGGCCCAATGTGGGTTGGGCGTATCTGGTTTCGGTGATCGACTGTTGCACGCGGGAGATCGTCGGCTGGGGCTTGAGTCTGCGCTGTCGCACCGAGGAAGCTCTGGCGGCGCTCAACCGTGCCGTGCTGGAGGTGTTGTCGGTCAGCGATCGGCTGACTTGGTTGCGGAAATAGGAGTCTGCGAGTGTGCGAGCAATGTGCCAGATCAAATGCCCCGAGCAGCACCCTTAAGCGCAGGATTTATAGCCCAAATGCGGTGAAATGCGGTGAAGTTTTGTTTTTGAGGTTTTGTAAACTACTGAAAGAATGGCTCCTCAGGTAGGACTCGAACCTACAACCCTCCGGTTAACAGCCGGATGCTCTGCCATTGAGCTACTGAGGAGTGGAAGCACAACGCGTGTGCTCTTGACAACCATAAAATCATATCAGAGCGCGCGCTTGATTGGAACGGGATGAATCTCAGCTCACACAATGGTAACCATGAGGTTATTTTGCGGCGGCTTTCATGAGGGCTGGCTCGCATGAGAACTGGCTTGCATGCGCGTTGGATCGCATGAGAACTGGGCGGCAGAAAACTGCTCCCGAGACCAGTCCGCTGCCGCGCCTCGGCCTCGCCTCACTCGCTGGTCAACGAATCCCTTTTTCATTCAGAAACTGCCCATATTTCTTGTCGGTATTCTGAATGTGTTCGGTTAACCACTTCTGCAGGAAATGCATAACCTCGACGGTAATGCCGGCATTCCCCGCTTCAAACTCTTTTTGAAACTTGACCACCTGGGTTACCAACGCCTTGTGTGCGACCCGGTGCTCGGCCAATCCTGGATATCCGTTCTTTTCCAGAATCGCCTCTTCCGCGGCAAAGTGCGACTTCGTGTAGTCGATCAGTTTCGCCAGCACCTTGCCGACCACGTCCTTCCCATGGCCCACACGCAATGCATCCTGCAGTTCGTTGATCGTGCTGAATAGCGTCTGATGTTGATGATCCAAACTTGTGACCTGCACGCTGTAGCTCTCGTTCCATTGCAATAAACTCATCTTTCGCTCCTGGCTCCCGACCTCGTTGGCTTCTGAATAGGCGCAAAGAGGCAAGGCCCGACCCGGGACCAACGCAACTTCTCGCCCACCGAGCTGAGATTATTCTTTTCCTCCAATCGCACCAAGATCACCGAAGGCCCGGCATGGCCGCAAGGGCGCGTCCTTTGGGCCGCTGTTCTGCTACCCTATCCCTCGTTACCGTACACAACCGAGGTGAGGACTTCATGCCAGGAGGCTTGCGTTTGCTGATTGCTCTCTTTCTTTTTACCGGTGTCGCTGTGCTCATGACCACCATCGCAGGGGCGCAAGATGCACCCTCTCCCTCCGGCCCGCCAAAAGCGAAGGTGGCTCCCGTCGAGGACATCGTTCAGGGACACAAAATCGTCGATCCCTATCGTTATCTCGAGAATTCCAGCAATCCCGACACCGAACTTTTCGTCGAGCAGGAGATGGCTTACACTCGCTCGCTGCTCGATCCGCTCCCGGGACGCGAAAAGATCAATGCCCGCCTCACGCAATTACTGGCAATCGGAACCGTCGAACCTCCGCGCATGAGAGGCGAGTATTACTTTTATACGCGCCGCGACGCCGGCCAGAACCAGCCCGTCCTCTATGTGCGAGAGTATGTGCGTGAGAGCCTGCATGGCGAGGATCGCATTCTGCTCGACATCAATAAACTGTCTGCTGACGGCACCGTCGCTCTCGACTGGTGGTACCCCTCCGAAGACGGCAAGTACATCGCCTATGGCACCTCGCCCAGCGGTTCCGAGGAGAGCACGCTCCACGTGATCGAAACCGCGGCCGGCCGCACCCTGAACGACGCCATCGAGCGCACCCGCTTCTCAAGCCTTGCCTGGATGAAAGACAGTTCTGGCTTCTACTACACGCGCCATCCGAAAAAGGGCGACGTTCCCGCGGGAGAAGAGGTCTACCACGTCAAAGTTTTCTACCATCAACTCGGAACCGATCCCGCCGGGGATCCGCTCATCTTCGAAGACAAGCGCGACCCCCAGAACATTCCGACCGTCACTCTCTCCGAGGACGACCGCTGGCTTCTCATCACGGTCGAGGAGGGCTGGACCAAGACCGAAATGTATCTGCAGGACCTCCACTCCAGGAATCCGCCGGCTGAGATCACCACCGGAAAGGACTTCCTCTACGGAGCCGATTTTTTTCAGGGCAAGCTCTACATCACCACCAACGAAGATGCTCCGCACTACCGTGTTTTCGTGGCCGAGGCCTCAAACGCCAAACGCGAAAACTGGAAGGAGCTGATTCCCCAATCCGATGCCGTACTGCAGGGCGCGCGCGTCACTGGCGGCAAGCTCTTTGCGCACTACGAGCACAACGTGGCATCCGAACTGAAGCTTTTCTCCCTCGACGGCAAAAAGCTCGCCGACATCCCGACGCCCGCCATCGGAAATGTCTTCAGCACCACCGGCCGTTATGACCGCAATGAGATCTTCTTCGGCTTTCAGTCCTTCACTGTGCCGCCGTCCATCTACCGCTACGACCTGGCCTCGGGCACAAGCTCGCTCTGGACCAGGATCGACGCGCCTTCCATCGATCCCGCCGCCTACGACGTTCGGCAGGAGTGGTACCACTCCAAGGATGGCACCAGGGTTCCGATGTTCATCGTCAGCAAGAAGGGATTGGTCAAGAACGGCAGCAACCCCACGTTGCTCACCGGCTATGGCGGCTTTAACATTTCCCGCAGTCCTGCTTTCAGCCGCGGTATGTATCTCTGGATGGAGCATGGCGGCGTTTACGTCGTCGCTAACCTGCGCGGAGGGTCCGAGTTCGGCGAAGACTGGCACCGCGCGGGCATGCTCGAAAAAAAGCAGAACGTCTTCGACGATTTCATCGCGGCCTCCGAATATCTCATCGCCCAGAAATATACCGACAAAGATCACCTCGCCATCTTCGGCGGATCGAATGGCGGGTTGCTCATGGGAGCCATGATCACGCAGCGTCCCGACCTGTTCCGCGCCGCGGTCTGCGCCGTTCCGCTGCTCGATATGCTCCGCTACCAGAACTTCCAGATCGCCAAGCTTTGGATTCCCGAATACGGTTCCGCCGACGACCCGAAACAATTCAACTGGCTCTACGCCTACTCGCCCTATCACCACGTCAAGCCCGGCCAGGAGTATCCCTCCATCCTCTTTATGACGGCCGACACCGATACCCGCGTCGATCCCATGCACGCCAAGAAGATGACCGCACTCATGCAAGCCGACGCGAAGAACGGCGCCAGTAAAGAACGGCCAATTCTGCTTCGCATCGACACCAAAGCCGGACACGGCCAGGGCAAACCCGTAGCCAAGCAGGTCGAAGAGAGCACGGATATGTACTCGTTCCTGTTTTGGCAGTTGGGCGTTACGCCGTGATTATTCTGGGGAGACGGAGGCGCGGTCACGCCGGGGGAAGCTGCCAGTGCTCTCATCCGGCCAGACATCTTTACCATTCTCGATAAAGGTGGGCCTTACACCGACTCATGCGCCTTCATATAAGCCCGCAGAATGGCGTTGATGCGTGTCTGATAGCCGCGCTGCTGCCGGAACCAGCGCAGCAGATCCGCATCCAGCCGCATGGTCACGATTTCTTTCGGCGACGGCATAACTACTCGAGCGCTTTTCCAGAACTCTTCATCGGTGGCATGAACATCCGGGTCCGCCTCAATCCCCTTGCGGATGCTGCGCGCGTTCCTACGCCGCAATCGGTTCCAATCAGTCCCACCATCGGACCTGGATTTCGACCTCTTCGTTTTTGATCGGCTAGGCTTCAATCTGTGTATTTACACAACGTAAATATACGGCGAGGCTTCCCACGTAGCATTATCACCCCATCATGTGACAAGCGGCACTGAGTTCCACCCCTGATCAGGTCCAGCATCGGACTGTAACAGCGCTTTCCGCGCGCCTGGGTCTGAG
The DNA here is from genome assembly GCA_963709055.1 of uncultured Acidobacteriaceae bacterium. Lineage (GTDB taxonomy): Bacteria > Acidobacteriota > Terriglobia > Terriglobales > Acidobacteriaceae > Acidiflorens. Next base: position 159,516 of record CAVPUZ010000012.1, read on the forward strand.
GGCCCTCCACCCGCGTGGTTTCGTGTTCGGACCCCCGCTCGCTATCCGCGAGCAAATCTCTCTACATCTCGGTCGGAGGATCGCATGCTCCATCTCGATACCGGCAATACCGGTTTCATGATTCTATGCACCAGCCTGGTCATGCTAATGACCCCGGGCCTCGCGTTCTTTTACGGCGGTCTGGTCGGCCGCAAGAATGTTCTGGCCATCATGATTCAAAGCTTCGTCTCCATGGGCTGGACCACCGTTATCTGGTACCTCTATGGCTACTCTCTGTGCTTCAGCGGCGACTGGCACGGAGTCATCGGAAATTTTCACAACGCCTTCTTGCGCGGGATCGATCTCAACACGCCATCTCCGAATATCACCATCCCCGCGTTCGTCTTCATTGCTTATCAAATGATGTTTGCCATCATCACTCCGGCGCTCATCTCCGGAGCCTTTACCAACCGCGTCACCTTCAAGGCCTACATGCTGTTTCTCACCGGTTGGCTGACCTTCGTTTACTTTCCCTTCGTCCACATGGTCTGGGGCGGCGGATTCCTGCAGCAATGGGGAGTTAAAGATTTCGCGGGAGGCATCGTAGTCCACAATATCGCTGGCGTGGCGGCCCTTGCTTCGGTCATCTATGTAGGCAAGCGCCGCGTCGCCGACCGCGGCCCGCATAGCATTCCATTGGTAGCCCTGGGTACTGGTCTCTTGTGGTTTGGCTGGTACGGCTTCAACGCGGGCAGTGAAATGCGCGTCGATTCCGTGACCGCCACCGCATTCCTGAACACCGACGTGGCGGCTTCCTTCGCTGCTGTTGCCTGGCTCATGGTGGCATGGCTGAACGAAAAGAAACCCAAGCTCCTCGGACTGCTCACCGGCGCTGTCGCCGGACTGGCCACCGTAACTCCAGCCGCCGGATATGTCTCTCCCACCACTGCGGTCATCATCGGCATTACGGCCGGCGTGGTGTGCTACTACGCTGTCGAAATGAAAAACAAGCTGCAATGGGACGACGCTCTCGATGTCTGGGGAGTTCACGGCGTCGGCGGCTTCCTCGGCATCGTCATGCTCGGCATCTTTGCCAACAAGCAGTTCAATCCCGAGGGCGCGAATGGTTTGCTTTATGGCGACCCGGTCTTCCTGCTGAAACAGGTGACGGCTGTCGTCTTCTCCTCGGTCTGGGCATTCGCGTTCACCTACGCCATGCTTCGCATTATCGATGCATTCATTACCGTCAAGGTCAGTGAGTCGTCGGAGGAGATCGGCCTCGACGAGTCGCTCCACGGCGAGCACGCCTACGAGCAACTCACTGATCGGGACGTGATCCATGACCTGGTTGAGGCCAGCCGTCACTAGCGTTCCCAAATCGTTCGTCAACAATGGACACCCCATCCTAAGAATCGTGCCATTTGCGATTCTTAGGGTGGGGATCTTCCGCCCGCGCCATCGCTGACCTGCATAAAATGACCTGCATAAAATCCCTTGACATAAGAAGCCAGAGTCACGACCTTAGAGGAAGGCCTCGGCTGCAAGGCGTCACCAGTGGCGGCATCCATGAAGCTCTTTGAAAACCCAAATCACCCCTGGGAAAAACCGGTGTAACTATTATGTTTTGAATACTTTACGTATAAGTCCTTATTCCCCAGGACTTTGGCGCCTACAAGATGCGGGAATTCGCAAAAATCAAGTCTAACTACCAGTCGAAAAAGGAGTTGCACGCAATAAGTTGAACTCATTATTTATCAATACTTTGAGCGCCAACTTACTCTAACTATATGATTTCAATATACCGGCCCAGGGGGGGTAGGGGTGGGGGGTACCTCTCGTGGAAAAAGACGAAAAGCAAACAGCGCTCAGTTCCCTCAGCTTTGTGTGATTAAATAGCCTGTTCAAACCGAGGCCCAATGCCCACTCCCAACTCCGACCCCAAAATCCGCGTCCTCGTCGCCAAGCCCGGACTCGATGGCCACGACCGCGGCGCCAAGGTCATTGCCCGCGCCCTCCGCGATGCCGGCATGGAGGTCATCTACACCGGCCTCCGCCAGACGCCCGAGATGGTCGTCAACGCCGCTCTCCAGGAAGACGTCCAAGTCATCGGCCTCTCGATTCTTTCGGGCGCGCACAACGCCATCGTTCCGCGGGTAATGGACCTGCTCAAGCAAAACAAAATGGACGACGTGCTCGTGCTGGTCGGCGGCATTATTCCCGATCAGGATTTGGAAGGCCTGAAAAAGATTGGCGTAGCCGGCATCTTCCAACCCGGCACGCCCATGGACGACATCGTAAAGTTCATCCGCCAAAATGTGAAGCCGCACGGCGTGCCTGCGGCCGGATGATTTCATTAGCCTGAAGCGTGCCCGCTCCCGATCAACTTGAGTTCACATTAGGTCATGACGGCGGAGTTTCTTTTCTAGCGCTGGTTTCCGAAGACGGCATGAACCGTCTCACTCGCCGAAAAGTAATCGCGCTCACGGAAGAGATTCGAAAGCTAAGGTCTGCGCAATCGCCAGCATCGCCCCTGGTGATTTCCGGCAAGAACAACTTCTCCGTCGGAGCCGACCTCAACGAGATCGCCGCGCTCACCGGCCCCGAAGCGCTATGCATTCTCCGCCATGGGGCAAGCCCTGATGCAATCGATCGCCACGTATACCGCGCCCGTGATCGCAGCCATCGAAGGCCACTGCATGGGCGGAGGCCTCGACCTCGCTCTGGCATGCCATCGCCGCATCGCCGCGCCCAACGCGGTCTTCGGACATCGCGGCGCCGCTCTCGGCCTGATCACTGGCTGGGGAGGCACGCAACGGCTCCCGCGCCTGATCGGGAAAGGAAGAGCACTGGAACTATTCGTCGCGGCTGAAAAAGTCTCCGCCGCTCGCGCGCTTGAAATCGGCTTGGTCGATGCCATCGCCGACGATCCCGTCGCCGAGGCGATGCGCCAACTGCGCCAACTGGCGCCGCTTTGACGAACGCCAGTGGCAACGAGTGATGGGGGCATAGCTGCCCAAAACACGACCACCAGGGCGATGAACATCGCGCCGCTAGCCGCTGGTATATTAGAAGGTCGCGCACTCGCTCTTATGTCTGAACGTATCGAATCCACGGCGATCACAATCAATAACGTCATCGCGACCAAGGTCGATCCAGCCTCCCTTCGCTTCGAATCCAACATGCGTGCCCTTGCCGATCTGGTCGCGCAGATCCGCAACGAGGAGGAGAAGATTCGTGAGGGTGGTGGGCCCAAAGCGATCGAAAACCAGCACGCCAAATCGCGCCTCACCGCCCGTGAGCGCATCAACCTGCTCGCCGATCCAGGCACTTTTTTTGAACTCGGCCTCTACGCCGCGCACAAAATGTACGAAGAATGGGGAGGCGCACCCGCCGCCGGCGTCGTTACCGGGCTGGCGCGCATCCAGGGCCGCCTGATGATGCTGATCGTCAACGATGCGACCGTGAAAGCGGGCGCGTTCTTCCCGATGACGACGAAAAAAGTGATCCGCGCGCAAAATATTGCGATCGAAAATCGCATCCCCACCCTGTACCTCGTCGACTCGGCCGGCGTTTTTCTCCCCTTGCAGGAAGATGTTTTTCCCGACACCGACGATTTCGGCCGCGTCTTCCGCAATAACGCCGTCATGTCCGCCATGGGCATTCCGCAGATCGCCGCCATCATGGGGATGTGCGTGGCCGGCGGCGGATACTTGCCCGTGATGTGCGACCACGTCTTCATGACCGACGGCAGCGGGCTGTTTCTCGCCGGTCCCGCGCTCGTGCAGGCCGCTATCGGACAAAAAGTTTCTGCCGAAGATTTAGGCGGCGCGGCCATGCATTCCGCGATCAGCGGTACGGTTGATTTCCGCGAGCCCAACGATGAAGCCTGCATCGCTCGCATCCGCGCGCTCGTCGAAAAATGGGGATACCGCCGCCAATCGCTCTGGGATCGCAAGCAACCGGCCGACCCCGCGCTCGCCGCCGAAGAAATTTACGGGATCTACGACGCCTCACCCGCCCGTCCATACGACATGAAAGAGATTCTTGCGCGCATTGTCGACGAAAGCCGCTTTGACGAATACAAGCCCGAGTACGGCAAAACGCTGATCTGTGGCTATGCGCGCATCGGAGGTTTCGCGGTCGGCATCGTTGCCAACCAGAAACTCCATGCCCATCAGACCGACCACGAAGGCCACAAGCGCGTCGAATTCGGAGGCGTCATCTACACCGAGTCCGCCGAAAAGGCCGCCCGCTTCATCATGGACTGCAACCAGAATCTGATCCCCCTCGTCTTCTTTCACGACGTCAACGGCTTCATGGTCGGCCGCGACGCCGAATGGAGCGGCATCATCAAAGCGGGCGCGAAGATGGTGAACGCCGTGTCGAATTCGGTTGTGCCGAAGATCACGGTGATCGTCGGCGGCTCCTTCGGCGCCGGACACTACGCCATGTGCGGCAAAGCCTACGATCCGCGCTTTGTCTTCGCATGGCCCACCGCGAAATACGCCGTAATGAGCGGAGACGCCGCCGCCGGCACGCTGGTAGAAATCAAGATCAAGCAACTGGAACGCAGCGGCAAGAAGCTGAGCGAAGAAGAAAGAAAAGAGCTGTTCGATTCGACGAAGAAAACATACGAAGAGCAAACCGACCCGCGCTACGGCGCTGCCAGATTATGGATCGACAAAATCATCGATCCCATGGAAACAAGGCAGGCGATAACGCAAGCGTTAGAAGCGGCGTCGCTGAATCCGGATGTGCCGGAGTTCAAAGTGGGAGTGCTGCAGACATGATTCACCACGGAGACACGGAGACACGGAGCAAACTTCTTCACGAAGATCTCACCGAGAAAATAATTGGCGCGGCCATCGAAGTGCATCGCGCGCTTGGTCCAGGCCTGCTCGAATCGGCCTATGAAGAGTGCCTTTGCCACGAACTGCACCTCCGCGGTTTGATATTCCAGCGGCAAGTTCCACTGCCGGTCGAATATAAGGGCGTACACCTGGACTGCGGGTATCGGTTCGACCTGATTATTCGGGAGCGGTCGATTTTGAATTAAAGTGCGTGGAACATATCGTTCCGGTTCACGAAGCGCAACTTCTGACATATCTCAAGCTCACCGGCAAACGCGTGGGACTGATCATTAATTTCAACGTTGCAACGCTCGTAAGAGGCGGGATAGTGAGAAAAGTTTTATGAAGATGTTTGGTTTTCTCCGTGCCTCCGTGTCTCCGTGGTGAACATGCCTGAAGCAGTGAAATTGATCGAATGCCCCCGCGACGCCTGGCAAGGGCTAAAGGGTCAGATCCCGACCGAGTTGAAGGTCAACTATCTCCAGGCTTTAATCAGTGCCGGCTTCAAGCATATCGACGCTGTCAGCTTCGTCTCGCCCAACGCCGTACCGCAGATGGCCGATTCCGAAGATGTTCTGAAAGAACTCGATCCGCCCGACGACGTTGAAATCATCGGCATCGTCGTCAATGAAAAAGGCGCGCAGCGCGCGATCAAGACCGACGCGGTTCGCACAGTTGGCTTCCCGTATTCGATCTCGCCAACCTTTCTGCAGAACAACCAGCGCCAGACCCTCGAAGACGCGATCGAAGAACTCGAGAAAATCGAAAAGGCCGCCGACGAGGCCGGCATGAGTACAGTCGTCTACATTTCCATGGCATTCGGTAATCCTTACGGCGATCCATGGACTCCAGAGGAAGTCGTCGAAGCCGTCGCGCTGCTCGAGGTCCAGGACATTCACACCATCTCGCTCGCCGATACGGTGGGTCTCGCCTCACCTGAAAAAATTCGCGAAGTTGTCTCCGCGGTGATGGCGAAATATGACTATCTGGAAATCGGCGTCCACCTGCATAGCCGACCCGACGACGCCGCCGCAAAAATTCTCGCCGCCTACGACGCCGGTTGCCGCCGATTCGACTCGGTGCTGGGCGGTCTCGGAGGCTGCCCGTTTGCTCAGGACGATCTGGTCGGCAATATCGCTACGGAGAAAGTAATCGAAGCGCTGAACAGTCGGGGCGCGAAGTTGCCGACATTGAAACCCCTCGATGCGCTGCTCAAAGCCACAGCCGGGATCGGCGCGCGGTATAAGACTTCAGGCTAACTGAGAGCTGACAACTGAGAGCCGAGAGCTGAGATCGTTCGCTTGCTCAGGATGACCGCAGCGGGCTCCCGCTTCCCACCCCAGCACGCGAAAAGCGCGCGTGCCGTGGACCCCGGCTTCGCTCACGCCCAGCTAAACGCGATCACTTCGGCTGCATGGTTTGCGCGACCATTACCTGGCGCTTGAAATTTTCCATCATGCTTTCGTCGAGGCGCACTTCGGTGGGCTTCCTGGCGAGCGTCATGGTGTCGATTTTGTCCTGCAGTTTGAGTAGCGCGTAGAACAAATTCTCCGGGCGGGGCGGGCAGCCGATTACGTAGACATCGACCGGCACGATGCGGTCTACGCCTTGCAGCACCGCGTAGGTATTGAACGGACCTCCGACCGACGAGCAGGCGCCCATCGAGATTACCCACTTTGGCTCCGGCATCTGGTCGTAGATGCGCTTCACGACTGGCGCCATCTTCAGCGTGACTGTGCCGGAGACGATCATCAGGTCGGACTGGCGCGGGCTGGGACGGAAGACTTCCGAACCGAAGCGCGCGATGTCGAAACGGGCGGTGGAGGACGCGATCATCTCGATGGCGCAGCACGCCAAGCCGAACGTCATCGGCCAGAGCGCCGACTTGCGCGCCCAGTTGAAGACGTAGTCCACGGTCGAGATCATGAAATTTTTTTCGAACTTGTTCTGCAGCCAGCTCATGGGGCCCCTTGCGGTACCTCGGGCGATATTAAGGATACCTGAACATGATACAGCTTCGAGCTTCGAGCCGCGAGCTTCGAGCGAGCAAAAGCACTTTCACTTACGGCTAGGCTCATGATGGGTGGCGGCGAGACGCCACCACCCTTCGACTTCGCTCAGGGCAGGCGCTGCCGGCGGGACGCCGGCGCTACGGTCGAGCGCGGCTTGAAGGTCGCAAGCCTCGGCTCGCGGCTCGGGGCTCGCGGCTCGTAGCTCAATAGATCGTGTAGGCGGGCGCTGAGTTGCGGACATCCGGCTTCGACGCCATCAGCAGCAATGCGCCCACTCGTTTGAAGGCTTTCAGGTCATCGAGCGAATGGAACGATGTGGTCTGGTAATTCTCGGGCGTGGGCGTGTCGTCGGGAATCTGCGCGTACTCGACGTTTTCGAAGGCATGCGCCTTGAGGAGCGCGACGTACTCTTCGGCCGAGCGGACCTGAACCGGCACCTTCAGCTTCGGCACCCACTGCAGAGAATACGGATTGTCTTTGTAGAGGTTGATGAGGATGAAGAGGCGTCCATGGGGCGCCATCACGCGGAATAGTTCGCCGAGCGCGCGATCCTGATCGGGATAGTAATAAAAAGATTCGACGGAGAGAACCTTGTCGAAAAAATTTTCTTCCCATGGAATCTGCGTAGCCGATCCGTGGACGAACATTACGTTGTCGAAATCCTTGGAGGCGGCGCGGGCCAGGCGGATCATCTCGTCGGCAATGTCGACGCCTACTACCTGACCAAAACCTTGTGGGCCTTCGTTCACGATGCGGGCCAGCAGACGGGTGGCCCAGCCCGATCCACAACCGAGATCGAGCACGCGCTCACCGGGGCGAAGATCCATGCGGCGCAGGGTCTTCTCGGTGATGTCGAGGTGATGGTTCTCCATTTTGGGGCCTTCACCTTGCTCGGCCCAGCGATTGAATTCCTGTTGCAGGCGGTCGTCGGCGGATTGGGTCATAGAAGCTCTCAGTTCTCAGTTCTCAAAAATTATTGTCTGCATCATGGCGACTTGCAACTACACCCCCAGAATAAACCGGCGCGCAGACGTTTTATTCCATTCGCTCCGCAATATTTTTTTCGGGAATAAAACTTGCCGGCATCGGTTCTACTCGTTGAACGCCAACCGAGTTGACTTCCTGGAGGAAGCGATGGGGCAGAACGACATTTTGCAGAACAGCACGCCGCACAAAAGGACCGACGAAATTTCACATGACGCCAACCATGATGGAGTTGACCGGCGGGGGTTTCTGAAATGTATGGCGTGGGCGGGCACCGGCGCACTGTGCGTGATTGAGGGCGGCGTGCTGAAGTCATTCGCTCTTAACGACCCGGTTGCCGGGAAGCGGCTCGCGAAGGGCGATCTCAGCTTTATTCAGATCAGCGACAGCCACATGGGGTTCAACAAGCCGGCGAATCCTGACGTGGCAGCGACTTTGCAGGCGGCGGTGGACAAGATCAATGCGCTGCCGGTGGCTCCCGAGTTCATGATTCATACGGGAGACATCACGCATCTTTCCCGCCCCGAGCAGTTCGACACCGTGGATCAGATTCTGAAATCGGCGCGGCCGAAAGATGTGTTCTTTGTTCCCGGTGAGCATGATGTGCTGGACGACGACGGCAAGTCTTATCGCGAACGCTATGCGAAAAATACGCAGGGCGCAGGCTGGTACAGCTTCGACAAAAAGGGAGTGCATTTTGTCGGCCTGGTGAACGTGATGAACCTGAAGGCCGGAGGATTGGGATCGCTGGGCGCGGAGCAACTGGAATGGCTGGAGAAAGACGTCAAGCATCTTTCAAAAAGTACGCCGGTGATTGTGTTCGCGCATATTCCTTTGTGGGCGGTATATCCGGAGTGGGGCTGGGGAACCGAGGACAGCGCGCAGGCGCTCGGGTACTTGAAACGCTTCGGCTCAGTCACGGTGCTGAACGGACACATTCACCAGACGATGCAGAAGGTGGAGGGGAATATCACGTTCCATACGGCGACTTCAACGGCTTTCCCGCAACCGAAGCCGGGTGCGGCGCCATCGCCGGGGCCGATGAAGGTTCCGGCGGAACAGCTGCGGAGTTTGCTGGGCGTGACCGAAGTGAACTACGTACGCAAACAGCATGCGCTCGCGGTGACGGATTCGACGCTGGAATAGCGTTTGCCGACCTCCCAGGTTAGCGCCCAACAGAAGGGCGCGAACCCTTCGACAAGCTCAGGGCAGGCTCTGGGGCACCCTGAGTTGCGCCGCAAAATTCGAAAAGCAAATCATTCATAGGGAGAAGACAATGAAACGAAATCTTCGCGTAGGCATTTTCGCGGTGAGCATACTGCTGGTTCCTGCCGCGCTCGCCGCACCGGGTGGCGCTTTTGCGGACTCATCGAAAGCGGGGGTGTCTAGCGGCGCTCAAAGCACCGGCGTTGAGATCACAATCGACAATTTCAGCTTCACGCCCGCGATCGTTACCGTGAAGACGGGGACACAGATTACCTGGAAAAACCGCGACGACATCCCCCACACGGTGGTCAGCAGCGACAACCTGTTCAAGTCGAAAGCGCTCGACACTGAGGACACGTTTTCATTTACTCCCAGCAAGCCCGGCACGTACTCGTATTTCTGTTCGCTGCACCCGAAGATGACGGCGAAGCTGGTGGTGGAATAGATGATTCGACCCAACGTTTTTGACATCCGGGCGGCATTATTGGCGAAGCACGCGCAGCATGTCGTTTTAATCCACTTTCCGATTGCGCTGTTTCTGTGCGGAGCCGGTTTCGATTTCGCGGCGCGGTGGGCAGCGCAAACGGAAGTCGGAAGGGACTGTCTCAGAACGCGACCACCCTGGCGTCCGCAGCTTATGCCAATCTGGTGGCTGCCGCGGTGTCCATGCTGCCGGCTGTGGCATCCGGGATCATGGCTTGGCAATGGCAACTCGACGGCCGCAGATTGCGCGGCGTACTGCTGCTTCATTTCGCGCTGGGCGTTCTCTCCGGCATCCTGATTGGAGTCATTGGCTGGATTCACTTTCGGGCTGGGAGAAGTCCGGGCCGGCCGCTTTCCGACTATCGCTTGCCTCTGGAATTTATCACTGCGGTGATCGTTATCTTCACCGCCCATCTTGGCGGATTTCTGAGCGGCGTGAATGTGCCCGGGTAGATTGCTCCCGCTAAATTTCAGCCAACACGCGGTGGACTAAATGGACTGCGATGGCGCCTTCACCGACAGCGGACGCCACGCGTTTGACGTTGCCGGAACGAACATCGCCGACGGCAAACACTGCGGGCAGACTGGTCTCCAGCATTTGAGGAGCGCGGCTGAGAGGCCAGGTGGCGGTTGGAGAAATGCCATGGGACGCGACATTGATCGCGTCCAGATCGCGGCCCGTCAGGATGAAGCCTTTATCGTCGAGGGCGACGCACCCCTGAAGCCAGTTGGTGCGGGGCGACGCTCCAGTCATGACAAAGACGTGGCAGATGTCGCGTGTGGAAGTCTCGCCCGCCGTTTTATTGAGCCAAGTGATGCGATCGAGTTGCCCGTCACCTTCCATGCCAACGATTTCGGTATTGCAATGCAGTTCGATGCCGGGATTTTCCGAGATGCGCTGAATCAGGTAGCGCGACATGGTTTCCGCAAGGCTATTGCGGCGCACAAGCATGTAGACCTTGCGCGCGCTCTGGGAAAGATAGACGGCGGCCTGCCCGGCGGAGTTCGCTCCGCCGACGACGGCGACATCTTCGCCTTCGCACAGTTGGGCTTCAATGAAGGTCGCGCCGTAGTAGACTCCGCGTCCCTCGAACTCCGGGAGATTGGCGATCTGCGGTTTGTTGTACTGAGCGCCGGTCGAAATAATGATGGCCCGCGCGGAGAGCGTGCTGCCGTTGTCGAGCACGATCCGATAGGGCCGTTGGCTGCAATCGAGGCGGACGACGCCGTGACCAATCATCATTTTCGCGCCGAATTTTTGCGCCTGCGCGAGCGCACGACTCGCCAGCTCCTGCCCGGAGACTCCGGTGGGAAAGCCGAGATAATTTTCGATTTTCGAACTGGATCCGGCCTGGCCTCCGGGAGACTCCGTTTCAATCACGAGAGCGTCCAGACCTTCCGAGGCGGCGTAAACCGCGGCGGCGAGTCCGGAAGGGCCGGCGCCGACGATAATCACATCGCGCACCTGGTCGTGATCGATATTCGCGCTGAAACCCAGGCAATCCGCCAGTTGCTGGTTAGTCGGATTGCGGAACGCAGCGCCCCGAGTGTTACAGATGACGACTGGAACATCGGACACTTTGACTTGAAAGCGGTCAAGGAGCATCTGCGAATCTTTATCGGTGTCGAGATCGATGTACTGGAAGGGATGCGCGTTACGGCTGAGAAATTCGCGAATGCGCAGAGTGTCAGCGGAGTGGCGCGAGCCGAGCAGGATCAGATTGCCCAGGTGTTCGCGGATGAGGGTGACGCGCCGCAGGATGAAAGCGCGCATGAAAATCTCACTCAATTCGGCATCTTTGGCGATCAGAGAGCGCAAGCCATCCGGACTGACCTCGAGGAATTCGCCAGCCTCGGTGATGCGGCCGCGCACCAGACAGCGTCCGCCCGAGATCATGGCCATCTCTCCCGTAAATTCGCGGGGGCCGTGGTTGACGATCTGTCGCTCTCCGTCGAGATAGGGCTGCACGATCTCCATCGTCCCGGAAAGCAGTACGAAAAACGGGACCTGGGTGTCGTTGGGCTCAAATAAAATCTCTCCCGGCTGAACCTTGCGCAACTTGGCGACGGGACGGATGCGGCTGATCTGCGCCTCAGTCAAGGTCGGAAAAATCTGGGTGCTGGCGTCGAGAGCGCTGGGTGCTGGCCATGTGGACATGAGAAGGTTCCCCCCAAATCTCTGGATGAGTCGAGAGTAATAGATGTTGCGGGCGGCGGTTTGGCTTCACGGGGTGGAAGACTCTTCAGCGATGGCCATCGGCCAGCATCCGCAGATCGTCGAAGAACGCCGGGTAGGAAACGCCGGCAGCATCTGCGCCATGAATCGTGGTCTCCCCTTCAGCGCGGAGGGCGGCAACGGCGAAAGCCATGGCAATGCGATGATCGCCGAAGGAGTCGAGTTCGGCGCCATGCAAGCACTGGCGGCCGGGAATGCGCATACCGTCTGGACGTTCGTCGACCTCTGCTCCCATTTTGCGCAGGTTGGTGGCTACCGCGGCGATGCGGTCGGATTCCTTGACGCGGAGTTCTTTGGCATCGCGCACTTCGAATCCATTCTCGGTGTAAGGGGCAGCGGCGGCGAGCACGGGAATTTCGTCGATGAGGGCGGCGGTGTCGGCCCCGGCGATGATCCCGCCCTGCCAGGTCGATCCCTGAGCTTCGATGGCGCCCACCAGTTCTCCATGATGCTGCTCGACCTGGGTGACAGAGATTTTCAGTCCCATCTGCATGAGAATTTCGAGAAGCCGGGCGCGGGTGGGATTCATGAGAATGCCCGGTAGCGAAAGCTGGGAGCCGGGGAACAAGGCGGCGGCGCAGAGAAAAAATGCGGCGCTGGAGAGATCGCCGGGGACGTGAGCTTCGATGGCAGCGAGTGGCTGACCTCCGCGAATACGCGTTATGTTGCCGTTACGCTCGACCTCAGCGCCAAAGGCGCGAAGCGCGAGTTCACCATGATCACGGGTCCGGATGGGCTCTTCGATGATAGTTTGGCCGGTCGCGAACAGGCCGGCAAACAGAACGCACGATTTCACCTGAGCGCTGGCGACTTCGGGCTTGTAGTGAATGGCGTTGAGCTGGCTGCCGTGGATTTTGAGGGGAGGCCGGCCGCCGTCGGATGAAATAATCTTCGCACCCATTTCAGTGAGCGGCTTGATGATGCGAGCCATCGGGCGGCGGGAAAGCGATTCGTCGCCGAATAGTTCGCTGGTAAACGGCTGGCCAGCCAGGATGCCGCTAAGCATCCGCATGGTCGAGCCGGAGTTGCCGCAATCGAGAGAACGCGTGGGAGCTTTCAGCTGACCGCCCGCACCGCTAACTTCGATGGCTCCGTCAGTTTCAGAGCGGCGCCAGGCGGCACCGAGATCGGCGATGCATCCTAATGTGCTGGCGCAGTCGCGCGCGGCGGAAAAATTATGGAAGCGGCTGGCGCCGCGGGCGATGGCGGCGAGCATGGCGTAGCGGTGAGAGATGGACTTGTCGCCCGGAATGCGGACGAGGCCCTGTATGGTGCGAGCCGGGCGAACGATGGCAATGGAATCGGAGGACATCGCAGTCCATGGTAAAGCAGCCGACAGTCCATGTCTTATAAATGGTCTCATAAATGCCTTTTACGGAAATTGGGTAAAAGGCAGGCGATCAATGCGCATCCAAGTTTAGAAAGGGCGCTCAGAGCCGCGTTCCGGAAGTGAAAGAAGGCCATGATGTGATCGCGAAAGCTTGCTGTGTGGCGCTGGTTTGCACGCATGAGGCGCGGGCCTTTTGTGTTTTTGTTGGAACCTGCAGGAGAGGTTAGAGTTAAGTTATTCATGGCCTTGCAATTGAAGTCCGGACTCATAGTCTTCGTCTGCGTCTTTGTCTTTGTCACTATGGGTTGGATCCCGCTCTGCTCCGGACAGACGCCCCGGCCAACGCCCGTGCCGGGCTCGAATGAGCAAGGGACGGCGGCGGCGGGCACGCCGGGCAGCTCTCCCGCTCAACAATTATCCGGAAGCATTCGAGGAACAATCGTCGATCCGAGCGGAGCTGTGGTCGCGGGCGCGCGAGTGCAGCTTGTGAGTGAGAGTCAAGGACAACACGGCTTGCATCGGGAGGTACGATCCGCCGCCGATGGGCAATTTGCCTTTGCCGACGTGGCTCCGGGAACATTCCAACTGACCATCACGGCGGCGGGTTTCGCATCGCAAACATACTCGGGCAACCTGCAGTCAGGGGAGACCCAGACGGTTGGGCCAATCGCGCTGAATCTTGCCAATGCTGTCACGGAGGTGAATGTCGGCCTCCCGCAGGTCGAAGTTGCCGAGGAGCAGATCAAAGTTGAAGAGAAGCAGCGGGTGCTTGCCGTCATTCCAAATTTCTATGTCACCTACGTCCCAAATGCCGCCCCTCTCGACGCGAAACAGAAGTTCAGCCTCGCATGGAAGACGGTGATCGACCCATTCACTTTCGTCGTCGTGGCAGGCGTGGCCGGAGTGGAACAGTGGCAAAATCACTTTGCCGGATATGGACACGGCGCGCAAGGTTATGGGAAACGCTTCGGCGCGGGATATGCGGATACGGTGGCGGGCACATTCATCGGGGGCGCCATACTGCCGGCCTTGCTGAAGCAGGACCCACGTTATTTTTACAAGGGGACGGGGAGCACGGCCTCGCGGTTTGCATATGCGGTCTCCAATGCCTTTATCTGCAAAGGCGACAATGGACGCTGGCAGCCGAACTATTCGAATATCGGGGGCAGCCTGGCAGCGGGCGGTTTGTCGAATCTCTACTATCCAAAACAGGATCGCGACGGTGCCGAGCTAACATTTGAAAATGCGGCGATTGGGATCGGCGCAACGGCGATCGCTAATTTATTTCAGGAGTTTGTGGTTCGAAAGTTGACGCGGAAAGTTCCTCGGCAGGCTCCGGGCAATCCCTGATTTTCGACGAACTAGACAAGCGGCCTGACGTGCTGACGAATCCAGTCGAGGATTTGCGCAAAGCGAAATTCATGCCGCTCCATGGAACCGTCGATGAACGCGTATCCGTCCAAGTCTCCAACCTCGATGTAAAAGCCGTTGCGCCGCAGGAAGACATCGGCGGCGGTAAAGGCGATCCGCTTATTGCCATCGAGGAAGCCGTGATTGTTCGCGAGCGATTCCAGCAGCGCGGCCGCCTCTTCTTCGAGGGAGCTATAGTACCCGGTCTGCGGACGAAAAACCGCCGCTTCCACCGCGGCCTGATCGCGGACACCTTGTAGACCGCCGAACATTTCGATCAGGCGATATTGCATCCGGTAGATTTCGGCCAAGGTAAGAAAATCCGACATTCGCTACTTTGCGAGACGCTGCAACAGGTCGCGGTTTCGGTTTACCGACTGGTCAAAGGCATCCATCACCTCAGGGCGGACCAGATGCTGTGATGGGACCACGTTGCGCAGGTAGAACCGGAGAGCCTGCTCTAGAACGTGGCGCTTCGTCTGCCCATTCCGCTCGGCGACCGCTGCGAACTCATCGTAGAGCTGGGCGTCAATCTCAGGAGTGAACTTCTTCGTTGGGGCCGGCACAGTTCCCACCTCAAAGTCATTTTACGCGTCGGCCATGATAAATCAAGATTAATCTTTATTCTACCATCATACTGTATCTAAATGGATTATTTATCAGCATAGGACAGCACCGAATCGATGATCCACAGACTGCGACCCAGAAAACTGCGAGTCAGAGCGGGTTGACGCTCGGCAAAAACCGAGGCGACTGGCGGGCTTTGGTGGCCTGCTCAAACGCGTAGGCGAGTTTGATCAGGGTGGGCTCGCTCCAGGCGCGGCCGGAGAACGAGATTCCCACCGGCAGACCGGAAATAAAACCAGCCGTCACGTTGATGTTGGGATAGCCCGCGACGGCGGGCGCGCTGGAACTGCCTCCGGCTGCGTGGTCGCCGTCGATGAGATCGGTAAGCCATGCCGGACCGGCGGTGGGCGCGACGATGGCGTCGAGGTTGTGCTTGTCCATGAGCGCGTCGATGCCTTCGGTGCGCGCGAGTTGATGATTCTTGGCCAGCGCGTCGAGATACTCTTTGTCAGTAAGCGGTCCCTTCGCCTCGGCCTTCAGGAACAGATCCTGCCCGAAGTATGGCATTTCTTTTTGCCGGTTGCGCTCGTTGAAGTCGATAACGTCTTTCAACGTGTGGACGGACGCGCCTGAAAGATGCGAGAGATAGTCATTCAGGTCGGCCTTCAATTCATACATCAAGACGAGGAGCTCGGTTTCGTCGAACTTCCCGAAGGTTTCAATATCGGCGGGATCGACGAGTATCGCACCCTGCTTTTTCAGTACATCGAGCGTCTGCTCCATGAGAGCGTCGACGGCATCGTTGAAACCGAAATTCTTTCGCGCGACGCCGATGCGCGCTCCGCTCAGGCCGCCGGGATCGCAATATTGCGCGTAGTCCGGTTGCGATTTCCCCGCGCTGGCCGAGGTGGCTGCATCGTCGGGATCGACGCCCGTGAGAGCACTCAGAAGAAGGGCGGCATCGCGCACGGTGCGGCACATTGGGCCGGCGGTGTCCTGGCTATGCGAAATGGGAACGATACCGGCGCGGCTGACCAGACCCACCGTGGGCTTGATGCCGACAAGACCGTTCGACGAAGACGGACAGACGATCGAGCCGTCGGTTTCGGTGCCGATGCCAATCGCGGCCAGGTTCGCGGAGATGCCGGCGCCCGTACCGGAACTTGACCCGCAAGGATTTCTATTGAGCGCGTATGGATTCCGCGTCAGGCCGCCGCGCCCGCTCCATCCGCTGGTGGAGCGACTGGAGCGGATGTTCGCCCACTCGCTAAGATTGGTCTTGCCGAGGATGACGGCGCCAGCGGTACGCAGCCGCACAGCCACAAACGAATCTTTGGGCGGCTTCGAACCCACCAGCGCGAGCGACCCGGCCGTGGTCATCATGCGGTCGGCGGTCGCGATGTTGTCTTTGATCAGCACGGGGATGCCGTGCAGCGGTCCGCGCGGGCCTTTCGCCTTGCGCTCCCGATCCAGTTCGTCGGCGATAGAGAGCGCATCGGGATTCAATTCGATGACGCTGTTGATGCCTGGCCCAGCTTTGTCGACCGCATCAATCCGTTCCTGATATTTTTCGACCAATGACCGGGCAGTAAACTTGCCAGACTTCATTCCGGCTTGCAGTTCTGCAACCGTGATCTCATCCAGTTCGAAAGGCTTCGCCTCGGAAGGCGAAGCGCCGGGCTGGCCATCCACGGCGGTTGTGGACATGTCACGCGCGGCGGCCAGGGCAGGATAGAGAGGTGTGAGGGCAGCGGCGGTTCCACCGAGAAGAGTGGTCTGCAGGAACGAGCGGCGGGCGAAGGTCAAGGATTGTCTGCGTTTCATGACGCACTAACTATAGCGAAGATTTATGAATCGGGTGAGGTCAGAGGTTAGAGGTCAGATTGCAGAGGTTGAGAGCCTCGAGTCACGAGCCTCGGGCCTCGAGCAAGCTGCTCGGGTTGAAGCTCGCGACTCGCCGCTCGCGGCCCGGTACTCACTGCACGCGCGCCCGGCCGACGGCCTCGGCGAGAATTTCCTGCGGCACTTCGCGGAGGGTTACGCAGAATTCGAACATCGGCGTTTCGGTGCCGCGACCCCAGCGGTTGACCTCCCAGTGGGCACGGATCGCTCTTACATCTGGCATGGAAGCAACATCGACCAGCAGCGGGAACTCTCCGCGATAGAACTTTTGCGGGAAGGCCGCAACCGGCTTGGGATCAAACGCGGCGCCGTCGGTCGAGGTGTGAATACTCACGTCGAGCGACTCCTGCTCGATGATGTCGGTGATGGCAAGAGTCAGGAGGAAGACACGAGTCGCGGCGGGGCCGAGGTCGATGGCGGGGCCATCTCCTTTGGCGGTGGCCACGGTTTTTTCGGGGACGAGGAAGGCTTCGATCATGACGAGGCGATTTTAGCAGATTGGGGTCGGGGCTTTGGGCTCTCAGTCGTGTGTGGTGTCGGGCTTTGCCCGGACAGGACGGAGCAGAGAGCCGTCACCACATTGAACCTCATCACCACGCGGAATCCCATCGAAAGAACACTGAGTCGAAAACCTGCTCTATGTCAGCGGCACGAAATCCAAAAACTGGCGCAGCAGTGGCGCGACCGCTTCGGGGCGCTCCCAGGGCGCGTAGTGGCCGGCTTTGGGAATGAACATCAGGCGACTGCCGGGAATGCTCTGGCGCATCAGTTCTCCATCCGCGCCGGTTGCGAACATGTCTTCTTCACCCATGACGATGAGCGTCGGCACGTTGATGTGCTTGAGATCCGGAACAGAGTCGGGACGCTCCGCCATTCCGCGCAGGACGAGGCTGATATCTTCGGGCGACATCTTGCGCATCATGCGCAGAGCGCCTTCCACCAGGTCCGGACGCGTAGAAAGGGTGGTCGCACCGAGCAATTTGGGAATCAAGCTTTGGAGGAATTGCTCGGTTCCCTGCTCGAGGACGGCATCGGCCGACTTCAAACGATTGGTACGGGCTTCGGCGGTATCGGGCTGAGGCCGCGTGTCGCAGAGAGCGAGCGCGGCAACTCGGGGGCGAAAGCGCCGCATGAATTCAAAAACGATATAGCCGCCGATGGAACAGACGATGAACGCCGCTTTGCCGATTCCGCAGGCATCCATGATACGGGCCACGTCGGCGGCATGCTTGGCCATGAATGCGGGCCCCTGCCCGGCTTCGGAAGCGCCATGCCCACGCAGGTCGGGCAGAATCAGGCGGTACCGCGACTCGAGGGCCGGGATTACCGGCAGCCAGAATTCGTGATGAGAAGGAAATGGATGAAGAAGAATGACGGCAGGACCATCGCCGCGAACTTCGTAGAAAATTTCGGCATCGTCCGAGCGCAGGCTGTGCATGGCACGCTCAGAGTATCAAAGACGAGCCATCAACCCGCGACCGGCTGTTGATGGTTCGGCGGTTGATAGGGCGCCGCAGTCAGCAGGTAGGGCTCCTCGGGAATAATGATCCACGCCAATATGTAGGCGATGAGGCCCGGGAAAAATCCTGACGCCAAAGTCAGAAAGATCCAGAGGATGCGAACCAGTGAGACGTCCAGGTCAAGATGCTCGGCGAAGGCGGCACATACGCCGGCAATCTTGCGGTCATGGCGCGGGCGCATCATTCTGGCCGGGACATGGGGATGAGCGACGGATCGACCGCAATGCGAGCAAAAGGATGCTTGCTCGGTAAGTGCGTTACCACATGCGTTGCAGTACACGGTTCGGGAGTCCATGGGTCGCCTCCTGATGAATTATACGGGGGCGGCGGCGGAAATGTTCCCGGCCCGATTTCTCCGCGCGGCAGGGCGTCGGGTACGACCACAATAGCCGCGCAGCCTAAGCGAAATCCCGCCTCACCGGGTAATCCACGATGATCGCTCGACCGTCGGTAAGAGCCTTGACCGAGTGGTGAGCATTGCTCGGTACGATCGCCACCAATCCCGGCCGCGCGATCTGAGTGACGCCATCGATGGTCAACTCCAGTTCGCCCTCGATCACCTCATAAACTTCCTCTTGCAGATGGAAGTGTTCATGGATTGACGCGCCCCGGACGAACTCATAGTGCGCGAAAGTCATGGTGGCCGAATGAAAATAACGCCCCTTCCAACCGGGCAGGCGCTCAACAACTCCGAGGACACTGGTGTCGACGAAGGGCATAAAAAGCTCCTTCTGTGCATGTTAGCATGCGGCGGATTGGTCGGGTTCGGCTACTCCCGGTAGGCGTCTTTTATTCTTCTGCGGGCTAACTCGGCGAGGGCGTTGCCGGAATCCACGGCCACCACGGCCTGATAGTTCTTGATAGCCAGATCGCGATTCTGGAGTTGATCGTGCATTTCCCCCGCCCCGAGATCGGCTTTCTGGAGCAACTCGGGGTCGGCCCCGGCGACTTCGCTGGCTTGTTCGTACGCGGCGGCAGCCGCTGAATATTTTTTCTCGCTGCGCAGCAGGTCGCCCAGCGCGAGAGCGGCAAGTTCGTAGTGCAGGCTACCGTACTTGCCCTCGCGCCCATTTTGCCAGACGCGGCGGTATTGCTCTTCGGCGAGATCCAGTTTGCCGGAAGCGCGCAGCAGATTGCCCTGCTCAATAGGCAGAAGATAATTCCGCGGGAAACGGGGAACGAGGGCGGTCGCGATCTCGAGCGCGTCGTTGTAGCGATGTTCGCGGCGCAGAAAAACCAGCAGCACCATGCCGGCATCGACGCTGGTTTCACCATTGGAGCGGTAATCGTCGTAGAGGTATTGAATGCCCTTCGCTTTGTCACCGCTCAGTCCCACCAGGGATACCGCCATTCTTACGGCGAATGACAGGCTGCCCATGACGTAGTTGTGGGTGCCGACGACGAGCTTGGCATCCGTGTAGTGCGGGATCTAATTCCAGCACGCGCTCGTGATCGTGGCGCGCTCCCACGGCATTGCGGAGGGCGGAAAACCAGGCACGCTCGATGAGCGCTGTGTAGAGCGCGAACTGCGCGCGGGTGACGCCCCGGGCATAGAGCATGTCGACATCGTTGGGGTTGCGCGCGAGACCGGCATCCTCGATCTTTTCCGCCTGCTGGACCAATTGCCTGATCCGCGCTTTCTGTGGCGGATCGGCGGGGCGGTGGGCATTCCCTATGAAGCTGTCGTTGGTGTACTCGCCGGTGTTGATCGCGCCCATGCGATAGAGTTCGCGGACCAGGATGGCGGAAAGAAGATGGTTCAGAGCGAAGGGGTCGTTGGGATGACGGGCAATGATCTTCTCGAAGTCCTGAATGGCGGCGTCGTGGTCGAGGTTGTAATAGTGCTCGAAGGCGGCCTGGTTGAGAGGATCGGAGGGACGAAACGTATCTGGAACTGCCGCGCTCGCTGCCTGGCAGACTAAAAGCAGAAGGGCGAGAGCCAGCGGAATGTTGGCGGGGGAAACGCAGCGGAACCAGGACCGGTCGGAAGCCAAGCTGGTTCCAGTTTACCTGAGAAGCTGGCGTCAATTGTGTAGCGACGGGCTTTGCCCGTCTGCGGGGCAAAGCCCCGCCACCACACGGGCCATTGCTAGTTCCTGGGATCGGCGGGGGAACCACGGCGGATACGTTTCACACCGGCATAAACCATGCAAAATAGATGGGAAATTCGGGATTGATCGCGTAAATCTTGCCCTCCGAATGGCCTGCCTCCCCCTTAGCTGGTCAGTAACTGCTGTCTTTGTAATCAGTCGTTTTGGTGATCCGCTTGCGTATAACTACTGGAAACAAAGAGGACGTTTCAATGGCAGAAACACTAGATCGGGCGCAAAATGAGTTTTGGCGCCCGCCGATCGTAGCGTCCAACGTTACTATCGGCCACGACCCGAGCGAAACCTGCGATGGATGCGGAACCGAATTCATCGTCGGATCGCACTTCTGCCATAGTTGCGGAGCGGCGCGTCCCGAGCTGCAAGCGAAGCGCACCGTCGAAATTCCGGGCCTGATGGAACTTGCTGCCCTCGGCAAACGGCTGGGGCTAACTACGCCGGCATTGGCGGCCTTTTTGTTCGGCATCCTCTGCATGGCCGGAGCCATCGCGGTGAGCATCATCTTCACGGCGCGGACGGCACTGGACTGGCAAGCAATTCAGTTGTGGCGGATCGAGTGGCTGCTAGCCGCAATTGCGGCGTTCGGTGCGGGCTTGGTGCTGAAGAAATCCAGTTAGTTACTCCTGCCTGATTATTTTCCTTCCTGCTTTTCTTCCCTTCTCAACTGCGCCTTCTCAACTGCGCCTTTTCAATTGTGCTTTTCAATTGCGCGAATGGGCGTGCTCGTTCTCAGGAACGACCTGGCTGGGCCTGCGCTGCTCATGCATGCGATAGAGGTGATGCAAAGGTCCGGCGCCATGGCCAAGCGGATAGGCGTTTGCGATGGCGGCCGAAACGTAGGCCTTGGAGAGAAGCACGGCCTCGGGTAGTCCGCGGCCATGGGCGAGATGGCAGGCCAGCGCGGTGGCAAAGGCGCATCCGGTGCCATGGGTGGAGGTGGAGCGCTGGCGCTCCGCCTTAAAAACTTCCTGTTCGATTCCGTGAGCTGTCGTGAAGCTGAGCAGATCGATGGCTTTTTCGAGATGGCCCCCGGTGACAACAACATTGGCGGCTCCAAGTGAGTGAAGACGACGGGCAGCCTCCCGCATCGCTTCCACCGAGGCGGCGACGGATGCGCCGGTCGTCCGTTCCTGAGGTCGTTCCTGAGGAGATGCCGCGGACGAACCAGTTGGAATATTGCCCATTCCTGCCAAGGCGGCGGCCTCATCCAGATTCGGTGTCACCAACTCGGTCAGGGGAAAGAGTCGCTCAATCATTAATTTGGTCCCGGCGGAATCGAGCAGATCGGCTCCCGAACTTGACTTGAGGATTGGGTCCAGCACAACGTGAGGCAGGCGAGCGCGGCTGAGGAAGTCGGCGACCGTGCGAACGACTTGCTCATTGGCCAGCATGCCGACGTGGACGGCTTCGATGGTGAAGTCCGAAAGGAGCAGATCGAGACTGGCGGATATGACCTCGGGATCTACTCCCTGAACCCGGCGCACTCCCTGAGTGGATTGGACGGTCAGCGCCGTAATGCATGAAAGTCCGTAACACCCCTGGGCGGCGATGACCTTGATGTCAGCGGTAATGCCAGCCCCGGAAGAGGGATCGAAGCCCGCGATGGTCAGTACGACAGGGGGTGCGGTAGGCATCTGGTCACTGTATCCCAAAGGCAATGGGGAGGTGAACTGTAAGGTTTGCGCCGCTCCCGGAACTGCGGGGAGGAGACACCGGAGCTACTGTCGTCAGGCACATTTGCGGGTATGTTCACCGGCCAGCACCTGCGAATTCCCCGTAAGTGATTGATTATAATATTATTATTCAAAACTAATGTAAGTATAACATTCGATTGGGTCTACTTGAAATGTTACCGAAGTGTGATTCCGCGATTTACTCTATGGTTAACAACCTGTGCTGACTGGTTTCAACGACATAGAGCGTAAAAGCCGTCCTATCATGGTGCTAAGCCATTGATTAATTACTACTTGGGCAATCACTTTAGATATTTTTTCCGATTGACATAAGCCGATGGCGCCCGTAGCATCAGCGAATCGTTTGAAAAAAGGAGCAGACGAACCGAAATCGACTTTCCAAGTAGGAGGTAACGAATGCGACGACGTTTAGCCGAAGGTCTGGCGATTGTTTTCTCGATTGCCACTCTGGGAGCAGGAGCCGCATCCGGGCCAAGCAGCCTGGAAGCCGCCAAGGGTACGAAAGTTCCTCAGGTCCAAGCCAGTAGCCACCCAAGCCTGAAATCCAACAAGTCCCATGCCTACCAGGTAGGAACCGCGTCCTGGTATGGGGAGCAGTTTCAGGGCAAACAGACAGCGAGCGGGGAGCCGTTCGACATGCTCGATTTTACGGCCGCCCACCCCAGCCTTCCGCTGGGCTCGTTCGTGAAGGTCACGAACCTGAGAAACGGGCATGCGGTGATCGTGCGAATCAATGATCGGGGCCCGGTAGTGGACGGCCGGATCATCGACGTTTCCTATAACGCCGCGCGGGCGCTCGGATTCAAGGAGCGCGGTGTACAGAAGGTCCGTCTGGACCTCTACCGGCAACGGCCTGTAACGGTGGCTGAGCTGGAACCGATAGCCAATCCCAACTAAAACCGATACACTCGGCAGCGGTAGTCCAGAAATAGATATGGACCCGCGCCAGCGACTGATCGTCGCCCTCGATGTATCGAACGTCGCGGCCGCCCGGAAGATCGTGGCGGCTGTCGGCGATTCCGCCTTGGCCTACAAGGTCGGAATGCAGCTTTACACGGCCGAAGGGCCGGCGATTGTTCGCGAGTTGGTGGGCTCGGGCCTGCGCGTTTTTCTGGACCTGAAGTATCACGACATTCCAAATACCGTTGGCGCAGCGGTGCGCGAAGCGGCGCAGCTCGGCGTGAGCATGTTGACGGTGCACGCGACGGGCGGCGGGAAGATGCTGCGCGCAGCCGTGGAAGCGGCGCAGAAAAGCAACCCGGCGCCGCTGGTTCTTGCCGTGACCGTGCTCACCAGCCTCGACGACGAGGACCTGGGAACGCTAGGCGTGCGCGGCGGAGTGCAGGATCAAGTGTTGCGCCTGGCGGCCCTCGCGCTGGCGAACGGCTGCCAGGGAGTGGTTGCATCCGCGCAGGAATGCGCTGCGCTGCGGGAAGAGTTTGGGAACGATCTCGTAATCGTGACGCCGGGCGTGCGTCCGGCAGGAAGCGTGCACGACGACCAGGCGCGCGTAGTAACGCCGGCGGAAGCAATTGCGGCCGGTGCCACTTATATCGTGGTGGGACGGCCAATCACGGAGGCTCGCGATCCGGCCGCGGAAGCGCGCGCCATCCTCGGGCAACTGGCCGCCTAGACAGCATCCGCTTACAATTTCTCAAAAAACTCGCAACCCGAACACGAGATGTAAATCCCCCCGGGAATGCCGCGTTCGCGATCTTTCATGCGCTTGACGATGCGCGTGTCCTTGCCGCATTTGGGACAGGCGGTTGATTTCGTTGTATCCATGACTTTTTTACGGTCGGCCGTTTTTGCAATCTTCGCCATTCAGGTTCTCCTGGCAGGAATGTGCCGCCCGCCCTGAGGCTGCGGTTCTACCTGCTAATTGGGGAGTATCGTCGTTAAGTGATCGTCGTTAAGTGATGAAGGAACGCCCGGCCCGGATGCCAGCAGCCTGGCAGGATCAACACGCACAAAATCGGTGCAAGTACTCGCCAAGGGAATTTTACACGATACGCACGATCACGCGGAAACAGCGGCGTCAGAAAGATCGGAAGGATAAAAGATTCGGAAGAATAGAAGGCCGGAAGAATGAAAGAAAGTGGAGATAGAATCGGCATAGGGGGAGTGGTCACCCACTCGCCCCTGCCACACCACCGTACATGCGGGTCCGCATACGGCGGTTCGGAAGAGTTGAGTCATCCAGACAAGCGGGGAAGGCCGAGCGAGGCAAAGTAGGCGTGGAAACGTCGTCTCAGGCCGGACTGTTCGCCAGGTGCCAGCAGGAGTGGCGCTACCCGCCGTTTGCGCGCGAGATCCTTGACCACTCCGCGTTTCGCAGCTCCGAAAGCATGCGTCCGCTTCCATTGCTTCCAGATCACGGATCGCAACCTACGTCGTATCCACTGATCCAATCGTGCAGCACCGAGGGCGTCTGGCAGAAGCCGAAGTAGCCCTTCCAGCCCCGTAAGTAGCTGGCCAGTTCCTTCGTCATCTGCTCCAGGCTGATGCCCCGCGTCCGTCGCGTCAGTTCCCGCACTCTTCCGCTTAAAGCGGAGCAGGGCTTGCGGCGCAATGCGCCGTTTCGGCTCCGCCCGTCCCGTGAAGCTGAAGCCCAGAAACTTCCGCTCCTGCGGTCGCGCCACCGCGCTCTTCGCCTCGTTCACCTTGAGCTTGAGTCGTCGCGTGATGAAACCGCGTCACGCTCTCCATCACTCGCTGCCCCGCCCGCTCGCTGCGCACGTAGATATTGCAGTCGTCCGCATAGCGCACGAAGCGGTGCCGCGCCGCTCCAACTCCCGGTCCAATTCGTCCAGCACCAGGTTCGACAACAGCGGCGACAATGGCCCGCCTTGCGGCGTTCCTTCCTCCACCGGACTCACCAGCCCGTTCTCCATCACGCCCGCTTCAGGAAGCCCGGATCAGCTTGAGCATCCGCTTGTCGCTCACCCGCCGCGCCACTGCGGCCATCAGCCTGTCGTGGTTGACCCGATCAAAGAATTTTTCCAGATCGAGGTCCACCACCCAGCGGTGGCCTGCTGCGATATACTGCTGCGCCTGGGCCACCGCCTGATGCGCCGAGCGTTGCGGTCGGAACCCGTAGCTGTGCTCGGAAAACGTTCGGTCCCATCTGCCTTGCAGAACCTGCATCACCGCCTGCTGGATAAACCGATCCAGCACCGTCGGAATGCCTAGCTTGCGCACCCCTCCGTCCGGCTTGGGGATCTCCACCCGCCTCACCGGTTGCGGCTTATAGGTTCCACTCAGCAGCTGTTCCCGAATCGCTGGCCAGTGCTGCTTCAGGTAGCCCGGCAACTCGTCGACTTTCATGCCGTCGATCCCCGGACTTCCCTTATTGGCCTTCACTCGTTTCAAGGCCCGCAGGCAGTTTTCCCGCTCGCAGACCTCTTCCATCACTTGCTCTGGGATAGCCGGGCTTTCGCTCGCGCGTTTCGCCGTGAGCGATTCGGTCCCTTCCCGTCGAGCCTCGGAGCTTCACTCCTCCCCTCGTCGGTGAAGGCCAGCACCATCTGTAGCTGGTTCTTCTGCCGCTTGTCGCCCATCGAGTCGCGCTGGCTACTCGCCGCTCCCTTTCCGTTCGGGCCTTCGCCGCTCGCGCGAGCTACTACGCCCTCTGCTGACTTCTGCCGCGCGGTCAGGATGAATCGCTTCACCCTCAGTCACGATTCCGTGACACGCAGCAGATCTCCCGAGGTAAGTTCGACCGCCTTCCGCGCACAACCGCCGGATTTACCACTTGCGCTCTTGATGGATATGGGCTTCGCGAACCAGCCCGCTCGCCCCGCTGCCGTACGCCTCATATCCGGTTTTTGTTCATCGGCTCGCGCTTTTGCTCCACGCTTCTTTCAGACCCCGCCTCGCGACGACGCCCTTGCGCTTCGCTAACCCTTCACCTCCATCAGGTTGGGTAGAGGACTTTCACCTCCAAGCTGTCAAACATGCTCGGCACACAGGAAAGCGGCCACTTTCCGTGGCCTTCGGTCGTCGGAGGCGGCCCGTGGCTTTCAACGAAGGCGAGATCACGATGGTCGGCTTAGCAATCTTTGTGAAAAGACCTCCCCAGAACGCGGGCGTTATGTAGAGGAAGATTTCCTTGTCGTGCATGGCCTTCAATTGTTCGTCGGTCACATCGTTGCCGTGCTCGATGGAGTCTGCGCCGCCGTCAATCGCGGTTTGAATGCTAGCTGTGTGGATGGCGTGAACTGCGACCTTTAAGTGCTGACGGTGACCTTCTTCGACGATTGCGGTCATCTCCGCCACTGAGATGTCGTCCCCTACCGTTACCTTGATGACGTCAACGTTGTAGAAGACATTCTCGCGCACCGCCTGCCGCGCCTGGTCGACGTTCGCTATCTGCTGAAATTCCTGTTCCAAGATTGCGTGGGCAAGAGGAGGGTTGAGACTCTGGACGTACGAGCCAGGTGCCGTTAACTTACGCCCGGCGGCCAAATTCTCGGACCGGGCACGTCGCCCCGGTTGATGGCGTCCCTCAGCACAACATCGCCGTCAATGCCAGAGTGCCCAAGATTGCGCACCGTGGTGAAGCCGCTTTCCAAATCCTCACGTGCCCGCGCGGCGCCCCGCAATACCCGCTCGCTGGGTGGCTCGACGATTGCCAGCAATAGCCCCGGAGCAAAGTCACCGTTTTGATGGCGCGCGCTCTCGGCTTCCGGTGGGACAATTACGTCAGAAGGAGATGGGTGTGACTGTCAATCAGCCCAGGCAGTAAAGTCGCACTGCCCAGATCGATAACCTTGACGTGACAGGCGCATCCGCCTGTACTTTCGTCGGAGGACCAATCTCCTTGATCTTGCCGTTTTCGATCAGCACCGCTGCCGGCGCAAGCACGTTCCCCGTGCGGGGATCGAGCAGGCGGCCGGCTTTTACCAGAGTGACGACGCCGGGGGATTGGGCGGCGAGGTGGCCGATTGAAAATAGCGCGAAAAATAGTGACGCCAACAGCGTGCACACTTTGCGCATACTACTCACATCTCCGTTTCATCGCGCCATTAGCAAAAAGGCGCTTGGTAGTTTGACCTTTGGACCAGCAGTGGCCATGCGCGAAACATGCCCCCGCTTGGCGAGGGACTGCCTAATCAATATCAATGCGCTGCCTCGATCTTCTTGAGCACATCCTGGGCGCCCTGACGAATCTCACCGTGGTATTGCTCGGTATCGGTCCATGAGGACGCCGGTGTGGTATGAGAATCGAGCAGGACCAATGCCTTTTCGGCGTGCTGCCTTGCCAAAT